>NZ_JAGQFP010000001.1:0-1200000 GCF_019090095.1 Stutzerimonas stutzeri | reverse complement strand
GACTGGCCGCGGTGTGCGACATCCAGGAGCCGCGCATCCTGCGCCGGGCGATTTTCAACGCCGCCGAAGATGCCGGCGCCAGCAGCCTGATCGCCGCGCTGACCACCGCCCATCTGACCCTGGTTTACCTCGACGCTGACGGCAACCCCATCGCCAGCCCCAGCGGCAGCGGCGCAGCCGGTTTCGGCGCGATCCGCTACGTGCAGTTGCGCGTGGAAAACTTCACCTTCACGCCGTTGATTCCCGGCTTGAACGGTGTGATCACCTTGCCGCCGTTCTTTTCGACCCTGCCACGCGAGAGCCTCGGCCGTCACGCCGAGCCAGACGTGGTCCCGGAGATCACACCATGCTGAACGCCAATACCCTCGAAACGTCCACGACCAGCACGGTTGGCCGGCACACGCTGCGGGCCCTGATCAGCAGCCGCAACGCGACGGCCCTGACGCAGCTCAAGGCGCTGGCGCAGCAATTGACCGGCTTGCAGATCAGCACCCGGCTGGTGAGCAACGGGCACACGGACCCGCTGTACGGGGTGGAGCAACTACCCGACCTGCTGCTGCTGCACGTCAGCCACCTGTGGCGCGAAGAGCTGGCCGCGCTGCAGCAGCACCCGGCCCAGCAACGTCCGGCACTGCTGGTCTGCGGCCCGCAGGACCCGGAGTGCATGCGCATGGCGATGCAGGCCGGTGCCCGCGATTTTCTGCCCGAGCCGGTGGTGGCCCAGGAGCTGCTCGCGGCGATCGGCCGGATCGCGCTGGAGGCAAGTGACGAGTCGTCGCCAGGCGGCAAGCTGATCGCGGTGATGAACGCCAAGGGCGGCTCCGGCGCGACCATGCTGGCCTGCAACCTGGCGCACAGCCTCAGCGCGCCAGGCCAGCGGACCTTGTTGCTGGACCTGGATCTGCAATTCGGCAGCGTCGCCCATTGCCTGGACGTGCAGCCGACCCATAGCCACATGGATGTCTTGCAGCGCATCGACGATCTCGATGGCGTTGCGTTGCATGGCTTCTGCAGCCACTTCAGCCCGACACTCGACGTGCTCGGTGGCCGTGCCAGCGAACTCTGCCTGACCCAGGACGTCCAGCTGGAGCAGCTTGAAGGGCTGCTCGGCCTGGCTCGCGCCCACTACGACTGGATCGTGGTCGACCTGCCGCGACAGATCGACCACCTCACCGGTATCACCCTCGAACAGGCCGATCACATCTTCGTGGTCCTGCAACAGTCGCTCAGCCATCTCAAGGATGCGGCCCGCCTGGTGCGCATCATGCGCGAGGACCTCGGCGTACGCGGCAGCCGCCTGCAAACGGTGGTCAACCGCTACGACAAGACCGCACCGGTCAGCCTCAAGGACATCGCCGATGCGCTGAATTGCCCGGCGCTCCAGCGGCTGCCGAACGACTACGCCGTGGTCAACGAGAGCCAGAACACCGGTGTGCCGCTTGGCCTGCATGCACCGCGCGCGCCATTGACGCGCAGCATCGGCCAGATGAGCCAGGCGCTGCTCGGCCAGGAGGCCGCCGAGTCGGGGCTGCTGAAACGTACGTTCGGCCGACTCTTCAGGGGATGACCATGCTCAGCGAACTACGCAACCGCCTGCAGGCAGGCAAGAAAACCTCGACCCGGCAGGCGGAACCGCGCCCTACCGCCGACCCCGCCGACAGCGGCATGGCGTGGGAGCTGCCGGCGGCCGAGTCGGTGTACGAGACCCGCAGCCAGCTCAACACCACCGACACCGAATGGCGGGAGCGGATCTATGAGCAACTGCTCAAGGTCATGGACCTGTCGCTGATCGACGCGCTCGAGCCGAGCGAAGCCGCCTGGCAGATCCGCGAGATCTGCCAGCGCCTGCTCGACGAGCATGCCGCGCCGGTCAGCGCCGCCAGCCGCCAGTTGATCATCAAGCAGATCAGCGACGAGGTGCTGGGCCTTGGGCCGCTGGAGCCGCTGCTGGCGGACGCGACGGTGGCCGATATCCTGGTCAACGGCCATGCCTCGGTCTACGTCGAGCGCCATGGCAAGCTGCAGCGTACCGACGTGCGCTTCCGCGATGATCGGCATCTGCTCAACATCATTGACCGTATCGTCTCCGGGCTGGGTCGGCGCATCGATGAATCCTCGCCGCTGGTGGATGCGCGGCTGAAGGACGGCTCGCGGGTCAACGCCATCATCCCGCCGCTGGCCATCGACGGGCCGAGCCTGTCGATTCGCCGTTTCGCGGTGGATCTCCTGAACGCCGAGAGCCTGATCCAGATGGGCACCCTGACGCCCGCCATCGCGCTGGTGCTCAAGGCCATCGTGCGGGGACGCCTCAATGTGCTGGTGTCGGGTGGTACGGGCACCGGCAAGACCACCATGCTCAATGTCCTGTCGGGCTTCATTCCGCACAACGAGCGCATCGTCACCATCGAAGATTCGGCCGAGCTGCAACTGCAGCAGCCCCACGTGGTGCGCCTGGAAACGCGACCGGCCAACATCGAGGGCCGTGGCGAGGTCAACCAGCGCGAGCTGGTGCGCAACAGCTTGCGGATGCGGCCGGATCGCATCGTCATCGGCGAGGTGCGCGGCCCCGAGGCGCTGGACATGCTGGCGGCGATGAACACCGGTCACGACGGTTCGATCACCACCATCCATGCCAACACGGCGCGCGACGCCCTGGGTCGTATCGAGAACATGGTGGCCATGAGCGGCGCGACCTTTCCGGTCAAGTCGATGCGCCAGCAGATCGCGTCGGCGATCGACGTGGTGATCCAGCTGGAGCGCCAGGAGGACGGCAAGCGCCGACTGGTCAGCGTGCAGGAGATCAATGGCATGGAAGGCGAGGTGGTGACCATGACCGAGATTTTCGCCTTCGAGCGGCGTGGCCTCGACGAGCATGGCGCGGTGCTCGGCGACTATCGACCGACCGGCATGGTGCCGGCCTTCCGCGATGTGCTGGCCAAGCGCGGCATCGAGCTGCCGCTGGAACTGTTCCGCCCGGACTGGATGGAGGGCATGCAGCCATGAGCCAAGTCCCCAGCGAATTCATCCTGATCTTTCTCGGCATGATCTTCGTCGCGGCATTCCTGCTCAGCCAGGGGCTGACGGTGCCGGTGTTCGGCGAGGCGGGGCAGGTGCGCAAGCGTATTCGTGCGCGTCTGCATCTGCTCGAGCAGGCCAACGACCTGCCGAACATGCAGGTGCTGCTGCGGCAGAAATACCTCAAGCGGTTGTCTCCGCTGGATGCAGCCTTGGAGCAGTGGCCGCTGATGGAGCGGCTCGCCCAGCTGATCGAGCAGAGCGGCCATCACTACCGGGCGCACCGCGTCGTGCTGCTCGGCCTGGTGCTGGCGGTGCTGGTCGCGCTGGGCAGTGGACTGCTGCTGCCGGCGTGGTGGTGGATGGGCGTTGTGCTGGGGTTCGTGGTGTTCTGGCTGCCGATCTTGAAGATCGCCCGCGACCGCAGCAAGCGTTTTGCGGCATTCGAAGAAGGCTTGCCCGATGCGCTGGATTCGATGTGCCGTGCGCTACGCGCCGGTCACCCCTTCAACGAGACACTGCGCCTGGTAGCCGAGGAGCAACGGGGCGCGGTGGCCCAGGAGTTCGGGCTGACCTTCGCCGACATCAACTATGGCAACGACGTGCGCCGCGCCATGCTCGGCCTGCTGGAGCGCATGCCCAGCATGACGGTGATGATGCTGGTGACGAGCATCCTCATCCACCGCGAAACCGGCGGCAACCTGACCGAAGTGTTGGAGCGGTTGAGCCGGTTGATCCGCGGTCGCTTCCGCTTTCAGCGCAAGGTCAGGACGTTGTCGGCCGAAGGGCGCATGTCGGCCTGGGTGCTGATCTCGGTGCCATTCGTGCTGGCGGGCGGAATCATGCTGACCACGCCGGAGTATCTGCCGTTGCTGCTCAACGAGCCGATCGGCCAGCGACTCAGCGTGGCGGCGTTCGGCGCCATGCTGGTGGGGATCTTCTGGATTCGGCGGATCATCCGCATCCGGGTCTGAGGGAGGGCAGGGTCATGGATTACCTCTATGGGCTGGTGGCGAGCGTGATCGGCGACGAGCAATGGGTGCGGCTGATCTTCCTGCTGGCCGTCGCGCTGAGCGTGGTTCTCGCGTCGGCCACCGTCGCGGTGCTGGCCATGGGCCTGCAAGACCCGGTCCGTCGGCGCCTGGCGATCATCAAGCGCGGCGGCGAATGGGGCCGTGGCGACTTGCCGCAAAACGGTTTGCACCTGTTGCTGGAGCAGGTCGGGCAGCGCTTCGTCAGCGCGGACGCGGGGCAGGCCCCCGGCACGCGGATGCTCCTGCTGCACGCCGGCTTTCGTTCGGCCTCGGCGGTGCAGGTGTACTGGGCGACCCGGGTGCTGTTGCCGCTGTTGCTGCTGGTTGGCGCGCTGGTGGCGCTGCCGCTGGTCACCACCGTCAGCCTGACGACCGCCTTGCTGACCGCAGGGCTGGCGATTGGACTCGGCTGGCTGGTGCCGGCGCTGTACGTCGAACGACGCAAGGACGCCCGGCAGACGCGCCTGCGCAGCGCATTTCCCGACGCCCTCGATCTGATGGTCGTCTGCGTGGAGTCGGGCCTGGCCTTGCCCCAGGCCATCGAGCGGGTCGCCGAAGAACTGGCGGTGAGCCAGGTCGAATTGGCCGAAGAGCTGGCGACGGTGAATGCCGAGATTCGTGCCGGCATTCCCAGCGCGACGGCCCTGGCCAATCTGGCCGAACGCACGGGGCTGGAGGACATGCGCGGCCTGGTCAGCCTGCTGGCGCAGAGTATCCGCTTCGGTACCAGCGTCGCCGACACACTGCGCATCTACGCCGAGGAATTTCGTGACCGACGTACCCAGGCCGCGGAGGAGCAGGCGGCCAAGATCGGTACCAAGCTGGTGTTTCCGCTGATTTTCTGCCTGTGGCCGAGCTTTTTCCTGGTCGCCATCGGCCCCGCCATGATCGGTGTTCTCAAAGCGTTCGGGAGATTATGAAATGAGAGGAATCTATCTGCTGCTGGCGGTATCGAGCGTGCTGGTCGGCTGCCAGTCCATGGGCCCGGAACCGGGCAACGAGCGCTCCATCTATTCCGGCGACCACTCGGTGCTGTACCGCGCCCGGCAACAAGGTGGCTCGCTGGAGCAGGCCTTGCGAATGGCCGACGTGGCGTATCACGCCGGTGATCTGGACCAGGCGCTGTTTCAGTACCTGCGGGCACTGGAACTGGATCCCGGGCGGCATTCGGCATTGGTCTGGGTAGGCCGCATCCACCGCGAGCGCGGCAACATCCAGCTGGCCGAGATGGCGTTCGATGAGGTATTGAGCAAGGCGCCGAACAACCTCGACGCACTGGCCGAAATGGGCATGTTGCAACTGGCCAAGCGTGACCAGCCGAAGGCACGCGAGCTGCTGTACAAGGCGGTGCAGCTGGACCAGCAGAGGCTGGGCCGGGATCCGCATGACGGGCTGCCGGCCGTGGGTGCGCTCACGGTGGATCGGCAGTCGCCAGTGCGGCTGTACAACGCCCTGGGCGTTCTGGCAGACCTCAACAACGATTTTCCCCTGGCCGAGCAGTATTACCGCCTGGCGCTGCAAGTCGAGCCGCGCTCGCTGCTGGTCCAGAACAGCCTGGGCTACTCCTACTACATGGCGGGCCATTGGCAGGAGGCCGAACGCGTCTATAGCCGTGCGCTCGACCAGAACAGCGCCTACGCGCCGCTATGGCGCAACTACGGCCTGCTGCTAGCGCGGACGGTGCGCTACGAGGAGGCGCTGTCGGCGTTCGAGCAGATCGGTTCGCGGGCCCAGGCCAGCAACGAGGTGGGTTATGTCTGCCTGGTGGAAGGCAAGCTGGACGAGGCCGAACAGTTCTTCCGCAGCGCGCTGGAGCAGTCGCCATCGCACTATGCCACCGCCTGGGACAACCTCGAGCGGGTACGGCAACTGCGCAAAATTCGCCAGATCGCCAGCGGCTTCTAAAGGCGCCCCGCGTATAGCCGGCTCAGTGCCGCTCGTCCGGAGCGGTAGGCAAGTCGGCGACCTCGGCACGGTTGCGGCCGTGCTGCTTGGCCAGGTAGAGGGCGCCATCGGCCAGTTTGAGGACGCGTTGCACGTCGCTGTGGTGGCTGGGCCAGACGGCGATGCCGAGGGAAATGGTGATATGGCCCACTGGCGCGATCTGTTCGTCCTCGACGCACAGGCGCAAACGTTCGGCAACCCGCAACGCTGATTCGGTGTTGGTGTTGGGCAAGAGCATCAGGAATTCCTCGCCGCCGCTTCGGCAGAGGATGTCAGCGTCTCGCGAGCAGGCGATCATCAGCTGCGCGAGCTGCCGAATGACCTGGTCGCCAACGTCGTGTCCGTGGTTATCGTTGATGCGTTTGAAATGATCGATGTCCAGGGCGACCACTGCGAAGGTGTGGTCGGCGGCCGCGAAGGCCTCCAGGGCGAGTGAAAGGCCACGGCGGTTGTACAGGCCGGTCAGCGGGTCCGTCTGCGCGTCGAGGTGCAGTTTGCCGATACGTTGATGCAGTAGGTTGATGCCCAGTTGCATGGCGCGCTTGAGCTGCGCGGCCTCGAAATACCAGGAGCGAATTCGCTGAATGCGCTCCGCGCTGGTGGCGGCGTCCATTTCGCCCGCGCTCTTGGCCAGCTGCCAGAGCGGCCGGGAGATCAGGCCCGAGAGCAACCAGACGCCGAGAAACGTCAGCAGGGCCAGTGGTGTGGTTTGGCGTAGCACCTGCCGCATCAAGCCATCGAGCGGGTGCAAGGTTGCGGCGGTTGGGCGTTGCGCGACGATGCCCCAGCGGGCGATCGGTACCGCCGCGAAGCCGGCCAGCATGTCCTGGCCCAGGCTGTTGGTGACCCGCTGGCTGCCTGATTCACCGCTGATCACGCGGTCGATGACGGTGTTTTCGCCCACCACGGTGCCGACGCGTCGGGGATCGGGGTGGTAGAGCAACCGCCGACGCTGGTCGACAGCATAGAGGTAGGAGCCGTCTTTATAGAAATGCTCACCGAGCATGCTGCTGAGGATATTCGGCTCCTTGAGGCTGATGATGCCGCCGATATAGCCGAGATAGGTGCCTTGCTGGTCGATGATCGGCTGCGAAACGGAAATCACCAGGGTGCCGATCGCCGAGACGTACGGGTTGCTGATCAGAGGCCGTCGCTCACGCAGCGCTTCACGGGCGCCGGGCGAGTCCAGGACATGGCCGACCAGCGGCGGGCCCGTCGGCGAAACGGCCCGCACGATGCCGTTCGCATCGGTGACCACGACATTGTTGAAACTGTCGGTCTGCAGCCGCAGTCGTTCGACCTCTTCGCCGAGCGTATCGGCGTCGAACCGTTCGGCGAGGACTGTGGCGCTGTACTTGAGCTGTTGCTGCAGCGTGGCGAAGAAGCCCTCGGTGCCGACCGCGAGCTTGGCGGCATAGGCGCGGTTGGCTTCCAGCGTGCTGTCGATGAGCGATGCACGCTGGACTTGGTAGCTCGAATAGAAGCTGATGCTCAGCGTGACCAGGCCGCTGAAGATAGCCAGCGCCACGATCAGTCGCCTCAGGTCTACGCGAAACAGTGAAGCAAAGGACATGCGCTCAGATTGCCGGTCATAAATGGGGAAACGACGTGCATGGTAGGGGGTTTGGGTGAAGGGCTCCAGCGCGGCGGGGAATCAATCGTCCACCGAGCAGGGTCGAATGAGTCCGTGGTGAGGCTGGGGCGGCGCTGGCGACGGGCTGCCGGGGCGTGTTCCGAACGTCCGCGCGCGAACGCTGACCAAGCTGAAGAGCCGGCGACCGTAACCGCACCCGCCTTTTGTTAGGATGGCGGCATTGAGTTGAACGGATAGCAGCTGTGATCGATATCGATACTTCATCGCCAAAGAGGCCTGTCCATGTGCCGACGGGCGTTCCAGGGCTCGACGCGGTGCTCAACGGCGGCTTGTTGCCGCGAGCGGTGTACATCGTTCAGGGTGGGCCCGGTGAGGGAAAGACCATACTGGCCAACCAGATCTGCTATAGCTGGGCGGCCCGGGCGGAGCGCTCGCTGTACGTCACCTTGCTGGCCGAGACGCATCATCGCCTGTTGCGCCATCTGCAGAACATGGCGTTCATGGATAACCGCTACGCCGGGACCTCGGTGGTCTACGAGAGTGCCTTCGACATCCTGCGCACGGATGGGCTGGAAGGCATCCTTCGTTATCTGGCGCGCAACGGCAAGCGCCAGAATCCTGCCTTGATCGTGATCGACGGGCTCTTCGCGCTGGAAGAAAACGCCGCCTCGGAGCGGGTGTTTCGCGAATTCATCAACGACCTGTCGGTCTACGCGGACGTCGTCGGCTGCACCATCTTGCTGCTGACCAACAGCAAGCGCGATGCCGGCAGTCCGGAGTTCACCATGGTCGATGGCTGGCTGACCCTGGGCAGCGAACAAGACCATTTCCGCACCTATCGCTACCTGCAGGTGCGCAAGTTCCGCGGCAGCGATTTCATTTCCGGCCGGCACATGACGTCCATCACCAGCGATGGGTTCCGAGTGTTCCCGCGGCTGGAGGCCGTCACTGGCGAGCAGACGTCCGCGCCGATGCGTGATCAGCGGCTGAGTACCGGGGCCGATGGGCTGGATCGGATCATACGTGGCGGCATTCCGTACTCCTCGACGACCTTGCTGGTTGGCCCGACCGGCATCGGCAAGACGACCCTGGGCCTGAGCTTCATCTGCCAGAGCACCGCGCAGGAGCCCGGCCTTGTCTTTGGCTTCTACGAGGATGCGCATCGCCTGCGCCGGCGCGCCGCCACCTTGGGGCTGGACCTCGATGGGCTGATCGATGACGGCGTCGTCGAAGTGCTTCATCGATCGCCCACCGAACTGCTGCAGGACCAGTTGGCCGAAGAAATCCTCGCGGCGGTCCGTCGGCGTGCGGTCAAACGCTTGTTCATCGATGGCGTCGATGCGTTCAAGCAGGCGGCTATCGATTCCGATCGGCTCGGTCGCTTCTTCAGCACCCTGACCGCCATTCTCCGCAGTGAAGGGGTGACGACGGTATTTACCGCCGAGTTGGCGGAAATAGTGGGCGGTAGTAACGGCCTGAAGTTTCCGGCGGTATCGGCCATCGCGGAGAACATCCTGCTGCTGCGCTATGCCGAACTCGAGTCGCGGCTCTACCGAACGCTGGCTGTGTTGAAGATGCGCGAGAGCGACTTCGAACCCTATGTGTTCGAGTTCACCCTGGGGGAGGGCGGTTTCAGGCTGGGGCGGCGCATGGAGCATACCGAAGGCGTCGCGATTGGCCGGCCGCATCGCCAGGCGCCGCCAGGGGGCGAGGATGTCTAGGCAAGGGCAGGACGCGCTGGCGCCGCTTGTGCTGCTGGTCGAGGACGAACTCGGCCTGAGCAAACTGATGGTGATGATCCTCGAAGACGAGGGCTATCGCGTCGCTACCGCGAGTAACGGAGCGCTGGGCTTGCGCATGCTCGAGCAGGAGAAACCGGCGCTGATCGTCACCGACTACATGATGCCGGAGCTCGATGGTGCCGAGATGGTCCGGGCCATTCGCCGCAACCCCGCCTATGACGACGTTCCGATCCTGATGATGAGCGCTGCGCTGGCGCAACAGATTCCGGGACGCGAGCTGGTCAGTGAGTTCCTGGCGAAAGGCACCGGGCTCGCTCCGCTGATCGATGCCGTTCGACGACTGACCGGAAGAGATACAGATACCACCGAGCCGGGCGCGCTCGACACCTGAAGCCGTGCACGCGATTCAACGCGCGCGGTTCAGCCGGCCTCGCCAAGAGGGCTGGGCACTCGGGGCAGATAGCGCTTCAACTGCAGCGCTGGCAGCTCGACGAAATGCCAGGACAGAACGGCCACGGCGATGCTCACCACCAGGCTGATCACCACGAACAGGCCCAGCGAGAGCTGCGGGCCGAAGGCGTGCATCAGCCATTGCTGGATCGGAAAGCTGAAGATGTAGATACCGTACGAGAAATCGCCATACCGGCCGAATCCCGCCAGCCGCGGGATCGGCAAGTGGGCCAGATAGATGGTCAGGTAGGGCAGCGTCAGCACGTGTACGTACGGCCATAGCTCGGTTCCTGCACTGAGCAGGGACAACCCCAGCAGGCTCAGGGCCACTTTCCAGTTCCACGGCAGGACGCGGCGATACAGATACAGGGTCGCGCCGAAGAAGAAGAACATGCCCAGCCGCGTCGTCTTGCGCAGTACCTCGCTCTCCAGGCCGAGCCCAGGTATCAGGTAGAAGTGAACCAGCATCAGGGCCAAGGGCACCGCCAGCGTGGCGGCTCGGCCAATCAGACCGATCAACCCCAGCAGCATCAACGAGGCGTACATCAGCACCTCGTAGGGCAAGGTCCAGACCGACCCGTTGACCGTGTCTGGAAACGGGTTGGTGGTGAACACCTCGGGCAGATGAAAGTGCGTGACCAACGCCATGTTGCCCAGAAAGCGCGCCGTCTGGCTGTGCAACAGGTAGTCCTTCAGGGGCAGGCCGGTCACCAGCGGGCCGACGATCAGCACGGTGAGCAGCACCGAAACGCACAGCGCCGGGAATATGCGCAGCGCACGTTTGGCGGCGAAGTTCAGCACGTTGCGGCTGTTCATCCATGACGCGGCGATGAGGAAACCGCTCATCGCGAAGAACAGGTTCACCGCGATGTCAGCCGTATCCAGCGAGCCGGTGAACAGCCGCATCGGTTCGCTGGCACCGGCGCCCGATAACCAGTAGCAGTGACCCACGACGACGGCGCAGGCGGCGACGAATCGCAGGAAGTCGAAATTGTTCGCGTCACGTTGTAGGGAAGCGACATCCATAGGGGCAATGCCTTCGATGAGACGGGTGGGGCGCGGGCCGGTGGAGCGGTCAGCGCAACGGAAAGGTCTTGCTCATGCCCAATGCGCCGTTTTCGCCGTCATGAATGGCTTGCTCGATGAGCGCCAGGCGTTGCGGGGCATGGCGTAGCCGGGCGATCAGGCGCAGCAGCGTGAGAAACAGCCAACGGTTCAGGCGATGCAGCCGAGGCGAGGCGGCCCAGACGTTCTTGTCGAACCAGGCTTGATTGCGCGCGGCGTAGTAGGCGCGGAAATCCGAGTCGCCGAGCAGAAAGGTCTCGTAGATGTTGCGAGTCCGTGCCTTGATGTTCCAGGACTGCTCGAGCTCGTCGATCACCGCGTCGGTGAACAGAAACAGGTGCCCGCCACCGGCGGTGATGCGCCGGGTGTATTCAGTGTCGTCGACATAGAGCACCAGCTCTTTGAGCGGGACGCCGATGCGCTCGTACAAGCTGCGGTGGGCGAGCATTCCGCCGTACGGAGCGAAGGGCAGGCTGATGCTCACGGGTCGCTTGCCGGGGCGACGCGTCCCGGGCAGGCGCCGCCAAAGCTTGTAAGGAAGCTGCGCGATGTGAAAGCCGAAGTAGCTGGAACGTGGCTGAAGCAGGTAGCGCGTCGGCACACCTTGGGCGATATCCGCTTGCTGGGTCGCGCGGTAGCCCAACACCGCGACCCGGTCCGGGCCCAGCAGCCCGCCAAGACGGGATACCTCGCGATGCAGGATGGACACCGCCGCGGCAGTCGGCGCGTTGTCGTCATCCATCATCCAGATGTAATCGGCGCCGCCTGCCAACGCGGCTTGCAGCGCGACGGCATAGCCGTTCGCCGAGCCGGTGTTGTGTTGCAGTTGAATGAGTCGGACCTTGTTCGGCCAGCGCGCTGGCAATTGCTCCAGCGGCGCTGACGAGGCGTTGCTGACGATGATCACCTCGGTGATCTCGACGAACGCCAGTGCGCGTTCGACCAATTGCGCAAGGTAAGGCAGCCGATCACCGTAGGTGACGGTCACCACGGACGTTTTCGGGGTCATGGAATGTCTCGGTATGAAGCGAAGCGGTGGCCGTTGCGTCAGCGAAGGGTTCGCTGACGAGGCGTTCGAGCGGCCGCGGGACGGGCCTGATTCAGATCCCGCCGGCGAGTTCCGTCAGTGGTGGAGCGGCTACGAGGAGGTCGGCGTTCTCGTTTTCACGGTCGTGGTCTGAGGTAAAGAACGCGTGGAACACGCTGATCAGCCGGGTACCGCCAGGCACTCCAGGCATTTCCGGGGCCTGGAATATTTCGGTATAGGAATAACCGTCAGCGTAAACCAGCGTTTGGCTGTTTTGGTCTGCACTGTTCATTGCGCCTCCAGGGAGGGTCACGGAATTAGAACGAGTAACGGGTGGTGTCGCCAGAGCGCAGGTACGGATCTCCCGAAAGCGGTTTGGCCAGGCGCACGGTCGGTACTGTGACTGCGGTCGATTCGGTGCGCTGGCAGGGGCCTGCATTAGCGCGAGCACCCTGATCGAAGATGATCACCCGAGGGCCCTGACTGGCGGTGCAGCTGGACGTGTCGTCGGTGAAACTCGCGTGCCCTTGCCGGGAAAAACCGTTGGCGTCGTGCTCGGCCAGGTGGACGGCACCTGTCGTGCCGCTGATCAGCAAGGCAAAGCTTAATACGCAGGAGGTCTGGATTCGTTGAGTGGCAGTTGCTGTGTTCATCCGTGAAACCTCGCAGTGAGTGGGGCTGTTTAGGCATGCTTCATGGGAACCGCCGCAGGGTAGACCGGGGTGACGCTGGCCGGGGTTACGCTTGGGCGATGCAAGAGCGCATCCTGTCCTTGGAGCGAAATGACTTCGCGGGCGCTAGTATCGACGAAAGACTTAATCTCCTGCCTGAATCGTTCGGTTGAAAAACGCTCCGCGCTGGCCCGACAGACGCTGGGCAGAATGTGATGCGCTTCCGCTTCGAACTCCTGGACCGCAGCCATCAGCGACTCGGGGGTCTGTTCGGGGTAGAACACGCCGGTGGGTTCGGGGTGGTCGATTCCCCTCACGGTTTCCAGTACGCCCCCTCTGCCATACGCGATCACCGGCGTGCCGCAGGCCTGCGCCTCGATGGGGGCGATCCCGAAATCTTCCTCGGCGGCGAAAACGAAGGCCCGCGCGCGTTGCATGTGATGCAGCAGCACCGCGAAGTTCTGGTAGCCCATCAGTGTCACGTTGGGGGTGGCCAGTTCCCTGGCCTTGTCCATCTCCGGTCCGGTGCCGATCACCACCAGCTTCTTGTCGGGCATCCGCGAAAAGGCTTCCACGATCATCGGGATGCGCTTGTAGGGCACCATGCGCGAGGCGGTGAGGTAGTAGTCCTCCTTGTCGGCGTAGAGGGTGAATTGGCGGGTGTCGACAGGCGGGTAGATCACGGTCGATTCGCGCCGATAGCTCTTGTTGATGCGTCGACCGATGAAGTGCGAGTTGGCGATGAACTCGTCGACGCCGCTCGCGGTGCGCTGATCCCACATCCGCATGTAGTGCAGCAGCATGCGCGCGAGCTTGGCTTTGAAGCCGTGGTCCAGGCTGGCCTCGTGCAGGTACTGATGCTGCAGATCCCAGGCATAGCGGATCGGCGAATGCACGTAGCTGATGTGCAGCTGGTTCGGCCCGGTGAGTACTCCCTTGGCCACGGCGTGGCTGCTGGAAATCACCAGGTCGTACGCCGACATGTCGAGCTGCTCGATGGCCAAGGGCATCAGCGGCAGGTACTTCTGGTAATGGGTCTTCGCCTTGGGCAACTGCTGGATGAAGGTCGTGGTGGCGCGCTTACCACCGAGGCTGGCGCGATCTTCATCGGAGAGGAAGTCGATCACGGCGAACAGGTCGGCTTCCGGCCAGGTCTCGAGCAACCCGGCGAGCACGCGTTCGGCGCCCGCATAGGTCACCAGCCAGTCATGAACAATGGCGATTTTCATAGGATAACCTTTCGATAGAGAGGGGCAGCGAGGCGGTTGCCGAGGACTCGGCAACCGGGAATCTCAGGCCGCGCTGGCGGATGCCGGCGTGGCCGTGCTGGGCAGTGCGCGATACGTGGCAGCTAGTGTTTGGGCTGGCCGAGCGGCAGCTGCTGCAAGCCCGCTTTGCCGCCTTTGCGCACCCCGGTGAAGGCCTGATCGATCAGACGGGAGACCTGCCGCGCCGACGAATTCCAGCAATACCGCGCCACGTTCGCCTTGCCGCGCCGGCGCAGGTCCTGACGCAGGGCCTCGTCGCGCAGGACGCGCTGCATGCAGTCGGCAATGTCCTTGACCTTCAGCGGGTCGAAGTACAGCGCGCTGTCGCCCAGCACTTCCGGGATGGACGCTGCCCGCGCGGCGATGACCGGGCAGCCACAGGCCTGCGCCTCGAGCGGGGGGATGCCGAACCCTTCGTACAGCGAGGGGAACACGAACGCCGTGGCGCCCTGATACGCCTCCACCAGCTCTTGATCGGTCAGCCGGCCGAGCATGCGAATGCGACGGCTGCCGGCGATGTCGTGCAGGCTGCCGGAGAAGACCCGGTTCGAATCGCCGATGATGCGCAGCTCGACGTCATCGAAGCCTTCGAGCTTGAGGAAGGCCGCCACCATCCTGGCGAAGTTCTTGTGCGCGCTGTGCGATGACACCGCCAGCAGGTAGGGCGTCGAGCTGCTCGGGCATTGCTCGGCGCAGAAGGGTTGGAAGCGGGCGTCCACGGCGTTGGGTACCACCCAGATGTGGCGTGCCGGGTAGCCATAGAAGCGTGCAATTTCCTGCCGGGAAAATTCGCTCACGGTAATCAGCGCCTTGATTCGTTTGAGTAACAGCGGGGTCAGGTTGCGATAGGTCGCCCTGAACGCGCGTGAATAGGCTTCCGGATGCCGCACGTAGGTAATGTCGTGGTGAGCCGCGATCTGGTTGCCGTAAGCCAGCGGCGCGGTGTTGCACAGCGAGACCAGCGGCGGGCTGCCGTTGCGCAGCAGCCACAGCGGCAGGTCGAGTTGCTCCCAGAGCTGGCCCCGGTGGCGGCCGATGCGGCGAACCTGGAGCAGTTCGGCGCTTTCATGCAGGCGGATGTCGTCCGGCGCGACGAACACCAGATCGTCGCGCAGGCCGTTCAGTTGCAGGCTGATCTGCTCCGCGAAGCGCTGCACGCCTCGTATTTCCTGGGTCAGAAAGCGCGCGTTGATGACAATCATTTTGAAATTCCTCTTTTCAAAAAAGCCCTTCGTGAACCCTTGGCATCAGTGGGCGCTGGAGCCCGGCCCCGGCGCGTTGCCGAGGCTGATGATCTTCGGAAAGCCGTCGAGCTCGACCTCCGCGGTGCAGCGATCTGCGCGGTCGGGGCATCGCCAGGTCGCGTCGCTGGCGACTCGGCCATCCTCGGGATGCTCGGTATCGATCAGCGCCAGGTGGCCGCTCGCCTTGCCGGTCGACTCGATCGTAAGCGTGCGTGTCTGCTCCGGGCTCCAGGCCACCAGCAGCTGCTCGTCCGCGTTGCCGAAACGCAACAGCACGGCGCCTTTCTTCGAGCCGTCGGCGTGACCCAGGAAGCGGTAGTCACGGATGATCGGGCTGATCGCCTTGAGCGCCCGATAGGCCGGCTTGAGGGCGTAGTCTTGTCGCAGCAGGCCGAAGTTGTGCTCGCGCTCGCGTACGTTGGTGCCGTCGTTGCGCCAGTCGTACCACCAGTAGCCCCGCACGTTGGGCAAGGTTCTGGCGAGAAAGAAGCTGCGCACCAGATAGGCCGCTTGCAGGTGCTCGTCGATTCCGCAGGATCCCTGGTAGGCCGGCCAGCTCATTTCCGTCAGATACAGCGGCACCGGCTGGCCGGCCGCGCTGGACAGTTCCAGATCGACATCGGCGAGCCATTCGATCCACGCCTCCGGTGTGTTTTTCCCGCGTCCGCGGCAGTGGACATAGGGATGTAACGAAAGGCCATCGATCGATTGCATCACGCCGGCTTCGATCAGCCGGGTGGCGAAGCCCGACTCGATGCCTTCGGTGGTCACCGCGCCGGCCAGCACCTTGGCGTTTGGATCGTGCTGGCGAATGATGCCGGCGGCATCGGCGATCAGCCGCGCGTAGTCCTGGGTGAACTGCGAATCGGTGGGGTTCTCCGCGTCCCATTCGTTCCAGACTTCGTAGTGCTTGATCCGGCCCCTGAACTGTTCGGCAACGAAGGCGACATAGCGATTGAAGGCGCTGCGAACCGGCTCGCTGCGCGGCTTCTCCCCGGCGCCATGGAAAGAATTGCCGTAGCCAAGAATGAACAGGTTGTCGATCCCCTGGGCTTCGTTGCCGGCCAGATAGGCTTGCCAGTGCGGCTCCACTTCGAGGCGGTCGCGCTTTCGCTCCACAAAGGCCCAGTGAGCGTCGGTCCTGACCGATGCGATACCCGCGTCGTGCAGCAGCTGGAGCCCCTCGCTCCGGGTGTTTCGCAGATGCAGGTCGTGCGAGCAAACGCCGACGATGAAGGGATCTTCCGCTTGTTGTGCCGGTACCGCGATAGCCAGGGCAGACAGGCTTGCCGCAAACGCCAGGCGGCAGGTAAGGCGGCGTAGGCTCATGGCTGCTCGCCCCTCGGTTCCCAGACCCGCGGTTCAAGCCCTGTCTGTGGGCGCACGGCAATGAACCGTTTGTACGGGGCAGGCACCGGCTGCGGCGTCAGAACATGGGCGATGGCCATGCCGAGAAACAGGGTAGCGGTGGTGACCTCCAGCACATCGGTCGCCCAGCCGATCAGGCAGGTGCAGAAGACGATGCCCAGCAGTGCGTCACGAATGCGGGGGCCGCGGTCATGCAAACGCAATAGCAGCGGGAACAACAGGAAATACAGCAGCACACCGAACGCGCCGAGCATGCCCCACAGATACAGCGCCGTGTTGTCGGCAATGCTCAGCAGTTCCAGCCAGGCCAGTGGAAACGCCGCCGCGCTGCTGCCTACCGCTCCGAACCCGGCGCCCCACCAGCCCCAACCTTCGTTGACGATCACATCGATGAAGTTCGGCCAGCTGTTGATCAGGCGGTCGTTGAACGAGGCCAGCATGCTGGCGCTATAGGCCTCGCTCTGCGGAATGTTCAGCATCAGGCTGGCGATTGGCAGCGCCATGCCGGTCACCACCGCGACGAAGAACGCCGTGGCGCTGGGCACGCGGTAACCGGCGAGAAACAGCATCGCCAGGGTCAACAGGTATGCCGCCGCGGTCGATTTGTTGGTGGTCAGGAAGATCGCGCCGAATGCCAGCGGGTACAGCATCAGGCGCAACAGACGTGACCGCAGGAACGCCGCCAGGAACAGGCTGTACAGCGCGATCATCACGGCCAGGTTGGTCGACATCCGGGCAAAGCCGGCCAGCCGGTCAGTGCTGCCGAAGGCCCAGGACTTGTTCGCGGTCAGCTCGACGTCGCCCATCATGTAGCTGTATCCCTTCCACGGTACGTTGCTGAACATGTCCAGGGCGATGCCGATCAGCGAGGCCATCAGACAGAACCCGATCACCCAGCCCAGCAGGCTGGCCCTGCGCTCCAGGTAGCGGCCGCAGAACAGCCCGAACAGCAGCGGCAGGTAAATGAACAGACTGAATCCGACGTTGCCCGGCGAGGCGCCATGCAGCAGCGCCAGCAGGCTCGAAACCAGCAGCGCAAACAGCACCAGCCATACCTCGGGGGCGCTCCGCGCGCGGGGCAATTCCAGCGCCACGGCGGCGAGACACGCCAGCTTCGGCAGGTAGAGCAGGGCGGAGACGCCGGCGATATCGAGGTAGTAACGCAGCGCCCCGGCGAAGGTTTCACTGATCAGCAAGGAGGCGGCGATCAGCGCCAGCAGCGTGGGCTTGTCGATCGTCAGCGGGCTCGGTCTGGGCGGTGAAAGGCTCAATGGAGTCGGGGTCATCGTGGGCTCTCCGGCCGTGTAGCGCGCTATGCAGGATCGATTGGTACTGATCGAGCATTCGCTCCATGTTCAAAAAGGCGGCGACGCTGGGGCGCGCCTGTTGCGACAAGCGCTGGCGCAGGCCGCTGTCCAGATAAAGCCTGAGCATTGCTCTGCCCAGCGAGTCGGGATCGTCAGGCGAGCAGAGCAGGCCGTTGAGGTTGTCGCTGATGATCTCCGGCAGGCCGCCGCGGGTGGTCGCGATGACCGGAAGATGCTGGGCGCAGGCCTCGACCGCGACCAGCCCGAACGGCTCGGCCCAGATCGAGGGCACCACCAGCACATCGATGTTGCGCATGAAGGCCTCGGCGTGCTGATAGCCGACGAAACGGACCTTGGCCGGATCGGCCAATGCCTTGAGCTGCGCCTCGTAATCCAGCTTGCCGCGACCGGCGATCTCCAGGGTGGCGTTGATCGACAGGGCCTGAAACTGCTCGATCAGCCACCCCAAACCCTTGTTGGCCGACAGCGTGCCGATGTAACCGAACCGGAGCAGGCCGCTGTGAGGATGGCGCGGCGCCGCGACCGAGCCTTCGGCCAACGGGACGCTGTTGTGCACCACATGGCGGCTGGCCTGGTTGAAATAACCGTAGGCCGTCACCCGATCGAGGATGAAGCGACTGACGCCGATCACCGCCGCCACCTGAGCCGAGCGTGCCGCATGGCCTCGACGAAAAGCCGAACACAGCCCGCACTGGCGTTCGCAACTGTGCCCTTTGTTGAACATGGTGTCCTTCGGGCACAGCAGATAGAGGTCATGCACGACCTGGACGATCGGAAGGCCCGCCGCGGTGATCTCGTCCCAGGCCGATACGGACCAGCCGGTGAGGTTGTGGCAGACCACCACGTCCGGTCGCTCGCGGGCGATCACCTCGCGTACGTACTCGCGCATGCCGCGGTTGTAGCGGTCGCGGTAGTGCCAGCCCAGGCGCAACAGCGGGTTCGGCCGGGTCTGGGTGAAGTGCCAGTAGAGGTTGCGCAGCCCGGCGCGATAGATCCGTACGCCGCCCAGTTGTTCTTCGTGCAACCCCAGCTCGGGGCCGGTAGCCAGCACGGCGAGGTCCCAGCCGCGGGCATGCAGGCCTTCGGCGAGCTGACGTACCACCACTTCCGCGCCGCCTCCTACATGAGGCGCGTAAAGGCTGTGCAGAAACAGAATCTTCATGAGCGAACCCTCCCTGGTACGTCAGTCGGTCCGGCAGCTGACGGGCAGACCGGGTTGGGCAGCGCAGCCGGTGAGGTAGCGTGTGGGCACACGCACCTTCTGCTCACGCTGCAGCAGCGTGAGCAGGATCACCGAACGTTCCTCGCCGTCCGCGCTGACAAAGATCGCTTCGAGCTCATTGAAGGTGCCGCCACGCAGTTGCACGCGCTCGCCAGGGCGAAAGCGCGGCGGCTCGACCGGCGTTGCCAGCCGCTGGCGTAGCTCTTCGATCAGGGCGTCGCGAACCGGTGTGGGCTCGCCGCCGAAGGCCACCACGCGGGCGACACCACGGGTCGAGCGGATGGGGTACCAGTTGTCCAGCCGACGATCGAGGCGGATGAACAGATAGCCGGGGAACAGCGGTTCGCCGGGCTTTCCGTCGTCTGGCAGGCGCGGCTTGTGTGGCCGGTAGCACTCGAAGTGCTGGCGTCGGAGATTTTCTTCGGCGCGCGATTCCTGTCGGGGTTTGGTCTGGATCAGGTACCAGTGTGGATCGCTGTCGAGCGCTGCCATGTGAACTGCCTTCCATAGGTGAGTAGGTGCGGAGGTCCGTTTTGTCGTTCGTTCAAGCCGGTTGCGCGGCGTGCTGTTCGATGCCTTCGACGAGGGTGAAGCGCTCGAGCAAGGCCCGGGTGTCCTGCTGGCTGTTGAACATCAGCACGTCGATCACTGACAGGGCTGGCACGAATGGCTGCTTGAACTGCGGGTAGCTCAGGTCGTCCATTCGCAGAAATCGCAGCGAAAGGCCGTGCGATCTGAAGAGCGTGGGGCAGTACAGCGACACGCCGCCGATGGGGTTGATGTAGCGCTGCGCGTTCAGCAGCTTGGCGATGGTGATCACGCGCTCCTGCTTGTCCATTTGCGCGGGCAGGCCCAGTTCCGAGCCCATGCGGATCGGCGTCGTTATGTCCAGATAAGCGCACAGGCGGCGGATCGAGTACGCGGTGAAGCGGGCCAGGTTGCGTTCCGGCTGCTGCAGGATGTCCGCGATCAGGGCCAGCACCGGTTCCTGGTACGGCGCGCGGGCATAGGCGAGCTTGAGCATTTTCAGCAGCCTTTGCGCTTCCATGGGAAAGTCATCGCTCAGCCAGCGCTGGTTGATGGCATCGACGCGTCCGCCCTTGCGCAGCGGAAAGGTCATCAGCTTGGCCTCGCCGTTCACCAGCACGCGGTTGCGGTTGATCCAGGATGCTTTGGTGTATTGCAGGTCGTCGCCCAGCACGAAGGCATCGCTATGGGCGATCAGCTGGAAATAACCCAGGTAAGGGAACAGATAGGGCTGCATCATCGATACGGTTCTGACCACGGCGTTTCCCTCGCATGTGTCAGGCTTTTTGAGAATAGCTGTAGTAACCGTAGGCGCCTGTCTCATAGGCGGTGCTCGAGGCCCGACGTCTGACGCCGTTGAGGATGGCGCCCTTGAGCAGCACGCCGTTCTGCGCCAGGCGCCGCTTGGAGGCCTCGATCTGGCCGGCGGTACTCAATCCGTAGCGCGCCACCAGCAGGCAGGTGCCCGCCAGTTGGGCGACCAGAACGGCATCGGTTACCGCCAGTACCGGCGGCGTATCGATGATGACGAAGTCATATTCGCGCTCCGCCTCTTTCAGCAGCTTCGCGAAGTTCTCATGCATGAGCAGCTCGGACGGGTTGGGCGCCGAGCAGCCGCTGGCAATGAAATGCAGGTTGGCCTGGTCGGTCTTGTTGACCACCGCGGCGAGGCGCAGGCCGCCTGCCAGGGCATCCGACAGGCCGCTGCGCGGAGCCATGCCGAACATGCCGGCGAGATAACCGCGACGCATATCGGCGTCGATCAGCAGCACCCGCTGACCTGCCTGTGCAATGACCGATGCCAGGTTGCTGGAGACAAAGGACTTGCCCACCGAGGGCGTCGGGCTGGTGATCACCAGCAGCTGATTGCGCGCTTCGAGCATGGCGAACTTCAGGCTGGTACGCAGGCTGCGCAGCGACTCGATCGCCAGGTCGGCCGGGTCGGCGGCGCCCAGCAGCTTGCTGCGTCCGTCGCGCACTTTCCTCAGCCGATAGAGGTGCTCCTGCTTTGCCGAAAACGGCAGTGCGGCGTACACGGGCACCCCGAGGTGCTCGATGGTTTCAGGATTCTCGATGCCCCGATAGAACACCTGCCTCAGCAGGATGACCACGGCCGAGACCAGCAGGCCGATGAAAATGGCGACCAGCACCACCAGGGGTTTGATCGGCTTGGCCGGCTTTTCCACGACGGCATAGGCGCTGTCGATGATCCGCACGTTGCCGATGGTGCCGGCGCGCAGGATGTCCTGCTCCTGGGCCTTGTCCAGCAGCAGGGTATAGGTGCGCGTGGTGACCTGCATGTCGCGGTGCAGGCGCAACAATTCCTGCTGGGTCATGGGCAAGGTGTCGATCTTGCTCATCAGCGCGGCCTTTTGCGCTTCCAACTGGCCGATCTTCTTCATCAGCGTCTGGTAGGTGGGGTGCTCGGGGGTGTAGAGCTGGTTGTATTCGGTGCGCTTGAGGTTGTGCTCGGAGATCTGTGCTTCCAGCGCGACGATCTGATCGAGCACGCCCTTGGTTTCGATGCTGATGTCCACCGACTGGGCGCTGGTCTGATAGTCGTTGAGGGCCGCTTCGGCCTTCTCCAGCTGCTTGCGCACCAGTGGCACCTGCGAGCGCAGGAACTCGAGGCGTTGCGCCGCCTCGGCCGAGCTGCGCTCGATGTTCTGGCGCACATACAGGCGGCTGATCTGATCGAGCACCCGATTGGCCTTGTCGGCGTCAGGGTCTTCCAGGGTGAGGTAGATGATCCCGGAATCCTTGCCGGCTTCGCCCACCTTCAGGCGCTTCTGATAATCCAGCGCGGTGGTCTGCGGGCGACTGCGCACCACCGTGAACTCGGTGCCCGGACGCGCCTTGAGCGCTGCGATCTGGATCGTGAAGCCTTGCTGTTGCACCGTCTGGTGGCTGTTGCCGCTCAGCAGCAGGTGCTCGTCCTCGTCATAGAGGCTGAACGTGTCGGCGACACCGGCGCGCAGCGTCAGCTTCTCGCCCAGGTAGGCGTCGGGGACGTCCAGCTGGAACACGTCCAGCTTCTCGCCGCCCCAGGCGTAGCTGGTCAGGCCCAGCAGCGGCGCGGCGAGCTCGCCATCCTCGACCGGATCGTGCAGCCGCGCGATGTAGCCGCCCAGCAGCGGGATGTACTTGGGGCGAACGGTGATGTAGAGCTTCAGCGCCTCGACCGTGCGCCCCAGCACGGAGCGCGACTTGATCAGTTCGATCTCCGTGACCGCCTGGGAAACCGAGTTCGGCCTGGGAATGACCTCCGGGACTCCGGTAATACCGGCCTTTTTCGGTTCGATCTGAATCATCGCGCTGGCCTGGTACACCGGCGCGGCGACAATGGCGTAGCCCACGCCGAGCAGGGCGAAAAAGCAGGTGATGCTGAAGATCAGAGCCTTGTGATCGAAGGCGACGCGCAGAATGCGCGCCAGGTCGATACGGTTATCCCCGTCGTATTCCAGTGAAGAGCGGGCCATGGCGGTCATCGTGGATCCTTCCTTGATTGTTGCGGCATCGTCGTAGCGGTTATCAGGCGCCCGGTATCAGGCGGCGTAGCAGGTTGATGCTGATGTTCTGAAAGGCCTGGCTCAGCGCCTGGAGCTTGCTGAGCGGAGAGATCAATGCCAGTGCCTGGGTGAACACCTGGATCATGAAATATTCGAACAGCGACTGATTGCCGATCCGCTGGTAGTAGCGGGCCAGGCTGTAATAGGCGTGCATGGTCATCTGGATGCGCTGCTTGCTGCTGCGCATGGAAAAGATGCCGCCCTCGTGCACACGGTAGGCGGCGGGTCTTATCTCCTTGAGGAACTTGCCCTTGCCGTGGGCGCCGAGCAGCGACCACCAGCAGATGTCCAGCACCTCGACGCCGTGCAGCTCCGGCGGCAGCTCGTGCACCAGGTTGCGAAAGCAGGCGGTGAGGGTGGACACCGGTCGTCCCTGCATCAGCTGGCGGGCACTGGCATCGCGGCGATAGCGGCCCTGCATGTGGGGGCTACGCACGACGCCCTGGCTGTTGAACATGACGGCGTCGTGATAGGTCATCACGTAGTCGCGGTGCTGCTCGAGAAAGTCGACCTGAATCTGCAGCTTGCGCGGGTCGGTCCAGTAATCGTCGCCCTCGCAATAGGCGATGTACTTGCCCTGCGCCTGAGCGAACAGCCGGGTGCTGAACGGGACGCCTTTACGGTACTGGTTTTCGCGTTGGTAGATCGGCTTGATGACCTGCGGATAACGGGCGGCGTACGCGCGGATGATCGTCGCGGTGGCGTCCGTGGAGGCGTCGTCGTGGACGATGATTTCGAACGGAAAGGTCGTTTCCTGCCGGAGGAAGCCATCCAGCGTTTCGCTGATGAAGGCTGCGTGGTTGTAAGTCAGGCAGACGATGCTCAGCAGCGGCACGCGCCGCTCGCCCCAGGCGGCCATCAAGGCCTCTTCGCTTTTCGGTTGCATGTCCATCTCAGACGCTCGAGCGGGTCATCAGAAGATAAAGTCGCAAAACGACGGGTTTGGAGGTCAAGGTGACCAACGCCAGGCAGATCAAGCCGCTGACGGCCAGGCCCAGCAGGATGTCGAAGCGGTTGTCGCTGGCGATGGCCGAGAACAGGGGCTCGCCGATCAGCAGGCCGAGTCCGGTCATGGCGGTGATGCGCGATAGATCCTGCAGCCAGGGTCGATGCAGGCCGGCGGCAAAGCGCTTGTGAACCATCGATGGCCAGATCAGGAACGTCAGCATGCGTAACCCGAACCAGACCAACGCTGCGCCGTACACCCCGTGCGTGAGCGCCGCATAGATCACCAGCGGGATGCTCAGCGCCGCGCTGATCAGGCTGAACCAGACGTGCAGGCGCAGCTGGCCGTAGGCGTACTGCAGGTAGAACTGGAAGGCGGTGACGGCCATGATCGCGCTGCCCAGTACGTACCAGGGCAGTACCAGGCGGCTCCACTGCGCCGCTTCGGGGTCACCGGTCCAGGCGAAAATCAGCTCGTCGGAATGGAACGCGATCACGCCCGCCAGCGGACACAACAGGCTGCAGACGAATCGTGTGGCGTTGAGGTAGAGCCGCTGCATGTCGCCGATCCGCTCTTGCGCGACGAGCATGGTCATGCGCGGTAACAACGTCTGCACCAGCGGGTTGGTCAGGGTCATGATGCCGGTCGAGATCAGCGCGACCAGCGAGAAGTAACCGTACTCCTTGAGCAGCAACACATTGGACAGCAACACCTTGTCCAGCTGCGTCAGGATGATCCACAGCACCGAGGTGAGGGACATGCCGGCGGCGAACGGCAGCACCGGTTTGACCGCTGTCCAGTCGAAGCCGGTCAGCACCCTGGGCAGCGGCATCAGCGTGTAGGCCTTGGCGCCGAAGATCAGCGTCTCGATCAAGGCGACCGCCGTCTGGAAAACGAAGAAGTCCAGCGGGTTCTGGCTGATGTTGGCCACCAGAAAAAGGCCACCGAAATAGCGCAGGGTCGCGATCAGGATGTTGGCACCGTTCAGCCACGCATGCAGTTCGAGCCCCTGCAAACCACTCTTGTAGAGCGTGGCGTATAGCTTGAGGCCGATCATCAGCCCCATCAGGCTGATGCAATGGACGATGGTCAGGGTGTCCAGATCCTGCGCTTGCAACCAGCGCTGGGCGATCCAGCCGCTGGCGCCGTGGATGGCCAGCACCGTCAACGACGCCACCGGCAGGAAGATGATTTCGAACGAGCGCAGCAGACGTCCGGGTTCGTGACGGCGGACTTCGGGACGCCCGCGAAAGTGCGCGATCTGGCGGACCAGCGACGGCGACAGGCCGGCATCCAGCAGTTGCAGCCACGCCTGTAGCACGGCGAAGAACCCGATCAGGCCGTAGGCCTCGGCACCCAGGTGGCCGAGGTAGAAGGGCAGAATCAGGATGCCGACAAGCAAGGCATACGCCTGCCCGATGTAGCTCAGGCCGGTGTTGCGAATCATCGAGAGTTTTCGATCAGCCATGTAATCGGACCGCCGGAGGGGTTCAGTAGAGGCGCTTGCATTCGGGGGAGGACACGCCGAAGCGGTGCTCCATCAGCCCGATGGGGTTGACCTGCGGCCAGAGGCGTTCCGCTTGCAGCGGCTTGCGCCGGGCGACCTCGTTCAGCAGGGTCTGGATCACCGTGTTCTGGATCGGCCGGGGCAGGCCCGGATAAATCGGCAGACAGAGCACCCGGCGGCTCAACGAACGTGACTGGATCTGCGGCGGTTGCGGCTGCAGGTAACCGAGCGTGTCCAGCGACGGGTAGAAGTAGCGCCTGGGGTTGATGCCCTTGTCGTTCAGCGCAGTGCGGCAACGCAGCAGCTGGTCCTCGTTGGCCAGGGCGATCGGAAAGTAGCTGTAGTTGCGTTGGGAATCAGCTTGCTGCTGCTGCAGGTCGAAGTGGTCGCCCAGTTGCTGCTCGTAGCGTCGGGCGATCTCTTCCCGTTGTTCCAGGATCAGCGCCATGTCATCGAGGATGCACAATCCCATCGCGGCGGCGAACTCGTTCAGCTTCGCGTTGATGCCGATGCCGTCGATGATGTCGGTGTCGACGATGCCGAAGTTGCACAACAGGCGAATCCTGGCAGCCAGGGCATCGTCATTGGTGACGATGGCGCCGCCTTCGATGGTGTGGAACAGCTTGGTCGCGTGAAAGCTGAGGGTACTGATGTCCCCCCAACTGAATACCGAGCGCTCCTTGTAGCGCACGCTGAACGCGTGCGCGCCGTCATAGACCACCTTCAGGCGATGGCGCTCGGCAACGCGCGCGATGCCCTCCACGTCGCACGCATTGCCGAATACGTGGGTTGCGACGATGGCGCGCGTGTCGCTGTCGATCCGCGCTTCGATGGCCTGCGGATCCAGGTTCCAACTGGTCTTGTCGATGTCGGCGAAAATCGGGCGGATGCCTTCCCACTGCAGCGAACTGGTGGTGGCCACGAAACTGAACGGCGTGGTGATGGCGCTGCCCGTCAGCCCCAGCGCCCGGTAGGCGATCTGCAGGGCCAGGGTGCCGTTGTTGGTCAGGATGATGTTGCGCACACCCAGGTAATCGCGCAGCCGCTCTTCGAGCTCGGTAACCAGGGGGCCGTGATTGGTCAGCCAGCCCGATGCATAGATGCTGTCGACGTAGCTGAGAAACTTGGCTTTGTTGCCCAGGTACGATTGGGTGACATTGATCATCATGGATGTCCTTATCGTCGTCACATCGAGGTCGGCACGCTTGGTTCAGGTCTGCTGCTCTACACCGCCCGGTGTGTCCCCAGGAGGGTGGCGCGGCGGGCACGGCGCTGGTTCAGCTTGAGGATCAGGCGCGTCGCCAGGCTGCCCGCGTGCGGGTCGCCGAAGTGAAAGATCGCCGTGGCACGGCGGCTTGCCGGGTCGCACGGCTCGTTCGCATGCAGCGTGCGGTAGCCCCAGAACAGGTACAGGTTGCCGGGCACCAACTGGAGCTTTACGGGCTTCAGTAAACGGTGGCGGATGGCGGCAGCGATCAGTTTGCGGCTCAGCGCGTTCTGCAGCAGCGCCTTCTCCACTACGTTGAACAGAACGTTCGAACGTACGCGGCGCAGATTGGGAAACATGATCAGATCGCCCCGGTCCGTTCCGTTCTGCGGAATCTCGATTGGTAACAAAACGGTTACAAGACTGGCGTCGTAGTGAAAACAATTGGATTCGCGGCGACCTGAATTCCCTTGTACGCAGCGCAACACTTTCAGGATTTCGTCGCTGAAGGCCGCTTTCCCGGCGCCCGTGCGATAAAGGCTTGCCAGCAACTGCCGAAACTCCGGCGAAGCGCCTAGGACGCCCAATAGCGAACTTTCGATCTCGCTTCCACCATGGTGGGCAAAGTATTGACCGTTATGCCGCTGAGCATCGACTCGGACCTGCTCTTGTAATTCCGATAGTTGCTGCGGTGAGAGAAAGTTGGCAATACAGAAACTGCCTGTCTGATTCATCTCATCGGCAATCAATGTGTGCGATTCTATATCGATGCTACGCAATGAAGTGTTCACGAAGAACTCCAGCGGGTTGCCTTGAATAAATATCGAAGTGAATAACGGGCGGGCGCTACAAGTCACGTGAAGCGCTTTTTTATATGCCTGGCATATGCCAGTTAAATAATTGCCGCCGTGATAGTTGCTGGGTAAGGGCAGCGCTTTTTAATCAGACAAAGCTACCGCCAATGGCGGTTGTCGCCGCCAGCTCGCTATTGCTCCAGAGGGCGTCCGATCACGCGAACGCCAGCGCTGGCGGGACGTTCAGGCACGGCTACCGCACTCGGCTAGAATTCGAGAGGAGCAAAAAAGTAAGTTTTTCTAGTGCGACACAGCGCTGAGCTGTGGGGGAAGCCATCCCTGAGCACCAACAGCTGCAAAACGGGTAGTCCTGCTTGCGGCTCGGAAACATCCTGTCTCATGGTTGTGACGTAGTTATCATTCAGAAGCGGTTGGCAGTCAAGAAGAAGGCGAAAAAATATTTATATAGCGGCGCTATTTTGGGCCCTTGAGGGCCAACGGCTAAAAAGGTTTTATCTTCGGTTTTTAAATTACGGAATGAACTATCCATCGTTTGTATTAAACCGATCGATTGAGTGCGAGTATTAGTTGATAGCTGAGCTGGGATATTGTGAGGGTTTGGATATCCGGGCGAGGTCGAGCAGGAATCCAAAAGCGCGTGTACGACCGTACGGGAGGAGACAGGCAAGGCCCAGAACGAAAAAAGGCCACTTAGCGAAATGACCTTGTTCGTCCCTGGTTGGAGGAGGGCAGGGCGAGCCCTGCAGAATTGGGAAATCGTGCGAGCAGCCCCGCAAGGGGGAAGCCGAGCGCTCGGACAAGCCCACCCGGCGCGCCGAGAGGAGGCGTGGCGGTGTTCCCCGTTTTCAAGACGTCCGTAGAGCGGCTTCGGCTGACGTGGCATCAATCCAATCACGCAAGCGCGCTTCGTAGTCGGCGGCGGCGACTTCAAGCTCAGCAGGCGTCAACGTATTCGCCTCATACAGCACGAACGGCTCAGACCAGATCAGGCCGCAGCGGTGCGCCGTCGCGCGCAGCGGCGCGAGCAGTTCGGCCATCGGGAACATGTTGCGACCGCCGAAACGGTAGGCGTCACGCGTGTTGCCCGCCGTGGCGGCGATCATGAGCTGGGTCCCCTCCAGGCGACGCCCCTCGGACTCGTAAGCGAGGTAGAACATGCGGGTCAGGACGGCGTCCTGCCAAGCCTTCAGAAGCGCCGGGGTCGAATACCACTGGACGGGAAATTGCAGCACGATCCGGTTCGCGGTCAGCAGCCGTTGTGCCTCTGACTCGGCATGGCGAAACATGTCGATGCCGGCAGGATACGCGGCATACATGTCGATGACGCCCACATCCGGCATCGCGCCGGCAGCTTGCGCCAGGGCGGCGTTGGCCCTGGACTGAGGCAGGTTCGGGTGAAATAGCAGCACAAGGGTTCGTAGCATCATCGTCGCCTCCGGGTTGTTCGTGAGGCCAGATTGCTGAACGTTTGATTATTATTCCAATAGATATCTTGTCTAATCTATTATCCGCCATATGAATTTGCGCTCGGTCGACCTCAACCTCCTCGTGATACTGGACGCGCTGCTGGACGAAGCCCATGTCAGTCGCGCGGCCGACCGTTTGGGGCTTTCGCAACCGGCGGCTTCGGTGGCGCTCCAGCGCTGCCGCCACCTGTTCAAGGACGATCTCCTTGAACGCGGGCGCGGTACGATGCGCCTGACGCCCAAAGCCGCGTCCCTGCGTGCTCCCTTGAAATCCCTGCTGGCCGGCGTGACCGATCTGATCGATCCCCCGGAGGTCGCCCTGGCCGATATCCGCCAGACGCTTCGCATCGCCATGGCGGATTATCCGGCGCTGTTCGTGATCGGTCCCTTGCTCGATGCGCTGCGGGAACGCGCCCCCGGGATCGATATCGTGGTTCAACCCTGGCAAGGCGCCCAAGCTGCGAAAGGCGCCCTTGTCGATGGCAGCACGGATATCGCGATCTCGGTCTTTCCCGAGTCCGACGAGGATATTCGCTGCGAAGAATTGCTGACCGAGCACTATGTCGTCGCCATGCGCCCCGGTCATCCCGCCGCCGATGGCTTTGACCTCGAACGCTGGCTCGGCTTCCCGCACATTCTGGTTTCCGGGCGCGGGGACGGGCGTAGTCCCGTTGACGCTGACCTGGCCAAAGCGGGGCATTCGCGACGAGTCGGCCTGGTAGTGCCTACCTTTCAGATGGTGCCCGACCTGCTGCGAGCGTCCGACATGCTCGCCATGCTGCCCTCGCGCGTCGTGCCGGTAAGCGGGGCGCTGCAAACTTTCCAGCCGCCCATCCCGGTGAGCGGTTTCACGTTGCACCTCGCCTGGCACCGACGCCGCGAAAACGATTTGGGGCTACAGTACGTGGCGCAACGGCTGGCACAGCTGTTGCGCTGAATCGATTGTGCTTTTACCGGTGAGCGGCTGCGCAGCCTCCGGTGTCAGCCGTCCGTTCCCCGAGGCGTCCATTCTAACGCGGGGGAAAGCGGCGAATGACACGATTGCCAAGTATCTAGAGCGAAGCAGATGGATAATCTCCCGATCACCACACCTATCACCGCAACCCTGCTGAAGGGCGCTATCGAGCTGGAGCAAACCGAGTTCGGCGTGCTCCCGCATCGCTTGCCGGCGAGCGCGCGCTCCCAATGTCCCGACCCGCAGCTGGCCTCGATCGAAACGGAACCGTCTGGTGTCCGCCTGCAGTTTCGCACGGCCGCTACAGCGCTCGAACTCGACGTCATGCCAACCCGAAGGGAGCTCGTGGGCGTACCTCCACGGCCAAAGGGCATCTACGACCTATGCGTGGACGGGCAACTGGTTCGTCAGCAATCTGCCGATCAGGCAGCGATCTTGCGCACGGACATGTCCAGCGGAGCGACCGCTCGTGAACCCGGAACGATTCAGACCCTGCGTTTCGAGGGACTGGCTGGCCACGACAAGCTCGTCGACATCTGGCTTGCGCACAATGAAATCGTGGCGCTCGGGGAGCTGCACTCGAACGCTCCTGTCCGCCCGGTCGCAGACGAGGGCAGACCGATATGGCTCCACCATGGCAGTTCGATCAGTCATGGATCGAATGCCACCTCGCCGACCGGTATTTGGCCGGTTGTTGCGTCCCGCATGGCAGGTGTGGACCTGTTTAACCTCGGCTTGAGTGGCAATGCCCTGCTGGATCCGTTCGTTGCGCGCACCCTCCGGGACATGCCTGCGGATCTCATCAGCGTCAAGATCGGCATCAACCTCGTCAATGCGGACTTGATGCGATTGCGTGCTTTCGCACCGGCGGTTCACGGGTTTCTCGACACCCTGCGCGAAGGTCACCCCGGCACACCGCTTCTGGTCATCGCGCCGATTTCCTGCCCCATTCACGAAACCACACCTGGACCCAGCATGTTCGATCTGGAGGCTCTGGCCGAAGATGAGATCAGGTTTCAGGCTTCTGGTCGCCCTGATGAAACGGGTGCGGGCAAACTCACGCTGACGATCATTCGCGAGCATCTTCAAGCCATTGTCGAGCAGCGCTCGGTGGGTGACGCCAATATCCATTACCTGGACGGCCGCGAACTGTACGGCGAACAGGATCATGCTCGCTTGCCTCTGCCTGATCGGCTGCATCCAGACGCGCACACGCACCTTCTGATCGGCGAGCGCTTCGCTCCGTTGCTTCGTCGACAGTGGCGCCGATAACAGCGCCTCGGCGTGCCGAGCGGTGCTCAGACGTTCGGCAGCCTTATGTCGCTAGTGAGTGTGCACTAGCAAGACGAGGCAACGAGAGGCCTGTCCCCCACCCGGACGACCGGCAAGCCGCCGTAGCGCGGATGTTCCATGAGCGGCGCAACGGTGAATCGCCACATCGCAAGACGAAGTAAGGAGGGAGAAGAAGAGATCGCCGATATCAACCGGACGTCAGTAAGCGCATGGTGTGCTGACGCCCGCGGATGAAAGCTAGAGATCGCAATCGGCGGATGCCGTAAGTACTCCGGCCAAACGAAAAAGGCCACTCAAAGAGTGGCCTTTTCGTATTTGGTTGCGGGAGCCGGATTTGAACCGACGACCTTCGGGTTATGAGCCCGACGAGCTACCAGACTGCTCCATCCCGCGTCTGTGGGGCGGCATTCTACAGGCTCGAGGTCCGATGTCAACCGTAAGCCGGAAAGAAAGCGTTTTTATTCAAATGGTTAGCCGTTTCGCTCAGGCTGCCGTGCAGCGTTGGCACCGACACAAGGGCGCCCTGGAACGAAAAAGGCCACTCATGAGAGTGGCCTTTCGTATTTGGTTGCGGGAGCCGGATTTGAACCGACGACCTTCGGGTTATGAGCCCGACGAGCTACCAGACTGCTCCATCCCGCGTCTGTGGGCCGGCATTCTACAGCTTTCGGCGGCGCTGTCACGGCTTTATTGGGCGATGGCGCGATTTATTGCAGTGCCCAACGAAATCTTGGCGCCCGATTTCGCGGTTGCCTCGCCGATTCCCTGGTTTCGCGGTGCGTTCGTCCCGGCTTTGTGATGGTAGCGGGTGACTCGCAGCATGCCCCAGAGCATGGCCAACGCGGCGGCGCTCCAGCCGACGATCATCAAGAGAATTACCACAGCGGGTGCAATCATTGTTGGATTCCTTTCTAACCGGACAACTGCTCTCTGATGAATCGGACCCGGGTTCGGAACGACGGTTCCGCTCGCCGTTGGTCGGGTGCTCTGAACGACAGTGCACGGTGCCTCTGTCGGGGTGCCTAAAGACTGACCGCACTGCTGTGAGGAGGTCCCATGCGCAAAACTCTGCTCATCGTGCTTGGCACGCTGGCCGGACTCGTCGCGACGCTGGACGCGGCCGGCGGAACGCCTGCTGCGGCGGCCGGCACATACGGGTTGGCCCAGAACACAGGCGCGGCCGACCGGTCGCTGGGCAATGGCTCCATGGGGCTCGGTGACGGCATCGAACGGTTACCCGACCCCCCGGAAGCGGGGCACGAGGAAAAAGACAATCAGCATGGATCAAGGGCTTACGACGAGGCGGACCACGGCGACACTCACCCAGACATGGAGCACCGACCGCGTCGAACGCTGGGCGATCGGAACGATGACTGACTGTGGAGGAATGACGACATGCTGAACAAACTACTGCTGATGAGTGCCGGGTTGATGTTCGTTTCCGGCGTGGCGTTAGCCGAAACCGACAGCGATCTGTCCAGCCCATCGACTACCGGTACCGGCGCGATGGAGCAACCGTCATCGCAGATTGATGATGCGGGCCCGGATAGGCAGGGTCTCGACGAGCCTGAAGATGCCGATACCCCCTCTGGGCTGGGGACCATGGGTGCTGGCGCCAGGGGTACCACCGGCGGCATGGGCGCGACCACCGGGACCGATACGCTGGAAGACCGCGACGACGAAACGGATCAATAGCCGCCAGGTGGCGCGACGCAGCCGTTTCTTCGTCTCGGCCGGCTCCGTACAATGCGCACCTTTTGCGATTCGAGCGGTTCTTGATGCAGATTGCCTTGGCGCCGATGGAAGGCCTGGTCGATGAGATTCTTCGTGACGTATTGACCGGTGTGGGCGGCATCGACTGGTGCGTGACCGAATTCATCCGGGTCTCGGATCGTCTGCTGCCGCCGTCCAGTTTCCGCAAACTCGCACCCGAGCTCGACACGGCTGCCAGGACGCGGGCAGGCACGCCGTTGCGGGTGCAGTTGTTGGGTTCCGATCCGCTTTGCCTGGCGGACAACGCCGCCTTCGCCTGTACCCTCGGCGCGCCCGCCATCGACCTCAACTTCGGCTGCCCGGCCAAGACCGTGAACAAGTCTCGGGGCGGTGCGGTGCTGCTCAAAGAGCCGGAACTGTTGCACAGCATCCTGCTGGAAGTGCGCAAGGCCGTCCCTGCCCACATCCCCGTCACCGCCAAGATGCGGCTGGGTTTCGACAGCCCCGATGGCGCCCTCGACTGCGCGCGGGCGTTGGTCGACGGTGGCGCCGAGCAATTGGTGGTGCATGCCCGGACCAAGGTGGATGGCTACAAGCCGCCGGCGCATTGGGAGTGGGTCGCCAGGGTTCAGGACGTCGTCGCCGTACCGGTGTTCGCCAACGGCGATATCTGGTCGCTGGACGACTGGCGCCGTTGCCGGGAGGTCAGCGGCGTCGAAGACATCATGCTGGGCCGCGGCCTGGTTTGTCGGCCCGACCTGGCGCGTCAGATCAGCGCGGCGAAGCAGGGCGCCAGCGTCGAGCCGATGGGCTGGGAAGATCTCCAGCCGCTGCTGGCGGACTTCTGGATGCAGGCGCGCCGCAAGATCTCTCCTCGGTATGCGCCTGGCCGCCTCAAGCAGTGGCTGTCCATGCTCACCCGCAGCTATCCGCAAGCCGTTTCGCTGTTCGCGCAGCTGCGTCGGGAAAACGATTGCGCCCGGCTCGACGCGTTGCTGGGCCTCGACAGCGAAGCGATCGCCTGCAAGGTCGCGCTCTAGCGTCCGCCGCTGACGTCCAGCAGTGCACCGCTGGTGTAGCTGGCCTTGGCGCTGGCGAGCCAGAGGATGGCCTGGGCAACTTCTTCGGCTTCACCCCCGCGGCCCATGGGTACGCTGGCCTTGACGCGCTCGACCCGTCCGGGCTCGCCACCGCTGGCGTGGATCTCAGTGCGGATGATGCCCGGTCGGACGGCGTTGACCCGGATGCCCTCGGCGGCGACTTCCTTGGCGAGTCCCAGGGTCATGCTGTCTATCGCGCCCTTGGCTGCGGCGTAGTCGATGTATTCGTTCGGCGCGCCGAGCTTGGCGGCGACCGACGAGACATTGACGATCGCGCCGCCGTTGGCTCCGTGACGGGTGGACATGCGTTTCACCGCCTCGCGGGCACAGAGAAAGCTGCCCGTGACATTGACGGCGAACACGCGCGCCAGCCGCGCGGCATCCATGTCTTCCAGGCGCATCTGGCGTTCCAGCATGCCGGCGTTGTTGACCAGTACATCGAGCCGGCCGAACTCGGCGTCGATGGCGGCAAAGAGCGTCGCGACCTGGGCTTCGTCGGCCACGTCGGCGGCGACCGCGATGGCCCGGGCTCCGCTGCGCCGAAGTTCATCGAGCAACTGCTGCGCGGCGTCCTGCCGGCGATGGTAATTGAGACAGATCGCATAGCCTTCGGCCGCCGCGAGCCGCGCAGTGGCGGCGCCGATGCCGCGGCTGGCACCGGTGATCAGCATGACTCTGGACATAAAAAATCTCCGACGAACGGTCTTGAAATGAAACGGCCAATACCTATCTAGGGCGATACAGGATGCCGAATTCGGGTCCTGTGGTAACCACTCGCTGAATCTCAGGAGATAGCAAAATGACCAGTTTTTCGATGGCTCCACTGTTCCGCCAGTCCATTGGCTTCGATCGCTTCAACGATCTGTTCGAGTCGGCCCTGCGCAATGAGGCGGGCAGCTCGTTTCCACCTTACAACGTGGAAAAACATGGCGATGACCAATACCGCATCATCGTAGCAGCCGCTGGCTTTCAGGAATCCGATCTGGACCTGCAGGTCGAGCGTGGCGTGCTGACCATCAGCGGCGGCAAGCGCGAAAGCACGGGCGATAACGTCACCTACCTGCATCAAGGCATTGCCCAGCGCGCCTTCAAGCTCTCGTTCCGCCTCGCCGACCATATAGAGGTCAAGGGCGCTGCGCTCAACAACGGCCTGTTGGCGATCGAACTCGAGCGCGTCGTGCCGGAGGAGGCCAAGCCCAAGCGCATCCCGATCAATGGCGAGCGCCTGGCGCTGGAAGAGGCCTGATCCGCAGGATCGAACGCCTGTAGCGTTCTGCTGACTGAAGTGAACCCCGCCGCACGGCGGGGTTCTTTTTTGGCGTATCTGAATACGGATCAGCGATGGGCCGAGTGCGCTTCCAGCAACTCGCGGAACGCCGCCAGGCGCAGCGGCTGGCTGAATAGATAGCCCTGGTACAGGTGGCATCCCTTTTGCTGGAGCAGATCGAGCTGGGCCTGCTGCTCGACGCCTTCGGCAATGACCTCCAATCCCAGGCTTCGCGCCATCGCGATGATTGCGCGGATGATCTCGACGTCGTTGGAATCCTCCAGTGCATCACGAACGAATGACTGGTCGATCTTCAGCAGATTCACCGGCAGGCGTTTCAGGTACGTCAGCGAGGAATAGCCCGTGCCGAAGTCATCCATCGCAAAGCTCACCCCATGCCGGCAAAGACGGCGCATTTTGGCGATGGTGTCGTCGAGGTTCTGGATCACGATGCCTTCGGTGATCTCCAGCTTGACCATCTCGTGGGGCAGCTCGGCGGCTTTCAGCGTCGCGAGGATGCGTTCGACGAACTCGCTCTGGCGGAACTGGCGGGGGCTGATGTTGACGCACAGGCTGAAGCTGTCGGCCTGCACCAGGCGACTGGTCAGCAGGGAGGCGCCGATCCGGCAGGCTTCCTTTATGACCCAGTCGCCGACCTCGACGATCAGGCCGCTTTCCTCCAGAACATCGATGAACTGCGCCGGTGACCGCGCGCCATGCTCCGGGTGGTGCCAGCGCAGCAGAACTTCAGCGCCGATCACCGCGCCGGTACGTGCATTGACCTGTGGTTGCAGTTGCAGCTCGAACTCGTTGCGCTGCAACGCGAGACGGAGCTCGCTTTCCAGCTTCAGGCGCGCACTGGCCGCTTCCTGCATGGTGGAGCGAAACAGTTGGATGGCGTTACGCCCGGCATCCTTGGCCCTGTAGAGCGCAATGTCGGCGCGCTTGAGCAGATCGGGCGGCGTTTCACCGTGATCCGGCATCAGCGCGATGCCGATGCTCGGGGTGACCTGCAGCCGATTCCCCTCGAATACCATGGGTTCGGCTAGCAGGGTTCGCAGCTTTTCTGCGAACTGCCGAACGTGCCGGGTCACTTCCGAGCGCCTGCCGGTCAGGCCGGTCAACAGCACCACGAACTCATCACCGCCAAGGCGGGCGACCGTGTCTTCCTGACGAATGCTGGCCTCCAGGCGGGCGGTGATCATTTTCAGCACGGCATCGCCAACTGGGTGCCCCAGCGAGTCATTGATGTGCTTGAAATGGTCGAGGTCGAGAAAGAGCAGGGCGCCCCGCATGTGGTGCCGCTTATGCAGCGATGCTTGCTGATTCAGACGCTCCATCAGCAGTGTGCGGTTGGGCAGGTTGGTCAAAGGGTCATGGTAGGCAAGGTGCTGGATCTGTGCGCGAGCGGCCTTTAGCCGGCTGATGTCACGGGCCGAGAGCAACAGGCAGTCGGTGCCGTTGAGTTCGATCGGCTCGACCGATACTTCTATATGCCTGGGCTTGCCGTGACGGTCCTGACCGACCATTTCCCAATTGCTGACGCGCCCGTCGCGCTCCAGTCTTTCGAGAAGCTCCCGGCGCTGGTCGCCCGGCCAGAGTTTCAGTTCCGCAGAGGTACGGCCGATGGTTTCTTCGGAACGGTAGCCTGTCAGTCGGTAGAAGCCTTCGTTGGCTTCGATGAAGCGCCCGGTGCTGCGCTCACTGATGATGATGGCGTCAGGGCTGGAGTGAAAGGCGGTGGCGAATTTGGTCTCGCTTACCTTGAGCGCGGCTTCGGCCTGCTGACGCTTGGTAATGTCTCGGAAGGTGGTGACGATGCACAGCCGTCGCTCGATCCGAATGAAGCGACTGGAGACGACGCAGGTCACCAACTCGCCGTTTTTCGTGCGAAATTGCGCCTCGGCGTTGTCCAGGCGCTGATGGCGCGACAGCTGCTCGTAGAGTGACCTGCGCTGCGCCTCATCGCGCCAGATGCCGATTTCCGGGGCCGAGCGCCCAATGATCTCGCTGCTCTGCCAGCCGAAAACGGCGCTGAAGCTGGGGTTGATATCGATGAACACGCCGTCGCGGATGCGCGAAAGCGAGATAGGGTCAGGACTGCCCTGGAACAGGGCGGAGAACTTGGCTTCGGACGCGGCGAGGTATTGCTCGCGCAGGACCCGCTCAGTGACGTCGATGATGATCCCGGCCATCCGCAGCGGCTCGCCGTAGGGATCTCGATACAACTTGGCGGTGCTTTCCAGGTGCCGTGTCACGCCGTTTGGGTGCTGCGCCTGGTAGGTCGTCTGGTAGGTCTGGTGCCGCCCGGCAAGCAGGTCGCTGTATGAGTCGCGCATGGTTTGCCGGTTGTTCGGCGCGACGCTGCGGAAGAATTCGCGAAACGAGCCGTCGAACGGGCCTTCGGTCATCCCGTGCAGTTCCGACGCCCGAGCCGATGCGTAAAGCCGATCGCTGGGGATGTGCCATTCCCAGTAACCCAGCTCTGCCGAGGCGAGCGCCAGTTCGAGGCGCTCCTGGCTGTCTTCCAGAGCCTGGGCCTGAATATGCTGCTCGGTGATGTCCCGCACCGTGCCCATCAGGATCCCTGGCTCCGTTCCGGCAGCTTGCGGCAGGCCCTCTATCTCGAGCCAGCGTACGCTGGCGTCCGGTAGCCGCACGCGATGGCGAATGCGCAGGTGTGTCTCGTCGCCCGCCTGTACCGAGCGGGCAATGGCCTCGACATCGGCTCTATCCTCTTCGAACACCAATGCCAGGTACCGCTCCTGGGACAGTTCAGCGAGCGGCTCAGCAAGCCCGAAGAGGCGGCAAGTACCGGTAGAGGCATGCATGACGCCCCGATGCAGATCCCATGACCAGATACCCAAACCCGCATCGCTGAGCATCGACAGTAGTCGCGTGGCGTCCTGCCAGGGTTTGGCGCCAAGATTAGCGGACTCAGGCGGCAGCATGAACGGCCTCGATCGGATGGAGCCAGACGTCGCGCTTCGGTCGGCAGGCGGAGCTCATGAGATTCCCTTGGCCTTATCGTTATGCGACGAACTTATCCGTAGCTGATGGCAAAGTGCAAGTGCGGTTAGTCGGCTTCCAGCAGCGCCATGAACGCCTTTGCGGCGTTGGACAGGGTGCGCTCGGTATGGGTGATGTAGCCGAGCTGCCGCGACAACTGGACCCCCGGCACGGGCAGGCGCACCACCTGTTCATCGAGCATGGTGCGCGGCAGCACGCTCCAGGCGATGCCGATGGAGACCATCATCTTGATCGTCTCCATGTAATTGGTGCTCATCGCAATGTTCGGCGTGAGGCCCTCGCGCTCGAACAACCGCTGGGCAATATGGTGGGTGAAGGTGTTGCCACCCGGAAAAACGGCCGGATAGCGGGCAATGTCTGCCAGCGTGATTTCAGGGGTCTTCGCCAAGGGGTGCTCGGGCGCGACCACGAAGTCCAGCGGATCATCCCAGACCTTGCGGGCTCGAACCGGCGGGGCCGTTTGTGGCGCGAGCGTGATCACGGCGAGCTCGGCACGGCCGTGCAGCACCTCCTCATAGGCAATTTCCGAGTCGAGAAAACGGATGTCCAGGTTGACCTGGGGGTAGGCGCGAGTGAATGCCCTCAACAAGGGGGGCAGGCGATGCAGGCCGATGTGGTGGCTGGTCGCCAGGGAGAGTCGACCGCTGACGTCGCCGTTGAGATTGGTCAAGGCCCGGCGGGTATCGTCCAGCACATTGAGGATCTGATAGGCACGCGGTAACAGCGCCCGGCCGGCTTCGGTCAGACCGATCTCGCGCCCCAGCCGATCGAACAGCCGCACATTCAATTGCGACTCCAGCCCTGCAAGCCGCTTACTCACCGCCGGCTGGGTCAGATGCAAGCGCTCTGCTGCCAGGGAAAAGCTTCCCGTCTCGGCGATGGAGATGAAGGCGTTCAGGTTGGCGAGGTCCATCGGGCTGCTCCGCTGGGTGCGTCGGGTCGTTTGGTCAGGTGACTTTACGTTATTCCTTCCTGGAATGCTTTGGATGAAAAATATGAATTTGAGTAATTCGATCGCAACTCATAGCATTCACCCATAAGCAAAAGGGCTATAGCCCAACGTACTGATGAGGAAAGTCCGATGGCCGGCAAAACGCTCTACGACAAGCTCTGGGAAATGCACGAGGTCAAGCGTCGTGATGATGGCTCCTCGCTGATCTACATCGACCGTCACATTCTGCACGAGGTGACCTCACCGCAAGCCTTCGAAGGGCTGCGCCTGGCTGGTCGCAAGCCGTGGCGTATCGACGCCAACATCGCCACGCCGGATCACAACGTGCCGACTACCAAGGGCGAGCGCCAGGGCGGTCTGGAAGCCATCGCCGACGAGGTGTCGCGCATCCAGGTGCAGACGCTGGACGAGAACTGCGATGACTTCGGCATCCTTGAATTCAAGATGAACGACATCCGCCAAGGCATCGTGCACGTCATCGGCCCGGAGCAGGGCGCGACCCTGCCAGGCATGACCGTGGTGTGTGGTGATTCCCATACGTCGACGCACGGCGCCTTCGGCGCGTTGGCGCACGGCATCGGTACCTCGGAAGTCGAGCATGTGCTGGCCACTCAGTGCCTGGTGGCAAAAAAGATGAAGAACATGCAGGTCCGTGTCGAGGGCAAGCTGCCCTTCGGCGTGACCGCCAAGGACATCGTGCTCGCCGTGATCGGCAAGATCGGCACGGCCGGCGGCAATGGCCATGCGCTGGAATTCGCCGGCAGCGCCATCCGCGAACTGTCCATGGAAGGCCGCATGACCATCTGCAACATGTCCATCGAGGCAGGCGCCCGGGTTGGCATGGTCGCGGTCGACGAGAAGACCATCGCTTATGTCGAAGGGCGGCCGTATGCACCCAAGGGCGCCGACTGGGAGCGCGCCATTGCCGCCTGGAAGGACCTGGTGTCCGATGACGATGCGGTGTTCGACACCGTCGTCGAGCTGAATGCCGAAGACATCAAGCCGCAGGTCAGCTGGGGCACTTCGCCAGAAATGGTGCTGGCCGTCGACCAGAACGTGCCGGACCCGGCCGCCGAAGCCGATCCGGTCAAGCGCGACTCCATCAACCGCGCGCTCAAGTACATGGGTTTGCGGGCCAACCAGCCGATCACCGAGATTCAGCTCGATCGCGTATTCATCGGTTCCTGCACCAACTCGCGCATCGAAGATTTGCGCGCGGCGGCTGAAGTGGCGAAAGGGCGCAAGGTCGCGGCGACCGTCAAACAGGCGATGGTCGTGCCGGGCTCGGGCCTGGTGAAACAGCAGGCCGAAGCGGAAGGGCTGGACAAGATCTTCCTGGAAGCCGGTTTCGAGTGGCGCGAGCCGGGCTGTTCGATGTGCCTGGCGATGAACCCGGACAAGCTCGGCAGTGGCGAGCACTGTGCATCCACGTCCAATCGCAACTTCGAAGGACGGCAGGGCGCCGGCGGCCGGACCCATCTGGTCAGCCCGGCGATGGCCGCCGCGGCGGCCGTGACCGGTCGTTTCGTCGACGTACGTGAATTGATCCAGGCCTGAGGAATCCGACATGAAGCCATTTACCCAGCACACCGGTCTCGTCGCGCCGCTCGATCGGGCCAACGTCGACACCGACCAGATCATTCCCAAGCAGTTCCTGAAGTCGATCAAGCGCACCGGGTTCGGCCCCAACCTGTTCGATGAGTGGCGCTACCTGGACGTGGGCCAACCCAACCAGGATTGCGCGAGCCGCCCGGTGAACCAGGAGTTCGTACTCAACTTCCCTCGCTACCAGGGCGCGAGCGTGCTGTTGGCACGCGAGAATTTCGGTTGCGGGTCGTCGCGTGAGCACGCGCCCTGGGCGCTCGAGGAGTACGGCTTCCGGACGATCATCGCGCCAAGCTTTGCTGACATCTTCTACAACAACAGCTTCAAGAACGGTCTGCTGCCGATCGTGTTGAAGGAAGAAGAGGTCGATGCGCTGTTCGAGCAGACCGAGGCCACAGAGGGCTACCAGCTCACCGTGGACTTGGCAGCGCAGACCGTGACGCGCCCCGATGGCGTGCAGTACAGCTTCGAGGTCGATGCGTTTCGCAAGCATTGCCTGCTCAACGGCCTGGATGACATCGGCCTGACCCTGCAGGACGCAGACGCGATCAAGGCCTTCGAAAGCGGGCATCAGCAGCGTCAGCCCTGGCTGTTCGGCGCGATCCGCTAGCCATCACCGCGCCAGTCGGCGTCGCTCGTCAAATCAGGAGCCGTGTATGAACGTCAACGGTCACAGCCAGGTGGTACAGAAGCAGTTCGGGGAGCAGGCCGATGCCTACCTGAGCAGCGCGGTGCATGCACAAGGCGCGGAGTTCGACGAGCTGCTCGTGGCGGTGGCCGGGCGGAGCGATGCGCAGCTGCTCGATCTGGGGTGCGGGGCGGGACATGTCTCCTTCCACCTGGCGCCGGCCGTGGGCAAGGTCATCGCATACGATCTGTCCCAACCCATGCTCGATGTGGTTGCCCGCACAGCGCAAGCGCGCGGGCTGGATAACATCGAGACGGTGCATGGTGCGGCCGAGCAGCTGCCGTTCGAGGACGCCCGCTTCGATTTCGTTGTCAGCCGTTATTCGGCCCACCACTGGAGCGATCTCGGCCAGGCATTGCGTGAAGTGCGACGCGTCCTCAAACCGGGTGGCGTGGCAGCCTTCGTCGATGTCGTCGCGCCTGGCGTGCCGCTGCTCGATACACACTTGCAAGCCGTGGAATTACTGCGTGACAACAGCCACGTTCGCAACTATTCGCCGGCCGAGTGGGCGCGTCAGCTGGGCGAAGCCGGGCTGCACGTGACCTCTGGCAAGCTGCAGCGCCTGCGTCTCGAGTACCACTCCTGGGTCGAAAGGATGCGTACGCCCGAGGTGTTTCGCGCCGCCATTCGCCAGTTGCAGACCGGGGCCAGCCAAGAGGTCCGCGACTATTTCGAAATTGCCGACGACGGCTCGTTCAGCACCGACGTGTTGCTGATCTGGGCCGGACGTTGATCCCAACCTGGCGTTCTGCGCCTAACGAGAGAGCACGATGAGCAAACAGATTCTGATTCTTCCCGGTGATGGCATCGGTCCGGAAATCATGGCCGAAGCGGTCAAGGTGCTACAGCTCGCCAATGACAAGTTTCAGCTCGACTTGCAGCTGAGCTATGACGAGTTGGGCGGGGCGGCGATCGACAAGTACGGCGTGCCGTTGGCTGACGAGACCCTGGAGCGGGCCCGCGCCGCCGATGCCATCCTGCTCGGTGCTGTTGGCGGGCCGAAGTGGGACACCATCGACCCGGCCATCCGTCCTGAGCGCGGCCTGCTGAAGATTCGTTCGCAACTGGGCCTGTTCGGCAACTTGCGTCCGGCACTGCTGTATCCGCAGTTGGCCGAAGCCTCCAGCCTGAAGCCCGAAATCGTTGCGGGCCTGGATATTCTGATCGTTCGCGAACTGACTGGCGGCATCTATTTCGGCCAGCCGCGTGAGAGCACGGTGCTGGAGAACGGCGAGCGCATGGCCTTCGACACGCTGCCCTACAGCGAGAGCGAGATCCGGCGCATTGCCAAGGTCGGCTTTGACATGGCTCGTGTACGCGGCAAGAAACTCTGCTCGGTGGACAAGGCCAACGTCCTGGCCTCCAGCCAACTCTGGCGCGCCGTGGTGGAAGAGGTCGCGAAGGATTATCCGGATGTCGAGCTCAGCCACATGTACGTCGACAACGCGGCGATGCAGCTGGTACGCGCGCCGAAGCAATTCGACGTGATCGTGACCGACAATATGTTCGGCGACATCCTGTCGGACGAGGCCTCCATGCTCACCGGCTCGATCGGCATGCTGCCGTCGGCGTCTCTGGATTCGAACAACAAGGGCATGTACGAACCCTGCCACGGCTCGGCGCCGGATATCGCAGGCCAGGGCATTGCCAATCCGCTGGCAACCATCCTTTCGGTGTCAATGATGCTGCGCTACAGCTTCAACCAGGTCGTGGCCGCGGATGCCATCGAGCAGGCTGTCAGCAACGTCCTCGACGAGGGCTTGCGTACCGGTGATATCTGGTCCGATGGCTGCCAGAAGGCCGATACTCAGGCAATGGGTGACGCAGTAGTCGCGGCGCTCGCGAAGTTGTAATCTCTCAGGTCCCATTGCACCGGCCGTTGACAGAGCTTGCGGGCGACGGCTAGGCGGAAACGCCGAGTGATGGCGAGGCGCGCGGCACCGCGTGCCCTCGCTTTCGAACCCGAAAGCGTGTGTTTTTGTTATCGACGGCCTGCCAGGCGGGCCACATATATATAGGTAGTTGCGATGAAACGTGTAGGTCTGATCGGTTGGCGCGGCATGGTCGGTTCCGTGCTCATGCAGCGGATGCTGGAAGAGCGGGATTTCGACCTGATCGAGCCAGTGTTCTTCACCACCTCCAACGTAGGCGGTCAGGGCCCCTCGATCGGCAAGGACATTGCCCCGCTGAAAGACGCCTATAGCCTCGATGAGCTGAAGACGCTCGATGTGATCCTCACCTGCCAGGGCGGTGACTACACCAGCGAGGTCTTCCCGAAGCTGCGCGAAGCGGGCTGGAAGGGCTACTGGATTGATGCCGCGTCGACGCTGCGCATGCAAGACGATGCCGTCATCGTGCTCGACCCGGTCAACCGTAAGGTGATCGATCATCAGCTGGATGCCGGCACGCTCAACTACATCGGTGGCAACTGCACCGTCAGTCTGATGCTGATGGGGCTCGGCGGCCTGTTCGAGCACGGCCTGGTCGACTGGATGAGCGCCATGACCTATCAGGCGGCCTCCGGTGCCGGCGCGCAGAACATGCGTGAGCTGATCAAGCAGATGGGCAGCATCAATGCATCGGTCGCCGATGAGCTCGCCGATCCGGCCAGCGCTATCCTCGAAATCGATCGCAAGGTTGCCGAGTGCCAGCGCTCCGAGAGCTTCCCGGTCGATAACTTCGGCGTTCCGCTGGCCGGTAGCCTGATCCCCTACATCGACAAGGAGCTGCCGAACGGCCAGAGCCGGGAGGAATGGAAGGCGCAGGCGGAGACCAACAAGATCCTGGGTCGTTTCAAGAGCCCGATTCCAGTGGACGGCATCTGCGTGCGTGTGGGTGCGATGCGCTGCCATAGCCAGGCGTTGACCATCAAGCTGAACAAGGATGTCCCTATTTCGGATATCGAAGGCATGATCAGCCAGCACAACCCCTGGGTGAAGCTCGTTCCGAACCATCGTGATGCAAGCATGCAGGAACTGAGTCCGACTTCTGTGACCGGTACCTTGAGCGTCCCGGTTGGGCGCTTGCGGAAACTGAACATGGGCTCGCATTATCTCGGCGCCTTCACTGTCGGCGACCAGTTGCTCTGGGGTGCTGCCGAGCCGTTGCGCCGCATGCTGCGCATCCTGCTCGAGCGATGAACGCGTAAAAGGTGAGCAAAAGCGCCTCGGCATCGCCGCGGCGCTTTTTTTTTGCGTGTTTTTTGCGTGGCCCAAAGGCGGCGGTCGCCACTGGCAGTGCTTCTGAAAGCGCGCTTCGTCGGGCCAAGGCTTAATTGCTCTGCGCCAAAAGTGGTTTCGGCTAAAGTGCGCCTTCCTGTCGATGTCGGTGTCAGGGCTCATTGCCTGCCGGGACATCAGGGATGATCGCGCGGTGCTGAGCCAATTTGTGGATTGTGTCTGATAACTTGCCAAAAGGCGCGACAGGCCAGGGCGTGCGGTCTGGTCGGTTGTTGATAAAACACTATCTGTAAAAGATACTTACTGGGAAATTAGAAGAACTATTCTAGCTACGATGCTGTTTAGGCTTAATCGCTGACGGGGGACCGCCACACGGCGGGCGCAGGCAGTGACTATAAGACCCTCTCGAAGATCCGAGAAAAGTTAAAACAAGGGATTTACATAATGGTTCGGGTTCGCAATCTGGTGCTGGCAATCGCGGCTGCTACCGCGCTGACTTCCGAAATGGCTTATGCGCTGGGGCTGGGAGAGGTCACGTTAAAGTCTGCGTTGAATCAACCGCTGGTAGCTGAAATCGAACTTCTGGATGCTAAAACACTGGCCCCTGGCGAAGTCGTTCCGGTGCTGGCATCCGCAGAGGATTTCAACCGGGCAGGTGTTGATCGCCAATACTTTCTGACGGACCTTACCTTTACCCCAGTTTTACGACCTGACGGCAAAAGCGTCATACGTGTGTCGTCGACCAAGCCGGTTCGCGAGCCGTACCTGAACTTCCTTATCGAAGTGATCTGGCCGAGCGGTCGTCTGCTGCGGGAATACACCCTGCTGCTCGATCCGCCGCTTTATTCCCCGGAGGTGGCGGCTTCGGTTGCGCCCCAACTGCCGATCGCGGCTCCCGTTTCTCGTCCTGCCGCCCCGCGAGCGGCGCCTCCAGCCAAGCAGGCGTCTGCTGGGGCATCCAGTCAGCCGGGCGAGCAGTACAAAGTCACACCGAACGATACGCTCTGGGAAATCGCTGAACGTTCACGGCAGGGTGGCACCGTCCACCAAACCATGTTGGCGATTCAGGATTTGAACCCGAACGCCTTCATTGGCGGCAATATCAATCGCATGAAGAACGGCCAGGTGCTGCGCCTGCCGAACGCCGAGCAGATCGGTCGTCGCTCGCAAGCCGAGGCCATTCAGCAGGTGGCACAGCAGAACGCCAGCTGGCGCCAGACGATGGGCGCATCGCCGGCTGGGGCGCGTCAGCTGGACGCTACGCAGCGCGGTTCGGCTGGTGCGGCTCCAGCCCGCAGCGAGCAGGGCGATAATCTGCGCCTGGTTGCGCCGGAAGCCGGCAAGTCTACCGCTGGTGGCGATGCCGGTGCCGCAGATGAATCCCGAGCGCTGCGTGACAAGCTGGCCCTCACCGAGGAGAGCCTCGACTCCAGTCGTCGTGAGAACCTCGATCTCAAGGATCGCCTCAACGATCTGCAAAGCCAGTTGGACAAACTGCAGCGCCTGATGCAGCTCAAGGATGACCAGCTGGCCAAATTGCAGGCTCAATTAGCGACCGGCGCGGAATCGGGTGCAGGCGCAGCAGCGCCATCGAGTCCGGCCGAAGACAGTGCCAATGAAACGGCGGCTGCGCCGAGTACGAACCAGGCAGCGTCTGAGCCTGCCGTCGAAGCTGAGGCCCCAGCCGCTGCTCCTGCGCCGGAAAAACCCGCAGAGCAGGTCGAAAAGCCCGCTGCGAAGGCGCCTGCGACTCCGGCGCCGGCAGCCCCTGTAGCGCCTGCTCCATCGCCGGAGCCCGATAGCTACATCGATGAGCTGTTAGGTAACCCCATTCTGCTCGGTGTGCTGGGCGGTAGTGCGTTGCTGCTACTGCTGGTCGGGTTGATGGCACTGTCTCGCCGCAACGCAATGAAGGAAGCCGAGCTGCAGGAGAGTCTGCTCGCCGAAGAGTCTCCGGATGCGTTCTACGTGGCGCAGCACGACCTTCCTGCCTCGCAGGTCGAGCCGGTTGATCAGGGCGTCGCGCCTGTTTCGGAGCAGGCTGCTGATCCGCTGGCTGGCGTGAGCAGTGACCCGCTGGCAGAGGCCGATATCTATATCGCGTACGGGCGGTTCAACCAGGCTGCAGATTTGCTGCAGAACGCCTTGAACGACGAGCCGCAGCGCAGTGACTTGCGTCTGAAACTCATGGAGGTCTATGCCGAACTCGGCGACCGTGAGGGTTTCGCACGGCAGGAAGCCGAGCTTCGAGAGATCGGCGGCTCCTCTGCTGAGATCGATCAGGTCAAGGCCCGCTATCCTGCAATGGCCGCTGCGGCAGGTGCTGGCTTCGCGGCCGCCGCGTCGGTTGGCAACGATGACTTCGATACGCTCAACCTGGACGATCTGGAGCTTGATGAGCCGGCTCCCGTGAGCGCGGAGTCCGCTGACAACGGCTTCGATCTAACCTTGGACGACCTTGAGCTGGACGATGGTCTGTCAGACCGTTCGCCCGCTGCGGCCGAAGACGCCACCTCCGAACTGGAGACGTTCAACTTCGACGAGCTCGATCTGGAAACGGCTCCTCAAGCATCGAGCGAACATGACTTTTCGTTCGATCTGGACGAACCCAAGTCGGACTCCGCGTCGTTGGAGGACGAGCTGTCCGGCTTCTCGCTCGATCTGGATGATCAGCCTGGCGTCGCGATCGATGAAGAACCCGCTGCGTCGGCTCAGTCGCCTGCGTCAGAGGCGTTCGAGTCGACTGATGACTTTGATTTCGGCGTGTCCGAGCCCGCACAGCCTGCAGCCATGCCGGACGAGTTCGATCTGTCATTGGACGACGAAGCCGGCGAGCCCGCCCGCCCGGAAGTCTTCTCGTCCGAACTGGAGGAAGTTGAGGCCGAGCTTGACGATCTGTCCCGCAACCTGGCCGAGCCGCTGGATCAGCCAACCGCATCCGAGCCTTTGAACGAGCCCGCTGCGCCGGCATCCGAAGCGCTCGATGACGACTTCGACTTCTTCGCCGATACCGACGAGACCACCACCAAGCTGGATCTCGCTCGTGCCTACATCGATATGGGGGACGCAGAGGGCGCCCGGGATATTCTTGATGAGGTTATGAGCGAGGGCAGTGACAGCCAGCAGCAGGAGGCGCGCGATATGCTCGCCAAACTCGCCTGATCATGCATGAAGCAGTACCTGAAGCGGCAGCCTCTTCGGCTGCCGCTGACGTTTTCAGAATCGCTCTCGGGGTTGAGTACAAGGGCTCTCGGTACCGCGGCTTCCAACGGCAGCGCGACGGTGTGCCTTCTATCCAGCTCTCGTTGGAAAATGCACTGAGCAAGGTTGCCGGTGGCCACCCCGTGGTCCTGAGCTGTGCTGGGCGCACCGATGCGCTCGTTCATGCCTGTGCGCAGGTTGTGCATTTCGATACGCCGGTCATGCGTTCCATGCATGCCTGGGTGATGGGTGCCAACATGAACCTGCCGGGCGACATCAGCGTGACCTGGGCCAAGGAGATGCCCAAAACGTTTGACGCGCGTTTCAGTGCCATGGCGCGCCGTTATCGATACGTCATCTACAACGACCAGATTCGACCGGCCCATCTCGCCGAAGAGGTGACCTGGAACCATCGCCCGCTGGATATCTCGCGTATGCGCGAGGCAGCCAAGGCGTTCGTTGGGACCCATGATTTCAGTGCCTTCAGGGCTCGTCAGTGCCAGGCCAAATCGCCGATCAAGACCATCCATCATTTCGAATTGCTCGAGCACGGCCGGCTTATCGTGATCGATGTTCGCGCCAACGCTTTTTTGCACCATATGGTGCGCAACTTCGCCGGCGTGCTGATGACCATTGGTGCTGGCGAACGACCTGTGGAGTGGGCGCGAGAAGTGCTGGAATCGCGCGTCAGACGAACCGGCGGCGTGACCGCGCACCCTTATGGTCTGTACCTCGTTCAGGTCGACTATCCTGAGCAGTTTCAGCTACCTGAGCGTTATCTCGGGCCGCATTTCTTATCCGGTCTGCCGGACGTCAGAGCGTCATAAGCAGACGCCCGAGCTAAAGGACGAAGGCGCCGCGGCGCGATGAAGGTCGGCTTTCCCGCTACGCCACGCGATGCAGGTTGCAGCCGCCGGCGCTTTTGTTACCATCCGAGGTCTTCTGTCGCAGGTGCCTGCCATTGCCTATCGTTCGTAGCAAGATTTGTGGGATCACTCGGGTCGAGGACGCACTTATCGCTGCCGAGGCGGGAGCTGATGCGATCGGCCTGGTGTTCTACGCCAAAAGCCCGCGCGCGGTCAGTATTCAGCAGGCCCGTGCCATCATCTCCGCCTTGCCGCCATTCGTCACGACGGTCGGTCTGTTCGTTAACGCCTCGCGCTGTGAGCTGAACGAAATCCTCGACGCCGTAGCCTTGGACACGCTGCAGTTCCATGGTGATGAACAGCCGGCCGACTGCGAGGGCTTTCATCGCCCGTGGTACAAGGCGCTGAGGGTCAAGGCGGGAGACGATATCCGCGCGCAGGCGGCGCGCTACGTCGGAGCCAGCGCCATCCTGCTCGATACCTTCGTTGCGGGTGTGCCCGGTGGGACGGGGGAGGTGTTCGACTGGTCGTTGATTCCCGCTGATTTGCCCAAGCCGCTCATCCTGGCGGGTGGTTTGACGCCCGATAACGTTCACCAGGCGGTGACGGAGGTGCAACCCTTTGCTGTGGATGTCAGCGGGGGAGTCGAGGTGAGCAAGGGCATCAAGGATGCCGCCAAGGTTCACGAATTCGTTCGACAGGTTAGAGCAGCGATGTGACGAACCGAGGGCCGTTGCCGTCCAGTTACCATTCGCTGGCTTAGGCGTGCCCGCCATAAATGCCCGTCCGTTAGCTGACGGTTGGGCAAGTTTCAGCGATAGCCCCGATGGGCCAGCGCCTACGCGATGCGGTGAGCTCCAGGTGGAGACCGATCGCAACGATGAATTTGCCGGTGCGTGCAATCGCTACGCGCGGGACTGACAAGCTGTGGAGAATAAAAGCATGAGCAACTGGCTGGTAGACAAGCTGATCCCCTCGATCATGCGCTCGGAAACGCAGAAGAGCTCCGTGCCCGAAGGCCTGTGGCACAAATGTCCGTCTTGCGAGGCGGTTCTGTATCGCCCAGAGCTGGAAAAAACCCTGGATGTCTGCCCGAAGTGCCAGCATCACATGCGCATCGATGCCCGTACGCGCCTGGATATCTTCCTCGACAAAGACGGGCGCGAAGAGATCGCGGCTGATCTCGAGCCTGTCGATCGACTGAAGTTTCGAGACAGCAAGAAGTACAAGGACCGTCTCTCCGCTGCGCAGAAGCAGACCGGTGAGAAGGATGCATTGATCGCCATGCGTGGGACTCTGATGCAATCGCCGGTCGTGGCCTGTGCATTCGAGTTTTCGTTCATGGGCGGCTCGATGGGGGCGATCGTCGGCGAGCGCTTCGTCCGAGCGGCCAATGTTGCGCTCGAGCAGCGCTGTCCTCTGGTCTGCTTTGCTGCATCGGGCGGTGCGCGGATGCAGGAGGCCCTCATCTCCCTGATGCAGATGGCCAAGACGTCGGCGGTGCTGGCCCGCATGCGTGAAGAGGGGTTGCCCTTCATTTCGGTGTTGACCGACCCGGTTTACGGGGGCGTGTCGGCGAGTCTGGCCATGCTTGGTGACGTCATCGTGGCCGAGCCCAAGGCCCTGATTGGCTTCGCGGGCCCCCGCGTGATCGAGCAGACGGTGCGCGAAAAGCTTCCCGAAGGGTTCCAGCGCAGCGAGTTTCTGCTCGATCATGGCGCCATCGATCTGATCGTCCCGCGTTCCGAACTGCGTGCCCGCCTGGCGCGCCTGCTCGCTCAGTTGCAACATCGACCGACCCCGGCCGAGCCTGCGCGGGTGACGGCTAGCGCATGACCGTGCGCAGTCTGCAGGATTGGCTCGATTACCTCGAGCAACTGCACCCGACCGCTATCGACATGGGGCTCGATCGCTGCCGTGAGGTGGCCGCAAAGCTCGGGCTCACGCGCCCGGCGCCTCAAGTCATAACGGTGACCGGCACCAACGGCAAGGGATCGACCTGCGCGTTTATCGCCGAGTTGTTGGTCGGGCAGGGCAAGACGGTGGGCGTATACAGCTCACCGCATTTGTTGCACTACAACGAGCGCGTGCGCATCAACGGCGTCGATGCCAGCGACGACGCGTTGTGCGAGGCCTTCGAGGCGGTAGAGCGCGCCCGAGGCTCGATCTCCTTGACCTACTTCGAAATGGGTACCTTGGCTGCCTTCTGGCTTTTCGAGCGCGAAGGCTTGGACTCCGTTGTGCTGGAGGTCGGTCTGGGTGGGCGCCTCGACGCGGTGAATCTGGTCGATGCCGACGTGGCGGTGGTGACCAACATCGGCCTGGATCATGCGGAGTGGCTGGGTACCACCCGCGAGAGCGTCGCATTCGAGAAGGCGGGTATTTTCCGCTCCGCAATGCCTGCCGTGTGTGGCGATCCCTCGCCGCCGGAATCGATGCTGGCCAGCGCCGCCCAATCCGCTGTGCCGCTGCTCGTGCGAGGCCGCGATTTCGATCTGGAACGCAGCACGGACAGCTGGCACTGGCGAGGCAAGGATCGCGCCGGTAAGCCACTGGAGCTGCGCGACCTGCCAATGCTCACCTTGCCATTGGAGAATGCTGCGTTGGCGCTGCAGGCGTTCATCCTGGCCGAGCCCTCCTGGGAGGCGGAACGGTTGCGCGAGGCGCTTCAGCGCACCCGTGTTGCCGGGCGGCTGGACCGCAGAATAGTCAGCTGGCGAGGCCGCGATCTGCCGATTTTGCTCGATGTCGGACATAACCCCCATGCTGCCGCCTACCTTGCTCGTCATCTACAGAGGGAGCCTCGGCGTGGACGCCGCCTCGCGGTGTTCGGTCTGTTGGCCGACAAGGACCTGGCTGGCGTGATCGATGAACTGCTGCCTGTTCTCGATACTTGGGCGGTCGCGCCGCTGCATAGCCCGCGTTCGCGTGGCGCCGCCGAATTGAGTTCGGCATTGAAGGAACGCGGCGCGGCGGTCAATATCTACCCGGACGTAGCACGGGCGCTCGAAGGGCAGTGCGAGCAGGCGGCCGAGGGCGACCAGATCGTGCTATTTGGATCTTTCTATTGCGTAGCCGAAGCGCTGGCCTGGCTGGATCGGTGCGCGTCGAGTGGAGGGCAAGCTCTTGGTGGATAAAGGATTGCTGCAGCGTATCGTCGGAGCGCTGGTGCTCGTTGCGCTGGCGGTTATTTTCGTGCCGATGCTGTTCAATCGGGAAGATGCGGCTCGCGAAGTTGTCGTTGATGCGCCGCCAATGCCCGAGACGCCCCCTGCGCCTGTGATAGAGACACAGCCTGTCGAAGTCCCTGAGCCAGCAGCCGAGCCGTTTCCGGAAGACTACGAAATCGTCGAGGAAGGACCCGCAACCGAGCCCAGCGCATCTATCGACCCCAGTCCTGCTCCAGTGAAGCCTGAGCCAGCCCCGGTAACGCCCGAGCCGGCTACGGCTGAGCAATCGTCACCGGCCGCTACGGCTGCGCCGGAAGAGAAACGTCTGGACGCGGCAAACCTGCCGGTCAGCTGGTCGGTACAGCTCGCCAGCCTGTCTAGCCGCGAAAACGCCGACAAGCTTCAGAAAACACTGCGGTCTCAGGGCTACAACGCCTACATACGAACTGCGGACGGGATGAATCGCGTGTTCGTGGGGCCGTTGGTCGAGCGGGCCGAAGCCGACCGTCTTCGCGATCAATTGCAGCGGCAACAGAAATTGAACGGCTTCGTCGTACGTTTCAAGCCTGAGCAGGGCTGAGCGCGGGTGTCCGGGGAAGGCGGCAGCGCTTTTCCTGGAGCCGCCGCGAGGAGGCGTCGCGCAGAGCTTACTCCCGGACGGGTGCTCTGCTAAAATGCGCCGCCTTTCTCCCTAGCAGGAAACCACGTGACGCTCACTTGGGTCGATTGGGCGTTTATCGCCGTTGTGGTCATTTCCAGTCTGATCAGTCTGAAGCGCGGCTTCGTCAAGGAAGCGCTCTCGCTGCTTACCTGGATCGTTGCCGGTGTCATCGCCTGGATGTTCGGCGGTGCGTTATCCCATTATCTGGCTGATTTCATCAGTACGCCTTCCTTTCAAGTGATCGCGGCGTGCGCCATCCTGTTCGTCGTGACGCTGCTGGTCGGCGCACTGATCAACTTTCTCATCGGTGAGCTTATTCGTGTCACCGGTTTGTCCGGGACGGATCGGTTCCTAGGCATGGTATTCGGGGCGGCTCGGGGCGGACTGCTGGTCGTGGTGTTGGTGGGGCTTCTGAGCCTTGCCCCGGTTCAGCAGGACCCGTGGTGGCGTGAGTCGGCGCTGGTACCGCATTTTCTACTGGTTGCCGATTGGTCGAAGAACCTGATTCTCGGGTTTGGGAGCCAATGGGTTGCTGGCTCGCTCGATGCGTCGGGCTGAGACGAGTCTTTTCAACGGGCGTGTCGACGGTGTAAGCCAGCGCGTCCGGACAGTCTGTACCAACTGAGAGGTTCCTTGCATGTGTGGCATTGTCGGCATTGTCGGTAAGTCGAACGTCAACCAGGCGTTGTATGACGCACTTACCGTATTGCAACACCGTGGGCAGGATGCAGCCGGAATCGTGACCAGCGACGGCGGCAAGCTGTTTCTACGCAAGGACAATGGGTTGGTCCGAGACGTCTTCCAGCAGCGCCATATGCAGCGCCTGGTCGGTAACATGGGCATCGGTCACGTGCGTTACCCCACCGCGGGCAGCTCCAGTTCGGCAGAGGCCCAGCCGTTCTATGTGAACTCCCCCTACGGGATCACCCTGGCGCACAACGGCAATCTGACCAATGTCGATCAGCTGACCAAGGAAATCTACGAATCCGATCTGCGTCATGTGAACACCAATTCCGATTCGGAAGTGCTGCTCAACGTATTCGCCCACGAGCTGGCCGTGCGCGGCAAGCTGCAGCCCACCGAGGAAGACGTGTTCGCCGCCGTGGCCAAGGTGCACGAGCGTTGCGTGGGCGGCTACGCGGTGGTCGCCATGGTGACGGGCTACGGTATTGTCGGCTTCCGCGATCCGCACGCTATTCGTCCGATCGTCTTCGGCCAGCGCCACACCGATCAGGGTGTCGAGTACATGATCGCGTCGGAAAGCGTGGCGCTGGACGTGCTGGGCTTTTCGCTGATCCGTGACCTTGCGCCAGGCGAGGCGGTGTACATCACAGCCGAGGGCAAGCTGCACACCCGTCAGTGCGCACCGAATCCCCACTATGCGCCTTGCATCTTCGAGCATGTCTATCTGGCGCGCTCCGATTCATTGATGGACGGTGTTTCGGTGTACAAGGCGCGCTTGCGCATGGGCGAGAAGCTCGCGGACAAGATTCTGCGCGAGCGTCCGGATCATGACATCGACGTCGTCATTCCGATTCCGGATACCAGCCGTACCGCGGCCCTGGAGCTGGCCAACCGCCTGGGCGTGAAGTTCCGCGAAGGTTTCGTCAAGAATCGCTACATCGGTCGGACATTCATCATGCCGGGGCAGGCCGCACGCAAGAAATCCGTGCGACAGAAGCTCAACGCCATCGACCTGGAGTTCCGCGGCAAGAACGTCATGCTGGTGGACGACTCCATCGTTCGCGGTACGACCTGCAAGCAGATTATCCAGATGGCCCGTGAAGCCGGTGCCAAGAATGTGTATTTCTGCTCCGCCGCGCCTGCTGTTCGGTACCCGAACGTCTATGGCATCGACATGCCCAGCGCCCACGAGCTCATCGCGCACAACCGCAGCACCGAAGAAGTCGCAGAGCTGATCGGGGCCGACTGGCTGATCTATCAGGATCTCCCTGATCTGATCGAAGCCGTCGGCGGTGGCAAGGTCAAGATAGAAAACTTCGACTGCGCGGTATTCGACGGCAAATACGTGACCGGCGATATCGACGATGCCTATCTGCACAAGATCGAGCAGGCGCGCAACGACGTGAGCAAGCACAAGAGCGTTGCTGGTAGCGCCATTATCGATTTGTATAACAACTGATCGCCCAATCCGGTGGCTTTGCCGCCTCGAACAAGGTGGAAAAACGACTATGACAACCGACTGGGATGCGGGGCGATTGGACAGCGACCTGACCGGCGCAAGCATGGACACGTTGGCGGTTCGTGCTGGCCAGCACCGCTCGCCAGAGGGTGAGCACGGCGAGCCGCTGTTCTTCACCTCCAGTTATGTGTTCCGCAGCGCGGCCGACGCCGCGGCGCGTTTCGCCGGGGAAGTGCCGGGCAACGTCTATTCGCGCTATACCAATCCTACGGTGCGTGCGTTCGAAGAGCGCATCGCCGCAATGGAGGGCGCCGAGCAGGCTGTTGCCACCGCCTCGGGAATGGCCGCCATCCTGGCGACGGTGATGAGTCTGTGCTCGGCTGGCGATCATGTGCTGGTGTCGCGTAGTGTCTTCGGTGCGACGGTTTCGTTGTTCGAGAAGTACCTCAAGCGATTCGGGCTCGAAGTCGATTACGTGCCGCTCACCAACGTGGACGACTGGGTCCCGGCATTCAAGCCCAACACCCGGCTCGTCTTCGTCGAGTCGCCGTCCAACCCCCTGGCCGAGCTGGTCGATATCGAAGCCCTGGCCTCGCTCTGCCATGCCAAGGGCGCGATGCTTGCGGTGGACAATTGTTTCTGCACGCCGGTGCTTCAGCAGCCGTTGGCGCTCGGCGCGGACATCGTCATTCATTCGGCGACCAAGTACATCGACGGGCAGGGCCGCTGTCTGGGCGGGGTGGTGGCCGGCCGAGCTGAGCAGATGAAGGAAGTGGTGGGCTTCCTGCGTACTGCAGGCCCCACGCTGAGCCCGTTCAACGCCTGGGTGTTCCTCAAGGGGCTTGAAACCTTGCGGCTGCGTATGCAGGCCCATTGCGCCAGCGCACAGGTGCTGGCCGAGTGGCTCGAGCAGCAGCCAGGCGTTGAGAAGGTGTATTACGCGGGGTTGGCCAGCCATCCGCAGCATGAGCTGGCCAAGCGTCAACAGCGCGGCTTTGGTGCTGTTCTCAGCTTCGAGGTGGCAGGCGGAAAAGAGGCTGCCTGGCGTTTCATCGATGCGACGCGCCTGATATCCATCACCGCTAACCTCGGCGACAGCAAGACGACCATTACCCATCCAGGGTCGACCACGCACGGCCGGCTTTCGCCGGAAGATCGGGCGACGGCCGGGATCCGCGACAGCTTGATCCGCGTGGCAGTGGGCCTGGAAGACGTGGCGGATATCAAGGCGGATCTGGCGCGTGGACTGGCTGCGCTATAAACCCGACCTAGCGGCGACTGCGATCCTCAACGAACCCCGCGATGTGCGGGGTTTCGTTTTTCAGCTCGGAGCGTTTGCCGGCAAGAAGCTCGACGGCATCGACCGGCGAATCCGATCGAGGCCAGCGGCGGAATTGTCGTTCGGCCGCCGGCAAGCGGTCTCGTCAGTCGCGACCGCTTTCAAATTTGACGACGAACCCGTCCAGGCGCTGTTCGTCGGAGAGCTGGTCGCGAAGCTGGCTGGCTTCCTGGCGCTCGCGCACCGGGCCGACGAACACACGGTGGGTGCGGCCTGTGGTTCTCAGGTAGGCATCGAATCCTTCGGCCTGCAATTTCTGTTGCAGTGCGGTGGCGCTTTCACGGTTCTGAAAGCTGCCTAGCTGGACGGCCCATCCTGACAGTAGCGAAGGCTGCGCTTGAGGCGGCCGTTGCGGCGTGAACGCCGCTGGCGCTCGTTGCGTGGCGGGTGCCTTGGGTATTGCCTGTCGTTGAGCTGGCTCATTGGAGCGCAAATCAATAGCCGGTGCCGGCTGGCCCTGTCCATCGAACAGCCGCTCCGGTGTGGCGGGGAGGATGCTCGGGCTATCCGACCCGGTTTCGATGACCCGGATATCGCTGTACTTCTTGCCCGAAAGCGCCGCCAGACCGGCACGGTCGCGAATCACGGTCGGTCGCAGAAAGACCATCAGGTTGCGCTTGACGTGCGTCTCCTGCGTGGAGCGGAACAGCGCGCCGAGCAGCGGGATATCGCCAAGCAACGGGACTTTGGAGTTGGTCTGGGTCACGTCATCCTGGATCAGGCCACCCAGGACGATGACCTGGCCGTCTTCGGCGAGGATGGTGCTCTTGATGGAGCGCTTGTTCGTCACCAGGTCGACTGCCTGTGCCGACAGGCTGGCAGACGGCGCGATCGACGAGATTTCTTGCTCGATTTCCAGGCGCAGCGTGGCGCCATCGTTGATGTGCGGCACGACCTTGAGCGTGACCCCGATATCCTGTCGCTCGATGGTGGTGAAGGGGTTGTTGGCGCCGGACGAGTCGGTGGTGTAGCTACCGGTCTGGAACGGGACGTTCTGGCCCACCAGAATTTCCGCTTCTTGGTTGTCCAGGGTGAGCAGGCTCGGTGTCGACAGCAGGTTGCTCTTGCTGTTGGCGGAGAGCGCCGTGATCAAGGCACCGAAGCTGCGGGTACCGACGCCGATGATGGCGCCGTCGGGCAGTTCACTAGGAATCTCGTCGTCACGGATCGCATTGAGCACGCTCCCCACCGAAATTCCCGTGTTGCCGAAGCTAACGCCGCCGGCCCCACCGGTGCCGCCCCGTGCGTCCACCGCCCACTGGACGCCGAGCGCATCGGTGATGTCGCCCGAAACCTCGACGATCGCAGCCTCGACCATCACTTGCGCGCGTGGAACATCCAGTTGGCGAACAATCGATTCGAGGGTGCTGATCAGCTCGGGTTCGGCGAGCATGACCAGCGCGTTGAGGCTCTCGTCGGCACGGATCAGGATGTTCTGTTGCCGCCCGCTCTGCACCTCGCCTTCCGCAGGCGCTGCAAGCTGCTCGGAGATATCGCCGAGGGTTTCGGCCAGCGACTTGGCATCGTTATGGCGTAGCCGGATGACCCGTGTATTGGCCGAGCGAGTGCCGGGGGTATCGAGCGTGTTGGCGAGGCTGGCAAGCTTCTGTCGAGCCTGCTCAGGGCCGGTAAAGATCAGTCGATTGGTGCGCGAGTCGGCGATGATCTGGGTGCCCGCGGTATCTTTGGCCTCCCCACGCGAGAGGGTGTTTCGCAGCACTTCGGCGATATCCACCGCCCAGCCATACTTGAGGTCCACCACACTGTAATCGCCGGTCTGGGCTCGATCCAGTTGACGCACCAGATCTTCGATGCGGGCGATGTTGGCGCTGCGATCGCTGATGATCAGGGCGTTGGCGGAGCCGACCGCGGCAAGATGGCCATATTGTGGGACCAGTGGCCTGATCAGCGGGATCAGCTCGGTGGCGGAGGTGTGCTGGACCTGGATGACGCGGGTTTCCAGCTGGTCGCCACCGGTTGGGCCTCCACCGGCCTCCGATTTGGCCTCGGCGTTGGGCAGGATACGCGCCACGTCGCCTTGGGTAAGCACGCTATAACCGTGGGTGGCCATGACCGACAGGAACAGCTGATAAACCTCGGAGAGCGACAGCGTAGTCGACGACACCACGCTCACCTGTCCCTTGACCCGTGGGTCGACGATGAAGGTCTGGCCGGTCAGCTGGCTGATCTGATCGATGAACGCGCGGATGTCGGCGTCCTTGAGATTGATCGTCCAGCCATCCTGCTGGGTTTCACTTGGCTCGATACCGGGGTCGGCCGCGATCGAGGGCAGCGGAGCGGCGAGCAGGCCTGCAGCGAGCAAGGCGATGAGCGGGCGTGAGGGAAAAAGCGGCATCGGTCAATTGTCTTCCGTGGGTTGTTCATCGGAGGGCAGGGCGTCGGGCGAATTATTGACTCCTTCCATCTGCTGGCGGAGCGCTTCCATTTGTTGTTGAAGCATCTCGGCCTGCGGGTCCGGCTGGTCCGTGGCCGCCGGTTCACTGTAGTCCGGCAGTGAATCGGGTATGGCGGTGGCGCTGCGAGTGCTTGGGAAATACAGGCTTTCGACACGCCCGTTGCGTGATATCTCGACGCGGTCAGGGTGGACGCTGTACAGCCGCACGCCAGGCTCAAGTTCCTGCTCGATCCCGTAGAGTTGGGGCGGCTGGCCGCTCATCTGGATGATGGCGCTAGACCGCGCCGGGTCGGCATGAACGAAGCTGCCAAGCAAGGTCAGGTCGGTGTTCGCCGTATTCGGGGCGTAGACCGGGTCGTTGGTGGTGGATGTGCCGAACAGGCGCTCCATTCGCTGCAGGTCTGGCGCGACGCCGGCAGGCTGGTCGGCTTCCACGGTATCTGCCGTGGGCGCCTGGGTGAGTTGCAGCCACGCTCTGATCTGGCCTGCCAGATAGAGGCCGAAGAGCACCACGATGAGTACGCTGACGATCAGAGGCGCGCGCTGATGGATATTTTGCAGTGCTGCGGGGGAAGCCAAGCTAGGCACTCCGTGAAGCCGAATGATGACGGGCATATTGCAAGGTCGTGACAGCGCGTTACCGATGACTGCGAGCGGCAGGGCGCGCTGGCAGCTTAGACCGGACCATGCAAAGAAGCACGTGAGTATGCCAGTCCAACTGACTGTTTTGCCGGCTAAAGGTGCCCGATAGCCGGTTATTCCCAGCGGTGATTGCAAGTGGCCGTCATTTTTGAAGAAAAAACGTAGCGCGCTGTTGACTTGGTTTCGGCGGATGCGTAAATTGCGCGCCTCGCAGGGCGATCAGCCGGTTGCTACTTCGGTAGAAGCTGCTTGAATCCAGGCCTTGCGAATCGGGCGAAAGTCCGGCCGACGCGCAGCGGTAGTTCAGTCGGTTAGAATACCGGCCTGTCACGCCGGGGGTCGCGGGTTCGAGTCCCGTCCGCTGCGCCATATCTGCTCCAAGCCAACTGAACGGCTGGAGCCTCGCTAAAAGCGGCCTTCGGGCCGCTTTTTTCGTTTCAGCGGCCGTCCAGGGCGACTGTTCAGGCCCACGTGCCGGCGGCTCGCTCGATCGCAACCGTCCCCGTCTGAACCCCCAAATACGCGGTATCCAGCCGCTGTCATTGACCGTTGTCAATCCTGCGCCTTGTTCCACTGTGACGTCTGGTCACGCCTATTGGAACGCACCCTTGGGCATTACCGATGTCATTATGCGAGATGACATGAACGGGCCAGGGGCAAGCGGCCAACTGACGAGGGGTTTGTAAATGTTCGGTTTGGAAGCGCTCGAGCTTGCGCGGATTCAGTTCGCGTTCACCATCTCCTTCCATATTATCTTTCCCGCAATCACCATCGGCCTGGCCAGTTTCCTGGCGGTCCTGGAAGGGTTGTGGCTGAAGACCAAGCGTCAGGTCTATCGCGATCTCTACCATTTCTGGCTGAAAATCTTTGCCGTCAATTTCGGTATGGGCGTGGTGTCGGGAATCGTCATGGCCTACCAGTTCGGCACCAACTGGAGTGCCTACTCCGAGTTCGCGGGTGGCGTGACGGGCCCCTTGCTCGCATATGAGGTTCTGACCGCGTTCTTCCTCGAGGCTGGGTTCCTCGGGGTGATGTTGTTCGGCTGGAACCGTGTCGGTGCCGGGCTGCACTTCTTCTCCACGCTGATGGTTGCGGTCGGCACGCTGATCTCGACGTTCTGGATCCTCGCCTCGAACAGCTGGATGCACACGCCGCAGGGGCACGAAATCATCGATGGCATCGTGGTGCCGGTCGATTGGCTCGCAATCATCTTCAACCCTTCCTTTCCCTACCGTCTGACGCACATGGCAATCGCTGCGTTCCTGGCGACGGCCTTCATGGTGGGGGCTTCCGCAGCCTGGCACCTGTTGCGTGGCAATGACAATCCGGCGATACGCAAGATGTTCTCCATGGCGATGTGGATGGCGCTGATCGTGGCGCCGATCCAGGCGGTGGTAGGGGATTTCCACGGCCTGAACACGCTGGAGCATCAACCGGCCAAGATTGCCGCGATGGAGGGGCACTGGGACAACTCATCGGGTGAACCGACCCCGCTGCTGATCTTCGGCTGGCCGGACATGGAGCGCGAAGAAACGCGCTACAAGCTCGAGATTCCCTATCTGGGCAGCCTGATTCTCAAGCACAGCCTTTCCGAACAGATTCCGGCACTCAAGGACTTCCCTCGTGAAGACCGGCCCAATTCGACCATCGTGTTCTGGACGTTCAGGATCATGGTCGCGCTGGGTGTGCTGATGATCGTCACCGGTGTCTGGAGCCTCTGGCTGCGACGGGACGGCAGGATGTTCCATACCAGACCCTTCCTGCGGCTGGCCTTGTGCATGGGCCCTTCGGGTGTTCTTGCCATCCTGGCAGGGTGGATCACCACCGAAGTGGGTCGCCAGCCCTGGGTGGTCTATGGCGTCATGCGCACCGCCGATGCGGTCTCGAACCATGGTGCCGATCAGCTGGGCTTGACCCTTGCGATGTTCGTAGTGATCTATTTCGCCGTGTTCGGCATCGGCCTGCTCTATGTGCTGCGGTTGATCGCCAAGGGACCGATCCTCAATGAAGGGGACGAAAAAGGGGCCGGCGGACCGGGCGAGAAACGTACGCCGATGCGGCCATTGTCGGCGGCCGACGAGGCGATCCCCCACGATCATGGCGACCAACTGGGCGAGAGGAATTGAATATGGGTGTCGATCTTTCGCTGATCTGGGCCATCATCATCATCTTCGGGATCATGATGTACGTCGTGATGGACGGCTTCGATCTGGGTATTGGAATTCTGTTTCCGTTCCTCAACGACAGCTCCGAGCGCGATGTGGCCATGAATACCGTCGCGCCTATCTGGGATGGTAACGAAACCTGGTTGGTGCTTGGCGGGGCCGGGCTTTTCGCCGCGTTTCCGCTGGCCTACTCGGTGATTCTCTCGGCGCTCTATCTGCCGATCATCTTTATGTTGATGGGGCTGATCTTCCGCGGTGTCGCCTTCGAGTTTCGCTTCAAGGCCAGCCCCGCGCGCCAGCACATCTGGGACAAGGCATTCGTGGGTGGCTCGTTGGCCGCGACCTTCTTTCAAGGGGTCGCGCTGGGCGCGTTCATTCACGGTTTTCCGGTGGAAGGCCGCGCCTATGCCGGTGGGGCGCTGGACTGGCTCAGTCCTTTTTCGGTCTTTTGTGGCCTGGCCCTGATCGTCGCTTATGCCTTGCTTGGTTGCACCTGGCTGATCATGAAGACCGCCGGCGAGCTGCAGCAACGCATGCATGACATCGGTATTCCGTTGGTGTGGGCGGTGTTGGCGGTCACCGGCGTCGTGAGCATCTGGACACCTCTGACCCATCCGGATATCGCCGAGCGCTGGTTCAGCATGCCGAACCTGATCCTGTTCATGCCGGTGCCTATCCTGGTGTTGCTGTGCACCTTCGGCCTGCTGCGGTCGATTGCCCGATACGCACACTATTCACCCTTCCTGTTCACCCTGGCGTTGATTTTCCTGGGTTACAGCGGCCTGGGTATCAGCCTCTGGCCGAACATCATTCCTCCCTCGGTCAGCATCTGGGAAGCGGCGGCGCCGCCGCAGAGCCAGGGCTTTACCCTGGTCGGGGCGTTGCTGATCATCCCGCTGATCCTCATGTATACCGCCTGGAGCTACTACGTATTCCGCGGCAAGGTCAGCGCCGAGGACGGCTATCACTGACGTAGCCTCACCAGGGAGCCCTTTATGCAGCACAAGCACGAAACTGGTGCATCAGAACCCAAGCCGCTCTGGAAGCGGATGACCTGGCTCGTGGTGATCTGGTCGGGCAGCGTCCTCGCGCTTGGCATAGTGGCCTGGCTGCTTCGGCAGTTCATGACCGCGGCTGGCCTGGTAACGCCCTGATCCGTTGGGTGCGACCTGGCCCTCTGCGGCGATTGGGCGCGTTGTGGTGGTCCCAGGCTTGGGTTATTCAGTCAAGCAATGGTTGCGTGACTGGGTTCATGTCTCTGACATGTTCCCGCGGTACGTTGCGTGGCATGAACATTGTTAGCACTGATGCAGGCTGACGAGCCGGTCGAGCAGGTTCTGTCGACACCGTTCGTTTCGCGCACTGCAGACTCAGCAAGAGGACCCTTGCTATGGACGAATATCAAGACGAAATTCTCGAATGGCATGCGGCGGAGCAGGACGGCCCTGAGCCCGCCGAGGACGCCTTCGAACTCTAGACCTTGGCGGCAGCTTCGTTGGGCTTGGTCGGTTTGGCCGGTCATTCGGTTCGGCGCTGTGCCCGCCGGTAATCGCCGGGTGTCTGCCCGCTCCAGCGTTTGAAGGCGCGTTGAAAGGCCTCCGGCGAAGCAAAGCCCAGCAGCCAGGCGATCTCACCGAAGGCGGACTCGGTGTCACGGATATAAGCCATCGCCAGGTCGCGTCGGGTGTCGTTGAGAATCCCGCGGTAGCTTGTGCCTTCTTCTTCCAGCTTGCGACGAAGCGTCCAGGGCGGCAGCTGCAGCCGGCTGGCGATCTGTTGCAAGCTCGGTTCCTGGCCTTTGAGCATCGGCCCCAGCAGTTGCGTGACGCGCTCGCGCAGGCTGCGGGTTCGAGTACGCTGCTCCAGCTCCGCCTCGCAGAGCTCGAGCAGGTGGCGCCAGGTGCCCGGGCAGTGCTCGGGGTTGCGTAGCGCAAGGCTGGTCTTGTCCAGGCGCAGCTGGTTATGTGCAGCGGCAAACTCCACGGGCTTGCCGAACAGCGCTTCGTAGCGCTCGACATAGGCCGGTTGAGGGAATTCGACCTGCACCGCCGAAGCCGTCAGCGGGCGTGCCGCCACCGTGCTGAGTTGAGTGATCCAGCTGGCCAATACCGTGTCGACGACGAACTGGTTGTAGCCGTTGTATGGGCTGATCGAATAGAAGCGTAACCAGGCGCCTTCGGCATCCTCATGGAAGCTGGAGGCGCCGCGGTAATTGGAGGCATACAGCGGTTCGTAGCGGATCAGCGCGCGCGCCGCTTCGCGAACGGTCGGTGCCTGCGTAGCCGTGACGCCGACCAGGCCAAGATGACCGGGTTTGCGCAGCCGTCCCATCTCGAGACCCAGCCCGGGATTTCCGGTCAGTTGAATGGCCGCGTGACCAAGCCGCATATAGCGTGGGATCGACAGGCGCGCACGTGGTTCGCTGAGCCGCGCCGAATCCAGTCCGTAGGCCTCGAGCAGGGGCTGAGGATCGATCTGTCGCTCCTGCAGCGCGCTGCTCAGACTGTGTACGAAGCCAACCGAGAGATCACCCAGGCGCACCCGCTGCCGATTCATGGCCGCTCCGGTAACCAGAGGTTGGTCAATTGCATGGGTTGGCTGCGGTGTTGCCGTGCGGGGCGATGGGGCGAGCCAACCAGGCTCCAGGGCAGACCGAAGGTATGCACCTCTGCGCGCGGCAGGGTTGTCTGCGGCATGGCTTCGACCGCGCAGGCAGTGGCCGGGTCATCGCGTGCGCCTGTCAGCGCAAGCAGTTCGGCGTCGGGAGGCGGCGTGCGGGTGTACGCATCGCAGCCTATCAGCACGGCGAGCCGGCCGGCGGGTGTCGCCAAAGTGGCAGGAGAGGCATCGCCTGGCTTGCTGTAACGGCGTTCGTAGCGGCTCAACGCGACCTTGTATTGCAATGGGCCTATGGGCTGGCCATCGGCCGCGAAGCTCAGACTGACCTGCCGAAGCGGCCCCCTGCCTGTCCGCAGGCGGCCGTCTTCGAGACGCGGCTCGGGCAGTACGATGGACCCGGCGACGAGCGTGACGCCATAGCGTTTCGCCAGACCACCGAAGATGCGCTGATAGTCCTCGGCCATCTGCTGCCCTTTGATCTTCAGTACGGCCTCGGTGCGGCGGTCCTTGCCCTCATGTCCCACCAGCGCCCGCAAATAGTCCCAGGGGTTGCTCAGCGCCATCCATTGCATGGCGTCGCGCAGCGTGCGCGCCTGCTGGACTTCAGGCTTTTCGCCAAGGGCAAACAAACCGGTGCCGACATGCTCGGGCAAGACCACCACGGTGCGTGGCCCCAGCAAGCCTGCAGCCTGCGCCTGGTCCAGGTATGTGGAGAACTTCAGTTGCAGGCGCTCCCTGCTCTGATAGTCGGCTGGCATCAGGCGGGTTTGCACCGCGAGCAGGTTGCCGGCGGCTGCGGGGTGTCCCTGGCTTTCGATGGGCAGCGTGCGTAAGTCGGACAGCAGCGGGCCGCTGCGCCGGTCCCCCGTCCAGTCCAGATAGATGATGAGCGAGGCCAGGGCGAGCGCCGCCAGCCCGATCAGTTTGCTGTAGGTGCGCATGAAGATGGCTGCTGGAGATTCGTGTGGAAAGACTAGGCATACGCGCGATGAATGCCAAGCGCTTTTGCGCGCCAGGATCAGGTAGTTGTAATTTTCGATCATTGAGCCGGTCGCAGCGGCTGTTTATCTTCGCTGCACAGCGACCACCGTCCCACGAGGCGTGGCGATTCTACCGTTGGCTACAGGGTGCCGCCTGTGCCGTCTGATCGAGGAATGAACATGACCGCTTTTCCGCACCTGCTGGCTCCGTTGGACCTGGGCTTCACCACGTTGCGCAATCGCACGCTGATGGGCTCGATGCACACTGGCCTTGAAGAGATGCCCAACGGCTTCGAGCGGATGGCGGCGTTTTTCGCCGAGCGTGCCCGGGGCGGCGTCGGCCTGATCGTGACCGGCGGGGTAGGCCCCAACGAGGAGGGTTGCGTGCGTGCGGGGGCGGCCAAACTGTCGACCCCCGAAGAAGCCGAAGAACACAAGATCGTCACCCAGGCCGTTCATGAGGCCGGGGGCAAGATCTGCATGCAGATCCTGCATGCCGGGCGTTATGCCTACAGCCCTCAACTGATCGCGCCGAGCGCCATCCAGGCCCCGATCAACCCGTTCACGCCGCGCGAGCTGGACGAGGAAGGCATCGAAAAGCAAATCCGTGATTTCGCGGCCTGCGCGAGCCTGGCGCAGCAGGCCAACTATGACGGCGTCGAGATCATGGGTTCGGAAGGCTACTTCATCAACCAGTTCCTGGTGGCGCACACCAATCAGCGTACCGACCGTTGGGGCGGCAGCTACGAAAATCGCATGCGCCTGCCCGTCGAGATCGTGCGCCGCGTGCGCGAAGCGGTCGGTCCCGATTTCATCATCATCTATCGGTTGTCGATGCTGGACCTGATCGAGGGCGGCAGCACCTGGGACGAAGTGGTGATGCTGGCCAAGGCCATCGAACAGGCCGGTGCCACCCTGATCAACACCGGCATCGGCTGGCACGAGGCGCGCATTCCGACCATCGCCACCAAGGTGCCCCGCGCGGCCTTCACCAAGGTCACCGCCAAGCTGCGTGGTCAGGTCGGCATTCCGCTGGTGACCACGAACCGCATCAACACCCCCGAAGTAGCCGAGCAGGTATTGGCCGAGGGCGACGCCGATATGGTTTCGATGGCGCGGCCGTTCCTGGCCGATCCTGACTTCGTCAACAAGGCGGCGGCTGACCGCAGCGATACCATCAATACCTGCATCGGCTGCAACCAGGCCTGCCTGGACCACACGTTCAGCGGCAAGCTCACGACCTGTCTGGTCAACCCGCGCGCCTGCTACGAAACCGAGCTCAATTACATCCCGACCGCAACGGTGAAGAAGGTCGCGGTCGTCGGTGCGGGTCCGGCCGGGCTGTCTGCGGCCACGGTTGCAGCGGAGCGAGGCCATCAGGTCACGCTGTTCGATTCCGCTGGCGAGATTGGCGGCCAGTTCAATGTCGCCAAGCGGGTGCCCGGCAAGGAAGAGTTCTACGAAACCCTGCGCTATTTCGGCAGCAAACTCGCGAGCACTGGCGTCGACGTGCGGCTCAATACCCGTGTCACTGCCAAGGACCTGTTGGCTGGCGGCTACGATGAAATCATTCTGGCAACCGGCATCGTGCCGCGAACGCCGGACATTCCTGGCATCGACCATCCCATGGTGATCAGCTATCTCGATGCGATCCTGCAGCGCAAGCCGGTCGGCCAGCGTGTCGCGGTGATCGGCGCCGGCGGTATCGGCTTCGACGTGTCGGAGTTCATCACGCATCAGGGCGAGTCGACCAGCCTCGACCGCGAGGCCTTCTGGAAGGAATGGGGCATCGATCTCGGGCTCGAGGCGCGTGGCGGCATCGCCGGCATCCAGCCGGCACCGCACGCGCCGGCACGCCAGGTGTATCTGCTGCAGCGCAAGAAGAGCAAGGTTGGCAACGGGTTGGGCAAGACCACCGGCTGGATTCACCGCACCGGGCTGAAGAACAAGCGGGTGCAGATGATCAGCGCGGTGGACTATCTGAAGGTGGATGATCAGGGCCTGCATATCCGCGTTGCCGAGGGCGAGCCGCAGGTGTTGCCGGTCGATACGGTGATCGTCTGCGCCGGTCAGTATCCGCTACGTGAGCTGCAGGCCGAGCTCGAGACGGCGGGTGCCCGGGTGCACCTGATCGGCGGTGCCGATGTCGCCGCGGAGCTGGATGCCAAGCGCGCCATCAACCAGGGCTCTCGCCTCGCTGCCGAGTTGTGAGTGGCAGGCGAGCCGGGCCTTATTGACGGTCCGGGTCGAGTCGTTGCGGCTGGCTTGCTTCGATGCGCTCCGACGGACGCGTAGCGAGTCAGGCCCAATGCCCTTCCTCACACCATTCGCTTGAACCGTCTTTCCGAAACATCCCGCTAGGAGTCGCGCATGAACGTCGATTGCTCGTTACAGCAGCCTGCTGCCGCCACCCTGCAACGCTGGCATCGGATGATCCAGTCCCGAGACCTCAGCCAGTTGCCGGAGCTGCTGCAGCCACACGCCGTCTTCCGCTCGCCGATGGCCTTCAAGCCCTATGAGGGCGCCATGGCCGTCAATCTCATCCTCAACACCGTGCTGACGGTATTCGAGGACTTCGCCTACCACCGCCAGCTTGCCAGCGCCGATGGGCTGAACGTGGTGCTGGAGTTCAGCGCACGGGTTGGCGATCGCCAGCTCAAGGGGATCGACATGATTCGCTTCGATGAGGCCGGCTCGATCGTCGACTTCGAAGTCATGGTACGGCCTATGAGCGGGCTGCAAGCGCTCGGAGGGGAAATGGGCAGACGTCTGGCGCCTCAGCTCGCCGCGCTGAAGGTCTGACCGCCTCTGGCGCCGCTGCTCGGACGCGCGAGCAGGGCGCCGATTTCGCTGCCAACCCAGTCACAACGCCCGCTGCGATTTTTCCCCTAAACTGTGCCCGCAACACGTAGCAACGCCGGAGAGGGCGTTCCTGGAACTAGTCGCGGGTCGTTCAGGCCGCTGAGGGTGAAAGCATGCAGATCAAACCGCAGACGGTCGAGGCCGTGCTGTTCTTCAATGACGGCGGTGTCTGCAAAGAAATGCTCTATCCCGAATTCGAGGCCGTGCTTGACGGCTTGGTGAGCATGCCCGAGTTCGCCGATCAGCAAATGCGCGTCGCGTACGTCCTGATCAATACCCGCCTGCAGATTCGGGCGGCGGTGTTCTTCTTTCTCGACTTCGATGAAGACGGTTCAGCGGACAGCGGTTGGAACATCCCGCTGCGCAACCTGGCCGAGCGTACCGGGCGTGGTCCCGACCTGGGAGCGGGGCCAATTCGTCTGGCCTGCCGCAGCCAGTGCCCGGTGTCCTGGTACCAGATGCACCTCTGGGATCCGGAGATGACCCAAGGTAATAACCACCTGGTCATGCTGCGGGATCGCATCAAGCGCAACCAGCTTGGTTTGCTCGTCGAGGAGGACACGCCCCAGGCAGTGCCGGCCGAGCGTTTGCACATGGTGGCCGAAGATGCCTGGTATGCCGCCGACACAGCCTCGCAAACCAGTGCTCGTCGGGCGGAAAAGCTGGAGCAGGAACAGCGGCTGAAGGCCGCCCAACTGATCAAACAGCAAAGGCTGCGCATATCCAGCCTCGAACAGCAGCGTGAAGCGGACATAAAACGGCTGCGCGAGCTGGCAGCACAGCAACAGACCAAGCTGCTGGAGGAGATCGCCCAGCTGCGCCAGGATCTGCTGCAACAAGAGGCGCTGGTCGAGCAACTACGCGCGCAATTGCACGAGCAGGCCGAAGGGTTCCAGAAAAATCGCGAAGAGCTGAGTCGCCAGCTGCGGGCACTGGAGCACAATGGTCGCGCCGAGGTGGACGCCGCGCGCGCGGAGTTCGATGACGAATTGCGCCGGCAAATCGCAGCGGCGGTAGCCGAATACAAGGAGCAGGTGTCGATTCGTGATGTCGAGTTGGCCTATCGCAACGAACTGGATAGCCAACTGCAGGACGAGATCGAGCAATTGCAGGCACGCTGCGAGGCCCTGTCCGAGCAGAGCGGCGAGCATGTACTCGAGCGGCTTTCCGCGCTGGGTGTGGCGTTCATGGCGTATCACCCCGGCGCGGGGCACCTGACCATTCCGCTGGCGGACATTGCCCGTTATCGACAGAACCCGCTCGCCTATGCGGCGACCAAATGCGCTGTTTCCGAACAGCAGTACCAGCAGTGGGTCGAGCATTATCAGCAGCCAACCTGCATCGCTACGCTATCGACTGGCGAGCGATGCAACATGCCGCTGGACAAGGTAGAGGCGCCTGCACGCTTTATCGTCGGCGAGTCCAATTGCTGCGCACGGCATCGTTCGCAGGAGCGGCTGCGTACAGGGAGCTGAGGCGCTTGCCTGAGTTTGCAGAGCTGGTATCCGCGTTGCGCCCGGCGCCGCTTCATCCGATCGAGCTCCCCTGGCTGCACCAGGCAGGTGTACAGCTTGCTGTGCTGCGCCTGGACCTGGTCGACCCCGAGTTGTCCGGAAACAAGTGGTTCAAACTCGCCCTGCACGTGCGCGAAGCCCAGGCGCGCAGAGCGCCAGGACTGATCAGTCTCGGCGGCCCGCATTCGAATCACCTTCACGCGTTGGCGGCTGCCGCGCGGCGCTTCGGGCTGGCGAGTGTCGGCCTGCTGCGCGGCCATCCACAGCGAACCGAGACGGTGGACGATTTGCAGGCTTGGGGCATGCAGCTTCACTGGCTCGGTTACGGTGGCTACCGGGAGCGATACCGACCGGATTTCTTCGAGCATTGGCGCGAGTGCTATCCAGGCTACTACTGCATTCCTGAAGGCGGCGGCGGCCTGGCGGGTGCCATGGGATGCGCGCCGCTGGTCTCACAGGTGCGCAGCCAACTCGACACGCTTGGCTGGGACGACCACGACGGCTGGTGGCTGGCAGCGGGGACGGGTACCACCCTGGCTGGCTTGGTCATTGGCGAAGCGGACCAGGGTGGGCGTCGGGTATTCGGTGCGCTGGCCGGACCGTCTTCCCACGGCGTCGCCGAGCAGGTGGACAGTTTGCTGACCGAAGCCGAGGTCGCCAGCGGCAACTACCAACTGGTCGATGCGAGCCGGGATGGCTTTGGCCGTTTCGACAGCGCTCTGGCTCGTTTCATGTTCGATACCGAGCGTGCAACCAGTATGCCGCTGGAGCCGGTCTATACCGCGAAAGCGATGATGGCATTGCGCCTTCATGTCGAGCGCGGTTATGTTGCCGCCGGCACGCGGCTCATCTTCGTGCATACCGGTGGATTACAAGGCCGGCGGGCTGCTCAAAAGCAGCTGGACGAGCTGCTGCGCTGACCCTTGTATTGGAAAAACCGGATGACCAAGCCGCTGTTCCCCGATCAGTTGCGTAGCCTGATCCCCCTCAATTCGCTGTCGCCGCGGCAACTGCGTTCCCTTCGTGAGCAACTGGTTCCGCGGCCGCTGCTGGCCGGCGATTTGCTGTTCGACAGTGAAGTCGCGACCGGATCCAGCTATTTTCTGCTCGCCGGTGCGTTGTCGATGCGCAGCGCCGACGGTGATCTGCAGCAGCTGGTCGCCGGTTCCCCCGAGAGCTGTCACGCGTTTGGCACAGGCGGTCGCTTGTCGCAAGTCCGGGCGCTGACCGACTCCAGCGTGCTGATGATCGACAGTGCCCAGCTCAATCGCCTGTTGGCGTGGCATCAGGCTCATGCCGATCTCCTGCTGGTGTTGTCGAGCTCCGGCGAGTTGAGCGACTGGCTGGAAGAGCTGCTGGAAAATCCACTGTTCGCCAGGGTGCCGTCGGAAAACGTGCGGGACATGCTGGCCAAGCTCGAGCCGATCGAATTGCCTGCCGGTCACGTATTGCTGCGTGAAGGGGACCCCGGTGACTGCTGCTATTTCGTTCAGCGAGGCGGCGTGCAGGTCATGGTCGGCCTGGGTAGCGATCGACAAATGGTGGCCGAGCTGGGCGTCGGTGCCTGTTTCGGTGAAGAGGCCTTGCTTACCGACCGTCCGCGCAACGCCACCGTCACGCTGCTCGAGGACACCTGTGTACTGCGTCTGGCACGACAAGACTTCATCGACCTGTTGAAAGCCCCTGTGGTCGCGGAGTTGGACTTCGAACAGGCGAGCGAGCTGAACGCCGGGGGTGCTCAGTGGCTCGACGTGCGCTTGCTGGAGGAGTATCAGCGCGGGCATGCGCTGCAAGCGCTGAACATGCCGCTGCACCTGCTCCGCCTGAAATCGCGGTTGCTGGATCGTGATCGGGTTTACCTGTGCTACTGCGATAGCGGCAAGCGCAGCGCCAATGCGGTATTCATACTGACGCAGCTGGGGTTCACCGCCTGTTCTCTGCGCCATGGTGTCGATGGGTTATCGGCGCAGGATTACGCCGCCTTGCTCTGCGAGCAAGGCAATGGCTACCTGGCACGCTCGGGTGGCCGTACCGAGCGCAGTGGCTGACGTCTCCTGGCGCGACTGTCAGATGGGCGTCGTGAGCGCCCAGCCTGCCGCGCCGCCGGCCAGTACGACCAGCCAGGGTGGACATTTCCAGACTGTCAGCGCGACCAGCGCGATCAAGGCCAGCGCGAAATCGATCGGGCCGGATATGGCACTGGTCCACACCGGGTCGTACATCGCCGCCAGCAGCAGGCCAACTACCGCAGCGTTCACCCCCGCCAGTGCTGCCTGCATGCGCACGTTCGTTCGTAGCCGATCCCAGAAGGGCATGACGCCGAACACCAGCAAGAAAGACGGAGTGAACACCGATACGAGGCAGACGGCTGCACTCAGCAACCGGGCGCTTCCGTCATACATCGACCCACCGAGGAATGCGGAAAAGGTGAACAGCGGACCGGGTACGGCTTGGGCGGCACCGTAGCCGGCAAGGAAGGTGTCATTGCTGACCCAACCGTTCGGTACGACCTCCGCCTGGAGCAACGGCAGCACGACATGGCCACCGCCGAACACCAGCGCCCCGGCGCGGTAGAACGTATCGATCAGCGCCAGCCAATGATTGGTCGAGGCCGCGGCCAAGGTCGGCAACACGATCAGCAGGGTGACGAACAGGCTCAGAAACAGGATGGCGATCGAGCGGCGGCGGGTCGCTAGGAAGGGGACTGGCGCTGTTTTGACGGAAGGGCGGAACACCAGCAGTCCGACTGCACCCGCCAGGGCGATAACGCCGAGTTGCACCCACGGACCGGAGAGGAGCAACAAGGTGCACGCGGCAAGCAGGGCAATCGACTTGCGTATGCCGTCGGTACACAGGTTCTGCGCCATGCCCCATACCGCCTGCGCCACGACCGCAACCGCAACGATTTTCAGGCCATGCAGGAATCCGGCCGGTACAGCGTCGCCCCAGCGGGCAATACCCAACGCGAACAACGTCAGCGCGATCGCCGAGGGCAATGTGAAGCCGGCCCAGGCGCATAGCGAACCGCGGTAGCCACCGCGCAGCAGGCCAACGGCTATCCCGACCTGGCTGCTGGCCGGGCCGGGCAGGAACTGGCAGAGCGCGACCAGATCGGCGTAGTGGGCTTCGTCCAGCCAGCGGCGGCGATGAACGAACTCGTCACGGAAGTAACCGAGGTGGGCCACTGGCCCGCCGAAGGAGGTCAAACCCAGGCGCAAGAACACCAGGAAGAGGGTCCATGCGCTGACAGGTCGTTGAGGATCCGATTCGACTGCTGGAGAGGGCATTGACGGGTCGCTTGGGTTATTCGACTGGGCGCTGCTCACGCGACAGTGTGTAGCGGTTGGATGACAGTTTGGCGAACAGGCCGTGATGATCTCACGCAGGCCAGGCATCGGGCACGACGAATAAGCGCTCGCACTCGACCCAGCGGCCATGGTGACCGCGCTCGAGCCGGGCCAGGAGTCTCGCCTGTCCGGTACCTGCTTCGTCTATCCAGCGCACCACGTCTTGCTCAGGCCAGCGTTGGCTATCGTCCAGTTGCGCCGGTGCCAGCCAGGCGTGTCTGTGGAGCGGGTGCCAATGCGCGGCGCCATGCACTTTAGTGGCGCCCAGCCACTCGCCATACCGCAGCCAGTGCCCGCCGAGGTGCAGCGGGTTTGCACCGGCCGGCAGCTCGCAGCCCTTCGGCCATGGTTGAAACAGGTAGCCGCCAAGCCACAGGGCACTGTCGATTTCCAGACAGGTCAGCTCACAGAGCACTGCCTTCGCCGGCGCGCTGGTCGGCAGATGCAGCTGGTGTTCGCAGAGACGCTGCAATTTGATGTCCAGCCGGTCATGGCTGCCAGGCCCGAGCCAGCAGTCGTGCTGCCGGCAATCCCCGGTCTCGAGGCCCAGATAGAATTTCACCGCCAGCTCGATGTGATGCACACCGTCGGCGTCGTGCAGGATCAGATCCAGCTCCCCGAGCGTGCTGCCCTCGCGACGGATCGCCAGGTTGGCGGCCACGAGCTCGACGTCCGGCGCTTGGCCTAGCGCGAATTGCCAGAGCCGCTCGTAATACAAACCCAACCGGCGGGTGCTGTAGTGCGCCAGCCAGGCTTGGAGAACGCTGGGCTGGCTGTCATGCCAGAGCAGCCAGTCGGCCAGTTCGTCGGGACGAGATAGCCAGCGGCTGGCCGCCAAGGGATGCCGTTGCGGCGCAGGCGCATCGCTCAACAGGGGCGGCGAGAGCAACACCCAGGCGAGATCCCGCACCTGGGGGTGCTGCAGTCGGGGCATCAATTCGGCAAGGCTAGGCAGATTCATGCCACAAGCATAGCCGGGATGGTTTGCTGCCACTTCCGGCTTTCCTCCATAATTCCCGCGCCGCATCGCAACGGGGCTCAGTCTGGAGCCGGCGTTGAACTCAGACGCGCCCGCGCGACACCAATTTAGTGCCTGTTACGCTTCGGCGGCCCTTGAACCAGCCGCACGCCGTTCGTTTCCAGCCACGTTATCAGGGAGCTTCAATGGATCAGTTCCGCAATATCGGCATCATTGGTCGCCTGGGAAGCTCTCAGGTGCTGGATACCATCCGCCGACTGAAGCGATTTCTCGTGGCGCGTCACCTTCACGTGATCCTCGAAGAGAACATCGCCGAGGTACTGCCCGGCCATGGCATGCAGACGTCGTCGCGGCAACGGCTGGGTGACTCGTGCGACCTGGTGATCGTGGTCGGCGGCGATGGCAGCATGCTTGGCGCGGCAAGGGCGCTGGCCAAGCATCGTGTGCCGGTGCTCGGGATCAACCGCGGGAGCTTGGGCTTTCTCACCGATATCCGCCCCGATGAGCTGGAGGAGAAAGTTGCCGAAGTGCTCAGCGGGCAGTACACGCTGGAGAATCGCTTCCTGCTCGAGGCGCAGGTGCGTCGCTTCGAGGAATCCATCGGTGCCGGCGATGCGCTCAATGACGTAGTGCTGCACCCGGGCAAATCCACGCGAATGATCGAATTCGAGCTGTATATCGATGGCCAGTTCGTCTGCAGCCAGAAGGCCGACGGCCTGATCATCGCCACGCCCACGGGCTCGACCGCCTATTCGCTTTCGGCCGGTGGACCGATCATGCATCCACGCCTGGATGCCATCGTCGTCGTGCCGATGTACCCGCATACCTTGTCCAGCCGCCCCATCGTGGTGGATGGCAATAGCGAATTGAAGATCGTGGTCTCGCCGAACATGCAGATCTATCCGCAGGTTTCCTGTGACGGCCAGAACCATTTCACCTGTGCGCCGGGCGACACCGTCACGGTGCGCAAGAAGCCGCAGAAGCTGCACCTGATTCATCCGCTTGACCATAACTATTACGAGGTCTGCCGTACCAAGCTTGGCTGGGGCAGTCGCCTCGGTGGAGGCGAATAGTGATCGTCGACCCGGAGCGCAGCTACGACCTCATCGGGGACGTGCACGGCTGCGCCCATACGCTGACGCATTTGCTGGAGCAGCTCGGCTATCGCCGCCATGCCGGCGTGTGGACCCATGCTCGGCGGCAGGTCATCTTTCTCGGCGACATCATCGATCGTGGGCCGCGCATCCGCGAGGCGCTGCATCTGGTGCACGACATGGTCGAGGCGGGGCAGGCCCACTGCATCATGGGTAACCACGAATTCAACGCGCTGGGCTGGTTTACCCCGGCGCCGCCGGAAAGCGGCAAGTCGTTCGTGCGCGATCACACGCCGCGCTACGAGATGCTGCTGCGGCAGACCTTCGAGCAGTTCGAGCACCATGCCGATGACTGGCAGGCGTTTCTCGCCTGGTTCATGGAGCTGCCGCTGTTCCTGGAGAACGAGCGCTTCCGTGTGGTGCATGCTTGCTGGGACAACAATGTCATCGATCGGCTGCGCGAGCGCCTGAGCGAGGGACGGCTCGATGCGGCGTTTCTGCGCGAGGCGGCCTTCGCCGATGCCTTTGCCGCCAAGGCTCTGGATCGCTTGCTGCGTGGCACCGACATGCCGCTGCCCGCCGGGCTGACGCTGACCAGCGCCGAAGGATTCACACGTAACTTCTTCCGGACCAAGTTCTGGGAAGAAAATCCCAGTACCTATGGCGACGTGGTGTTCCAGCCCGACGGGCTGCCCGAGCAGGCGGCACGGCTACCGCTCAGCGAAAGCCAGAAGAGCCGGCTATTCCTGTACGGTCCTGATGATCCACTCTTGTTCGTCGGGCATTACTGGCGCAGCGGAGTACCCGCGCCGATTCGCCACAACCTGGCGTGTCTGGACTACAGCGCGGTGAAATACGGCAAGCTGGTGGCGTATCGACTCGACCGGGAAGTCAGACTCGACCCGGCCAAATTCGTCTGGGTGAACGTGGAGCGTTGAATGGCTGTAGTCGAGGCGTTTCGCCTGCCATTGTCCGAAGACCTGAGTGGCTTCATCGCCTTGCTGCGGCGGCTGCGGGTGCCCTGCAGGGTGTCTGAGGAGGCGGGTGAACAGGTGCTGCGCGTGCCGGCGGAAACCGTCGAGCAGGTCCGCGAGCTCTACCAGCGCTATCCACAAGGCGACGGGATGCTCGAGACCGAGCAGCCGGCGCGACGCGGCGCGGGTTTTGTCGCAAGCCTGCGGCGCAGTCCGTTGACTGCTGCGGTGTTGCTGCTGACCCTCATCGTCGCGGCCATTACGCTGCTCGGCGGACACTTCGAGACCATCCGCTGGTTCAGCTTTACCGACTTCCGTATCGACGGCGACTACGCCTATTTTGCGACGCTCGAACAAAGCGTGAGCGAAGGCCAGTGGTGGCGGTTGATCACGCCGATCTTCGTGCATTTCGGCTTGCTGCACCTGGCCATGAACTCGATGTGGTACTGGGAACTCGGTCGGCGCATCGAGCAACGCCAGGGGGCGTCGATGTTGCTGGGCCTGACGCTGTTGTTCGGCGTGGTCTCGAACGTCTCGCAGTACGCGTTCGGCGGCCCGGGTATCTTCGGCGGCTTGTCCGGCGTGCTTTTCGGTCTGCTGGGCCACTGTTGGCTGTTCCAGAAGCTCGCGCCCAGCGAGGCCTACCGCCTGCCGCCGGGCGTGGTGGTGCTGATGCTGGTCTGGCTGGTCGTCTGTCTGACCGGCATCGTCGAAGTGGTGAGCTTCGGCACGCTGGCCATCGCCAACGCGGCCCATGTCGGTGGGTTGATCGCGGGCTGTCTGACGGGCGTGCTCGGTGGGCTGGCCGCACGTCGCACAGCGCGCAGCAGAGGCAGTCTATAAGCCGATCGGATTTCCCCTAACGCGACGCCGCTCGGTAGAATGCGCGCTCGTTTCCCGGGAGCCGGCCATGTCGTCCTTTATCGAAGCCATCGAAAACATCACCCCCGAAATTTATGAAAGCCTGAAGACCGCCGTCGAGCTGGGCAAGTGGAGCGACGGCCGCAAGCTGACGCCCGAACAGAAGGAAACCTGCCTTGGCGCAATGATCGCCTGGGAAATGAAGTACCTTCCCGAGGAGCAGCGCACTGGCTACATGGGTGGCCAGGAATGCGCCTCCAAGAGCAAGAACCAGGCGCCCATCGACACCAGCCTGTTCGCCCCGGCTTCAGGAACACGGCACTGATGCTTGAACTCGGACGCGGCGCCCTGAGCAAGATGTCGATTCAGCTGGGGCCGCAAGCTCAGTACGCGTTTTGTCTGAATGACCAGCGTGTGCCGGTCAATCCCCTGATCGGCAAATCCCTGCGACTGGAATACCTGGGCGCCATCAATTGCACCCATTGTGGCCGCAAGACCAACAAGAGTTTCAGCCAGGGCTATTGTTACCCCTGCTTCAAGAAGCTGCCGCAGTGCGACGTCTGCATCATGAGCCCGGAAAAATGCCACCACGATTTCGGCACCTGCCGCGATCCCCAGTGGGGCCTGGATTTCTGCATGACCGACCACGTGGTGTATCTGGCCAATTCGTCCGGCATCAAGGTCGGCATCACCCGCGCCACGCAGCTACCGACGCGCTGGCTCGACCAGGGCGCCAGCCAGGCGTTGCCGATCATGCGGGTTGCCACCCGTCAGCAGTCCGGCATGGTCGAAGACCTGCTGCGCAGCCAGGTGGCCGATCGTACCAATTGGCGTGCGCTGCTCAAGGGCGATGCCGAGCCCATCGATCTCATCGAGATTCGCGAGCGGATTTTCGATGCCTGTGCCGATGGCCTGCATGAGCTTCAGAAGCGCTATGGGCTGCAGGCGATCCAGCCGGTGGCCGATGCCGAGGTGCTGGAGATTCGCTATCCGGTCGAGGCCTATCCAACCAAGATCGTCAGCCTGGATCTGGAAAAGACGCCGGTCGTGGAGGGCACCCTGCGCGGCATCAAGGGTCAATACCTGATCCTGGACACCGGGGTGATCAACATTCGCAAGTTCACGGCGTATCAGGTCGCCGCCAGCGCTGCGGCCTAGGGTGGATAACGCTTCGCTTATCCACCGATTGGCCCCGCCCACAGGCTCAAGTTGAGCGGCCTGGACCATCGAGTGGAATAAGGCTGAGCCGTTTCCGCCCTACAAGTCCGTCGCGACAGACGCTAAGCTCGAACTCATCCGCGGCCCGCTGGCCGGGCTGGCATTCATCGTTCAATTCCCTGCTTGAAGCTTGCCGCTTGAAGCTCAGTCGACGAGGTTTCCATGCGCACCGAACAACCGAAAGTCATTCATCTCAAGGATTATCAGGTTCCGGACTACCTGATCGATGAAACTCACCTGACCTTCGAGCTGTACGAGGATCGCACCCTGGTGCATGCGCAGCTGGTGATGCGGCGCAACCCGGAGGCGGGCGCCGGCCTGCCGCGCCTGCAGCTGCACGGGCAGGACCTGGAGCTGATCTCGCTGGCGCTGAACGACCGCCAGCTCGGCCTCGGTGACTATGAAGTTGCGGAAGAGAGCCTGACGCTGCAGCCCGATGCAGCGAACTTCACCCTCGACAGCACGGTCGTCATCCACCCCGAGAGCAACACCGCGCTAGAAGGCCTGTACAAGTCGGGCAGCATGTTCTGCACCCAATGCGAAGCCGAGGGCTTCCGCAAGATCACCTATTACCTCGATCGCCCGGATGTGATGAGCAAGTTCACCACCACGGTCAGCGCCGAGAAACAGGCCTATCCCATCCTGCTATCCAACGGTAACCCCATCGCCAGCGGCGAAGAGGACGATGGCCGCCACTGGGCAACCTGGGAAGACCCGTTCAAGAAGCCCGCCTACCTGTTTGCCCTGGTGGCGGGCGACCTCTGGTGTGTCGAGGACAGCTTCACCACCATGAGCGGGCGCGACGTGGCGCTGCGCATCTATGTCGAGCCGGAAAATATCGACAAATGCCAGCACGCCATGGACAGCCTGAAGAAGTCGATGAAGTGGGACGAAGAGGTCTACGGCCGCGAATACGATCTGGATATCTTCATGATCGTCGCGGTCAACGACTTCAACATGGGCGCCATGGAAAACAAGGGCCTCAACATCTTTAACTCCAGTGCCGTGCTGGCACGTGCCGAAACGGCCACTGACGCGGCGCACCAGCGAGTCGAAGCGATCGTGGCTCACGAATACTTCCATAACTGGTCGGGCAACCGCGTGACCTGTCGCGACTGGTTCCAGCTGTCGCTGAAGGAAGGCTTCACCGTCTTCCGCGACTCGCAGTTCTCCGCCGACATGAACTCGCCAACGGTCAAGCGCGTCGAAGACGTTTCTTACCTGCGCACCCACCAGTTCGCCGAAGATGCCGGCCCCATGGCCCACTCGGTGCGCCCGGAATCCTTCATCGAGATCTCCAACTTCTACACCCTGACCGTCTATGAGAAGGGCGCCGAGGTGGTGCGGATGATCCAGACGCTGCTGGGCGAGGAGGGCTTCCGCAAGGGCAGCGACCTGTATTTCGAGCGGCATGACGGCCAGGCGGTGACGGTCGATGACTTCGTCAAAGCGATGGAAGATGCCAACGGTGCCGATCTGACCCAGTTCAAGCGCTGGTACAGCCAGGCCGGTACACCGCGGCTGGCTGCCAGTGAGCAATATGACGCTGCTGCAAATACCTACAGCCTGACGTTCCGCCAGAGCTGCCCGCCGACACCCGGGCAGAGCGAGAAGCTGGCCTTCGTGATCCCGGTTTCGCTGGGTCTGCTGGACGGGCAGGGCAACGAAATCCCGCTGCGCCTGCAAGGTGAAGAGGCGGCGGTGGGTACGACTCGCGTGCTGGCGGTCGATCAGCCCGAGCAGACGTTCACCTTCGTCGACGTCCCAGAGCAGCCGCTGCCGTCGCTGCTACGCGGATTCTCCGCACCGGTGAAGCTGGACTTCCCGTACAGCCGCGATCAGCTGATGTTCCTGATGCAACACGATTCCGACGGCTTCAACCGCTGGGAAGCGGGCCAGCAACTGTCGGTTCAGGTGCTGCAGGACATGATTGGCCAGCATCAGCGTGGCGAGGCACTGCAGCTCGATCAGCGTCTGGTCGCGGCGCTGCGCAGCCTGCTGGAGGACGACAGCCTGGATCAGGCGATGGTCGCCGAGATGCTGTCTCTTCCCAGCGAGGCCTACCTCACCGAGATCAGCGACGTGGCGGACGTAGACGCCATCCATGCAGCGCGCGACTTCGCTCGGCATGGCATTGCCACCGCCTTGTTCGATCAACTCTGGGCGCGCTATCAGGCCAACCGCGACGTGTCGCGACGGACGCCTTATGTCGCCGAAGCCAGCCATTTTGCCCGCCGCGCGTTGCAGAACATCGCGCTGTCCTACCTGATGCTCAGCGGCAAGCCCGACGTGTTGGCGGCGTGTGTCGAGCAGTTCGATCAGGCCGACAACATGACCGAGCGCCTGACGGCATTGGCCGTGCTGGTCAATTCCGAGTTCGAAGCCGAGCGCAAGCAGGCGCTCGAGGCGTTCGCCGAGCACTTCAAGGACAATCCGCTGGTCATGGATCAGTGGTTCAGCGTCCAGGCCGGCAACACGCAACCGGGAGGCCTGGAGCGGGTCCAGCACCTGATGCAGCATCCGGCGTTCACGTTGAAGAACCCGAACAAGGTCCGTGCCTTGATCGGTGCCTTCGCCAACCAGAACCTGGTCAACTTCCACCGGGCCGATGGCGCCGGCTATCGCTTCCTTGCCGACCAGGTCATCGTGCTGAACAAGCTCAACCCGCAGATCGCTTCGCGCCTGCTGGCGCCGCTGACCCGCTGGCGCAAATACGATGCTGGCCGTCAGGGCCTGATGAAAACCGAACTTGAGCGGATCCTGGCATCCGGCGAGCTCTCCAGCGACGTCTATGAGGTGGTCAGCAAAAGCCTCGCCTGATGGATACGTTCGCCAGACGCGACTGACGCAATACCCCGAAATCCCGCGCGCCGCCGCGGGATTTTGCTTTCCTGCGATGGCTGCATGCGCCGTGGCGACGGCCTGAATAATCGCGCCGAGCCCCCGTGCCATAAGGCTCGCCTATCATGCAATATCAATCAGCCATGCTTAACAAAACATAACGTCCAGGCAATTGCCCGCAGTTTCGAAAGCCCTATAGCATGGCTTCGCCTGTCTCCATGCGCAGGCCCTACCTAATAAGAATAAAGGGGGTATGTATGAGTGAGCCCGTCACGTGGCGCACACCAGTTGGTCGCGCGGAAAAGACGACCCGCACGTCAATGTTCAGCAGTCGATCGCCGCTGGCCAGAACGCTCTCGCTCTGCAGTGTTCTCTCCATTCTGTTTCTTGCAAACGCTCAGGCGCAGGCGCAAAACGCTTCCGAGGCTGGGGTGCGTTATGCGATCGAGTCGCAAAAAGCGGCTTCGACGTTGCTTCTCGATGTCGCCTACGCCGGCGAGCGGCTGGTTGCGGTAGGTGACCGCGGCCACATCCTGTATTCCGACGACGGCGGTGCCAGCTGGGTTCAGGCCAAGGTGCCGACTCGGCAGATGCTCACCGCCGTGTCCTTTGCTGATGAAAAGCACGGTTGGGCGGTTGGCCATGACGCGCTGATCCTCGCCACCAGCGACGGCGGCCAGACCTGGACGCAGCAGTACGAAAACCGTGAAGGCGAAGTGCCGCTGCTCGACGTCTGGTTCGAAAATGCCCAGCACGGCTTTGCAACCGGCGCCTATGGCGTACTGCTGGAAACGACCGATGGCGGCCAGCACTGGGAAGACGTGGCCGATCGGCTCGACAACGAAGACGGCACCCACCTTAACGCCATCGCTGAGATCCCCGGCTCGGGCGTGTTCATCGTCGGAGAAATGGGCGGCATGTTCCGCTCCGCGGACATGGGCGAAACCTGGGAGCGCGTCGAGTCGCCTTATCAGGGGTCGTTCTTCGGTGTCGTTGGCGGTGGAGCGTCCGGCGTCGTCGTGGCGTTTGGTCTGCGTGGCCACCTGTTCCGCTCGACTGATTTCGGTGACAGCTGGCAAGCCATTGAATTGCTCGATGACGGCCACCCGATCGAATCGGGTCTGGCTGACGGCAATTTGCTACCCGATGGCCGCATTGTCGTGGTCGGCCACGGCGGCACGGTGCTCAGCAGCGACGACCAAGGGCAAACCTTCAAGCTGTTCAGCAGGCCTGACCGGCGCTCCTTGTCGGGTGTGGTCGCCAACCCGGACGGCAATCTGGTCCTCGTCGGGCAGAGCGGTGTCAGGGTCGTTTCACCGACAGGCGCCAATCTGCCCGTACAACAACAATAAGCCGGAGCCAACATGACCAAGCATCAGCAGAAGCCGGCGTCCTTTCTAGAGCGCCTGATCTTCAACAATCGTCCGGCGGTCATCCTGATCTGCCTGTTGATCAGCATCTTTCTGTTCTACCAGGCTGCGCAGGTTCGTCCTTCGACCAGCTTCGAAAAGATGATCCCGCTGGGCCATCCCTATATTCAGAACATGCTCCAACACCGGGATGATCTGGCCAACCTGGGCAATACGGTGCGCATTTCCGTGGCGGCCAAGGATGGCGACATCTTCTCGAAGGAGTACATGGAAACGCTGCGTCAGATCCACGACGAAGTGTTCTATATCCAGGGCGTCGACCGCTCCAACATGAAATCGCTGTGGAGCCCCAGCGTGCGCTGGACCGAGGTCACCGAGCAGGGCTTCGCCGGTGGTGAGGTCATTCCGCAGACCTATGACGGCTCCCCGGAAAGTCTCGAGGACCTGCGCGGCAACATTCTCAAGTCGGGGCAGATCGGACGGTTGGTGGCAAACGACTTCAAGTCCAGCATCATCGACGTGCCACTGATGGAGTCCTACTCGGACCCGGATGATCGCAGCAAGCTGATCAAGCTCGACTACCAGAAGTTCTCGCACGAGCTGGAAGAGAAGATTCGCGACAAGTACGAGGCGCAGAACCCGAATGTGGAGATCCACATCATCGGCTTCGCCAAGAAGGTCGGCGACTTGATCGACGGTCTGGTCGGCGTCGCGCTCTTCTTCTTCGTCGCCATCGGTATCACCCTGGCGCTGTTGCTGTGGTTCACCCGCTGCTTCAAGAGCACCATCGCGGTGGTGGTGACCACGCTGATCGCGGTCGCCTGGCAGCTGGGCTTGCTGCATACGCTGGGTTTCGGTCTCGACCCCTATTCGATGCTGGTGCCGTTCCTGGTCTTCGCCATCGGTATTTCCCACGGCGTGCAGAAAATCAACGGCATCGCCATGGCCTCGGGGGAGACCAGTGACCCGCTATCGGCTGCACGCCTGGCGTTCCGTCAGCTGTTCATCCCCGGTATGGTCGCGCTGGCGTCGGACGCGGTGGGCTTCGTCACCCTCCTGCTGATCGACATCGGCGTCATCCGCGAGCTGGCCATCGGTGCGTCCCTCGGCGTGGCCGTGATCATCCTCACCAACCTGATCCTGCTGCCGGTAGCGATTTCCTACCTGGGAATCAGTCAGCGCGCGGTCAAGCAGGCGCGCGAAGAGGCGGCGCGCAACCATCCGTTCTGGCGTGCCCTGGCCAACTTCGCCAGCCCGACAGTCGCGTCGGTCTCGATCGTCATCGCGCTGTTGGCGGTCGGTGGCGGGCTCTGGTATGGCCAGAACCTGAAAATCGGCGACCTCGATCAGGGCGCCCCGGAGCTGCATCCGGACTCACGCTACAACCTCGATAACGATTTCGTGATCCGCAACTACTCGACCAGTTCCGACGTGCTGGTGGTGATGGTCAAGACAGCGCCCGAAGGCTGTGCTCATTACGACACGCTGGCAGCGATGGACGAGCTGATGTGGCGGATGGAAAACACCGAGGGCGTGCAGTCGACCGTCTCGATGGTGACCGTCGCGCGGCAGAGCATCAAAGGCATGAACGAGGGCAGCCTGAAATGGGAAACACTGTCGCGTAACCAGTTCGTGCTCAACAGCTCTATCGCCCGTGCCGAAGGCATGTACAACAGCGATTGCTCGCTGGCGCCGGTGCTGGTGTTCCTCAACGACCACAAGGCAGAGACGCTGGAACACGTGGTGGCCGTGGCGCGCGATTTCGCCGAGGAAAACAACCGCGAGGGGCTGGAGTTCGTCCTGGCGGCCGGTAACGCCGGTATCGAGGCGGCCACCAACGAAGTCATCGCCGCGTCCGAAACGACCATGCTGATCGCGGTCTATGCCGCCGTGAGCTTCATGTGCCTGCTGACCTTCCGCTCAGTAGCCGCCACGCTCTGCGTGATCCTGCCGCTGGTGCTGACATCGATCCTCGGCAACGCGCTGATGGCGTTCATGGGAATCGGCGTGAAAGTCGCGACGCTGCCAGTAATCGCCTTGGGTGTGGGTATCGGCGTCGACTACGGTATCTACATCTATAGCCGTCTGGAGTCCTACCTGCGTCAGGGCCTGACGCTGCAGGAAGCCTACTACCAGACCCTGAAGACCACCGGTAAGGCGGTCATCTTCACCGGTATCTGCCTCGCCATCGGCGTGTTTACCTGGGTCTTCTCGGCGATCAAATTCCAGGCGGACATGGGACTGATGCTGACCTTCATGTTCCTCTGGAACATGGTCGGGGCGATCTGGCTGCTGCCGGCACTGGCACGCTTCCTGATCAAGCCGGAGAAGCTGCGGCAAAAGGCGTGATGCTCCCGTAGCGACTAAAACCGCGGCCTCAGGGTCGCGGTTTTTTATGTGGGAAGGAAAGAGGCAGTTGGCGCGGCGTTGCGTACTGGCTGGCACCTGGTAGAGCACAGAAGTGCCTCATGGGGGAGGGGCCTCTGTTGGCGCCGTGGGCCTTTCGAGCGATGCGTCGTCCATCGAATCGATGAGGACAAAAACCTTTGAGCGCGCGGCTATGGCCGTGTCTAGCGAGAGGAGCATCGAATCCGAAACAGCTAAAAGCCGTGCCGTTTCGATGGCGGTGGTCTGGCTGGTCGGTTTGCAGTGGTCGGGCCCATGAGTCGCCATTGTGTCGCGCTGGCAACGCATGGGCGCCTTTCGTTGCTTCACGACCTCACCGGTTGCGCAACTGCAGCCTTGCGCAACCTATTCATCGCCTCAGGCCGTCATCCCATACTCAACCTATACCGCTGCCAGCCCGGCATGCTGTACCAGTTCCAGCAACGGCTGCGGGTAGACGCCGAGGAAGAAGGCCAACACGGCAATTGCCAGCAGCATGACCCCGCCGGCCAGTTGCCCCCAGTTCGACGGGGCATCGTGACGGCGCAGGCCCGGCTCGACCAGATAGAGTGTCACCACGACCCGCAGGTAGTAGAACAGGCCCACAGCGCTGCCGATGATCAGGGCGCCCAGCAGCCACCACAGCTGCGACTCGACGCCGGATGCAATGACGTAGAACTTGCCAACGAAGCCCGCCGTCAGCGGGATGCCGGCGAGCGACAGCATCATCACGGTCAGCACGGCAGTGAGGTAAGGGCGGCGCCAGAACAGCCCGCGGTATTCATACAGCGCGTCCGCATCGCGTCCCTTGTAGGGGCTGGACATCAGGCTGACCACGCCGAATGCACCGAGGGTGGTGAGCAGATAGGTCACCAGATAGACGCCAATGGCTTCGACGGCCAATCCCTTGCTGGCGATGAACGCCACCAGCAAATAGCCGAAGTGGGCGATGGACGAATAACCCAGCAGGCGTTTGATATTGCTCTGGTTCAGCGCCAACAGGTTGCCGATCAGGATCGACGCGATGGCGATCAGGCTTAGCGCATCGTTCAGCCAGCCCCCGCTGGTGGCGGGCGACAGCTGATACAGGCGCAGCAGTACCGCGAACACCGCGACCTTGCTGGCTGTCGCCAGAAAGGCCGCGACCGGTGCCGGCGCGCCCTCGTAGACATCGGGCGTCCAGAGATGGAACGGCGCAAGCGACAGCTTGAAGCCCAGGCCAACCAGCAGCATGCCGATCCCGGCGTGGACCAGAAGCGATGACCCCTGTGCCGCCAGGCTGGCGCCGATACCGGTGAAATCGAGGCTGCCTGACTCGGCATAGAGCAGCGCCATGCCGAACAGCATGAAGGCGCTGCCGGCGCCGGACAGCACCATGTACTTGATCCCGGCTTCCAGCGAGCGCTTGTTGAAGAAGGCGTAGGCCACCAGCCCGTAGACCGGTACCGAGAGCAACTCCAGGCCGATGAAGAGCCCCGCCAGGTGCTGCGTACTGACCAGCACCAATCCGCCGGCGGCGGCCAGCGACATCAGCAGGAACAGCTCCTCGCGGTTGCCCGGAAAGCCGTCCGAATCGGCTTCGCCGAGGTAGGCGTGCGCCAGCGTCACGCAGGCCAGGGTGGCGACCAGTACGAGTGCCGAATAGAAGTAGGCGAAGGCATCCAGCCGCAACATTGGCGTTACGTTCAGTGGGGCCACGTGCAGGGCGGGCAGGATCGACAGCAACGCAAGCGTCAGGCCGGCGGAGGTGACGACGAAGGTGAGGCCGTAGTGGCGCCGCCAGGCAATCGTCAGCATGACCGCAATGGCGGTGGCACCGGTGATCAGCAGAGGTAGCAGGGCGATGATGTATTGCTGAGTCAATTGCATAACAGTTACTACCGGGCCGAAACGGTTGGGGAGAAAGCAGCATCGAGCCACTGCTGCACGCCGCTGATGGTCGCGTGCGAGGTGTCGAATACGCGCTGCGGGAACACACCGAGCAGCACCAGCAGCAACGCCAGCACCAGCACCATGGACACCTCGCGCCCATCCAGGCCCGGTAGCATCCCTTCGCCACGGGACGGGCCGAAATAGGCCCGGTGGATCATCGCCAACGAATAAACCGAAGAGAGCACCAGGCCGAAGGTCGCGATCACCACGACCCAGGGCGACTCGGCAAAGGCGCCGAACAGCACCACGAACTCACCGATGAAGTTGCCGGTACCGGGCAGGCCCAGCGAGGCGGCGGCGAAGAACAGGCTTAGCGGCGGGAGCCACGGCAGGCGCGACCAGAGCCCGCCCATTTCGCGCATGTCGCGGGTATGCAGGCGTTCATAGAGTTGACCGCTGAGAATGAACAGAGCAGCCGCCGAGAGGCCATGGGCGATCATCAGCACCACCGCGCCCTGCAAGGCGAGCTGGCTACCCGAGTAGATCCCGATCAGCACGAAGCCCATGTGCGAGACGCTGGAATAGGCGATCAGCCGCTTGATGTCGGTCTGCCCGAACGACAGCAGGGCGCCGTAGAAGATGCCCAGCAAACCCAGTCCCATGGCGATCGGTGCGAAGTCCATCGATGCTTCAGGAAACAGCGGGAGGGCGAAGCGAATCATGCCGTAGGCGGCCGTCTTCAGCAGGATGCCCGCCAGGTCGACGGAGCCCGCGGTCGGCGCCTGGGCATGGGCGTCGGGTAACCAGGAATGGAACGGTACGATGGGAAACTTCACGGCAAAGGCGATGAAGAAGCCCAGCATCAGCAGGTACTCGAGGCCCGGCGCCAGCTCGGCCTTGAGCAGCAGCTCGTAGTCGAAGGTCAGGGTGCCGGTGTTGTGGTAATTGACCAGGACCAGACCAAGGATCGCCACCAGCATGATCAGGCCGCTGGCCTGGGTGTAGATGAAGAACTTGGTCGCGGCATTGATCCGCGAACGCTTGCCTTCGGCACTGTGACCCCAGAGCGCGATGAGGAAATACATCGGCACCAGCATCATTTCCCAGAAAAAGAAGAACAGGAACAGGTCGAGCGCGAGGAAGACCCCGACCACGCCGCCGAGGATCCACATCAGGTTGAGGTGGAAGAAGCCGACGTGGCGCTGGATCTCTTTCCAGGAACAGAGGACCGAAAGCACGCCGAGCAGTCCGGTCAGTATGACCATCAGCAGCGACAGGCCATCGAGCGCGAGGTGCAGGTTGATGCCGAAGCGCTCGATCCAGACGTGCTTGAATTGCAGGGCCCAATTAGCCTCGGCGCCAGGGGCTGGCGCCAGCTGGTAGTCGCCGGTCGCCCATAGCCAGAGGCCGATGGCGAGCAGCAGGCCCATGGTGAGCAGGGCGATCCAGCGCGGCAGGCTTTTGTCGAACTGTTCGACGAGCCAGCAGAGCAGGCCGCCGATGAAGGGAATCAGGATTAACCAGGGCAGAATCACGGGTTGGAGTCCTTGCGCAGATTCAGAGCAGAACGACGCCGAGCAACAGCACGGCTCCGCCAACGATGGACAGGGCGTACCAGCGCAACTGGCCGGTTTCGCTGCGGCTCAACAGGGCATGGCTGCCACGGGCGGTACGCGGGATCACGCCGATGGTGGCATCGACAGGATCGCGCGCGAGCAGGCGCGTCAGCCACAGATAGGGCTGCACGAAGAGCTTGTCGTAGAGCCAGTCGAAGCCCCAGGCGGCATACCACCAAGCCGTCAGGAAGCGACCGGGTGCGCTCTGCGCCAGGCTGGTGACCAGGCCACGCTTGCCGAGGAACAGCATGGCGGCAAGGAGGATGCCGGCCAGGGCAATGGCGCCCGAAGCGATCTCCAGGCTGTGCTTGGCTTCTCCGCCGGCATGGCCGACGCTTTCTGGCAGGACACCGGCCAGCGGCGGCACAATCAACGCGCCGACGAACGTCGACAACAGGATCAGCACCATCAGCGGCAGGCTGTGGGCGATGCCCCGTCCGGCATGGGCCTCGGTTTTAGCCTCGCCGTGGAAGGCGATGAAGATCAGGCGGAAGGTGTACAGCGAGGTCAGGAAGGCGCCCGCCAGACCGGCGTAGAGCAACCCGCTGTGCCCGCTGGCGAAGGCCTCCCAGAGGATCTCGTCCTTGGAATAGAAACCGGCCGTGATCAGTGGCAACGCCGCCAGGGCCGAGCCGCCAACGATGAAGCTCGCGTAGGCCAGCGGCAGCCTCCGCCACAGACCACCCATCTTGAAAATATTTTGCTCGTGATGGCAGGCATGGATGACCGAGCCGGCGGCGAGGAACAGCAGCGCCTTGAAGAAAGCGTGGGTCATCAGGTGGAAAATCGCCGCATCCCAGGCGCCAACGCCGAGCGCCAGGAACATGTAGCCGATCTGGCTCATCGTCGAATAGGCGAGGATGCGCTTGATGTCGGTCTGCACCAGCGCGGCGAAGCCCGCCAGTAGTAGCGTCACACCGCCGACGATGCCGACTAGTTCGTGCACATCCGGCGCGAGCAGGAACAGTCCGTGGGTACGGGCGATCAGGTAGACACCCGCGGTGACCATGGTCGCCGCGTGGATCAGTGCGGATACCGGTGTCGGGCCGGCCATGGCGTCGGCCAGCCAGGTCTGCAATGGCAGTTGCGCCGATTTGCCCACCGCCCCGCCCAGCAGCGCCAAGGTCGCCAAGGTGATCCAGAGGTCGCCGCTGGCAAATTGCTGCGGCGCGAGCACCAGCAGCTGCTGGATATCCAGCGTCCCGAGCTGAACGAAGAGGATGAACAGACCGAAGGCCATCAGCACGTCACCGACGCGGGTCACGATGAAGGCCTTGAGTGCGGCATTGCCGTTCTTGCGCTCCTTGAAATAGAAGCCGATCAGCAGGTAGGAGCACAGCCCGACGCCTTCCCAGCCGAAGTACAGCAGCAGCAGGTTGTCGCCCAGCACCAGCAGCAACATGCTGAAGATGAACAGGTTGGTGTAGGCGAAAAAGCGCGAATAGCCTTCCTCACCCCGCAGGTACCAGCTGGCGAACAGGTGGATGAGAAAGCCCACCCCGGTGACCACGCCGAGCATCGTCAGCGACAGGCCATCCAGGTGCAGGCCGAAGGCGACGCTGAAGCCCGCGACGTCCAGCCACTGCCAGAGGTGCTGGGTAAAGACGCCACCGGCGGGCGGTGCGGTGTTGAACTGCCAGATACACAGGGCCGCAATCAGCGCGGACAGGCCGACCGAGCCAACACCGATTATCGCGGCGAGCGTTTCGGACATCCGTCCACGAGTAAAGGCCAGCAGGAAGTAGCCAAGCAGCGGAAAAACGAAGGTCAGGAATAGTAGGTTCATCCGCGCATCTCGCTTGCAGCGTCGACATCGAGGGTGTTGAAGCGGCGGTACAGCTGCAGCAGGATCGCCAGGCCGATCGCGGCCTCGGCGGCAGCCAGGGTGATCACCAGGATGAACATGATCTGACCGTCGGGTTGCCCCCAGCGGCTGCCGGCCACGACGAACGCCAGACCGGTGGCGTTCATCATCACCTCCAGGCTCATCAGCATGAACAGGATGTTGCGCCGTACCATCAGGCCAACCAGTCCCAGGCAGAACAGCACGGCGGCAACGGCCAGGCCGTGTTCCATCGGAATCGAATGCATGGCGTTACTCCTTCGCCTCGTGGCGGCCGAGGTGGAAAGCCGCGACCAGCGCCGCCAGCAGCAGCATGGAAGCCAGCTCGACGGCCAACAGGTAAGGTCCGAAGAGGGCGATGCCGACTTCCTTGGGCCCCACGGTGGTGAGCCCGGCCGGCGAGTACTCGGAGGCTGAAAAGAGCGCCCAGAGCAGCTGAGCCAGCAGGATGGCGGCCAACAGCGACGGGCCGAGCCAGACGCGGGGCGCCATCCAGCCGCGTTCCTGGCTGACGGTGTTGCGACCCAGGTTGAGCATCATCACCACGAACACGAAGAGCACCATGATGGCGCCGGCATAGACGATCACTTCGAGTGCGCCAGCAAAGGGCGCGCCGAGGCTGAAGAAGCACATCGACACCGCCAGCAGCGAGGTGATCAGGTAGAGCAGGGCGTGCACCGGATTGCTACCGGTGATGACCCTCAGCGTGGCGACCACCGCCACGCCGGCGGAAAAGTAGAAGGCGAATTCCATCAGAAGCTCCTGGAACGCTGGAAGGCTGCTGGCTGGAGGCTGAACGAAACAGCCGTGCCCAGACCCTGTGGGCGCGGTCTCGACCGCGAGCTTTCAGGACGCGTTTCGCAGTCAGGACCGCTGCCACGGATGCCTAATGCCATTGGCCAGCGCTTTTCATCGAAAGCCGTCATGGCAACAACCCCTTGACGTTGATCGGCTCCGCCTCGTTCTGCGCGGCGCCCTTGGGCTTACCGGCGATGGCCAGACCAGAGACGCGATAGAAGTTGTAATCGGGATACTTGCCGGGGCCGGAAATCAGCAGGTCTTCCTTCTCGTACACCAGGTCCTGACGCTTGTACTCGCCCATCTCGAAATCCGGGGTGAGCTGGATCGCGTTGGTCGGGCAGGCTTCTTCGCACAGGCCGCAGAAGATGCAGCGCGAGAAGTTGATGCGGAAGAATTCCGGGTACCAGCGGCCTTCGTCGGTCTCGGCCTTCTGCAGCGAAATGCAGGCTACCGGGCAAGCGACCGCGCAGAGGTTGCAGGCCACGCAGCGTTCCTCGCCATCGGGGTCGCGCGTCAGCACGATGCGCCCGCGATAGCGCGGCGGCAGGTAGACCTGCTCTTCCGGATATTGCAGGGTGTCGCGCTTGCGAAAGCCGTGGCTGAAGACCATCACCAGGCTGCGTAACTGGGTGTAGGTGCCGTGGAGCACCGCGCCAATGTACTTGAACATGAATTCTCTCCTTACTGGGCCGCGGCCAGCACGAATGCGCCGGTCACCAGCAGGTTGATCAGGGTCAGCGGCAGGCAGAACTTCCAGCCGAACGCCATCACCTGGTCGTAGCGCGGGCGCGGCAGCGAGGCGCGCAGCAGCACGAACAGCATGATGAAGAACCCGGTTTTGATGGCGAACCAGAAGAAGGACAGCCAGGGCAGGGCGTCGAGGAACGGGCCGTGCCAGCCGCCGAAGAACAGGGTGGTCAGCAGCGCCGAGATGGTCACGATGCCGATGTACTCACCGACGAAGAACATGCCCCACTTCATGCCCGCATACTCGACGTGGTAACCGTCGGCCAGCTCCTGCTCGGCTTCCGGCTGGTCGAATGGATGGCGGTGAGTGACCGCGACGCCAGCGATGAAGAAGGTACAGAAACCGAGGAACTGCGGAATGATGAACCACAGGTGCTGCTGCTGATACTCGACGATGTCGCGCATGTTGAACGAGCCGACCTGGGCAACGATGCCCATCAGCGAGAGTCCCAGAAACACCTCGTAGGACACCGTTTGTGCCGAAGCGCGCAGGGCGCCGAGCAGGGCGAACTTGTTGTTGCTTGCCCAACCGGCGAAGAGCACGGCATAAACGGTGAGGCCGGCCATGGCGAAGAAGAACAGGAGCCCGATGTTCAGGTCCGCCACGCCCCAGGTCGGCGTTATCGGCACGATGGCGAAGGCGATCAGCAGCGAACTCATCGCCACCACCGGCGCCAGGGTAAAGATCAGACGGTCGGAAAACGGCGGGTTCCAGTCTTCCTTGAAGAACATCTTCAGCATGTCCGCGGCGAGCTGGAACATGCCGAAAGGCCCGACGCGGTTGGGGCCGTAGCGGTCCTGCCACCAGCCCAGCAGGCGCCGTTCGACGAAGCTGAGCAGCGCACCGCAAACCACCACCGCGAGCATGATCACCAGCGCCTTGACCACGGCGATGATCACGTCGATCACCTCAGGAGTCAGCCAGCTCATCGGGCGCCCTCCAGTTCTGTGGCCAGGTCGCCGGCGCTGAACACAGGCACGCCGGCCAGCCCGACCGGCAGCCCTACGAGGCCGAGGGCCAAGGACTCATCGATACGGACCGGCAGACGCAGTTGCCGATCAGCGACACGCAGACTCACCAGTTCACCGTCGGCCACGCCGACACGGTTGGCTTCGGCGGCGGCCAGGGCGACATAGGCATGCGGGATGCGGGTCTGGATCGGAGCGGCGAGTGACGAGGTCTCCTCGCTACCGAACAGGTGGTGCAGCGGCACGACCTGCCAGCTGCCGAGTGCCGGAGCGAAGGCGTGCGGCGCGGTTGTCCAGGCCAGGTCCTGACGTGCGCCGTCCAGCAAGCGAACGCCTGGGTCGCCGGCGCGCAGGTGGCCACCCACTTCATCCTGGAATTTGTTCCAGGCCTGTGGCGAGTTCCAGCCCGGCGACCAGGCAAACGGAATCTGTTGACGGTCCTCAGCGCTACCCGAATAGCCCTCCATCGAGTAGGCGAACGGCGAGTCCGGGTCTTGCGGCTGACGCGGCTCGTGCACGCTGATGTTGGCGCGCATGGCGGTGCGTCCGCTGTAGCGCAGCGGTTCACGCGCCATTTTCAGGCCCTTGATGCGGAAGGAGGAGAGCGGTGCGGCATGGAGAATGCCGGCCAGCTGGGGATTGCTGGCGGCGCAGGCTGCGGTGACCTGGTCCAGGTTGGTCCAGTCCACGGCCTTGCTCTGAAGCGTGCAGTGCAGTGCATGCATCCAGCGCCAGCCTTCACGCACCAGCACCTTGCTGTCGTAGTAGCTGGGTTCGAAGACCTGGAAGAAGCGCTGCGCGCGGCCCTCCTGGCTGACCAGCGTGCCATCGGCCTCGGCAAAACTGGCGGCCGAGAGCATCAGGTGAGCCTTGGCCGTGGTCGCTGTCTGCTGGTGATCGGCGACGATGATGGCCTTGGCGGCGGCAAGGGCGGCATCGACCTTGGCCTGGCTGGCACGGCGATACAGATCGTTCTCGAGCACGATCACGGCGTCGGCACTGCCTGCAATCAAGGCGTCCAGCGCGGCATCGGCGGACTCGCCGCCGAGCAGCGCGACGCCGAGGCTGTTGGCTTCCGGCACGACGAGGCTGATCGAGGCGTTCTTCTCACGATTCCTCAGTGCCTGGGCGATATTGCCCGCCGCCTCGATCAGGCTTTTCTCGCCCAGCGAGGCGCCGCTGATCAGCAGTGGGCGTTTGGCCGCGAGCAATGCGTCGGCAATCTGCTGCGCCAGTTTTCGACCCTCGGCCTCCAACCCCTCGACCGCTGGCGCGCTCGGGTCAATGGCATGCGCCACGGCGAAACCGAGGCGGGCGAGATCGGCCGGCGCGGCGTGTACGCTCTGCTCGGCAATGTCATCGAGGCGGGTCTCGGCGACACTGGCGATGAATACCGGATGCAGCGCGCCTTGCGCGACGTTCTGTACCGCGGCGATGTGCCAGTCCTGAATCTTCATCGAGGCGGCGATCTCGGTGGCCTTGCCCTTGGCGGCCTGGCGCACGGCCAGAGCCAGGCGCGCGGCGGTCTGGGTCAGGTCTTCGCCGAGGATGAACACCGCATCGTGGCTTTCGATCTCGCGCATCGATGGCACCGGTAACGGGCCCTGTTCCATCAGTTGGCGGATCAGCCGGATGTTGTCCAGTTCAGTGGCGGCCATGCCGCTGTAGAACTGCTCCGCACCGACCAGCTCACGCAGTGCATGGTTGCTCTCCAGGCTGGCGCGCGGCGAGCCGATGCCGATCACGCGCTTGCCTTTCAGCAGCCCGGCAGCCGCGTCGAGCGCGGCGTCGACGCCGAGCTTGTCGGTACCCAGCAGGGGTTGGCGGGGGCGGTCGGAGCGGTTGACGAAGCCATAGCCGAAACGGCCACGATCGCAAAGGAAGTAGTGGTTCACCTCGCCGTTGAAGCGGTTCTCGATACGACGCAGCTCGCCGTAGCGCTCGCCGGGGCTGATGTTGCAGCCGGCCGCGCAGCCATGGCAGATGCTCGGCGCGAACTGCATGTCCCACTTGCGGTTGTAGCGCTCGGAATGGGTCTTGTCGGTGAACACGCCCGTCGGGCAGACCTCGGTGAGGTTGCCGGAGAACTCGCTTTCCAGCACGCCGTCCTCGACGCGTCCGAAATAAAGGTTGTCGTGGGCACCGAATACGCCCAGGTCGGTGCCGCCGGCGTAGTCCTTGTAGTAGCGGGTGCAGCGGTAGCAGGCGATGCAGCGGTTCATCTCGTGGGCGATGAACGGGCCGAGCTCCTGGTTCTGGTGGGTGCGTTTGGAGAAGCGATAACGGCGCTGGTTGTGGCCGGTCATCACCGTCATGTCCTGCAGGTGGCAGTGACCGCCTTCTTCGCACACCGGGCAGTCGTGCGGGTGGTTGATCATCAGCCATTCGACGACGCTGGCACGGAACGCCTTGGCTTCCTCGTCCTTGATGGAGATCCAGCTGTTGTCGGTGGCGGGTGTCATGCACGACATGACCAGCCGGCCGCGGGTATCGTTTTCATCGCTGTACTGCTTTACCGCACACTGGCGGCAGGCACCGACGCTGCCCAGCGCCGGATGCCAGCAGAAGTAGGGGACATCGAGGCCGAGCGACAGACACGCCTGCAACAGGTTGTCCGCCCCATCGACTTCGTAGTCTTTGCCGTCTACGTGGATAGTGGCCATTTCTAGGTCTTCTCATCCCGCTTGCGCGGGTCTGGCTAATAGGATTCTTTCGCTAGCAACTGGAGGCGCTGGGCTGGACGAGCATCGAGTCGCTGTTCGTCCGGCTTCTCGCCTCCAGCGTCTTCAATTCGTTAGCGCCGGCTGCGCGGGCGCGACCGTGGTCTTGGCAACGCCTGCCTCGAACTCATGTCGGAAATACTTGATCGCGGCGCCCAAGGGCTCTACCGCGCCGGGTGCATGCGCGCAGAAGGTCTTGCCCGGGCCGAGGAAATCCACCAGCCGCAGCAGAATGTCGAGATCCTGCGAGGTGCCCTGGCCGCGCTCCAGCGCACGCAGGGTCTTCACGCTCCAGGGCAGGCCGTCACGACAGGGCGTGCACCAGCCGCAGGATTCGCGGGCGAAGAACTCCTCCATGTTGCGCAGCAGCGAAACCATGCTGACGGTGTGGTCGACGGCCAGCGCCAGGCCGGTACCCATGCGGGTGCCGAATTTGGCGACGCCGCCGGCGAACATCTGCGCCTCCAGGTGCTCAGGCAGTAGAAAGCCGGTACCGGCCCCGCCGGGCTGCCAGCACTTGAGCTGGTAGCCGTCTTTCATACCGCCGGCGTAGTCCTCGAGCAGCTCGCGGGCGGTGATGCCGAAGGGCAATTCCCAGATCCCGGGGTTCTTTACCTTGCCGGAGAAGCCCATCAGCTTGCTGCCCATGTCTTCACTGCCGGGGCGAGCCAGGGATTTGTACCAGTCCACCCCATGGCCGATGATCGCCGGCACGTTGCACAGGGTTTCGACGTTGTTGACGCAGGTCGGCTTGCCCCATACACCGACGGCGGCGGGGAAGGGCGGTTTGGCGCGAGGGTTGGCGCGACGGCCTTCCAGCGAGTTGATCAGCGCGGTTTCTTCGCCACAGATGTAGCGGCCGGCGCCGGTGTGCACGAACAGCTCGAAGTCGAAGCCGCTGCCGAGGATGTTCTTGCCCAGCAGGCCGGCGGCCTTGGCTTCCTCAACAGCACGATTGAGGTTGCGCGCTGCATCGACATACTCGCCACGCAGGAAGATGTAACCGCGATAGGCCTTGAGCGCGCGGGCACTGATGATCATGCCTTCGATCAGCAGGTGCGGCAGCTGCTCCATGAGCAGGCGGTCTTTCCAGGTGTTGGGCTCCATCTCGTCCGCGTTGCACAGCAGGTAGCGGATGTTCAGCGATTCGTCCGCCGGCATCAGGCCCCACTTCACCCCGGTGGGGAAGCCGGCGCCGCCGCGGCCCTTGAGTCCGGAATCCTTCACGGTTTGCACGATGTCGGCACCGGCCATGTCGCTCAGCGCTTTTTGCAGCGCGGCGTAGCCGTTGGTCTTACGGTATTCGTCGAGCCATACCGGTTGCCCGTCGTCGCGCAGACGCCAGGTCAGCGGATGGGTTTCTTCGCGACGAGCAATGCGGTTGGCCGGGCCGAACGACGCCAGTTGCTTGATGATGCTCATGGGTAGGCCTCCAGCAGGGCCGCGACACCGCCGGGCTGAACGTCGCCGTAAGTGTCGTCGTCGATCATCAGTGCCGGCGCCTTGTCGCAATTGCCCAGGCAGCACACCGGGATCAGCGTGAAGCGGTTGTCCGCCGTGGTCTGGCCTGGCGCAATGCCGATCGCGTTGCGGATGCTGTCCAGCACGCTTTCATGGCCGCCGATGTAGCAGGTCATGCTGTCGCAGACGCGGATGATGTGGCGACCCACCGGCACACGAAAAATCTGACTATAGAAGGTGGCAACGCCCTCGACGTCGCTGGCCGGGATGCCAAGGATCTCGCCGATGGCGTCGCAGGCGCCGTCCGGCACCCAGCCGCGGGCCTTCTGCACGATCTTCAGCGCTTCGATCGAGGCCGCGCGTGGATCTTCGTAATGGTGCAGCTCGTGCTCGATGGCCGAGCGTTCGGTTTCGCTGAGAACGAAACGGTCTGTCTTGATCAGCGTGCTCATATCAGCGGTCCACGTCGGCCATAACGAAATCGATGCTGCCCAGGTAGGCGATCAGGTCCGGGATCATGCTGCCGCGAATCACCGAGGGGATCTGCTGCAGATGCGGGAAGCTGGGCGTGCGGATGCGCGTGCGGTAGCTCATGGTGCTGCCGTCGCTGGTCAGGTAATAGCTGTTGATGCCCTTGGTAGCCTCGATCATCTGGAAGCTCTCGTTGGCCGGCATCACCGGACCCCAGGACACCTGCAGGAAGTGCGTGATCAGGGTTTCGATGTGCTGCAGCGTGCGCTCTTTCGGCGGCGGCGTGGTCAGCGGGTGGTCGGCCTTGTAGGGACCCTCGGGCATATGCTTGAGACACTGTTCGATGATCTTCAGGCTCTCGCGCATCTCGCCCATCTTGACCATGCAACGGTCATAGGCATCGCCATTGACGGCCAGCGGGACTTCGAAATCGAAATGCTGGTAGCCGGAGTAGGGGCGCGCCTTGCGGATGTCGAAGTCGAGGCCGGTGGCGCGCAGGCCAGCGCCGGTGACACCCCATTCCAGCGCTTGTTTGGTGTTGTAGGACGCGACGCCCTTGGTCCGGCCGATCAGGATGCTGTTCTTCAGCGCCGCCTTTTCGTATTCCTTCAGGCGCTTGGGCATCCAGTCGAGGAACTCACGCACCAGCTTGTCCCAGCCGCGCGGCAGGTCGTGCGCGACGCCCCCGATGCGATACCAGGCCGGGTGCATGCGGAAACCGGTGATGGCCTCGATGATCTTGTAGGCGCGTTGACGGTCGGTGAAGGTGAAGAACACCGGCGTCATCGCACCGACATCCTGGATGTAGGTGCCGAGATAAAGCAGATGGTTCTGGATGCGGAAGAACTCGGCCATCATCACGCGGATGAAGTCGACGCGGTCCGGCACGGTGATCCCGGCGAGTTTCTCCACCGCCAGCACATAGGGCAGGTTGTTCATCACCCCACCGAGGTAGTCGATGCGGTCGGTATAAGGGATGAAACTGTGCCAGCTCTGGCGCTCGGCCATCTTCTCGGCGCCGCGGTGGTGGTAGCCGATCTCTGGCACGCAATCGAGGATTTCCTCGCCGTCGAGCTGCAGGATGATGCGAAAGGCGCCGTGGGCCGAAGGGTGGTTGGGGCCGAGGTTGAGGAACATGTAGTCCTCGTGCTCGCCGTGGCGCTGCATGCCCCAGTCTTCCGGCTTGAAGCGCAGGGCTTCCTGTTCCAGGTCCTGTTTGGCGGCGTTCAGGCTATAGGGGTCGAACTCGGTGGCCCGCGCGGGGTAGTCCTTGCGCAGGGGATGACCTTCCCAGGTCGGCGGCATCAGCATGCGGGTGAGGAACGGATGGCCGTCGAAGGTGACGCCGAACATGTCCCAGACTTCACGCTCGTACCAGTTGGCGTTGGGCCAGATGGAGACGGCAGTGGGCAGGCTGAGGTCGCCTTCCTTGAGCGCCACCTTGATCATCACATCGCTGTTTCGCTCAAGCGACATCAGGTGATAGAACACGCTGAAGTCGGCAGGCGGCAGGCCACGACGGTTGGTGCGCAGGCGCTCGTCGGTGGCGCTCAGGTCGTAGAGCATCACGTAGGGCTTGCTGACCTGGCGCAGGAAACCCAGCACCTCGATGAGTCGCTCGCGTGGCACCCAGAGCACCGGCATGCCGGTCAGGCTGGGTTGCAGCGTGAAGGTTTCGGCGCCGAAGCGCGCGTTCAGCTCGACCACGATGTCCTGGTCGTCAGCCTTGTAAGGCGGGATGTACAGCGCTTTGCCTGCAGTCATGATCTCGGTCGCTTTCGGTCAACGGTTGGGTGTGCGGAAACTTTCCAGGCGGAAAGCCGGGCTCACACGTCGTCGGGGCTGCGCAGGTTGGTGACCTGGATACGCTGTTCGCGTCGCTGTTCCTTCTGCGACGGCATCTCGGCGCGATAGACGCCTTGATCGCCGACGACCCAGGAAAGCGGGCGGCGCTCCTTGCCGATGGATTCCTGCAACAGTTGCAATCCTTGCAGGAACGCCTCGGGGCGGGGCGGGCAGCCGGGTATGTACACGTCCACGGGGAGGAACTTGTCGACCCCCTGAACGACCGAGTAAATGTCGTACATACCACCGGAGTTGGCGCACGAACCCATGGAAATGACCCACTTGGGTTCGAGCATTTGTTCGTAGAGGCGCTGGATGACGGGTGCCATCTTGATGAAGCAGGTACCGGCAATGACCATGAAATCGGCCTGGCGCGGCGAGGCACGGATGACCTCGGCTCCGAAGCGGGCGATGTCATGAGGCGCGGTGAAGGCCGTGGTCATCTCCACATAGCAGCACGACAGGCCAAAGTTGTACGGCCACAGGGAGTTCTTGCGCCCCCAGTTGACCGCGCCACTCAGCACGTCTTCCAGCTTGCCCATGTAGATGTTGCGATGAACCTGGTCCTCTAATGGATCGGTAACAGTCTCCTGCTGGCCGATCGGATAGCGGTCACTGACCGCATCCGGATCGATCCGGGTAAGTTTGTATTGCATGCGAAGAGCCTCATTGTTTTAGCTTCGCCTGTCGCTCGCGACGGCTGGATGGCGCCCAATCGAGCGCACCCACCCGCCAAAGGTAGACAAGACCCGCCAACAGAATTGCTATGAATACGGTAGCTTCAATGAGGCCCGCCCAGCCGCTTTCGCGTACCGAGACAGCCCAGGCAAAGAGGTATAGGGCTTCGACGTCGAAGATCACGAAGAGCATCGCGACCAGATAGAATTTTGCGGAAAAACGCAGCCGTGCATTGCCGGTGGGCAGAATGCCGGACTCGAAGGGTTCGTTCTTGGCGCGCCCCCAGGCCTTGCTGCCGAGCAGGCTGGACGCACCGAGCATGAACGCACACAGCGCGATCACGCCGAGAAGAAATACTGCGAAGCCCCAGTTGTGGGACAGAGTGACATCAGGCATGCCGGACTCCTTAGCGGAACGGCTTTATTGCAGCTGCGGCCAAGCGTCGCAACCTTGTGATGGGTGCACATACTATGCCCATAAAGCGTGCACGTACATGTCTGTGGTGAAACTTATTGAAATATTTTTGTGCGTACGGCCCTCTCCGCCGGAGCCGAGCCCGGAGTCGGGAGAGGCTCTAGACCGCTCCATGCGGCGGTGCCAGGTGTCTGCGCTCGGCTGAGGATCATCGCTTGCCGCCGGTCGCTCAGCCGGTTCAGGCCACGCTGCCGTTGGCTTGCTTCAGCAGATCGCCGGCACGCATGCCCTGAGTGGCCGCTACCTCCCCAATGACCAGGACTGACGGGCTCTTGAGTTGGAAGCGTGCTGCATCGGCGCACAAGGTGGCGAGGTGGGAGCGGCATTCGCGCTGCTGCGGCAGGGAGGCGTTCTCGATCATCGCCACCGGGGTGCTCGCCGGCAGGCCGCCGTCGATCAGGCCGCACTGCACCTGCTGCAAGTTGCTCACGCCCATGTAGACGACCAGTGTCGTGCCCGTCTTCGCCAACGCATGCCACTCGGGGCTGCTGCCGTCGAGCGTATGCGCGGTAACCAGGGTCACGCCGCGGGCGATGCCACGCTGGGTCAGGGAGATTCCGCACCGGGTAGCGCCTGCCAGACCTGCGGTGATGCCATTGACCATTTCAACCTCGATGCCGCGCTCGGCCAGCCACTCGGCTTCCTCGCCGCCGCGGCCGAAGATGCACGGATCGCCGCCTTTCAGGCGTACGACGCATTTTCCCTGACGGGCGTAGCGCAGCATCAGGCGATGGATGAAAGCCTGGGGCGTCGAGCGGCAGCCGCCGCGCTTGCCCACCGGAATCACCCGTGCGGTCGGGCAGTGTTCGAGCACGGCCGGATTGACCAGATCGTCGATCAGGACTACCTGCGCCTCGCTTATGGCACGCACGGCCTTGAGCGTCAGCAGTTCCGGATCACCGGGACCTGCACCAACCAACCAGACTTTTGCGCTCATGTGTTCACCTCTCGTGCTGCTGTGATCCTGTGTCGGTAATGCGTCGTGCATCACCGGTTCTGTTCCCGTTCCGTTCAAGCCACCGCTGGTTGTTTCACCAGCAGCCGCTTGATTTCCGGTACGCAGGAGCCGCAGCTGGTGCCGCAGCCCAGCTCCCTCTTCAAGCCATTGAGGTCCAGCCCTCGGCCGATGCCGGCACAGATCGCCTCCTGGCTGACGTTCAGGCAATTGCACAGCGTCTTGCCGGCCTTGAGTTCGCCGCCGGGTGGCGCACTCAGCGGTGCGAGCATCCAGCGGCGCAGGGCGGCGTCGGCCTTGCCGTCCTGCCAGAGTGCCTTCAGCCAATGCCGCGCCGCGGTCTCGCCAGACAGGCTCAGGGCGACGATGCGGCCGTCTTCGAGTCGCACCCGCTTGCCAACGGCGCGCCGTGGATCGTCGTAGGCCACGATCGGACCGTCGTCGAGCCCGAGCAGTTGATCGAGTCGAGCCAGCTGCGCGGCGCTGGGGGCCTTGGTGCAGGCGGCTCGAATCACCAACGCGGGCCGGTCTCGTCCGGCCAGGCTGAAGCTGGCGTAGGCGAAGCCCTCGAACAGTGGGCGCAGGGCCTCGAAGCGCTGTTGCACCTGGCCCTCCACCAGGGCGAAGAACTGCCAGGGCAGATCGACGGCCTCCACTTCGATTCCGGCGTGCTTGAGTTCAGGCTGTTTCGACAGCGGGTCGAAGGCGGGCAGGGTGAGCGCATTCACGCCCAGTCCCTTGAGAAAACGGTTGCCCCAGTGCATGGGCACGAACGCCTGGCCGACTCGCAGGTTGTCGTCCTTTTGCACCGGCAGCACCAGGCTGCCGCGCCGGCTGCGGACGCTGACCAACTGGCCGTCGAGCAGCCGGCGGCGGCGCATGTCGTCGGCGTTCATGCCAACAACCGCCTCTTCCACATGGCCGAACAACCGCGCCGCAGTGCCGGTGCGGCTCATGCCGTGCCAGTGGTCGCGCAGGCGGCCGGTGTTGAGCGTGAGCGGAAAGCGCGCCTCGCGCTTCTCCTGCGGCGCCTGGTAGTGCTCGGCGAAAAAGCGTGCTCGGCCATTGTCGGTCGGGAACACACCATCGCCGTAGAGCCGCGGCGTGCCCTGCTGGCTGCCGGCAGGGAAAGGCCACTGCTGCGGGCCGAGCTGGTCGATCAGCGCGTGGCTGAGCCCGGACAGATCGAGATCGCGGCCTTGAGTGAGCAGCTTGTATTCCTCGAACAGCGCTGCGGCCGTATCGAACGCGAACAGGCTGGCCTGACCGGGACGCAGCAGGCCCTCCAGCCGGCGGGCGAAATCGCAGGTGATCGACCAATCGGCGCGAGCCTCGCCAGGCGCGGGGACGGCTGCACGGACGTGGCTGACCCGGCGTTCGGAGTTGGTCACCGTGCCTTCCTTCTCGCCCCAGCTGGCGGCGGGCAATAGCAGGTCCGCGTAGCGACAGGTCTCGGTGGTGAAGAAGGCTTCCTGAACCACGACGAAGGGGCAGGCGGCCAATGCTTCGTGAATCTTCTGCTGATCCGGCATGGACTGCGCAGGGTTGGTACAGGCGATCCACAGTGCCTTGATCCGCCCGCTGTGCACCGCGTCGAACAGTTCGATGGCGGAAAGGCCGGTGGTGTCCGGCAGCCTGTCGACCCCCCAATACGCCGCCACTTCGGCACGATGGGCGGGGTTGCCGGCCTCGCGATGGCCGGGTAGCAGGTTGGACAGGCTGCCGGTTTCGCGGCCGCCCATGGCATTGGGCTGGCCGGTGAGGGAGAAGGGCCCGGCGCCGGTGCGGCCGATCTGCCCGGTGGCCAGGTGCAGGTTGATCAAGGCGCTGTTCTTGGCGCTACCGGCGGTGGACTGGTTGACGCCCATGCACCAGAGCGACAGGAAGCTGGGGGCGTCGCCGATCATTCGTGCGCAGCTTTGCAGCTCGTTAACGCTGATGCCGCAGAGGTCCGCGACCATCGACGGGTTGTAGTCACGCGCGAGGTTCTTCAGCTCATCGAAGCCGTCGGTGTGCGCATCGATGAAGTCCCGGTCGATCCAGCCTTCCCACAGCAGCAGGTGCAGGATGCCGTGGAACAGGGCGACATCCGTCCCCGGCAGGATGCCGAGGTGCAGATCGGCCAGCTCGCAGGTGTCGGTGCGGCGCGGATCGACGACGATGACCTTCATGTCCGGCCGCTTCGCCTTGGCTTCTTCCAGGCGGCGGAACAATACCGGGTGGGCGTAGGCCATGTTGCTGCCGACGATCAGCACGCAGTCGCTCTGCTCGATGTCCTCGTAGCTGCAGGGTGGCGTGTCGGCCCCGAGGCTGCGCTTGTAGCCGACCACCGCCGAAGACATGCACAGGCGGGAATTCGAGTCGATGTTGTGGGTGCCGACCAGCGCGCGGGCGAGCTTGTTGAACGCGTAATAGTCCTCGGTCAGCAACTGGCCGGAAATGTAGAAGGCGACGCTGTCCGGGCCGTGCTCGGCAATGGTGTCGGCGAACACCTGGGCGGCGTGATCCAGGGCGCTGTCCCAGTCTGTGCGGGCACGCGCCAGCCCTTTACCCAGGCGCAGTTCGGGATAGAGCGCGCGGGCGTCGAGGTCGCCGGTCAGGTGCAGGGTTGAGCCCTTGCTGCACAGCTTGCCGAAGTTGGCCGGATGGCTCGGATCGCCGGCGACATCGAGGATGCGCTGGCCGTCGTGCTCGATCAGCACGCCGCAGCCCACGCCGCAGTAGCAGCAGGTCGAAGCGGTTGTCTGGCGCATGGCGTCGTCTCCTGGCAAAGGGTTCATGGATGGGCTCGCAGGCTCTGCAGTCAGAAGCACGCGGTTGCGCTATTCAGCGAAAGCAGTACGCGACCGTTCTCGACGCGGGCTTCATGTCTGTGCACGCAGCCGACGTCGGGTGCGACGGCTTCGCCGCTGTCGAGGTTGATCTGCCAGTTGTGCAGCGGGCAGGCGACCTGCTTGCCGAAGACGATGCCCTGCGACAGCGGGCCGCCCTTGTGCGGGCAGCGGTCGTCCAGGGCGAAGACTTGGTCATCGGCGGTGCGGAACACCGCGATGTCGCCCTTGGGCCCGGCGACGATGCGCGCACCGAGTGGGTTGATCTCGTCCAGGGAGCAGATGTCGAACCAGGTCATGGTGGATTCCTCGAATGTCAGGCGGTGGCGGTCGAGCACGGCGCTCAGGCGGGCTCAATCGATTTGAGCTGGATCGTTTCGTATTCCTTTTTCAGCGATCGCTCGGTGATGGCCTTCTTCCAGCCGTCGCCTTCGAAGCTCAGCGAATACATCAGCCGTTGCGCCAGCGCCTTGCGCCGGGCTTCGTCTTCCAGAACGATCTTCTTGATGTAGTCCAGCCCTACGCGCTGCATGTAGTGCACGGTGCGTTCGAGGTAGAAGCCTTCCTCGCGGTAGAGCTGGAGAAAGGCGAAGCTGTACTCGGCGACCTCTGCCGCCGTCTTCAGCTTGACGAAGAACTCCCCGGCCTCGGTCTTGATGCCGCCGTTGCCGCCGATGTACAGCTCCCAGCCGGAATCCACGCCGATGATGCCGACGTCCTTGATGCCGGATTCGGCGCAGTTGCGCGGGCAGGCGGAGACGGCGAGCTTGACCTTGTGCGGCGAGTACATGCCGAACAGCGCCTTTTCCAGCTCGATGCCCAGCTGCGTGGAATTTTGCGTACCGAAGCGGCAGAACTCTTGGCCGACGCAGGTCTTCACGGTGCGGATGGATTTGCCGTAGGCGTGGCCGTCGGGCATGTCCAGATCCTTCCAGACGTTCGGCAAATCGTCTTTCCTGATGCCCAACAGGTCGATGCGCTGGCCGCCGGTGACCTTGACCATCGGCACCTGGTATTTGTCGGCGACATCAGCGATGCGGCGCAGCTCGGCGGCCGTGGTCACGCCTCCCCACATCCGTGGTACCACGGAGTAGGTGCCGTCCTTCTGGATATTGGCGTGGGCGCGCTCGTTGATGAAGCGCGACTGTGGGTCATCCTGGGCCTCGCCCGGCCAGGTGGAGATCAGGTAATAGTTCAGCGCGGGCCGGCAGGTGGCGCAGCCGTTGGGCGTGTGCCAGTCCATGAAGGCCATGGCGTCCGCCACCGTCAGCAGGTGATGGTCGCGGATGGCCTTGCGTACCTGACCGTGGTTGAGGTCGCTGCAGCCACAGATGGCCTTCTCGCTTTTCGGTTTGACGTCCGCGGCGCCGCCCACGGTGTTCATCAGGATCTGCTCGACCAGCCCCGCGCAGGAGCCACAGGAGCTGGCGGCCTTGGTGTGCTTCTTCACGTCGTCGACGGAAAACAGGCCGTGCTCCTGGATCGCCTTGACGATGGTGCCCTTGCAGACACCGTTGCAGCCGCAGACTTCCATGCTGTCGGGCATCGCCATGGCCTTGTTCTGGCCCTGGTGGCCGGTGTCGCCGATCGCGCCTTCTCCGAACATCAGCCGGTCGCGTATCTGGCTGACATCGTGGCCTTCGCGAACCTGGCGGAAGTACCAGCCGCCGTCGGCCGTGTCGCCGTACAGGCAGGCGCCGACCAGGATGTCGTCCTTGATCACCAGCTTCTTGTATACGCCGCTGATGGGGTCGGACAGGGTGATGGTTTCCGTGCCTTCGCCGCCAATGAAGTCGCCAGCGGAAAACAGATCGATGCCCGTGACCTTGAGCTTGGTCGAGGTCACCGAGCCGAGATAGCGGGAGAAGCCGAGCATCGCCAGGTGGTTGGCGCAAACCTTGGCCTGCTCGAACAGCGGGGCGACCAGCCCGTAGGCGGTGCCGCGATGGCTGGCGCATTCGCCGACGGCATAAACCCGCGGGTCATAGGTTTGCAGGGTGTCGTTGACGAGGATCCCGCGGTCGCAGGGAATGCCGGCTTTTTCCGCCAGCTCGCTGTTGGGGCGGATACCCGCGGCCATCACCACCAGATCGGCGTCGATGACCTCGCCATCGGCGAAGCGCACCGCGCGTACGCGGCCCTGGTCGTTGCCGATCAGCTCGGCGGTCTGCTTTTGCATCTTGAAGCTCAGGCCACGGCTTTCGAGCGCCTGTTGCAACAGGCTGCCGGCGGTCTTGTCGAGCTGACGTTCCATCGGCCATTCGCCGATATGCACCACCGTCACGTCCATGCCCCGCAACTTCAGGCCATTGGCCGCTTCCAGGCCCAGCAGGCCGCCACCGATGACCACGGCATGCTTGTGAGTCTTGGCGGCGTTCATCATCGCCTCGGTGTCGGCGATGTCGCGGTAGCCGATTACGCCGTCCAGGTCGTTGCCCGGGATCGGCAGGATGAAGGGATTGGAGCCGGTCGCGATGAGCAGGCGATCGTATTCGGCCTCGCTGCCGTCCTCGGCGATGACGCGGCGCTTGTTGCGGTCGATCTGGACCACCTTGCGGTTGAGCAGCAAACGGATGTTGTGTTCGGCGTACCAATCGAGGTCGTTGAGCACGATCTCCTCGAAGGTCTGCTCACCGGCCAGCACCGGTGAAAGCAGGATGCGGTTGTAGTTGGGGTGGGGCTCGGCACCGAACACGGTGATGTCGTAAAGGTCGGGGGCGAGCTTGAGCAGTTCTTCCAGGGTGCGAACCCCGGCCATGCCGTTTCCGATCATCACCAGTCTGAGTTTTTTCATGCCGTTCTCCGCGCCGGGCCGGCGGCTGATCGCCGTCAGGCCATGCCGTTGAAAGTCCAACAACGAAAAAAGGCGTCCCACTGGTTAACCAGTGAGGACGCCTTTGTCCTTGTCTTCCGTATTCGGAGCCCGGCCCTCCACGTTGAAGGCCAGGCTTGCTGTTGACTCCAGCAATGCAGAGCCTGTGCCAATCCGGTAATGCCCCGATTATCAGGCGTTTGGCCGAGGTATCCGCACCGATCCGGTGGTTTCCTGCACCCATATGAGGCGCACCGCGCAGCGCTGGTGCAGCTGAACCCGTCGAGCAGCGTAATCGGCCGTTGACAGCAGCCGTGTCGCTTTTCTATTGTTTCGCCTCATGCGCCGATTTAGTCAGCTACTTGCGGGGCGCCTGGAGCCGAAGGCTTCGAAATACCGCTAAAGCGCTGGTTCGGTGTCGCCTCCCACCGCTGCCCAGCGGAATCCTCGAGGCGGGATCTCTCTCATGAATGCATTACAACGCGCTCCTCTACGCCTGGCCCCGATCACCAGTGGGCTAGGCCGCAGCAATCCGAAAATCCTCCTTGGCGGCAGCCACCAGCCCTCGCTGTTGCGATACCTGGACGGCTGGCCCAAGCGCTGGGGCAAGCCGCGTGCGTTTCGCGTGCAGTTCACCGGTAGCGATGAGTCGCTGGCGCATTTTGCCGCGGACAGTTTCGATCTGGCGGTGATCCAGGCACCCAGCCGCGAGCGCCTCGATGAATGCGTGCGCGAGCTGACCCGTGTCGCGCGGCAAGGTTTGATCGTGCGCCGCTGATCGGACCTGCCAAGCGGCTTGCCTGCTAACCGCCTTTGCCCAGCCAGGCCAGCAAGATCAGGTTGAGCAGCAGCGAGAGCAGGGCGAGGCCGCGCCAGACCTTCAGGGGCTCCCGCTCGAGCAATGGCAACACAGCCGCGCTGCCGGTCAGCCGCTCGCCCTGTTCCAGGGTCAGCAGCCATTCCTCCGCCGTTTCGTAGCGCTGCGCGGGCTCTGCGGCAACGGCGCGCTTGAGCATGTCATCCAGCCACTGCGGCAGGTCGGGGCGATAACGGCTGGCCGGGACCGGGTTACCGAAGCGCGGGCGCTGGAAGGCTTCCACCTCGCCGTAGGGGTAGTGGCCGGTGAGCAGGAAGTAGAGTGTGACGCCCGCCGCATAGAGATCCTGTTCTCGGCTCGGCCCCGCGCCGGCGAATGCCTCCGGGGCGATATAGCTCGGTGTGCCCGGCAGGTGGTGCGGCAGATCCCGAGAAAGCCCCGGGCAATAGGCCAGGCCGAAATCCAGCAGGCGCAGCTCGCCGGCATCGTCCAGATGCAGGTTTTCCGGCTTGATATCGCGGTGCAGGATGTTGCGCCGGTGCAGCATGCCCAGCGCGCGGATCAGGCGTGGCGCCACCTGCAACCAGTCGGGCAGTGCCATCGGGCCCTGTTGGGCGAACTGCTGGGCGAGCGTCTGGCCACGGTATTCGCGCTGCACATAGTAAAGATGCTGGCGCTGCGGCAGACCGTGGACTTCCGGAAAGTGCCGGCCGGCGACGCGGCGCAGAAACCATTCTTCCTGAAGCAGCGCCGCGCCGGCGTCCGGTTCGTCAGCGCGGCTGGGTGGCAGCGTCTTGAGAATCCAGGGGTGACCCTGCTGGTCGCTGACCCGGTAGACCAGCGACTGTCGCGACTCGGCCAGCAACCCCTCGACCGTCCAGCCCTCGAACCGCTGGCCCGGTCGCAGTGCGGGTGGCAACGGCCAGTCCACCAGGTGCGCGAGCGAGTCGGCCAGCGCCGCTTCAGGCAGTTCGTCCACCCGTAGCAGCAGGGCGCTGGCATTGTCCTGGCTGCCGCTTTGGTGAGCGAGGTTGACCAGTGCCTTGGCGGCGTTGGCTAGATCAGGCTCGGCACGGAGGACGTTTCGAATATCGCCCTCGGCAATGCTGGCCCAGATGCCGTCAGTGACCAGCACAAAGGTCTCGCCGAGCCGCAGTTCGCCGTCGAGGTAGTCCACCACCAGGTGCTGGTCCAGACCCATGGCACGCTTGAGCACGTGCTGCATGTTCGGCTGCTCCCAGACATGGTCCTCGCTCAGCCGTTGCAGCTCGCCGTCCAGCCAGCGGTAGGCGCGACAATCACCAACATGGGCGAGGGTGAAACGACGACCGCGTAGCACCAGCGCGGTCAGGGTGGTCAGCAGCGGCTGCCCGCCGCCATTGGCTTGCAGCCAGCGATTGTGCGCCACCAGCAACCGATCCAGCGATTGCGCGACGGTCCAGGTTTCCGGCGTAGCGTAGTAGTCGGTTGCCAGCGCCTGCAGTGTGGCGCGTGCCGCCAGACCGCCATCGGCACATTGGCTAACACCGTCGGCGATGGCGAACAGCGCGCCCTTGCTCGCGGCCAGGCCCGGTGTCGGCGTGACGATGCGCAGCGCGTCCTGGTTTTCTTCGCGCGGTCCGGTGGCGGTGGCTTCGCCGAAGGAAAACTGCAAGGGCATGAAGCATCACTCCGGATGACGCATGGACAGGTGAATAGTCGAAAGGGCGGGTCCGTAGAGCCCGCCCGCTGTCGCCAGTCTGAACTCAGACCCGGGCGGCGGTCATCGCGGCGGAGCCCCAGGTGGTCCTCCAGCGCCGCTTGACGCCATAGAGGCCGAACCAGGCCAGCGCACCCAGGCTGGCAAACAGCCAGAGGCCCATCTGATAGTCCCCGGTGGCCTGTTTGACGGCGCCCAACCCCGCGGTGAGCAGGAAGCCACCGATGCCGCCTGCCATGCCGACCAGCCCGGTCATGACGCCGATCTCCTTGTTGAAGCGCTGCGGCACCAGCTGAAACACCGCACCGTTGCCCGCGCCGAGGCTGAGCATCGCGACCACGAACAGCGCCAGGGCAGCGGTCGAGCTCGGCAGGTTGAAGCCCACGACGAACAGACAGGCCGCCGCAACCGTATACATGACCAGCAGCGAGCGGATCCCGCCGATACGGTCGGCCAGCGCACCCCCCAGCGGGCGCAGCAGGCTGCCGGCGAATACGCAGGCGGCGGTGTAATAGCCGGCCTTGACCGGATCGAAGGCGTACTGGTCGTGGAAGTAGCCGGGCAGGGTGCTGGCCAGACCGAGGAAGCCGCCGAAGGTCACGCTGTAGAAGAACATGAACCACCAGCTGTCACGGTCGCCAAGGGCCTTCATGTAGTCGGCGAAGGATTTCGGCGCGGGACGATTCGGCGCGTTCTTGGCCTGAGTGGCGAAGATGATCAGCACCAGGACCAGTGGAATCAGGGCCAGGCCGAATACGTTGCTCCAGCCAACCATCGTCGCCAGCACCGGCGCGAACAGCGCCGCGAGCACGGTACCGGAGTTGCCCGCCCCGGCGATGCCCATGGCCTTGCCCTGGTGCTGCGGCGGATACCACTGCGAGGCCAGTGGCAGCGCGACGGCGAAGGAGGCGCCGGCCATGCCCAGGAACAGTCCTAGCAGCAGTGCCTGCTCGTAGCTGTGGATGCCATTGAGCCAGGCCACGAACAAGGCGGCGATCACCACCACCTGGCCGAACAGCCCGGCCGTCTTCGGCGAGGTGCGGTCGGCCAGCATGCCCAGCACGAGGCGCAATACCGCGCCGGAGAGGATCGGTGTGGCGACCATGAAGGCGCGCTGCTGCGTCGTCAGTCCGAGATCGGCCGCAATCTGCACACCCAGCGGACCGAGCACGTACCAGACCATGAAACTCAGATCGAAGTAGAGGAAGGCGGAGAACAACGTCGGCGTATGGCCGGACTTCCAGAAACTCGTATTCATCGAACACCTCACTAGACAAGGGCAACCGACGCCGAACGGGCGACGGGGAATTGCGATGGCGGCCGCCCATGTGGCGCCGCCTGAAGTCGTGCGGGCCGCTGGGCATTGCGGCTCGCGCCCCGGTCCTTGGGGCAAAAAAAAGCGCCGCGATACCGCCGTCTGTTTCGACGGGGCAACGCGACGCCTTTGTCATGTCTGTGAGTAACCGCCGTTGGCTACCTGAGTTGCGATAAGCAGAAGCTGTGCCAACCACCGAGGGCGTTGATTGGCGTGCGCTTGACGAGGGACGGTAGGCTGGAATCGATCAGCCAGCGCGCAGTGGTGGTGCGCGGTGCATCGAAGTAGGGCGCGTCAGGCGATGCGGTTGACCTTGGGAAACTTGGCCTCGAACTCGGCTGGCATGCGCACCACCCGCGATTCGAGGTAGTTGTAGAAAACGAAACCGGACTTGGCCATGGCGATCAGGGTGCCATCGGCGGGACGGGTAATGCGAAAGGTGATGTCCCCGCCGTAGGGGTTGAAGTCCATCACGCCGACTTCGAATAACAGGGCGTCCCGCGCATGGGCCTCGGCTTTGTAGGTGGTGGCCAGGTCGGTAACGATGATGCCGCTACCGTCCTTGCTGGTCTCGGCGATGCCGTAGGCAAACAGGAACCGTGCGCGGGCTTCGGAAATCATCGAGATCATCGAGTCGTTGGCCAAGTGGTTGCCGGCATTGATGTCAGTGATGCGAACGGTCAGCTGGGTGGAAAAGCAGAACTGGTCTTCGGGAAATTGCAGGGTCAGGCGGGCCATGGTGCTCTCGTACTGAAGGCTTGGTGCGGGGCGTTGGCCGAATGCCGGCCCGACGCGGGCGCTGATTCTACGCGTGCTCCGGGCCGGCCCAAGCATGATTCAACGAGTTGATGGTCCGTAAGATGTTCTTCGGTGCCTCAGGCGATGCTATGGCGAATGCCTTGCAGGCGCTCGTCGATGATTGGCGTGATCAGCGCGTAGCATTCGGCTGGCGCCAGGCTGACCCGCGGTGCATCGATCAGGTTGCTCTCCAGGTGTTCGATGAGGTTGTGCAGGCTGTCGCCGCTGACCGGGTCGGTGAGGCGCAGGCAGAGATAGCGCATCTGGATCTGCATATCCAACGGGCACTTTTCGAAGTTGGCTGCCCGCACCGCCAGGCCGCGCAGGCGGCCGAGGTCTTCCAGCGCGCGACAGGCCTCGCACAGGCCGGACACCTGCCGATTGCCCTGGAAGACGAGGCGCAGCTCCAGCACATGAATGCTTTCGAGCAGTTGCTCGATCAGGATGCAGTGCGGCTCGAAGTCCGCCGGGTTCTGGCGGATCTGCTGCCACAGCGCGCGCATCGCCGGACGGTTTTCCTCGCCTTTCCATTGCTGCCAGAGCCGGTCGACGTGGTGGGCGACCTCCAATCGCTGCGCGGCGGCTGCGGCATCGGGTTGGCCGCCCAGGCCCCGGTGTTTCTGCACGAATTGCAGTACTTCCAGCGCATGCTGCAAGGCCTGGACATCGGTTGTGCTGAGGCGCTTGCGGTGCCGCTCGGCTGCAACGCGACTGAGATGGTTGCCGAGCAGCACCAGGCAGGCGGCCAGGGTTAGGGCGATCGATACTTCCATGGTCAGGCTTCCGTACGGCTGAGACGAGTGAGGTAGAGGGTCAGGCTGTGCAGCTCTTGGGCCTGGATGCGTTGGCGCTCGACGCCGGTCTCGACGTGATCAAGCTGGTCGCGCAACAGGCGGTTGCCGTGTCGCTGCTCGTCGAGGGCCGCTTGCAGGTGATCGAGTTCGGCCAGGCTCAGCTGGCTGCGCTGCGCCAACTGATCGAGTTCGGCGGCCAAGGCGCTGCTCTGTTCGCCGCTTTGCTCGAGCAATTGCTGGTGCTGGACGACTTCGGCCTCGACGCGACGAACCGCGTTGCCGGTCGTGGCGACCACGCTGGTGATGTCCTGGGCCGCGCAGTCGCTGGTCAGCGCCAGTTGGCGAACCTCGTCGGCCACCACGGCGAAACCGCGACCGTGCTCGCCGGCTCGCGCGGCTTCGATGGACGCGTTCAGGGCGAGCAGCTGGGTTTGCTTGGCAACGTTCTGGATGCTCAGGGCGGCTTTGCCGACGGCGGCCGTGTCCTGCAACAGCTGGCCGACTGCATCCGAGGTGCGCTGCAGGCTCTGGCGCACCTCGGTCATGCGGGTGCTGACGGAGATCGCGTTGTCGCGACCGGCCTGGCTTTGCCGGTGGGTGTCGGCGAAGGCTTGCATGGCCTGCTGGCCCAAGGTGCCAACCCGCTCCAGGTTCTGACTCAGCGCCTGGCTGGCCTCGGTCATCGCCAGCACTCGCTCGCCCTGGTCGATACTACTGTGCTCGGCGGTAGCGGCCATGCGCTCGAGGGCATCGCTGGCGAACTGCACCTCACTTCGTAAACGTTCGCCGCGCAGCGACTGAGCGCCGAAGGCGGCGACCAGATCCTCACGAGGCTGGTCGAGCCCTTGCTGTTGGCCGAGCATGGCCAGCAAATGCTCTCGGTGGCGCTGATGTTCGCGGCGTTTGCGCTGTTGCGTCAGTTGCAGACCTGCGGCGATGCAGGCGAGGGCCAGGGCCAGCCATTGCTGCTGCCAGAGGCCCGCAATACAGGCCATGGCCCAGGCGGCGAGCACCAGCCAATCCACGTAGGACTGCAAGGCGGCGGTGGTTGCGTGCGGCGCGGCGTGCGTTGTACGCGTGCCGTTCAAAACTCTGTCCATGCGCGTGATCCTTTGTCGATGACCTTCCTGGTGGCTTGTCAGGCCGCCGGCCGCTGCTGGCGCTGGTAGAGGAACTCCAGAACCTGCGCCCGGTAGGCGTGGTACTGGGCGTCGTGGGCCAAGGTCATGCGGTCGCGGGGATTTTTGAGCTCGACACGCAGGATCTCGCCAATGGTGGCCGAGGGACCGTTGGTCATCATCACGATGCGATCGGACAGCAGCACGGCTTCGTCGACGTCATGGGTGATCATGATCACGGTGTTGCCAAGGTCGGCGTGGATCTCCATCAGCGAGTCCTGCAGATGCGCGCGGGTCAGCGCATCGAGGGCACCGAAGGGCTCGTCCATCAGCAACACCTTGGGTTGCATGGCCAGCGCACGGGCGATGCCGATGCGCTGTTTCATCCCGCCGGAAATTTCGCTGGGGCGTTTGTCGCGGGCGTGGGTCATGTGCACCAGCTCGAGGTTGTGCTCGATCCAGTCGCGCATTTCCCGTTTGCTTTTCTGGCCCCGGAAGACTTCCCGTACCGCCAGTTCGACGTTTTCGTAGCAGCTGAGCCAGGGCAGCAGGCTGTGGTTCTGGAACACCACGGCGCGCTCCGGGCCAGGTTCGTTGACCTCGCGGCCGTCGAGGATCACGCCGCCGGTGGTGGCCTGATACAGCCCGGCGACGATGTTGAGGACGGTCGACTTGCCGCAGCCGGAGTGGCCGATCAGCGAGACGAACTCGCCCTTGGCGATGCGCAGGTTGACGTTCTGTAGCGCGCAGTAGAGCCCCTTGTCCGTGGGAAAGCTGATACCGACGCCGGTGAGTTCGAGATGGGCGTTGTTCATGTGATTTCCTCAGCGCAGGTCTGCGTTCTTGTCCCAGCTCACGCGGCGCTGGAGCATCAGCATGATGCGGTCCAGGGCGAAGCCGATCAGGCCGATAACGATCACCGCGACCATGATCCGGCCGAGCGAGTTGGAGCTGCCGTTCTGGAACTCATCCCAGATGAATTTCCCGAGGCCGGGGTTCTGCGCCAGCATTTCCGCGGCAATCAGCACCATCCAGCTGGTCGCCAGCGACAGCCGCAGCCCGGTAAAGATCATCGGAATGGCAGCGGGCAGGACGATGCGGCGCACATGACTGAGCGGCGACAGGCGCAGCACGCGGCTGACGTTGGTCAGGTCCTTGTCCAGGTTCGCCACGCCGACCGTGGTGTTGATCACCGTCGGCCACAGGCAGCAGAGCGCGACGGTCAGCGCCGAGGTGACGAAGGACTTGGCGAACAGCGGGTCGTCGCTGACGTAGACGGCGCTGACCACCATGGTCACCAGCGGCAGCCAGGCCAGCGGCGACACCGGCTTGAAGATCTGGATCAGCGGGTTCACCGCGCTGTATACCGTCTTGCTCAGGCCGCAGACGATGCCCAGCGGTACGGCGATCAGCGAGGCGAGGGCGAAGCCGGTCATCACGGTGTAGAGGCTGGTGACGATCTGTTCGAAGAAGGTCGGCTTGCCGGTGTACGGACGGATCTTCACAACGGCGTCGGGGTTCTTGGCCAGCGTGGCGGCGTTGCGTTCCTCCTGCCGAAGGTAGAAGGCGGCGGCCTTTTCCCGCGACTGGATATGCGCATCGACCAGGCCGGTGAACTGCTCGGCGACCTGGCTCGGCCCGGGGAATTGGCCGAGGCTGGTCTGAATGTTCGATGCCAGCAACTGCCAGAACAGCAGGAAGGCAAGGACGCCCACCAGCGGCATGATCACTTGCGGCAGCCAGCGCTTGAGCCGCGCCTGACGGCCAGCCTCCAAGGTCTCTTTGATGTTTTGCACGACGGCTGGGTTGCTCATCGATGTGTCCTCCTGGATCGGGAGGCCTGCGCCTCCCATGCGCGGATCAGAGCGTGGTATCGCCTTTGAGGCCGATCGCGAACTGGTCGAGGTAGGCGTTAGGCGTATGGCCGTCGTAGGTGATGCCGTCGATGGTGTCGGCCAGCGGCTCGCGAATGCCGTCTTCATCGGCGGGCGGCACGTCTTCGGCGCTGAGCAGGCCGTCGGCGATCAGCTCGTCGGCCGCCTGGCGGTAGATGTCCGGGCGGTAGACGCGCTTGGCGGTTTCCAGGTACCAGCTGTCCGGCTTCGCCTCGGCGATCTGGCCCCAGCGGCGCATCTGGGTCAGGTACCAGATGGCGTCGGAGTAGTAGGGGTAGGTCGCGTGGTAACGGAAGAACACGTTGAAATCCGGCACTTCGCGCTTGTCGCCCTTTTCGAACTCGAACGTGCCGGTCATGGAGTTGGCGATGACTTTTGCGTCGGCGCCGACATACTCCGGACGCGAGAGGATTTCCACGGCTTCCCGGCGGTTGGCGTTGTTGTCCTCATCCAGCCATTTGCCGGCGCGGATCAGGGCCTTGACCAGGCGCTTGTGGGTTTCCGGATGGGCCTCGGCCCAGGCCTTGGAGACGCCGAAGACCTTCTCCGACATGTTCTTGCGGATCGCATAATCCGCCACCACCGGCACGCCGATGCCTTTGAACACCGCCTGCTGGTTCCAGGGTTCGCCGACGCTGTAACCGTTGATCGTGCCGGCTTCCATCGTTGAGGGCATCTGTGGCGGCGGGGTGACCGAAAGCAACGCCTGGGCATCGATCTGGCCACTGATGTCGCCCTTGGCGGGCGCGTAGTAGCCCGGATGGATGCCGCCAGCGGCCAGCCAGTAGCGCAACTCGTAATTATGGGTGGACACCGGGAAGACCATACCCAGGTTGAACGGCTTGCCGGCGGCGTGAAATTGCTCGATGACCGGCTTGAGCGCGTTGGCCTTGATCGGATGGACCGGCTTACCATCGGCCATGGCTAGGTGGGGCTTCATCTGCTCCCAAACGGCGTTGGACAGGGTGATGGCGTTGCCGTTGAGGTCCATGGTGAACGCCGTGATGATGTCGGCCTTGGTGCCGAAACCAATGGTGGCGCCGAGCGGCTGTCCGGAGAGCATATGCGCGCCGTCCAGTTCGCCGTCGATGACGCGGTCCAGCAACACCTTCCAGTTGGCCTGGGCTTCGAGGGTGACGTATAGCCCTTCGTCCTCGAAGAAGCCCTTTTCGTAGGCGATGGCGAGCGGCGCCATGTCGGTGAGCTTGATGAAACCGAGCTTGAGCTCTTCCTTTTCCGGCGCCGCGGCCCAGGCGGTCAATGGCAATAGCGGCAGCAGGGCGGAGGCCACTAGCGTTTTCAGCAGCGTACGGCGGGTCTTGCGCATGATTTATCCCTCAATCGCGAAACGAAAAAAAGGCGCAACGGACGCCCCTCTGCATGCGCAGAGCGGGCACCGTTGACGCCTTTGTCAATTCGTCCCGATCACCGCCGTTGGCGACCCGAAGACGTGGTGCCAAGGTGATTGCAAGGGGCTTGCCAGGTTCTGCTTCGGCGCGAAATTCCTTTAAAAATCGATTTAAATCAAATGGTTGTGATTGTTTGGTCGCGAGGTGCCGTCAGTTGGCGGCGCGACGAGTAGCCGGGCGCGGGGAGCGAAGTTCGTGCAGCACGAGGCGGTCGGGCGCGCTTTTGGGGCCGCCGGGGCATCGCCGTCGCAGTCTTGAGGTATCCAGCGGCGCAGCCAGGGTGGCAGGCAGAGCCTGCTCCTACAGGAGCTGCGGATGCTTGAGGGATTTGCAGCGTAGCGGTGCTGCCTGACGGGGTCGGGTCCGTCTGTAGGAGCGGGCTCTGCCCGCGACCTTTGGGGCATCCAGCGACGCAGTCTTGAGGTATTCAGCGGCGCAACCACGGTCGCAGGCAGAGCCTGCTCCTACAGGGGCTGCGCATGCTGGAGGCACGTGCAGCGTAGCGGTGCTGCGTGACGGGGTCGGGTCCGTCTGTAGGAGCGGGCTCTGCCCGCGACCTTTGGGGCATCCCGCGGCGCGGTCTTGAGGCAGCCACCGGCGGGGCCAGGGTCGCAGGCAGAGCCTGCTCCTACAGGGGCGGCGGATGCTTGAGGGATTTGCAGCGTAGCGGTGCTGCGTGACGGGGTCGGATCCGTCTGTAGGAGCGGGCTCTACCTTTGGGGCATCCCGCGACGCAGTCTTGAGGTATCCAGCGGCGCAGCCAGGGTCGCAGGCAGAGCCTGCTCCTACAGGAGCTGCGGATGCTTGAGGGATTTGCAGCGTAGCGGTGCTGCGTGACGGGATCGGGCCGTCTGTAGGAGCGGGCTGCCCGCGACCTTTGGGGCATCCCGCGACGCGATCTTGAGGTATTCACCGGCGCAGCCAGGGTCGCAGGCAGAGCCTGCTCCTACAGGGGCGGCGGATGCTTGAGGGATTTGCAGCGTAGCGGTGCTGCGTGACGGGGTCGGATCCGTCTGTAGGAGCGGGCTCTGCCCGCGACCTTTGGGGCATCCCGCGACGCGGTCTTGAGGTATCCAGCGGCGTGGCCAGGGTCGCAGGCAGAGCCTACTCCTACAGGAGCTGCGGATGCTTGAGGGATTTTCAGCGTAGCGGTGCTGCGTGACGGGGTCGGATCCGTCTGTAGGAGCGGGCTCTGCCCGCGACCTTTGGGGCATCCCGCGACGCGGTCTGAGGCATCCACCGGCGTGGCCAGGGTCGCAGGCAGAGCCTGCTCCTACAGGAGCTGCGGATGCTGGAGGGACTTGCAGCGTAGCGGTGCTGCCTGATGGGGTCGGGGCCGTCTGTAGGAGCGGGCTCTGCCCGCGACCTTTGGGGCGTCCAGCGGCGCGGCTTGAGGCATCCACCGGCGTGGCCAGGGTCGCAGGCAGAGCCTGCTCCTACTGGTGATGCGGGCTTACTGCCCCAGCAGATCGTTCATTGCGATGATTTGTTCGGCCACCTGGATCAGCTTCTGCTGGCGGCTCATGGCCTGGCGACGCATGAGGGTGTAGGCCTCTTCTTCGTTGCAGCTGCGCATCTTCATCAGCATGCCCTTGGCCAGCTCGATGCGCTTGCGTTCGACCAGTTGCTGGTCGCGCGCATGCAGTTGCGCACGGATGGCCTGGTCGCTCTCGAAGCGGGCCATGGCGACGTCGAGGATCGGCTTCAAGCGCTGGGCCTGAATACCCTCGACGATGTAGGCGCTGACGCCCGCACGGATCGCCTGGCGCATGGCGTCCGGGTTGCTGTCGTCGGTGAACATGACGATGGGCCGCGGCTGGTCCCGGGTCACCATCACCACTTGTTCCATCACGTCGCGGCCGGGGGAGTCGGTGTCGATCAGCACCACGTCGGGACGAATCGCCTCGACGCGCTCGGGCAGATCGATGGTCAGGCCGGACTCCTCGATCACCTCGAAGCCGGCCTCTATCAGGGCGGTGCGCAGGCGCCCGACCTTGCGCGGGGTATCGTCGATCAGGAGGACACGAAGCATGGCTGTCTCCCTCTTCAAGGCAAGCTGAGTGGCGGCTCGGCGTCCGCCATCGCATGCAGGGTGAAACTGCGCGCGTAGCCGGCGGGATCGCTGCCGTCCCAGCGGCTGCCGTCCATGAGTGTGGCGCTGCGCATGGGCGAGTCGGGTATGGCGATCTGCAGCGCGGTCGCCGCATCGCGGTAAAGGCCGGTCTGCTGAACACTTTGCGCCACGGCGAGGTAGTCGGGATCCTCACGCAGCAGGCCCCAGCGCCTCAGCTGGGTCATGAACCAGAGGCCGTCGGAGTGGTAGGGCATGTTCACCTCGCCGTTGCCAAAGAAGCGCAGCGGGTGCTTGTCCATCCAGGCGTGGCCGAGCCCGTCTTCATACTGGCCGAGAAAGCGCGGTTCGATGGCCGCTACCGGCGCATCGACATAGTCGCTGCCGGCAATCAGTCGTGCGGTACTGCGTCGATTTTCTGGGCTTGCGTCAATGAAGCGACTGGCCTCGAGAATCGCCATGACCAACGCCCGAGCGGTGTTGGGGTGCTGGTCGACGAACTCACGGGTACAGCCGAGGACTTTCTCCGGATGGTCAGCCCAGATCGACTGGCTGGTCGCGATGGTGTAGCCCAGGTTCTCTTCGATGGCCAAGGCGCCCCAGGGCTCGCCGGCGCAGAATCCGTCGATGCGGCGTGCACGCAGGTGGGCGACCATCCGCGAAGGCGGCACCACCAGGGTGCGCACGTCTTCGAGTGGATGGATGCCGTGGGCGGCGAGCCAGTAATAGAGCCAGAGGGCATGCGTCCCGGTCGGGAAGGTCTGTGCCAGCGTGAGTTTCGCACCACTGTGGCGCACGCAGCGGTGGAGCGCGTCAGGATCGATCACGCCAGCGGCTTTTAGCGCGCTGGACAGACTGATGCTCTGGCCGTTCTGCGCCAGTCCCATGAGCACGGCCATGTCCTTGCGCGGGCCGCCACCGATGCCCAGATGCACGGCATAGATCAGACCGTAGAGGCCGTGAGCGGCATCCAGTTCGCCTTCGACCAGTTTGTCGCGCAGGCTCGACCACGAACTCTGCCGCCGAAGATTGAGCGTGAGCCCGTACGGCTGGGCGAAGCCCTGCGTGGCCGCGACGATCAGCGAGGCCGCATCGGTCAGCGCCATGAATCCAAGCTCGACGACGTGCTTTTCCGGCGCGTCGCTGCCTGCGACCCAGGCCAGTGGATCAGGCTTAAGGGGGGGATTGGAAAGTGGCATACAGGCAGGACCTTCGAAAGGCACCCATCGCGGGGAAGCGACTCGGGTGTGGATGATCATGTGGCCTGCAAAGCAAGCCATATGCCAAGGTCCTGCTGTCCAGTGCCGTTGTGCTCGCGCCGCCTGGGCGAGCCGCGGCGCCGGCGACGCGGTTTGGTTCGCGTTGCGTGGGGCCTGTCGTCAGCGTGGATACAGTGGCGGCAAGGCCCCGGACGCCGCCTCGCCGGTTGTCGGCCGCGCGGCTGGGAGGCTCTGGATCGCCTGCCATAGCGCTTCGCCTTGCCAGCGCTGGCCGGTTTCGCTGTAGAGCGCGCCGTTCAGGCCATCCAGGGCGTCCGAGAGCGGAACGAAGCGTGCCGCCATTTCCGCCAGGGTTTCCGGTTGCTGGCGTGCCCAGGCGTCCAGCGCATGACGTGTTGCCTGGGTGTCGTTGGCCAGACAGGCGCGCTTGAGATCGTCCAGCAGGCTGCGTGGCGTCGGGCCGCTCTGCACCGTGCGGACCACCGCTGGCTGACTGCGCGCCCGCAGCCACAGGCCGAACCCGAGCAGGGTGGTCAGGGCCAGTACCGCGCTGCTCAACTGCCATGGCCACAACCGCCGCGGCGGTGACAACGGATGAGCCACATCGGCCTCTTCGAGGGCGGCTTGCTGGAGTTCGGGATTTTCGGCGACCTGCAGGGTGCGTTCGGCAAGCGTGGTGCGCTCGAGCCGATCTGCCACGGTGTTCCACCAGACGACTTCGGTGGCCGGCAGCCGGTAGTCGCCGGCGTCGCTCGCCACCAGTGCCTCGCGCTGCTCCCGGCTGCCGGTAATGCCGTTCTCGTTCACCGTGTCGTTCAGGCTTGGTTGGTCGGGGTAACGCCGTAGGCCCGGTACTGGCGGCGGCTCGATCGGAGGCAGTTGGGCGCTGGACAGCCCCTCTGCTTTGAGCAGCAGGCTGCGGGTCAGGGCTTCGCCCAGCTGTGCGTCCTGCGGCTGCGGACTCCAGGCTTCGACCAGGGTCAGGTTGGCAGCCGGTAGCCAGGGCGCATCCTCGGGGTAATCAGCGGGCTTGGGCTTGACCTGCAGTGGGATCTCCGGCGATTTGACCTGGGTCGTCTTGCCGAAACGGGAGCCGTAGTAGTCGCCGCTGGGAGCGACCGTGGTTGCGCTGAACAGCTGGGCGGGGATGGTCAGCGTGCCACTTCTCTGTGGATACAGCGCATAGCGGATCTCGATCACGCCATGGCGGATGCCGTTGATGTCCTTCTCGTAAGTACGCGGTTCGCCGAGACGTTCGACCAGCGCGTCGCCGAATTGCAGGGGCGACAGGGTGCTGTCGTCGTAGAGCGAGACGGAATGATAGATACGCAGGGTCAGCACCACCTGCGCCTGCACGTAGACGCTTTCCTTGTCGAGGCTGGAGTCGATGAAGATCGGGGCGAGCTTGTCGCCGCCCTCGGCGCTGGACTCGCTGACGTTGAGCATGATGGCCTCGCTGCGCCAGTCGCCCAGCTGCAACGGAGGAATGACGACGTAACCGGTCCGCTGGGGTTGCAGCGTGATCAGCCACTGGGTGACAGCCCGCGTTTCGCCGTAGCTGCTGGAGAGCCCGTTTGTCTGCCGCGTTCCGAGCACCCGGAAGAGTCCGTCGAGCGGTTGCAGATCCGGCTTGCCGAACACCGTGGTGTCACTGGTCTCCAAGGTGAGCTCAACGGTTTCGTCCAGGCTTAGCTGCGTACGATCGACTCGCGCGACCAACGTCGCCGCGCTGGCCTGGCAGGCGAGCAGCAGCGCTAACAGCAATAAGGTCACCCGCGTCATCGATTCAGCTCCTGGCGCTTGCGTTGTTCGAGGAGAAACTTGCGACGTAGCAGCTCGCCGGGGTTGTCCGGAATCCTGCGCAGCCATTGCGCCAGCGCCTGGTCCTGCTCCGGATCGACGGCGGCTTCGCGCGGCTGCTCCGGCATACCCTGCGGCTCGCCCTGTTCGTTTGCCGCTGGCGGCTGGGTCGGCAGGGCATCCGACGCTTCGTCAGCGTTGCCCGGCTCCTGCTGATCGGGTGCTTCGCTGGCGTCACGCCGGTTCACGGCAGGACTACCGGGCGCTGGCGGTGGTTCGCTCTGGTCGGCGGAGTTCGGTTCCTGCGGAGGGCTCTCGGAGGGCTGCTCCTGCTGCGCCTGTTGCTCGCGCTGACGCAGGAGTGCCTCGACGATGGCCTTGTTGCGACGGGCCGGTTCCAGATCCGGGTCGAGTTCCAGCGCCTGATCATACGCTTCGATCGCGGCCTGCAGCTCATCGTTGTGGGCCAACGCGTTGCCGCGGTTGAAGTGCGCCGAGGGGGTATCGCCCTTGGCGAATTGCTCGGCGGCGCCGGCAAAATCACCGGCCTGATAGCGGGCATAGCCCTGCCACTGCGGGTCCTCGAATCGCTGCGCCGCGTCAGCCGGGCGCTGCGCTTGCAGCAGGCGCATGCCTTGCTGATCCGGACGCAACCAAAGGTCTTGCAATGTCAGCGCACTGGCCGGCTGCGGCATGGCCGTGATCAGCAGTGGCAGGCAGAACAGCCAGCCGCGCCGTCCCGCACATGCCGCCAGCAACAGCAAGGGAAGCAGCAGCCAGTAGCCTTGGTCCAACCAGCTATCCAGCTGGGTGGTGTCGTCCTGGTTCAGCAGTTCACCGTTGCGCTCCAGCAGGCCGAGGCTGCGCAGGTCGCCGTCATCGATACGGGCACCTTGATAGCGGCCGCCGAGCTCGGTAGCGAAACGGCGCAGGGTGCGTTCATTCAGTCGCGGGATCAGGATCGCGCCCGCGTCATCCTTCAGGAAGCTGCCGTCTTCCCTGGCGATGGGCGCCCCTTGCTCGGTACCGATGCCGAGCATCAGCAGCTGTTGCCCGCTCTCACCGAGCAACGTGGCGATGCCGTCACGCTCCTGTGCGTCCAGGCTGCTGCCGATCAGCAACAGCCGTCCACGCCCGTTCGCCCCTTGCTCGAGCAACTCGAGGCCGCCTTGCACGGCCAGATCCGCGCGGTGCCCGGGCTCAGGCATCAGGGTGGGCTGCAGGGCATCCAGCAGATTCTGTGTGGTGGTGATGTCATTGGAGAGCGGCACCAGAACATGCGCGCTGCCGGCAAATGCGATGACTGCGGTCTGGGCATCCTGGCGCGCCCGCAGCAGGTCGAGAATCTTGCGTTTGGCCTGTTCCAACCGGTTGGGCTGGACGTCGGCTGCGAGCATGGCCGGCGTTGTGTCGAGCAATACCACCAGCGGGTCGGCACGTGACAGCCGAGGCTGTTCGGCCTGCTGCCAGCTCGGTCCGAGCAGCGCCAGGCATGCCAACAGCCAGGCCGAGCCGAGCACCAGCCAGGGACGCCTGCTGTTGCGTAGCCTGCCACGCGTGAGCAACGCCGCATGGAACGCTTCGGGCAACAGGCGCTGCCAGCGGCCGATCTGCCGCTGGCGATGCCAGAGCCGCCACAGCAACCAGAGGGGCAGCGGCAGGATCAACAGCCAGAACGGCCTGAGCAGATGGGGCACGAGTTCGATCATGGCTGCTCTCTGCGCCAGAGAAGATGCCGCAGCGATGGCCGCCAAAGACGATTGGCCACCAGCAGCAGACTGATCAACAACGCGGCCGAGAGCGGCCAGGCATAGAGCGCTTCGGCGATGCGTGCTTGGGCCGGTTGCTGCGCGGTCGGCTCGAGCTCGTCGAGCGTCGCGCCGATGGCCTGTAACTCGTCGCTCGACCGGGCGCGGAAATAGCGCCCTCCGGTTTGCTCGGCGATCGCCCTCAGGGTTGCTTCGTCCAGCTCGGCACCCACCATGCCGAAATGCTGGAGGACGCCCCCGGCCTGGGCATCGGCGCCGATACCGATGGTATGGATCTTGATCCCTTCGGCCGCCGCCAGCCGCGAGGCCAGCACCGGGTCGATTTCTCCGCCGTTGTTGGCGCCATCGGTGACCAATACCAGGACTCGGCTCTGTGCCGGGCGTTCGCGCAGCCGCTTGATCGCCAGGCCGATCGCATCGCCGATGGCCGTGTTGTTGCCAGCGATGCCCACGACAGCCTCGTCGAGCCAGGTTCGTACGGTCTGGCGATCGAACGTCAGCGGGGCCTGCAAGTAGGCCTTGCTGCCGAAGAGGATCAAACCGACCCGGTCACCGCGGCGCTCGCTGATGAACTCGCCGAGCAGATGCTTGACCAGTTCCAGACGACTGATTTCATCGTCTTGCCAGTGCATGTCCGGGTAGTCCATCGATCCGGACACATCCACTGCCAGCAACAGGTCACGGCCACTGGTGGGCAAGGGCAGCGGTTCGCCGAGCCATTGCGGGCGGGAGGCTGCGAACAGCAGCAGCAACCAGACCACCAGGTAGGGCAGCTGCTGCCGCCAGGCGGGCAGGCTGACGGACGCGCGACGGCCGGCCAATGACTCGAGCTCGCTGAGGAAACTGACTTTCAGGGCCGCGTCGCCGCTGTCCGCGGCGGGCAGCAACCAGCGCATCACCCAGGGCAATGGCAGCAGCACGAATACCCACGGCCACGCCAGTTCAAACATGCTTGCGAATCCATATCTGCACGGATTGCTCGAGGTTCTGGATAGCCTTGTCGTCCAGTCTGCAATCGGCGCGGTAGACGCCATCGACCAGAATCATCCAGCGCGTCAGCCCGGCGGCCGGACACCGGCTGTCGAGAAATGCCAGCCAGGCACGTCCGCTGAGCGTGTGAGGATTATCGTTCGGGTAGCGGGTGCGGCAGAGTCGTTTGAGCAGGGCGTTGAGCTGCTGGAGCCACTGGTTGGCCGGGGCGCCGCCGTAGGGTTTGGCCAACTGCGCGAGCTCGTCCAGCGCGATCTGCCGCTGGGGGTCGATAGGCGTTTCGGCATCCGTTGCCCGCGCCGGACTCCTGCGTTGCCAGGGACGCAAGCGGAACAACAGGAGGACGCTGAGCAAGAGGGCCGCCAGGAACCACCAACCGGGCGCCGGAGGCCAAGCACTGATTGCGGGTGGGGCAATCAACGGCTCGAGTTGGTCGAGCGTGCTCATCGCGGTGCTCCGGGATGCTGCACGCTGAGGTGTTCGCGCAATTGATCGATCAGGTCACGCTGGGTATCCAGCGGCATCAGCGGCAAACGCAGGCGATCGGCGAGGCGCTGCCACCGTGCACTACGCGCTTCACCCTGACTGCGGTAGGCCTGGCGTATGAGTGGGTCATGGCTGTCCAGATCCAGGCGGGCACCGAACTGGGCGAAGCGCAGCAGCCCGGCCGCCGGCAAGGCATGGTCGAGCGGATCGAACACCGGAACCATCAGCAGGTCGACGTGACGGGCGAGCAGGGTCAACTGCTGCTCGGCGGCATCGCCGAGGGCACGCTCGTCGCAGATGACCACCGCCAGACTTCCGGGGCGCAGGACTTCGCGAGCACGTCTCAGGGCCAGCCCGAACGCATCCGGGTCGCTGCTCTGATCGGCATTCAAGCCGGCATTGGCGCGGGCCAAACGGTCGAGCAATTGCAGCAGACTTTGCTTGCTGCGCCGAGGTTTGATCTCGTGATGTTCGCCGTGACCGAAGACCAGGCCACCGACCCGGTCGTTGTGGCTCAGTGCTGCCCACCCCACCAGGCTGGCCGCCTGCGCGGCCAATACCGACTTGAAAGCCAGCCCGCTGCCGAAAAACAGCCGAGGACTCTGTTCCACCAGGATGTAGATCGGACGTTCACGTTCTTCATGAAACAGCTTGGTATGCGGCTCTTGAGTGCGCGCCGTGACCCGCCAATCGATGGTGCGGACGTCGTCCCCGGCCTGATAGATGCGCACCTGATCGAAATCCACACCGCGCCCGCGGAGCTTGGAGTGATGCAGGCCGACCAGTGGGCTGCGGCGATGCGGCGTCGAGAACAGCGGGACTTCGCGAACCCGATGCCGCATGTCGATCAGCGCGGCGAGGCCCACGCGCACGCCCGTCTGCGCAGCGTCGGCCTGCGCACGGTCGGATGAAGGCGAGGGGGGCATCAGGCCACCGCCACCACGTCGAGGATGCGCTGCAGGACGCGGTCCTGATCGATACCGGCGGCCTCCGCTTCGAACGAGAGGATGAGCCGGTGGCGCAGCACATCGAACAGCATGGCTTGAATGTCTTCGGGACTGACGAAGTCACGGCCGGCGAGCCAGGCGTGGGCGCGGGCGCAACGATCCAGCGAGATCGAGCCGCGCGGACTGGCGCCGTAGGCAATCCAACCGGCGAGCTCGGCATCGAACTTGGCCGGCGTGCGGGTCGCCATGACCAGCTGTACCAGGTATTCCTCGACCGCATCGGCCATGTACAGGCCCAGGATCTCTTTGCGAGCGGCAAAGATGGCTTGCTGGGAGACGCGGTGCTCGGGTGGGGTTTCGCCGTTGATGGCCTCACCACGCGCCTGCTGCAGGATCCGCCGTTCCACCGAGGCGTCCGGAAAACCGAGTTTCACATGCAGCAGGAAGCGGTCGAGCTGGGCCTCGGGTAACGGGTAGGTGCCTTCCTGCTCGATCGGGTTCTGGGTGGCCATGACCAGAAACAGCGGCGACAGGTCGTAGGTGCTGCGTCCTACGCTGACCTGGCGCTCGGCCATCGCCTCGAGCAACGCCGACTGGACCTTGGCCGGGGCGCGGTTAATCTCGTCGGCCAGCACCAGGTTGTGGAAGATCGGCCCTTGCTGGAAGACGAAGCTGCCGGTCTCAGGCCGATAGATTTCGGTACCAGTAATGTCGGCCGGCAGCAGGTCGGGCGTGAACTGAATGCGATGGAACTCGGCTTCCAGGCCGCCGGCCAGCTCCTTGATCGCCCGGGTCTTCGCCAGCCCAGGGGCACCCTCCACAAGCAGATGGCCGTCGGCGAGCAAGGCGACCAGCAGCCGCTCCACCAGCCGTTCCTGGCCGAGAATCTGGGTTGAAAGAAACTGTCGCAGCGCGACTATGGCTTCACGGTGATCCATCGTTGAACTCTTCTGCGGAGGCTTGTCGGGGCGTATGCCCGACGGCGACGACTTTAATTCATTTGCCAGGTGGCAGCCATGCGCCGCTCGGCAACTTCGGTGGCGTGCGGTGCCTTTTGCGTGCCGTTGGGCTTGGCGTCAGGCGGCGCGCAACCGCTCGCTCGGGCGATTCGTATTCAGGCGCGAAAGAAATGTGACTGCTGCGTCATTGGCGGCGCCAGAGAAGGGTAGGTCCGCGTTCATGCAATCGCTGTTTTGCTGAACTAACGTGGAACTTACACGTTGCGTTGCCAGTCAGGTGCCGCGACTGCCTTAGTCGAATTCCAAGCCAGAATGGAGCGAAAAAATGGCGTTCTTTACAGCTGCCAGCAAAGCCGACTTTCAGCAACAACTGCAAGTGGCGTTGGCGCAGCATGTCGACGAGAAACTCCTGCCACAAGTGGGACTCTTCGCCGAGCAATTCTTCGGAATCGTGGCTCTTCCCGAGCTGACAGAGCGACGCATGAGCGACCTGGTCGGCTCAACGCTGGCCAGTTGGCGCCTTCTGGAGCACTTCGACCCGGGCACCCCGGAAGTTCACGTCTTCAATCCGGACTATGAGAAGCACGGCTGGCAGTCGACCCACAGCGTGGTCGAGGTGCTTCATCCCGACATGCCGTTCCTCGTCGACTCGGTGCGCATGGAGCTGACGCGCCGCGGCTACGCCATCCATACGCTGCAAAACAGCGTGCTGCAGGTGCGTCGGGACGCCGACGGCAGCCTGATCGAGCTATTGCCCAAAGGCAGCGCCAGCGAAGGCAGCCAGGCCGAGTCGCTGATATTCGTCGAGATCGATCGTTGTGCCAGCGCCGCAGCGCTGCGCGAACTCGAGCAGTCGCTGCACGGAGTGCTGGCCGAGGTCCGCCTGGCGGTCAACGATTTCCCGGCGATGAAGGCCAAAGCCGAAGAGCACCACGCCCGTCTGGGTACGCTGCAGCTGGCCGACGCGGCTGAACTGTCCGAAAGCCGAGACTTCATGCGCTGGCTGGCCGACGATCATTTCACCTTCCTCGGCTACGAGGAGTTCACCGTGGTCGACCAGGGTGACGGTGGTCGCATCGTTTACGACGAGTCCTCGCTACTGGGCCTGTCACGCGTCTTGCGGACCGGGCTGGAGGAAGACGATCAGCTGATCATGCCGCCGGCCCTGGCCTATCTTCGCGAGCCGCTGCTGCTGTCGTTCGCCAAGGCAGCGACCCCGAGCCGGGTGCACCGGCCGGCGTATCCGGACTTCGTCTCCATTCGCGAATTCGACGAGCAAGGCCGTGTGGTCCGTGAATGCCGCTTCCTTGGGCTGTTCACCTCCTCGGTCTATACCCAGAGCGTGCGGCGGATCCCCTACATCCGCAGCAAAGTGGCCGAAGTGGTGAGGCGCTCGCAGTTCGACGATTCGGCGCACCTGGCCAAAGAGCTGATCCAGGTACTGGAAGTCCTGCCGCGCGACGAACTGTTCCAGATGACGCTCGACCAGCTGTTCAGCACGGCCATCGCCATCGTGCAGATCCAGGAGCGCAACAAGCTGCGTCTGTTCATGCGGATCGATCCTTATGGGCGGTTCTGCTACTGCCTGGCTTATGTACCGCGCGACAGTTATTCGACCGAAACCCGTCTGCGGATTCAGCAAGTGCTGATGGATCGCCTGGAGGCCAGCGGGTGCGAGTTCTCGACCTACTTCTCCGAATCGGTGCTGATCCGCGTGCAATTCCTGCTGCGCCTGGATCCGAACAAGCAGGTGCAGTTCGATCCCGCCCAGCTGGAAAACGAAGTCGTACAAGCCTGTCGCACCTGGCAGGACGACTACACGAGCGTGGTCATCGAACAGTTCGGCGAGGCGCAGGGCACCGGCATTCTCGCCGAATTCCCGAAGGGCTTTCCGGCCGGCTACCGTGAGCGGTTCGCCCCGCATTCGGCGGCGGTGGACATGCAGCACGTGCTCAGCCTGAGTGAAGAGCGTCCGCTGGTGATGAGCTTCTACCAGCCGATCACAGCGGTGGAAAACCGCCTGCACTGCAAGCTCTACCACATGAACACGCCGCTGCCGTTATCGGACATGCTGCCGATTCTGGAAAACCTCGGGTTGCGCGTGCTGGGCGAGTTCCCGTTCCACCTGCGCCGTAAGGATGGCCGCGAGTACTGGATACATGACTTCGCGTTCACGTACGCGGAGGGGCTCGAAATCGACCTGATGGAGATCAACGAGCCGCTGCAGGATGCCTTCATCGCCATTCATAACGGCCAGGCCGAAAACGATGCCTTCAACCGCCTGGTACTCACCGCTGGGCTGACCTGGCGAGAAGTGGCACTGCTGAGGGCCTATGGTCGCTACCTCAAGCAGATCCGCATGGGCTTCGATCTGGGCTACATCGCCAGCGCGCTGCTCAACCACACCGATATCGCCCGCGAGCTGGTGCGGTTGTTCAAGATGCGTTTCTACCTGGCACGCAAACTCGGCGAGGACGACCTGGCCGACAAGCAGGCACGCCTGGAACAGGCGATCATCACCGCGCTGGATGACGTCGCGGTGCTCAATGAGGACCGTATCCTGCGCCGCTACCTGGCGCTGATCAAAGCGACCCTGCGCACCAACTTCTACCAGGTCGATGCCAGCGGCAAGCCGAAGAGCTACTTCAGCTTCAAGCTCGACCCCCGGTCGATTCCGGAAATGCCGCGACCGGCCCCGAAGTTCGAGATATTCGTCTATTCGCCGCGCGTCGAAGGCGTGCACCTGCGCGGCGGCAAAGTGGCACGGGGCGGTTTGCGCTGGTCGGATCGCGAGGAAGACTACCGCACCGAAGTGCTGGGCCTGGTCAAGGCGCAGCAGGTCAAGAACGCCATCATCGTGCCTGGCGGCGCCAAGGGTGGCTTCGTTCCGCGTCGGCTGCCAACCAGCGGCTCACGCGATGAGGTGCTGGCCGAAGGCATTGCCTGCTACCGCATCTTCATCAGCGGCTTGCTGGACATCACCGACAATCTCAAGGATGGGAAAGTGGTGCCGCCGGTCAATGTGGTGCGTTACGACGAAGACGACCCCTATCTTGTCGTGGCGGCGGACAAGGGCACCGCAACCTTCTCCGACATCGCCAACGGCATCGCTGCCGAGTATGACTTCTGGTTGGGGGACGCATTCGCCTCGGGCGGTTCCGCCGGTTATGACCATAAGAAGATGGGCATCACCGCCAAGGGCGCCTGGGTGTCGGTACAGCGGCACTTCCGCGAGCGTGGCATCGATGTGCAGCGTGATCCCGTCAGCGTGATCGGCATCGGTGACATGGCCGGTGACGTATTCGGCAACGGCTTGCTGATGTCCGAAACCCTGCAGTTGGTGGCGGCCTTCAACCACCTGCACATCTTCATCGATCCGGATCCGGACGCGGCGCGCAGCTTCATCGAGCGCAAGCGCCTGTTCGACCTGCCGCGGTCGTCCTGGACCGACTATGACCCATCGCTGATTTCGGCGGGCGGCGGTGTGTTCCCGCGCTCGGCCAAGCGCATCACGATCACCCCGCAGATGAAGGCGCGCTTCGACATCGAGGCCGATCAGCTGACGCCAGCCGAGCTGATCCATGCGCTGCTCAAGGCACCGGTGGATCTGCTCTGGAACGGTGGCATCGGCACCTACGTCAAGAGCACCACCGAGACTCATGCGGACGTGGGCGACAAGGCCAACGATATCCTTCGGGTCAACGGCAACGAGCTACGCGCCAAGGTCATCGGCGAGGGCGGCAACCTCGGTATCACCCAGCTCGGGCGGGTCGAGTACTGCCTCCACGGCGGGGCGGCGAACACGGACTTCATCGATAACGCCGGTGGCGTGAACTGCTCGGACCATGAGGTCAATATCAAGATCCTGCTCAACGAGATCGTCAGTGCTGGCGACATGACGAGCAAACAGCGCGACAAGCTGCTGTTCGATATGACCGATTCGGTGTCCGAACTGGTGCTGCACGACAACTACAAGCAGACCCAGGCGCTGTCCCAGGCCGAACACCGGGCCCGTGAGGGCGGTGGCGAATACAAGCGACTGATCAGCGCGCTGGAAGCCGACGGCTTGCTGGATCGAGCGCTGGAGTTTCTGCCCAGCGACGAGGCGCTTGCCGACCGCGCCACGCTCGGCAAAGGACTGACCCGTGCCGAGTTGTCGGTACTGATCTCCTACAGCAAGATCCATCTGAAAGAAGCCCTGCTGCAGTCTCGGGTTCCGGACGACGCCTACCTGGCGCGTGAAATGGAGAGTGCATTCCCGCAAATGCTGGCCGAGCAGTATCGCGGTGCAATGTTGCAGCACCGACTGAAGCGCGAGATCGTCAGTACCCAGATCGCCAACGACCTGATCAACAACATGGGCATCACCTTCGTGCAGCGGCTGCACGAGGCGACCGGCTTGAGCGCGGCTAACGTTGCCGGCGCCTATGTCATCGTGCGGGACATCTTCCACCTGCCGCACTGGTTCCGTCAGATCGAAGCGCTGGACTACAAGATCCCGGCCGAGCTGCAGTTGAATCTGATGGAAGAGTTGATGCGCCTGGGCCGCCGGGCCACGCGTTGGTTCCTGCGCAATCGGCGCAACGAGCTCGACGCGGCGCGCGATGTCGGTCATTTCGGCCCTCGCGTCGCGGCGCTCGGATTGAAGCTCGATGCCTTGCTACAAGGTGCGACACGCGACCTGTGGCAGGCGCGCTACGAGCGCTACACCGAGGCGGGCGTACCCGAGCTGCTGGCACGGATGGTCGCCGGAACCAACCATCTGTATACCTTGCTGCCGATCCTGGAAGCAGCCGACGAAACCGGGCAGCCGCCAGCTGATGTGGCGGCGGCCTACTTCGCGGTCGGCGGCGCGCTGGAGTTGCCGTGGTATCTGCAGCAGGTGACCAGCCTGCCGGTAGAAAACAATTGGCAGGCGCTGGCACGTGAGGGCTTCCGCGACGACCTGGACGGTCAGCAGCGCGCCATTACGGTCTCGGTGTTGCAGATGAGCGACGCGCCTGAAGGTCTGGATGAGCGGGTGCAGCTGTGGCTGGAGCAACGGGAGTATCAAGTGGAGCGCTGGCGGCGGATGCTGGTCGAGCTGCGTGGCGCCAGCAGCGTCGACTACGCGATGTATGCCGTTGCCGGGCGTGAGTTGCAGGATCTTGCCCAGGGCGGCCCTCGACGCTAATGGTCAGATGCCCCCAGTGCTTCTGAGGGCTATCGACAGCTAAACGAACGCCGGCGCATTAGCGCCGGCGTTTGGTTTTGGCAGGGGATTTAGCTCGCTGTCACGGCTAGCCGATCGGGGCGATGACAGTGCCATCGGCCAGCGAATCAGTCTGTCTGCGCTGTTTGGTTGCCGAGACGGAAGCGGGTGATCTGGGGCAAGTCGCGCAGATAACGAATCATGTCCGGGGCGCCAGCGAGCTTGAGGCCTTCACCGAGGGCATTGGCGGTGGTGTGGCGCTTGTCGAGCAGAAGCAGCTCGGAATTGTCTGGGTTGCGCAGCAAGGTCAGGCGCGCATAGGGGATTTTCGCATCGAGCAGTAATCCCATGAACTGCGGATCATTCCAGGCCTGCGCCGGCATGGTTACCGCATGGTATTCGGTATCCAACGCATTCAGGCCGGATGCGTCGAGTCGATAATCGACCAGCGCACTGGGCAGATTCACTTCGAGTCCGCGCAGCCGCGCATAGGCGACGGCGCAGGCGAAGGCTTCCGCGTTGTGTTCGCCCGACCAGTAGATGCGTTCGCCGAGCCAGCTCGCCTGGCGCAGCTCGATGGGCGCCTGGGTCTCGAGGCCGGGGAGGGCGGTCGACAGGGTCCGGATGAAATCCTTGTAGCTGATCACACGCAGCTTCCGACAGGCCGGAGTGGCAGCGAAGGCTTCGAAGGTCGGGTAGGTCCCGCCGTCGGCGTTCTGGCCGCTGAGGCCGTCGATCTGGCGCAGATCCAGCGCCACATGAGTGCTCTCTTCTCGTCGTACGAGCCGTGTCAAGGCGGCTCGTGCCCTGGCCTTGTCTTCCTGAACGGGACCGGAAAGGGCGCTTCTCGGGAGATCGACGAATCGCTGCAAGCAAGGTCCGTCGTGCCAGAAAATACTCGGCGCCGGCTCCAGGAGCGGGGCAAAGGGCAAGCGCAGCTGGCTAGCCAGCTCTAGGACCTGACGCGGCGATTTGCCAGCCAGACCAAGCCTTTGGGCAAATTTGACGATTCGGGAAGTCACGGGCGGCACTGGCTCGGGCACGTTCATCATTGCGGACGAATGCTTGGAACTACAGCGGGAGTGTGGCAGAGCCGCCGACGCGGTGCACCGCATTTACCGAACCTTTGTGCGTGATTGAGCGCTACGCCGGGCAACGGGGCGCAACTGGCGAGGTGTTCGTATGGCAAAATTGCTGTGCTGATCAATGAGGAGCCTCCATGCCAAGCCTCGTGCTGGATATTGCGCTACCGGCGGAAAAACTGCTGGCAGTTTATCAAGGGCGCGCCAATCGTATCCTGATCAAGAGCCGGGAGGGGACGAGCGTCAGCCTGCCGGCACACCATCTGCGACCCTTTCTGACAAGTGCCGGTGTATTTGGTTCCTTTGAAATGGAATTTTCTTCCGAGGGCAAATTGCTCCGCTTGCGGCGGCTGCTACGAGCGGGGGCTCCGTAGCGGTCTCGATGCCTGAGGCTGTCATGTCGACCCGCTGGAAAGGGGCGTCGCCTGCTATACTCCCGCGCCATACTTTATCCAGGATTTTAGGCTACGTATGTATAACCTGGCCCGCCAGCTGTTGTTCAAGTTCACCCCTGAAACGTCCCATGAGCTGTCGCTCGATCTCATCGGTGCCGGCGGCCGTCTGGGGCTCAATTCCCTGCTCAACAAGGCGCCGGCCACGCTGCCGGTACGGGTGATGGGATTGGATTTTCCCAACCCGGTGGGGCTGGCGGCGGGACTGGACAAGAATGGCGAGGCGATTTGCGGCCTGTCCCAGCTGGGTTTCGGCTTCGTCGAGGTGGGCACCGTGACCCCCAGGCCGCAGCCGGGGAATCCTAAACCGCGCATTTTCCGCTTGCCCGAAGCCGAAGCCATCATCAACCGCATGGGGTTCAACAACCACGGCGTCGATGCGTTGCTGGAGCGGGTCGACGCGGCGCGCTTCAAAGGTATCCTGGGTATCAACATCGGCAAGAACTTCGATACGCCGGTCGAGCGCGCGCAGGACGATTATCTCCTGTGCCTGGACAAGGTCTATCACCAGGCCAGCTACGTTACGGTGAATGTCAGCTCGCCGAATACGCCCGGGCTGCGCAGTCTGCAATTCGGCGACTCGCTCAAGCAATTGCTCGACGCGCTCGGACAGCGTCGGGAAGACCTCGAAGTGCTGCATGGCAAGCGTGTGCCGCTGGCCATCAAGATCGCGCCGGACATGACCGACGAAGAAATCGCGCTGGTGGCCGAAGCGGTCTTTCAGGCGGGTATGGATGCCATTATCGCGACCAACACGACGCTCGGCCGCGACGGGGTGGCGGGGCTGGCCCATGCCGACGAAGCTGGTGGGCTTTCAGGCGCGCCAGTGCGCGAAAAGAGCACCCACACCGTTCGCGTTTTGGCCCAGACCCTGGCGGGCCGTTTGCCCATCATCGCCGTTGGCGGTATCACTGAGGGGCGGCATGCGGCGGAGAAGATCGAGGCGGGAGCGAGTCTGGTACAGCTGTACACGGGCTTTATCTACAAGGGCCCGGCGCTGATTCGCGAAGCTGTCGATGCGGTGGCGTCGCTTCAATCAAGAAAGAAGTGAGTCGAAGGGAAGGAGTTGCTGTCTGGTGGGGCTCCGTGAAGGAGCCCCTGGGCTTCAAGCCCGCCGCCCGGGTGGGGCGCGCCAGTTGAAGTCGGTGTGATCGTGTCAGCCGACTGCGTGAAGTTCGTTCAATCGATGAAGGCCGGCGGCGCCGGTCAGACCGTCCCAGTTGTCGCCACGACCCTCCCGCCAGCCGTTAATCCAGGCTTGGCGCACCTCCGGATGGGAGAAAGGACATAGATCGCGAGATTTACCGTGTATGCCATGCTGATAACCGCGTAGAAATGCTCGTTCCATCGGATCACGCTTGAGTCTTCTCATTGGGTATTGCCCTCAGTGGTTGACTGGTGTTCCTGTTGACCTCATGGCGAGATCGGCAGATAGACTGCCAGCGAAGCCCCGTTGCCGGCGTGACGGGGTTCTACCGGGCATCGTTGCGATGCCGGTCTGTGTCGAGTTCTAACCCAATGCTTCCAGCGCGGGAATGATCGTTTTGTAATAAGCAAGTAACCAAACCGTGGTGCCACCCATAAGGCAGGCGATACGTGCGTTTGCAGGCGCCTCGGTACGGCGAATTGCAGCGGCTGCACGATGAAAGCGGTCGAAGCCGTACCCCTATCGAATTTTTGACTCCGAGCCCGCTACCGAGCGGATCGAATACTCTCTGGACATGCCATGACTGATCGCCACGAACTCATCCTTACCTGTCCCAAAGGGTTGGAGGGCCTGCTACTCGACGAGGCTGTCAGCCTCGGGCTTCAGGACGCGCGTGAACAGACCGCGGCGATCCGCGGCGTCGCTGACATGGAAGTTGCGTATCGGTTGTGCCTCTGGTCACGGCTGGCCAACCGGGTCCTGCTGGTGATCGGTCGGTTCGCGACGGTAAACGCCGAAACCCTGTACGACGGTGTCCACCAGGTGGATTGGTCGGAACATCTTGAGGCGACCGGCAGCTTGGCCGTCGAGTTCAGCGGCCATGGCTCCGGCATCGACAACACCCACTTCGGCGCACTGAAGGTCAAGGACGCGATCGTCGATCGCCTCCGTACGGCCAGCGGCGATCGCCCCAGCGTCGACAAACTCAACCCTGACCTACGTGTCCATTTGCGGCTGGATCGTGGCCAGGCCGTGTTGTCGCTGGATCTGTCCGGGCACAGCCTGCATCAACGCGGCTATCGCCTGCAGCAGGGCGCTGCGCCGTTGAAGGAGAATCTTGCTGCCGGTGTTTTGATCCGGGCCGGATGGCCGCGTATCGCCGCCGCTGGCGGCGCGCTGACGGACCCGATGTGTGGTGTGGGCACCTTTCTCATCGAGGGCGCCATGATGGCGGCCGACATCGCGCCCAACCTGCGCCGCGAGCGTTGGGGGTTCAGCGCCTGGCTGGGCCACGTTCCGGCGTTGTGGAATCGAGTGCACGCCCAGGCGCAAGCGCGCGCCGAAGCGGGCCTGGCCAGGCAGCCGCTGTGGATTCGGGGCTACGAAGCCGACCCCCGACTGATTCAGCCGGCCAGGAACAATATCGAGCGCGCCGGTCTGGCGAACTGGATACGCGTGTACCAGGGTGACGTCGCGACGTTCGAGCCTCGGCCTGATCAGAACCAGAAAGGCCTGGTGATCTGCAACCCGCCATACGGTGAACGACTGGGTGATGAAGCGAGCCTGGTCTATCTCTATCAGAACCTGGGTGAGCGCCTTCGCCAGGCGTGCCTCGGCTGGGAAGCTGCTGTGTTGACCTCGGCACCCGATCTGGGCAAGCGCATGGGTATTCGCAGCCACAAGCAATACGCGTTCTGGAACGGCGCATTGCCGTGCAAGCTGCTGCTGATCAAGGTCGAGCTGGACCAGTTCGTTACCGGACAGCGCACCAACTCGGCCGAGCGCAAAGACGAGCAGGAACCGGTGCAGGAACTGGCGCGCCTCAGCGAAGGGGGGCAGATGTTCGCCAACCGGTTGCAGAAGAACCTCAAGACGCTTGGAAAGTGGGCGCGCAAGGCGGGCATTCAGTGCTATCGGCTGTATGACGCCGACATGCCGGAGTACGCCCTGGCCGTTGACCTTTACGGCGACTGGGTTCACGTACAAGAGTACGCTCCGCCGCGCTCGATCGACCCGGAAAAGGCCCAGGCGCGGCTCTACGATGCGCTAGGGGCGATTCCTCAGGCGTTGGGCGTTTCGCGTGATCGAGTCGTGGTCAAGCGCCGTGAGCGCCAGAGCGGAACGCGTCAGTACGAGCGTCAGGCCAGCCAGGGGCAGTTCCTCGAAGTCAGCGAAGGCAACGTCAAGTTGCTGGTGAATCTCACCGATTACCTGGACACCGGATTATTTCTCGATCATCGCCCGATGCGCCTGCGTATCGCCCGGGAGGCGGCCGGCAAGCGCTTTCTGAATCTGTATTGCTACACAGCCACCGCAACCGTGCATGCCGCCAAGGGCGGCGCGCGCAGTACCACCAGTGTCGACCTGTCGAAAACCTATCTGGACTGGGCGCGACGTAATCTGGCGCTCAATGGCTTGTCGGATCGGCAGCGCCTGGAGCAGGCCGACGTGATGAGCTGGTTGGAAGAGGATCGCGGCGAGTACGACCTGATCTTCATCGACCCGCCAACCTTCTCCAACTCCAAGCGCATGGAAGGAGTCTTCGATGTCCAGCGCGATCACGTTGCCTTGCTCGATCTGGCAATGGCGCGGCTGGCACCCGGCGGCACGTTGTATTTTTCCAACAACTTTCGCAAGTTCGCGCTGGATGCGGGCATTGTCGAGCGCTATGCGGTCGAGGAGATCACCAGTGCCACGCTGGACGAGGACTTCCGCCGTAACAGCAAGATTCATCGCGCCTGGAAGCTGCAAGCGCGATGATCGTGGTCGGGCGGTGGCTTCTTCTGTCGCGCTTTGCCGGCAGGTGGGGTAAAGCGCGCACGTGAGCAATAAAGGGCGCTGCCGGGCATGCCGTCAGCGCCCGGCGTGCTATCGCTGTGCTGTGCTGGTGGCGCTCGGCCGGTTGTAGAGGCTGACCAACACCTGATCCAGCACCGAGGAGGCACCCCAAGGCCGCGGGTGATTGAGGATCGCGACGACCGCCCAGGTATTACCCGCGCTGTCACGGCTGTAGCCGGCAATCGCCCGTACCGTGTTCAGCGTCCCGGTCTTTATATGCGCCTTGCCGGCCACGCCGGTGTTACGCAGGCGCTTGCGCATGGTGCCGTCGACCGCCGCGAGCGGCATCGATGAGATGAACTCGGCAGCGTAAGGGCTCTGCCAGGCCGCTTTGAGCAAGGCGGCCATCTCTCGCGCACTGACGCGCTCGGCGCGCGACAGGCCGGATCCGTTCTCGACCACCAGATGCGGCGAGATCAAGCCCTTTTTCGCCAGCCACTGACGAATCACCCGCTGCGCGGCTTTCGAGTCGTCGGCATCCGTTTCGTTACGGAACGCCGCGCCCAGGCTCAGGAACAGCTGCCGTGCCATGGTGTTGTTGCTGTATTTGTTGATGTCGCGAATGATCTCGACCAGATCAGGCGAATAAGCCCGGGCCACCATTCGCGCGTCCTTCGGCACGGAGTCGACTCGGTCACCGCCGAGGATATTGCCGCCCAGTTCCTTCCAGATCGCCCGAACGGCGCCGGCTGCGTAACGTTGATGGTCGAGCAGCGACAGATAGGTTTGGCCGCTGCAACCGGCGGCGAGTTTGCCGGTCACCACCACGGTAACGCCGTCGGCATCCTCGATGGGGTTATAGCGGATGTCCGGCCAGCCGGGGCACTTGGCCTTGGGCAACGCCTGGATGCGGTTATCGATACGGACTGCGGCAATCGGCGGTTCGACCGCAACCTCGACGTGGCCGTTGTCGTTGCGAGCGATGAAACGAAGCGCCTTCAGGTTGACCAGCAGGGCGTCGGGGCCGACCAGGAAGGGTTTGTTCTTGTCGTTGCCATCGTCATCGAAAACGGGCAGCGACGGCTGAACGAAATGGCTGCGGTCGAGCACCAGGTCGCCGGTTACGGTTTGCACGCCGTTGGCACGCAGATCACGCAGCAACAGCCATAGCTTCTCCATGTTGAGCTTGGGATCACCGCCGCCCTTGAGGTAGAGATTGCCGTTCAGCGTGCCGTTCTCGATCGGTCCGTCGGCGTAGAACTCGGTCTTCCATTGATGATTGGGGCCCAGCAACTCCAGCGCGGCGTAGGTCGTGACCAGCTTCATCGTCGAGGCCGGATTGACCGATACATCGGCGTTCACATAGGTCGGTGATGCGTTGCTGTTGAGTGGCAGCATCACAACCGACAAGGCGCTGCTCTCGATCTTGTTGGCTTTAAGTGCCTGAGCCACCTTCGGCGGCAATGTCTGGTTGATCGCTTCGGCGAAGACCGGAAAAGCCAGCGGTAGCGTCAGCGAGGCGATGGCGACACGGCTGAGAAACTTGCTTATGACGCTGCCCCGATCAGTAGCGCCATGCAGATTGGAAATCAATGACATGAAGGTTCCCTACAGCGTTCAGGGAAGAATGACGGGCCATTATGCCCACGTCCGAGAAGTGACGTACTTCTCATCCGACAAGCGTAGCCGGCAGGCACGGGTTTCAGCAAAAACAAAATAAAGAGGGGGTATAACGGTGTGGTCGGCGGACGCCTGTAATCGCACAAGTGCGGCGTTGCTGTTAGAGTGCGCGCCGTTATCTCGTTAGAAAAAGGACCGATTCAATGGCTACCAATCGCTCGCGTCGCTTGCGCAAGAAACTCTGTGTCGACGAATTCCAGGAGCTGGGGTTCGAGGTCAACCTGACCTATCGCGATGGCATCGAAGCCAAGGCTGTGGATGAGTTTCTGGAGGCGTTCCTGAACGAAGCCATCGAAGCCAATGGCCTGGGTTATATCGGTGGCGAGGACTACGGCTTCGTATGTCTGGCCAGCCGCGGCTCGGTCAACGAAGAACAGCGTGGTCAGGTCGAGGCGTGGCTCAAGGGGCGCAACGAACTATCCGAGTTCAACGTGAGCCCGTTGATGGACGTCTGGTATCCGGAGAACGAAATCAACACGAAGGCGTGATCGAGTCATTGCTGATCGGTTGCGGTGGTTCGCCCGGATTTACGCAAGGTAATCCGGGCGGCCAACCGGCGTAGCAAATACATCAGCAACGTCACGCCCAGCGCCACGCCTACCCCGATGGCGGCATTGACCAGCCGCAGCTGCGGCAAGTCCCAATCCTGCGCGAGCGTTTCAGCCAACAAGACGAAACTCAGCGTCGTCTGCAGCACGAAGAGGCCGTAGTGATGTGCCTGGAAGGCCCGACTGAGCATCACCAGTGGCAGCATGATCATCACCATCATTGGCGGATCGGCCAGACTGTGGCCCATGTAGATCAGTACCGCCGCTGCGCAGAAAATCGCCAGACCGGCTTGTAAGGCGCGGGTAAAGCTACGTTGCAGGTCCATCTGCAGGGTCGTGAAAACGGCCAAGGTCAGCCAGTAACCCCTCGGCAGTTCGCCAAGCGTTACGATCAAGCCGCCTGCGGCGGCGGCGAGCATGTAGGCCAGGGCATGCAGCCGCCATTGGCGAATGGGTGTGCGTCGCGCGCGCCGTCGCAGTACTTTCATCAAGCTCAACAGGCGCGGCATGTATGGCCACATGCGCAAGCCATGCAGGCCTCGCAGGCCGAAGGCGAGGAGGGTGACCCACAGGCCTCCTAGCGCAAAGAGCACGGCGATCGCCTGCGGGTTGTTGAAATCGCCGATGCCGTGCTGGCCTTGGCCGAGGCACAGGCAGATGGCCAGACCGATGCCAAGCTTGCCTGCCTCGCTGCCATAGCGCTGCAGCCACGCCAACAGCAGGCCGTAGAAGGCAAACAGGCCGAGGCTGATCAGGGGATGCGTCGCCGACCAGAAGCCTAGTCCGGCGCTACCTGCGCCGAGCCCGATCAGTAATAGCATCCGCAACATGCCGAGTCGGTGCAGCGGGTTCGCCTTGGCCGCCTGGAAGGCGCCAACCGTGGCCCATAGGAAACCGGCATGGCCGCTGAACAAGCCGAGCAGCAGCGGTAGCGCGCAGCCCAGACCAGCAACCGCTGCTGCGCCCCAGGCGGGGCGGCCCGGCTGCCAACCAACGAGTGTCCACCACGGCTTTTTCATCGGCTTCACGTCGGGCTCGAGCGTCCGGTCATTTCGCTGGCCATTTCGGTCGCGTAGCTGTCGGTCATGCCGGCAATGAAATCGATCACCCGCACGAAAGACTGATACAGCGGCCAATCGGGTTTCGGTGCGTTACCACCCAGCAAGTCTAGTATGCGACGATTCTTGAAGGACAATTCGCGGCCGCCGTGCTGCTCCACTGCCGCGCCACAAAAGGCGTTGAGCAGTATTTCGAGCGTGGTATAGGCGCCGATTTCGTGCAATGTCTTGCGTTTGTCCTGAAAGATCTTTTCCCGGGCCATGGCTTTGGCTTGCAGCACGCATTTCTTGGCAGGGCCATGCATGTGCTCGACCAGATCCCCGGTCAGCGTCCCCGCCAGCAGGGCTTGCTGCTGATCCACGAAGGCCCGTGCCGCGGCGTTGGTCAGGTGTTCGATGGCCTTGCCTCTGAGAATCGCCAGCTTGCGTCGGCGCGAATCTCTGGGGCCTAGCTGACGGTAGGTCTCCGGCAGATCGTCGCCGACCAGGTTCAGCAGCAGCGCTTCGACTTCGCTGTAGTCGAGCAGGTCCATCTCCAGCCCATCTTCGAGGTCGATCAGGCCGTAGCAGATGTCATCCGCTGCTTCCATCAGATAGACCAGCGGGTGGCGCGCCCAGCGCTGTTCGTCCAGCTTCGGCAAGCCGAGCTTCGATGCAATCTGCTCGAGCAGGGCCAATTCGCTCTGGTAGCAACCGAACTTGTGTTTCTTATAGCCGAGGGCCTCGGCATGGCGCGATGTCCACGGGTACTTGAGGTAGGTGCCCAGCGTGGCGTAGGTCAGGCGGGTGCCGCCGTCGAACTGGTGATACTCGAGCTGGGTCAGCACCCTGAATCCTTGCGCGTTGCCTTCGAAATTCAAGAAATCGGCTCGCTCGGCCTCGCTCATGTCATCGAGCCAACCTCGCCGCGCAGCTTGCTGAAACCAGTGACGAATGGCGTCCTCGCCCGAATGCCCGAACGGAGGGTTGCCAATGTCGTGCGCCAGGCAGGCCGATTGGATAATCATCCCGAGGTCGGCTGGGCTGCACCACTCAGGCATGCCGTCACGCAGCACTTCGCCCACGCGCATGCCGAGAGAGCGCCCGACGCAGCTGACTTCGAGCGAATGCGTCAGGCGTGTGTGGATGTGGTCGTTACTGGAGACAGGATGCACTTGGGTTTTGCGCCCAAGCCGGCGAAACGCGCCGGAAAAGATGATTCTGTCATGATCCTTGTGAAACGGGCTTCGACCGAGCTCTTCGTTGCTATGGACGGATTTACCGAGACGTTCACGGTTAAGCAGGGTGTGCCAGTCCAAAGAGCAACCTCCTTCATGTCGCCAATGGGCATAGGTGCGGCATTACGATCACAGAAACTGCAACGGCGTGTATGGCGCATGCAGAGGTCAGCCTACAGCACCCTGTGACCGCCGTGCCATACACCCATCGTTCAGGCAAGCCGTGCGTTGATGATGCACGGTTGGCTTCGCCACGTCCTCTAATGCCGGAGTCTGCTCACTAGCGGATAGAGCATGACGCCCACTCGGGCCAGTTTACCGAACCTGCCCAGGCGCCGGCCGAACAGCATCAGCGCCAAGCTGGTTGCGACCAGCAATGGCCCTTTGCGTGCGTGGTCGTCGGGTTCAGAGTTTCGGTGGGCAATCATCCCCTTCATTCGTTGAAAGGGATGCGCCAATGGCTGTGCGTGGTACAGCAGCTGCTGGCGATTCATTTCCATGCGCAGGCGGACGAGGTCCTTGCGCATGGCCAGATCGCTGGACGTGCTCAGAGGAAGGCTCATGGTAGTAAACGCTCACGATTGCGTGCCAACTCCTCGACCGTTGCCTGGAACGGCGAAGCGCTTTCTTTGGCGATATGGGTGGCTCGGCTGATGCAGACCACCAGCGCGATGGCATACAGCGCGCATAGGACGAGGATCGCGGCGATTGGATTGCTATCCCAGAACGCAATGACGATCGCAGCGGAGAGCCCGACCAGGATCAACAAGCCGAGTATCAGGCTGATGCTGGCCAGCAGAAACAGCTTGAACACTCGGGTGCGTTCTTCCTGGATTTCGATCCCGATCAGCTCCAGGTGCCCCTGAACGAGCCCCGCGAGGGCACCACCCATCTTCTTGATGGAGGGGGCCGGAGCCTCGTCGCTGTGCTTGGTTTCCATTGGATCCATTCCCCACATCAGCGGCGGGTGATCAGGCCGAAGAGAAAGCCAACGCCTGCAGCGATGCCGATCGACTGCCATGGATGAGTATGCACGTACTCTTCGGTGCACTGAATGGCGGCCTGGCTCTGCTCACGCAATGATCCTTCCTGCTCTTTGAGCATCTGCCGGGCACGGCTCAGGTTGGCGTTGATCTTCGTGCGCAGTTCCTCGGTCTGGGAGCCCGCGGTGTCCTGAGTGTGCTTCAGCAGGCGCTCGGTGTCTCCGATCAAGGTGTGGAATTCTTCGATGAGTGCGTTCTGCGCGGCCTGTAGGTTGCGGCGATGCGCTGATTTATCGAACAAGGGTGCGGAGGTACCCGTGGATGCATCGGGGATGGGCGTTTCGTCACTGGTGCCGAAAGTGGATTCGATAGACATCTGCAGCTCCTCTTCAGTCTCGCCGGGACGAAATAGTCCCAGTGCCTCAAGTTTCGAGCATGCCGATGGCGCAAGGTTCCCGTTTCGTTTGGCGGGTTTTTACCGGGATCAATGCGCGGCGTGTTACGGCGAGAGGTTTGCTGGTCGGTAGGAAGATAGAAAAAAGAAAACCCGCCGAAGCGGGTTCTCTTGAACTACTGCAGATGCAAGTAGCCGCTATTACATCAGCGGAATGGTGTAGCTGACAATCAGGCGGTTCTGATCGATATCGCGGGACGAATTGCTGCGGTAGGTACCGTTACGCCATTTCACGCCGAGGTTCTTCAGGGTGCCTTCCTGGAAAACGTAGCCGATATCGGTGTCGCGTTCCCATTCCTTGCTATCGCCATTCGCGCCGAAGTTGTCACCAGTGACATAACGGGTCATGAAGGTCAGGCCCGGAAGGCCAATGGCCGCGAAGTTGTAGTCGTAACGCGCTTGCCAGGATTTTTCATCTGCGTTGGCGAAGTCCGCTGCGAGCATTACATAGTTCACCAGATACGGATCGGTGCTGGCACCGGTATAGGCGAAACCGGTGTCGCCGCTCATCTTCTGGTATGCCAGGCCGAAGCTGTGGCCGCTAATCGAATAGGTGAACATGGCGCCGAACGCATTGTTGTCGACGCTAGACGAGCCGTCGTCGGTCGAGCGGGCATAACGCAGATCAGTCTTCAGCGACTGATCTTTGCCCATCGGCAGAACATGGATCACGTTGAAGGAGTGCTGTTTGTATACTTCTTCAAGGTTGCTGTAGTAGTACGCGCCCTTCAGGTCCTTCGTGAAGGAATAGGTAGCGCCCGCGAAAAGGAAGTCGTCAGGCTTGTCGCCAGTAGCACCGCCCTTACCGTTGTATTTCAAATCTTCGTAATTGGTGGAGTCGCGATCGTTTTCTTCGGTCAGGTAACCAGCATCGAGGGTCAGACCATCGATCTCGTTGGAGATGATTTGACCGCCTTTAAACGTTTGCGGCAGCAGGCGCGAGTCGCTGCGCGAGATCGCCATGTTCTTCGGTTCGATGGTGCCGACTTTCAATACTGTCTTGGAGATCTTTGCCTTGGCAGTCAGGCCTAGCGCCGAGAACTCATCAGGCGCTTCGTTGCCGAAAGAGCTCGGCATCAAGCCGGTCCCTGCCGTGTCGTCGCTGGAGTACAGGTTGACGCCCAGGAGGCCTAGAGCATCAACACCAAAGCCTACGGTGCCCTCTGTATAGCCGGACTCTGCGCGCAGAATGAAACCTTGGGCCCATTCTTCAGCCTTCGATTGAGCAGTGGATGCGTTGGAACGGTTGTCGCTGTTGTAATAGAAATTACGCAGTTCCAAATTGACCTTGCTGTCATCAACGAACGCAGCTTGAGCCATGGTCGGGATAGCCAGTGTTGCTCCCAGAGTGGCGAACGCCACGCCCCGGGCGATAGGGGTCTTGAGCATTTCTTATTTCTCCTCGTTGGATGATGCTCTGAAGTCGCTCTTACGGCGCCATGCAATAAAGCACTACATAAGTCTTCAAGCCCTTAGACCTTAGTCGCTAAGGCCTAAGTAAGGCGTGTCGTGGAATCCGCTTGGCAGATGTACCTCGTTCTCTCGGTACATCTTCAAGCAATTGCCACCAAGCGCACATACACACCCGGCCCTGCAGCTCTATGGCCGCTTGGGTTGCCGCATCCTAGCGGTTTGATCGCGTTACGTCGATTCCCTTAATCAAACCATCGTTTGAGTGCGTTCGAGATCACATTTTTTCTGACAAGGCAGGCCGGAAGTAGTAGACCGGCGTGTGACAGCCTCATCTTGTCAAGCCTGCTAGACTTGCTGAGCCAGTTTCGATGAGTCCTGCTTATATATGCATCTTCCTGAATGCCAACTGTTTGGAACGCTGGGTTGCCACCTTTGCGAGCAGGCCGAGGCGGTCGTCATGCCGTTGGTGGAGCATGGATTACTGGTGGAATTGCTGGATATCGCGGACCGGCCTGATTGGGTCGACGATTACGGGCTGCGCATACCTGTGCTGAAAAGAGTCGATACCGGAGCAGAGTTGGACTGGCCATTCGAAATGGATCAGGTCGTCTGGTTCCTGCGGCAATAAGACCAACACTGGACGCCTGTCGAGGCGGTGTCGCGGATTGCGGCTACCTTGTTCCTGGCGAAGAGGTGGGTCGGGACAGGCGGGAACGCGAGGACTTGAAACGAAAAAACCGGCCAGTGGCCGGTTTTTTCTGTGATCAGACTAATCGCGCTGATCTCGGGATATGGTCGGAGCGACTGGATTCGAACCAGCGACCTTCTCGTCCCGAACGAGACGCGCTACCAAGCTGCGCTACGCTCCGAAGATGGCGCGCATTTTACAGAAAAACTTTTGCTTCACAAGAGCTTAGAAGGTGCTTTTTTGCACGACGCCAAGCAGAGTGCTTGGCGTCGTGGCAATTCGACTCGTTACAGTTCGTTGACGGTGCGGACCTGGTCCTTGTTGACTCGCCCAGGTTTGCCGTCGATCCCTTCGAATTCATAGAAGCCGGCTTCCTCATCGTATTCAGGGCGATCCAACGTTTGGATTTCCCGTCCATCGTTCAGCGTGATGACGCTAGGGTTGGAGCAGCCGGTCAGGAGCGTTAGTCCGATCAGTAAAGCCAGAACGGGTGCGGTTGCGCGCATGAGTATTCTCCTTTGAGTGATGCGTCTGTGACGGCGGTCGATGACGCTAAGTTCCCGGAGGAGGAGGCCCGTACTCGGCAAGCAGGGTGGGCGAGTTCAAGTTCGCCAGGCGAATGTCGTGCGGGTCGAGCTCGAGCGCGCGGGCATGCAGCGCTAGCAGAACATTGCGGTTGCTTCGCTCGCCCGCTTGCCAGGCTTCATCTATCGCCGGAGCGAGGCAGGTCGGGATGATGCAGAACAGCGGTTCCCATTGAGCGCCTCGCCGGAGCATCACCGGCGTGGTCGGTTCCGCTTGGGCCGTTCTGTACAGCTGCGTGAGTAGTGCCTCATCGATCAGCGGCGCATCGCAGGGCGCGACCATCAGCCACGCATGGCGCGCGGCAGCGAGGCCTGCCCGAATGCCGGCCAGCGGGCCTGGAAAGTCCGGTTCGCTGTCGCTGACCAGACGATCGGCGAAGGCCGAATACTGCTGTTGATTACGGTTGCAGGAGATGAGCAGGTCATTGGTCAGCGGGCGTGCAACCTGATAAGGCCAGGCTACAAGCGGCTGGCCGTGCCACTCGACCATCCCCTTGTCTCGCCCGCCCATTCGCTGCCCGCGGCCGCCGGCCAGCAGCAGAATCGAGCAATCCGCTAGCCTTTGTCGTCGCATCAAGTGCTCCTTTGAAAGCCTGTGATATAACACCTTGGAACTGAATTCACCAATCGGGAAGCCTGTATGAGTCACCTCGCTGATCAATCCTTCGTTCCGTTGAATATCGCCGTTCTGACGGTCAGCGACACGCGCTCGCTGGAGACCGACACCTCTGGGCAGCTACTCGTTGATCGCCTGCAAGCGGCCGGGCACAACCTCGCATCGCGGGTGCTGCTCAAGGATGATCTGTATCGGATTCGCGCGCAGGTCGCGAACTGGATAGCCGAGGATGACGTGCAGGTCGTGTTGATCACGGGTGGAACTGGATTCACCGCACGGGACAGCACGCCCGAAGCGGTGGCGTGCCTGCTGGACAAGCAGGTCGACGGGTTCGGCGAGCTGTTTCGTCAGATTTCGGTAAGTGATATCGGAAGCTCCACCGTGCAGTCGCGGGCATTGGCTGGCTTGGCGAATGCCACCTTGGTGTGTTGCCTGCCAGGCTCGACTAATGCGTGCCGCACCGCCTGGGACGGCATTCTCGCCGAGCAGCTGGATGCGCGTCATCGTCCCTGCAACTTTGTGCCTCATCTCAAGCAGGCCGCGCCTTGTGAGAGTCGTTCCTGATGGCAGGCGAGATGCAAGCGTTGATGCCCGTGGAGGAGGCGCTGGAGGCGTTGCTCAAGCAGGCGCGGGAGACTCCAATCAGCGATGTCGAGCGCGTGTCGATCGACGAGGCAGAGGGGAGGGTATTGGCTGAGCCGCTGATCGCCACGCTGGACCTGCCGCCGTGGCCGAACAGTGCGATGGATGGATATGCCGTTCGTGTAGCCGATCTCGATGGGCGGCCGTTGAGGGTTTCCCAGAAAATCTTCGCCGGCACCCAGCCCGAGCCGCTGGAACCGGGTTGCTGTGCCCGGATCTTCACGGGTGCGCCCATCCCGGAGGGCGCCGACAGCGTCGAGATGCAAGAGAATGTCGAGGTGCTCGATGATGGTCGGGTGCGCTTCGTCGAGCTGGTACGCCCGGCACAGCATGTTCGTCCCCAGGGCGGCGAGGCTCGGACGGGCGATGAGGTGCTGGCGGCCGGGACGCGTTTGGGGCCTATCGAGCTGGGGCTTGCCGCTTCCTTGGGCGCGGCGCAGCTGAGCGTTTGCCGCAAGATCAAAGTCGCCCTGCTTTCCACGGGCGATGAGTTGGTCGATCCGGGGCAATCGCTTCGGCCAGGGCAGATCTACAACAGCAATCGCGTGCTGTTGCGTAATTGGTTGCACCGCCTGGGGTGTGAGGTCATCGATGCTGGCGTTGTGCGTGATGATCTCGCGCAGGTTCGCCAGTGCCTGGCCAGCTTGGGGGAGGTCGACTTGATCCTCTCCACCGGTGGCGTCTCGGTAGGCGAGGCCGATTTTCTCGGCCAGGTATTGCGCGAGGAAGGCGAGCTGACGCTCTGGAAACTGGCGATCAAACCCGGGAAGCCGCTGACCTGCGGTAGCTACCGTGGCGTTGCGGTGATTGGCCTGCCGGGCAACCCTGCCTCGACATTGGTCACTTTTGGTTTGCTCGCTCGGCCTTATCTGCTGCGCAGAATGGGTGTGTTGGAAAGCGAGCCCCTGAGTGTCCAGGTGCCCGCTGGTTTCAGCTGGACCAAGCCCGGCAAGCGTCGTGAATACTTGCGAGCGCGCCTCGAGTCTGGCAGGGCGATGCTCTACGCGAACCAGAGCTCGTCGATTCTGCGAAGTGCAGCCTGGGCCGATGGGTTGGTCGAAGTGCGTGAGCACACCCAATTGAGAGAAGGTGACCTGGTTTCCTTCATTTCGTTTGCCGAGCTGCTCGGCTGAACACACCTGGCGCCGGCTGCCGTGCAGGCGCCGGCGCATCCACGCAGTTCAACCATCCGAGCCTACATTACGTCGGGTCAGGTGGTTGGCTCGGTGTCGGCAATAAACTGATCACGTTTTTCATTGTCTACCTTTCCCGTCCGTGCCAGGTCTGGCTGCGATGCGTCTGGTCATACAAGGAGAAACGTGATGCAGGAGAGAAATGCCTGGGTCGATTACGCCAAAGCCATTGGAATCATCCTGGTTGTTTATGGCCATGTCGCGCGTGGGGTATTCAACGCCGGTTTGCCAATGGAGGAGGACTCCTACCTTCTCGTCGATAGCATCATCTACAGCTTTCACATGCCGCTGTTCTTCTTCTTGTCGGGTTTGTTCTTCTACGACTCGCTGATGAAGCGTGGGACAACCGGGCTGATCGTCAACAAAGTGGACACGGTGGTTTATCCGTTCATCGTATGGTCGCTGTTGCAGGGTTCGATCGAGGTGGTGCTGTCGAACTACACTAATGGTGAGGTCACTTTAGGGCAGGTGTTTTCGCTGCTCTGGTCGCCACGGGCGCAGTTCTGGTTTCTCTATGCGCTGTTTCTGGTGTTCGTGGTCTGCTCGTTCGTGTACGCCAAGGCGGATCGCCGATTCTTCCTTCCCTTGCTACTGGCCTTTGCTGTGCTTTATGTCTTCAAGCAGGATCTGGCGACGAACAATATCGGCAGGTTCATTTTCGGCAATGCGGTGTTTTTCGCGCTAGGCGTGTGGTTCAACGAGATCAGGACCTTTTTTCTCGCCCGTTACGTTCAGCTCACAGGGCTGTTTGGGCTGTTGTTCGTGGTCGGTCAGTATCTGTTCCACGTCACCTTCGGTTTGAACTGGGAGGTCGGTGGTCTACCGGTCCTTGCGCTTGCCACCGTGTCGATCTTTTTCGTGATTTCGCTTTCCATGTGGTTGGGGCGGGTTCGCATCGAGTGGTTGCTCTTCGTCGGCGCCTCTTCGATGACCATCTATCTCATGCACATCCTTGCCGGAAGTGGGGTTCGAGTGATCCTCAGCAGCTTCATGGGCATCGATTCGATCCCGGTGCACCTGGTTCTCGGGACGCTGATCGGGCTTGCGGCGCCACTGCTTGCCCAGGTCATCATCAAACGTTACGACCTGTATTTCCTGCTGGCTCCGCCGAAGTCCATTTCCGCGACGAGTCTGCGGACCCGCAGAGCGCTGGCGCACTGATCGGCCGGTCGACCAGCGGGCGCGCCGCCCGCTGGTGCTGGTCGTTTCGTCTCAGCGCTCCGACAGTCCGCGAGCCCTCCCGGGAACTGGCGAACTACCCGCAGTAGGCCTGCTGGATTACCGATGCATCGTCGGTCGTCAGGTTCAATCGGCCGGCGTTATATTCCAGCGTCACGACATCGCCGGGTCTGAGGATGCGTGCAATGGACGCGCCGCTTTCCTGGCGCGCCTGATCGAGCAGTGCCGGAGTTGCCTTCTGCCCGATGAGCTTATCTACCGCCGAGGCAGTGCAACGGTTGGCCGTTGCGCTCCCCGGGGCCTGGGTTCGTTCGGGCGATGATGATTGGCAGCCGAGCAGCACGGAACCGCACCACATCGCTGCAATCAGGGGGATGGCTCGCATAGTTGGTCTCCTTGCATGAAAAAAGGGGTAAAGGGGTGTTGTCAGCGGATGCGCCGATATGAGGATAAGCGGTATGAGGCGAAACCTTGGTACGCAGGGGAACTGGCGTAACAGTGGCGCCGTCTTAGTTCTGACGGCCCGTCGCTAACTGCGCAGGCTACCGAACAAAAAGATAAGGAGTTCCGCCATGTTCAAATCTTCCGTCATGAAGCGTGTAGCCGCAGTAGTGGCAGCGATGCATTTCATGCTGTTCGCGCAGATCCCGATGGCCCAGGCGGCGATGATCGGTACGCCCGAAATCATTGCCGAACATCAGCAGCAAGTGGACCGTCAGCAACTGCTGACGATGCTTGAAGATCAGGATGTGCAGAAGAAGCTGGTTGCGATGGGAGTCGATCGTGACCAGGTCGAGCAGCGAATCAACAGTCTGACACCGGCGGAACTTGCCCAGTTCAATCAGCAGTTGGACCAGGCGCCTGCAGGTGCTGGCGCGGTGGGGATCATCGTGCTGTTTCTGGTGATCTTCATCATCACTGATCTGCTGTGCGCGACCAACATCTTCAACTTCGTTCACTGCATCAACCGTTGATTCGGCGACTGACGTTACTGCTCGCCTTGATCCTTCTCGGGGCGTGCGCGCGGACTCCGATCGTTCCGGTCGGTACCGCGGGCCTCCCCGAGCGGGTGGAGCTGAGCCAGGTGCCGTTCTATCCGCAGGAAGATTATCAGTGCGGGCCGGCGGCCTTGGCTACGATGCTGACCTATCGCGGCGTCGATACGGACCCTGAGCGACTGGTCAAGCGTGTCTACATCCCGCAGCGCAAGGGCAGTCTCCAGGTCGAAATGGTCGCGGCAGCACGTTCGCACGATCTGCTCGTGTATCCGCTGGAAGGGCGACTGGAGGCGATATTGTCCGAAGTGGCGGCGGGGAACCCGGTCCTGGTGCTGCAGAATCTGGCGTTCGACCGCTGGCCTCAATGGCACTTCGCGGTCGTTGTGGGATACGACCTGGCCGATCAAACGCTGGTGTTGCGATCCGGCACTACGCGTCGTTGGACCGGCAGTTTTCGGCAGTTCGAGCGAAGCTGGGCCAAGGGGAATCGCTGGGCCGTGGTCACTGTCGCCCCGGATCAACTGCCCCACACCGCGAAAGAGACGGTCTGGCTGCAAGCGGCGAGCGATCTCGAGCAAACCGGTCGCCAGGCGGCCGCCATAAAGGCTTACGAAACCGCCGCACAGCACTGGTCCAGCGGTTTGTCGTGGTTCGCACTAGCCAATGCGCTTTATGCGCAAGGCGATAAGGGGGCGGCGGAGCAGGCATTGCGGAAGAGTGTTCGGCGTGACGGCTCGTTCGCGGCGAGCTGGTTCAACCTGTCGCAGGTGCTCGCGGAGCGCGGTTGCCGATCCGAGTCGTTGGCTGCGCAAGCATGCGCGCGACAGCTTGCTCCGGCGGACAAGCGATTCCAGGCGCGTCTGCCTACGCCGAGCGGAACGGCCGATGCGTGCGAAGCCGTTCCGTTATGCCCTGCGCGGTAGCTATACGTAGGGGCATTCGCTCAAGCTGGCTGGAGTAGGACGCGCCGATACTCAGTGGTGCGCCGAATTAGCTCGATTGAAAGCGCTTGATATGCAGCCTGACAAAACGCTCTAAAGCGTATCTCGATTGAATGGTGATGCTTTGAGCGCCGCCATGGCAGCGTCTCGCTCCAAAAAATACAAATATTCAGTGGCTTAGCGAAAAAAGCGCTTGACTCTATCCAGCGAGTCTCTAGAATGCGCGTCCATCGGAGGCACATAGCTCAGTTGGTTAGAGCACCACCTTGACATGGTGGGGGTCGTTGGTTCGAATCCAATTGTGCCTACCAATTCCGAGAAAAGGGTCGCGCTAGCGACCCTTTTTTTATGCGTCGCTTGTCAGTCTGGGTGCTTTCTGAAAGCATCCGCTGCTTAACTTTCCAGAGACTTCGGCTCGCCTGGATCAGCCTTCGGGCTCCCGCCACTGTGCGGCGGGGCATTCGGCGGACCGCTTTCCTGGCTCATCCCAACCCACGTGGCCTTTGGTAGGGGTCACCACTAGGAGAGGAGGCGCCATGCCCACCATTACTCTTCCCGACGGCAGTCAGCGTTCGTTCGATCATCCGGTTTCGGTCGCCGAGGTTGCGCAATCCATTGGTGCAGGCCTTGCAAAGGCTACGCTCGCAGGCAAGGTCAACGGCCGTCTGGTCGATGCGTGCGACCTGATCGACAGCGATTCGACCCTGCAGATCATTACGCCGAAGGACGAAGAGGGGTTGGAGATCATTCGCCACTCCTGCGCTCACCTGGTTGGGCATGCGGTCAAGCAGCTCTATCCGACCGCCAAGATGGTAATCGGGCCGGTAATTTCGGAAGGTTTTTATTACGACATCGCTTTCGAGCGCCCCTTTACGCCTGAAGATATGGCGGCAATCGAGCAGCGCATGAAAGAGCTGATCGATACCGAGTACGACGTGATCAAAAAAATCACGCCGCGCGCCGAGGTAATTGATGTGTTCCGCGCGCGTGGTGAGGACTACAAGCTGCGGCTGGTCGAGGACATGCCTGACGAGCAGGCCATGGGCCTGTACTACCACGAAGAATACGTCGACATGTGCCGTGGCCCGCATGTGCCCAACACCCGCTTTCTCAAGTCGTTCAAGCTGACCAAGCTCTCAGGCGCCTACTGGCGTGGCGATGCGAAGAACGAGCAGCTTCAGCGCGTCTATGGCACGGCCTGGGCCGACAAGAAGCAGCTGGCAGCCTATATCCAGCGCATCGAAGAAGCAGAAAAGCGTGACCATCGCAAGATTGGCAAGCGCCTGGATCTGTTTCATACCCAGGAAGAGGCACCTGGAATGGTGTTCTGGCACCCCAATGGTTGGACCATCTATCAGGTCCTCGAGCAATACATGCGCGGCGTGCAGCGGGCCAATGGGTACCAGGAGATCAAGACGCCTCAAGTCGTCGACCGCAGCCTGTGGGAGAGGTCCGGGCACTGGGGTAACTACGCCGAGAACATGTTCACGACCGAGTCGGAAAGTCGCGACTATGCGATCAAGCCGATGAACTGCCCGTGCCATGTCCAGGTATTCAACCAGGGCCTCAAGAGCTATCGCGAATTGCCGATGCGTCTGGCCGAGTTCGGTTCCTGTCATCGCAACGAGCCGTCTGGTGCATTGCACGGAATCATGCGGGTCCGTGGCTTCACCCAGGACGATGCGCACATCTTCTGTACGGAGGAGCAGGTCAGTGCCGAGGCGGCAGACTTCATCAAGCTGACCATGCAGGTATACGCCGACTTCGGTTTCAGTGAGATCAAGCTGAAGCTGTCTACCCGCCCGGAAAAACGTGTCGGTGACGACGCATTTTGGGATCGTGCCGAAGCGGCACTTGCCGGTGCATTGAACGAGGCGGGCCTGCCGTGGGAGTACCTGCCGGGCGAGGGTGCGTTTTACGGTCCGAAGATCGAATTCACGCTGCTTGACTGCCTCGGGCGCTCCTGGCAATGCGGCACCTTGCAGTACGATCCGAACATGCCTCAGCGCCTGGATGCGAGCTACGTCGCGGAAGACAATAGCCGTAAGACGCCAGTCATGCTCCATCGGGCAATTCTGGGGTCGTTCGAGCGCTTTATCGGGATTCTGATCGAGCACTACGAAGGCGCTTTCCCTGCCTGGTTGGCTCCAACTCAAGCTGTGGTGATGAATATCACCGATAAGCAGGCCGATTTCGCACTGGAAGTGGAGAATACGCTTAACCAAAGCGGCTTCCGTGCCAAGTCTGACTTGAGAAACGAAAAGATCGGCTTTAAAATCCGCGAGCATACCTTGCTCAAGGTTCCCTATCTTCTGGTTATCGGAGACAGGGAAGTAGAGACACGAGCCGTTGCTGTGCGCACCCGCGAAGGCGTTGATCTGGGCTCCATGCCCTTGGATGACTTCGCGCAGCTGCTGGCACAAGCGGTTTCCCGGCGTGGTCGCCAAGAATTGGAGTAATGACTATTAAGCGTGAAATGAGACAGGATAAACGAGCTGCACCCAAGGCCCCGATCAACGAGAATATCTCGGCTCGTGAGGTCCGTTTGATTGGTGCTGATGGCGAGCAGGTTGGCATCGTCTCGATTGATGAAGCGCTTCGTATAGCTGAAGAAGCCAAGTTGGATCTGGTGGAAATTTCCGCCGATGCGGTTCCGCCCGTTTGCCGGATCATGGATTACGGCAAACACCTGTTCGAGAAGAAGAAGCAGGTTGCTGCGGCGAAGAAGAACCAGAAGCAGATCCAGGTTAAAGAAGTAAAGTTTCGTCCAGGGACGGAAGAGGGTGACTACCAGGTCAAGCTACGCAACCTGGTGCGTTTCCTGAGTGACGGGGACAGGGCCAAGGTATCGTTGAGATTCCGCGGTCGTGAGATGGCCCATCAGGAGCTGGGGATGGAATTGTTGAAGCGGGTCGAGGCTGACCTGGCTGAATACGGTTCGGTCGAACAGCATCCAAAGATGGAAGGACGCCAACTGATCATGGTCATCGCTCCCAAGAAGAAAAAGTAACCTCCAGGGCACTGGCAGGCCTTGCGGTTATTTGAAATCACCCACACTGTGGAGTATCGAACATGCCAAAGATGAAGACTAAAAGTGGCGCTGCGAAGCGCTTCAAAAAGACGGCGAATGGCTACAAGCACAAGCACGCTTTCAAGAGCCACATCCTGACCAAAATGTCTACCAAGCGTAAGCGTCAGCTGCGTGGTACATCTCTGATGCACCCGTCTGACAACGCAAAAGTAGAGCGCATGCTGCGCGTTCGTTAATTCGGTCAAGACTCAGAGGAATAACTCATGGCTCGTGTTAAGCGTGGCGTCGTCGCTCGTCGCCGTCACAAGAAAATTCTGAAACTCGCTAAAGGCTATTACGGCGCTCGTTCGCGCGTGTTCCGTGTTGCCAAGCAGGCGGTGATCAAGGCTGGCCAATATGCCTACCGTGACCGTCGTCAGCGCAAGCGTCAGTTCCGCGCTCTTTGGATCGCTCGTATCAATGCTGGTGCTCGTGTAAACGGTCTGTCTTACAGCCGTTTCATCGCTGGCCTGAAAAAAGCGGCTATCGAGATCGACCGTAAGGTTCTGGCCGAACTGGCAGTGAACGAAAAAGCAGCTTTTGCTGCGATTGTCGAAAAAGCCAAAGCTTCTCTGGCCTAAGCCCATCGACAATCGAATCTTCGGATTCGTAGCGTCACCGATAGGGGAAGAGCCTTGGGCTCTTCCCCTATTTCGTATCTGAAGGGGCATTTGCAAAAGTGCACCTCGCGTAAAGCCTGCGCTGATCGCCTGGTGCGGTTCTGCAAGAACCTCTGGAGGTTGTACATGGAAAACCTGGATGCACTGGTCTCGCAAGCGCTTGAGGCGGTGCAACATAGTCAAGACATCACCGCCCTGGAGCAGATCCGGGTCCAGTATCTCGGCAAGAAGGGCGAGCTGACTCAGGTCATGCAGACCCTGGGCAAGCTGTCCGCGGAGGAGCGCCCGAAAGCCGGCGCGCTGATCAACGCAGCCAAGAGCCGTGTTCAGGATGAACTGAACGCCAAAAAGGCAGACCTTGAACAAGCGGCGCTGAGCACCAAGCTCGCTGCCGAGCGCATCGACGTGACACTACCCGGTCGGGGAGAGACCTCCGGTGGGCTGCATCCGGTAACGCGTACGCTGGAGCGGGTCGAGCAGTTCTTCAGTCATATTGGTTACAGCGTTGCCGAGGGGCCGGAGGTCGAGGACGACTACCACAACTTCGAAGCGCTCAATATTCCCGGCCATCATCCCGCCCGGGCGATGCACGACACCTTCTATTTCAACGCCAACATGCTGTTGCGTACGCACACCTCGCCGGTGCAGGTGCGCACCATGGAGTCGCAGCAGCCGCCTATCCGCATCGTTTGTCCTGGTCGTGTGTATCGTTGCGATTCGGACATAACCCATTCGCCCATGTTCCATCAGGTGGAAGGCCTGCTGGTGGACGAGGGCATCAGCTTTGCGGATCTCAAGGGCACGATCGAGCAATTCCTACGTGTGTTCTTCGAGAAACCGCTGGGTGTTCGATTCCGTCCATCATTCTTCCCATTCACCGAGCCGTCCGCTGAGGTGGACATGCAGTGTGTCATGTGCAGCGGCAATGGCTGCCGCGTCTGCAAGCAGACCGGTTGGCTGGAGGTGATGGGTTGCGGGATGGTGCATCCGAACGTGCTACGCATGTCCGGCATCGACCCGGAAAAATATCAAGGCTTCGCTTTCGGCATGGGGGCTGAACGGCTGGCCATGTTGCGATATGGCGTCAACGATTTACGCCTGTTCTTTGATAACGACCTGAGGTTCCTGGCGCAATTTCGCTAGGTCCAGAGTCCAGTCAAGCTATTTAGGAGAGCAGGATGAAATTCAGCGAACAGTGGTTGCGTACGTGGGTCAATCCGCAGGTTTCCCGTGAGGACCTGGTCGCGCGATTGTCGATGGTAGGTCTCGAGGTCGATGCGGTCACGCCCGTAGCGGGTGAGTTCTCTGGCGTTGTGGTAGGCGAGGTGCTGAGCACCGAGCAGCATCCGGACGCGGACAAGCTGCGCGTCTGTCAGGTCAGCAATGGCAGCGATACCTTTCAGGTGGTCTGTGGTGCGCCCAACGTGCGCCAAGGTTTGAAGATTCCGTTTGCCCAGATCGGCGCGCGATTGCCGGGTGATTTCAAGATCAAGAAGGCGAAGCTTCGGGGCGTCGAGTCCAATGGCATGCTCTGCTCTGAAACCGAACTGCAGATCGGTGCTGACGATAGCGGCTTGATGGAATTGGCCAGTGATGCTCCGGTTGGCTTCGATCTTCGTGCTTACCTCGGGCTGGACGATGCGAGCATCGAGATCGGCTTGACACCGAATCGTGGCGATTGCCTTTCTGTCGCCGGGTTGGCTCGCGAAGTCGGAGCGATGTATGGCGCAGCGGTCACCGGCGTCGAGATAGCTCCCGTCGCGCCGAGCCATGACGAGGTGCGCCCCGTTGAGGTGCTCGAGCCGAAAGCCTGCCCGCGTTATCTCGGGCGCGTGATTCGCAACGTCGACCTGTCGCGGCCCACTCCATTGTGGATGGTCGAGCGGTTGCGTCGCTCCGATATCCGCAGCATTGATGCGGTGGTGGACGTCACCAACTATGTGATGCTCGAACTCGGCCAGCCGTTGCACGCCTTCGATCTTTCCGAAATCAAGGGCGGAATCAGGGTTCGGATGGCGGCTGATCAGGAGAAGCTGGTACTGCTCGATGGGCAGGAGGTGACCCTGCGCAGCGATACGTTGGTCATCGCCGACCATGAGCGCGCGCTTGCAATTGCGGGCGTGATGGGCGGGGAACACAGCGGTGTCAGTGCCACGACGCAGGATCTGTTCCTGGAGAGCGCCTTCTTCGACACCATTGCGCTTGCCGGTAAGGCGCGTTCGTATGGTCTGCACACCGATGCCTCGCATCGGTATGAACGGGGAGTAGACGCGCAGCTCGCGCGTCGCGCCATGGAGCGTGCAACTGCGCTGTTGATGGAGATCGTCGGAGGTAGTGCCGGTCCCGTGATCGAGGCTGTCAGCGAGGCAGATCTTCCTCGTGTCACTCCGATCCTGCTGCGTAAGGACCGCATCGAACAAATGCTGGGCTTGGATATGCCGCGCGATCAGGTCGTTGCGCTGCTGTCCGCCTTGGGATTGGATGTGGTTGAGTTGGATGAAGGGGCGTGGGAAGTCAGTGTGCCCAGCCATCGATTCGACATCACGCTCGAGATCGATCTGATTGAAGAGTTGGGTCGTCTATATGGCTATGACCGTCTGCCGGTCCGTTATCCGCAGGCGCGACTGGCGCCTGAAGCCCGTCCCGAGGCGCGTGCAGAGTTGCCGGCATTGCGTCGGCTGCTGGTTGCTCGCGGTTATCAAGAAGCAATCACGTACAGCTTCATCGATCCCAAGCTGTTCGAGCTCTTCAGTCCGGGCGTCGAGCCACTGCAACTGGCCAATCCGATCTCCTCGGATATGGCGGCCATGCGTTCAACGCTTTGGCCAGGGTTGATCAAGGCCCTGCAGTACAATCTGAATCGTCAACAAACGCGGGTACGTCTGTTCGAAAGCGGTTTGCGCTTTGTCGGTCAGCTTGGTGAGCTGCAGCAGGAGCCGATGCTGGCGGGTGTTATCACGGGTAGTCGGCTGCCGGAGGGCTGGGGCAACGATCGGGCTGCGGCGGATTTCTACGATTTGAAGGCCGATGTCGAAGCCTTGCTCGGGTACGCGGGCGACGCTGTCACCTATGGTTTCGCTGCTGCCGAACACCCGGCGCTGCATCCTGGACAGACTGCACGCATCGAGCGTGACGGCCGTCTGGTAGGGTATATCGGCAGTCTTCACCCGGAACTGGCGGCTACGCTGGGTATCGATCAGCCAGTTTACCTGTTCGAATTGCTGGTCTCCGAGATCAGCGAAGGGCGCCTGCCGCGTTTCGCTGAGCTATCCCGCTTCCCCGAGGTGCGGCGCGATCTGGCTGTTCTGGTGGCGCGTGAGGTATCGGCGGGCGATGTTTTGCAGTGTATTCGCGACGCGGCTGGTGCCAACCTGACAGACCTCAAGCTATTTGATGTTTATCAAGGTAAAGGTATTGATCCGCTTAGCAAAAGTGTGGCAGTCGGCTTGACCTGGCAACACCCTTCGCGCACTCTAAACGACGACGAGGTGAGTGGTGCGATGCAGCAAATCCTCTCCTCCCTGGAAGAAAGGTTTAATGCCACGTTAAGGAAATAGCGTATGGGGGCTCTGACGAAAGCTGAAATGGCGGAACGTCTATATGAAGAGCTAGGCTTGAATAAGCGCGAGGCCAAGGAACTGGTCGAGCTGTTTTTCGAGGAAATCCGCCAGGCGCTGGAGCATAACGAGCAGGTGAAATTGTCCGGTTTCGGCAATTTCGACCTGCGTGACAAGCGCCAGCGTCCCGGACGAAATCCGAAAACCGGCGAGGAAATTCCGATCACGGCACGGCGTGTGGTGACGTTCCGGCCAGGGCAAAAACTTAAAGCCAGAGTCGAAGCCTATGCTGGAACCAAGTCATAACGACGAGTTGCCGACAATCCCGGGTAAGCGCTATTTCACCATCGGTGAGGTGAGTGAGTTATGCGCGGTTAAACCCCATGTGCTGCGCTACTGGGAGCAGGAGTTTCCGCAGCTGAACCCCGTGAAGCGTCGCGGCAACCGCCGCTACTATCAGCGGCAGGATGTATTGATGATCAGGCAGATCCGGTCGTTGCTATATGAGCAAGGCTTCACCATCGGCGGTGCTCGACAGCGCATGTCAGGTGATGAAGCCCGCGAGGACACTACTCAGTATAAGCAGCTGATCAGGCAGATGATCACGGAGCTTGAAGATGTACTTCAAGTACTCAAAAACTAAGCGGCATGAATAAAAAACTTTCACCTATTCAGATGCTTAGTGTATAGTTCGATCCGCTTTCAGCAGAGCTGGAAGCACTGTCGGGGCGTAGCGCAGCCTGGTAGCGCACTTGCATGGGGTGCAAGGGGTCGAGTGTTCGAATCACTCCGTCCCGACCAAAAAACCCTAGAAAATCCAGTCACTTAGCGGTGACTGGATTTTTTTATGGGCGCTTCACGCGTAGAAGCGTAGGGACTTTTGCGGGACTTTTTTCATCCTGCCATTCTCCTCAAAATTGTCAGGGCCGGACCGCGCGAGTCGGTAGCCGAAATCCTGTTGGCTTCATCGATCAGTTTGCCCAACTCGGCGGCTGAGTAGTGACTGGTGATGCTACCGTTCTTGTGCCCCAGCAGAGCCTTCCTGTCTTCCTCCGTTACCCCGGCTGCCCGAAGTCTTCGGCCGAAGGTGTGCTTCAGATCGTGAACGCGGATCGAAGCAAATCCAGCTGGGGCAGGGCGCATAAAACGCTCCTGGAACTTCTTCGCTGCTCTGACCCTGGCTTTCTTCCATGCCGAATCGTTCATTCGGTGAACGGGAGTTGCCTTGCCGTTTCGATCGGGTTGTCCGTAAGGAAATACCCAAACCGGATCAAGTCCACGCTGTCCCTCGATGACCGACTTGGCTACGTTGTTGAGCACAACGAGGCGCTCGTCGCCGTTCTTGACCCCGGAGCTCTCATGTCGGCCACCAAAATCCGCCGGTATGAGAAACACGCTGGTGTTGAGCTCAGGAATCGGTATCTCCCAATCCCAGCGCAGCTTCACAACCTCCTGTTCGCGTGAGCCGCTGTTGACCTTGTACAGGGCCATGCGGCGCAAATGGTCAGGCAGTTCGGCGAAGAGAATCGACTGCTCTTCCCAGGACATCGGGTAGGGCATGCGTCTGGTTTTCTTCTCTTCCAGCTTGGTGATCATCGGCACTACGTCGAGCCAGGGACGCTTCTGCTCATCACGCCATTTTCGGGCGCACAGGTTCAGAATGCGTATGACGCGCTCCAGGGCGATGTTCACCGTGCGGTGTGAGACGCCAGGCTTCAACTTTCCATCGCTGGTTCTGCTGCTCTTGAGTCGATCCCTTATGTAGGGAGCCAGGGTCTCATCGTCGACATGAGTCAGAGGCTGGTCGCCAATATACGGATCCAACTGCTCCAGATAGATGGCCGTGAGGCCTATCGACGGCTGATCCTTGTACTCGATCAGGTAACGCGTAGCGGCTTCCCGCCAGGTTCTGATCGTGCGGACGCCATAGATCTTCTGTTCCCGGAGCTTTTCCAGCTTGTGTATCAGGTACTGCTCTGCCTCCTTCCTATCGCTTGATCCAGTGCTTTCCTGAATTCGCTGACCTCTGAAGACCTTGTCGATGTGCCAGATCCCGTTCCTTTGGTAGAGGCCGCTAATGGTTTTTCGCGCCATGTTTTTTCTCCTTGGCGCTCGCTGCGGGAGTGATCATGTCCCTTGGCACCTTCCTTTTCAATGATGGCCCGGTCGATGTAGGCGTCTGCCCAGGCATCCAGCTCTTGCCGATCAAAGCCGATGCCTTGCACTCCAATGCGGAATTCCCGCACGTAAGGCCGGACGGTTTTGTTGAATTCTGTGCGGCACATGCCTAGGTAGGCGGGGGCCGCACTTGCTCGCAGGATTCGGGGTGGGCAGGTGATCAAGCGTGCGGCTATCTGTTCAGATGATGCGGGCATGAATGTCGCCTCCTTGTTGGCCCTGATCCGTGCTGCAGATGCTGTCCGCTGCTCGCTGGGCGAACAACGTGGTGGAGGGGGCTGCGGAGGGTTTGGTACAACAACCGTTTTGGCTCGGTTTGACCTGATGGATCGTGGCGTATGGCCTGTCGTTGGCTGGTACGGTGATATCAGGCTTAAGGATTGATGCGTGTCTCCCGAAGAGGTATCCCAGCAACCTAGTTCCAGTCCTGGTGGCCCAGTCAGTCGTGAGGAGATGTACGCAGAGGTGTGGCGGCTTCCCATGACCAAGATCGCGGATCACCACCGTGTTTCTTCCAGCTTCTTGGCGCGCGTGTGTGCCCGCATGAATGTCCCGCGGCCGCCGCGTGGGCATTGGGTAAAGCTGGAGAATGGAATATCGAGTCCTCAGCCATCCTTGCCTGATGCTGGGCCTGGTGACCTTCAGGTATGGCGCAGGGGAGATGCTCTTGGTGCTGTTTCTCGACCGGTACCGAAGGCACCTGCACCGCGCAAAATCAAACCCGAACAGCTCCGCATATCGCGATCAAGTCAGCATCCTGTTGTCGTGGGGGCGTATGAGGTCTTTGAGCAGGGGCGCGTCATCGACCAAGGATTCCTCAAGCCAGGTAGGCAGCGCCTGGTGGATGTCGTGGTGACCAAGCCTCAGCTTGAGCCTGCCCTGACGCTGGCGAATCAGCTGTTTCTCAAGCTGGAGGCCGCCGGCCATCGCGTGATGTTTGCACCGAGTGACCGAACCTATGCCCGGGCCTCGTTTGATGAACATGAGCACCCACCCAAGAAGCCAAGGCACCGGCATCCGGCGTTGTGGTCACCATCCAAGCCCACAGTGGTTTTCGTCGGGACGGTTGCCATTGGACTGACGTTGTTTGAGATGACTGAGGAACTGGAGGCCCGCTACATCGATGGCAAGTACATCCCCACCTCCAAGATACCGTCGCAGCAAATGCGCCGCTTGAGCTCAACCTGGAACTGGTCGACTCGGATGGACTTTGCGACCGGCCGCCTATGTATAAGGGCGTTCTCGCCATATCCGTGGACTGATTGGTCTCAGAGTTGGAGGGAGGCCAAGCAAGGCCCGCTACGTGGCCAGCTTGATGAGATCGTGCAGCAACTCACAGACGCCGCGCCTGTAGTTGCCCGATTGGTAGAGGAGGCCGAGGAGCAGGCCAGAATTCGGCAGCAGGAGGGGATGGAACAGATTCGCCGGCGTGAGGAGAGAGAGCGGATTCGACTGCAAAACGAAGCAAGGGAGCAGGCGAGGACTGATTTGTTGAGTGCCATCAAGCATTGGGATGACATAAAGCGGATCCAGGCCTTTTTCAGTGATGCGGAGAGCTCTGTATCGAATCTGCCCATCGCCGAGCGATGCATTGCTATGGACAAGCTCGCTCAAGCGCGTGAGCTTATTGGCGAACTGGATCCGCTACAGGCGCTGCTGGAATGGAAGGGGCCTCAAGAGCGCTGAGCTTGGTTCTTTCCTAATTTCCGTGTACCCACGCCCCTGTTGGTCATGTAAGCCAGTCGATCGAGGGGAACGTGCCTCTATTGAGCATTCGCATGAAAACCGTCAAGCGTCAGGACTAACACCATTCAGCTGCATGCAAAACTGACAGGTTTTCGCATAGTTCGCCACTAGGGGTGGCAGTTCGAGCGTGCGTCTACTATTCGGCCGGTAGCCGCCAGCGGCGGAGGACGTAATCGACCAAAAGCAGTCATACCATTTCCTCATAAAATAGAGGCGCTTTGGGCGGGTTAGGTACGAACGGCATGGTTATATCGGGTGCCCGATCTCGCTTTCGCATTTGTATTCAAATGTTAGGAATTCGTTTCACGGTGCTAGAAACCACCATCTACGCGCCTTTGTAAGCATTTTCTGCACTGATCATCAAAGTGGCCTGTGGCTAGGGAAGGAATATAATGGAGGCCCTTTGTCACTTCGGATCCATTGTGGACACATCAAGCCCCAGCGGTTGTAGACGCTCTTCTGAAACAAAAAATGATGAGGTGATGCGGTGATCGAACCGACCCTCACTCTCCTGTTCGGTACCCTCGTTATCCTGGCGATCATTGCGGCAAACGGCTACTTCGTCGCCCAGGAATTCGCCTACATGGCCGTCGACCGTACGCGGCTTGCCGTATTGGCTGCCGACGGTGATGCCTCCGCCAAGCGCGCGCTTGAAGTGACGAAGCGAACCAGCTTCATGCTGTCGGGTGCCCAGTTGGGCATCACCGTGACAGGTCTGCTGGTCGGTTTCGTGGCTGAGCCATTGGTTGGTCAGTCGCTCGGTGTTCTGCTGGGCGGGGTAGGCATTCCGGCAGAGGTTGGCGTAACCGTCGGTACGCTGCTTGCCTTGGTGGTTGCCACGATTATCCAGATGATTTTTGGCGAGCTCTATCCGAAGAACCTGGCAATCGCCAATGCCGACCCTCTGGCCAGAGGTCTTGCCCGCTCGACTCTGATTTACCTGACGGTATTCGGTTGGTTGATCGGCTTTTTCGACAAGTCCGCCAACCTGTTCCTGCGCCTGCTGCGTATCGAGCCTGTCCATGATCTGGATGTAAGCGTCTCGGCTGATGACCTGCCGCGCATCATCTCTGACTCGCGTGACAGCGGAGACCTTCCTGTAGAGCTCTCGCTGATGCTGGATCGCATTCTTGACTTCCCCCAGCAGGACGTCGAACACGCCATGATTCCGCGGTCGCAGGTTGACTGGCTCACGCCTGAGACGACGTTGCTCAAACTGCGCGAACTCATGGCCAGGGGTCATACCCGCTACCCGGTCATCCACGAGGACACCCCTGTCGGCGTCGTTCACCTCACGGATGTCCTGTTACGACTATTAGCAGGGGATACTGAAGATACTGTTGAGTCGGTGATGAGACCGGCCACTGTCATTCCTACCCTGATGGCGCTGCCGGATGCTCTTGCTGAATTGATTCAGACCAACAACCAACTTGCCTGCGTCATCGATGAATACGGCAGCTTCGTCGGCGTATTGACTCTTGAGGATCTCGCGGAGGAAATCGTCGGCGAAATTACCGATGAGCATGACGAAGATAATGCCGACCCGCTCATACCGGGCGGTGACGGCATCTGGATCATGGATGGCGATGTGCACCTGGACGAAGTCGAACGTGCGCTCGGCTATGACCTGCCTCATGAAGAGGTTGAAACCATCGCTGGTTTGTTGATCGCGGAGCTGGGTGCTTTGCCCGCCGAAGGCGACATCGTGACGATAACCTTGCCTGAGGATCCCTCGGAGCTGGTTTCCGATCTGCCCGTGGAGCGTCAGCTAGTGATCGAAGTGCTGCGGGTTGAACGCTATGTGCCGACCCAGGTACGTGTCACGCTTGTCGAGACGATTAAGCAGGAGGAAGCGCAATGAATGATCCTCTGATCGTCACGTTGGTGACCATGGCCCTCATCGTGCTCAGCGCAATCTTCGTCATCATCGAGTTCGCGTTGCTCGGTGCGCGCCGTCACCGTCTCGAAGAGCTGGCTCCGACCAGCAGTTCTGCACGCGCCGCGTTGCGCGGCATGAACGACCTGACCCTGATGCTGGCTGGTGCTCAGCTGGGCATCACGTTCTGTACCTTCGCATTGGGCGCCGTGACCAAGCCTGCTGTCGACAACTGGCTCGGCCCGCTGCTGATCGTCTGGGGCGTGCCCGAGTGGGCGGCGGGAGGTGCTTCCTTTGCGCTCGCGCTCTTCGTGGTGACCTTCCTGCACCTGGTGGTTGGCGAGATGGCACCGAAATCCTGGGCGATTGCACACCCGGAACGTTCGGCACTGGCCGTGGGGCTCATATCACGCGCTTACATCTGGCCATTGCGCCCCCTGATGAAGTGGGTCAACCGGATTGCGAACCGTCTGGTCACGGCGTCCGGTGTCGAGCCTGTCGAGAGCGCTGCGGTGGGCGGGCAGGATATCGCCACCATTCGTAGACTCGTCGAGCACTCAGCTGAGGTCGGAACGCTTCAGCCTGGCCTTCAGCAGCAGATTTCCAGCCTTATTGATCTCGGCACCCTGCCGATCGAGGAGCTGGTAACGAGTGACGCCATCCCGGTCCACGTCAAGTTTGAAGCGTCCGTAGCGGATGTACGTGCCATCGCTGCTCAGTCAGGCCATCTGCGTATCCTGATTCTCGGCGCCGGCGACAAGCTGCCTCTGGTCGTTCATCTGCGTGACACTCTGCTTGAGCCTGATACGCGTCCTGCGCGGGAAATCGCCCGCCAGGTTTTCGTTCTGGACGCTAAAACGCCGGTCTATGAGTCCCTGGCGCTCATGCGTAAGTCGAGCGTTCAGCTTGCCGTGGTCATGCAAGACGGGCAGTTGAAAGGGGTGGTAACGCTCGCCGACATACTGGAGCGCATATTGCCTCTTGCGACCGCCTCCTAGCCGGCTTCCCTGTCAGCCAGGTGTTCATGTGATCAGGCGTGTACTGACAGAGCTTGCCGTTGCTGAGGCCTGATGCATCAACACCTTCTGGCTTGTTGTTCTTCCAGCTCAGGAGGGTTAGCTACCTCTGGCTAACCCTCCTGCAGCCTGTTCCAGATGTATGAGATGGATCTGCGATTTCGATGATAGAAACCTTGGTGGTGCAGGTAGCAACGGGGTTCGGTCTCGGCGAGCTACCGTTCATGCCCGGAACCTTCGGATCGTTGCTTGGTTTGCCTCTGGCCTGGTGGTTATTGGGTCATCCTCCGAGGCGCCAGGCTTTCATCGCGGTGATACTGCTGGCACTGGCTGTGCCGCTCTGCCATTGGGCTTCGCTGTGGTTAGGGGGCGGGGATGTTCCACAGATCGTTGCAGACGAGTACCTAGTATTTCCGGTCTCGATGATCGGGCTTGCTTCAATCCGCCGGCCCTGGATGTTCCTGACAGCGTTCGCACTATTTCGCTTGTTCGATGCCCTCAAATTACCGCCGCTGAATCTTCTTGAAGCTGTCGGCGGTGGGGTAGGTATCGTGCTCGACGATCTAATGGCGGCTTTTTACACCTGGATCGTGATCGCGGTTGCTATTCGTTTACGGCAGTGGTTCTGTAAAAAAAGGCGGCCATATGAGCTCAAAGAGAACTCATCGAACCCGTTCATATCCATGTTCAGGTGGCGGTAGGTTCAAGCCTGGCGCCACCACTGTGGATGATAGGCACAGTAGATGCCCTATCTGCTGGCGATCAGCTTTCCGACCGGTGTACCTGCGAGCAATACCTCTTCGGTGTTGATTGATCTCATTGGCGTCCCCGGGTACGTCCTGTTTGTTTGATTTCTTCAAGCGAGACAGGTCGCTCATGCTTGAACAGCTCAGCGATTTGGCGTTTGGCAGCAAGTGCTGTAGCGATGAGCGCCAGAGCATCAAGGCTGACCTGACCATTGGACTCGAACCGCTTAATGGTCGATTCGGAAATACCCGTCCTCTTCGCCAAGGATTTGCGGGGGAGGTTCTTTGCGAGTCGCATTTCTCGGGCGTTAGTGTCGATCTTTTGGGGAAGTTCGCGGGAAGTGAGCAAGGAGTGGATCTGGATCAAAAGTGAGCCTCATTTAATGGACCATTTATGATCCAATATCCCTCGTTTAGGCTTTTAGTGGTTCAAATATGATCCATTATTTTCCATGGCCTAGATTGATCTGGGGCCGAGAGTCGCCATGCCCTGATCTTCATACTCAAGCACGTGAACGTGTTGGCGAGCTGGATCCGCTACAGGCCTTGCTGGAATGGAAGGGGCCTAGGGAGCGCCTATAGCAATGTTCAAGAGTTCCTTGTGTGGGTTTATAAAAACTAAATTTTGCTCACTAATGGTGAGTATTTTTTGGTTTCTATAAACCATCTTCTTGCTTTAGGTTTATAAAAGCTCTATTTTGCTCACTATGAGTGTGCAAAAGTCTAAAAAATTAAACTCCTTGCTTGCAGGGCTCGGCGACAGCGACCTGGTATCCAGTAGCTGGTTGAAGGCTCATGGCTACAGCAGCAACCTGGTAGCGCGATATATCGCGAGCGGCTGGCTGGAATCGCCTGCGCGTGGAATCTATCAACGACGAGGCGGACGTCTCACCTGGGCTGCTGTAGTGCACGCGCTGCAGGAAGTAGAGCGATTACCGCTGCATGTTGGCGGGCGTTTTGCCTTGGCTTGGCATGGGCACGAGCACTACCTGCGGTTGGGCGAGCGTGAGAGGGTCACTCTATATGGCCCTGGAAGCCTCCCAGCCTGGGTGGAAAAGCTTCCCTTGAAGGCTGAGGTGGTGCTGTGCGGCAAAAGCCCATTCAATCTGTCGGCATTGTCATTCAAGGCCGACACGGATGACGAAGCCTTAAGGGATCTTGGGCTCGAGTGGGTTGATGCTGATGGCGACCGCGGCCGCATCGTCGTCGCAACACCTGAGCGCGCAATCCTCGAGCTGTGTGATGGCGTGTCAGACGCGTCGCTCGTTTATGAAGTGGATGCGCTGATGCAGGGCGCGGACACCTTTCGTCCCCAGAGGGTAAGTATGCTGCTGCGACATTGCACCAGCATAAAAGCCAAGCGCTTGTTCCTAGCCCTCGCAGAACGCCACCAGCACGCCTGGGTGGATCATCTCTCGTTGGACGGCGTCTATCTCGGGAAGGGGAAGCGTTGTCTGGTTCCCGGTGGTCGCTTGAACCCAACCTACCAAATAACCTTGCCGGCGGATCTTGATGAGCACCTGGGATAAGCGCTACACCGACCGAGTGCAGTTGTTGGTGGAAATTTTGCCGACCTTGGCGAAAGAAACACGATTTGCCCTCAAAGGAGGGACGGCGATCAACCTGTTCGAGCATGACTTGCCCAGGTTGTCTGTGGATATCGATCTGACTTGGTTGCCGATGCAGGACTATGCGCAGGATGCTGGTCAGATCTCCGATGCATTAGAACGTCTGGGAAGGGCACTTGGCTCTGCGCCATTAAGGCTACAGGTACAAACATCGGCGCCAGAGAGAGGTGGCTTCATAAACAGACTGATAGTGAGTCGTGGACGAGCCCGAGTCCAAATAGAAACGACTCCGGTGATGCGCGGTTCCGTGCATCCGGTACGGACAATGGTTGTCCAGCCGCAGGTCCAGGAGGCCTTTGGCTTTGCCTCGATCCAGGTGCTCGACTTTGCGGATCTATATGCGGGGAAAATGGCAGCAGCATTGTCGAGGCAGCATCCGCGCGACCTGTTTGATATCGGTTTGCTTCTGGCCGATCCGCGTACAGATGAGCGACTTTGGCGAACCTTCCTGATCTACATGACCTGTAGCCCGAAACCTGCCTGGGAGATGCTGGTTCCCAATGAACCCAAGGATTTCGAGGCGATATACCAGACTCACTTTCGTGGTATGACTGCAGCACCTGTCAGCTCAGAGATACTGCTGGAGCACCGCGCCAGGCTTCTTCGACAAATTTCAGAGTGGCTTACCCCGCAGTCGAGAGCATTTCTGGAGTCTGTCGAGATGGAGAATCCAGATTTTGACTTGATCAACTTGCCACAGGCAGCAGAGCTACCTGCGGTAAAACGGAAACTGCAGAATCTTGCTTCACGATCAGCTGCGAAGCGGGCTTCCGACCATTCTCAGTTGCAAGCGGCCTTCGAGATGTTCAAACGTTGATAGTGTCTGCAGGCTACCCAGGCTTGGCAGTCGGCGCCGGCACTTTAAATTCCGTAAATCTGGATAAGCGGCATTAAAGTGCCTTTATTTCTCCATAAATACACAGAATCGGCAACTTAGTGCCGATTTTGCTTCGTAATATCGAGAGCCACAGTTTCCACATGGTGCATGTCAAGAATTCCTTTAGCTTGGCTCTGTTCCCTGGATATTCTTGATTGAGACAGGAAAATCTTAAGTTTTGGCGGTTCAGCTGATTTTTTCTTAATTCATTCAGGTCAATTTCGTCCGAATGCCTTTGGGGCGAAGGCCCGTGATCTCATTTGTTACCAGCCTCTTCGGAGGCAAGGGCTTAACGGGCAGCCAGCCAAGGTAAATCGATTCGGTTGTCAGCACGTTTTACCAAGTCTCCTGAATACCGATCCCTCACCATGAACGCCTCCAGCATGTACGGAACGAGCGTCAGGGCGTCGACCTCTTCACCTTAGGTCTTTGAGTGCAGTGCCGCGTAGCGCTTGAGGTCAGCCTTCAGGCTGGCCGGACAGGTGAAGGTCAGCTTCATGTTCTAGGTTTTCGTCAGTGGGCCGAGACGTAGTTTGGTCGTGCTCATTGTAGGCTCTCTGTTCAACGTCTGCGAAATTGCACTCATCTGACCAGGCAATTGCATTGATGTTGACCACCCGCTTGCATCCGACTTGACCAGCGGGCGGCAGAGACGCGGAGGCAGAGACCGCCCCATTGCTGCCGGTAGCAATAGGCAGCAACCGGCCAGAAACGGCCATTCGATCAACGCGCTTTCAGGTCTATCAAGCACGTGGCGCGTCACCGTTGAGCACCTTAACTAGAACGCGTTCCTACCGATTGATACACGACCATCAACTTACAGTGTCTGGCAGGTGACAAATGAGCTGAGCAGTACTGCGGAGCCAACCCATACTGGCTCTGAGTCGCCTGCAGGCTGCCAAACGCTATATGAAGAACCCACAAGGCTGTGGAGCAGGCATTGGCGTGATAGTGGCAAGAGGCTATTCTCGCGTCGAGACGACCATCATAAGCTTCTGCTTGATGCCTCTCTTTCATTTCCAGCGCCTAGGCCTACATTTAGAAGATTTTTTAAAAGGAATTTATTATGAATATGCCTGAAGAAAAAATAATCTCTAAAGATTCTGCTCAGTCATCTCTGCACCAGATGATCGTATTGAATGCGATTACGGCAGATCTATTTAAAGCTCAGAACGGAGGATTGACATATTACGATGCGAAGATAGGAAAAAACTGGGATCTCAAAAAAAATACCGCATTGGATTTTGTTAAAGTAATCGAGAGAAAGTTTGCGAAAAATAACAAGTTTCATGGCTATTTCTCTCCCAAGAACCAGCACATGGCTCCAGTAGTTCTGCAGGAGTTCGTAGATGGAAAGATCCGCTTCGAGCAACTGGTTAAGGCGTTTGTTGATAATGCCTGTGATGAGGCTAACTTACCAACTCGTGGGACTTTGACTTTGGGGCACTTGGTAATGGTTCATTACAAAACTCAGAATGACGCTGATGATGTCGGTAGATTTCTAGCTGTGCTTGTGGGCAAGCAAGATGGATTCGATTTCGACTCTGATCTCCAACCAGTTGATCTAACAAGTATTAATACTAGCGAGCTTCGCCACGCTGCAATGTTTGACTTGACCCTATTCAAAGAGACCTTTCCCAAGAATGACGGAGATGCATATCTAAAGTTTATTACTGGAAAATCGAAAAGTGCATTTCTGAAAGACGCCTTCGGGTGTTCCGATCACATACCTAATCGAGATAGTGTGGAGCAAGTGCGTGCCGCCGTATTGGATTTCTTAAATGATCCATCTATCCCAGAGTCGCGGCGTCTAAAGATCGTAGATGGTGTGACTATGCATCTTGTGGTTGCCGCTAAAAGAAATATCTCTGTCTCCATTCAGGATGTTCAGAAAGTAATAAATGACTCTCTACCTTTGGGGTCAAATAAGATTGATGGTTTTAGTGCTTTTGTAAATGATGGTGGCTATACGATTAGTGAAAGATTTCAGCCGACCCGTATAAGTGCACAGCTTTTACAGAACGTGGAGATTACTGATCCTCAAGTTGGCTTTAAATGCAGTATTAATCTTCAGTCTATTAGTTATGCTGACGCTGAAGATAGAAAAATCATAACGGTAGATGAAGACCTTACAAGTATCAACATACCTCTCACTCCGCAGGCGCGAGAGGTCATTAAGAAGATACTCGGTGGAAAGGGAGAATTAGATCAGCAGCGAACAGATACGGTCGACACTGCCTCTGGTCAATAAAGGGAAGTAAATAGACGAGATAGGCCAGCAATATGAGATTGGTTCATATTTATATAGGTGAACATAAGGGTGTTCGGGATCTAAATGTTTCCCTAGGTGGGGAAACGGTGTTTCATGTTGACGGTCAGGCTCTTAGTGTTGAGCATAGGGTTGACACATCCAGATATTACAATGGGTATCACTGTTCTGCGATTATTGGGGCTAATGGGGTTGGGAAAAGCACGATTCTGGACTTTCTAGAGTCTGTGTACTTTCCAATAGACTCCAGCGGAGTTCTTATTTTCTTGGACGAAAATTCAAGAATTCACGTTTGTCAAGTCAACTACCATATACTCCATTGCTCTGTACAGTTCGAAAGGCATGATGATTATGAGGTTTTTGCGAAACTCTTTAAGACTGTCTTGGTTAAAATAAATAATGTATCTGCCGCTCAGTCTAGATTAGGATACGGAAGGAAACATAACCACTCTCTGATTCAAGAGAGATCCTTAGAGCACTACACCACGGGTGCTAGTCGAAAGAAAATGTACTTTGACAACTTGCTTGATTACCTAAGGTGGAATCAATCGAGCAGAAATGTTGTTCAGGATGTTGGTTTTGAATTCAGATTTCAAAACTCATTTAAGCGCATGGCATCTTTGGTTAGATCTGACGTGTACTATCCTGGTCGCCGGGTGGAGCTGGAGAATGCCTACAACACTATTCAGAAGAGTAGAAAGCTACTGAGTCCAAGTAGTCAAAAGGATATATTTGAGCTTCTGGTGGCAGCGCTATCTACATCAATTATCGTTGAGCTTGCAGCAAGCTCAGGCGCTGCGCGCCCAGAAGTTCTGGCTGTGCTGCAGTTGCACTTCATCAGTGCGCTTGCTGTCGGGGATTTAAATTTTCGTCGCAGTATTTCACAGTCACTAGAAGCTCTAAGATACGACGAAAACTGGGACGTATTTGTTAAAGACAAGCAAGGCAATAGCTTTAAGTCTGTTAATTCAATAGACGTTGACATTAATAGAATGCAAGCACTTTACTCTGAATATTTAGAGGTCCTTCGCGACATCTCAGAAACCTTAGCTTCAGGTCGTCGTATATCCATCGATGAAAGCGGCTCTTTGATTGTTTTGGTAGATCAATTTTCTTTTGCTAGTAAAGTGGTTTATTTGTCGACAAGGCTTCCGAGAAATATCCTTTCAAATATAAATTGGGGGTGGAGGGGGATTAGTACAGGGGAAATGGCTTACACCCATCTTTTCTCCGAGACATATAATTGCGCAAAGAAATCAAGAAAAGCAAACTATATAATAGTAATTGATGAGGCCGATCTTTATCTGCACCCTGAGTGGCAACGGGGCTTTCTTGACTCCTATCTTGGGTTGCTAGATAGGTTGGATTGGAAAGGCGCGCTGCCACAGATAATCATCACTACCCACTCTCCTATTATTGTAAGCGATTTTTTACCTCAAGATATTGTGTCATTAGTAAAAGACGCTGGCGGCAAGGTTGAGATTAAAGAGTCGCTTGGCTTTGGAACCAATATTACAAACTTGTTTATTGATGGAATGCACCTTACTGCCACGGTCGGCGAGCACTCGAGGAAAGCCATCGTCTCGCTTGTAGAAAAATCCGAATCCCAAACATTAAGCTCCTTGGATAAGGCGCTAATTAAAGGGATGGGCAACAAGTTTGTCAGGGAGTACCTTTTGCAGAATGATTAAGTTCGAATTCCTGCCTAGCGCCGACCTTAAGGCCAAGTACGATCTTCGAGTTGTTTCGAAGGCTCAGCAGAAAATGAATGCATATATTCATGCACTTCCAATAGAGCATCAAGCTAGATTTAGCTATTTTGATGACGCCAAAATAAATGAGATTCTAAATTGCCTGCCAGGCGATATCCTTGGTCATATATATGATATTTATGGAAGGTTTCCAGAGCTAGCGGATAGATATTGGCCGGCATACTTCATAAAAGATACGCCCATCCCGGCGGATGTCGATAAATATGGCGCTCAAACACGTGAAGAGAAGGCTGTTTTAGATGAGCTATCGGAGCAGGCTATCGCTTATTTAGAGCCCATTGCTGCGCCGGAGTTGACTTACATAAGCCATTTGTTGATGTCGCTTAAAGGGGCTGTAACTTATTCCGCTAAAAGAGAAATTCTGGCGAATATAGTTAAGGCTGCGCGGGGAGAAAATATAGCGACAGAAAAATTTAAGAAGATCTTTGATGATTGGATTAACAGTTTTGAGGATGTCTTTAGCTACTCAGCGCTATCCTTAGACATTGGTCATGACATAACTGATGAATGGAAAATACATGTTTGCTTGTATTGCAATGATGAACCTATACAGACAAAAGGGAGTCGCGTGAGATTTAGAACAGATCTCGATCATTTCTATCCAAGAACTAAATTTCCATTCTTGGCTGTGACACTATCTAACTTGGTTCCGGCTGGCAAGACTTGCAATCAATCCTATAAAGGAAATAAGGATATGATTGAGTATGAGCATCCTTTTGTCAGGGGCGTCGGTCAGTCCCGTGTATTTCATCTAAACACTCCATTTGGCAAGATAATCACAGAGGAAAATTTCTCCGTTAGTGTTGTGGAGCAGGGTGGAAAATTAGATTTGAATTTGTCCGAATTCGAGATTGCCCATAACTACGAAAATAGTGATGAAATTAAGACTTGGGTAGCTGATGCGGCGGGTACGGTCGAGCTAATTGTTGGGTGCAATAGTCCGCAGGTGAAAGCTGCGTTGTTGAGAGGCTTAATAAAAGCTGACAAACCATCTCATCGTGAGCGGCACAAGAAATTCAAGGCTGATTCAATTAATCAGTTTGCTGGCAAAGAGATTGTCTCGTTCTTCTAAGAGAGAATCGCCAAGACGGATCTTAGCTCAGCAGGGTAAAAATTTCATATAGAACGATATCTACTCTAGCATGATGCTTTTACTTGTCTCGCTTGAGTATATCGGCAAGTGCTTTTCGCAAATAACAGCATCGTAATGGCAGTTGGCAACTCCTGCACCCACTCAATCCAATGGATCACTTGGCTTTGTTTTTGCATTCGATTCTTGAAGGCTTGGCAAAGAAGATGCATGCCTGGTTTCTTTGTAAGAATTGCGGCGAAGATTGTCTTGTAGTCCTCGAAGTTCCAACTCTCAAAGTTGTTCAAAGACTCTGTATAGAGTTTCTGCCTGGAAAATCTATTGCTACAGTGCGGCTGCGTTGACTTCTTTGCGGACGGCCGCTTCTGGCCGGTTGCTGCCTGTCGCGACCGGCAGCTTGGGGGCGACTTCGGCCGCTCGTCACTACAGCGTATATTGGTCAAGCCGCATGCAATCGGGTGGTCAATACGAATGCAATTGCCTGGTAAGCTGGAATGCATTCGGTGGTCAAGTCAGTGCTATTTCGCAACGTCCGTGACGCCGACCGGTGTGGCTGCGAGCAATACCTACAAGTATTGATGGATTTCACCGGCGCCCCCGGGTGCGTCCTGTTTTTTTGATTTCTTCAAGCGAGACAGGTCGTTCATGCTTGAACAGCTCAGCGATTTGGCGTGTGGCACCAAGTGCTGTCGCGATGAGGACCAGAGCATCAAGGGTGATTTGACCATTGGACTCGAACCGCTTAATGGTCGATTCGGAAATACCCGCCATCTTCGCCAAGGACTTGCGGGAGAGGTTCTGTGCGAGTCGCGCTTCTCGAGCGTTGGCACCGACCTTCTGGGCCAGTTCGCCTGGAGCGAGCAGAGAATGGGTAAGGGCCAAGGTAAGACCTTATTTAATGGTTCACTTATGGGCCATTATGCGCCATAAAGTACTTTAATGGTTCAAGTATGACCTTTTGTATTTTGCTGGCCTGGATTGCTCTAGGCGGAGATCGCATGCCCTGATCTTCATGCGTGAGCGGATTGCGTTGTCATAAGTCTGAGCTAGGCATCAATCTGATGAATGCATCGATTCTTGGATTTATTAGCTCGCTGTATTTGATTTCTGCTGGTTCGGTATACGCTACATTCAGCCCAGTTTGTCTCGTATACGGAACATGGGCTACTCCCTAATCACACTTCGACTTGGAGAGCAGCTTCGGCAGCGCCGTCTGAATCGTGGGTTGACGCAGGCAGCGCTCGCTTCCCTTGCGGTATCGCCATCGAGAAGGGCGACCTCTCGGTGGGGATGATTGCCTATGCGCGAGTACTGGCCGCCCTCGACTCTGAACTCAATGTGGTGCCGGCAGCCATGCCCACTCTGGACGAAATCCATGGAGTATTCGACTGATGACTGCCGTGCTGCAGGTTGCAACGCCTGAAGGTGCCTGTGGGAGGATTCTTACCAGTGGCACTGACTACCTGTTCCGCTACCACGAGGACGCCAAGGCTCAGGCTACGGAACTAAGCAATCGCAGCAAAGCGCTCGATGTGCGGCTGTTCGCGATGCCTGGCTTGCCAAAGGTCGTAGTCGGCTTGCACTCCGAGCCAGGTGCGAGCTTTGCCGATGCCGGCCAACTCTAGGCGAACAGCCAAATCCGGACTGACAGGCGCATGGCCGTGCAAGATGCGAGACAGGGATTCCCGCGCAAAACCAAGGCGGCGGGCAAGTTCGGCAATGCTGATGCCCAGTTCGGGGAGCACGTCCTCAAGCAGGGTTTCACCAGGATGCGGTGGGTTGAACATGGTCATGGATAACCCCCTCCTGTTTAGTGATAGTCAAGGTAGTCGACGAGCTCGATGTCGCTACCCACGAATCGAAAGATCACTCGCCAATTTCCATTGACGGTGAGTGACCAGAACTCTTCCAGTTCCCCTTTGAGGGGATGTAGCCGCCAACCGGGGATGTCGAGGTCGGCGGGTTCATTGGCTCTATCCATAAAACTCAGCATTCGGCTCAGGCGCTTTGCGTGGTCGGCCCGGATGCCTTTGGTTGAGCCAGATTCAAAGAAAATGCGTAGACCTTTGTGCCGGAAGCTTACGATCATGGTAATAAGTGTGATGTATTAGGTCACGGTTTTCAACCGTGTGTGGGTTTTCTGCCGTTGTCATCACGGTAGCTGGAAGGGGATGCAGGCTTATCAATTGCCGCTGCAAGATTGTGTATTTGTTCTCCGGAACACCCGATCCCTCGCCATGAAGGCCTCCAGCATGTGCGGGATGAGTGTCAGGGCGTCGACTTCTTCACCGTAGGTCTGCGAGTGCAGCGCCGCGTAGCGCTCAAGATCGGCCTTCAGGCTGGCCGGGCAAGTGAAGGTCAGCTTCAGGTTCTCGGTTTTCGGCAGCGGGCCGAGGCGCAGTTTGGTCGTGCTCATTGCGAACTCCTTTGTTGATCTGTGATGGGCTGGTAGGGGCGCAGCACCAGGTCGCGGTTGACGATCACACGCACTGGCAGACCCGGACGCTGGGTCAGGGTGGGCTGGATATCGAGATTGCGGCGGGTGACCTCCTGGCCGATCTGATTCACCGTGTCCTGCAGGCTGTCGCGTCCGGCGATGATGACGCGGTCGCCGTCGGTGCGGTTGGCCGGTGCCGCCAGCTCGGCACCGATGCCCAGTAGGCTGGTCATGGCCGCGCCGGCGACGATCCGATCCCAGTGCCAGTCGACGCCATCCTCGAGACCGGCATAGCCGGCCGCATCGGTTCCGACCAGGTTGTCGAGTTGGAAGGACGAGGTGTCCGGCAGGATCACCCGCTGCCACACCACCTGCACGCGGCTCTGTCCGTAGTTCACCTGGCTGTTGTAGTGGCCCAGCAGGCGCGTGCCTTGGGGGATCAGCACGTGTTCACCGGTGGCGCTGTCATAGACCGGCTCGGTCACCGTGGCGATCACGTCGCCGGGTAGATCCGACTTGATGCCAGTTACCAGCGCCGCCGCGATGATGGTGCCGGCCATCACCTGGTAAGGCGACTCAGGCATCTGCAGCAATCCGGAATTACGGATTTGTGCGTTTACGGATTTACTGAGAAACGCCACGTTCCGTTCCTGCTGGGTCGGCGTTCCTGCAGTTGCGGCTACCGTGCCTGACGATGCCATACCTAGGGGCATGGCATCGGGTTGGGCACTCCCAGCGGATACAGCGTTCGATTTCCGCGCGCTGCTGGTCTGGAAAAACACCGAGGACTGCGCGGCTTCCTCGGCTTCCTTGAGCAGGGCCAGACGCTCCGCTTCGGCGGCATCTGGCCCATATCCGTAACCCTGCGCCTGCTGCTCTGCCCTGAGGATTGGCCCGCCCAGATCGCCGGGCAGCGGTGGGCCCAGTTGCGGTACCTCGGGTGCAGGGGGAGGCGGCAGCTGCGAGTAGTCTGCCGGTAACTGCTCCAGCCCCTCGGAGCGTGCCACGCGGTCGACGTTGTATAGCTCGTTCGGCTCAGCGCCCTGGCGGCGCTGCTGTGGTTGCAGTGACCACAGCATGGCCCCCAGTACCGCAGCCGATAGGCCGCCGACCACTACCGCCAGCATGCGTGGGTTGAGGCGGGTGACCGGACGCGGCTTGGCGCGCAGCTCCAGCGACTCCGGCGCCTCCTTGGGCGGTAGCGAGGTTGCCGCATTTTGGTCGTTGTCCTTACTCCTCATGCTCAGGGCCTCCGTGCCACACCATCGGTGCGTTCGATCCGCACCACGTCGCCCTTGTCGGCGCCCAGGCGCAGCTCGGCCGCGCCGAACAGACGGTCGACGATGTAGTAGGGCGGGCGGAAGCGGTAGTTGACCAACTGTCCGTCGCCTTCAGGGCCGATCACGAAGAGCGGGGGCAGCTCACCCTGGGCGATGCCGGCGGGGAACTGGATATACACCTTACGGCCGTCGTCGAAGGCGCGCAGCGGTTTCCAGGGCGGATTGCTGCCGCTGATTGCATAACGAAAGCGCAGCTGCTCCAGCGTTAGGCCGGCATCCACTGGCGCCGCGGCCTGAGCGGCACTGGCACGGCGTTGCAGGGCGAGCATGCGATCCTTCGGATAGTCCCAGGACACCGACGCCATCCAGGCCTGCTCGGTGGAACTCAGCTCGATCAGGTAGGTACGGCGCGTGGTGGTGATCACCAGGTTGGTCTTGAGGTCGACCCGCGTCGGCTTGATCAGCACGCTGGTGCGTAGCTCGTCTCCGCTTCCGCTGGTGGTGTCGCCGACGATCCAGCGCAAGGTGTCGCCAGCGGCTACGGTGACAAGTTCCTCGCCGGGCTGCAGGTTGATCGCGGTTACCCGCCCCGGGCTGGCGTACACCTGATACAGCGCACCATCAGAGTAGGGCCACACCTGGATGGCGTTGATATAGCCCTCGCGACTCGGTGCCACGCGAGCGTCGCGATTGGCGCGCGAGACTCGCACGCGCTCGTCGGCCGGTTCCTTGGCCGGCTTACTGCGCTGAGTTTCCGGCAATGGCTTGAGCTGGGCGGGTAGGGCCAGTGGCTTGGGTACTTCCACTACCTCGATGGGCTTGGGCGGCTCCGGCAGACGCTGCGCCTCGACCGGTTCGTCCAGGACGATCACTGGTGGTTCTTGGCTGGCGCAGCCGGCCAGCATGCTCAGTAGCAAAGGGCAGATGTAGATGCTCTGGGTAGTTCTCATGGTTTCTTGGCTCCTTCCATAGTGTCCAGTTCACGGCTCCAGGACAGGCCGTTGACGTAGATGCCGAGCGGGTTGCGGCGCAGCTTTTCCTCGGTGCGTGGAGGCTGCAGCACCAGCGAGATCACCGCGGTCCAGCGCTCCAGGCCGGCGGCCGAACCATTCACGAAACGGCGTTCGATCCAGCGCACCTGGAACGAGCTGTCGCTGGCACGCACCACGCTGGTGACCTCGACCGATACCGACTCCTTACCGACCCGGGTGAAGGGATCGTTGGCGCGGGCATAGTCGTTGAGGGTGGCTGCGCCTCGGTCGGTGGTGGAGTGATAGGCCTCCAGCCAGTTCTGCCGCACCACCACCGGATCGATCGACAGAGAACGCACCTGCTCGATAAAGCGCGCCAGGTGATGGGCGATCTGCGCATCCTGGGGCTGGTAAGGACTGGCGGCTTCGCCAACGGCGCGCACCTGGCCGAGGTTGTCGACCTCCACCACGTAGGGCGTCACCGTCGACTGCGCCGAACGCCAGACCAGCCCACCGGCCATCAGCAGCGCCAGGCCCAGGCAACCGAAGGCCATCAGCCGCCAGTTGCGTGCCTGTGCCAGGCTGCTGCCCATGCGCAGATCCCAGGCCTGTGCCGCGGCTTGGTAGGGCGTGATGGGTTGTGGGGTGTCGCTGTAGCGCACCCGTGGACGTCTGAATCGCATCTTCGTCCTCCTTTACGAATTCGATGGGTCGCGGATCTGCGGCCCAGGTGATGAACCACCGCCATCGCCACCACGAAGGGTGTGGGCGACCGTGCTGGTGGCCTGTGAGAGTTGTTGCCTGCGCTGCAGGCGCCTGGCCCAGTCGGGCTGTTTGGTAGGGGCAGTTACAGGATCGGAAGCTGCTGGGGCGCCACTTGCCGCAGCGCCGGAGGGGGCTCCTGCCAGAGCGCGAGCGCCACCGATTGCCAAGCGAGCTGCACCGGGTGCCATACGCGCGCCGGCCAATACCGCGCCGCCGGCACCTGTGGCGACTGCAGCAGCACCAGCAGCCATGCCCGCCGCGCCCAGTGCGGTACCGGCTGCTGCACCAGCACCCAGTTGCGGTGCGCCAGAGACCAACCCGGTGGCAATGCCCGGCCCGAAGATTCCCAGGCCGAGCAAGGCCAGCGAGGCGAGCATGACCACCAACGCATGGTCGATGGAGGGCTCGTCCGGTACGGCCTGGAACTCGGCGAACAGCCCGCTGCCAATGCCGACGATCACCGCCAGCACCAGCACCTTGATGCCGGCCGCGACCACGTTGCCGAGCACCTTCTCGGCGAGAAAGGCGGTCTTGTTCCACAGCGCAAAGGGCACCAGCACGAAGCCGGCGAGGGTGGTCAGCTTGAATTCGACCAAGGTCACGAACAGCTGAATGGCCAGGAAGAAAAAACTGACGATCACCACCAGCCAGGCCAGAAACAGCACCAGGATGCTGTGCAGGTTGCTGAAGACTTCGGGAAAACCGCTGAGGCTGTTGATCTGCTCAAGCAGCGGCCCTCCGGCATCAACCCCAATCGCGGCCAATCGCCCTGGCTGCAGAAACTCCGCATGACTCAACGTAGAACCTGAAGCCAGCAGACCCAACCCGGCGAAGGAGTTGAAGACGATCTTCGCCAGGGCATTGAAGTTGCCGATGATGAAGGCGAAGGCACCGACATAGAGGGTCTTGCGGATCAGTTTGGCGCTGACGTCCTCACCGCCCATGGCCCAGAACAGCCCGGCCAGGGTCATGTCGATCACCACCAGGGTCATGGTGAGAAAGGCCACCTCGCCGCCGAGCAGGCCGAAGCCGGTATCGATATACAGCCCGAACACCTCGAGGAAACGGTCAATCACGCTGACGTCGTTCATTGCACGTCCTCGTCGAAGCTTGGCGGAATCCCGGGCAAGTCGGTAAGCCTTAGAAACTCGCCAGGCCGGGCGCAGCCGGAGTAGAAGCGCTCAGTCGCATCGTCTTGCCGTACGACGACGCCATCGTCGCCCTGCCTGCAGGCGGCCAGCATCAACAGCGGCAGCAGTGCCAGGAATCTCATGAGAGCGCCTCCCTACCGATAGAACTGCACGGGGTAGGGGGTGTAGGGCGTGCCGTTGCCCATAAAGCGCCGCCGCCGTTCGCGTGCCTCCTCGGCCGCTGCAGACTGACGGGCAAGCTCCAGGGCGACGGCGCGGTTCTGGGTGATCTGCAGTTGCTGCGCCTGGATCGACTGCTTGGCCTGCAGGGCCAGCAACTGATTGGTAGCCTGGGCAGCCTGCAAGGCGCCACCCGCGGACTGGCTCTGCTGCACCAGAGCGGACAAGACGCTCTCATCCTCGGCCAGGTTCTGCGTCACCTGAGCCTGTACACGCAGCGCCGTATGCAGCCCGTCGAGGCCCTGTTGCCAGCGTTCGCGTGCTTCTTCTGCCAGGCGTTGGCTGCTGACGTCGCCGGTGTACTCGTTCGGGTAGAGTCGGCTGAACTCCTGATCCAGGCGCTGCACTTCGTAGGCCAGCCCTCGCGCCTCGGCGAGCAGTCGCTCGGTATTGGCCAAGCTCGCGCGTAATTGGCTGACCACGTTGTAGTCCAGGCGCTGCAGGTGACGGGCCTGGTTCAGCAGCATCTGGGTCTCGTTCTGTAATTGGCGAACCTGGTTGTTCGCCATCTCCAGGGTGCGCACCGCAGTCAGGGTGTTCTGCACCAGGTTGGTCGGATCGATTACGGTGAAAGCGTTTACCGGCTTCACGGCCAGCAGACCCAATACCAGCAGCGTTGCGCAGGGAAAACGGTGGACAGGGGATCTCATGGCAAGCACTCCTTGCGTGACGGGGGATAAGCGGTGAGCAGGTCGGCGGCCCAGTCCAGGCCGCGGTGACGCAACCAGGCAGGGGCGAAACCGGCTGCGCCGGACGACTGTTGGATTCGGTCGATCTCGCGCTGCTCGGCCGGGCTGGCCGAGGCGGCGAAGGCCAGCGCTACCGGCCCCAGGTCGAGGTCGAACAGGCGGTTGCCTAGGCGCGACTGGTAGTAGTAATCACGCTTGGGCGTGGCCTGGGCGATGATCTCGATCTGCCGGTCGTTGAGGCCGAAGCTCTGATAGATGCCGCGGATCTGCGGCTCGCCCGCCTGCGGGTTGGGCAGGAAGATGCGGCTGGCGCAGCTCTCGATGATTGCCGAGGCGATGCTGGAATCCTTGATGTCGGCCAGCGACTGGGTAGCGAAGATGACGCTGACGTTCTTCTTGCGCAGGGTCTTGAGCCACTGGCGGATGCGCGCGGCGAACAGCGGATCGTCGAGGAACAGCCAGGCCTCGTCGAGGATCAGCAGTGTCGGCGCGCCGTCAAAGCGCTCCTCGAAACGGGCGAACAGGTAGCTCAGCACGGCAGCCACCGCCGCCTTGCTGTACATCAGTTCTTCCATCTCGAAACACTGCACGTCGGCGCTGCCCAGACGATCCCGGTCGGCATCCAGCAACGCGCCATGTGCGCCGCCCAGCACGTAGGGCTGCAGCGCCTGGCGCAGGGCGTTGTCCTGCAGCAGCACAGACAAACCGGTCAGCGTGCGCTGCGCCTCGGGCGCACCGGCCAGGCTGTCGAGTGCGGTCCACAGCGCAGCCTTCTGCTCGGGGCCGACGGCCACGCCTTCCTGCAGCAAGCGCGCCTCCAGCCACTCGGCGGCCCAGGCGCGGTATCCCGGCTGATCGATGCGCGCCAGAGGCTGGAAGGCCAGGTCGCCATCGCCTCCAAGGTCGTAGTGCTCGCCACCCAGACCCAGCACCGTTGCGCGCAGCGAGCGCCCCATGTCGAACAGAAACAGGCGCGAGCCCTGGTAACGGCGAAACTGCAGGGCCAAGGTTGCCAGCAGCACCGATTTGCCCATGCCCGTGGGGCCAGCCACCAGGGTGTGGCCGACATCGCCAACGTGGGTAACCAGGCGAAACGGTGTTGCGCCATCGGTGCGGGTGATCACCAATGGCGGGCCACCCAGATGTTCGTTGCGTGCCGGGCCAGCCCAGACTGCCGAGACAGGCATCAGGTGCGCCAGGTTGAGCGTGGAGATCAGCGGCTGGCGGACATTGGCGTAGGCGTTGCCGGGGATCGACGACAGCCACGCCTCCACCGCGTTGAGACTCTCGGTGATGGTGACGAAGCCGCGGCCCTGGATTACCCGCTCGACCCGTCGTAGCTTCTCGTCTGCGATCTGGGCATCGGTATCGCTCACCGTCACGGTGGCGGTCACGTAGCCGAAGGCGACCTGGTCGGCGCCGAGTTCCTGCAGCGCCGCATCAGCGTCGCTGGCCTTGTTAGCCGCGTCGCTGTCGAGCAATGGGCTCTCCTGCTGGAAGATCGCTTCGCGCAGCAGCGCCAGGACGCCCTTGCGCTTGGCAAACCACTGCCGGCGTAGGCGCACCAGTTCCTTCTCGGCCTCATCCTTGTCCAGGCAGATGAAACGGGTCGACCAACGATAGGCGAAGCCCAGACGGTTGAGATCGTCCAGCACGCCTGGCCACGTCGAGGTGGGGAAACCACGTACCGACAGTACGCGCAGGTGCTGCTCGCCCAGGCGTGGCGCGAGGCCAGTGGCCAAAGGACTGTCGGCCAACAGGGCGTCGAGGTGGAAGGGCACCTCGGGTACGGCCAGCCGCTGGCGATGGGTCGAAATCGTGGCATGCAGGTAAGTCAGCGTCTGGCTGTCATCTAGCCAGGCAAGCTCTGGCATAACCCCATCCAGCAGATCGAAGAAACGATCCGTCTCGGCGATGAAGGCGGTCAGTCGTTCGCGCCAGTCGACTCCGCGTTGCGGCCGGTGCTCGTAGAGCAGGCCGGCGGCGCGCGAGCGCGATTCTTCCGGTGGCAGGTAGAGCAGCGTCAGGTGATAACTGCTCTCGAAGTGGCTTCCATGCGCCTCGAAGGCAGCACGGCGCTCCTCGTCCACCAGCCAGGACAGTGGCTCGGGAAAGTCACTGTCAGGGTAGTCCGCCGCCGCTAGACGCTCGGCTTCAACAAACAGCGCCCAGCCCGATCCAAGGCGACGCAGGGCATTGTTCAGGTGCGCCGAGGTGGCCACCAGTTCGCCTTGGGTAGCACTATCCAGGTCCGGCCCGCGAAAGCGCAGGCTGCGCTGAAACGAGCCGTCCTTGTTCAGCACGACGCCGGGTGCGACCAGGCCGGCCCAGGGTAGCCAGTCTGCGAGTTGGGCGGGGCGGCGCTGGTATTCGGTGAGGTTCAGCATGGCGGCCTCCTCACACATCCAGCAGTGACGGCTGCTTGATGTGTCGGGCAAACACCTGGAGGAACTGCGGATCCAGACGGGCACCCCACACCGCCAGCGAGTGGCCTACCAACCAGAGCGCTAAGCCAGGCAACCACAGCTGCAGGCCCAGGCCTACCACTGCCGCCAGCGTGCCGTTGAGGATCGCCACGTTGCGTGGTGCGCCACCGAGCAAAATCGGCTCGGTCAGCGAGCGGTGCAATGGCACCTCGAAACCGGGGATGAGTCCGCGTTCGCCGTTCATGCGATCACCGCCCCGCCGGCAAAGCTGAAAAAGCTGAGGAAGAATGACGACGCGGCGAAGGCAATCGACAGGCCGAAGACGATCTGGATCAGCTTGCGAAAGCCGCCGCTGGTGTCGCCGAAGGCCAGCGTCAGGCCGGTGGTAATGATGATGATCACCGCGATGATGCGCGCCACCGGACCCTGTACCGAGTCAAGGATCGATTGCAGCGGTCCCTCCCATGGCATGCCGGAGCCAGCGGCGAGCACCGGCAGGGAGGCGCCCAGGCAGAGGGCTCCGAGCAACAAGGCGCCGATGAGGCGACGACGATTAGCAACGCGGGGATGGCAGGCAGTCATGGCTGTTTTCCTGAGGTAGCGAAGGAATGAATGCGGGGGCGATGGACGTGAGTTGATAGCCGCGCTCGTCATAGCCGGTGACGCGAGCGATCTGCTGGACATAGCGCGTGCGGCCACGCCCGGCGAGAAACACCACCAGGTTGACCGCCTCGGCGATCAACGCCCGCGGCGCGGTCAGGGCGACTTCCAGAATCAGTTGCTCCAGGCGCAGCAGTGCGCCCTGTGCAGAGCCGGCATGAATGGTGGCGATACCGCCGGGATGGCCGGTGCCCCAAGCCTTGACCAGATCCAGCGCCTCGCCGCCGCGCACTTCGCCGACCACCACGCGGTCGGGGCGCAGACGCAGCGTGCTGCGCACTAGATCTGCCATGGAAACCACGCCGGGCTTGGTGCGCAGGGCGACGTGATCATGGGCCGGACACTGCAACTCGACCGTATCCTCCAGCACCAGCACGCGATCACCACTACCGGCTACTTCGGCCAGCAATGCATTGGCCAGGGTGGTCTTGCCGCTGCTGGTGCCGCCGGCCACCAGGATGTTCCGCCGGTCACGCACTGCCACGCGCAGGTGCTCTGCCTGCTCGGCGCTGAGGATGCCGTCAGCCACGTACTGCTGCAGAGGGATGACGCCAGCGGCGCGTTTGCGCAGAGCGAAGGTCGGCCCGGCCACTACGGGCGGCAGTACACCTTCGAAGCGCTCACCAGTCTCTGGAAGTTCGGCGCTCAGCAGAGGCTTGTTACGGTGTACCTCCTGGCCGACATGCGCTGCCACCAGGCGGATGATCCGTTCACCGTCGGCAGCTGCCAGCGTGCCCAGATGGGCGCGGCCGGCGGACAGGCGATCCAGCCAAAGTACGCCATCGGGGTTGAGCATCACCTCGACCACGTCCGAGTCGTCCAGGGCAGCAGCTATCAGCGGGCCCATCGCCGTGCGCAACATGCGCGTGCGCCGATCCAGAGAAGCTGCCGCTGCACTCAGCACAGGGGAGGAGGCGACAGTCATGGACGCTCTCCCGAGACCCGGACCTCTGCCTGAACCTCTTCGTGCACGTCTCTGACCAGGCTGCGTCCGCGATGCAGGTGGCGCCCCAGTTGTTCGACGAACTGGCTGAATCGCAGCTTGCCCTGCGCACGGGCCGCCTCCTGATGCGCCTCTGGCACCGGCGTGCTGACCGTGAGGTAGTAGCGCACGTAAAGCGCCACGGTCTCGATCAGGATGTGCTGGTCGCGCTCCAGTCGTTCGAACTGACGTGACAGCCGGTCCAGGCGTTTGGCCATGGCCACCTCGCGCTGCTCGCCGGACTCGGGCGACAGCCAGGAGGCCAGCGCCGCGGCGATGATCGAGGACTTCGACACGCCCTTGGTGATCGCCAATTCGTTCAGGCGCTTGGCATGCTCGGGTTGGATAAACAGGTTGAGGCGGGCTCGGCTCATAGGGCTATTCCATCGTCAGGGTCGAGGGCGGCCAGCCGCGCCACGCGCTGCAGGCGCGGATCCGGCTGGGTGGGGAAGGGGGCGGGAATGTCGTCCTCGTCGAGCAGCAGCAGGTCGCTGGCCAAGTCGTCGTGATCCGGCAACTGGGCGAGTTCCGCCAACTCCGGCTGACGGCGCAGGCCGCCATCCTCGACGGTCTCGTCATCGCTCAGGTCGATCGGCGACGCGGCAACAGCTGCCGGCACGACCATGCCGCTCCAGTCGTCTGCGCGTGGCGCCGGTGCGTCCGCGTAGCGGCCCGGCTGCAAGCGTGGTGCCGGCAGCACACGGCTCTGGAAGTTGGCGTCGGTGAAGTAGCGCAGCTTCTTCGCGCGGATCGGCGCGAGTCCCGAAAGCATCACCACGGCCTCGTCGCTGGGCAGTTGCATGACCTCGCCCGGGGTCAGCAGCGGGCGTGCGGTTTCCTGGCGAGACACCATCAGATGGCCCAGCCAGGGCGCCAGACGGTGGCCGGCGTAGTTGCGCTGCGCGCGCAGTTCGGTGGCAGTACCCAGGGTCTCTGAGATGCGTTTGGCGGTGCGTTCGTCGTTGGTGGCGAAGGTCACCCGCACATGGCAGTTATCGAGGATCGAGTGGTTCAGGCCGTAGGCCTTGTCGATCTGGTTCAGCGATTGCGAAATGAGGAAGGCGCGCAGCCCATAGCCGGCCATAAACGCCAGGGCCGTCTCGAAGAAATCCAGCCGCCCCAGCGCCGGAAACTCATCGAGCATCAGCAGCAGTTTGTGCCTTCGCTCGATGCCGTCGGAGCCGTCGAGCGACTCGGTCAGGCGGCGGCCGACCTGGTTGAGGATCAGGCGGATCAGTGGCTTGGTGCGGCTGATATCCGAGGGCGGCACCACCAGATACAGCGACACCGGATGCTCGGCAGAGATCAGGTCGGCGATGCGCCAGTCGCAGCGCGAGGTGACCTCGGCCACCGTCGGGTCGCGATACAGGCCGAGGAAGGACATCGCCGTGGACAGCACGCCCGAGCGCTCGTTGTCGCTCTTGTTCAGCACTTCCCGCGCGGCCGAGGCCACCACCGGATGCGGTGCATCGCCCAGGTGCGGCGTGGTCATCATCCGGTGCAGCGTCAGCTCGAAGGTGCAGGCCGGATCGGAGAGGAAGTTGGCGACGCCGCGCAGGGTCTTGTCCTGGCCGGCGTAGAGGACGTGCAGGATGGCGCCGACGAGCAGCGCATGGCTGGTTTTCTCCCAGTGGTTGCGCCGCTCCAGCGCACCTTCCGGGTCGACCAGGATATCGGCGATGTTCTGCACGTCGCGCACCTCGTGGGTGCCGCGACGTACTTCCAGCAGCGGGTTGTAGGCAGCCGAGGCCAGGTCGGTGGGGTTGAACAGCAGGCAGTGGGAGAAACGCGAGCGCCATCCCGCGGTCAGGCTCCAGTTCTCGCCCTTGATGTCGTGGATGACCGCTGAGGCAGGCCAGGAGAGCAGGGTCGGCACAACCAGGCCGACGCCCTTGCCCGAGCGCGTTGGTGCGAAGGTGAGCACATGCTCGGGGCCTTCATGACGCAGGTACTGTTCTTCGAACTGGCCGAGAAAAACACCTGCTGGCTGGGTTAGACCAGCTTTGCGAACCTCATCGGCATCGGCCCAGCGCGCTGAGCCGTAAGTGGTTACTCGCCTCGCCTGGCGCGCCCGCCAGATCGCCATGCCGATGGCCACTACCAGTGCCAGAAGGCTGCTGCAAGCGGCGATGCTGCCGCCAACGTTGAAGACGTCCGGCGCATAGGCATCGAAGACGAACCACCACTCGAACAGACGCCAGGGGTGATACACCGGCGTGCCCAGCAACTCGAACCAGGGTGCCCCCAGGCGCGCCTGGTAGCCGAGCGCGGCCGCCGTCCACTGGGTAGCCCCCCACACCCCGGACAGGGTAATGGCCAACACCACCAGAACCTGGCCGTACAGCACCGTCGTCGCTTGCATACCTGAACCCAACCTCCCTGCCAAAACGCACGGCACGCAGATGTGCCGCGGGCGAAAGGTTCAGTACTGGAGCAGTGGGGGTCAAAGACCGTTTCGGCGAGGACTAAGAAGGTAGGGGCAACACAGCAGGCTATGGCGGTCGGTGGAAAAATCAGAAGTGTGTGTACACGAGGTAGATGTCTATCGTCAGTTGTATCTGACGACTGGCAGAAACCGGCCACAGGTTGACATTAACTTTCGGTAAACTCACCGGGAAGACAAGGCACCAAGTTCTACAATTGCCCTTCTTCCCGGCAGGGTGCAGACAGTACATCCCATCGCGTAAGCCAGCGCAAAAGGTGTTGTCCTTCACTCCTGTTGCGAGATGATTCAACGTCAGAGATGGAGAATTATTGCCCTAAGGCCTTGGCTGCTATAAGTTTCATTGGAGGCTTATTAAAGAGGACGATGGGGGTATTATGGAAGTAGAAGAGCTGACAGCGCACGATAGCTATTTCGACCAAGAGGGCAACCCTCTGCGACTTTGCTTTGAGAGGTGCGCATTTCTATGTTCTGGAGTGAAAGTAATACTAAATGAACTCCCTTATTTGATTTGTGACGCAACGGGTGAAATATTTTTTCCTTGGGCCTCGGTAGAGATAATCAAAACTGAGGTGATGCACGCAATAGACAGGCAGAAGGGTAGTGTCACTATCAATCAGGTTGGCAGATTCAATCGCGGCAAATTGCCGGTCGCAGGTAGCACAAAATTCAAGTATTCACCTATTGAACATTTTTTTATCCCTGGTTTGGTGTCGCGTATTCCGTCAGATGGATATCTGACGCCGGTCTATTTTAATAAGGATGTCCTGATAAAGTTTAGGCATAGTGAGAACTGTGAATTGCGCGAGTATACGCCAACGGCCGGGCTTATAAAGACAAAGTACGGTATGTCTGTTCCATATGGCGTTAATTCATCTGGAAATATTGTGATGTGGCTAGGGGATGTTGTGCGCCTTTCTGAACAGGAACGGCAGTATCTTTACTCGGAAAACATCGACCCCCAGTACGATCTACATTCAGACTTCTACAGAAGCCAGATTATGAACGAATGGCTTGCCTAGGATAAAGGCGGCTGCGATGGTGGTAATGAAACCATATATTAATATTGGAGCAAAAGCTCAGTCTGTTGAGAGGGGAATAAATACCAATGCCTTGCATCTCCTGTTTTAGTCTCGCTTATGCGTTTGGTTTTAAAAATTCTCACCAGGGCGCTGGCGCATGAACGTCATTAAGGTTGGTCGTTACAAAATTAACTTCAATTCCAGTAGTTTCAGTATTGAGTGTCCCTTGGGTACCGCAAGGTTTTCTGGGCTTGCAACATCCAGTCTCCCGAAGCTCTATACTATCTGTGTTGACGACCATCCATCTCCAATTTATGTCGGCATGACAAAGCAACCAATACGCAACCGCCTTCGTTTAGGTTGGAGCGCGAACGGTAACAATGGATACCATGGCTACGCATGGCGGGGTCACTTTGCTAGTGCCACGCTTGATCTTTGGTGTCATACCGATCCCTCACCTAATAGAGATTGCGTCGATATGGAGACTATTGAAGCCGAGCTAGTCTATCTAATTCGTCGAGCTGGGCAGTGGCCCCTTTTTCAGACTGAAATCCACTTCCACCCCTCATCAGAGTTGCACCGTAGTGTTGCCGCTAGTATTGGGGCTCACTACGGACTTATGGCAGAGCCACTACAATAGAGTTAATCCCGGATGTTCGTTTCTGACCGATTTCTGCCGGTCGTGATCGGCAGTCCGTGACCGGAGACCGCTCCCTACCTCATGGTAGGATTTACCTTCAGCACTGGGGGCTATTCGGCTAGCAACGTTGTAATCCGTGATTACTTCTCGCTCCAGATCATCTCGAAATGGGTAGCCTGGGTGATCGAAGCGACAGGGCGCAGAGCCGTCAGTGTCCTGCAGACGCTGCCGGAAGCCGAACGAGTTGTGGTGAAGCCCTGTGCATGCCGCCCGCTTCACTTCGCTTCCCAATTTATTTGGGTACCCGGCGAGTGGTTCTGCCGACTCGCTGCTGTTACAGGGAGCAACAGCGCTCTGGTGATCTACGCCAGTTCGCGTATGAGCTCTGGGTGCTTGCTCAGGATACGGATCAAGACGGTGGCCTGGTCGTTGGGCTTTGAGCGGTTCTGTTCCCAGTTCTTGAGAGTCGCAGGCTTGGCGTGAATGGCCTGCGCAAATACACCCTGGGACATCTGCAGCTTTTCGCGCAGAGCGACGATTTCCGCGCCCGTCGCGGGTTCGATTGGCTTGTATTCGACCTTGTGGGTACGAAGCGTACGCTTGCCTTCACGTGCGGCGACCAGGTCGTCGAAGCCTTCGATCAGCTCGGAAAAAATATCGCGTTTGGTCATGGTGCTTGCCTCGCCTTCACTTCGCGCTCAAGGAGCGCTTTCAATTGCCTACGCTGGTCACTGCTCAGGTCATCGAGTTCGTCTTTGTCATACAGGGTGAAAAGCCAGAACTGCAGACCGCTGTGCCAGTAGTAATAAATCACCCGAACGCCACTTCGCTTTCCCTTGCTGCGCCTGACTGATCCGAAGCGGACCTTCCTCAGACCACCACTGTTGGCGATGACTGCGCCTGCCTCTGGGTTGGCCAAGAGCATCTGCTGGAATAGAGAGTACTCGTCGTCATCGAGGTAGGCTTTTCGGTTGCGCTCAAAGGGTGACAGTTCAACGAACAATGCTTTCATATGTGTGCGCTATTTGCGTATATTTAATGGCGAGTGTCTTCTTGTCAAGAAAGGGGCTTGTTGGCCAGATACAAGAAATGCGGCAGCCTGGCTGGGCTGCCGCTTAGACGCTCTTCTGAAGGGGCTCGCTGCGAGGGGAGGCTTGTGCCTGGGGCGATCAGGCGATTTCCTTCTGTGATGTGTGATCCGGCAGCAACGCCTGGCTTTCCGTCGGGCTAACCCGCCCGATAAACCGGGACAATTGCTCGGCCGGCTCGCCTTCGCGTCGTATCAAGTAGGTGGTTAGCATCGATGCACAGCCGTCTAGCGGTCTGGCCACAACGTCCGGATTGTTCAGTTCGTTGATGCGCGCCAGGCTGGAGAAACCCAGGCCGTAACCCGCAGCGACCAGCGCCATCATCAGGTCCAGTGTCGGTACGCGGTCGGCGATGGTCAGTCGCGTATCCACGGCGCCCAATACCCGCTGTAACTGTTGCCAGAATCCTTGGCAGACCTGCGGATCGCAGAGCACCAGCGGGTAGCGCACCACTTCATCGAGCGGCACGCGCCGATAAGTCAGCAGCGGGTGGCGGGTCGGCACCGCCACTACCAGTGGATCGAACCAGACCGGCTCGGCCACCAGCCCATCGCCGACCTCGTCGGACTGTGCAAGCCCGATATCGAACAGGTCGTCGTTCAGGCCTTTGATCTGTTCGCTGAAGGTGACTTCCGATAGGCAGATCTCGACCTCCGGTTCCTCCTCGCGGCACTGGGCGAGCAGGGCGGCCAAGCGTGACTGCGGGATGCCATCGGACAGCGCGACGCGGATGCGCCCGCGGTAGCCGGCCGCCGCGCTCTTGACGCTGGCCTTGGCCTGGTCGACCACGGCCAGCACCCGGCGCGCTTCTTCCAAGAGCACCTTGCCGGCCCAGGTCAGGCGCGTGCGCCGCGTGGTGCGCTCGAACAACTGCACGCCCAGGCGGTACTCCAGTTCCTTGATGATCCGCGACAGGGGCGACTGTTCGATATGCAGGCGCGCGGCGGCACGGGCAAAGTGCAGTTCTTCTGCGACGGCGATGAAACAGCGAAGGTGGCGCAGTTCCACGGCCTTTCCTCCGTCAGTTGTAGGGTTCGGCTTGCACGTCGCCGTTCCAGGTTGGCTGGCGACGCAGGTTGACGATCTGCAGCAGGGCGCCCAGCGCGGCGACACCACCGGCGCTGGCGGCCAGGGTCCAGGTGGGCATCTGCAACAGCAGCACGAAGCCACCGGCTGCGGCGCCAATGGCGCTGCCCAGGTAGAGCGCCGACTCGTTCAGCGCGATGGCCAGATTGCCGTCGCCCTGGGCCTGGCGGGCCAGGATCAGCTCGTTGTTCTGCGGCACCTGCAGCGCCCAGCCGACCGCGCCCCACAGGGCGATGGGCAGCATCACCAGCCAGGTGCTGAGCGCAGCCGTCAGTGGCAGCACGAGCAGCGATACAGCGAGGATCAGCATGATGGCGAAGGTCAGCACCGGCCCCTTGATGCGATCCACCAGCGGGCCGATCAGGAAGCTGCCCAGCACGCCGCCGATGCCCCAGACCCACAGATAGGGGGTAACCGAACGCACCGCGCCGTAGGTCGGATCAGCCAGCAGCGGAGCGATGAAGGTGTACATGCCTAGGCTGGCAATGGCGGCCAGCAGCGACACCAGCAGGATGACCAGCACATGGCCGTCGCCGAGGATCGCCAGCTTCTGGGCCAGCGTGGTGGCGGTGGCTGCCGGCAGGGCTGGCAGCTTCAGCAGCAGGCCGAAGAAAGCCACCAGGCCGAGCAGGGTCACCAGCCACAGGGCGGTCTGCCAGCCGAGTTGTTCGGCGATCAACAGGCTGAGCGGAACGCCCAGCACCACGCCGCTGGCCATGCCACCCATGATGATGGCGATGGCCTTCCCGCGGCGTTCCGGGGTAGACACGGCGGCCGAGGCGCCGATGCCCATGGCCAGGTAGACGCCCGCACCGATACCGGCGATGGCACGCCAGACCATCAGCGCGGTGAAGCTCTCGGCCAGCGCGCTGGCGGCGTTGGCGATGACGAACAGGCCCAGGGCCAGCAGCAGGCCGGCACGCTGACGATGCGCCGGCGTCAGGGCGACGAAGATTGGCGAACCCAGTCCGTAGGCCAGGGTGAAGGCGGTAACCAACTGCGCGGCCACCGCGACGGAGACCGCGAACGAGGCCTCGATCATCGGGATCAGGCCGGCGGTGACATAGGAGGCCATGCCGAGGGCAAAGGCCCCCAGCGCTATGAGGTAGATGGGTGATTGGTTAGGTGTGTGCATACTCGGACTCGCTTGCGTTGCAAGAACGCGTGGGTGGTACAGCGGAAGGATGTGGCCCGCACCGGGGCCACATCCGGTTGGGGACTAGAGTTCGAGGCTGACGTCGTATTCGTTCAGCCAGGTGTTGAGGCCTACCGCCAGCTCCATGCCCATGCGCTCATACATGGGCGAGACGCTGCCGAGCGGCTTGGCCAGGGTTTGCTGGATACGGCCGCTGTCGAGCAGGGGCGTTACCGGTGCGTTGCGATCGGCCTGGATGGCGGCCAGGGCATCACGTAGCGCCTGCTCGTAGGCCGGGTCCTGGGTCGAGGGGTAGGGGCTCTTGACCCGCTCGCTGATCGACTCCGGCAGCAGGTCGCGGGTCGCCGCGCGCAGGATGCTTTTCTCCCGCCCGTCGAAGGCCTTCATCGCCCAGGGGATGTTGAAGGCGTACTCGACCAGGCGGTGGTCGCAGAAGGGCACCCGCACCTCGAGGCCGACGGCCATGCTCATGCGGTCCTTGCGGTCGAGCAGGGTCTGCACGAAGCGGGTCAGGTTGACGTAGCTCATCTGCCGCATGCGCTGGTCGACGGCGCTCTCGCCGGGTAGTACCGGTGCTTCAGCGATGGCCTGGGTGTAGCTGTCGCGCAGGAAGCTGTGCATGTCGAGCTGGGCCAGCAGGCCCGGGTCGAACAGGGTCTTGCCGTCGAAGTACTTGCCGGTGACCGAGGTCAGCCAGGGGAAGGTGTCGGCCTGGATTGCCTCCGGATCGTGGAACCAGCGGTAGCCACCGAACACCTCGTCCGCGCTCTCGCCGGACAGCGCCACCGTCGAGTGCTTGCGCACCTCCTGAAACAGCCGGTAGAGCGATGGCCACATGTCGCCCCAGAAGGCCGGTGGCAGGTCGAGGGCGCGGACGATCTGCGCGCGCAACGTCGGATCGGCCAGCTCGCGGCTGTCGAGGACGATCTCCTGGTGGCTGGAGCGAATCTTCTCCACCAGATCGCGCACGAAGGGGGCGTCCGGCGTGCCGCGCACGGCGTCGCCGGTGAAACCGCTGCCATGGTCGACGAAGTCGACGGAGAAGGAGCGGATGTTCTCCTTGCCGGCGGCCAGCAGCTTCTTCGACGCCAGCGCGGTGATGATCGAGGAATCCAGCCCACCGGAGAGCAGGCTGCACAGCGGCACGTCGGCAACAATCTGGCGGTCTACGATATCTTCCAGCAGGTCACGGGTGTGGCGGATGGTCTCGTCCAGCGTGTGTTCGTGCTCGCGTGTCTCCAGCTTCCAGTAGTGGCGACGGCCCAGGCCCTGGCGGTTGATGCGCACGATCTCGCCCGGCATCACCTCGCGCATGCCATCGAACACGGCATGGCCTGGCGTCTTCACCATCTCCAGGATTTCGCGCAGGCCGTCTGCACGCACTTTGCGCGGCACCAGCGGGTTGGCCAGCAGCGCCTTGGGCTCGGAGCCGAACACCACGCCGTCGGAGGTGGGGAAGTAGTACAGCGGCTTGACGCCCATGCGGTCGCGGATCAGCAGCAGCTCCTGCGAGCGCAGGTCCCAGATGGCGAAGGCATACATGCCGTTGAGCCGCTCGACGAAGGTCTCGCCCCATTCGACATACGCGCGCAGCACCACCTCGGTGTCGCTGCGGGTCTCGAAGCGGTGGCCGAGTCGCTGCAGTTCGGTGCGCAGCTCGCGGAAGTTGTAGACCTCGCCGCTGTAAGTGATCGCGGCGACTTCGCGCGGGCCACCGTGCAGGGCCGTCATCGGTTGGCGCCCACCTTCCAGGTCGATGATCGACAGGCGGCGATGGCCCAGGCCCACCGGGCCCTCGATCCACAGACCGCCAGCATCCGGGCCGCGCCGGGCCATGGTGTCGGTCATGCGCTGCAGGGTGTCGCGTTGCATTTCCAGGTCCTGGCTGTAGGACAGCCATCCAGCGATTCCACACATAGTCATTCTCCTTGTGATTGAGTTACCCGAGGCTTTCCAGGTCGCTGTCCTCGGCCAGCAGCACGCGCGTCTCGCCATGGACGTAGCGCGCCGCTGGTGGGGTTTGGGCATGGGTTTCCAGGTCGTTGAGCAGGCGCTGCAGCGCCACGGCGGTGTCGAGGCCAGCGAAGGGCTGGCGGGGTGGCTCCCTGAGCGCCACGGCGCGCACCACCTGCCGGCATAGCCGCGTGAGCTTGTGCAGGGTGTCCAGGCCAGGCTCGTCAGGGGCGGTGGCGAACGCGTGCAACAGCTCCTCGGCGCCGTTGGCGCCGAGCGTCCAGATGCGCAACTGGTCGTGATCCCAGCGCGGGGTGTCAAACACCAGGCGTGCATGGATCAGCCGGGCGTCGCGGTCGACGAAGCTGAAATCCACGGTGCGTTGCCGCACGATGTTGACGAAGCTGGCGTAGCCGGTGACCCGCGCCTCGCCCAGGCTGGCGGTGAGCTGCACGGTGTCGAGTACCTCTGCGCCGGAGATGGAGAAGTCCGAGCGCACACCGAGCACACCATCGAGCTTGAGCTGGCCAGCACGCGGGCAGATCCAGCCGACCAGATCCAGCGCATGGATCACCTCGCTGGTCACGCCGCAGGTAGGGCGGTAGTCGTTGATACGGTCCTTGCCCCAGTGGAAGCTGGCACGTACCAGTTGCCAGTCATGGCGCTCGACCCAGTCGCGCAACTGCTGGGTCGCATCCGAGTACCGCTCCACCAGGTCCAGGGCAAAACCGCTGACCTGCTCCAGTACGCCGAGCAGCTCGTCCAGGTCGTCGCCCGGCGTGACCAGCGGCTTCTCGCAGAGCACGAAGCCCCGGTAGCCGGCCAGCAGCTTGAGCACGGGCGCATGGCTGTGGTCGTTGACGCTGACCACCACGATGTCCGGCTCAAACACCAGCAGCGCGCGGCCAACGTTGTCGAAGTAGGGCAGTTCGGTCGTCTTCTGCCGACGCCCGACATAGGCTAGCGACAGCGGCAGGCCGGTACTCGTGGCGATATGTTCGAAGGCGCGGCGGTAGCGGTTGCCGGCGTAGCCCAGGCCGATGATCAGGATCTTCATGCCGAGGCCTCCTGACGGATCAGCAGGCGCTCGTCGCTGACGGCGAAGCCGAGGGTCTGGTACAGCGTGCCGGCATCCGCGGTGCTCTGCAGCACCACGTAGCCGACGTCGCGGTTGGCGAACCAGCGCAGCAGGTGCTGCATCAGTTGCTTGGCGATGCCACGGCCCCGCCACTGCGGTTCCACCACCACCGACTGCACCCAGCCGGACAGGCCGTTAAGGCAGCCCGGTGCCGGCGCGCGTTGGTCGATGATGGCGGTTGCGCAGCCCAGCACCTGGCCGGATTCCCTGTGCTCGGCGGCGAGGATCTGCACGCAGTCGCTGTCGTTCAGGCGGCTATTCAGCCAGGTGCGGTAGGCCGCTCGCCAGCGCGCCGCGTCCTCCGGCGTCTTGCTCGAATAGCTGGCGTTGGTGCCGTCCAGCAGATATGCGCGCAGCTCCACCAAACGGGCCAGGTCGGCCTGGTTCGCCGGACGTACTGTGAAGAAGGACTGTTCCATCTCAGGCCACCTCCGCAGCAAACACCTCGGACGCAAGCGGGATGCTGAAGTGATCGAAGGTCTCGCGCAGCGACAGCACCAGGTGCTCGATCTGCGCATCGCTGTGGTTCGGTGTGGCATTGACGCGGAAGCGCTCGGTCCCTACCGGCACGGATGGATAGTTGATCGGCTGCAGGTACACGCCGTGAGTATGCAGTAGGCGCTCGGCCGCCACCTTGCAGCGCTTGGCCTCGCCCACCAGCACCGGCAACACATGCGTCTGCGAGCAGGGCATCACCGGTACGTCATGGTGCTTGAGGCGCTCGCGCAGCTTGGCGGTCTGGGCATGCAGGCGATCGCGCTCGAAGCGGCTGGCCTTGAGATGTTCGACGCTGGCCAGACAGCCTGCGGTAATTGCCGGCGGCAGCGAGGTGGTGAAGATGAAGCCGGTGGCGAAGGAGCGCACTGCATCGACGATCACCTGGGTCGATGCAATGTAGCCGCCGATCACACCGATGGCCTTGGCCATGGTGCCCTGAATGATGTCCACCTGATCGGCCACGCCCAGCTCGGCGGCGATACCGGCGCCACGTGGGCCGTACATGCCCACCGCATGCACCTCGTCGAGGTAGGTGAGGGCGTTGTAGCGTTTGGCGACCGCGACGATCTCGGCGATGGGGGCGATGTCGCCGTCCATCGAGTAGACCGACTCGAACACCACGATCTTCGGCTGGCCCTGCGGGTAGCTGGCGAGAATCTGCTCCAGATGCTCGACGTCGTTATGGCGGAAGATCTTGCGCTCGTTGGGCGTGGAACGAATGCCGTTGACGATGGAGGCGTGGTTCAGCTCGTCGCTGATCACCACGCAGTCGGGGATACGCCGCAGCAGGCACTGGAGGGTGGCGTCGTTGGAGCCGAAGCCGGTGGGGAAGACCAGCGCCGCTTCCTTGCCGTGCCAGTCGGCCAGGCTCGCCTCCAGGCTGGCATACACCTCGTGCGAGCCGCCGATATTGCGCGAACCGCCGGAGCCGGCGCCGTAGGTCTCCAGCGCGTCGTGCATCTGCTCGCGCACGGCCGGGTGCTGCGACATGCCGAGGTAGTCGTTGCTGCACCAGACCACCACCGGTTCCTGCTCGCGACCGTCCAGCTTGGCCAGGGGATACTGGCCGCAGATGCGGCTAAGGGTGGTGAAGGTGCGGTACTGGTTGGAAGACTTCAATGTCTCCAGTTGTTCCCGAAGAAGTGCTTGGTACATCCGTTTATCTCCTTAGCGAGTTGATGACACGTCTCTGTGTGGTTCCTCATCAAGCGAGAGCCCTGGCTCGGGTAATTGCGGCCAGGTCGGGCTATTCTTCTCGGGATTTATAGGGGTTACAATTTGACTGTTTATCCTAGTACTGGAGGTAACCGGATGAGCGCGCCTCGCACAGCTGAACGCACTCGGGTAGAGCTGGCCGAATTCCTGCGTAGTCGCCGCGAACGCATTTCGCCTGCGGAGGTGGGGCTGCCTTCAGGTGGCCGAAGACGCACGCCTGGGCTTCGCCGCGAGGAGGTCGCGGCCTTGGCCGGAGTGGGCCTGTCTTGGTACACATGGCTGGAGCAGGGGCGGGACATCAGCGTGTCTGCAACCTTCCTCGACAACCTTTCGCGCACGCTCAAGCTGGATGCCACCGAGCGTCGCCACCTCTTCCTGCTGGCTCACCAGCGTCTGCCGCCAGAGCCGGGAAAGACCTGGTGCACGGTGCCTGCGCTGATTCATCGCCTGATGGGGGATCTGCCGTCTCGTCCGGCTTACGTGCTCAACCTGCGCTGGGATGTGCTGGCCTGGAACGCTGCGGCAGATCGGGTGTTCGGTTTCTCTGCGCTGCCGGCGGACCGCCGCAATCTGTTGTGGATGCTGTTCACCAGCCCGGCCATGCGCGAATTGTTCAACCCTTGGGATGAGCAGGCGCTGCAGATTCTCTCCAGCTTCCGCCGCGACTTCGTGCGGGCGACCCAGGATCCGGATATCGCCGCGTTGGTGAAGGACCTGGAGAAGGCCTCGCCAGACTTCAGAGACTGGTGGCGGCAGCAGGACATCCATGGCGCCTGCCAGGGCATTCGGCATCTGCGGATCGACACCGTCGGCCAGGTGGTGTTTGAGCACACCACGCTGACCATCGACGAGGATCGCCATCTGCGCCTGGTTTACTACGCGGCCAAGGAAGGCATGCCGCAGAGCCGAGACTTCGAGCAGTGGCTACAGCAGGAGCCGGCGCTGGTATAAGCCCCAGCGCCGATTGCTCAACCAATCGATGGCCCGCGCTGGCGACCCAGTTGCCAGGAGACGCTGTTGCCCTGGATCACCGCCGACACGCTCTGCCCGAGCCTCTGCTCGATCACCGGCTTCCACGGCACCAGGCTGAAGCCGATGCCATCGTCGAGCAGGGCATAACGGCCGCTGGCCAGCTGCACGCTGCGCCGGTAGATCCCGCTGACGCGCTTGCCCTCGACCGCCGGGCGATATTGCAGGCCCGTCTGCGCCGAGATCTCGCGCGCCGCCGCCGTCAGCTCCCGCCCGCGTAGGGTGGCCAGCAGGTTGCGTGCGAGCACCACGCGTTGGCCCTGGCGTTCGGCCAGGCCCTGTTCCACCAGGAAGTCAGCACGCTGTCGCAACGCTTCGCGCACCTCCTTGCCGAAGCCCGTGTCTACCAGCTCGCGGTTGCCGCCGATCAGCTGTTGGTCCAGCCAGGTCGCGCCGACCGCGCGCACCTGCTGCTCGAGGGGCAGTGGCGTACGCAGTTCGACGGCGACATCGCCCAGGCGGCGGGCATCATGCTGCCGGCCTTGCTCGGGCAGGTCGGTCGGCACCCGCCAGACGCCCTCGGCCAGACGCTCGACGATACCGGCCCGGCGCAGGGCTTCCAGGCGCCGTACATGGCGCTCGACCAATGCCTCGGGATCCTGTCCTTCGACTGCCTGTGATCGTGCCAGGGCCGTGTGATGATCGGTGCGATAAAGGCCGTCCACAGCCAGCGCCGCAATCGAGCGATCCACCGCGCGCGGCTCGCTCAGGCTGCGCGTTTCCACCACGCCGCCGATGGGGTAGTCGGCCAGCTCCGCGCGAGCAGGCAGGGCCAGGTAATACGCCTTGCCGTCGAGGCCGTCGACCACCAGGTAGCCGCGGTCGTGTAGCTCGTCGGCCAGCCCCTTGGATACGATCCTACCGACCACTTCGGGACCATCCTTGCCCGGCTCGAAGACCGCCAGCTCTCGCTGCAGGCCCCCCATGGCCCGCTGCATCGTGCGCACGATATCGCCACGCTCGCCCATGGCGCGCAGGGTCACCTCGACGTCGTCACGTAGGATCCATTGTCCGGGCCGAACCTCACGAGCCAGCTCAAGCCTCTGCAGCTGCTGCAGGCGGCCGATCAGCAGCTGCCGGCGCGGCTGGTTGGCGAGCGATTTCAGGCTGAGCACGCCGGCTTGGCATTCGCGCAGCAGGGTGCGATCCAGGCTGGTGAAACGCTCCTGCTGCACCTCGCGCTGCAGGCTCTGTTGGATCTCCAGTTCAGTACGCGGGCCGAGCCATTCGGTGGCCAGCTCCGCGGCACGGTTGCGCATGCCCTCGGCGATGTAGTCACGAGCGATCACCAGGTCCTTGCCGGTGTCGTCCTTGCCGCGCAACACGATATGGGTGTGTGGGTTGTCAGTGTTCCAGTGGTCGACCGCCACCCAGTCGAGGCGGGTGCCGAGGTCGGCCTCCATCCGGCTCATCAGGTGGCGGGTATAGGTGCGCAGGTCGTCGAGCTGCTCGGCATCCTCAGGCGAGACGATGAAGCGAAACTGGTGGCGGTCGTCCCGGCCGCGCTCCTCGAACGCATTTAGGTCGGCCTGGTCGGTCAAGGGCCCGTAGGCCTGACCCGGATCGCCCTCGCGACTGACGCCGTCGCGCTCGATGTAGCGCAGGTGGCTTAGCGTCGAGCGCTTGCCGGCCTGGCGTAGGTTTACCAAGCGCGTCTTGATGGTGACGCGACGGGCGTTGGACGGCAGTTGCTTCGTGCTGAAACGCGCGGCGACATGCCCGCGGCCGAGGCGGGCGCCGGGCTGGTGGCTCGCCTTGCGCGGCTTTCCGGTACCGGCCTTGTTGGCCTGGCGCAGCACCTGGTTGACGAAGGGTTGGCCGCGTTGCTGCGGTTTGCCCGGCTGCGGGCGAAAGCGCAATTCGTCATCCGGACGGCTTCCCTTGCTCATGTTTGGACTCCTAGTTGATCGCAGTACGGCGTGTCAGGCACGCTCCCAGGCCGTTGCCGCTGTGGGGCGAACACGATTTCGGCACCTGGCGACGTAGGCTCTGTGTCGCCGCCAACCCCCGTGCAGACTGCTTTCCGGGCCAGCGAAGTGCCGCCCCCTTTTATCTTGCCCTCCGCTTTTTTCGTGCTTGTGCGCTGCTGGGCTGGGTAATCAGGAAAGGCGGGGTCGCGACTTCCAAAGCCCCTGGTCGGCAGGCGAGGGCCGAAGTATCTGCAGCCTGGCGGCCCGCGACTGTGCGCACCGAGCGCGTGCGTTCCGCAGGCGGATCGACACGGAGAAGGCCTGTTCATCGACGCGACTCCAGCCACAAGGGCCGCGCCCGCCCGATCACCGCGTCGACAGAGATTGGGCCGAAGTAGCGGCTGTCGAACGACGCCGGGTTGCTGCTGCTGAGCAGGAACAGCTCATTGCCAACCAGACGCCGACACGCCTGCCAGCTTGGCAGCGCGCGACCCTGTCGATCCCATCTCGAGCGCTTGGCCACAAGGACGCCATCGATGCGCACCTGGCGGCCTTGCACGCATACCTGCTGCGGCGCCATCGCCGCCACGGTCTTCAGTAACGGCACGTTCGCCGGCAGGTAGCCGCGCCGCGCCGCCAGCGACCTCACCTCCGGCGGCAGGCGAACCAGCACCAGGTCGCCAGGCGCCAACGAGTTGGCCGGCGAAATGCGGTACCAACCGACGGGCACGCTGTCGGACGCGTTGTAGACCAGCCGCGGTGGCGACGTCGCAATCGTTGCCCAACCCAGGGCAAATAAGCCGACGGCGAGTAGCGCCAGTGGCCACCGCGCGCCGCGAGTACCGGGCGTCATGCAGTGGCCCCCGGAAACTGCCGCTCCAGCACTTCGCGCAGCATCTCCGCCATCGTCACGCCGCGGTCGAAGGCCGCCAGCTTGATCCGCGTGCGCAGTGCTGGCGTAACGTCCAGCGTTAGTCGGGCGCTATAGCGCGAGACCTTGCCGTTGTCGATTCCAGCGCCCTGGCGTATCCAGGTTTCGGCCTGCGGATCAGCCAGTGGGCGTGCACCGATTCCGATGCGCTTGCTGCTCATGGCGACCACCTCAGCAACTCGTCAACCAGGCTGCTGACTTCGCGTGCGGCGGCGCTGTCCGGCGCCAGTTCACGCGCCAGGCGACCGGCTGCGACGCTCTCGGCGAAGACGATGCGCTGGCGTACTTCGGCCTGCAGCGCTGGCAGCGGTTGGTCGGCCAAGGCGCCGCGGGCTTCGCGGCCGATCACTGTGGTGCTGACGCGACGATTGATGGCGAACGCTGCGCGCAGCGTGGGCCTAAATACCTGCGCCTCGCGGATCAGATTGACCATCTCCGCGCTGGCCCACAGGTCGTAGGGGCTGGGTTGCACCGGGATCAACACGCGATCCGCCGCCAGCAACGCCGAGCGGGCGAGGGCGGCGATGCGTGGTGGCCCGTCGATGATCACGTGATCAGCGCGGCGAGCCAGCTCCGGCGCCTCCTGGTGCAGTGTCTCGCGCGCCAGGCCGACGGCGCTGAACAGCCTGGGCAAGCCCTGCTGGCTGCGCCGCTGTGTCCAGTCCAGCGCAGAGCCCTGTGGGTCGGCATCGAGCAGGATGACGTTCTGCCCGCGCAGTGCCAATTCGCCAGCGATATGGGTGGCGAGGGTGGTCTTGCCCACGCCGCCTTTCTGGTTGAGCAGGGCGACGATCATGGCCGGATCTCCCCGGCCAAACTGCCCCGATCAGCACCTGTCCACAATCCGGCGCTGCCCCAATAACAAGTTAGAGCTTTTAAGTTAGTTAAGTTAAGGGAGGCTGTCGGCCCCGCCAGCCTTGGCCTGCAGAGGCGTTCGTGCGCCTGAAAGCACGTGCGCCGTGCTCCTGATAGCACGGGCCGGCATGCGCCTGAAAGCACGTCTGGATTCACAGCTTTTCCAGAAGATATCCCCGTGCCGTCTACGGCACGTGCCGGAAGGCCAGCAGCTCGGTCGAACGCGACAGACGCACCACTTCCAGGCGATACCCAGGCAGCGATTGGCGAGCCGCCAGCGCACGCAGATCGAGGGCGAAGTCCGAATAGCGCGCCGAGCTGCCCGACTTGCGATACAGATGGCGAAAGTCGAACTGCCAGCCGTCCTTCTGCTTGCCGCCGTGCTTGCGCACCAGGCGATACAGCCAGCGCTCGATGCCGCCGGTGAGACGAAAGTAGGCCGGGTCGATGGTCAGCACTAGAGCCTGATCCAGCACCCCGCTGTAAAACCAGTCCGGCAGGATCAGCTCGATACCCAGTGGCCGGCCATCCGCCGCGGCTAACTCCTTCCACTCGTTGATCCAGGAGAAACGATGTAGACGCCGGCCGGTGGTCTCGCGGATCGACGTGGCCACGCTGGTCGATTGCAGCCGATCCAGGGCGGCCTTCAGGCGCTGGTAGTCGCGCAGCGAGGTGCCCCGGCCGATGAAGCGCAGGATCTGGTAGGGCGTTGCACGCATCAGCCGCGAAGTGGGGATATCCGCATCGCGCGCCTCTACAAGTTGGCTGGCCGCCCAGATCAGGATGTCGGCATCCCAGATCGTGGCGATGCCGTGTTCCAGCGTGCCCTCCACGCGCACCGTCACCTCGCCCGAGCGAAAGTCGATCGGCACGGTGCGCCGCGACTTGGCCAGCGAGAAGAACGGATGCGCCATCAGATCCTGGGCGTCGCGTGGCGCCAAATCCCCCGGCAGGGCACGAAACAGATCCAGTTGCTCGTTCTGCGAAGTCAAATCGAGATGCTGACGATTCATGAGCGAAGGTTTCACTGATCATCACGCTGCACTCCCGGGTGGCGGTCGATGTACTCGGGATCGAAGGTGGTCTCGAAGCTGCGCTCACCGGCCCAGGCTTCGAGGTCGGTAACCGCGTACATCACCCGCCGGCCAAACTTGTGGAAGCGCGGTCCGCCGCCGATTACCCGCTGCTTCTCCAGCGTGCGCGGCGACAGCCGCAGGAAGGCCGCGGCTTCGCTGTTGGTGAGGTAACGAGGGGTAGGGCAGGCCTGTGATGTTTGCGCCTCGCCAGCGCTTTCCACGGGCTGCATGGCATGCGTCATCGGCCCGGCCTTGCGGTGCAGCGGGGCATCGAGATCGATGCGACGCGAGTGATGGGAAAGATTGGTTGAGTGCGACATGGTGTGTTCTCCGTTGACGTGGGAGGTGCACCGTGCGGCAGCCGTCGCGCTCGATCATGCCGGGTTGGGTCTGGGCGAATGCGCAGGCAGGAGTGGCGAGGATTGATACCGAGAAGGTCTGGACGCTGACCGGGTACGCCTATCTACGCGTGTCACCGGCCATGGTTCCCAAGCACGCCAAGCTCCGTGCGTGCAGCCTAAGGATTTACGGGTCTACGGCTTTCCACAAAACCGGAAAACCGCATCGGCGGATTTCTGTAAATCCGTAAAAACGTAAATCTGCTTCCCCACAAATCCGTAAATCCGTGGTTACGGATCGACGGATTTGGGCAAGACCGTAAGACCGCAACGGTCTCAATCAACTGGGAGGCACAAAGTGGTTGCTCCAGGCTGATCGCCGGGTGCGCGTCCCGTGCATCAGCCGTCCGGGTGGGGCGCGCGGGTGGCCGGCAGGACAGGGGCGCAAAAAACAAGGCACCGGGTCTTCCCGGTGCCTTCCGCTGGGTTAGCGATTCCAGAACACATGCACCTGCTCGAAGCCGGTCTCCAAAGTAAACACGTCGCCGCTGTATTCCATGTCGCGGGCCATGGCACCGTAGTCAATGTACATAGCCAGGTGCGGCGGAATGCTGGTGGTTTCCTCGGTCAGCTCCTGGGCGTAGTCGGCCAGCGAGCTGTAGCAGCCGCAATAATCTTCCTCAGCCGCCTTGCGCGCCTGCTCCAGGTCGTTGAAGTGAGCGAGCAGGGCGCCGCCGAACGCGGGGTACTCCTCGATGAAGCACGCAATCTCATGGGCGTTTTCGAGGCCCTCGTACTCACCGAGGCGGTAGCCGTCGAAGCCCTCGAAGTCGTGGATGGCATACTCCTCCGCACCCTCGACAGGGGAGGCCGCCAGCATGGCACTGACCTGCGCCTGGAGGTCGTCCAGCTCCAGGGTGGCGTCGATCCAGACGCCATGCAGGTGACCGGCGTTGTACGCGGCCAGGTCGGCAACGTAGATCCTGATTTCTTCGCTCATGGCTTTCGCTCCTTCGTCTTCAGGGTTCTGCGCTTGCGCTGCGCATGAACCCCTGCCGACTAGGGCGACTAAGGCGGTCGTGAAAAAATCAGGAAAAATCGCGGAGGCTCCACCCAGCGCAGCGTCCGGGTGGAAACCGTCTATTTTTCTTGATTTTGAGGGGGCAAGAACCCCTGCTTTGGAAAGAGGGAGAGCGTCACCATGGGTGGTGACGGCATGCCTGATTCGCCAGTGGGTAACTGACCGGAGTCGGCTCCGGGCTGTGCCGAAAGACTGCATGAGATAACCTTGCGCCACGAATCAACCATGAAGCTGCGAACTGAACGATGGGTTTTGAACAACTAGCTGAGCTACGCGACCGCCTGCGAGCCGAAAAAGTGCAGGTAAAGACGGATAGTCCGAAGCAGCGTGTGCGGAAGCCTTCTCCGCAGACGAAGCCTCGCGAGCAAGATCCTGCGGTGGAAGCGATCTGGCGACTGCAGAAGCATTTTCCATTGGCCTTTCCGGTTAACCCGGCCCCCAAGGTTCCCCTAAAGGAGGGCATTCTCAAGGATGCCGAGCAACATCTGGAGTTGCTCGGAATATCCAGCGAACAGCTCAAGCAGGGTATCGCTACCTGGTGTCGAGGAAGTCGATACTGGGCAAGCATGACGGAGAATGCGCCGCGCCTGGACTTGAGCGGTCGGGCAGTTGGCATGGTGACGGCGGCTCAGGCTCTGCATGCGAAGCAGCAGGCCAAGCGGCAGCGCGGACAAGCACGACGTAATCAGTCGAAGCCGAAAGAGCGTATACAGGGCTCCGCCGCAGAGACAGCTGTCGAGTAGTTTGTGGATTCACACTACTCGCGCTCGGCACCGAGTTGCCCAATCATTGGCAAGGTGCGCGAGGCTGTTCGAAGAGCTGCAAATGGCCGGCACCGCTTACCAGAAGTGCTCGCTATCGGCCATGAGCGGTGCATCCGCACATCTAGCTAGCGGGCATTCACATCAGGCAGAAACCGGCCAGAAGCAGCCGTTCCTGCTCATGGGTGCTTGAACGCTAGAATGGTGCGACGGGCAACATCAATGATCTCGGCCTTCGAGAATGGCTCCCCTATTAGAACCCCACGAAAGAACAAGGGGGATGAAGCCAGCTTGAGGAATTGGCGTGGATTCGTTGAGAGAGGCAGCTCGCCGCGCTCTATTGCACATTCAGCAGCAGAAATTGCTAAAGGCGGCGACTTCTCAAGCCAGACTGGATGATTGTCAGTGCTGACTGCACAAGAGCCTCGCGACTGACTGACTCCGACCGCAAGGCGTCATCCCGCAACGCCAACGTCAGCACGCCATTCATCATCGACCAGACTGCGTTTGCTGTGCTGTCAGGATCAATTTCTGGATCGATCCATTCCTCTGCAATCCCATCGCGAATGATCGCCGCCATGTGCGCGATCTGCTCCCGCGCCATCGCGCCAATGCGAGAAATAGCCTCAGGATCTTCTGGGGGGTTGGCCAGGATGCGGAACTGATGGGGCCGTTCCATTGCGAAGCTGACGTACGCATTGAAGATTCGCAGACCCCGCTCTTCAGGTGTCCCCTTACCGTCATACGCCTTATCGACGTAGGCACGGTTTTCCTCCATCGAGCGCTCGGCAATAGCGATGAGCAGCGCGGGCTTCCCACCCACCCGGTTGTAGACCGTTTGCAGGGACACGTCGGCCCGACGTGCAACCTCATCGGCTGATACAGCCGCCATCCCCCCCTCAATCAGCAAGGTCTCGGCAATCTCTACCAGGTTCTGGCGCATGTCAGCTGCGCGGCGTTGGGTGCGGGTCAAATTCACGGTCGTCATGGCGGTTGACGGTATCACACTCAATGGATAGAGTCATATCCAACGTTGTAATAGACTCCAACGTTTGAGTTAAAACAATTTCAATACACGACTCCAGGATCATGACCATGAACCGTCTCGATGTTGAGTTCCTGGCTGAGGGCAGCCGCTGTAAGGCTTGGCTCTATCTGCCGAAAACCAAGAAACCTGCTCCAGTCATCGTCATGGCTCATGGCCTGGGGAGCACGCGTGTGATGCGACTCGGTGCCTATGCCGAGCGCTTTAGAGACCTCGGCTATGCCTGTCTGGTTTTTGATTACCGGCATTTTGGTGATAGCGAGGGTGAACCGCGTCAGCTGCTGGATGTGAACAAGCAGTTGCAGGATTGGAAGGCTGCCATCGCCTTCGCACGGACGCGCACTGATGTGGATACAGACAAAGTCGTCCTCTGGGGCACATCCTTCAGTGGAGGTCATGTCATCGCGACTGCCGCCGATGATCAGAGAGTCGCTGCGGTGATCTCCCAGTGCCCCTTCACCGACGGCATGGCCTCCAGCATGGCTGTCCCGCCCCTGACCTCGATCAAGGTCACCATCCGCGCCCTGACAGACAAACTGGGTTCCTGGTTTGGTGCTGCGCCAGTAACGATTGCCCTGGCGGGCAAGCCTGGCTCAACCGCAATGATGTCGGCGGCAGACTGCGAACAGGGCTATCTCCAGCTGGTTCCTGATGCCGCAGCCAAGCAGTTCCCCAACTACGTCGCTGCCCGCATCGCACTGCAAATCCTTACCTACTTTCCTGGTCGGAAAACACCGCAGCTGAATTGCCCGACGCTTTTCTGCGTCTGTGAAACCGACACGGTAGCTCCGGCAAAAGCCACCCTTCGCCATGCCCGTCGTGCTCCCCGTGGCCAGATCAAGATCTACAAGGAGGGGCATTTCGATATCTATCTCGGCGACTCCTTCGAGAGAACCATCGGCGACCAAATCGACTTTCTCCAACGCACCGTTCCCCTGAACTGAGGATCCAATAATGGCTTTTTACAATCTTGATGGGCGCGTTATTGCGATCACCGGTTCGACAGGTGGGCTGGGCTCAGCCGTTTGCCAGGCACTGCTCGACAAAGGTGCCAAGCTCGCATTATTCGACATGGATGGTGCGGCGGTTGAGGCTCAAGCAACAGCCCTCGGCGCCAACACCCGCGCCTGGCAGGTGAATGTCTGCTCGATGGAAAGCATCGACACTGCAATGGAAGAAGCAGCAGCGCACTTTGGCGGCATCGATGTGGTGATTGCGAATGCCGGCATTACTGCATTCGAGCCCCTGGTGACGGGTGATCCCAAGGTCTTCGAGCGGGTGATCGACGTGAACCTACTCGGGGTATGGCGCACCTTCCGTGCCGCCGTAGGTCATGTGCAGAAGCGTCAGGGCTACCTGATGGCGATCTCGTCATTGGCTGCTTTCAGCCATTCACCGTTGCAGGCCTCGTATACCTCAAGCAAGGCCGGCGTATGGGCCATGTGCAACAGCATTCGCCTGGAGCTTCGCCACACGGGTGTCGGCGTCGGTAGCGTGCATCCCACGTTCTTCCATACACCGCTAATGGATCAGACCTTCAAGAGCGCTGCGGGCAGCAAGATCTGGAAAGGAAACAATTCAGGACTCTTCAAAATGGTGGCCCTGGAAGATGTGGTGAAGAGCATCGTGAAGGGCATCGAGAACCGCTTCGACATGATGTTCGTGCCCAAGGAAAACTCCTTCGTCGCACACCTGCCACGTCTGTTCCGCAAGATCCTTGAAGCGGTTGAGTTCAAGGACAGTGAAGTCGCAGCAATGGTCGAGGCCGCCAAGCCCGCTCCAGCCAAATAGAGCATTTCCTTAGCGGAGGCCCACTCCCAGTTCTACTACAACACGCAAGTGCCCTGGTACACCCTGGAAACCATTGCTGACCTGCAAGCTGGCCGGTATCTGGCGATGGGGATGAAGAACGAAGAGAAGCAGGCCTACGACTTCAGTTACACCGCCTCGGAAAGCGATTACACCCCAGCGGCATTACGCCTAGCGGGCGTGCGTTGAGTCGAACCAAGCCACAGCGGTGATTCTGTACAAGTAATGGAGTAAGAGAAGTGATCAACCCAGCCAACATGAGCGAGTCTCCAGCAAACATCCTGATCGAGGCCGAGGATTTTGATAGCTATGGGGGCTGGGTTCTCGACTCCCAATTCGAGACCGTCATGGGGTCGCCCTATCTGCTTGCCCACGGCCTGGGGCGCCCTGTTAGCGATGCCTCTACAACGATTAATCTTGAGCGCCAAGGTGCGTACCACGTCTGGGTGCGAGCGAAGGACTGGGTGCCATCGCATCATCCTGGGCGCTTCACCGTATCGATTAATGGAGTGGTTCTCGACACGGTATTTGGTGCGAATAGCGAGGATTGGTCGTGGCAGCCAGCGGGCAAGATTTCGCTGGAACCAGGCGCCACTACCGTGGTGCTTCATGATCTGACCGGCTTCGATGGCCGCTGCGATGCAATCTACCTGTCAACCGATGACGTAGCCCCACCCAATGAGGTGAATGCCACCAGCCAAGCCTGGCGTAAAGCACTACGCGGCCTGCCAGATAAGCCGCTCGATGCCGGCCATTACGATGTGGTTGTGGTCGGCGGAGGTATCTCGGGATGCGCTGCTGCGTTGACCGCTGCTCGTTTGGGGCAGAGCGTCGCTTTGATCCATGACCGTCCGGTGCTTGGTGGCAATGCCAGCAATGAAATCGGTCTGATGCCGAGAGGCTCACAGGGCGCTCTGCTCAACGAGCTGGCCCAGCGTTCAGCGAACGGTGATCTGGCTGCACTATCACTGCTGGAGGCTGAACCAACCGCCAAGGTTTTTCTCGGACACCGCATCATCAGCGTCGAAAAGCAGGACTCTAAAATCACTGCGGTTCAGGCGATTCAGGCACGTGGCGGCCACGAGCGCCGCATTACCGGCTCGGTGTTCATCGACGCCAGTGGCACGGCCATTATTGGCGTGCTTGCCGGTGCCGAAACGTTGTTCGGGCGGGAGGCTCGCGCTGAGTTCAACGAGCCTTATGCGCCGGAAGTGGGCGATGACATGCACCACGGCAATACGCTGTTCTTCCGCACTCGCATGGCAGAACACCCGGTTTCATTTCCCGAGGTGCCATGGGCAACCGAAGTATCCAAGGACTACGCCAACCTGAGCGGTCAATTACTGGAGGCCGGCGTCGAAAATGCTCCTGGGCCACAGGCAGGGGCCAATCCGAGCACACCTGAGTTCAGATTCGGCAGCAAAGCCGACGTGTTTCCTGCCACTCACTTCTGGGAATACGGCCAATGGCTCGACCCATACACCAATGGTGAGTTGATTCGCGACTACCTGATGCGTGCGCTCTACGGCACGTTCTCGAACGTCAAAAAACTCGAACCGGAAAACTATGCCAACCTGGAGTTCGAATGGATGGCCTTTGTCGCGGCGCAGGGCGAGTTCCGGCGCTATCGCGGCGACTATGTGCTGTCGGAAAATGACATCCGCAACCACACCAGTTTCCCCGATGCGTTGGTGCCCAACGATGGGGCCTTCTGCATCCACTGTGCGTGGGAGCCAGGCGAAGGTAAGTACGACTTCCGCCTAAAGGATTGGATCTGGGACATGCGCGACAAACAGGCCTATGGGATCCCATACCGCTGCCTGTACTCCGCCAACATCGACAACCTGCTGATGGCTGGTAAGCACATCAGCGTCACCCACGTCGCTGGCTCATCAACCAAAACCATGGGCAACGGATCGCAGCACGGCATTGCTACCGGTGCTGCTGCGTTCCTGTGCAACCAGCACAAATCATCGCCGCGCGGCCTCTATGAGAACCACCTCGGCGAACTGAAAGCGCTGGTCGACCAGTTGACCGCTTGCGATCACGAGCACCCACCCAAGTGATGCTACAAAGCACTCTAGGGTGTTTCAGGAGGTAGGCGTATCTGAACGTCTCCTTCTGGCCGGTTGTTGCCCGTCGCGACTGGCAGCTTCAGGTCGATTCTGTTGAAAAAGTCGGCCTTTGAGAGTGCTGCTTATGGCCATTCTGGTCTGCTCGACATGATCAGAACCTACGACCTGCTGCACCTGATCCAAGAGAACGGTGGGCATTGGACGGTGGGGCTGGCAGCGAAGGAAGAGGAATCGGCTGAACACGCTGCGCATGCCTGAAAGGGCGCAGCAAAAAGGGGGCTCAGCCCCCTTGGTTCATAGCAACCCAAGCTCAGCGAAAGATACGGTGCGTTGGCCTGCCACGATGATGTGATCCAGCGAGCGGACATCTACTAGCGCCAAGGCTTCTTTCAAACGTTGTGTGAGCACCTTGTCAGCTTGGCTTGGCTCTGGAATTCCGCTTGGATGGTTGTGCGCGAATATCACAGCAGCTGCATTCAGGCGCAGCGCTTCCTTGACTATCTCGCGCGGGTACACAGACGCACTGTCGATGGTGCCGCGGAACATCTCGACGTACTGGATCAGGCGATGCTTGGCATCCAGAAACAGCGCTGCGAAAACCTCGTGCTCAAAGCCACCCAGCTTCGCGATCAGGTAGTCCTTGACCAGCTCCGAAGACGTGAAGGCTGCACCTCGCTGAACCTTCTGATCGATCACCCTGCGAGCAGCGTTCAGGATCTGCTCCGCAGTAGCAGGCAAATAACGACCTTGCTCGTCGCGAATCATCAGGGAAGCGTCAAAGGCGAGAGAAAGCTGCGACATGATCATGCTCCAGTTGCTCGGGCGGAATTGCCCGGAACCGGCTCAGCACGGCGCAGCGCAGCAGTCAGGGGGCGATAGCCGGCCCCGCCGCAAGCGCGCGAAGCGCGTGCAGCCCTTGACGGCGAGAACGCCGTGATAGGGTGAGAGGAAACAGCAAGACCGCCATTCCACCGATCTCACAGGCGCCGTCAGCAAGCGCAGCGCGCAGGCTCTATCGGTACGGACTAAAACGCCCTGAGGCGTTGTTGGCGAGCAGTAGAACTGCAGATGTGGCCTGCACCAACAACGAGAAAGGAACGACGCTGGTCGCCACTTGTAGCCTGTGCCCTATCAAAACGATTGGCAGACGGCCGCTACCGAAATATTCGCGCTATAGAGTCCTAGAAGGCCGAGCACCTATAAGCTCTTGCTTTCGATTCGCCTATGCAGTGCGTTCAAGCGGGAGGCGCGCAGCAGGCGGGGCTGCCGATTGGAACAATGTTGCTTTTGCCATTCCAATGGTGTGATTTGAAACCAGCGACTGAACGCCCGACAGAACCCGCTCTGATTGGAGTAACCCAGCAGCCCCGATATTTGCATCATGCTAATGAACGGGTCTGCGAGGTAACGGCTGGCCAGGTCCTGGCGCGTTTCATCGAGCAGCCGTTGGAAGGATGTGCCTTCCTGACTCAGGCGACGCTGCAGGGTACGGCTGTTGAGTGCCATGCTGTCGGCGACCTTCTCAACGGTGGCGCGGCCGCTGGGTAGAAGGTGGCGGAGCAGTTGCCGGACGTAGCCAGGCAGGTCGTCGGCAGATAGGCGCTCCATCTTCTGCATGTGTTCAACGATCAACTGGTGCAGTCCTTTATCGGCGGTACTCAGCGGCTTTGAAAGCGCGGAGGTCGCCAGTTCGATGCCGCAGCAATGGGCCGAGAAGCGGGGTTGGGAGCCGAGTACCCTCCGATAGCTTGCCTCATCACCAAGCGCACGGTGCCGCAGTAGGACGGCCGAAGGGCGCCAGGTATCGCCTAGAAGGGCACGCAGTAATTGCACCCCCACGGAGCAGACCAATTCCTCGACTTGCGCCAGGCCCGGCAGGTCTAGTTCTCCGACCCGGTAGCTGAGGATTGTAGTGTCTCCGTCGCTGTCGAGACCTATATCTGCCGCGCCATCGTACAGCGCGTAGTTGCCGCGCAACTCGCCGAGGGCGTCACCTACCGTACGCGCGTTGCGAATCAGATAGAGCAGCTCGCCAAATACATCGAGCCCCTGAAAGCCCCCGAACTGCAGGCCGAATAAAGGGTTGCCTGAATGGCGTTGACAGATATCCAGGAGCGCGCAGTAGCGACGGAAGGCAAAGATGCCTTCGGGGTGCTGCAGGCTGTCTTGGGGCAGTTCTGCAAGTCGCAGCATCTGCACTGGATTGAGCCCCTGCATTATGGCGAACTCGGCAAAGCCAATAAGTCCTAGCGCGCGGACGAAGGGATTAACGGACATGGTTATACGCCCCTTAGGTGGACGAGTCGGCGGCTGGCACGGATAGCAATGAGCGCTGCCACTGTTGTGGGCTGATGCCGTTCCAGCGCCTGAAGGCGCGTGAGAAGGTGCTGAGATCTGCATAGCCCAGAAGCGCGGCCAACTGAGTCAGGTTCAGCGATGAGTCACGCAGGTAGCGCGTCGCCAGGGCCTGTCGCGTGTCGTCCAGCAAGGCCTGAAAGCTCGTGTCCTCTGTCTGCAGATAGCGCTGCAGGGTGCGTGGGCTGACCTGCAGATGCTCGGCGACCCGCTCGATGGTGACCTGGCCAGCGGGCAGCCAAGTGCGAAGAAGCTTCTGCACGTAATCGGGCAATTCCCGCAGGGTAATTCGTGCCAGTACATCGAGATGCTCCCTGGCCAGCTGGCAGAGCCGCTCGTCTGCAGTGCTAAGCGAAATATCCAGCAGCGCCTCGTCGAACACCCAGGCATTGTCCGGGCTGTCGAAGCGGGGCGTAATGCCCAGCAGGTGGCGGTATGCGCTTAGCTCGGCGCCGGGGGCGTGTCTAAGCAGCAGGCCTCGCGGCTTCCAGGCGTGCTGTAGCAGGCTGCGCAGCAAATGGGCACTTATCCCTATGGCCAGCTCTACGGTCTGGCGGACTGAATAGGCACCGCCATCCGTCACTTCATACACCAGCCGAGCGTACCTGCCGTGGCGCTCGAGGCGCAGCTCGGCGCCGTTGCTGTGAACGTGAAAGTAGCGCTGTAGCGCCTGCAGTGCTTCGCCCACCGAACCGGCATTCTGAATCGGGTACAGCAGATTGCCCAGTGCCTGAGCCCCCTGCCGTAAACCAAATTGCAGGCCGAACAGTGGGGCGGCTGATCGCTGTGCGCAAAGCTCGAGCAAGGAGTTGAATTGGGCGCCCCCTATCACACTAAGTCTGGCGTCGACGGGTAGTCCGATCTCGGTCAGTACAGCGGATGGATTCAGGCCTTGGTCGAGCGCGAAGTCTTCGAAGCCTAACAGAGCGATGCCATTTACAAAGGTATTCATCGCGAATGCTCGAACGTTCGATTGAATAAGACCGCTGGCCGGTGAGTGTCCATTGTCGTGCTCCCGTGGACGTTCGACGAATTTTCCAGAACAGCTTAGGCGGCTGGTAGGTGACATTATTTGGATATTTTATGGCGTGATATGCAAAGCGACAGACCTGAGGGCCGCGCAGAATTCTATCTTCCAAGAATAAAAGACACTGCATTTGGCTGCGGCCGAATGATGGAGGTTTGCCGTGCGTCGATTTTCTGCGCCTGTATGAGCTCGGCCCTGTAGGTATCTACCTCCATCTTGTTCTCGCTCAGGATCGTTACCGTCAAACAGCCGCAGCCGGCGTATCCGTTCGGCAGCTTCGGAGACTTCTTCCGACCTTGTTGGCGGGCCAAATGCTGCCTCCGTCTGTAGCACGCGAATCGAGCAAGTCTCGGTTTTGAAAGCTGGGACAAGCCAGAGGCTTTCGCAGCGCGTGCGCTGAAAAATTTGCTCCCTATGCGTGGCATCCGGCCTCTCTTGGTCATGCCAGTTGGAGCCCCATTACGCCAATCGGCCTACCCATCCCGAGCCAGTAGATACGCTGAGCTTCAAGGGCGAGGTGTTTCACTGCTGTCCGAGGTTTTCCATGAGTCCTGATTACGTCCAGAACCTCTGCCTTGTCTGTCACGTGGTGCTACTGAGCAACTCGCTGGCGCGAGTCAGTATCCGGGTCAACGCCACGGGCCCGGGCGACTTCAAATCCGGTATGAACCAGGCCTTCTTCAACCGAGATCAGGACTACAGCTATGTCCGCGCTGTGGCGCCGATGCGCTGGTCGGGGCCGTCCCTTCTGACCAGCGATGTCGGTGCCTTCATGAGCAATAACTTGCTGGCGACCGAGGGTGGTCATCGGGCGTGCAGCAGCTAAGCCGGGACTAGTCTTCTTACATTGAATCGTCGAAGGGGACGAACATGAAGCTGAACAATCGAATCATCCGGTCGGCCACGTTGTGCCTGGCCATAGTCTTGGCACTTACTGCCTGCAACGACCCGCAGCAGGAAGCGGCCCAACCGGTGTCGCGACCGGTAAAACTGTTCACGCTAGGGCAAGCTGAGGCTGTTCGAACGCTGCGGTTTCCCGGCAGTGTCTCGGCGGTCAAGCAATCGGACATGGCGTTCGAAGTCCCTGGGCGGATCATTGATATTCCGGTCACCGAGGGACAGCTAGTTAATGCCGGTACTGTGCTGGCACGGCTCGACCCTCGTGACTATGAGGCCGAAAGGGACAGGGCGACGGCTGAACGCAACGCCGCTCAGCTGGAGTTCAATCGATACGAGGCGGCGTTCAAGGCCAGGGCTGTCGCCGCGCAGGAGGTCGATCGTACCCGCCGCAACTTGGCGGTTGCCAATGCCAGCCTGCGTCAGGCCAACAAGGCTATTGAGGACACGGTGCTGCGTGCGCCCTTCGCCGGACGTGTAGCGCGCAAACTGGTGGAGGACTACGCCAATGTGCAGGCCAAGCAGCCGGTGCTGATACTGCAAAGCGAGGGTGGCATGGAAATGCGCGTTCAAGTTCCCGAGGTGCTCTGGGCTCGCTCGCCGCAGGTCGACTCGGCGGCACACATCGAGGACCTCAATTCGCAGATCCGCGTGGTGTTGAGCTCGCTGCCCGAACAACCGATTGCGGCAAAAATCACTGCCTTCGCCAGCATGGCCGACCCGGTGACGCGCACCTTCCGCGTTACCGTCGGCTTCGAGCCGCCGCCTGGCTTTAGCGTTAGCCCCGGGATGACTGGACACGTCGCCTACGATCTGCCAGCAGGGGATGCCGCAGTTGGCTTGTACATTCCCGCCGATGCGGTATTCGCCGCTCCCGACAATAGTCCTCAGGTCTGGCGTTTCGATGCGCAGAGCGGCACGGTGCAGCGTAGCCCCGTGACCCTGGGAGAACTGAGCGGCGACAGCGTGCTCGTGACCTCCGGCTTGCAGGTGGGTGATCGCATTGCGGTATCGGGCGTGCATACGCTCAGCGACGGCTTCCCCGTGCACGCCTTGGAGAATTGAGTCGATGGATATCGCCGCCATTGCCATCAAGAAACGCCTGGTCACCCTGGTGCTCACTGCAGCGATGCTCGTTGCAGGGTTGTGGACCTATCAGGACATGAGCCGTCTGGAGGATCCGGAATTCACTATCAAGGAGGCACTTGTCGTCACGCCTTATGCGGGCGCCTCAGCCCTGGAGGTGGAGCAGGAGGTCAGCGACCGCCTGGAGAAGGCCGTGCAACAGCTCGGCCAACTGGAGCGCGTGAGCTCGAAGTCCGAGCGGGGCCTGTCGACCCTGACCGTTACCGTCAAGGACAACTACGACCGCGAAAGTCTGCCCCAGGTCTGGGACGAATTGCGGCGCAAGGTCGACGACGTGCAGCGCGAGCTGCCGCCGGGTGCTGGGCCGTCGATCGTGCTTGACGACTATGGAGACGTCTATAGCGCGTTCCTGGTGGTCACCGGCGACGGCTATAGCTACGCCGAACTCAAGAACTATGTCGATCAGCTACGTCGTGAGCTGCTGCTGGTACGAGATGTTGGCAAGATCACCACTTTCGGCGAGCGCCAGGAAGCCATATTTGTCGAATTCAATAGTGACCGCCTGTCGCAATTGGGTATCGCGCCCGCGTCCATCATCGAGGAGCTACGCCAGAAAGGCTTGGCGACGGATGCCGGGCGAGCGCGGGTAGGGAAAGCTTTCGTCACTCTGGCGCCTTCGGGTGGCCTCAGTTCGATCGGCGACTTTCAGGCCTTGCTGATTCATGGTGGCGACGGACGGCAGTTCCAGCTTGGTGATCTCGCACGGATCCGGCGCGGTTATGTAGAACCTACCGCCGCCGAGATCCGCTTTGACGGCCGGGCCGGTATCGGCCTGGGCATTTCTACCGTTTCCGGTGGCAACGTGGTGACCATGGGCGAGGCGCTGCAGGCACGCATGGCCGAGCTGGAGGGGCAGCGTCCGGTCGGCATGGAGTTCGGCATCGTCTCCCAGCAGTCGGAGTCCGTCACCACAGCAATCTCGGGTTTCGTCGAGAGTCTGCTACAGGCCGTGGCCATCGTCGTGGCGGTGCTGCTGCTGTTCATGGGCCTGCGCAGCGGGCTGCTGATTGGCTTCGTTCTGCTGTTGACCATAGCGGGATCCTTCCTTTTTCTAGATCCCATGGGCGTGGCACTCGAGCGCATCTCTCTGGGGGCCTTGATCATCGCCCTGGGTATGCTGGTGGACAACGCTATCGTCGTGGTCGACGGCGTGCTCGTCCGTCTACAGCGCGGCGAGCGTGCCGAGCAGGCCGCCTCAATCGTCGTCAAACAGTCGGCTTGGCCGCTGCTCGGCGCCACCCTGATCGCCATTCTGGCCTTTGCGGCGATCGGCACTTCGAACGACGAGACCGGCGAGTACTGCCGCTCGCTGTTTCAGGTGGTAATGGTTTCGCTGTTGCTGAGCTGGGTGACCGCGGTGACGGTGACGCCGCTGCTGTGCGTGATGTTTCTTAAGGCTCCGGCGCCCGACCAGGCGACTGCAGACCCTTACGGCGGTGGTTTCTATCGGCGTTACAAGGAGTTGCTGCGTATCTGCATCCGTCGCCGCTACTTGAGTACTGCCAGCGTGGCCGGCCTGTTCGCCGTCGCCCTGTGGGGCTTCAGCATGGTCGAGCAGAGCTTCTTCCCCAGCTCGACCCGACCCCAGTTTATGGTGGATTACTGGTTACCCCAGGGCGCTCACATAGATGCTACGCGCGCCGATGCCGAAGAGATCGAGCGCTTTCTGCTGGAGCAGGGGGGCGTGACGCACGTCACCACCACCCTCGGCGAAGGCTCGCTGCGTTTCCTGCTTACCTACCAGCCACAACAGCCCAACCCGGCCTATGCACAGTTTCTGGTTGGTGTGGACGACTACCGTCTGATCCCCCAACTGATGGCGAAGGTCGAAGACGAACTCGCCAGCCGTTTCCCGGATGCACTGAGTTATGCCTCGCCGTTCGAGCTGGGCACCGGGGTGAGCGGCAAGATCCAGGCCCGCCTGAGCGGTCCTGACCCGGATGAATTGCGCCGGCTTGGCGATCAGGTGCAGCAGATCTACCAGAGTGATCCCGATGCCAAGGCGGTGCGTACCGACTGGCGGCAACGTGTAAAGCTGGTACGAGCGACCCTGGCCGACGAACAGGCCAACGTCAATGGCATCACCCGTGCCATGGTGGCAGCGGCGATTCGCGAGGGCTTCCAGGGCGTGACCGCGGGCGTTCATCGCGAGGCTGATCTACTGCTGCCGATTATAGTGCGCGTCGATGACGCAGCACGTAACGCCATCGACGACCTGGCCAATCTGCAGATATGGAGCCCGGTGGCGCAGAAGATGATCCCGCTACAGCAGGTGGTGCGTTCGTTCGATACCGTGTTCGAGGACGAGATGATCCACCGTCGAGACCGCAAGCGTACGCTCACCGTCTACGCCGACCCCAGGCAAGGTAATGCTAGCGAGCTGTTTGCGCGGCTGCGCCCGCAGGTCGAGGCCTTGCCGCTGCCGCCCGGCTACAGCCTGGAGTGGGGCGGCGAGTACGAGGACGCCGGCAAGGCCCAGGCCGGGCTGGCCGCGAGCATCCCGGTGTTCATCGTGGTCATGGTCCTGATCACCATCATGCTGTTCAACACGCTGCGACAGCCGTTGGTGATCTGGCTCTGCGTGCCGCTGGCCTTGATCGGGGTAACCGCCGGCCTGCTGGTCAGCGGACAGCCCTTCGGCTTTATGGCCTTGCTCGGCTTCCTCAGCCTGATCGGCATGCTGATCAAGAACGCCATCGTGCTGATCGAGCAGATCGATCTGGAGTGCGAGGAGGGCAAGGCGCTGCTGCCGGCGATAGTCGATGCTGGGGCGAGCCGCCTGCGCCCGGTGGCCATGGCCGCGCTGACCACGGCGCTAGGCATGATCCCGCTGGTGTTCGACGCCTTCTTCGTCTCCATGGCCATCACCATCATCGGCGGGCTTCTGTTCGCCACCGTTCTTACCATGGTCGTGCTGCCGGTGTTCTACGCATTGATCTACCGCGCGCCGTAAAGCCTCCGTTGGGGCGGCTTGAGAGCCGCCCCGATCCTGGGTCCATTCCACAAGCCGCCGCAGATGACACGGTCACCAGATCTCGCCGGCTCGGCATGAGTCTTCGTGCGGGCAGAAGAGTTGTGCGCTGTTCACATTTCCCTGGTCTGAGCGTCGTGGCCGGGATCAACCAATTCTCTGGCGTCCTTCCGAATCTGGCCTGGCTCCTGCTACCGATGAGGCCGGTGATGCGTTCTGCACGTCAGCGTGGCAGCAGCTGCGCGCGGATATGTGGAAGGAGCCGAGCTTAGCTCCCGGATCTCTCCAGGCAGTCACAACGCCTACAGCCTCTGCCACTTACTTCGCGGCTCAATCGCGCCTATGAATCTCCCCCGGCGGGGACTCTCTTTGCCGCCATGCGGTCGCTGCGTGGGATTGCTTCGAGTATCCGTAGCTCACGAGCGGGTTCTGCGAATGACAGTCGCTCGTACCCTTTTACGCCCGTATATCTTCGTAACAGGTGTTCCAATAATTCTCAAAATGGTGCGGCGTACTGCTACATGCTGGTGCAGTCGAGGACAAGAGGCTACCGCATGACTCCTCACTGGTATCTATAAGCTACTGATAAATAATGATTTTAACTGGGCTTTAGGGTTTGGCATGTGGATTGCTTTTTCTGGTCAAAGGACTTGTTCAAATGACTATGTCATTTGATTAGTAATCTAGGCGCAAGCCGATTTCCCTGTCGGGAAGGTAGTGCCGCCAGTCAAAGCCCCGTGAGGACACCCCAATGAAAGAAGTGATTGAGCGCCCAGAAGTCGGCGTTGTTAACCGCCGTGGCGTCAGGCATCTGCTCGTGGCCGTTGTAGCGTCGACTGCAATGGGTTCTGTTCAGGCTGCGAAGCAGGATCCTGCTTTGCTGGGGACGGCATTGACGCCGCTGGGAGGGGAGGTAGCGGCAAGTGCTGATGGGGTGATTCCGGCCTGGACGCAGCCCGGCCCTCAGGGTGGTGACTGGACTTACGGTGAGGTGCGTGGCCAGCACTGGAAGTTCAAGGACGACAAGCCGCTCTACAGTATCGACGCGAGTAATGTCTCGCAGCACGCGAGCAAGCTGTCGCCGGGCCAGCTTGAGCTGTTCAAGAAGATCCCGGGCTATCGAATGAATGTGTACCCCACCCGTCGCAGCTGCGGCGTGCCGGACTTCGTTGCCCAGAACACCAGGAAAAACGTCGGCTTCGCTACCCTCGATAGTGATGGTCTTGCGCTGAAGGAAGCCTATGTTCCTGGCGTTCCGTTCCCGATGCCTACGACCGGCGCCGAGGTCATGTGGAACATGAAGATGCGCTACCGTGGCGTCGGCCTCGACATTCCCAAGACCATCGCCGGGATCTCCCCACGTAAGGCGGGAGGGGATTGGCTGCGTGTTTCGAATGATGTGTCCTTCTTTACCCCTTGGGGGGAGAAGGGGAGTGCGCTGTTCTCTTCCGTCGGCCGGATAGAAAACGCCACCTACTTTTCTTTCCTGGAGCCGGCTGCCCTGGCGGGTCAGGCTGCCGTGCAGAGCGCTGTGGCTGGTGAGCAGGCAACTACTTTCTATTACTTTCCCGGCCAGCGGCGCGTAAGGCGCATGCCCGCTTACTCCTATGACGCGCCGCAGATCGGTATGGATAACCAGTACAGCGTCGATGAAGCGAACATCTTCTTCGGTCCCCTGGATCGCTTCGACTGGAAACTGGTCGGCAAGCAGGAGTTGATCGTGTCCTACAACGCTTTTGGCGCCTACGACACGTCCGCCAAGGTCGAAGAGGTTGCCCAGGACGATTCGATCGCGCCCGAGTCGCGCCGCTATGAACTGCATCGAGTGTGGGTCGTCGAGGCCAATGTCCGCCAGGGCATGCGCCACCAGGCGCCGAAGCGTCTGTTCTACATCGATGAAGACAGCTGGAACGCCGTGATGGCCGTCGACTACGACAAGCAAGGGCAGATCTGGAAGGTGCGCGAAGGCTTCACGATTCCTGTGTACGAGACCGGTGCTTGCGATACGCAGGCTTTGGTGCAGTACAACCTGGCGGACGGCCGTTACCTCTTCGACTTGAGCACCATCGGCGCCAGCAAGGATCTCCGCTGGCTGACCGAGAGCGAAGGCAATCCGCGGCATAAGCGCGGTTTCTACACCTCCGACAACCTGCGCGCCATCAGCGAACGCTAATCGCGACTCTAGGGATCCGATATGAATAAAATAATTGCTAAAGCATCGGGGCTGGTCATTGCCTGCACAACGCCTCTGGCCATGGGCTTCACCTTCGAGACAGAGAATGTCCGTGGCTCGTTCGATTCCACCATCGGCTGGGGCATGGGCGTGCGCACCCAGTCGCAGGGCTGCGATCTGGTCAACGCCGGTGCTGCTGGCAGCGGCGCCCCTGCCTGTCTGGATTCGACCGTTTCCGGTATTGGCGATCAGGGCAACCTCAACTATGACAAGGGCGACCTGTTCACCCACTACCTCAAGGGCGTTCACGAGCTGCTGCTGAAGTTCCCCGAGGACTTTACGTTCATGGCGCGCGGCAGCTGGAAGCGCGACTTCGCCGCCACTCATACCACCGGGGCGCTGGGTGCCGAAACCCAGTTCTGGCAGGCCATGGGCTCGGATATCGGCAGCGATGGGCTGACCGATGACGCGCGTGACGATCTGAAGTTCAAGGCGCGCTTGCTCGACCTGTGGGTGAGCAAGGGCTTCGACGTGGGGGAGCACCGGGCGCGGGCGCGCCTGGGCAACCAGGTGATCAACTGGGGCGAGAGTCTGTTCGCGGTGGGCGGCATCAACGCTACCAACGCTTACGATATCCAGGCGCTATCGAGCCCAGGGGTGCAGCTCAAGGAGGCCTTGCTGCCGGCACCGATGCTCAGCGTCGCCAGCGGCCTGGGCTATGGTGTGAACGTCGAGCTCTACTATCAGTTTGCCTGGAATAAGAGCGAGTTGCCGCCGGTGGGCAGCTACTGGTCGACCTACAACGTGATCGGCGAGGGCATGCAGGAGTACGGCTTCGACGACAAAGACGCCCGTGACAGTGGCCAGTGGGGCCTCTCGGTACGCTGGCAGCCGGAGGACAGTGACGTCAACTACGGTTTCTACGTGATGCGTTATCACGACAAGCTGCCGCAGCTGCGCTACGACCAGGCCAGCTTCGCACCCACTTGGATCTACCCGGAGGACCGCATGCTTTACGGCATCAGCGCCAACCTGCCGGTCGGCGACTGGGCCGTGGGCACTGAGCTGTCCTACCGCCCCAAGGAAGCGGTGCCGCTCAACCCGTTGCCGGGCCTCGCATTCGGCCCAGCGCCTTGCTCGGGGCGGGACGGGGAGTGCTGGAAAGACACCAAGAAGTTCCAGTGGCACCTGACCGGCATCTACAGCCTGACCAACGCCAACTCTCCGGACTTTCTCGAGTTCACCGGGGCCAGCACCGGGACCTTGCTGACGGAGCTGGTGCTGGTGAAGTATCCGGGACTGCACGACAGTTACGACGGCGAGCTGCTCGCACCGGGCGCCAACAGCTGGGTCGAGGACATGTCGCAGTTCCCGCCCAAGTCGCGTGGCGATGCGACCTCCTCGGGCATTCACCTGGACTTCAGCCTGACCTATGACAGCACACTGATCCCCGGCTGGACCGTGACCCCCGGTATCTACTATCAGCAGGCGCTCGGCAACGGACGCACGCCTTCGGTGTACTCGACCTACACCCGTGATGCCAGCGCGATGAACCTGTACCTGAACTTCGTGCGCAACCCGGGTAACTGGCAGGTCAGCCTGAACTACGCCAAGTTCAACGACGCCGACACCCCTTACGACCAGCCGCTGCGTGATCGCGATTACGTGGGCTTGTCCGTTTCGCACTCGATGTGAGGCACGCTGTGAATACTCCTGTTGTAGATAAGTCCGACGAAAGGGGGCGTGGCGTGCTGCCACGCCTGGAGGACTGGCTGTTCCGTCGGCGCCGCCTGGTGCTGGCGATGCTTGCCCTGTTCACCCTGGGTATGTCCTGGTTCGCCGTACAGCTGCGCATGGATGCCGGCTTCGAGAAGCAGCTGCCCCTTGGCCACGAGTACGTCGAGACCTTCCAGGCCTACCGCAGCGACCTTATCGGGGCGAACCGCCTGACCATCGTGGTCAAGGCCCGCGATGGCTCAATCTGGAATGTAGCCGGGCTCAAGCGGCTGTACGAGGTGACCCAGGCTGTGACTTTCCTGCCCGGGATATCGCGCAGCAGCGTGCAGTCACTGTGGACGCCCAACTCCTTCGTCAACGAGATTACCGAGGAAGGCTTTCGTGCAGACCCCTTGATCCCCGGCACTGTGACGCCCGAGCGTCTCGACCAGGGGATAGTCGACAGAATCGCCAGCTCCACCGCCCAGGGCGGCTTTACCGGCACGCTGGTGGCGCGTGATCAGAGCAGCGCGATGATCACCGCCGAACTCAACGAACTCGACGAGAACGGCCAGCAGCTGGACTATGTGGCCTACAACCAAGTGCTAGAGCAGCAGATCCGCGCCCAGTTCGAGGACGAGGCGTTCGAGATCCAGATCATCGGCTTCGCCAAGCAGATCGGCGATATTGCCGACGGCGCCTCCGCGGTTCTGGAGTTCTGCCTGCTGGCGCTACTGCTGACCGCTGCGGCGGTCTACTGGTACTGCCATTCCGTGCGCTTCACCCTGCTGGCGCTGGGCTGCTCGCTGACCTCGCTGGTCTGGCAGTTCGGCAGCCTGCGCCTGCTCGGCTACGGCCTCGATCCGCTGGCTGTGCTGGTGCCCTTTTTGGTGTTCGCCATTGGCGTGTCCCACGGCGTGCAGCAGATCAACTACATCGTGCGGGAGATCGCCTGTGGTAAGAGCGCCGAGCAGGCGGCTCGTTCCAGCTTCAGCGGCCTGCTGATTCCGGGCACCCTGGCGCTGGTGACGGCCTTGGTGTCCTTCGTCACGCTGCTGCTGATCCCGATTCCGATGGTGCGCGAGCTGGCCATCACTGCCTCGCTTGGCGTGGCCTTCAAGATCATCACCAACCTGGTGATGCTGCCACTGGTGGCCTCGATGCTCAAGGTCGACGGCAGCTACGCTGCTGCCGAGGAAGTCTCCCGCGAGCGCCGTGCGCGTTGGCTGCACGGCCTGGCGCGCCTGGCCGAATGGCGCAACGCCCAGCTGGTGCTCGGTGTCGCTCTGCTGGTGTTCGTTGTGGCTGTCTGGCAGAGCCACGACCGGGTCGTCGGTACGCTGCAGGCCGGTGCGCCGGAGCTGCGTGAGGACGCCCGTTTCAATCGCGACGCAGTGTCCATCGCCGGCAGCTACGACATCGGCCTGGACTGGCTCAGCGTGGTCTTCGAGGTCCAGTCGGACGAATCCGGCGAGGTCAATGGCGCCTGCGAGAACGTGGCCCTGGGGCAGTACCAGGATCGTTTCGTCTGGGCCATGCAGGGTGTTCCCGGCGTGCTCTCGGTGGCCTCGTTCTCCAGTGCGATGCGCCAGTTCAACGAGGGCTACAACGAGGGCAACCCGAAGATGAACGCGGTGCCGATAGACGCTATGAACTACTCCTCGCTTGTCACCGAGGTGGCGCGCCTCTCGGGGATCATGCGCGGCGACTGCAGCATGACCGCTGTACACCTGTACCTGGCCGACCATAAGGCGACCACCATCAACCGGGTGCTCGATGCGGCCAAGGCGTTTCGTAGCGAGTTCCCGATGGAGGGTGTATCGATTCGCCTGGCCTCGGGCAATGCCGGGGTGCTGGCAGCCATCAACGAGGAGGTGGAGAAGAGTGAGACGCCGATGCTGCTGTACGTCTACGCCGCTATCGCCTTGCTGGTGTTCGCCGTCTACCGCGACCTGCGCGCCGTGCTGGTGTGCTGTCTGCCGCTGACCATCGGCACCTTCATCGGCTACTGGTTCATGAAGGAGCTGCAGATCGGCCTGACCATCGCCACCCTGCCGGTGATGGTGCTGGCGGTGGGCATCGGTGTGGATTACGCCTTCTACATCTACAACCGCCTGCAACTGCACCAAGCCAATGGCCAGCCGATCGTCAAGGCCGTCGAGCACGCGCTGCTCGAGGTCGGCGTGGCGACCATTTTCACTGCCATCACCCTGGCCATCGGTGTGGCCACCTGGGCGTTTTCCGAGCTCAAGTTCCAGGCCGACATGGGCAAGCTGCTGGCCTTCATGTTCATGGTCAACATGGTCATGGCCATGACCGTGCTGCCGGCCTTTGCCGTCTGGCTGGAGCGGGTGTTCCCGCGCAAGCGCCCGGTGCGCATGATCGGCGCCCTGGCGCATTGAGGAGAGAGCAGATGCGATACGCGTTTTTCATACTGAGCGCGCTGCTCGCCGCAGCGCTGCCTATCACCATCCTGCAGGCGCAGCCGCTGCGCGCCGAGCGAGCCCTGCCGGTGAGCCATGCCAGTGCGGCGACCATGCTCGATGCCGAGTGGGCGGGCGAGCGCATGGTGGCCGTGGGCGACCATGGCGTGGTGCTGCTGTCCGATGACCTGGGCCAGAGCTTTCGCCAGGCCCGCGCGGTGCCAGTATCCACACCGCTGACCGGAGTCAGCTTCGCCGACGCGCAGCATGGCTGGGCGGTTGGTCACTGGGGGGCGATCCTGGCCAGCACCGACAGCGGTGATTCCTGGCAGATCCAGCGCTTGTCGACCAAAGAGGACCGTCCGCTATTCGCCGTGCATTTCTTCAACGCCCGGCAGGGCGTGGCAGTCGGCCTTTGGTCGCTGGTGCTGACCACCGACGATGGCGGCCAGACCTGGCGCGAACAGACCCTGGACGCGCCGCCGGGCTATGGGCGGGCCGACCTCAACCTGATGGGGTTGTTCGCCGACGCCAAAGGCGGCCTGTACGCCACCGCCGAGCGTGGCCAACTACTGCACTCCGTTGATTTCGGCAAGAGCTGGCGCTACCTGGACACCGGCTACGAGGGCACCCTTTGGGCGGGCGCTGTGCTGGCCGATGGCTCGCTGCTGGTTGGTGGCCAGCGCGGCACCTTATTGCACGGCCCGGCAGATGGGAGCGACTGGCGGAGGGTGCCGCTGCAGAGCAAGAGTTCGGTCACCGCGATAGTCGCCGGGGGGCGCCAGGTGCTGGTCGCCGGTCTTGACGGCTTGCTTGTGCGTAGCCGCAACGGAGGGCATTCGTTTCAGCAGCAGGACGCGGAGGGCGCCTCGCTGACTGCAGTGTTACTCGCCGACGGTGATCGTCCTGTGCTGTTTTCACGTCGCGGTGTAGTCCCATTAAAAGATTGAGGACAGTCCAGTTCGACTCGCGCTGAAACCGCGAGTCGTTGCCGGCAGATTGTGGCCTCCATCCGTCGAAGAGGGCGCCGCGGGTCAGAGCCCCTTCGTCGTTGATCTCGGCGGCGCGGCGACGGTGAAGAGGCGCTGGATGACTATTGAGGGTATGCGAAGGGATGTGGATGTCTCGATTCCTCTCGCAACGACATCGGACTGTTCCGGTCATTTTATGTCGCGGCTCTCAGCGGGAAACGTCCAGCGCAAACGATATCCACGCTCTGCCCGGCGCAGGGATTGGGGCTACGCAAGAGGATGCCAAGAGATGAAAACTTTTCACTTAATCCTGGCTATGGCATGGCCAGCTTGTGCGTGGGCACAAGCTGAAGACCGATATGTTGATGCAGAAGCGGCGAGTAAGGCCAAGGTGCTGGTCGGGGAAGCCCGGGCCTTGTATATCAAGGTGGACGAGGCCTGTCGTAATCCCTCTGCCACTGGCCTTCTCTATGAAGTCGCAGAGGACGTCGTGAGAAAGCTTGACGGTTGGCCAGACCATTATCAGAAGAAGCAGGCTCTTACTTCATACCATGCCTGCCGTCAGTCTCTGGTAAACGTCAAGAGCTATGCGTACGCCTGTGCACAGGGTGGGGGCAACGATAGGGCAATGAAATACATGCAGCGTCGATGGGCAGAAGACTCCTCAGCCTGTGATGAGGCCATTCGTGTGTCAGAACTCGCACGATAAGGCAGAGTAATCTTGGTGTTGTTCACTTGCTGCAGCTATCAGGAGCTGAATATGCTTAATGACTCTAGGGATTCTGTATATGGAGTAATATCTGGTGTGGACGTGCCGGAATATTTGTTCTTGCCGTGTCTTTGGTGAATGTTGACTATGACTGATCGTTGTTACACGGTTTTTTGTGAAAGTTTATTTGTGCGGAACGCTGAGCTCTTCGCACCATATTTGGCGGCTGTCGGGCTTGATGAAGAGTTTCTGAAGTCTCCTGATGCAGAAATTCCATTGTCGCAGTACATGGCCTTGTGGGAGTTAGTAGGGCGTGAGGTTTCGCCCTGCATTGGCATGCAAATTGGCTCCCGAGCTCAAAGCAGCGACTGGGGTGCCTATGGCCACGCGGTACGTAGCGCGCCATCAATGCAACTGGCGCTTCGATGCGTCAGTCATTTTTATGCGGTGATCGCGCAAGGTATGCGAATCGAAGTTGGCGTGGATGAAAAATCCGTTACGCTGATTTACCAAGTTGTGGATCCACTTGTAACTGAGCGGCGTCAAGATGCCGAGTATGCAATAAGTGCTACGCTCACTATTCTGCGTGAGCTAACTAAGTGTTCCTCGCTTAAGCCCCTTCGGGTGGAGTTTGAGCACAATAAGCTGAGCGATGATTCGGTCTACCAGGGGGTGTTTGGCTGTCCGCTGTTTTTCAATAGGCCCGATAATCGAATAGAGTTTGCTCTTGGCCTGCTGGAGATGCCGATCCTAACCGCTGATACTCGGTTATATCAGGCGCTTGAGCCATTCTTACAGCGACAGCATTCTGCTCGTTCTGAGTCAGAGCTTCTTAGCCGAATGGGGGCACATATTGCCAGCGGCCTGGGCAGTGGCGGGGTAAGCATTGAGCTCGTTGCCAGTGGCATGAATATGGGGGTACGTACCTTGCAGCGCCGACTCTCCGAGCAGGGACTGGACTTTACCCAAGTCGTTGAAGATGTGCGTCGCTCTTTGGCCGAAGAGTACATAGCGAGATCTGATTACAGTTTCACTAATATTGCCTTGTTGCTCGGGTATTCAGAGGCCAGTTCTTTTAGTCGTGCTTTTCGCCGGTGGACTCAGCTCACTCCTCTGGAGTATCGCCGTCGTGCCCGCTCTTGATTGCCTGTCGTGGCCACCATTATTAGTGGGGCATGATGCGGCAAGTGCATTTGCTCAATCATTGATGATTTAATTTTCTAAAATCCTCCTAGGGGCGGGTTTAAAAATAACCTGCTTCCTTGGCCTGATGTTTCGTGCCTAGGCGTTGAATTCCCTTATTGGCTTATTGATCGAGTTCTTACCTGCGACTCTTTTAAATCGTCAGCACAGGACTATTGATCCTGGTTTGGGTTGTGTCAGTTGGCGTCAGTTGTCAAGGATGTGTCACGAGCAGGCAAGCGCTGGTCTTTATTTCTTTATATTGTTGTTGTCAGTGGGTTGCCTGATTGATCTCTTAGCCTGTCCTTAGCTGCCTTCGGCGTGGTTGGGTTGCTTGCTTGATGGTGGCCTTGTTTTCACCCTTATGGGTTGTGGTCAATCTGTAATAAGCAGGTGGCATTTACTGTGTACGGCCTGTTGTTTATTTCGAGGCTTGCGTAAATGCTGACAGGCAAGCGCGACAAGACTATCGGGGGAAAACGAAATATATTCGGTGAAGAACTCCGCCGTAGCTTGCCCTGAAGTTATTACCGGCCTGGCTTGTCGGAGGCGTGTAAAAGCGGACCTGTCGCTCACCCAGTTACTCCAATAATCGATTGCCCTAGTTACTTCGTAAGCGTGGAGACCCCATGAGCAACCAACATCACGATATATTGATCATCGGTGCGGGCCTGTCGGGCATAGGTACGGCGTGCCATTTCACCAAGGAGTTTCCGGGGAAATCCCTGGCAATCTTGGAGCGCCGTGAGCGCATTGGTGGCACATGGGATCTCTTCCGCTATCCGGGTATTCGCTCGGATTCGGACATGCTCAGCTTTAGCTACAAGTTTCGACCGTGGAGCAAGCGCAAGGTATTGGCCGATGGTCCTGAAATCCGTCAATACATCGAAGACACCGCGACGGAATATGGCATTACCAAAAAGATCCAGTATGGGATCAAAATCATCAGTGCAGACTGGTCCAGCCAGCAGCGGCTGTGGAACCTGACAGCCCTGCACGAGTCGAGCGGTGAAATCCGGCACTACAGCTGCAAGTTCCTCGTGTGCTGTACCGGTTACTACGATCACGACGATGGCTTCCTTCCCAAGTTCCCCGGTGAAGAGAACTTCAAAGGTACTCGGGTGCATCCGCAGCACTGGCCTGACGACCTGGACTACCGGGGCAAGCACGTGGTGGTGATCGGCAGTGGTGCAACGGCGGCCACCCTGATCCCGGCCATGGCTGGCCGGGCTGGACATATCACCATGCTGCAGCGTTCTCCATCGTATATCTATTCACTGCCATCGGACGACAAGCTGACTGCCGCATTGTCATGCATCATGCCGGCAAGCTGGGCGAGGCGTCTCGGTCGTACGCGCAATATCTTGCTTTACCGGGGCGTCTATCTGGCGTGCCGACGCTGGCCGAAGCTGATGCGCGCGTTTTTGCTCTCCCATGTCCGCAAGAATGTCGGCCCGGATGTCGACATGCGCCATTTCACTCCCAAGTACATGCCTTGGGACGAGCGACTCTGCGCCGTACCCAATGGCGATCTGTTCAAGACGGTGCGCAGTGGCAAGGCTTCGGTTGAAACCGACCACATCGAGCGCTTTACCGAGAACGGCATTCTGCTGAAGTCTGGCAAGGAACTGCAGGCCGACATCATCATTGCGGCGACCGGCCTCAAGCTGCAGATGCTGGGCGGCATGTCCATGTCCATCGATGGCAAGGCCTGTCCGGTCGGCGAACGGATGACCTACAAAGGCGTGCTGCTAGAGAACGTGCCCAACTTCGCCTGGATCATCGGTTACACCAATATCTCCTGGACGCTGAAGTCCACCATTGCTGCCGAGTATCTGTGCCGCCTGCTCAAACATATGGAGACGTACAACCTTGAAGTCGTGACGCCATTCGACAATGAAGATAACGCCACCAATCAAGGCATCCTGGGCTTGAGCTCCGGATATATCCAACGTGACCAGCACTTGCTGCCGCGCCAGGGCAAGGCCTACCCCTGGAAAGTGCTTCACCATTACGGGCGCGACAAGAAGATACTCCTGCGCCACCCCGTCGAAGACAGCCGTCTGGAGTTTCTTTCCACCAGGCGAGACGCATACAACGCGCAAGTTTCGCGAGTCGCCGGTTAGAAAACCGGCGATTGCCGCCAGGCCATTAACTGCCAGCCCGAAACGGGGCACGCCTGGTCAATCAGTACCCAAGAAAATAAAAAAGCGAGAACACTATGCACGGTCAAATGATGACGCTGCCGCTGATCGTCTCTTCCTTGCTGGAACATGCCGAGCGCTATCATGGCGATACCGAGATCGTTTCCCGCACGGACGAAGGTACCCTGCACCGCTACACCTATGCCGACGCGCACCTGCGTGCGAAGAAAGCCGCGAATGCCCTGACCAAGCTCGGTATTCAACCCGGTGATCGAATCGGCACCTTGGCGTGGAATGGTTATCGCCATTTCGAGCTGTACTACGCGATCTCCGGTATGGGGGCCATTACCCATACCATCAATCCCCGTCTTTTTCCTGAGCAGATCGGCTGGATAGTGAACGACGCCGAGGACTGCATCGTCTGCTTCGACCTGAGTTTCGCCGCGCTGGTCGAGTCCATCGCGGCGCACTGCCCGAACGTCAAGCACTGGGTCGCCCTTAGCGAGCGGGCGCTGATGCCGACCCTGAATATCCCCAACTTGCTGTGCTACGAGGAGTTGCTGGCCGAAGAGTGCGCGGATTTCGCCTGGCCACAGCTCGATGAGCGCTCGGCGGCAGCCCTGTGCTACACCTCGGGAACCACGGGCAACCCCAAGGGTGTGCTCTACTCGCACCGTTCGACCCTGTTGCACGCCATCTCCAGTGCGCTGCCGGACGCACTGGCTCTCTCCAGCCGCGACGTGATCGCCCCCGTGGTACCCATGTTTCACGTCAACGCCTGGGGCCTTCCATACTCGGCGCCCCTGGCCGGCGCCAAACTGGTGTTTCCCGGGGCCGCCCTGGACGGCGAGAGCGTCTTCGAACTGTTCGAGAGCGAGGGCGTCACCTGCTCCGCCGGCGTTCCCACCGTGTGGCTCAGCCTGCTGCAGCACATGCAGCAAAAGGGCAGGGCACTGTCGAGTGTCAAGCGCATGGTCGTCGGTGGCGCGGCTTGCCCGCCGGCCCTGATGAAGAGCTTCGAGAACGAGTTCGGCATCAAGATTCAGCACGCCTGGGGCATGACGGAAATGTCGCCGATCGGCACGATCAATGCCCCCAAGGCCTCGCAGCTCAAGCTGGACGAGCAGCAGCGCTTTGCCATCGAGGTCAAGCAGGGCCGGCCTCCCTTCGGCATTGACCTGAAGATAGTCGACGAGGAGGGCAATGCCTTGCCGCGCGACGGCAAGACCTCGGGTGCGCTGATGGTGCGTGGCCATTGGGTTCTTGACCAGTACTTCCGCAACAGCGACAGCCCGCTGTTGGACGGTTGGTTCCCGACAGGCGACGTGGCCACCCTGGACCGCGACGGCTTCATGCAGATCACCGACCGTGCCAAGGACGTAATCAAGTCCGGTGGCGAGTGGATCAGCTCCATCGAGTTGGAAAACATCGCCATGGGCCATCCGGCTGTCTCCGAGGCTGCGGCTGTGGGCATCGCCCATCCGAAATGGGATGAGCGGCCTTTGCTGGTGGTTGTGAGAAAGGCGGGGCAGGGCGTGAGCCGCGAAGAGATCCTGGCCCAGTATCAGGGCAAGGTCGCCAAGTTCTGCATTCCTGATGACGTGGTGTTCGTCGAGGAAATTCCCCATACCGCTACCGGCAAGATCAGCAAGCTGCAGTTGCGTGAGCAACTGCGCGAGTACCGCTGGCCCAGCGCCGACCGCGCAAGCGCCTGAGGTGACCCATGAGCAAACGCCAGTACGCGAACACCTTCACTCAGGTTATCCATCCCGGTCAGGGGCGCTGGAAGAGCGAGGCGCTCAATCTGCTGCTGCGTCTCACGGTCAAGTCCAGGCTTGGCTTGCACATCGACATTCCCAAGCTGCGTAAACAATTCAGCCAGCTCAATCGCCAGGCTTCCCCCTCGCTCCTGGCCAGCGTGCAACGACAGAGCGTCGACTGCGATGGTGTGGCCGCCCAGTGGCTGTCGCCTGTAGGCCATCGGCCGGAGCGGGTGCTGCTATATATCCACGGCGGCGCATTCGTGGCCTATACCCCCGATGTGTATGCCGCCATGGTGGCGTCCTGGTGCCAGAACCTGAAAACCCGCGCGCTGCTGGTGGACTACAGCCTGGCCCCGGAACATCCATACCCCACTGCGCTGGAGGAATGCCTGGCTGCCTATCGCTGGCTGCTGGGCCAAGGGTTCGAGGCCAGGGACATCGTCATCGCCGGTGACTCCGCTGGCGGCAATCTGGTCCTGGCCACGCTGCAACGCCTCAAGGCCGACCAGCAGCCGTTGCCGAGCTGTGCGGTGCTGCTTTCCCCCTTTCTGGACCTCACCCTAAGCGGCGAAAGTGCACGCAGCAACGCTCCTCACGACCCGATCTTCACGCTGCCCTTCGCCGTCGGCGTGCGGGATTTCTACGCGCCCCCCGAGATCTACTCGCACGCCTCGGTATCGCCACTGCTCGGCGATTTCGCGGGCCTGCCGCCCTTATTGTTCCAGGTGGGCAGCACGGAAATGCTGCTGGACGACTCGGTGCGCGCCGCGGCCAGGGCTGATGCCGCCGGCGTGCCGGTGCAGCTGGAGATATGGCAGCGCATGGCGCATGTGTTCCAGCTGATTCCGGCACTGCCGCAGACCCGGGAAGCGGAGCAGCGTATCCGCGCCTTCATCCATCGATACACGGATTGGGGTGGCTAGTACGCCGCAAGTCCTGCCCCGACACCTACCCTGACCGCTCACTTCCAGCCTCCTATTCGAGAGCCGCAAAAATGGAATTCGACTACATCATCGTCGGTGCCGGCTCTGCCGGTTGCGTTCTGGCGAACCGCCTGAGTGCCGATCCGAGTACCCGCGTGTGCCTGCTGGAAGCCGGCCCGGAAGACACATCGCCGCTTATCCACACGCCGCTTGGCGTGGCCGCCATCGTGCCGACCCGCCACGTCAACTGGGCTTTCCATACCGTGCCACAGCCGGGGTTGAGCGGGCGCCTCGGCTATCAGCCCCGCGGCAAGGTGCTCGGTGGCAGCAGCTCGATCAACGGCATGATCTATATCCGTGGCCACCAGAGCGACTTCGATGATTGGCAGGCACTGGGCAACGACGGCTGGTCCTTCGCCGATGTGCTGCCCCATTTCCGCAAGAGCGAGCGGTACCACAAAGGCAGCAACGAATATCACGGTGGCGATGGCGAGCTGCGCGTCAACCCTGCCCATCGCCACAGCGTTACCGAGGCCTTTGTCGAAGCGGCGATGCAGGCGGGTCACCGCTATAACTCAGACTTCAACGGCGCCCAGCAGGAGGGCATCGGCTATTACGATGTCACCATCCATGACGGTCGTCGTTGGAGCACGGCCACGGCCTTCCTCAAGCCGGTGCGAGAGCGCAGCAACCTCACCGTGCTGACCGGCGCCCACGCCGAGCGCGTGCTGCTCGACGGCAAGCAGGCCGTTGGCGTGCAGGTCCTAGTCAAAGGCGAGCGCCAGCAGTTGAAAGCCCGCAAGGAAGTCCTGCTGGCCGCTGGGGCCTTCGGCAGCCCGCACCTGCTGATGCTGTCCGGCATAGGTCCGGAAGCCGAACTGAAACCCCAGGGTATCGCCGTTCGGCACGAGCTGCCGGGTGTCGGCCAGAACCTGCAGGATCACCCGGATGCGGTGCTCTGCTACAAGAGCCGCGACACGTCCCTGCTCGGCATATCGCTCGGCGGCAGCCTGAAGATGAGTAAGGCCCTGGTCGATTACCTGCGCCACCGGCGCGGCCCACTGGGTAGCAACTGCGCCGAGTCCGGCGGTTTCCTCAAGACCGACGTGAGCCTGGCGCGCCCGGATATCCAGCTGCACGCGGTGATCGGCACGGTAGACGACCATAACCGCAAACTGCACTGGGGTCATGGCTTCAGCTGCCATGTGTGCGTGCTGAGGCCGAAAAGCATTGGCAGTGTCGGCCTGTCCTCCGCCAACCCAAGTACGGCGCCGCGTATTGACCCAAACTTTCTCGGTCACGACGACGATGTACAGACCCTGCTCAAGGGCTATCGCATGACCCGCGAGATCATCGGCCAGGCGCCGATGGCGCGCTTCGGTCTGCGCGACCTCTACAGCAAGGACCTGCACAGCGACGAGCAATTGATCGACCTGTTGCGCCAGCGCACCGATTCCATCTACCACCCAGTCGGCACCTGCAAGATGGGCCAGGATGAGATGGCCGTAGTCGACAGCCAGTTGCGCGTCCATGGAGTCGAAGGGCTGCGCGTGATCGATGCGTCGATCATGCCGACCCTGGTCGGCGGCAATACCAACGCCGCCTCCATCATGATTGCTGAGCGCGGCGCCGAGTGGGTCGCCATGGCGAGTGAACAGCAGCACGGACGTGACCCTGGCGTGGCCGCCATGCGCCTGCACGAGTACCAAGTCAGCGCGGGCCAGCCCGTCTAGGCAAGGACTTCCGACGGCCTGCATTGAACCGGCTAAGTGCTGGTGACAATGGTGGCTGCGTCACGCAGCGCAAGGCTGAGCGATGCAGCCACTCATGCCCACTCTGCATCAAAAAAAGACGCCCCGAAGGGCGCCACAAGGAGCAGAGATGGCAGTCAGCGCAGCAGCAGCCGCAGCAGCCCCTGGGTCAGCCGGCCATAGGGCGGCTTGAGCAGGAAGCTGCCGTTGAAGCGCGCCTGGTAGAAGACCGGCCGCATCTTGCTGAAGGTCTGGAAGCCTTCTTCCGCGTGATAGTGACCCAGCCCGGAATTGCCGACCCCGCCGAATGGTAGGTTCTCCTGCAGCACATGCAGCATCACGCTGTTGACCGAGACGCCACCGGAAAGCGTCTGGCGCAGCACTTGCTGGACTCGCCCCGGTTCCTCGTCGAACAGGTACAGCGCCAGGGGCCGTTCATGGGCGTTGATGTAGTCCACGGCTTCTTCCAGTTGCTGGTAGATGAGCACCGGCAACAAGGGGCCGAAGATCTCCTCCTGCATGATCTGCATGTCGTCGCGCACGTTGAACAGCAGATGCGGTGCCAGCTTGCCGGCCCGGCGGGCCTCCTCGGCATCGGCCAACGCCACTACCAGGGCGCCCTTGTCGCGGGCGTCGGCCAGCAGGGCCTCGACCCGTGCCAACTGGCGGGCGTTGATCATGCAGCTGTAGTCCGGGTTGGCCCCCAGCGGCTGCGGGTAGTTGCGGGCTACGGCAGCCATGGCGTGTTCGATGAATTCGGTTTCGCTGCCTGCGGGCAGGAACAGGTAGTCGGGCGCCACGCAGGTCTGCCCGGAGTTCAGGCACTTGCCCCAGAGGATCGTCTCGGCGGCTCGTTGTAGGGAATACCCGGGGGCCACCAGGGTCGGCGACTTGCCGCCCAGCTCCAGGGTCACCGGCGTCAGGTTCTCGCTGCAATTGCGCATAATCTGCCGGCCGACCGCCGGCGAGCCGGTGAAGATCAGGTGATCGAAAGGCAGGCGTGAGAACTGGTCATTGATCCCTGGCCCGGGCTGGATCACCGCTACCAGGTCTTGGTTGAAACGCTGGCCAAGCAGGCGCGCCAGCAACTCCCCATAGTGGCTGGAGTCGCTGGCGATCTTGATCATGGCACGGTTGCCGGCGGCCAGGGCGCCGCACAGCGGCCCCAGCGTCAGGTAAAGCGGATAGTTCCAGGGCGCAGCAATACCAATCACTCCGAGCGGCTGTGCGAGCAGCGCCGCGCGCCCGGGCTGGAACCAGATCCCGACGCCACGCTGTTGTGGCTTCATCCAGCGCTTTAGGTACTTGAGCGCGTGATTGATTTCGCTGACCAGGCCAAAGATGTCCAGCAGCTTGCTCTCGTGCACGGAGCGGTGGCCGAAATCGGCCGATATGGCGGCGGCAATCCCATCGGCGTTATCCAGTACCAGCGCCTTGAGAGCCAATAGGTTGGCGCGGCGCACCTGATAGGACGGATAGCGTTCAGCTGCGAAGGCCGCGCGCTGCCTGGCGAAGAGCTGGCGCATCTGTTCGACGGCCGGCCCGACTTGCTCGATCGACATGGGGAGAAACTCCGAGGATTGCGAGAGTGACAGCCAGGCTCCAGGGGGCGGAGCCTGGCAGGTGAGTCAGCGAGGTTCGTATCAGGGCAGGGCGAAAAGCACCTTCACCTTGTCGTCGATGGCGCCCTTGTCGACATAGCCGACGGCATTCACCTCGCTGCCCACTATCGCCACCACCGAGGCGTCATCGGTGGCGCTTTGCAGCGGCTGGCCCTTGCCGGTGAATATCAGTCCGGACCAATACGACTTGAGCTGAGTTTCGTTCTTGTTGGTGACTACGCTGTAGAACTTCTCCTTGGTCGGGTTCCAGCCTTTCTGGTCGATGCCCTTGAGGCTATTGTTCTTGCCCAAGAAGATGTTCGACACCTCGGCCTGGCTGGGCGCGGCGCTGGCTTCGGCGTTGACGATCACCACAACCTCGGCTTGGGCGAGGGTGGCTGCCGTCGCCAGGGCGGCGGCGATGATTGCGCTGATGAGAGGGTTCATCTGTTCACTCCTTAGAACACGAAGTCGACGCCGACGCTGACGATGTCGCCGTCGTAGTTGCGTGAGGGCACGCCAGCCGCACCGTTGCTGGCCGCGAAGACTGCGTGGTCGAAGGTTTCCTGGGCGCTTTCCACAAAGGTGCCGCGATAGCCGTTGCCGCGGGTGTCGACCCGCTTGTATTCGCCCTTGAGGACGACGGTCGGCGCCAGGTTGTAGTTCGCACCATAGGTCCAAGAGCTCTGGCGGCCGTTGTCTTCGTCGAGCTGGGCGTAGGTGAGGTGCACCAGCAGATCGCCGAAGCGCCGGCCGGCCATGAGGTAGAAGGCATCGATGTTGCCTTGCTGGTCGCCTTCGGTGTTATTGCGGGTCCACTCATTGGACGACAGCCAGGTACCGTCGTCGTACTGGTAGCCGATGGAGGTGAAGCGGCCCTTGCGTCGGTCCAGGCTCAGGAAGTCGATGTTCGCGGGTACACCGCCGGGTGCAATGACCGACGCGCTCAGGTCGGTATCGATATCCGCTTCGGCGTAGCCCAGGCGCAGGGTGCCGAAGTCGTTGGTTGCCAGGCTGACGTTGGCGGCGAAGATCTTCTTGTAGTCGATGTCGTGCAGTTCATCCATGGCGAACAGGTTGCGCTTGAGCGCCTGGCCACCCGCCAATTGGAAAGCTAAAGAGCCGATGTCGACAGGCAGGCTGTAGAGAATGTCGCCGCCTTCGTAGTTGCTCAACTGGACCTGGCTGTAGACCTCATCCGGTAGGCGCAGCCAGGGCTGGGCGAAGCCGACATTGAGGGTTTCCGAGTACATGTAGATCGGTGTGCGCAGGCGGCCGGCACGTAAGGTCAGGCCATCGGCTGCGGCCCAGGAGAGGTAGGACCATTCCAGGTTGCCCTTCCAGCTGTCCTGCTCCGGCTTGAGGGTGGCCTGCACTGTCAGGCCCAGCCTGTCGGTGAGCCCGTACTGGATCTGGCCGCCCAGCTTGGACAACTGGTCGCCGCGCCAGCTATCGGTGGTTTGGCCGTTGATGCCGAAGCTGCGTCCGTCATCCTCGCCACCCAGGTGGGTGATGCCGGCGGTGCCGAAGCCGTTGAATCGATATTCGCCTTGTTCCAGGGCCATGGCCGGAATACTCGCGAGAAGACTGGCGAGACCGAGTGCTCTGATGCTTTGCATGCGTCTACTGCTCTTGTGGTTGGGAAGGGTCAGATGCGGAACTGGGCGGTGGCGCTGCGCAGCTGGTCCCCGGTGCTGACCAGCTGTTCGCCGAGGCGCGCGGTGGCGTCGGCGCCTTGCGTCGTGGCCTGGGTGTCCTGCTGCAGCATCTCGGTGTCCTGCTGGATCGAACGGGAAAGGCCGATCTGCTCCTGGGTGAAAAGGGCGATCCCGGCGTTCAATTCATCGATCTGGCGCACGGCCCGGGCGATCGCCTCGAGGGTCTGGGTGGCCTGCTCGGAGCGTTCGATGCTGGCCCTGGCCTTGGCGCCATTCAGGGTCATGGCGTGCAACACGTCGTTGGCGCTGCTTTGCAGGCGCTGGATGATGCTCTGGATCTCCGCGGTGGAGGCGGCGGTCTTCTGCGCCAGGTTGCGCACTTCGTCGGCCACCACGGCGAAGCCGCGACCCTGCTCGCCGGCCCGCGCGGCTTCGATGGCGGCGTTGAGGGCGAGCAGGTTGGTCTGTTCGGCGATGCTGCGGATGACCGTCAGCACGGAACCGACTTGCTGGGTCTCTTCCTCCAGCTGTTGCATGGCCTGCACCGAGCTGAGCACGCTACTGCCCAGGTCGTCGATGCCGGAGGACAGGCTGTCGATGTTCTGCCGCGCCTCGTCGGCTTGGCGGGTGGCGGCGCTGGCCTCTTCCGAAGCCTGGCGCGAGCGTTGCGCCACTTCTTGGATGCTGCTGCTCATGGTGTCGATGTCGCGGCTGATCGATTCCGTACGCTCCTGCTGGGAGTGCGCGCTCTGTTCCGCGCCCCGGGTCAAACGATGCAGGTCGCGGGACATCTGCTCGAGGGGGCCGGCCGTTGAGATGACCTGGCGGATGGTGCCCTGCAGCCTGTCGAGCAGGCCGTTGAACAGGCCGATCATCTCGCCGATCTCGTCTTCGGACTGGACATTGACATGACGAGTCAGGTCGCCGTCGCCGCTGGCAATAGCCCTGAGCGAGGTGATAACGCCCCGGATGTTGTTCATGACCTGGCGGATCACCAGCACCGAACCGAGGCTGACCACCAACAGCAGGATGCCGCTGAGCAGATAGCCGGCTTGGGTGGTGGTGGCGTTGTCGCTCCTGACCTGCCTCAGGCTGCTCTGGAAGTCGGCGTAGGCATGGCTGCGCAAACGCTCGCCGGCATCGCGTGCTTGCTGGAGGTCACTGGCCATGCGATCGAGACTCGGCCGCAGATCCTCGAAGGCGGCGCCCTCGAGCAGTTGCTCCGAGGAGGCGAAGGCATTGTCGGCGTAGCGCCGGATGGCCGCCGACCAAGCCTGCAGCTCCTGCGCCCTGTCGCTTCGCACGTCCGTCAGCGACTCCAGATCACTCAGGCTGGCGCTAACGCCAGCCAGGACCTTGCGTGCCTCCTCCAGGGTCTCCCGTTCGCCGGCAGCGACTGCGCTGTTGAGCAGGCCGGGAATGCGCGAGAACTGGAAGATCGCCTTGTCAGCGGTTTCCAGCGTCGGGTAGCTCTGCTGCTCGAGGATCACCAAGCGAGTGTCGTTGCCCTCCAGCTGCAGCGCCGTGTAAGCCACGAACAGCACCAGGCCAATCAGTGCCACTGCAGGGGGCAGGGATAGTTTCAGGGTCAGCGATAGGGCTTTGAACATGGATTCAGTTCCTCTTGATGGAACGAACGCTCGGGTGGTGCAGGGGCCGGCGATGTCCAGCCCATGCACCTGAGTGCTCAGAGGCTGCCCACCAGGTGGCCACCATCGACGGCCAGCACGGCGCCGGACATGTAGGCTCCGGCGTCGCTGGCCAGCAGCAGGAAGGGTCCGTCCAGTTCCTCGAGCCGGCCCAGGCGGCGCATGGGCACGGCGCCGCGGATATAGTCCCGGCCCTGGTCGCTGTTGAAGTAGGTGTCGTTCATCTCTGTCTTGAAGTAGCCCGGTGCGATGGCATTGACGCGGATGTGATAGCGCGCCAGCTCCAGTGCCAGCGATTTGGTCAACTGCACCACGCCGGCCTTGGCTGCGCAGTAGTGGCTGTAGCCGGTACCGACGCGTAGGCCGAGGATCGAGGCGATATTGACGATGCTGCCGCCACGTCTGGTCTTGGCCAAGCGCTGGGCAGCCACCTGAGCGATGCGCCAGACACCATCGAGGTTGGTCGAGAGCATGGTGCGCCAGTCCTCCTCGCTGATCTCCAGCGGGCGTTGGCCGCTACCGATGCCGGCGTTGTTGAGCACCACGTCAATCACGCCGAAATGCGCCTCGGCAGCATCGAAGGCTGCCTCGACGCTGGCCCTGTCGGTGACGTCGAGAGCCACGGCGAACGCTTGGCCCCCCTCCCAGGCGATGTCCTTGGCGACTTGCTCGAGCCGCTCGACGCGGCGGGCGGCGAGTACCACTCTTGCGCCGGCGAGGCCTGCCACGCGGGCCAGGTGTGCGCCGATGCCACTGGAGGCACCGGTGACCAGCACGGTGCGGCCGGCCAGGGAGAACTGTTCAGCGAATTCGGCTTTCATCAGAACACCTCGAACAGGCCGGCAGCGCCCATGCCGCCGCCGACGCACATGGTCACCACGACGAACTTCACGCCACGGCGCTTACCTTCCAGCAGGGCGTGGCCGATCATGCGCGCGCCACTCATGCCGTAGGGGTGGCCGATGGCGATGGCGCCGCCGTTTACGTTGTAGCGGTCGTTGTCGATGCCCAGCTTGTCGCGGCAGTAGATGGCCTGGCAGGCGAAGGCTTCGTTGAGTTCCCACAGGCCGATGTCGTCGATCTTCAGGCCGTGCTGCTTGAGCAGTTTGGGCACCGCGAGCACCGGGCCGATGCCCATTTCTTCCGGGGCCAGGCCGGCGACGGCGATGCCGCGATAGGCGCCCAGCGGTTCCAGATTACGTTGTTCGGCCAGGCGGCCGTCCATCAGCACGCAGGCGCTGGCGCCGTCGGACAGCTGGCTGGCGTTGCCGGCGGTGATGCAGCCGTCTTCGACGACCGGCTTGAGCCGGGTCAGGTCGTCGAGCACGGTCTGCGCCCGGTTGCCTTCGTCGAGACGCAGGGTGACCTCCTCGAAGCTGACCGCGCCGCTGGCCTTGTCGACCACCTGCTTGGTGGCGGTGACCGGGACGATCTCGCCGTCGAACAGGCCAGCGGCCTGGGCCGCTGCCGTGCGCTGCTGGGATTGCAGTGAGTAGGCGTCCTGGGCTTCGCGACTGATGCCGTAGCGCTGGGCCACCAGCTCGGCCGTGTGCAGCATGGGCATATAGGCATGCTCGGCGTGGCGCATCACCAACTCGTCGCGCTCGGCGAACGACCATTCCATATGGCGGTTTTGCACCAGGCTGATCTGCTCCTGGCCGGCGCCGATGGTGACCTGCATGCCGTCAACCAGGATCTGCTTGGCGGCGGTGGCGATGGCCATAAGGCCTGAGGCGCACTGGCGGTCGAGGGTCTGGCCGCTGACCGACAGCGGCAGGCCGGAGGCCAGCGCGGCCATGCGGCCGAGGTTCCAGCCGGCGGTGCCGCCGGGCATCGCAGTACCCATGACCAGGTCTTCGATCTCGGCGGCCTCGACGCCGGCGCGCTCGACCGCCGCACGGATCGCGAAGCTGGCCATGCTCGGCGACTTGAGGTTGTTGAAGGCGCCGCGGAACGCCTTGCCGATCGGCGTACGGGCGGTGGATAGGATGACGGCTTCTTTCATGATGCGGGTGTCCTGTATGGATGGGCCCGTTGCCCGGGCCCGGAAGGCTTAGATTTTCTCGATGCGGGTGTGGCCGGCGGCCACCAGGCGCTCCAGCAGCGCCGCAGGCTTGAACCACATCTCGCCGTATTCGCCGAGCGCGCGGCGATAGTGCTGGATACCGGCGAGCACCTTGTCCAGGCCGAGCTGTTCTGCGTAGTGCAGGGGGCCGCCGAGGTGGGCGGGAAAGCCATATCCGTTGATCCATACCAGGTCGATATCACTGGCGCGCAGGGCGATGCCTTCGTCGAGTAGCTGGATGCCCTCGTTGATCAGCATGAACAGGCAGCGGTCGTGGATTTCCTGATCGTCGATGCGGCGGCGCGGGATGTGCAGCTCGCCGGCCAGGCGTTCGGCCAGCGCGACCACCTCGTAGTCGTCCTGGCGATTGCGCCCCTCGTAGAGGTAGAAGCCGCGCCCGGTCTTCTGGCCGTGCCGGCCGAGGGCATAGAGTTCGTCGCCGAGGCGGCAGTAGCTGTCGTCATGGGCGAAGGCGGCGCGGTTGGAGTTGCGCACCAGGAAGTTCACGTCGATGCCGGCCAGGTCCAGCATGCTGAACACGCCCATGTTCAGGTCGATACCGGTGAGCACTGCGTCCACCTGGGCGGGGGTGGCGCCCTCCAGCACCATGCGATGGGCCTCACGCGAGTAGGGCTCGAGCATGCGGTTGCCGATGAAGCCGAAGCACACGCCGGAGATCACCGGCAGCTTGCCGATGCGCTTGGCGATCTTCATGGTGGTGGCCAGCACGTCCGCCGCGGTGGCCTGGCCGCGCACTACTTCGAGCAGACGCATGACGTTGGCCGGGCTGAAGAAGTGCAGGCCGATCACGTCGTGCGGGCGGGAGGTGGTCGCGGCAATGACGTCGACGTCCAGCGACGAGGTGTTGCTGGCCAGGATCGCCCCCGGCTTGCACACCCGATCGAGCTCGCGGAACACCTGCTGCTTGATTTCCAGCTTCTCGAACACCGCCTCGATCACCAGGTCGGCGTCGGCCAGGTCGGCATAGTCGAGAGTGCCGTACAACAGCTCCATGCGCTGCTCCAGTTGGCCACTGGTCAGCTTGCCGCGCTTGACGCTGATCTCGTAGTTCTTGCGGATATTCGCCAGGCCGCGGTCCAACGCCTCGCCCTTGAGCTCCAGCAAGGCCACCGGAATACCTGCATTGACGAAGTTCATGGCGATGCCGCCGCCCATGGTGCCGGCACCGATCACCGCTACTTTTTCGATGTTGCGCAGCGCGATGTCCTTGCCGATGCCGGGAATCCGCCCGGACTCGCGTTCGGCGAAGAACACATGGCGCAACGCGGCCGACTGCATGGAGGCCTCGGCCTCCTTGAACAGCTCGTGCTCACGGGCCAGGCCTTCGTTCAGCGGCAGGCTGCAGGCGGCTTCTACCGCGGCGAGTACCAGGCGCGGCGCCAGGCGGCTCCTCCAGCGCGGCTGGTTGGCGGCGCGGAAGTTGGCGAAGAAGTCGGCGGCAACGCTCTCGCCCGGGTTGACGAAGCGAGCGCTACGGTGGGCCGGGGCCTGCTGCGCGAGCAACTCGCGGGCGAAGGTGCGGGCGTCGTCCAGCAGGCGTTCGCTGCTTACGCTCAGGCGGTCGAGCAGACCCAGTTCGACGGCGCGGCCCGCATCGATGGGCTGGCCGGAAATCATCATATCCAGCGCTGGCTCGACGCCGATCAGGCGCGGCAGGCGCTGGGTGCCGCCTGCGCCTGGCAGCAGGCCCAGGTTGATTTCCGGCAGACCGAGGCGGGCATTCGGTTCGCCGATCCGGTAGCCGCAGGCCAGGGCCAGTTCCAGGCCGCCGCCGAGGGCGAGGGTGCCGATCGCGGCAATCAGCGGCTTGTCCAGTTCGGTCAGGCGCAGCAGCAAGTTGGGCAGATCCGGCGTGGCGAAGGAGGCGTCGCTGCCGAATTCGCTGATATCGGCACCGGCGCAGAACAGGCCGTGTTCGCCATGGAGGATGATCGCCTGCACGCCGGCGTCGGCGGCGGCGCGCTCGCAGGCGTCGAGGATGGCGGCGCGCAGCGGCTGGCCGAGGGCGTTGACCGGCGGGCGGGCCAGGCCGATCAGGGCCAGGCCGTCTTCGACGCGGTAATTCACCAATATGGTCATGTCAGATCTCGCTAATCAATAAAAATGCAGAGGTGGGGCGATGGCGCCCCTCTTCCTCCAGGGAAAGGCGGGTGAGGGTGGGCAGCGTGGTGCCGGCGCCTCATACGGTCCTGCCCTGGAGGAAGAAGAACAGGGTCAGAACCAGGCGTCCTGCATGTCGTAGCAGACCCGGTTGCCGGCGCCGAGCAGGTGCGCCTGGCTTTCCACCGCGGCCAGCTCCCAGTCCATGAAGTAGCGAGCGGCGTGCAGCTTGCCCCGGTAGAAGTCGGCCTCGCTGCCGGCGGCTCCGGCGCTCAGCGCGCGGCTGGCGACCAGCGCCTGGCGCAGCCAGATCCAGCCGACCAGGACGCGGCCGAACAGGTCGAGGTAGGCGGTGGCGTTGGAGAGGCCGACATCGGCGTCGGCAGCGACCTGCGTCTGGAGTTCGGGCGTCACGCGTTCGAGGATCTCCAGCGCGTCGCCCAGGGCGGTGGCCAGGGGCGCACAGGCGCTATCGCCGGCGGCCTGCTCGAGGCTGCTGCGAGCCTCGGCAAGGAACAGCCGGTAGCCCTTGCCGCCGTGGTAGCCGAGCTTGCGGCCGAGAAGGTCGAGGCCATGGATGCCCTCGGTGCCTTCGTGGATGGGATTCAGGCGGTTGTCGCGGTAGTACTGCTCCAGCGGGTACTCGCGAATATAGCCGGAGCCGCCGAGCACCTGGATGCCGAGATCGGAGGCGATCACGCCGTACTTCGAGGGGTAGGACTTGACCATGGGGATCAGTAGGTCGAGCAGTTCCGCGGCGTCCTCGCGCGCGCTCTGCTCGGGCGCGGTGTGGGCGTCCTCGAACAGGCTGCTGGCGTACAGGCACAGCGCCAGGCTGCCTTCGGCATAGACCTTCTGCTGCAGCAGCATGCGACGTACATCCGCGTGCTCGACGATTCGCACCTGGGGCGAGTGCGGATCCTTGCTACCCGGCAGTCGGCCCTGAGGCCTTTCGCGGGCATAGTCGAGTGCATGGATGTAGCTCTGGTAGGCCAGCGCCGAGGCGCCCAAGGCTACGCCGATGCGCGCCTCGTTCATCATCTGGAACATGTAGGCCAGGCCTTTGTTGGCATCGCCCACCAAGTAGGCGACTGCGCCGTCCCGCTCGCCGAAGCTGAGCACGGTGGAGGTGGTGTTGCGGTAACCCATCTTGTGCAGCAGGCCGGCCAGCGCCACGTCGTTGCGCGTGCCCAGGTTGCCGTCCTCATCGACCAGGAACTTCGGCACAAGGAACAACGAGATGCCCTTGACCCCGGCCGGTGCGCCCTCAATGCGGGCCAGCACCATATGCACGATGTTGTCGGTCAGCTCGTGGTCGCCGCCGGAGATGAACATCTTCTGGCCGAATACCCGGTAGCTGCCGTCGCCAGCCGGCCGCGCGGTTGTGCGGATATCGCCGAGCGCCGAGCCCTGGCCTGGTTCGGTCAGGGCCATGGTGCCGCTGTAGCGACCGTCGAGCATCGGCGCGAGGAAGCGCTGGCGCAGCGCGTCCTCGGCGAAGCTCCGAACCAGGTTGGCTGCGCCAATGGTCAGGAAGGAGTAGCCGGCGCTGGCGACGTTGGCGGCATTGAAATAGGCCATGCAGGCGCGCAGCACCACCTCAGGCAGCTGCAGGCCCCCATCCTCGGCATCGTGGTGCGCGGCGTGGAATCCGGCTTCGGCCAGGGCGTCCCAGGCGGCCTTGGTTTCGGGAATCAGGCTGACCTTCTCGCCGTCGAAGGTCGGCTCGTTGGCGTCGCCCTTGTGGTTGTGCGGGGCGAGGTATTCGGCGGCGATGCTGCGTGCGGTGGCCAGGGTGGCGTCGAACACGGCACGGTCGTGCTCGGCATAGCGGGGGCGCTGCAGCAGCGCTTCGGTGTCGAGCATCTCGTAGAGCTGGAAGTTCAGCTCGCGCTCGTTGAGCAGCTTGTCGGTCATGGCATTCTCGTCCGGCAGGGAAAGCAGGCCTGTTTTGTAGCAAACAGCCTGGTGCCGACGCGTCGAACCGAGGGTGGAAATTCGGGTGGAATTTGCAGGGAGGCGGGTGGAGCGGGGTGTGCCGAGCGACCCGCTTCAGTCGACCAGCTTCAGGGCGCGGGCGGCCTGCAGGGCGCTGTCGCGGTCGCTGACATCGAGCTTGCGGAACAGGTTGTTGATATGGGTCTTTACCGTGCTCAGGCTGATGTACAGGCTATCAGCGATTTGCGGGTTGCCCTGACCGCGGGCCATGCGCCGCAGCACGTCCTGTTCGCGGCGGGTGAGCGGCTCGACCAGCGGCTGCTGGACGGCGTCGACGCCACGGCGCAGGCCGGGCAGCAGGCGCGCCAGGCGCTCGGGCGCAGGTAGCGGCTGTTCCAGTCCGAGTTGGCGGCGAGTCTGCGGGTCGAGCAACTGACGCAGCAGCTCCTCGAGTTGGCGGCCCTCGAGCTGCATCAACTGCCCATAGCCATGGCGCGCCGCCAATTGCAGTGCCTGCTCCAGGCTTCTAAGTGCCGCTTCCTGCTGGCCGCTGTCGCGCTGCAGCGTGGCGTCGAGCAGCAGCAAGTCCAGACGCAGGCGCTGAAGCTGCTCAGCCTCGGCCAGTTCGTGCAGGTTGTCGGCGATCTGCCGCGCGCTGGCATGCTGGCCGAGATGGCGCTGGACCCAGGCATAGGCCAGCCACTCCTCGGGCATCAGTTCGGCTCCATAGAGGCGGCGGCAGCGGTGCCACTCCTCGAGCCAGGCGAGGATGTAGTCCTGGTCGTGTTCGCAGCCGGCCAGCCGGGCCCGGTAAGCGCCGATCTGTCGGTACAGGGTGAACAGCTTGAACTGCCGAGCCAGCCGGCTGGCTTCGTCCCAGCGTGAGCGAGCCTGCGCCGCCTCGCCCTGGGCCAGCAGACGACAGGCCTGGTGGTGGATCACCCAGGGCAGGCCGGCGCTGTGTGGGAAGGCCAAGGCAATGGCTTCGGCCTGGCTCAGGTGCAGGGCGGCTTGCTCCAGGTGGTTCTGCTCGAGCAGCACCATGCCCCGGCCCAGTTGCTGGAACAGGTCATAGAAGGAGCCGGATAGATCGGCAGCCAGGAAGCGAACGTCGGCCTGCTCGACGTCCCCCTGGGCCACTTCGATCTGGCCGAGCAGCAGTTGCAGCATGTTGGTGTAGCCACTGAATCCCAGTGCCTGCAGTTCGGCCAGGGCCTGGTTTGCTGCGGATTTGGCCTGGCGTGCGCGGCCCAGGCAAAACAGGCAGATCGCGCGGTTGAACAGCAGAACAGCGGTGGCTGCGCTAGGGCTGGGGTATTGGCTCAAGGCGCGCTCTACCAGACGCAAGCCATGGTTGAAGTTGCCGCCCAGCGCGGCCAGCCGGCTGCGCAGGAAGGCCAGGGTCTGGTGAACCCGCTCCGGGCGCCGCTCGGGGACTTCGTGACGGCGGATCAGCCGCTGCAGACGTTGCAGGCAGGCGCTCGCATGGCTGATGTCGTTGGTGACTATCACCGTGCTCGCCTCGGTCACGGCCAGGGTGAAGTGCTCGGGCGAATTCTCCCCTGGTACATGGGCGAGAAAGTCGACGATACGGTTCACCGCTCCCTCGCGCAGCAGGTCGAAACAGTGTTGTTCCAGAGTGGCGAGGAGGCGGTTGAAGTCGCGGGCACGGCCGAGCTGATAGACAGCCTCGGCGTAACAGCGTTGATTGAGCAGCCAGTCGGCAGCCTGCAGATGCAGCTGGTTGAGCAGGCTCGCATCCTGCCGGAGCAGCGACTGGTAAAGCGTGCGGCGTAGCAGCGGGTGAAGGCGCAGCGGCAGCCGTTCGCCCTTGCGCTGCTGGATGAACAGGTCTTGGCGCTGCAGCTGATGGATCAGTTGCTTGGCGTTGTCCTGTCCGCCGATATGAGCGGCCAACTCTGCGTCGAATGCACTCACCGCCGAGAGGCGGGATAGGAAACGCAGCAGCGGTGGCATTAGTCGCTGCAGGAGCTCTTCGTGGAAAAATCGGGAAATCTGCTCAAAGGCCTTTCGCGAGAGGAACTGCGGGGCATCGGCCGGACCGCAGTCGGACAATTTCGCGCCGACGTAGTTGCCGAGACCGAACAGCACTCCGCTGATCCAGCCTTCGCTATCGGCGCGCAGCAGATACACCAGGTCGTTGTTCAGACTTTGCCCGCGTGAGCGGGCCAGCTCGCGGATTTCGCCACTGTCCAGAGTGAGGTCACTGACTCCCAGTATCTGCACGCGCTGATCGCGCTGCAGATGGCTTAGCGCGATGGCGGGCTCGCCTTCGCAGGCGGCCAGTAGATGGAGATGCTTCGGCGGGTTGCGCAGCAATTGTTCAAGGTAGCGACAGGCTGTACCAGAGCGCAGCAGGTGGAGATCGTCGAGGATCAGGGTGAAGCGATCGTCGCGGCTCTCCAGGTGGTTGAGGATGCCGGTCCACAAGCTGGCTTCATTGGCTCGGCCCGGTGTTGCGCAGGGCGACAGTTCCAGCGCATGGCACAGCTGCACCAGCAGTTCGCAGGGTTGATTGTCGCTGTCGTCCAGCCGGTACCAGGCCCAGGGCAGGTTGGAGTCGCTTAGGTTGAGCGCATACTGCGCGAGCAGGGTGCTCTTGCCGTAGCCAACCGGCGTGCGGATCAGGCTCAGCAGCACACCGTTGTGGGCCGCCTCGTCCAGGCATTTCAGCAGTGCCGGCCGCGCCAGACCCATTGCAGGTAGCTGCGGTGGGCGGAGCTTGTTGCGCTTTGGCGAGGGCTGTTTCATCGCGGGGCGGAATGCCGGCCAGCTCAGTAGCTGGCCGCCAGCAGACGGACTGCTTGGCAGGCGGTGTCGGTTTCCGCTTCCAGTCGCTCCATATCGCCATGTGCCGACCAGGCCAGCATCAGACCATCGAACAGGTTTACCAGCAGGCGGCTCAAGGCGATCAACGCGGCCTTGTCCAGCCGGGATTGCGTGATCCGTTCGATCGTCCGCTCCGTTGCCTCGCCGGCCATCGCGTAGATCTTGTTGGCCATTTCCGGGTTGTTGCGCAGGATCCAGAAGAACAGCTCGGACTGTGCAGTGGCTCTTTCTGGATGGGCGGCGAACCATCTGACCAGTTGACGCAGCGTCTCCGCGATGCATTCCGCCGTGGTGGCGCCGGCCGGCACATGCTCCAGAGCTTGCTGAGGCATGTTGATCAGGGACTCGTAGACCGCGTAGAAGAGTTCGTCCTTGGTGTGGAATACGTAGTGCAGGGAGGCGAGGGGAGAGTTCGCAGCTGCGGCAATACGTCGAGTAGTTGCATTGGGGACGCCATGCTCCGCAATCACCTTCAGTGTGGCCTCTATGAAGTCCTGTCTGCGCAGATCAGCGCCTATTCTGGCCATAAATCATCTCCATTGGTTTGGTGATTCTGCTGACTTGTTCATTTGATTGGGTCATTTGATTGGAGAGTCTGACATAGCCTGCTCTTTTCTTCCAGACGGGCTGGGGAGGTAGGCATGACTTTCGAGGCGGCCCGACAGGGGGCTGGCTTCGGGCTTGTCCATTTTCGCTCAGGCCGTTTGTCTGTTTGGGCGCATGGCGGCATCTGTCGAGGCGAGTAGGGGATTCCGCGCTGAACGATCAGGCTGCGCAGCAGCAAGCCCAAAGCAAGGTTTCCGGGCTGGTTCATGAACACTCGCAACGGGTCCCCAGCGATGCATATCTGAGCCAGTGCAGGCGGAAATGATCCGATCACCCATTGGCCGGCAGTGACTGATAGGCCGGATTTTTCCTCGCGTTCAATTAGGCATCTGCTGTCAATGATCTGGCATGACCGGGCAAGCGTCCCTTTGCGTTTTTTAATAGTTTCGTCACCAGTAATTCCAGTGACAGAAACCTGAATCAGGCAAATGAGGCGTGCAGATGAATGCAAAGAAATTGGTGACGCTAAGCGCTAATGACTCAGTCGAGCGAGTGGTCGAAGTCATTAAGCGTGATGGTGGTGTGATCATCTCCAATTTTGTTTCAGAGCAAGCGTTGAGTGCTCTGCGTGAGGAACTCGATAGCTATCTCAACGAAACCCCTTGTGGGGTCGACGCCTATTTCGCTGGCGCTCAAACACGGCGTGTTGCCCGCATAATCGGGCGCAGCGATACCGCCGTAAAGATAGCGCTGAACCCGCTGTTTCTCGAGTCGGCGAAGGCGATTCTGCAAACCCCGACTCATGTATGGGTGGGCACTGATCGCGTCGAGATCGAGCCGGATATTCAACTCAGCATTACCCAGGCTATCCAGATCGGGCCGGGCCAAGGTTTGCAGCCTTTGCATCGCGACGATTCCACGTCGCTCTGGCGCCATCCGCAGTACGGTCGTGAAGCACGGCTGCAGATGATGCTGGCCATTTCCGACTTCACCGAAGAGAACGGAGCCACACGCGTCATTCCCGGCAGCCACACCTGGGACGATGAGCGCATGCCCACTCAAGAAGAAACAGTCGCGGCAGAAATGCCGGCCGGCTCGGCACTTTTCTGGATGGGCTCGGTGTACCACGGTGGCGGCGCCAACCAGTCCGATCAACCGCGCACCGGCCTCACCATGGCCTATGACTTGGCCTTCTTGCGACTGGAAGAAAATCACTTCCTCTCCATCCCCCTTGAGCGCGTCCGCCAGTTGCCCGAAGAGATGCAGCGTCTGCTCGGTTGGAGTGCCAGCAAAACCTTGTTGGGCTGGGTGGAGATCGACGGTCAGATGCGCGACCCGCATGACCTGCTGGGTATGACCTCATTCACCGAAGTCGGCAAAGGCTTCTAGGCAAGCCCGCAACGAATGCGGCGCGTGTTCCGTCGGGCTCAGGCCCAAGCCGCAAAGGCGTAAACGAAGAGGATTGAATTGTGCGCGAGAACGACGACTGCCGATCCGGCTTTGATGTGTCGGTGCTGGGGCTCGGGGCCATGGGCACGATCATGGCCCAGGCGTTCCTCAAGCAAGGGAAGCGCGTGGCGGTCTGGAATCGATCGCCTGAAAAGGCTCAGGCGCTCGTCGACGCCGGCGCCCAACTCTGCGAATCCGCGCAAGCGGCCTTGGCAGCGAGCCCGGTGGCGATCCTCGTACTTCTGGACGACACCGCAGTTCAGGAGCTGCTCGGTGCAGACGGCATGACACCTGCCCTCGCCAATTGCACGATAGTCAATTTCTCCACGGGCTCGGCAGAGCAGAACCTGGCGATTCAGGCTCTGGTCAGTGCTGCCGGGGGCCATTATCTCAAAGGGATGATCGTGGCCTATCCGCGTAATGTCGGCCATCCCGAAAGTTATTGCCTCTACACCGGTGAGCATGAATCCTTCGAGCGGCATCGGGCGCTACTCGAAGCGCTCGCCGGGCATGCGCTATTCCTGCCTCGGGAAGAAGCGCTGGCGTTTGCGACCATGCTCCACGCTTATTCCTTCGCCGCGATGGTTGCCTTTTACGAAGTTGCGGGGGCGAGCCAAAACTTTGGCATGCCCATTTCAAAGACGGCCCGGCTGCTCGCTGACGCCTCGCGTTTTTTTATCTCCGATGCACTAGAGGATGCCGGGCGCCGCTTCGAGGCGCGCGACTTCTCTGGAGATCAGGCACGGCTCGATGTGCATGCAAGCGCCTTCAACTACATCGCGGAATCCATGCATGCATGCGGTGCGCGGACCCCGGTCTTCGACGCGGTATGCCAAGTGCTGCAGCGCGCGCAGTCGATGGGCTATGGCGAGCAGGACATCGCGGCCGCCACCAAGTCATTCGCGCCCGAGGCTGCCGACAGTCTGGACTCGCTTGGCGCACTTTAGAGGGCAGGGCAGTGATGGAGATTGCTAGCCGTCCAGCCCGTAGAAGTTTGCATCTCCCGGTCGACACGGCCGCGAGGGGCGTCGCGCCGCCCCAAGTATTAACTGAAAACAAACAGTGAGGGTTCGTCATGACAATTATTCAAGCTGAGCACATCATGCATAACGATCCAGCCCATATACGGCTGGATCACGATCCCAAGTACGCGTATGGATCGGCCTTTATCAACGGTGTCTACTGTGGTCTACACGAAGCGGCGATTCCGATCACCGATACCGGCTTTATTCACGCCGACGCCGCCTATGATGTCGTCAGTGCCAGCAAGGGCATGATTTTTCGACTCGAGGATCACCTCAATCGGTTCGAAAAGGCTTGCGAGAAGTTTCTCCTGAGCAACCCCTACAGCCAGTCTCAGACAGCGGAAATTCTCACCAACCTGGTCAAGTTGGCCGGCACCAAAGAGGCCTATATCTGGTGGTGTGTGACGCGCGGTCAGACGCCAGAGAATCGTGGTGACCTCAGCGCCTACCAGAACTGCTTCTACGCCTTTGTGGTTCCCTACTCCTACATCGCGAATGACGAGATGCGCTCCCGCGGTATCGACCTGATGGTCAGCCAGAAATACATTCGCATTCCGCCCAAGGCAGTGGATCCGACGGCCAAGAACTTCCACTGGATGGACATGAAGCTGTCCCTGGTCGAGGCAATGCAGAATGGTTGTGATTGGTCCGTGCTGTGCGATGCCGAGGGTTACCTGACCGAGGCTCCCGGTTCCAATATCTTCTTGATCAAGGACGGCACGCTGTTCACTCCGGACAGTGGCTGTCTGGAGGGAATCACCCGCAAGACCGCTCTGGAACTGGCCCGGGAAATCGGCATGCCGACCCGTGTCGAGCGAGTGCACGTCAACCAACTGCGCGAAGCCGATGAAGCCTTCCTGACCTCGACTGCCGGCGGAATCATGCCGATCAACAGCGTCGATGGAATCCTGCTGGGCGGCGTGGCCGGTCCTGGAGAAAAGGTGACCCAGTTGCACAACCTGTACTGGGAAAAACGCTGGGCTGGCTGGCTGGGCACACCGGTCAACTATCGCGAGCCGGCGAATATAGAAATCGCCTGAGGGGCGGCATGCCGTCGCTGCACTGTGGTCGATCCTCTGCGTGACGCTTCAGTGGCAGCGGGGGCGCTGGTCGCTCAGGCCGCCTTGTCCTAGCTCGCCGCTGGCAGATCAATCCGGTCTGTCCCCGCGCCTGCTCCCTAGGTGCGGGCACCACGATCATTCGGCCTGCTATGGCTCTGCCTTTGAGTCACCAATGTTACGTGCGAAGCGCATTTTCACTGCGCTCATTAACAACAACTCAATCTCGGCCCAGGAGTGCAGTGCATGAGTCGTAGAGATGAAATGGCCAGCAACGATTCAGGCTCGATGCGCTTTCGCAACATCGGAGGCTGGGTAGAGCGGCCTCGTAACCTGCAGCCGGAACTGGAGGGCCACGTCAGCGCTGATGTAATAGTGGTCGGGGCCGGCTTTGCTGGACTGTCTACGGCGCTCGAACTGACCGCTCGCGGCGCAAAGGTCATCGTGCTGGAGCAGGAATTCGGCGGCTTCGGTTCCAGTGGGCGCAATGCCGGCTATCTGCTGGGCAGTATGGGAATCGAGTTCGAACTCTTCGTCAAACGCGTCGGTCTCGAAAAGGCGAGATCCTTCATCCGTTTCTACGACGAGGCGGTGTGTTATGTGGAAAGAAGGCTGATCGAACTGGGCATCGACTGCGACTACACCCCTTCCGGCGTCATCCGGGCGGCGGTGCATCCTTCCCAGGAAAAGTGGCTACGTCGCAGCATGGAGCTCGGTCTCGAGCTGGGTTCCGTTACTCGCTTCGTGGATCAGGCCGAGATGCGTGGGCGGGGTATTCCGCCGGCTTTCCTGTTCGGCTGCGAGCAACGCGGTGGCACGTTGAACCCGGGTAAGTACGTGAGCGGACTGCGCGTTGAGGCGATCAAGGCCGGGGTGAAACTCTACGAAAGAACCCCGCTACTTTCCTTCAGCGAGGGGCCGACCATCACCTGCAAGACCGCCCGTGGAAGTGCAAGTGCTCCAGTCATGGTGCTGGCGACCAATGCCTACACGCCGCAGTTGGGTCTGCTGCGTGACAAGGTTGCGCCCATACGGGTCTCGGCAATCGAAACCCAACCGCTGTCACCGAAGCAACTGGCTTCACTTGATTGGCGTGGCCGTGAGGGAATCATTACGCCGCACCTGACCATGGAAAGTCACCGCCTGACGGCACACAACACCATGGTCCTGACCGTCAAGAAACTGAACTACGTCTATGGCTCAAAAACCCCCAACGTACCGGATGACGGTGCCTACAGCGCATTGGCGCAGGTGCTGCGCGAGCGCCATCCCACGTTGCGCGACCTCGGTATCCAGCACTGCTGGAGCGGCTATGTCAGCGTGGCCTATGACGCGCTGCCTGTAATTGGTGCGACGGGGAAGCAGCAGAACATCTTCCATATCGCCGGCTGCTCGGGGCATGGACTCGCCACCCATTCGTTTATCGGGCAACTGCTCGCCGAGAGAATCAACGGTGCGGAGAGCGCTCTTCTGACAGCGCTGCAGCACAAGACACCTTCAACTCTGCCTGAGCCATTGCAGTGGTGTGCCCTCAAGACTGCGTTCATGGCGGTTGGGCAGTACGACAAATGGACCGACCGTAAGGTTCGTAAGAACGCTGCGGCTAGTGAGGAGATGCAAGGGTCCTTCTGACTCGGTGATAGCCGTGGCTGGGGCGTTTCTCGGGCTATACGTCTGCCACCGATCCAACCTGCATCGCCAACCTTATTAGTCAGGCGATGAAGTAAATCAATGTTTGATAGAGGGCGCTCTTGTGGAACCTTTATATGCCGTCGGGTTTGTTAGTTGCCTTGTCCTAGCCATTTCCGGTTGGGTCTATGGCGTCAAGTTCATGAAGAAGAACAATTATCTACTCGGTCTGGAGTGGTGGATCGTTGCCTTTTCGGCCACCAACTTTGCTCTTGCCATGTTGACCAGTTCGGAAATCAACTATGCCATTACGCTTTTTCTGGACTCGTTCTCTCGCAGCTTTGGCATGCCAATCATTGCCACGCTGGGTCTCATGGCGCTGACCCATAATTACAAGCCGTCCGCCTTCAAGGAGGTCATGCTATTCGCGGCTGCGTTTGCAGGGACTTTTGTGGTGTACATGGCTGACTTCTTCGACGCTGTGCGCCCGTATTTCTACGTGGTCATGTGGGTGATCTATTCGATGTATCTTTCCTATTTCGCCTTGCGGCTGGCGCGAGTTGGTGAAGGCCTGCACGCCGCTGCCACAGCCCTTGGGGCCATCCTAAGCCTGGCGGTGGCAATCACTTACGACTTTTTCCCGATCCCGGGGGACGACACACAGATGATTTTCATGACCTGGGCTTTCATCACCTGGTGTTATACAGGGATTCAGTTGTATTACGCCTACGTTGCGCTTGAGCGCGCAAAGGGTGTTCATGCTCAATTGCTGGTGTCGATTCGCTAGCCAGCTGCCAAGTAGTGGGAAACTCCACTTTCGATTGATTGGTTTGGCATATGTCTACGTCGAGTCCAAGCGCGTTCTGCTCTTATTGAACGGAGAACTTGCGGGCGGGAGGTGTAGCGTAAGTTTCGACAGTAGATGAATACTCCATAGTAGGCTGAAAGCCTGCTCTTTTTCGCCCCTCAAGGGGCGTTTTTTTTTGCGTTTTCGAGAGGTAAGGTCGCGCTGCTCACTACAGTGAGCACTTGCCGGCGGTAATACCCATGCCCTTGAGAGCGAGCCAGAGGTTGCTTCGCATCGTCTCTCTGTAACCAGGCATGAATTGCTAATTTTATGGCGCGGCGTGTCAAGCTTTTAACTGGTGCGCAGAAGCAGACTCAAACCTCCAATAACAAAAAACACCAACACTGGAGGTACGTCATGCGCCGTGTCGTGCTGTTTTGTCTTGTCCTAGTCATGGTCTTGAGCACCGTATACATCCTGAAGCCCAAGAACACGAACTCCGCAGCCCACTCTCGGGTCGGCTACCCCATAGTCAGCTTTAGTGATGTCTTCCGGCACCACTAGTAGCAACAGTGCTTCCGGACAGGGCATTAAACAGTCCAGGTACCGTGAGTCGTTGTGAGTCACACCTGTTGAGCGGCTGTCGCGGGGACAACCTTATGACCTCAATTGTCCGACGCCTTCTTCTTGGGGGCTTTGCTGGGGGCAGGCTTAGGCGGTGCGATCATTGTGACGAGGGCATTGAGTAGCGACTGACGACGCTCTGTGCTAAATCGCTCGGGCTCGATCGGCATCATCATCATCCAGCCATCGCTCATCGCACTGATTTGGTCGGCAAGCATATCGGCCGCTATATCATTGCGAATCAGGCCAAGGCTCTGGCCTTCCTTCAATACAGCTGTAAATCCCTCGCGGAAACGTGCGTAGCGCTGCTTTATGACGTTGGCGAAGGCGGGTTCATGTCGTGCGTGGGCTAGCAACTGTAGCCAGGCGAGCCAACTGTTTGGCTCATCGCCGTTCATTGAATCCAGCCATTGGCCGACTATTGCCTTGAGGTCTATCCGCGTCTGGTTGATCTCCCGCAGCGTGTCGATCTCATCGAACAGATTCTGAGCGACGGCAGCAACCATTTCCTCTTTATTGGCGAAGTAATAGGTCACGGTTCCAGTCGTGCAGCCGGCCTGTCGCGCCACTCTCCGCAACGAGGCGCCTGCATAGCCCTCTTGCGCGATGACCATAATGGCAGCAGAGAGCAGCTCGGCCCGTTTCGCATTGTGATCCCCTGTCGGGCGTCCACGGCGTGTCGAGGACTCTGCTGCGCTTTTCTGCGCTTTCCTTGTGCTATTCGGAACGGGCGTGGATTGTGAGTCGGACATAGGTGGGAAGCGGACCGGGTTGGATCACCAATCTTCGATGGGAGTACTGACACGGCCGACAGCATATGGAAATTATCAGTTGAACGCACCCTGTCGCTCTCTGGACTGGCTAGGAGGAAGATCCGAGTGAACGATCGCTGGACAGTCCGGCTTTGGTTGACGACCTGATGCGGGACCATGCCAGGTCTTGCCTTAGCAGAAACAACGCCGCGGATTGGGAAAATTGCCGGGTGTGGGTCAGTCGTTGGCGCGGAAGAACGAAGGGCGGATGTTACTGAAGTTCGCCACATCGCTGATGACTCTGGCCGTTGCAGGTGATTCGAGCGCAGCATCAATGCTGGCCTGATCCTTGAAACGCAGAATGATCATTCCCGCGAGCGGCTGCAGGCCAGCAGCCGGGGCGAGGACTTCGGCTGATTGCAGTCCGAGCTCGTTCCACGCAGCTTGAGCAAGTGGGATGTGTGTAGACATGTAGTACTTGCGGTCGAAGAAAGAGCCTCTGGCCAGGGGGTAGCTCACGATCAGGGTGGCCATGGATGGTTCCTTGTGACTGATGTTTATTGTGATACGGGGAGTGCAATCAACCAGGGCATATTCTGGCGCCTGAGCGCATTTGCCCCACGGTCACCAGTTTTGAGGGGTACCTGCTCAGTGCGCTCTTCTAGCCCCAGAGGTTGGCAAAAGGCTGTGCGAAGGGTAGAGGGGCGACGATTTGACTAAACGGGTGTCCTATCGAGCGGTTGAAGAGGGGCATGGCTGACCACCTGCAGTTGTGCGTCTCTCGAAACCGGGCCCGTTACTCTTCGCTCAGAAGGCCCTTGATCAGAGGGAGCGCCCTTCCCAGAGAATTGTGTATGACGCTTACTCCTCGGAATATCACTGAGCTGATAGGCAAGCTATCAGCTAAGCCAAATTAAAACAACGACTGTTATTTTAATTATGATGAGATCAGATCTTACGACCTGCTGCACCTGATCCATGAGAGCGGCGGCCACTGGACGGTGGGGCTGGCAGCGAGGGCAGATGGGCCGGCTATACACACTGGGCATGCCTGAAAGGGCGCAGCAAAAAGGGGGCTCAGCCCCCTTGGTTCATAGCAACCCAAGCTCAGCGAAAGATGCGGTGCGTTGGCCTGCCACGATGATGTGATCCAGCGAGCGGACATCTACCAGCGCCAAGGCTTCTTTCAAACGTTGTGTGAGTACCTTGTCAGCCTGGCTTGGCTCTGGATTTCCGCTTGGATGGTTGTGCGCGAAGATCACTGCAGCTGCATTCAGGCGCAGTGCTTCCTTGACCACCTCGCGTGGGTACACAGACGCACTGTCGATGGTGCCGCGAAACATCTCGACGTACTGTATGAGGCGATGCTTGGCATCCAGAAACAGTGTTGAGAAAACCTCGTGCTCAAAGCCACCCAGCTTCGCGATCAAGTACTCCTTGACCAGCTCCGAAGACGTGAAGGCTGCGCCTCGCTGAACCTTCTGATCGATCACCTTGCGAGCAGCGTCCAGGATCTGTTCTGCAGTGGCAGGCAGATAGCGACCTTGCTCGTCGCGAATCATCAGCGAAGCGTCAAAGGCTAGAGAAAGCTGCGACATGATCATGCTCCAGTTGCTCGGGCGGAATTGCCCGGAACCGGCCCAGCACGACGCAGCGCAGCAGTCAGGGGGCGATAGCCGGCCCTGCCGCAAGCGCGCGAAGCGCGTGCAGCCCTTGACGGCGAGAACGCCGTGATAGGGTGAGAGGAAACAGCAAGACCGCCATTACAACGATCTCACAGGCGCCACCAGCAAGCGAAGCGCGCAGGCTCTATCGGTACAGCCTAAAACGCCCAGAGGCGTTGTTGGCGAGCAGCAGAAATGCAGCCATGGCCTGCACCAGCAACGGAACAGGAACGAGGCTGGTAGCCACTTAAAGCCAGTGCCCCATCAAAACGTTTGGCTGATGGCCGCTACCGAAATATTCTCCGGTCTCTGGGCTAACGAAGTGCAAATAGTCAGTACGCTGACCCTGCACTCCGTTAGCTCAGAACCTTCCTTCCTGGTCTGTTTTAACAGACCACTTCTTGGCATTTGCCATGGCTCAGGTCAGCCCTGACAGCTCGCTCCTGTGAGCGTCAGGGTCTTTCTGTGGCCAAAGCAATCACCCGCGGTATAGATCTCGGCCTGCTCACCGCAGCGAAGATGCGAGTACATGCGCTGGTGGATACGGCTCAGGAAACCCACTTCAAAAGCTCGCCTCTCAATAGCGCAGGGCAGCAGATCGCGCTCCGCGATCATCACTGCCCAGAGCCATCCGCTGCGAGCATTATCGAGCCAGGTCTGTGCCAGTTTCACGCCCTGGTCGAATGCCTCTCTGCAGTCGGTAGCCCAGGTGATCTCTATACCAGGATGGCCGTCGTTAGGTGGAAGGCAGGTCATCACACCCTTGCTCATCTGGCACCTCCTCGCACTTCGGAGAGGGCGCGGCGATAGAGCACGACCATTTCATCGAGCAGAGCCAGAGCTGAATAAGCCGCGATCCGCACGCGCAAGTCTGTCGGCTGTAAGCCGTCAGGTTCAGCCAGTTGATCGAGCAGATTGCCGAGCATGACGCCGCGCAGTTCAGCGGCCGCTTCAGAGGGTAGGGGAGAGCGTTCGGATTCATGCAGCGGGCTTCGCTGCAGCGGAAAAGGTACAACGCAGGATTCGAACTCAGCCATGGCGCACCTCCTGCTCAGAGGTGGACAGCAAGACCTGAAGCCCAAGGCGGAGCTCTCGGGTAAAAAAGGGGTAGCGCATTTTCCTTATGCTCCTTGGACGGGTTAAGGAGCCGCCTACCAGCCTTCTCACGAGCATAGGAGGCGGACCGTGCAAGGGTGAGAAACCGGCGTCCAAGGGAACCGGCCAGGCAAAAGCCTGCCTCACACGGCCCGCCATAGATATGCAGTAGCACAACGGATAACCATTGGCTTTGCACTATGGCGCTACCGCGCCTTGGACAACGTCTGGGTTCTCACGCCCGGTCGTGGGATTGACCACGACGGGAGCACTCTAGCCCGGGGGTTTTAGGATGGCAACCTACTGTGGCGTAGTTGGGGGGGGAGTGGTCGAGGTAGACGATCAGGATAGGTTCCAACCATACTGGCAGAAAAACATCGCCTGCAGCTTTTTTAGGTTGATCAGTGGATAAGATTTGATCCTGCACTGTCCCGTGAGTGGCATGGGGCTTGTTGAATATCCGCTCCGATTGCAGAGCAGCAACTCATAGGCGACTGTCAGGGAAACATCGGCAGCTAGGGAAGTGCCAAAGCTACTTCTCCCGCTCTGGTTTACAGACGCAAGAGGCATCATGTTCTGTTTAGTGAAGGATTCCGAAAGAGATGGCCTGTGCAAGCTTGTGCACCGTGAGGGCACGCGCGCCTTGGTTGAATATTTCGATTACCCAGCGAGCGATGGCCGGCGCCGTACGGAGGTCCCGTTTTCTTCAGTCATGCCCAAGCGATTGGGACGTAACACCCGAGTCTTCACTTACGACGAACTGAGCGATCAGTGGCGCATCGGGCGGGTGCGCGAGGATGATGGGGAGGGCGTCGAGGTCCGACTAGCTGACAAGGTTGATGTCTATCTCGACTACGACCAGGTGTTCGTCCGATGGAAGCATCCGATTCAGGATCCAGTCGACTTCCTAAGCAACTTCGTTACCGAAACACCACTTTTCGCCGAGGCACGTTCAGGGTTCTTAAGGAATTATCTTGAGCAGCGAGGGAGTGCGTTTGGCATTTCTGCCCTGCTTTCGTCTTCCATTGAGTTGGAGTCGCACCAAGTCGATGTTATTCGACGTGTTCTGACCGATCACTCCCAGCGCTATTTGCTTGCGGACGAGGTTGGCCTCGGAAAGACCATCGAGGCAGGCGTCATCATCCGTCAAGCTGTGCTCGACGATTTACGTAACCATCGAGTACTCGTGCTGGTCCCGCCTGCGCTGGTTACCCAATGGCAGAATGAGTTGATCGTTCGCTTTGGGCTTAGTGAATTCATCGGCGAATCAGTGTTGGTATTGGCGCAGGAAGATAACGAGCAATTGCGCGAGGTGCTGCCCAACCTATCTATGCTTGTCATCGACGAAGCGCATCACTTGGCCGATCCTCTTGCCGGCGAAGCTACGCAAGACTTATACCGTGTAATTAGCGACGTGGCGCAGCATATCGATCGTTTGCTACTTCTATCGGCGACTCCCATTTTGCGCAACGAGCCTGGCTTCCTCCGTATGTTGCATCTCTTGGATCCGGTGGTTTACCCGCTAGATGACCTAGAGAGTTTTCATGCCAAAATCGTCAATCGGCAGGCTCTCGCTGAAGCGGTTGCTGCCTTAGATCCAAGTAATTCATTTTTCATGGATAGTGTGCTTGAAGATTTGAGCGAGAGAATTCCGAATGACTCGCGCTTGGTGCAATTAGCAGGGGCACTCAAGGAGAAATTACTAGAGTTGCCAGATGAGGATGATCCGGAATTTTGCGCATCTGTACGGCAACTGAGAGCTCATATCTCCGAGACTTATCGTCTTAATCGTCGCATTCTGCGCAATCGACGTAGCCAAGTTGGAGGGCTAACTCCCGAACGCAAAGGAGTACAAGTCTGGAAGGTTGGAGATTCTGCCATGGCGCGGCTCGAATCAGTTCTAGAGGACTGGCGTGTTAGTGCCTCATTGTCGATCTATCAAGAAGGTAACGTTGCCGCACAGGAGTTGGGAGCATTCTACTGGAGCGCGGTTTGCGCTCTTTTTGAGGATCTAATTGGCCTTCGTCAGCTTTGTTTGGAACGCCAACGTGGTATCGGGAGCGATTCGATCTCGTCTTTTATTGGAGAGGAGGAGTTTCTCGAGGCGGTCATTTGTGCGATTGACAACGATGAGTGGATGGCGACACGACTCGATCAATTGTATAGGGGGATACGATTGCTGCCGGAGTCGACTAAGGTGGTGGTTTTCTGCAGCAATGAAACCGTAACAGATAAGGTCTTTGCTTACCTAAAAAGCAACGGAATCTACACGGTCCGACACAATATTAATATTGATGAATCTACTGAGGCTAGTTGGCGAGATTTTCTAACTGATTCCTCGATTCGAGTCATCGTCTGCGACCACAATGCTGAAGAGGGCATCAACCTGCAGGGCGGGAACAAGGTCTTGGTGCATTTTGACCTCCCACTACAGCCCAATCGAATCGAGCAGCGTATGGGTCGTGTTGACCGCTATGGCGCTGGCAGTTCGATTCAGTCCTACGTTCTGCTCAATGAATGTGCTCCTATGCAAACAGCATGGTTTGGCATTCTCGATCAGGGATGGGGCATCTTCAACCAGTCTATTTCTAGCCTGCAGTATTTGGTTGAGGCAGAGTTAGGTGATTTGAAGGAGGCAATGATTCATGGCGGCGCAGAGGCACTTGGCGCGCTTCGTGAACGATTGGCTGGCCCCACTGGCCTAGTTGCCCGCGAACTCAAACTGATTGACCAGCAAGACGCACTGGATCAGTTGTCACCTGTGCCTGAAGCGGAGTTGGACGAACTGTTCGAAGTCGACTCGGACTGGAGGACCATACGGGACACAATGATGTATTGGATTGAGCACACCCTTCTGTTCCGCAAGGTAGTCGAACAGATTCGTCCCGGTACCCAACTTGTAGACGAACCATTCCGATTTCATTACTTCTCGCCGGATGGTGACAAAAAACCGCCAACCCTCATCTCTTCGTCAGGGTTCATCGGAGACTTTTTAGGTGCCATTGACTTTGATGCACCTGGCAGTCGTTCGACTCGGCCGCAATCATATCCATACGTTGTACACCGTCCCACTGCCGTTAGGCGCAAGGTTCGCCCGCTACGTTACGGTACAGAGTTCATTGAGGCCATCAAATCGTTTTCTGAAGCGGACGACCGAGGTCGCAGTTATGCAATGTGGCGGCAAGTGTTCGACCATTTCCCGTCTTCAGAAATTCGACTCTGCTTCCGTTTTGACTTTGTGATCGAATCTTGCCTGGACGCAGCAGTTGCAGTTCTGACTGCCAACCAAAAACAGTCGAGCGAAGCAGCAAGAGCAGTTCTGGCAAGACGCGGAGATTCCTTGTTTGGTCCAACGGTGATGCAAGTCTGGGTGGACGAGGACGGAGATGAACTGTCGGAGGATTTTATTGAGCGCTTTTTGATGCCTGAGTACGCAAAGCGGGGCGGAAATGGCTATATCGACAAGAATCTTGAGACACCTTACTTCCGTGCTTTTCGTAGGATGGCGCCGGATACTTTCACTAATTGGAAGGAGCGCTGCGAACGGATGCGTGACCGTGCGCTGGCCATCATGAGGGCTAAGCCAGAATTGAAGGAGCGGCAGCGGAGCGCGCTGGATCGGGCACTGGCCGAAGATGAAGTTCGTTACGCCCAGTTGCAGGCTCGTATCCAGTCTTTGCAGGGGAGGGAGGCGGAAGCTGAGGCTCGCCAACTCAAACTCGAGCAGGCGCTTAACGAAGCGGTTCACCGCGGCATAACGTCACCTTCGGTGAAGGTCGACGTTGCAGGCGTGGTTTTCCTGACCAGCGAACCTGTATCAATCATCCAGCGCCACGTTCAGGAAGACGCATGAGTTTCGGTTTCGATGAGTTGCAGGCTGTCCTCGCGGCCTGGCCGATTGTTGATGTTTGGCCGGAGAAGGTAGATGACAGTCTGCTGGACCGGATCTGCCAAGTACTGGATACGGCGCAAGCCCAGCGCGGTAATACAGCATGGCATGCTGACTTGCAGCCTTTGTTACGGCAACTTTTGCTCCGAACCAGCAACGGCGTGGGCAAAGGTATGAGGCTGCGTGTGCCTGCCGGTAAGGGGTGGCCCGATCGAGCGAGTTGGGCCAACCATGGGATGGATGCGACAGAGGCCGGGTCCTCTGCCTATCTGCTGGCAGCTCGCGAGTGGCATCCAGAGTGGCTTGGTAGTGGGGAGCGTGGTGTCTTCGCGGATGCATTTTCCGATGTGAGAGTGCGCCAGGATATGAAATGCGAGGCCGACCCTTTCATTCGTGATTCCACGGGCTTCACCAACTATTCTTCCCCTGGACAACGAGAGGCGGTCCGCGCGGCCTTCTTGATACCCGAAGGCGATACCCTGATAGTCAACTTGCCTACGGGCTCTGGAAAAAGTCTGGTTGGGCAAGCACCAGCCTTAGTTAATAAAGAGGATGGTCATCTGACGATTTTCGTCGTGCCCACAGTCGCCCTTGCCCTCGATCAAGCTCGTGCTATGGGAAAACTATTCCAGAGTAATGGTCTTTCCCGACCAGATTGGCCATTGGCCTGGCACGGTGGCTTATCGCAAGAACAGCGTGCCGCGATTAGGCAGCGCTTGCGTAATGGTACGCAGCGCATTCTTTTCACCTCACCAGAGGCGCTCACTACCTCCTTGCTACGTGCCGTTTCGGATGCTGCTACAGCAGGCATGCTGCGCTATTTCGTGATTGATGAAGCCCACCTCGTCACCCAGTGGGGCGACGAGTTCCGCCCGTCCTTTCAGGCCTTGGCAGGGCTGCGCCACAGCCTGCTTCGGTTGTCGCCGCGTGGTTTTCGTACCTTGCTAATGAGTGCCACTTTCACGGAGGAAACAGTGGACACTTTGGCGAGCCTATTCGGCCCATCTGAGCGGGTGCAAATGGTATCGGCGGTGCATCTTCGCCCAGAGCCGCAGTATTGGTTCTATAAGGCTTCTTCGCCGCAGGAAAAACAAAACCGCGTACTGGAATCGCTGCGCTATGCGCCGCGGCCATTTATTCTTTACGTTACGAAACGTGAGGAAGTCGCGCAGTGGAACACCACGCTTCGTTGCAGTGGTGGCCTGCACCGCATTGCTACATTCGACGGCGGAACGCCTGACCGCGAGCGGAAGCGCATCATTGAGGAGTGGTCTGCAAATCGCCTCGACGGTATCGTCGCGACCTCTGCTTTTGGTGTCGGCCTCGATAAAAGTGATGTGCGCACGGTAATCCATGCGACGATTCCGGAGACCCTGGACCGTTATTATCAAGAGGTGGGTCGCGGTGGTCGTGATGGCAAGTCCTCGGTTAGCTTGCTTTTATTCGACGATAGCGACTGGATTCTTCCCGAACGACTCGCAAGACCCAGGATTATTTCCGATGAACTCGGCTTCAGTCGTTGGAAGGCGATGTACCAGTCGCGCCAACCAACCGGTGATGAGGCGTTGTGGGAAATCAATATCGACGCCGTGCGCGAAGGGTTGCCGGGGGGGAGCGAATACAACGTTAACTGGAACATGCGCACCCTCATCCTAATGGCGCGTGCTGGCCTCATAGCCCTCGACCTTGAGGTCAAGTGTGACGAGCAGGGCGCCGACCCGGGCGAGGATGCTTCGTCGATGCTAGCGGCCATGGCGAATGTGCGCGTGCGCATCCTCAACGACGGCCATCAGATTCCTGAGGTTTGGGAAAGCTTGGTCACTGCCTCGCGCAACAATACGCTAGTGGCGGCTGAGCGGAACTTGCAAATGATGCGGCAACTGCTGCCGCAGTCCAGTGGGTTGGATCAGCAGATCGGCCAAGAGGTGGGCGCCACTCTTGCGCAGTTGTATCGTATTCGGTCGCCGCGCTGGCCGGTCCAGGTTTCGCAGGTTTGCGGGGGCTGTCCGAGAGATCGCTTCGGCACTGAGAACAGCAGGCACTATAGCGAGCCCATGGTAGTGCCGGTGAATCGCGTTTTGCCATCAACAATGAGCTCCTGGCTGGATAAATTTCCTTGGGTGGACCCCACCTTTGCTTATGTCTTCTATGACGAAAGCCAGTCTAGGCAACAGATCCAACAGTCAATCCTGCAATTTGCAGGATGGTTGGTGCAGTCGTGCGGCGTACGCGAGTTAGCAACTCATCCCTTGACTGCTTTAGTGAGTCAGCCTGAGTGGGGGCGGCTATACCAGCGTACGCGAGATCGGGTGTTGCTACAGCGATCCCTTCAGGAGTGCGATCTGGAACCCTACTCCCCTCTGGCACGATTAACAGTGCTGGAGCCTGACTCACGCCCGGAAACTCTCCGGGATATCCAGATGCTACAAAGACCTTTCCATATCGTGCTCTTGCCATTTGGTATGTTGGATCCTGTTAACCCTACACGTCGTCTCGCCGATGTAAGCCCGAATGCTTTGCATTTGGGCAACCTCACTCAAGTGATAAGTCAATGAGCATTCTCAATCGCGAAAATGATGGCCTACACCCGATAGTGCTGACTTTGGCCGGACTAGTCGCCCGAGAAAAAGTTATTTCTCGCGACGAGTTGATCAGCATTTGTGTCCCGCATGCCAGTTCCGAAATGGAAACCGAAAAAGATTCTGATAAGGGGAAGGTCAAGGGATTGGCCTCTCGGGCCCGTGCTACGTTGGCTCGCTGGGTTGCACTGGGGCTATTCATCGAGAGCGATGACCAAGTTCGCATGGGCGTCGACCTGGCGCGCGGAGAGTCTGTTGATGTGTTTACCGAACGCCTGCCTACGATTTGCCGCAGGCTTGCGTTGCAGCATATGCATGCACTACCGCTCTGGCCCTCAGATGGCAGTATCTCGGAAGAGGCAGTTGGACGCACTGCCGATTTTTGCCGAGGTTTGGCTTGGTGCTTGGCTCAGGATATCTATGCGCTACCAAGTACGCATGGTGAAATCGAGAGTCTGATCAAGTCCCAGGTGCAAGTAGGGCGATTCATTTTTCTGAACGACACGCGTTGGACAGGGTTCCGGTCTTGGGCGAGATTCCTTGGCTTTGCCACTGGAGACGACTCCAGTTTTTTCTGCGATCCAACAGTTGCAGTGCGCGCAGAGTTGAAAGAGGTGATTCAAAAGGACGAGACGGTGCTCGCAGTTGAGTTCGTTTCGCGCCTGGCTGAACGGCTACCGGTGTTGGATTTTGGTGATTATCGTCTCGAGGTAGAAAAGGTGCTGAAGCCTGAAACATGGGTTGCACCCGCAACCGGTCACTTGTCAACTGCGCTGTCATTTGCCTTGCGGCGTTTACAGTTACAGGGAGTGATCAGCCTAGTGACATTGGCCGATGCTGGTTCAAAACTCACACTTGTTGGTCGAGGTGGACGTGCCTGGGAAAGCTTTACCCATGTTCGTCTACTGAGGGACATATCATGAGTCTGTTGGATTATTGGCCTACCCATGAAGAGATTAATCTCTGCATCAACCACGAAGCGGAAGGTGCGCATGATGCTGTCCTGCTGGCGGTACACCAACCTTCGCCTCTAAGTTATCGGCTAATTTCTTCAGGAAAGATTTTTGAGGCGAGTGAGGATGAACTCTTCAAGTACCTGATGACAAAAGACGTGCCATCCGGATCTCATGTGGTACCCATCACTGGTGCATCTGGAGTTGGTAAGTCTCATATGGTGCGTATGTTGGCTGCTCGTCTACAGAACGCGAATGAATATGGTCGCTACGTCACCATTCGCATCCCAAAGAGCGCCAGTCTGCGAAGAGTGATTGAGTTGATCCTGGCAGAATTGCCGGATGAAACGTACGCATCAGTTAAGGATGAGTTTGCTAAGGCGTTTACAGAAGAAATTAATATTGAAGCTGCAGTTGTTAGATTTCAAGGGCAGCTAGATATTGCGCTGGGCGAATTGGCGAAAGAGCTTTTTACTCAGCTTAAAGCTAATCCTAGTAATATGCTGCTGAAGGAGCGTGTCGGACACGCAAGTGAGTTGCCTAAGTTTATGGGGGATCCCGAGTTAGTCGACCATTTTCGCAGCAATGTATTCCCAAAAATCGTCAAGCGCGCCATCGCTGGACAAAGTCAGGCCGATCAGGAAGGGCAAGTTGAGGATTTTCAGGCTGACGACTTCCTTCTGCCGGACTCAATCGATATCACTAAGGCTGCGTCAAAGACTCAATCGTACTATGTACGTACCCTTCAGTTGCGCGAAGGCGAGGGTAGGCGCAATGCTGCACGACTACTCAATGAGAGCAAGGTTGTCGACCAAGCTATTAGCCAGTTATTTAGCCTGCACCAATCTCTAGGTGGTATGACATTGCAAGAGGTCATCCTTGAGATTCGCCGTCTGCTGCTCCAACAAGAGCGTGAGTTGGTGATTTTTGTGGAGGACTTTAAGGCGCTGACCGGCATTCAAGACACGCTGCTCAATGTACTAATCCAGGAGGGCGTGCGGGGCGGTGTCAAGGAGCTCGCGACGATGCGCTCAGTTATAGCCGTCACTGACGGTTACTTAGCCGGCCAAGACACGATCGCTACACGTGCAAAACGTGAGTGGATTGTGGAAAGTCTTTTATCCAGTCCGGAAGAGGTCTTCCGGCGATCCAAAGCACTGGTCGCCTCATACTTAAACGCTGCGCGCTGGGGCTACCGAAATTTGGTGCGTCACTTTGAAATGAACGGTGGTGTAAGTGACAGGCATGGTGCATGGATCGATCCGTATGTCGCCACTGATGATGCCAACGATGTCTCAGTATTGGCTGCTTTCGGGAAGAAAGATGAGATTCCGCTGTTTCCATATACTGAGCAAGCTATCGAGCAATTAACTCGGTCCGCGCTAACTAGAAATAATAACCTGGTTTTTACGCCGCGCTTCATTATTGATAATGTTCTACGTAGCGTACTTTTGCCTGGTCGCCCCGCTTTTGAGCGTGGCCAATTTCCGTCGCCAGATATTGAGGTGCCGGGGACGAATGCGGAAGTCTCACAATGGTTGTCTTCGCTTCCAGTCTCGGAAGAAATTCGAGAGCGGTACCGGCGCGTTGTGGCGATCTGGGGCAATGCTCCGCGTACACCAGCGGATATTGGCCATATTCCGAAGGAGGTATTTGATGCCTTTAAGTTGGATCGGCCGAACATCCAATTTACCCCTAAACCCATTCCTCAACAGATTCCGACAGAGAAGCCCAGTCAGTTACCTACTGACTCACCGCCCAGACCCGATGACGCCTCCTTGATCGAGGCCCTAGAGAGGTGGGTGCAGAATGGGGAGCGCCTTAACCAGACGGTGGCTAATCAAATTCGACAATCGATCGCGTCAGCTATCACTGAGCGAATTGACTGGTCGGCTGAGCGCACTATCAAGTCGCCAATCAAGCCCAAACAGATATCAATTCCGAATGCTGGTGGGGAGGGCAACCTTGATTCTGACCCAATCAAGGTGGCAGATGATCATTCCGACCCGTCCGGGCAATTGCGCTCTGAACTGGCAGCTGTGGTCCGTTTAATTCACCTAAATGGCGGCAAAGTAAATTATGTAGGTAGCGATGATGATTTGGTCTGGATCGGCAATCTTACGGATCGATTGATGCCACAGGCGTTAGCGCTCGTACGCGCTAGCATGCGGCAGAAACTCGGCTTGGCAGTACGATTGCTATCCACAAATAGCCGAATTCTCGGCCTTATAGAACGTTACCGTACACCGGCCAGCCTTGCTGCATTTCTATTCGGATCTCAAAATATTTCCGAGCGCCCGCCCGAATCGGCATCTGCTGAATTTAGTGAGTGGCGTGCCTTGCAGGAGCAGGCATTACGTATACGCCCTGACTTGATCCAACTTGTTGCATCCTACTGCGGCAGTTTCCAGGGCACTACTGGTAAGATTCCCTATGCCATGGATATGGTGAGGGTATCCGAGAGCTTATTGTCAGATGGCGAAATGATCAATCCGAATTCGCTCGACTTGATCACTGTCGAACTGAAGCAAGCATTGGCGATCATGAGCGAAGCGCGTGTAAAGGCCCAGGCACGCAAAGTATTGCAGGGTGCAAGTAATATCCGAACCAGATTAGTCGCAGAGTTAGGTGAAAACTTCGATAAACAAGAGGTTGCAGAAGAACTCAGGGCACTCGCAGAGCAGTTGAGGGCGTCTGGTGTATGGAATTCGGACGAGATTGGTATTAGCCATCCGGCTTTCAAAAGTTTGTGCGAGGAGTTCCGCAGCGGAGCTTTGCGAGAAGCACTTTCTATGCTTGCTAATTCGGTAGAAGGGGACGAAGGGCAGAGCGATGACCAGTTAGTCAGTCGCATGGGGCGATTTGATATTCATCCACTCATCGTGGCGTCGCGGTTTGCTGAAGCGGCGCGAAAAGTGGTGCGGGCCTCAGATAAGCGCGCCAGAGGGTTGGAAGTGCAGTTTCAGGGTGTGGACCCGCAGGAGCAGACCAGTGAGATTCTAAGCTTATTTGAAAGCCTAGCGAATGAAATAGATTCACTGGTAGTGGAGGGAGAAACTGCATGCTCTTAAAGGATGCACGGAGTGTTCGCGAGCGTTTGATGCGTGCTGAGGCTGCCAGCAGCGGCATTGAGGAAGCTGAGGCTTTGAGGGCCAAGCGAAGTGAACTACAGGCGCTGGCAGATCGAATCTTAGCCTTAGCGCGTCGTAATGCCATGCTCCGGGAAATGAGCGTGCTGCTTACTCCGGTTCCTGGTGTTGACAAGGCAAAGCAAGTGATCAACCAGATCAGTGCTCGCTTTGCCGAGTCGCCGAAGGCTGCCACTTTGGTAGAAAAACAACGCTGGAGCAAACTGGTATCGACGCTCACCGAGTTCACCGCCTCGGCAGAGGCCTTACAGAAACAGGATTGGAAGGTCTACTTCAGTAGCAAGTTGTTTGCTGGAGTCCCTCCTGAACAACGTAAGCAGACTATCGTGCAGTCTCTGCCGGAAAACCGGAAACTTCTAGAGCGCTATGCAAACTTGTATCAGCGTTTTAATCAATACCGTAGCAACATCCCTAGTACTATTGAAGTTCTGAGGGAGGTTCACGCGCACTCTGATGAGTTGGCCACTATTCGGTTTCTTGAGAATGACGACGTTCCAAAATGTGTAAGGGATTTCTTTAACGCAACATCATCGGGGAGTGGAGCGGATCTCGACTTTCTGACTCAGGAAGTTATTGAGTGGCTGCGCACGAATAATATGCTCACCAACTACGTAGTCCGGGCACGCTAAGCGAACGGGGTTATTTTGGAAGCACGTGAACGTTTTCTTGCTTCGGTGTTGGATAGCATCGAAGAGCGTGAAGTAAGGCTGCTGGCCTGGGGCATCGTCGATGGTAACTTCAGCCATGAAGAAATCAGCGATCTACTCAATCCCCTGATTGACATTGCCATAAGTGCTGGCCTCGAGGATTTTTTCTCCGTAGAGAGCGTCCTTGCGGAACTACTGCAGCGCAAATGGATAACTCAGGTGCCTAGAAATGGTGGCGCCATAGGTTACCGATCACGCATGGCGGAAACCGTGCGCTTACTTCAGCGCTTGCGGCAGTTGTTTCCGAAACACGCAGGATCCACCGGATGGCAGCACGCACCTAGCTTAGTCGCCGACTTTCGTTTTCTGCGTCGTCGCCGTCGCTATCCGGCGCGCGACATCCCCGTCGAAGAGGCTTTGCTCATGATCGGCGAGGTGGCCTCAAGTCCAGCGCTGTTGGCAGCTGTGCGTTCTCTGCTAATGCCATCTGGCCGTATGCTCAGTCTGTCCGGCTTTCAAGTCCGTGCAGCGGAGCGCATATTGCGTGCTATCGAAACAGGGGTGGAGTTGGCAACCATCGTTTGTGCAGGTACTGGCAGTGGTAAGACTCTTGCCTTCTATGTGCCGGCGTTAGCGTCGATCTATCGCCATCTGTTGATGGAGGACAAGTCCAAGCGCTGGGTCAAGGCGATCGCTATATATCCTCGAACAGAGTTGCTCAAAGATCAACTGCGTGAAGTCTTTCAGCGGATACGTTGCCTACAAGCCGGTGTACCACAAGAGGACAAGGTGTCGTTCTGCGTTGGGGCCCTCTATGGTGATACCCCGCATTCCGCAAAGTTCTGCGATTGGCCAAAAATAGGTAATGATCGAGTTTGCCCGACTCTTCCGTGCCTCGACTGTGGCGGTGAGTTGCGGTGGTTGCACAAGGATCACAGCGAGGGCCGCGAACGATTAGTGTGTGCCTGCTGTGAATCGGTGTTAGATGGCACCGTGTTCCCGCTCACTAGGGAAGCGCTTAAAAGTTCCGTACCGGACATCCTGTTCACCACTACCGAGATGCTAAACCAGCGCCTCTCGGACAGTTCCATGATGCATCTTTTTGGCGTTGGCCCCAAGGCACTGCATGCCCCAGAACTAGTATTGATGGACGAGGTACACACTTACGAGGGCAAGCATGGCGCTCAAGTGGCTTACCTCATGCGGCGCTGGCAACGTCTGCTTGAGCAACCGCTGCGCTTTGTGGGTTTGTCGGCGACCCTGCGCGAAGCCTCGCAGTTTTTCTCCGCGCTGACCGGTTGTCGCCCTAACCTTGTAAACGAAGTGTCGCCGCGTGCTGATGAGATCGAATTCGAAGGCGCCGAATACATGATTGCCCTGCGAGGTGACCCGGTGTCTCGCACGGCACTGCTTTCCACTACCATCCAGGCTGCCATGGTGTTACAGCGCTGCCTCGATCCCAAATCTGCGCGGCTGGAAAAGTCGGTCAGCCACGGTGCTTTCGGCCAACGCACCTTCGTCTTCACTGACAACCTAGATGTGATCAATCGTCTGTATTTCGACTTACTCAGTGCAGAGGGGCGCAATAGCTATGGTGACCCGGACATGCGTCATGCGCCTGATGGTGGACTGGCAGTGCTGCGTGAGGCAGGACCATCACTCTTGCGTTATGCCAACGGGCAAGATTGGCGCTTCTGCCAAGACTTGCATCAGGGTCTCAAGCATCGCTTGGCGGTAAAGCGGGTTAGTTCCCAGGATCGTGGTGTTGATGCCGACGCAGACGTTATTGTTGCCACCGCTGTGCTGGAAGTGGGATTCGACGATCCAGTCGTCGGCGCGGTGATTCAGCATAAGGCACCGCGCGGTATGGCTGGATTCCTGCAGCGAAAGGGGCGTGGCGGCCGCACACGTAATATGCGTCCCTGGACAGCGATCGTGCTGTCTGACTATGGCCGCGATCGTGTTGCTTACCAAAGTTACGATTTGCTGTTCGACCCGGAATTGCCGGTCCGTACACTCCCCTTGGCAAATCGATACATTACCCGGATGCAAGCGGTGTATGCCACGATCGATTACTTAGCACTGCGAATGCAGGATGCTTCTGCAGGTAGCGTTTGGAGCGACCTGAGCGGTGGCCAAAAATTCAATGCGCATCGGCGCCAGCGCTTGGTACGGGAATTAAGAAATATTCTTGAAACCGAAACGGGCACAAGACGTCTCTCAGACTATCTACGCCGAGCGCTTCGCCTTTCAGATGAAGAATTATCGGCAATCTTGTGGGAGTACCCGCGACCGCTTCTAACAACCGTGTTACCGACTGCGCTCCGTCGCCTAGCGACTAGTTGGAGTGCAAACGGTAACCCACAACAGGACTACCAAGCATATAACACGCCATTACCGGACTTTATTCCAGGTTCTCTTTTCGCTGACCTCAACTTAGCAGAGGTTGTCATCGATCTGACAGATCCGCACTCGACAAGCCCTTTTAATACTTCAGTGATGTCAGTGTTCGCTGCAATGCGCGAGTTCGCACCTGGCCGCGTAAGTAGGCGCTTCGGTGTGCGCTATCGTACTGAGCGGCATTGGATCGCACCGTCGCCGAACTTCCAAAGTGAACCGGGCATTAGCAGCGATATCTTCGGCCTTGATATCGACGCCATAGGCAGTCACGAACCGTTAGGGGAGTATCTGGTACGCCGCGGTGATAAAACGGTTGCGCTGCCTGTATACCGCCCGGTGCGTTTGACACCGCAATCACCTCCTACGGAAGTGAAAGACTCGTCGAATGCCTCGTTGGAGTGGCATAGTCAGATTATCGCCACCATCGAGCCCAGTTGGTTGACGCCGCCCCTTGGCAGCCTGTGGGCAGAGATCGTCACCCGTATCGGCTTTTTCACGCATTCACGCCATGCACCAGTAGAGATACGACGCTTCGCACTCGGCGCTTCAGCAGAAATTACTGTCGGTTCGGAGAAGGTTCGGGCCGATACGTTGTTCCAACGTGAAGGCCAGGCGGTGGGCTTGGGGGCGCAATTTTCCGCCGACGGAATGGTGTTCCAGGTCCTAGTACCCACGAACTTGCATTTGCGGCAGCATTCTGAAGATGGAGCGAAGTGGCGTGCTTTACGCAGTGCCCGCTTCATCAACCTTGCGTGGCGAGGTGAGCGATTAGCCATGATACGTAGCCCATTCATGCGTGAGTGGTTAGCTCATATCTATCTGTCTGCCCTTACCTTTGAAGCGATAGTAAGGCAGATCGACTTGGCTGAGGCCGATGCCTCCATTCGATACGGTCAGGCGTCGATTTCGCTACCGGACGTGCTGAGCCTTCTATTCCAGTCGCAAGTGGTCGAAGTACATGGCGACGACATGACGACAGGTAGCCCGGACAAGCTACGGCAGGAGTTGGACGCGTATCTGCGGGATCCCATTGTGACTGCGGAATTGCATGAGTTTGGTGCCATGCTTTGGGAACCGATCGATTCCAATTGGGAGCCGTGGCTACGCGGGGTCTACCATTCCACCCTTGCTGCTGCGCTTCTACGTTCTATTACGGACCTATGCCCGAGTATCGATCCGGAGGATTTGACAGTGGACTTAGACCGCGGCCCAGTCTTTCCAGATCAAGCCGCCGGGTTCGATTCTCAAGTAATGGAGGCTTGGTTTACTGAGCGAAGTCCAGGCGGAAACGGACTGATCGAGGAGTTTATGCGGCGTTACGCGGAGGATCCGCGCCGTTTCTTCGCGACCGTGCGTGCCAATTTGGGCATGGGGGAGTTTGAGTTAATCGACCATCAACTCAAGCAAATGGTTACCGTGCTAGCTGAGGACGACGGTAGCGGCGGCTCGGGAAGCGCTGAACTGGTGCGCGAATTCCGTGCTGCTGACAGCCAAGAGGAAATGGCGCGGTCCTTCCGAAACTTACGTCGAACGCTGATGCAGGAAGGCTTCTCACCCTTCCACGGTTTTTTAGTTGCGCTTGGTAACCGAGTATTGCGGCCTGGATCCGGCGCTGCGACTGATCTTTACCTTTCCCGAGCACTAAGTCAGTGGCAAGGCGAGGAGATGCGTATAGGCATCGAGATTGATTTGCGCGTATTTAGCTATTACTTGAGTCAATCGGACGGAATTGACCGTGTCGTGTCCGATATCGGCTCCTCGGCCGGTGGCGATCGCGTGGCCTGGCGCATTGGCGCTATTTCCGGCCTACTGTGGCCCCGCGGTCGGGCGATACGTCAGTCCGCACTACAAATAAGGAATCCGTTCACTGAATTGCCCTTAATCGAGCGCCTGTTAGTTGCTGAGACGATCGGCGACGATCGCGCCTGCATATCAGTTCTGGACGCTGATTGGTTGGGACAGACTGCCGAGCAACTCACCAACGGTCGTCAGGTTACGCTGACCTGTCCTGAAGACGAACGTGCTCGTCTGGCTGCGGCGCTCAATACACTGGTAACCAATCCAATCGAGTCAGGCTATTTGCGTGCATACGCCCGCCTCCAAGGAATCCGTCAAACCCAATCCATGATAGAGGCTGATATCGAACTCGTTGAGGCGGTGCAATGAACATTCTCTACAGGCGAATTTTCAAGACGCAAACTACTGGAGTCACGACTATCCAGGAGTTGCTGCAGACCATGTTCGTGGCGGAGGTGTTGCAACCTGGCGACGAGATTTGGATCGTTTCTCCCTGGATCAGCAATGTTGTCTTGATCGACAATCGTTCCGGTAGTTTCGATGCCCTCAATCCCGAGTGGGGAAGGCGCGAGATCCGCCTCGCCGACGTGCTCGTGACGTTGATGAACCACGGAACGAGGGTCAACGTCGTGACCCGCAACGAAGCTAGCAACGATGCCTTCCGTACCCGGATTGCCGACCTGGTTCGTGAATGCTGTCTGGAAGATCAGATAGACGTACATATTCACGACCAATTGCATACCAAGGGCATTTTGCTCACGCGCTGCCTTTTGATGGGCTCAATGAACCTGACCTATAGCGGCATGGTGATCAACGACGAATGGGTCGAATACTCGCTCGACCAGCACGACCTTGGTCGCACCCGACTTGAGTTTGTCCGCTATAGGGGGAGCGCATGATTTACCCGATTCCACCTAAGGAACAATTCTGGCTAGAGCGTTTCTTCTCAGGTCGCAATGCGCTGCACTGGGAAACCATCGCCGGCAGCAAAGCACCGGCGGCATGGCTGGAGCAGGTTGGCCCATGGATTGCCGCTTTTGTTAACCAAGACTCCAAATCACCTGTTGTTTTACCTGTGTTCGATGCTGATGGTCCGTCTCAGTGGTATGCAATGGCTGAGAGTGAGGCCACGGCAGTCGCATTGGCGCAGGAACTGACAGCTGTTGTTGGCCCCAGTTATAGCGACTTCCGTGGACAACCGATTCAGGCCGCTAGTACTGACGAAATCGAATGCGCGCTGCAGGACCGTTTTGGCCGTTTCGTTTTCCGCATAGGGCCGGTGAATACGGCGGCGCGTGGCGAAATTACGCAAGCCTTGCAGTTGTATCTCAGTTTGCTGCGTCGTCGCCCAGAAATCCCAGACCGTACCCAGCGTCCGTTCGGCAAGATTCGTGCGGAGTTTGATCGGGCGCTCTTGGTCGGCAACGAGGCGGATGCTCGATACTTATGCGACGAATTGATCGCTAGCGGTCGTATTGACGCGGAACAGCACAAGTATTTGGAAATTCGCATGCTGGCCGGACTCGGCCGCCAGCATCAATTGGCACACAACTACTCGCTGATCAAGTCCGTTCTTGGTCTGTCGTTACCGGCCCAGACCATCACTGACTTGGTCGAGGCGCTTTATTTAACCTATATCACCGCCATCGAGAATGATCCGAATGTCGACGCCATCCTGGCAGTATTTCGGGACGAAATTTCTCGGCACTTTGGCACTCTGTTTCGGGAGCGGAAAGGAATACGTCAGCCCAATGTGCTGAAGGCCTTTCTGCTTTATGAATTAACACAGGATGAGCCAAATGTAGGTCGCTGCGAGGCCATTGCTGCCGCTTATCCGGTCTCTGCAGGGCGCGAACTAATCGCGCGTTGGTCCAATCGATTTGCGTCTGTTAAGTCGTCCGGGACTGATGCATGTGTATTGGCAGGTCAGGCCTTGGTTGACGACGACTATGAGTTGGCCTCGCAGTTGTCGTTTGATGCCTTGCCCGCAGCATGGGCATATAGCGTCTTGCTACGTTGCGCGGTGGAGTTGGATGATGCTGAAATCACTCGACGGGTGCTTACGGCGATAAACACTGCATCAGAGGATGTGCGGGCAACCTGGACAAAGCGTGACTTGGCCAGGCTGCAGCAATTGCAGTCGGAGTCAGTGGACACCGCTGAGATGCAAAACGGATCGCAAGAGCGGCCTGATACGAATTGGCTGACTTGGATTCGCTATGTCGAAACCGGTCGCTACGATCGGCCACCACTGCATATCCTTGAGGAAGCGCTCCTGCGATGGAACCCAGAGGTCTACGCTTCAGACCCAGAAAGCTGCCGCCAATTGGCCGAGAGGATCGGCAATGCTACTGGCGAGGCGGAGCATGTGTTTCGCGATGCCTTCGCGGCGTTAGTTGAGTTCTTTGTAGATCGCCAGACTCATCCAGTGCGGGGGTTCATTCCTCTTTACTCAATGCTGATCCGCATCGTTGCATGGAATGGGGTGGTTTCGGCCAACGAACTTGAACTGGCCTCTATTCTCATGCAGGCGTTGATCAGCCTTGGTCCGTCGAAGGACGATTACCTCGAAGCGCTCGATAGCTATGCTGAGATAGTTACAGCTAACACTGCACCCAGTAACATCGACTGGGCACTTAATGCGGCTGAAACACTGGTCTTGCATGGCTCTCCTGACAGCGAATCGCGACTGCGTTTTTTTATGGCAGTTGTAGATATGGCGCGCACCCACGCTCACCGCCTCAAGCCGGAGCAATATGCGATTCTGTCTCTGCTGGCAAAGGATTACGGTTGTGCCAATTTGTTGGAGGCCTTCCCCTTTAAGGAAGATGATCACGCGGATACAGTTCCGTATGCAGATTTCTCCGGTCTGATCGGCATCTATACCCTAACTGAGCCGGCTGGGCAGCGCGCACGTCAATTTCTGCGAAAGATCTTACCTCTGGCTCGGGTGGAGGTGAACGCTGACCTTGTGGCAACAGAAAAGCTTAAGAATCTGGCGGCGACAGCCGACATCTTCGTGTTTGCCTGGAAGAGCAGTAAGCATCAAGCTTACTACGCTGCGAAGGAAGCCCGCGGCGACATGGAAACCCTTCTCCCAACTGGAAAGGGGAGTGCTAGCATTTTGGGGTGTATCTTGAGCGAAATCGAGCGAAGCTTCTGAAGTTTAGGATCGTAAAGATCCCAGCGCTACGAGAATTGTCGAGTGCGTGATCCGTCAGAGTAGATTCCTTGTCCAGCGCAAAACGCAGCGATCGCCGCTGGCTCGGCGCTCGATCATAACGGCGCATAGGCCTGGTACCGAGTCTTCCAGTTGTGCACGAATAAAAGCACAGAGATTCTCGATAGTGGCAGATCCTAGACCTTGAACTTCATCAAGGAATCGGTGATCTAGCATTTCTTTTACTCTGGCAATTTCACCGCGCAGATAGCCAAGATCTATAAGCATCCCGGAGGTGGGATCCGGTTGACCAGCGACGGTAACCTCTGCTTCGTAGGTATGTCCGTGGATACGTAGGCTGTCCTCGGTCTCGATGCTGCGATTCAAGGTGTGGGCTGCCTCGAAGAAAAAGCGCTGCGATAGTTCGTACACGGTCATGCAATCAGTGGAGGGCTTAACAGCAACCCCTGGCATACATTCTCTGGGTGCAGTTGCTAGCGAGGACATCAGCGGATCTCCAATATCTTGTGTGTTTGTACGGAAAGTCGCCATTTAGTATTGGCCTGACAATAAGCAATGGCAGAGCGGGTATTTTGTTTCTGCATTGGCCCATCCATAGGTTGCAGTAGGTAGTACTGAAAGTCGCTATCAGAGATGGTATCTGGGAGTAGGCCAGGCTGCGGATAAACGAGTTTTAATTCGTGGCCACTACGCTGCACCCAGTCGGCCCCAGCTTTAGGGCTAACACAAATCCAATCGATCCCCGCCGGTGCCAGAATGGTCCCATTGGTCTCGACAGCGATTTCGAATCCCTGATCATGCAGTGCTGCAATCAGGGTTTCATCGACCTGCATTAACGGTTCGCCTCCTGTGAGCACGACATAGCGATGCTCCTGGGCAGCAGGCCATAGTGAGGAAATTCGCTCGGCCAAGGACTCTGCGTTCAAGTACTTGCCCCCCAAGGTTCCGTTGGTGCCCACGAAATCGGTGTCACAGAACTGACAAACGGCCCTAGAGCGGTCAATTTCCCGACCACTCCAAAGATTACAACCTGCAAATCGACAGAACACCGCTGGTCTGCCAGCCCGAAGCCCTTCGCCTTGCAGGGTGTAGAAGATCTCTTTGACGCTGTAGGTCATGCGTAATTGTCTCGCTTGAATGCTTCGAAGCCGGTGCGGCGCAACTCGCAAGCAGGGCATTCGTTGCAGCCATATCCCCAGTCGTGTCTGTGTTGGCGGTCTCCGAGGTAGCAGGTATGGGTCTCTTCTTGAACTAGTTCTACAAAACTAGATCCGCCAAGGCTTTTGGCTAACTCCCAGGTTTCTTTTTTATCCAGCCACATCAGAGGAGTCTCAATAACTAATGGCATGTCCATGCCAAGGCCGAGAGAGACCTGCAACGATTTCAGGGTGTTGTCTCGGCAATCTGGATAGCCTGAGTAGTCCGTTTCGCACATCCCACCCACAAGCGCGCTAAGCCCTCTTCGATAGGCAATGGCGGCAGCAAAGGTAAAGAAAAGCAGATTACGTCCGGGGACGAAGGTGTTGGGCAGGCCGTTCTCCTTGAACTCGATCTCCTTTTCAGATGTCATCGCGGTATCACTGATCTGGCCAAGAAGTTTCAGGTCAAGGAAGTGATCGTCCCCTAATTTTTCTCCCCAGCGAGGGTGGTCAGTTCGAAGGCACTGGAGAACTTGACGCCTGCACTCGAGTTCAACATTGTGGCGCTGTCCGTAATCGAAACCAATCGTTTCAACACGATCGTATCGATCTAGCGCCCATGCAAGGCAGGTCGTGGAGTCTTGACCTCCGGAGAAAAGAACTAGTGCGTTCTTGTGCATAGTGACCTCCATTAAACCTTCATCTCGGTTTGTTTCTGTCGGTATTCTTTTCTGACTTTTTGAGTTAAGAAGTTTGAGAGTAGTTCGATATCACTTGGGGTATTTTGAACACCATTCCAAGGGCGAATGTCACTCTCAGAAAACTTCCATTGACCACTGGTCCATGCAGTATATTTTTTAAGAAAATTTAGTCCGTCAATGAATCCGTCTTTCTTGGATGTGCCCTGCTTTGCGTAAAGCTCGTCCATTACGAAGCCGAGAGCAATTATCCCAGCGCCGTGTTTTAATCTGGAGTGCCTTGGGCTTAGACCGTTCCATTCGGGGCCAAATACAGTCTTTACGGCATGGAAGAAATTGTTGATTATCTCAAATGAGCGTCCTTCAAAGTCTTCGTACTGCATTAGTTGTTGAATCGCTCCATCGCTGACAGAGTTCATAACTAATTTTTGCATTGCCGTATCACTCAACATTCCTCTTGGATTGGTGTGTTGCTTGACTTCGCAGAAAAGCGAAGAGCCAGGAGTGGAGTTAAGAAGGTCAATAATGCGTGCGGCATACTTCCGTTTAGTAAAACGCTCTGGCAATCCATCAACTGAGGGGAGCAATTCATAGATTAGGGATTTTGGTAGCGGGCGCGCGTTATTAATAAGAACAAACTGTTGTCTCAGTTCGTTATAGTCTTTACAAATTAATGCGGAAACGAATACCTGGAACTCACCTTTCTCCATGGTGGCTAATGCACTGAGGCGCTGCTGCCCATCGACCACGAATCCAGGCTTTTGCTCAGTGCTATCTACTACTACCTCAACAATGCTATCCCCAATATCTTTTATGGTAACTCCATCTAGAAACGCAAGAATCACAGCGTTCGGTAAAAGGGCATCCTCGCGACGAAGATAGTCACGAATTTCCTGAATATGAGAGGCGACCTGATGACGTTGGAATCCACGTAAATGGCCTTCTTCATTTCGGCCGATCCTTTCGATTTCCGAGAAGGCAAGAATTTCTTTCGGGGTCGCGGCAAAAGTAAAGACGTCATGGTTGGGCGCTTGCTTTGCTCGGATGCCTTTAAATCGATAGATCATTTCTTGCCTTTTCTAGAGTGCGTTGTAGGTGTCGATGGTATACGCCCAGATTATGGAACCCTCGACGCTTATTTCTATTGCTTGCCCTGAATATTATCGTTTCGACTCCTGCCGACTGACAGATAGAACATTGGCATTTTTTCCAAGGCTTATCTATAAGAGTAGGTGTTATCAGGCGAATGCTCTTAGCTACTTCTTTTTCAAGCTCTTCCGTAGATGCAAACGAGCCTGAAAGTGTAAGTCGTAAATAGTTGGTTAGAGCACTGATGGTTGCCTCATAGTCAGCTAAGCCTTTGTCGTAATCTCGTAAGGTCTGTAGTGCTATGGCTTCTTTTTCTTGAAGTGCTTCCGCGCTGAGAACGCCCCGTTTAATGCCTTGCATTAGTTTCGGGTTTTCTATTGCTTGGGGGATTCTAATTGCGGTGTAATAGTCTAGTTTGCTTGTTGTGTTTTCTAGATAGTAATTCGATTTTGCGTCTTTAAAGGCTCGAATGAGAGGGGACGTCGAATCGAAGCTTGTGATGCCATAGTTAGTGAACTCGTGGATTCGCTCAGCTTTGGCAAAGCCTAGTAAGTGAATATTAGTCTCCGCCTTGATGCTCGCTCGGAGTTCCTTCAGTACTTCATGTATCTGCTCGACCTTTAGCGGGACCAAGCCACCAATAGCTAGATACCGATACCCCATATCTTCGAGCGATTTTGCAGCTGCTGCCATACTCTTGGGCGACCAGCCCTGAACAGCTCCTAGGGGTTCAAAAGGTCTGCCTGCCTCGTTCGTTAGACGAAGAAATTCTTCTGCGTTAGCAAGTGTTATGTTGTAACGATAGATTATATCGTCATCTTGGTCTTCTGCAGGCGGATTGCTTGAGTCACAATTAAAAATAATGTGGTCAGGAGAGCACCCGTGAGTGAAGCCTCCATCTGCATAGAAATCTACTACTTCGGCAGGAGCGTAGGCAGGGGTGGGGTGTTCTACGTAAGCAAATGCACCGCAGTCACCCATGACCATTGCGTCTTTAAACTTTTGTTCATTTAGTCGAAGAAATTTTCGCGCGCCTTCTCTTAAGAAGCGTTGCTGTTCTGCTGTGGAGTAGCGAACTTTAGAGTTAGAAACGCCAGCAGCAGGGCGTACTGCGCTCATGGATACAAGTAGTCCGTCATATGGTGCGGGCGACATCATTTCATGGGCATATTGGTCGTCCCAGTATCTTTTCCTTCCCGGCGCATTGCGGTCATTGAGGAAGTCGTATCCGGGATCAACGTAATCTTGTGTGTCAGCGTATAAGAATTTCATGCGCGCGAACTATTCATGTATATACGAAGTAGCGTGTCTTGTAAGTGCTTAATATCCTGGGGTGTGCTTTGTATTTCATTCCAGGCAACATTAAGTAGCGGCCACTTCCCCGAGGACCAGGCGCAATGGGGGGCTATTTTTTCTACTTCTTTGCGTATGAGGTTGTAGTCGGCTTCTTGTCCGCTTATCTTGGCGCAAACAAGGTCCATGATATAGCCCATTGCCGCAATTCCTGCGGAATGCATTAGGCGGCTCTCTTTAGGGTCTAGTGCCCAGTCATTAGGGAAGCATTCTTTAACAGCCCGCCAAAATAAAATTAACAGTTGATACATTGCTTCAACGTCGGTTTTTTCTTCATCGTTTGACTTATAGGGGTACAGCGCCCCAAGAGGGTTGGTCATGCTGGTACGGATCATCTTTATGATCGCGGTATCTGTGACTACAGCTTCAGAAGTCTCTTTGTCTGAGGAGAGTTTTATAAGTCGATAAAGCGGCGAGCGAGGATCTCGGTTTAGTAAGCCGCATAATTCGGCAGGCGCCTTTCGAGCGCTGAGTTCTCGCGGCAGGAGTATGGTTCCTGTTTCTGGTAGTAACTCGTTGATTAACCTTGTGGGTAATGGTTTGGCTTTGTTGACTAGAATAAATTGCTCACGCTGGGTGGTTAAATTGTCTGATACGAATCCGACAACTGGAACTGGTAAGTCCGCATTATCTGCTTTTGCTAGTGCCAAGGCACGTTGTTGGCCGTCAACGATCCAGGCTGATCGAAGACCTTCAGCATGAAGCGGGATTCTTAAGGTGCCAGCCTGTGCAATACCTTCATCGCCTGTGGGTTTGCTGCCGCGAGATGCCATAAATTTTATTTCAGGCGACAGTGCTAGAATAATGGCGTTAGGGAAAAGTACATTACCTTGATTCAGGTAATTAATAATCCCTTTTACATGGCTGCGTATTTCGGGTCGCTGAAATCCTTTGAGGGTGTCACTGTCGTCCCTTGAAATTCGGCTAATATCAGCGATACGTACCAAGTCAGATCCGCGAATAAAGAGCGCGTAAACGTCTAAGTTATCGCCTTGGGTAGTGCGCAGCGCGCGCACAACAATTTCTTGATTTTTTCCGCTCATACTTTACTCCGTAGCATGCTGCGGCTTTTCAGTTCTAGCCATAAACCCCTGAAGCGAGATTGCTCGCATGCAACCAGTGCATCGTCGCGTAGATAGCGTAGAAGGCGAGAGGAGTTACCCTTCTGAGCATCCCATGCTTCGACCATTAACGCTTTCACTTCTTCATCTGAGGCGCGGCGTCTCTTTATGGTGCCTACTAGCGGGAGTGCAGACATGGCGGCGCTGACGGCTTGGTAATCTGCACTGACGGGGTTAGTAGAGGCATTGGTGAGTTCGACAAAGTGTCGCATAGCCCTTTGTGGGAAGTCGGCCCGGGTGCCAGCGAATCGCGAGCTTTCAAGGCGATCGTCATAAGGCATAGCCAAAGAGCGGAATTGCTTCGGTAGTCGTTCAATACCGGGGCGTGAAGTGAAGAATCTCAGTTTGGACCGGTCGTCAGTCGCGATCTGTTCTAGATCGTTCGCGACTAGGTCGATGTAGTTCGCCGATAGCGCTATCAGGATGCGTTTAATGTCTGTGCGCTTAGCAAGCGTCGCTAATGGATTAGGGCGTTGCCAGTGATTGTTGACGGCGTCCCACCAGTCTGAAGGGGCCAGACCCATCCGCGCTAGCCATGGGCGAATGGAGTTAGGCTCTGCTGCGACGGTCAGATTGTAAGGCGGACAAGGATGCTCAGCTCCAATCAAGCCTAGACCTGTTGAAGCGAACATCAGTTTCGCATCGAGTTTCTGTGCCACCCATTTCGCGTCTTGCACGCTCCTGCCCGTATACAGCAACTCAGCTGGGTGAGTGGAGGTTCTTGCCTTTACCTGTTGGGTCCAGGTGGCTGCCATGGCGGTCAGCGACTGGGTCTGAGAGGTACAGAGCACCAGTGGGGAATGGCCCCCAAGCCGCTTGCGGTTTGTGCAGTTAGTGATGATGACGATGCTCATGGAAACTGTCGCATCTCTGCTCTGAAGGGTTGCAGTTATTTCTGGGTGTGCAATCCTACCATCGAATAACTGCATGGGTCATCGCTATTGGTCGGCTATGAACGCCATGTCGATACCAGATTTGGCGTGCCTCATCTGGCGTTTTGCTGATGGTATGAGGGAAATATTTTGCTCAGGTTTGCCGCGATTCGGGCCCACCAAAGCTCCACCCACCAGGTTTTTTCGTTTGCAGCGACTGCCGAGCAAATCATGGCAATCGCTTCTATCGATCGCGTAAAGCGAGATGAAAGCGGACGCCTATCCGGGTTCCAGCGACCGTTGGTCTCGAGGCACATTAGAGAGATACGAGACTATCTGGAGAGGCCCGATTCCGTGATGCCAAACGCCATCGTCCTGGCCTTTACCGATGGGGTTCGGGTTACGAACGAGGCTGGGGCATGCGTTGAGATTGAAGTGGATGTCTCGCAAGGCCCTGTTGGGTTTGTCGTGGATGGCCAGCAACGTTTGTCCGCAATGGCTGGTTTGCCAGGGCGTGATTTCCAGTTGTTGGTATCAGCACTGATCTGTGACACTCCTGAGGAATTGCGTAGGCAGTTTATTCTGGTTAATAACACTAGTCCTTTACCCAAATCACTTATCTATGAATTGCTACCCGCTGTTGATGGTCTGCCAAAACGCATGACCTCACGTGCACAAGCTGCGCGAGTCGTCGAGTTACTCAATTTTGACTCTCGGTCGTCGTTACAGGGGCAGATAAAGCAACATACGAATCCTGCGGGGGTCATCGGCGATACTGCGCTTCAGAAGATGGTAATGAACTCGCTTTCAGACGGCTACTGTCGCGAAGTGATTGAGGGTGAAGATGGTGAGGAGAAGTGTTTTATCGCCATAAGTGAATTTTTCTCTGCCGTGCAGGACGTTTTTAGATCTGCGTGGGTTGGGCATACTCCTAGAACATCTCGCTTAGTCCATAGCGCCGGAATTATCTCTATGGGATATGTGATGGATCAATTATGCGCAACAGAGAGGCCGTTAGCTCCGTTGTTTAAGCTTGGTTTGAAGAGGCTTGAGGGCAGGACGGCTTGGACTGCAGGGCAGGGGGATTGGAGTTTCCAGGGTGGCGCAAGGCCATGGAATGCAATTCAGAATCTGCATGGTGATATACATGTTCTTTCAGACTATTTGACAAGGCTTCTCCGTAGAGATCTTTTTTGTGCGAAAACAGTTACGGTCTGTGATGCTTAGTTGAGGTGTTCGCTATGTCCGATCAAGAGTTTTTTCCTGCATTGGCTAATGCAGGTTCGGTTAAAGAATTTTCGTCCCGATTACTAGAGTTGGTTGGCGTCTTTCAGGCGGCATTGCACAATATCTCTGAAAATGACAGAGCCTTTGCCGGTAGTGGATATGGTGTCTTGATGGAGGTCTATGGTTTGCGCACGCGAGCCTATATTTTAATGAATGACCCAGAGAGTCATATAGTCAATTCTTTGGAGTTCTCTCAGGATGAAATGCTATCGCTATTTGATAGGATTTCTGGCGTGACTCGAACTATGAATAGCCTGAAAGTTGCAAGTGCTATGGTTCTATCTGTGGCGACATTCACGGTCTCCCTGGGGGAAGGTAGGGATAAAGTTGTGAATTTCCTGTTCAAAATGCTAAGTGATGACGTTGCTGAATGGGAGCGTCTTTTCTCCATGGCGGGTATGTGAAGGATGGAAACGTTTGAGTTGGAGGCACGCTTCAACGTGCCAACTCCCACTCGGGAAGTTGTCTTTGCTGTAGTTGCTGTTGGAATGGGCGTAATTGCTTCGTGGCATTCTCCGGGGATGCTCAATTTTTTTGAGTTACAAACTGTCGGAGAGAAACTCCCTCTTCAGGTGTTCGGCGCGTACTGCGTTCTGATCGGCGGGCTTTATCTGGCTATTGACTTTCTCCGCGGCCCTTTGTTGCGCCGAAGAATTGCGGAGCACGCTCAACTTAGAGATGCCGCACGCCGAGATTTCTGCCTGGCTCGGTTAACTCCGCGTTCGCGCCAGAGCGTTCAGGTGATGTGGGATCATGAGATCTTACTAGAGAGACTCGACCGGCACTTTGCGCATGCGATTGATCCAGGGCACACGCACCTTACAGCCAAGGTGATCGGCCTTCTGCTTGGGTGCGTCGGATTCCTTCTCCAGGTCGCAACCTCCGGTTAGCGGCGTTGGAGAGGGGGCGAATAATCTGCCTCCGTCGTTTGTAAGGCATCCGCCGGGGCGGAGTCACAATGTTGCCTCGACTAGCGGTTATTCGATCACTCAGGGACTTTTGCGGGGAATCGTTGAAAACCGTCGGATAGCGTAGAGCATTGGCTGCAGCGAGCGCTCAAAAATATCCCATTAAAATCAATGACTTATAATGTCGACCTCCGGCATGGGGTGCAAGGGGTAGAGTGTTCGAATCACTCCGTCCCGACCAAATAACTCCACGATCTAGGCCAGTTCAGAAATGAGCTGGCCTTTTTCGTTGTGGGACTTTTGCGGAACTTTTTTCATCCTGCCTCCTCCTCAGTATCGTCAGCGCCGGCCGTCGCGAGTCCGTCGCCGATATCTTGTTGGCCTCATCGATCAGTTTTCCCAGCTCCGCCGCCGAGTAGTGACTGGTGATGCTACCGTTCTTGTGGCCCAACAGGACCTTTCTGTCTTCCTCCGTCACGCCTGCGGCGCGGAGCCTGCGGCCGAACGTATGCTTTAGGTCATGCACGCGGATCGAAGCGAAACCCGCCGGCGCCGTTCGCCCGAAGCGCTGCTCGTACATCGCGGCCGCCCGTTTCCTTGCCTTTCGCCATGCCGAGTCGTTCATTCGGTGCATCGGGGTGGCGTTGCCATCCCTGTCGGGCTGGCCATAGGGAAACACCCATTGTGGGTCCAATCCTCGCTGCCCCTCGATCACCGACTTGGCGACCCGGTTCAACACGATCAGTCGCTCGTCGCCGTTCTTGACGCCCGCATTGTCGTGTCGCCCGCCGAAATCGGCAGGAATGAGGAAAACGCTCGTTCCGAGCTCCGGTACCGGAATTTCCCAATCCCAGCGTAACTTGACCACTTCCTGTTCCCGTGAGCCGCTATTGACCTTGTAGAGCGCCATCCTCTTCAGGTGATCGGGCAGCTCTGCAAACAGCAGGCTCTGCTCCTCCCACGATAGCGGATGGGGCTGACGCGTCGAGCGCCTCAGGTCCAGCCGCGTGATCATCGGGACTGTATCGAGCCAGGGACGCCTCGCTTCATCGCGCCACTTTCGTGCGCAAAGATTCAGGACGCGGATGACTCGTTCCAACGCGATATTGATTGTCCGCGGTGATACGGGCCGCAAACGCTTTACCGGTTGCCCTCGCAGTCGCCCAGCCAGCCGGTCCCGAATGTATGGAGCCAGCGACTCGTCGTCGACATGGTCGATGGGCAAATCGCCGAGGTAGCTATCCAGCTGTTCGAGGTAGAACGCGGTGAGAGCTATCGACGGGTGGTCCTTGAATTCGACGAGGTAACGGGTCGCCGCTTCCCTCCAGGTTCTCACCTGTCGTACGCCGTAGATCCGTTGCTCGCGTAGCTTCTCGAGCCGATGAATCAGGTACTGCTCCGCCTCCTTCCGATCGTCTGATCCAGTGCTTTCATAAAGGCGCTGACCTCTGAAGATCTTGTCGATGTGCCAGATCCCGTTCCGTAGGTACAGGCCCATGATTTGTTTTCTCGCCATGGTTGTCCTCCACGGCGCCTACTGCAGGGCTGATCTTCCCCCCGCGCATGTGCTCCGGTCGCGCTGTCGTAGACCGGCTTGGTTACGGTGGCGATCACATCGCCTGGCAAGTCGGACTTGATGCCAGTCGAGGCATGAGGCCCCCAGACCAACACCGATGCGCGCCTCGTTCATCATCTGGAACATGTAAGCCAATCCCCACTTGCGCCCGCCATCCAATTTTTGCTATTGAGCAGCGGACACAGATGAGTAAGCCCGACGCCGACCGCGATGGCTTGGAGCGTTACGATAAAGATGCTGACCAGTACTTGCTGGTGATAATCACCGACGAGGACCACGCGTCGCAGATCGAACCTGACGATGGACAGGTCGCCTGGCGTTAAACGTTGCGACATTCGTTCACTGTCATCTGGCATGCATCCCAGCATGTCCAAACTTCGTCAGTCACTTCGCGTGACCGCTTTCCCTGGCCGCGAGGCTGGGAAAAGAATGCCAGGCCGTTCTTCACTGGAACCGGTTCTCCTCGATCGCTAAGGCTGTCGTGCCGCTTTGGCGTGCCCACTCTGTTTGTTAGTGATCTTTGAATGCCACTAGTTCTCATTTATATTTGCATGCCATCCAATACGTACCGCGCACAAAATTGCCTTACGCCTCGGCCAAACAGTCTCTGATTACGACCCTAACCCGTCATTATGATGAGCTGGTTGATTCTGTTCGTCGTCGTTTCGGCGACCGCCAGGCGGCGCGCGAGGTGGTACACGAAGTTTGTGTGCATCTGCTGGAGTCGCCCGAAAAAGAAGCTGTACGTGTGCCCTTGGCGCTGCTGCACAAGATCACTCATGATCGCGCTATCAGCCACTACCGCAGCGAGCGCCGCAGGCAAGCCTGGGTGGACGACCAGGTCGACCTGAACGAGGTTCTCTGTAATGCCCCGTGCCTGGAGCGCCAGCGTGCTGCCGCTGACGAATTGGACCGCCTATGCGCCGCTATCGCCGAGCTACCAGCACGCTGCCAGCAAGTTTTCGTCATGCACAAGATTTATGAGCTGCCGCAGCAGCAGGTTGCCGAAAGACTAGGAATTTCGGTAAAGACCGTGGAAAAACACCTCAAGGTCGGCATGGCCAAGTGCCTGGCCCGCCTGGGCTATCAGAAGGCCTCCGTATGAATCGCCCCGCTGACGAGCACAACTCTACAGACGACGCGCTCGCGCGCCATCGCGAGGAGCTGAAGCGGCGTTTCCCCCTGCCGTTGCCTGTCAAGAAATCCCGGAAACGTCCCGCCATGCTTGGGTTGGTGATCGGCGCGATAGTCCTGGGGCTGGTCTGGCTCGACCCAGCCTATCGCAGCGAGCACTATCGCAGTGCACCGGGCCAGGTGCAGAGCATCGCCCTGGTTGACGGCAGCACCTTCACCCTCGATGGTGCCAGCCAGGTCAACGTCAGCTGGCACCTGCGCAGCCGTCGCGTCGAGTTGCTGGCGGGGCAGGCACTGTTCGATGTCGCCCCTGCCACCTACCGTCCTTTCCGCACACAGGCCGGCTCGACCGAGATCACCGTGGTCGGTACCCGCTACAACGTCAGCCGCCTGGCAGACGATGTGCGTGTGACCGTCGAGGAAGGCAAGGTCGGTGTACGCAGCCGGACGGATGAGCTGCTGCTCACGCCCGGCCAGCAGGTTCTGGTGCACAACGGCCAGCTAGGCAATCCGACGCAGGTCGATGTCAAGGCTTTGAACGGTTGGATCAAAGGCCGCGTGGTATTTGATCGCACTCCGCTGGTCGAGGTGCTCGACACGCTCCAGCGCCAACAGAACACTGTCGTGCGCCTCAACAGCCCGGATCTGGCACAGCTGCCTGTATCCGGCGCCTTTCGCAGCGCCAATCTGGATGCCTTGTTGACCTTGCTGCCGAAGATACTTCCGGTGGAACTGCACACTGCTGACGACGGCTCTTTGAGCCTGAGCCGACGGGCTACGAAAAAATAATTTCATCGTGAGGTAGGGTTTGCGTGCTGCTGTGGCGGCTATCTCCAGGAACACCTCATATTTTCCCGGAGCTCTATCAGTGAAAACCCCCACCTGGCGCCTTACCCTGTTTGCTAGCAGCCTGCTGCTTGGCCTGTCATCGATGACACAGGCCGCTGGCGAAATCGAGTTCGATCTGCCCGCGGCGCCTCTCGAACAATCTCTGAACGCACTGGCAGCCCAGTCTGACAGCCAGGTACTGTTTTCCAGCGACATCACCCTCGGCAAACAGTCGCCTGCCCTGCGCGGTCGGCTGACAACCAGCGAAGCCCTGCAACGCCTGCTCAACGACAGCGGCCTCGACGTGCAGCAACAGGATGAACACACCTTTATCGTGGTGCCGCGCCGCAAGCCGGAAATCGCTACGGCCCCTGTCGAACTGGCGCCCATGGAAGTGACTTCATCACGTACGACCAGCGATCTGGTACAGCAGATACGTCAGGTCGACGTCATCGAGCGCGAACAGTTGGAAAAGCTGCGCATGGCCTCCGGTAGCTTGGCTACGGTGCTGGCCAAGATAATCCCCGGTATGTCGGACTCCAGCCGCACCGTCACCGACTATGGCCAGACCCTGCGCGGCCGCACCATGCTAATCCTGGTCGACGGTGTACCGCTGAACACCAACCGCGACTCTTCGCGCAACCTGGCGACTATCGATGCGGCGCTGATTGAGCGTGTCGAGGTAATTCACGGTAGCAGTGCGATCTATGGGGCTGGCGCCACGGGTGGCATCGTCAACATCACCACACGTCCTGCAGGTGGTGAAATGCGCGCCGAAACCACGCTAACCGGCACTTCTTCACTGACCCAACTCGACAACGATAGCCTCGGCGGACAGCTGCAACATCGCCTGTCCGGCTCCCTGGACCAGTTCGACTACGCGCTCGACTTCGGCGCGCGGCATATCGGCAGCTCGTTCGACGCCGATGGCCAGCGCATTGCGCCAGAGCCCAGCCAAGGCGACATGTTCGACTCCAACGCCTTCAATATCGGCGGCAAGCTCGGCCTGCGCATCGATGAGAACCAACGCATCCAGCTCGCTCTCAGCCACTACGATGCCCAGCAGGACAGTGACTACACCTCCGACCCGTCTGTGGCCAAACTACCCGCAGGCACGGTACCGGCGCAGGCGCTCAAAGGTCTCAACCTGGACGAGCAGAACCAGATCAAGAACACCATCGCGAACCTAGAATATAGCCATGAAGACCTGCTCGGCAGCCGTATGTCGGGACAGCTCTATTACCGCGACTACTTCACACGCTTCACCCCCTTCGATGCCCGTGGCGTGGCTACTCGTGGACGTTTCGTCGACCAAGTAATGCAGAACAGCGAAGTCTTCGGCAGCCGCCTGACCCTGCGCACACCGCTGGGCGAGAGGACGGAGCTGGTCTGGGGTGGCGATCTGAACCACGAGCGCAGCGACATGCCGCTCGACATCTTCGATCCGGCGATCTATGACGCCAGTGGGGGCACCGACTTCGAGAAGATCGGTAAGATGACCTACATGCCGGAGCTGACCACCCTCAGCAGCGGCGCCTTTGCCCAACTGCAGCACCGCATCAACGATCAGTGGTCCGTCGAGGGCGGCCTGCGTTACGAGTACGCCACCGCCAATTTCGGCGATTTCGTTCCGCTTTCCGAGATCCACAACGCCAGCCCGACGACCGTGCAAGGCGGCACGACCCGTTACGACGACCTGCTGTATAACCTCGGCGTGGTGTACGCCCCGGTTCCCAGCCAGGAGATCTATGCGGCCTTCAGCCAGGGCTTCCAGCTGCCGGACATCGGCGTTCAGGTACGCAACGCACGTAGGGGCTTCGACATCGACTCCTCCGATCTGGAACCGGTGAAGACCAACAACTACGAGCTGGGCTGGCGCGGTACTCTCGGAGATCAAACCCTGGCCTCGCTGGCTCTGTTCTACACCACCTCAAAGCTGGGCGACGTGCAGAGCTTCAACAACGGCCTAATCCTCACCCGCACCGAGGAGCGCATCTACGGCGTCGAAGGCAGCGCCGAGTGGCTGAGCCTGGATGACATCTGGGGCGTGGGTGGCACTTTCACCTGGATGAGGGGTCGCGAAAAACCGGACAACGGCGATTGGCGGGACATGACCGGCTTCCGCGTGCCTCCGCTGAAACTGACTGCCTACCTCCAGTATCAACCGAGCGAGGCTTGGAGCAACCGCCTGCAGGTCACCTACGTCGGCAGCGAGGACTACCGCCTGGATGGCGTGGCCAGTTTCGGCCGCCGCGAAGTCGACAGCTACACCACGGTGGACCTGATCAGCGACTACCGTCTGAGCAACGCCGACAAGTTGAGCCTGGGCATCGAGAACCTGTTCAACCGTGACTACTACCCGCTGTACAGCCAGCTGATGCGCAGCAGCAGCAACACCAGCCGCCTGCCAGGTTCCGGCACCACGCTGACACTGGGATATAACCATCAGTGGTAAGTATCTGGCGCACAGGGACGTGCGCCAATGTCACGGCAATAGCCGGTTAACAAACTGAGTTCATCAACTCAGAACGCCCGCTTCTGGCCGAACCCCCCATCCCGACCATCCCCGCGACAGCGGTGAGCGGCCTCAGGTTCGAGGCGGTCGCACTGACTCGATGCGCAGTACACCAGCGCGACCCGGCGCGGCCGGGTGATACCCCATTTTTGCGCTTTTGCACATTTGACTTTTGCTCGATGCAACGATCAGCAGTTACCGGCGATGAGCCTGCAGGAGGCAGTCGGCGATGTCGCCGTGTATTTGGTTATCGTCGAGCCCACGCGATAGAGGCACAGCGGCTATGGCTGATCGATCCCATCCTTACTCCCAGCCCTTGCTTCCTCCGCGAGGTGGTGTGCACTGGCGGGCCGTTTCGGCATTCTGCTGCGGCTTCGGTGGTCAACCGAGATGCTCCTAGTTCGAAAGCGCGCCTTGGAGCTCGGTGAGCTTTCAACCTAGCCGCTAGACCGTTTCATCCGTTTTTCTCGCATCCTCGCTTCGTAATTTGGTCGGTCCCGACCGGCTTTTTCACAGCCACTTCCGCGGCATCAATCGGTCACCTTAGGCGATCTGGCATGTAAGTAATTGTTATATTCATGCGCGAACGATTATCGTTATGAGAATTTTTACCTATACTCCCGTTCGCGACACTATCTACACATCTACTTACATGCATGCCCCGCAGAGAGCGTGGCATTTCTGACTGATCCAAAGGAAAGGTATTGCGCATGGCTGACACTGAGACTCGGCTGGTTCCCGCCCGCACCCCTTGGCAATGCAAGGCCGGTGCGCTGCTCTTTTGCGTCCCGCTGGCTGCTGTGCCGCTTAGCAGCTTCGCGCAGGAGAGCGCGGCGAGTGACGAGCCATTTCGTCTCGCGCCCATTATTGTCAACGCCAAGGCGGCCGCTGACGATGATGCCAATTCGGTGGTTGCCAAGGAGCTATGGGTAGGTGGCAAGGTCGCAACCAGTCTCCTCGATACCCCGGCCTCGGTTTCGGTCATTACCCAAAAGGAAATAGAGCAGCGCAGCGCGAGCACCACCGAGGAGGTCCTGCAGTACACGCCTGGCGTGATCACCGATTATTACGGTACCGACGATCGCAACGACTACTTCCAGATTCGCGGTTTCCAGGCCACCACCTACCGGGACGGGCTGACCCTAGGTTCGATGCGCGGCGTACGCGAGGAGCCCTTTGCCTATGAGCGTATTGAAGTGCTGCGTGGTGCCAACTCCACCCTGTTTGGTCCGGCAGACCCAGGCGGCTCGGTCAACTTTGTCAGCAAGCAGCCACGCTTCGAGCGCATTCGTCAGGGATACGTCACTTACGGCTCCTTCGATCATAAAGAAGCGGGCGTGGATGTGGGCGATGCGCTGAACGGTAGTGACACGCTGGCCTTCCGGCTCACTGGCAAGATGCAGGACAGCGAGCGGGAGTACGATCACTCCCAGGATGACAACGGGCTCATTATGGGCGGCCTGACCTGGGAGCCGACCGCCTTCACCTCTGCCACGCTGATAGTGGATCATCTGCGCCAGGACGGGACGCCCAACAGTGGCGGTTACCCGAAAGACCGGGAATATGATCGCGACGCCTTCTTCGGTGAGCCAAGTTACAACTTCCACGATGTCGAGCGGACCAATATCAGCGGCGGCTTCAGCCATGATTTCGACAACGGTTTTACGTTGCGCAGCAATCTGCGTCACAGCGACCTGAGTGATGGGTACGGCTATGTCTATATCAATGATGTAGCTGGGCGCACCGGTCCGTTGGTCGATCGCGGCTACCTGGGTTCTGATGGTGAGGCCGAGCAGCTAAACGGCAATCTGATGCTGCAGTACGATGGGCGCTTCGAGAATATAGATAGCAGCTCCATCGTCGGGGTGGAATATCTCGATGCGCATTCCGAAAATGTGTCGGTCTATGGCTCTGCCGATCCCATAGACATTAGCCGTCCGGTATACCGAGGCGTTTCGCCCGCCATCGTCTACCAGGACAAGGACCAGGACAGCACCATCAAGTCCCTGTTTCTGCAGCAGAACCTGTCCTTCTACGAGCGTGTCATTCTCACACTTGGCATGCGCCATGATTCCATGGACGTTTCCGAAACCGACCACCTCTCCGGGACCCGGTCTTCGGACCGCTTCTCGGAAAATTCTTTCCGCGGCGCGTTGACCTATATCGTCAACGACGAGGTTTCTGCCTATGTCAGCATGGTGGAGTCCGTTTCTCCGCCCGAGGTAGGCGTCACGCCAGAGCGGGGTAGCCAGTATGAGGTGGGTGTGAAGTATTCCCCAGTGGCGATAAATGCGCTGTTCTCGGCCGCCATCTACGAGCTGACCCAGGATGATGTCGCTACCGCTGTCGTGCAGCCGAATGGTGCCATTGAACAGCAGACCGTTGGGGAGCAGCAGGTACGTGGTCTGGATCTTGAGGCCAAGGCCGAGCTGACCGAGAACCTGAGTGTGATCGGCGGCTACTCCTACATGGAAACCGAAGTGCTTCGCGGGGCACTGAATGTGTGGGGCGTGGGCGTTGTATCAATCGAGGGCAACGAATTCGTCTCCGCGCCCAAGCACTCGGCTTCGCTATGGAGCTATTACAGTGTGCCGGGCACGAATGTCAGTGTCGGCCTGGGCGCCCGTTATGTAGGTAGCTACCACTTCAGCAACTTCAATGATACCGGCGAGAGCGAGGCGACGACCTTGTTCGATGCAGCCTTCAATTACCAGATTGCCAAGGACACGGATCTGGCAGTCAATGTCAGCAACCTGTTGGATGAGCAGCATGTCGTGGGTTCCGGTACTGCGGATTACTACAATCCGGGCCGAGAGCTCACCGCCAAGCTGAGCTACAGCTGGTGAGCCTGTCGGTAATGTCTCCTGTTGCGGTGGTATCCCGCGTCCTGGCCGCGATCTTCGGCTGCTATGCATTCGTCTGGGGCGTGGTGGCGCTGGGCGTGGCGGCGCTGAATGGGGTTGGGGTGGATTACCATGCCGCCGAGCAGGCGATGATGATACTGGCCTTCATACTGTATCTCGCGCTGTTTCTCTGGACTTTTGCCGCAGCCAGTCTGTGGCGGGTCTGGTTGGTACTGGCGCTGGGCAGCGTCCTGATGCTGGCAGCTGCCTGGCAGCTGCAGCGCATGATCATCGGATAGGAGCAGAGCCATGCTGAACAACTTTCGCCAATCCATGGCCTGGGTACATACCTGGTTCGGTTTGGTGCTGGGCTTCGTGCTGATGGTCGTCTTCTTTTTCGGTGCACTGTCGGTGTTCGACCGCGAGATCGATCGTTGGGCGATTCCCGATACACGCTTCGAGCCGCAGCCTATGCCGTCCTACGACAACCTGCTGAAACAGGTATTTGCCGATCTCAAACCGCATCCGGTGGATATGGCGGCAACCAAAGGGCGGGTAATCGGCGACCTGCCGGCGCCGGAGACCATGCCCATGGTCTCGCTCTACGCCTACACCACCCACCGAGATCCGGTGCTGAGCATTGGTGGCGAGTTTGGTATCCCCAACCAGCCAAAGGATCCAGCGGATGACCATCTGCACGTGCATGGCTGGGCGACCATCGACCCCCGCAGCGGTGAGATGCTCCCCGATGACCAGCTCAAGATCGGGAGCAGCTGGTTCTATCCAATGCACTACAGCCTGCAACTAAACTGGAAAAACCTGGGCATCTTTGTGGTGGGGCTGGCCGCGCTCGTGATGTTGGTCGCTCTGGTCACCGGTGTGATCATGCACCGTAAGATCTTCAAGGAGTTTTTCACCTTCCGTCCGCGCAAACGGACCCAGCGCAGCGCGCTGGACCTGCATAACATGAGTGGCGTGGTGGCGTTGCCGTTCCACTTCTTTTTTGCCTTCACCGGGTTGGTGATCTTCGCGTCGATGTACTACTTCCCAGTCTCCGGAACCGTGCTCAAACCGCTGCATGATCGGCATGAGGTGATCGAGGCGGCGCATACCGGCTTGCCCCATGATGAGGCCGGTGTGCCCGCGCAGATGGCCTCCGTCGATGGCATGGTGGCTGAGGCCAAGCGCATCTGGGCTGCGCGCGATATGCCGGGAGAGGTCGGTTTGCTGACTATCGAGCATCTGAATGACGCCAACGGCTACGTCAGCATCTACCGCGCCGGCAGCGATCGTGTGGCGCTGGTCGGGGAGGGCATTCACTTCAAGGCGAGTACCGGCGAGCTACTGCGCGAAGACCCGCAGAGTGACCCGGTTGGTGCCGTCAATCAATTTCTCACCGGCTTGCACCTGCAGCACTTCGAACACTGGGCGCTGCGCTGGCTATACGTGGCGGGCGGTCTGCTGGGCTGTGTGTGCATCGCCACCGGATTTGTATTCTTCGTCGAAAAACGCAAGCAGGAGCACGCCCGGCTCGGGTTGCAGGGCTGTCGGTTGGTTGACGCCATGGCGGTCACCACGGTTACCGGCATGCTGCTGGCGGCGATTGCCATGCTGGCGGCCAACCGACTGCTGCCTGAGGCCATGCCGGGCCGTGGCGAATGGGAAAAGTGGGTGTTCTGGGGTGCCTGGCTGGCGAGTTTGCTGCATGCGCTGTGGCGTAGTGCGCCAGTGACCGAAGCGCGGCACAACCCGGCGTGGCGCGAGCAATGCTGGGCCGTAGCGCTGCTCTGCGTCGCTGCGGTGCTGCTCAACTGGATCACCACGGGTGACCACCTGCTAAAGACAATGTTGCTTGACCCCTACTGGGCAGTGGCCGGCGTCGATCTGAGCCTGTTGGCCTGCGCGCTGGTAGCGCTACTCACAGCCCGCCGTCTGGCAAGGCCCGTTGATGTCGCGGACCGCACTCGCATCGGTGGGGTGGCCTATGAGTAATGAAGGTCTGTGGTTGTTGGCCGCGGTCGCCAGCATGGGCTTGGCGACCAGCTGGTTGGCGTTGTCCCTGCCGGCGCACTGGCGCCAGGTGTTCAGCGCGGACGAGGTTGCCCCGGACTATCTGCGCGCCCTGGGCTGTCTGGCGCTGATGGTATCGGCTCTGTGCTGCTTCAAGGCCGACCATCCATCCATGGCGGTGCTGGTCTGGTTCACCCTGTTGCCGGTCGCCGCCGTAGCAACGGCCGTGACTCTGAGCTACCGGCCGGTGCTGCTGCGCCTGTTCTGTCCGGTATTTCTGCGCACTCGATAAGAGTGCGCGGCTGACTGTGGCTGCAACTTCGCGGTTGATTCGATCGTCGTGCTCACCTCAAACCGGGGCGAGATTGATCACTGGACATACGCCGACCATTGCATGGAAGTCGAGCCCGAGCCGTCGAGGATGTTGCCGTCACCGGTGATATAGAGCCAAAAGCGGTGTGCAGACGATGGTAACGAGCAACGGCACCAGCAGATCGTCGGCGGTGGCATCGGGTGCGACCCGCCGCGTTTGCCCGCTTCGGCGCGCAAGTCTTGGCGCGCGGCGGACGAAGTGAGGCGCTGGAGGGCAGGGCAACCCCGGATCGCACCGTCGTGATCGAGTTTCCGTCCTACGACCAGGCTTTAGCCTGCTATCGGTCCGAGGAGTACCAGGCGGTTTGTCGTTATCGGCATGGGCACGCTGAGGCAACTGTTGTCGTCGTTGAGGGCGTGCCCCTCGGCTGACGCTATTGATTTACATGCTTGCGTTGCCGCTTGCCATGTTGCAGGTCTGGTTGGCCAGTCATGCCAGGCGCTCCGGATTAGACGACCGAACTCCCAGTTCAGGTTCGTCGCTCTCCAGCGGCGCCTATGGCCCTTCCTCAACTGCCGGAATGATGCTTACTGTGCCGCAGTACCGCTCCATCAAAAAAACGGCCGTTTGTCATCTAGTAGACTCGCCTCGCACAGCTCCGCTACTCAATTGTCCAGTTCCGCTTGCTCCTGGATCTCGTTAACCGATAGCTCCAGTCGGTACGCGAGAGCGATGAAAAGTGCCTGGCACAAGCACAGCGTCGCGCTGAGAGAGCGGAAGGCGAACGCCCTACCTTCGTTGACCAGCAGCATCGCATTGGCGCGCTTGGCTAGAGGCGAAAGGGGGTTGTCGGTAATGATTAACGACTTGGCGCCGTTGTGTTGCGCGATGCGCACGCACTGCTGGCTCTCCTTGCCGTAGGGGCTGAAGCTATGCTCGCGGTCGACGCTTGGTTGCCGAGTCGCTTGTAAACAGTCCGGTTCGCGCAGGTTGTAGTTCTGGCGAGTGTGCTTGCGCTTTGGCGGTAACGAGCAGGCGCCGCACATCACGCCTCCTGAGTTATCGGTACCTGGAGGTGTTGCGGGGCTGCTGGATGATCGATATTGGGTGATAGCGTTAATGCATTAAGCGGCGTGTTCGGCGGCAGCGCCTTGAACATGCGAATGCTTGCATCGAGCAGGTTGTAGTGTTCGCAATTGTGGGCTTGGCGGGGCGGCGGTAGGCCTGGCTCCACCGAAAAAGCGGGCTAGCAGCGTTCGGTTACTCTGCCCGACAAAAAAGTTCGTCGTTCTGCCTTTGTTGAGATGTGTAGCAATCAATACTGGCGTCGCCATACTTAGGCGGTGCTTATTGTGTTGCTGCGTGGACGGCAACATTTGCGCGACTGGATTCAGGCGTCGCGCAGCAGGTCGTGCGCATCGAGCAGGCGATAAGCGATTTCCGGTCGATGCTCCAATGCTCGTCTGATTGCGGCGGGTATCGACTGGCGAGTCTTGCGGCAGAGGCCGGGTAGTTCATCCAGCTCTATGCGGAAACCTCGCATGCTGCGTACTTCACCAATGCCCGGTGAGATCCGCAGGTGAATGCCTAGCTGCTGAAACATAAGCTGCTGCATATGCTGCAGATCCTCCAGGCTGGTTAAGCTTTCCAATCGCTCTACCAGACGGCTTTCCTCGTGCCGTGTGAGGCGGAGGATGCGCAGATCGGTGCTCGGATTCTGAAGCAGTTGCTCGCGCCCGCAAATGCAGGCTGCCGGTGGGCAAGGTTGACGAATCGGAACCGTGGCTGTCATGACCTTGATCTTAACTAAGGCCGTAGGGCTCTGCCCGCCGCTTCGAGCGGGCAGCCTCGCGGCAGTTTAGACGCGGAGAGCCCCTGCGTCTGCTGCGACTAACGACCTCAGTTATAGCGGCCGTTAACTCCGCCAACGCTGTGTTTACCGGCACCGAGCAGGGCTATCGCGATCGAGCCGAAGAGGAACATCCCCTGCAGCTCCAAGGCCCAACCTCCCGTCTGGCTGAGCGAGAAGATCTGTTGCATATGGGCCAGGCCAAAGGCGAAGAGCATATTGCCGACCATGAGTATGGCGCCTACACGTGTGAACAGACCGAGTATGACCAGAATAGGGCCCACGACCTCGCCCAGGTATGCGCCGTAGGCCAAGAACGTCGGTAGCCCATGGCTGCTCAGCATGCCGGCAATACCCTCTACGCCGTTGAGCAGTTTGGATATGCCGTGCAGGAGGATCAGTACCCCCACCGATAACCGTAATACCAATTTTCCAATGTCGTCAGTCATGATGGTCGCTTCCTCTAAGGCACCAGGGCTCTGGCATCAGCATCCTCTATAACATAGCCCAGCGAATCCGCCGTTGCTCGCGTATCGATTATGCGCGTAGCGATGCCAGGTGCGCCCGCGTGGCGGTTCTCTTGCGGTCGAGTGCCGCTAGAAGCAGGGGAGCGTGTTTCGGTTGGCGAGCGTGCTTACGCGCGGGGTGACTTCTGTAATACGAGCCACTAGAATGCTTGCCCATTCTGGGGCCGGAACGCCGGCTTATGTCTGTGCAACGAGGAAAATCCATGCAAGTTTCTGTTGAAAGCACCTCCGCTCTTGAGCGCCGCATGACCATTGGCGTGCCGGTCGAGCGCATCGAGACCGAAGTCAACAAGCGTCTGCAGCAGACCGCCAGCCGTGCAAAGATCCCAGGTTTCCGTCCCGGCAAGGTGCCGATGAGCGTCATTCGTCAGCGTTACGAGGCAGCCGCACGTCAGGAAGCGCTCGGTGATCTGATTCAGGCCACGTTCTACGAGGCTGTGGTGGCAGAAAAGTTGAACCCTGCCGGCGCGCCCTCCGTTGAGCCGAAGGTGTTCGAGAAGGGTAAGGATCTCGAGTACGTTGCAACGTTCGAGGTTTTTCCCGAGTTCAAGGTTGCGGGTTTCGAGGGGATCGAAGTCGAGCGTCTGCAGGCGGAAGTCACGGATGCGGACGTCGACAACATGCTCGACATCCTGCGTAAGCAGAACACCCGCTATGAGAAGGCCGAGCGTGCAGCCGAAGATGGCGACCAGTTGAACATCGATTTCGTCGGCAAGATCGACGGCGAAGCCTTTGCTGGCGGTTCGGCCAAGGGAACGCAGCTGGTGCTGGGCTCTGGTCGCATGATTCCGGGCTTCGAGTCCGCACTCGTTGGCGCCAAGGCTGGTGAGGAACGGGTGATCAACCCGACGTTCCCAGAGGACTACCAGAATCTCGATCTGGCTGGTAAGACGGCCGAGTTCACCGTGACGGTCAATAGCGTCGAAGCACCCCAGCTGCCTGAGTTGAACGAAGAGTTCTTCGCGCAGTTCGGCGTGCAGGAAGGCGGCCTGGATGGGTTCCGTGCCGAGGTCAAGAAGAACATGGAACGCGAGCTGCGCCAAGCCATCAAGACCAAGGTGAAGAATCAGGTCATGGAAGGTTTGGTCAGCGCCAACCCGATCGAAGTGCCGAAAGCGCTGATCGATAACGAAGTGAATCGCTTGCGCGTTCAGGCCGTTCAGCAGTTCGGCGGCAACATCAAGCCGGACCAACTGCCTGCTGAGCTGTTCGAAGAACAGGCCAAGCGTCGCGTCGTGCTGGGGCTCATCGTTGCTGAAGTGGTCAAGCAGTACGAGCTCAAGCCTGACGACGCCCGTGTACGCGAGTTGATCGAGGAGATGGCTTCGGCCTATCAGGAGCCGGAGCAGGTTGTGTCCTGGTACTACAAGAACGACGAGCAATTGAACGAAGTTCGCTCTGTTGTGCTCGAAGAACAAGTTGTAGATACTGTCCTGCAGCAGGCTAAAGTGACCGACAAATCGGTCTCCTACGAAGAAGCAGTGAAGCCTGCGGAAGCTCCGCAAGCTGCCTGAGTCTCTTCAACCGTTTACATGCATACTCATAAGCCAGCCTCGTGCTGGCTTATGTCTTTGCGGCATGACTAGGGAGTTTCGTTGGAAATGTCCGGCAATCCGTTTATGCAAGCACCAGATATCCAGGCGGCTGGTGGGCTGGTGCCCATGGTCATCGAGCAATCCGCTCGTGGCGAGCGCGCGTATGACATCTATTCCCGTCTCCTGAAGGAGCGGGTGATCTTCATGGTAGGCCAGGTGGAAGACTACATGGCCAACCTGATCGTCGCGCAGATGCTGTTCCTCGAGGCGGAGAACCCCGAGAAGGATATCCATCTTTACATCAATTCTCCGGGCGGCTCCGTAACCGCGGGCATGGCCATCTACGACACCATGCAATTCATCAAGGCCGACGTTTCGACGACCTGTATCGGCCAGGCTTGCAGCATGGGAGCGTTCCTGCTCGCCGGCGGCGCCAAAGGTAAGCGCTACTGCTTGCCCAATGCTCGGGTGATGATCCATCAGCCGCTCGGCGGCTTCCAGGGGCAGGCTTCGGATATCGACATTCATGCGCGCGAGATTCTCTATATCCGCGAGCGATTGAATCAGTTGCTGGCCCACCACACCGGCCAGGATATGGCGACGATCGAGCGTGATACCAACCGCGACTACTTCATGAGCGCTACCCGGGCGCTGGAATATGGAGTCGTCGACGCTGTTCATGAGAAGCGCCAACAGCCGGTCTGATATGGTCCAGGAGGTCGACGTTAGCGGGCGTCCGTCATGTGTGCCGTCGCGTGCCCTTGAAAATGCCCGCATTTGCCTTCATCTTGTATTTCAAGCCTTCCCGATTGGATCGATCGAATGACTGACACCCGCAACGGCGAGGACTCCGGCAAACTGCTCTATTGCTCTTTTTGCGGCAAAAGCCAGCATGAAGTACGCAAGTTGATTGCCGGGCCCTCGGTATTTATCTGCGACGAGTGCGTCGACCTGTGCAATGACATCATCCGCGAGGAGGTGCAGGAAGCTCAGGCCGAGAGCAGCGCGCAAAAGCTGCCCGCGCCCAAGGAAATTAGTGGCATCCTCGACCAGTACGTCATTGGTCAGGAGCGTGCCAAGAAGATCCTGGCCGTGGCTGTATACAACCATTACAAGCGGCTCAATCAGCGCGACAAGAAGGAAGAAGTCGAACTGGGCAAGAGCAACATCCTGCTCATCGGACCGACGGGTTCGGGTAAGACGTTGCTGGCCGAAACATTGGCTCGACTGCTGAATGTGCCGTTCACCATCGCTGACGCAACCACGCTCACCGAGGCTGGTTACGTAGGTGAAGATGTCGAGAACATCATTCAGAAACTGCTGCAAAAGTGCGATTACGACGTCGAGAAGGCCCAGATGGGCATCGTCTACATCGACGAAATCGACAAGATTTCGCGTAAGTCGGACAACCCGTCGATCACCCGTGACGTGTCCGGCGAGGGCGTGCAGCAGGCGCTGCTCAAGCTTATCGAGGGTACGGTTGCATCGGTGCCTCCGCAGGGTGGGCGTAAGCATCCCCAGCAGGAGTTCCTGCAGGTCGATACGCGAAATATCCTGTTCATCTGTGGCGGTGCGTTTGCCGGTCTTGAAAAGGTGATTCAGGGGCGCTCGGCCAAGGGCGGTATCGGCTTCAATGCCGAGGTGCGAAGCCAGGATCCTGGCAAGAAGATTGGTGAGTCGCTGCGTGCAGTCGAGCCGGACGATCTGGTCAAGTTTGGTCTGATCCCCGAGTTCGTAGGACGGTTGCCGGTCATCGCCACGCTGGACGAGCTGGACGAGGCGGCGTTAATTCAGATTCTGACCGAGCCGAAGAATGCGCTGACCAAGCAGTACGCCAAATTGTTCGAGCTGGAAGGTGTTGATCTGGAGTTCCGCACCGATGCGCTGAAAGCAGTGGCTACCCGCGCGCTGGAGCGCAAGACCGGTGCGCGTGGCCTGCGTTCGATCCTCGAAGGCGTTCTGTTGGATACCATGTACGAGATTCCTTCCCAGAAGGATGTCAGTAAGGTGGTGATCGACGAGAGTGTCATCGAGGGAACCTCTCAGCCGTTGCTGATCTACGAGAACAACGAGCCGCCTGCCAAGGCTGCGCCAGACGCGTAGAAGATCAAGGGGCCTTCGGGCCCCTTTGCTTTTCCGTTGAATCCTTGTTTTTTACGTTGCGTGCCCTCATCTTGATTGCCAGGGTGTTTCCCGTTTACCGCCGTATGGCCGTCGTAGAGCTGAATTTATGAAGACAACCATCGAATTGCCCCTTTTGCCGCTGCGCGATGTCGTGGTTTACCCGCACATGGTGATTCCGCTGTTCGTTGGCCGTGAGAAGTCCATCGAGGCCCTTGAATCAGCCATGGCTGGTGACAAGCAGATACTGCTTCTGGCCCAGAAGAACCCGGCTGACGACGACCCCTCCGAGGAGGCTTTGTATCGTGTTGGCACGGTCGCGACCGTGCTGCAGTTGCTCAAGTTGCCGGATGGCACGGTCAAGGTGCTCGTGGAAGGTGAGCAGCGCGGCATCATCGATCATTTTTTCGAGGTGGATGACCATTGCCGTGCGCGCGTCTCGCTGATCGACGAATCGGACCTCGAGGAGCGTGAGTCGGAGGTCCTGACCCGCAGCCTGCTGAGCCAGTTCGAGCAGTATGTCCAGTTGGGCAAGAAGGTGCCTTCCGAAGTGCTCTCGTCGCTCGCCAGCATCGATGAGCCGGCGCGCCTGGTGGATACCATGGCTGCGCATATGGCACTCAAGATCGAACAAAAGCAGGCGATCCTCGAGATCATCGACTTACCCGCCCGCGTCGAGCACGTGCTCGCGTTGCTGGACGCCGAAATCGATCTTCTGCAGGTTGAAAAGCGCATCCGTGGACGCGTGAAGAAGCAAATGGAGCGCAGCCAGCGTGAGTACTATCTGAATGAGCAGATGAAGGCCATTCAGAAGGAGCTCGGCGATATTGACGAGGGTCACAACGAAGTCGATGAGCTGAAGAAGCGAATCGAGAACGCGGGTTTGAGCAAGGACGCACATGCCAAGGCGACAGCTGAGCTGAACAAGCTCAAGCAGATGTCACCGATGTCGGCCGAAGCTACCGTCGTGCGGACCTATATCGATTGGCTGGTCAATGTGCCGTGGAAGGCCGCGAGCAAGGTGCGCCTGGACCTCGCCAAGGCTGAAGAGGTGCTTGATGCCGATCACTACGGTCTGGATGAGGTCAAGGACCGTATCCTGGAGTACCTCGCGGTCCAGAAGCGGGTGAAGAAGCTCAAGGGCCCGGTCCTGTGTCTGGTTGGCCCGCCAGGCGTCGGTAAGACATCGTTGGCGGAATCCATTGCGCGCTCGACCAACCGCAAGTTCGTCCGGATGGCGCTGGGCGGCGTGCGTGACGAAGCTGAAATTCGTGGGCATCGTCGTACCTACATCGGTTCGATGCCGGGTCGTCTGATCCAGAAAATGAGCAAGGTGGGCGTACGCAATCCATTGTTCCTGCTTGACGAGATCGACAAGATGGGCAATGACATGCGCGGCGATCCCGCTTCGGCACTGCTCGAAGTGCTCGATCCCGAGCAGAACCATAACTTCAATGACCATTACCTGGAAGTCGATTACGACCTCTCCGACGTGATGTTCCTCTGTACTGCCAACTCGATGAATATCCCGGCCCCGTTGCTGGACCGTATGGAGATCATCCGGCTGCCTGGCTACACCGAAGACGAAAAAATCAACATCGCGATTCGCTATCTGGTGCCGAAGCAGATCCAGGCCAACGGGCTCAAGAAGGCCGAGTTGCTGTTCGAAGAAGAGGCGATCCGCGACATCATCCGTTACTACACCCGTGAAGCGGGCGTCCGGAGCCTGGAGCGGCAGGTCGCGAAGGTTTGCCGCAAAGTCGTAAAAGAGCACGCGGCAGAGAAAAGCTTCGAGGTGAAGGTTACTGCCGAGTCGCTCGAGCACTTCCTGGGCGTGCGCAAGTTCCGCTACGGGCTGGCTGAGCAGCAAGACCAGGTGGGGCAGGTCACGGGCTTGGCCTGGACCCAGGTCGGTGGCGAACTCCTGACCATCGAGGCGGCCGTGGTGCCGGGCAAGGGACGGCTGACAAAGACAGGCTCGTTGGGCGATGTGATGGGCGAGTCGATCACTGCTGCGCTCACGGTCGTACGTAGCCGCGCCAAGAGCCTGGGTGTCCCGGTGGATTTCCACGAAAAACAGGACATCCATATTCACGTGCCGGAGGGCGCGACGCCCAAGGATGGTCCCAGCGCGGGCATCGGAATGTGTACGGCGCTCGTCTCGGCGCTGACGCAGATTCCGGTCCGTGCGGAAGTAGCGATGACCGGGGAGATCACCCTGCGTGGCCAGGTGCTGGCCATCGGCGGTTTGAAAGAGAAATTGCTTGCCGCGCATCGGGGTGGAATCAAGACGGTGATCATTCCCGAAGAAAATCAGCGTGATCTGAAGGAGATTCCTGAGAATATTAAGCAGGACCTGCAGATTAAACCGGTGAAGTGGATTGACGAAGTCCTCCAAATTGCGCTGCAATACGCGCCGGAGCCCTTGCCCGATGCGGCTCCCGATATTGTTGCAAAGGACGACAAGCGCGAGACTGATTCCAAGGAGCGAATCAGCACGCATTAGTCTGAATAGCTTTGTTGACACATTTTCGACGGCCTTGTTATAAGCCGGCCCTCTGTGTTGCTGCTATTTCAGCACCGCTTTGCTTACACCCAAAAAATTAAAGTACGACTCAACAGAAATAAGGGGACTTAGAGTGAACAAGTCGGAACTGATCGATGCCATCGCTGCATCTGCTGATATCCCGAAAGCTGTTGCTGGCCGCGCGCTGGACGCAGTGATCGAATCCGTCACTGGCGCTCTGAAGGCTGGTGATTCCGTGGTGCTGGTTGGTTTCGGTACTTTCGCTGTCAAGGAACGCGCTGCTCGCACCGGCCGTAACCCGCAGACTGGCAAGCCGATCAACATCGCTGCGGCCAAGATCCCGGGCTTCAAAGCTGGCAAGGCTCTGAAAGACGCTGTCAACTAAGCGTTTTCGATCCGGCCAGTTGTCAGTTAGCGCTGGCCCTGGCTTGGGGCGGGTGTTCAGACAGGACTACCTGTCGCGTTAGGGCTTGGGGGATAAGGCCCATCCGCTCCAAAAGCTCCGAGAAGGCGCATCCCTGGATGCGCCTTTCTTTTATCCGGATTCCACCCGTGCTGCAGTGACCATTGCGCAGCTGACTCCTGGGGGACGCATGCTTCAGAACATCAGGGACAATTCACAAGGCTGGATTGCCAAAACCATCATCGGCATCATCGTCATGCTGCTGGCGCTGACTGGCTTCGACGCCATCTTCAATGCAGCCAGCAACAGTCGAAACGCTGCCGAGGTCAATGGCGAGGACATCTCGCTGAACGAGCTCAACCAGGCCATGAACATGCAACGCCGGCAGTTGGCCCAGCAATTGGGCGGAAACTTCGACCCGTCGTTGCTGGACGACAAGCTGGTGCGTGAGTCATCCCTGCAGGCACTCATCGACCGTACGCTGTTGTTGCAGGGCGCTCACGACGCCGATTTCGCTTTCTCTGAAGCGGCCCTCGATCAGCTCATTCTGCAGACTCCGGAGTTCGCCGTAGACGGCGCGTTCAACGCGGCGCGGTTCGATCAGGTCATCCAGCAAATGGGCTACACGAGGCTCCAGTTCCGTGAGCTGCTGAAGCAGGAAATGTTGATTGGGCAGCTTCGCGCCGGCATTTCCGGCTCTGGTTTCGTCACCGATGAGCAGATCGAGGCCTTTGCGCGCCTGGAACAGCAAACCCGTGACTTCGCTACCGTAACCGTGGCGGCCGATACGGCGGCTATCGAAGTGAGCGATGACGAGGCGCGCGAGTTCTACGAGCAGAACACCGATCGTTTTCGCTCGCCGGAGCAGGTTGTGCTCGAGTACGTCGAGCTGAACAAGGAGTCGTTCTTCGACCAGGTCGAGGTTTCGGACGAGGCAATAAAAGAGCTTTATCAGCAGCGTATTGCCAATCTCGCAGAGCAGCGCCGGGCCGCGCATATTCTGATCGAAGCCGACGACGCCAACGATGCCGATGCCAAGGCGAAAATCGAAGCGATCGCCAAGCGATTGGCGGCAGGCGAGGATTTCGCCGCGGTGGCCAAGGACGTCTCCGAAGACCCGGGATCGGCCAATGAAGGAGGCGATCTTGGATTCGCCGGGCCTGGCGTCTACGACCCGGCGTTCGAGAAGGCGCTGTATGCGTTGGACAAGGGGCAAGTATCGGCACCGGTACGGTCCGAGTTCGGCTGGCATCTCATCAAGCTGCTGGACGTGCAATCGCCCGAGGTTCCGACACTCGAGAGCATCAAGCCGGAGCTGGTGCGCGAATTGAAGGCCCAGCAGGTGGAGCAGCGTTTCGTCGAGGCAAGCAAGCAGCTCGAGGACACTGCATTCGAGTCATCCGACCTTGCTCAGCCGGCCCAAGAGCTGGGTTTGACTGTCCAGACCACCGAGCCGTTCGGGCGTGAGGGCGGAGCCGGCATTGCTGCGAACAGGCAGGTCATTCAGGCGGCCTTTAGCGATGAGGTGCTGATCGACGGCGCCAACAGCAGTGTCATTGAGCTGGACCCGGATACGGTCGTCGCGGTGCGTGCAAAAGAGCACCTGAAACCCGAAGTACTGGCGTTCGACGCCGTGAAGAGCGACATCATCGCGCAGCTGCAGCGCAGCAAGGCAGCGGATCAGGCGCAGGATGCCGGTGAGCAGTTGATCAAGACACTCCGCGATGGCGGCCAGGTGGATAAGCAATGGCAGTCGGTCGAAGCGGCGTCGCGTAATCAGGAGGGTGTCGAGCCTGTAGTGCTTCAGCAGGTCTTCCGGATGCCGAAACCGTCCTCGAACGACAAACCGACCTACGGCAGTGTCCGTCTTGCTAACGGCGACTACGTGGTAATACGGCTGAGCGGCGTGAGCGAGCCGACAGCTGAACTCTCGGCTGAAGAAAAGCAGAACTACCGCCGATTCCTGGCATCGCGCAGTGGTCAGCAGGATTTTGCCGCTTACAGAGAAATGCTGCACGCCGAGGCGAAGATCGAGAAATACTGATCACGTCGCCCGTTGACATAAAAAAACCCGCATTCGATGCGGGTTTTTTTCGAGCTGATCAGTCAGTCTTCCATCGCGCCCATTGCGGTGGTGTTGAAGCCGCCGTCAACGTAGAGGATCTCACCGCTGATACCCGAAGCCAGATCCGAGCAGAGGAACGCACCGGCATTGCCGACTTCTTCGATGGTGACGTTACGGCGCAGCGGGGTCTGCTTTTCGTTGGCTGCCAGCATTTTGCGGAAGCTCTTGATGCCGGACGCCGCCAGGGTGCGGATAGGGCCGGCGGATACCGCATTGACACGCGTGCCTTCCGGGCCGAGGCTGCCTGCAAGGTAGCGGACGCCGGCTTCAAGACTGGCTTTGGCCATGCCCATGACGTTGTAGTTCGGCATGGTGCGCTCGGCTCCGAGGTAGGAGAGCGTCAGGATGCTGCCGTTACGGCCTTTCATCATCGGTCGGCCAGCCTTGGCCAGCGCCACCAGGCTATAGGCACTGATGTCATGGGCAATGCGGAAGCCTTCGCGGGTGGTGACGTCGGTGAAATCGCCATCCAGCTGGTCGCCCGGCGCGAAGCCTACCGAGTGAACGATCCCGTCCAGGCCATCCCACTTCTTACCCAGCTCTTCGAACACTTTGTTGATTTCATCATCGCTGGCCACGTCGCACGGGAAGCACAACTCCGGGCCCGAACCCCAGCTCGCTGCGAACTCTTCGACACGGCCCTTGAGCTTCTCGTTCTGATAGGTGAAAGCCAGCTCGGCACCCTCACGGTGCATGGCCGCGGCGATGCCGGAGGCTATCGACAGTTTGCTGGCGACGCCAACGATCAATACGCGCTTACCGGTAAGAAAACCCATGTGCTTGTCCCTCTTCTGGTTGTTCATCAGTTGTTGGAACCATAAAGGCCGACTCCAGCAACTGCTGTGTGTACGGATGTTGTGGGGCGGCGAAGATGGTCTCCGCGAGCCCTTGTTCAACGACCTGGCCTTGCTTGATCACCATCATCTGATGGCTCAGCGCCCGTACCACCGCCAAGTCATGGCTGATGAACAGGTAGGTCAGGTTGTACTTGGCCTGTAAGGAGCGTAGTAGCTCCACTACTTGCCGCTGCACGGTTCGATCCAGTGCCGAGGTGGGTTCATCGAGCAGGATCAGCTCCGGCTTTAGAACCAGCGCCCTGGCGATGGCTATCCGCTGGCGTTGCCCACCGGAAAACTCATGTGGGTAACGGTGACGGCTTTCGGGGTCGAGTCCTACCTCGGCCAGCGCATCGATGATCGCCTGCGCTTGTTCCTCCTCCGTTCCCATACCGTGGATGCTGAGCCCCTCTCCGACGATCTGGCCGACCGACATGCGAGGGCTGAGGCTTCCAAAAGGATCTTGAAACACCACCTGCATCTGGCGCCGCAATGGCCGTACCGCCCGCTGCGACATATTCTCCAGGGTCTGGTCACGAAAGCGGATCTCTCCGCTGCTGGACAGCAGCCGCAAAATCGCCAGTCCCAGCGTCGATTTACCCGATCCGCTCTCTCCGACGATGCCCAGGGTCTGACCCCTCGGCAGGTCGAAGGTAACGCCATCGACCGCCTTGATGTGATCGACGGTGTGCCTGAACAGCCCTTTCTTGATCGGGAACCAGACCCGCAGATCCTTCACCTTGAGCAGCGTTGGCGAGGTTTGCTCCACCGGCAAAGGTCGACCGCTCGGTTCCGCTGCGAGCAGCTCCCGTGTATACGGATGCTGCGGTGATCGGAACAATTCGTTGCAAGGTGCTTGTTCGACGACGCGACCGCTCTGCATGACACATACCTGATGCGCAATTCGCCGAACGAGGTTGAGGTCGTGGCTGATCAGCAGCAAGGCCATGCCCAGGCGGGCCTGCAGTTCCTTGAGCAGTTCGAGTATTTTCAACTGTACCGTGACGTCGAGGGCTGTGGTCGGCTCGTCGGCGATGAGCAGTTCCGGTTCATTGGCCAGCGCCATGGCGATCACTACGCGTTGGCGTTGACCGCCCGAGAGCTCATGGGGGTACGCTCGAATGCGCTTGGCGGGCTCGGGGATGCCGACCAGTTCGAGTAGCTCCAGCGTGCGAGCGGTCGCGGCTTTGCCGTTGAGCCCCTTGTGAATCTGCAGCACTTCGTTGATCTGCTTACCGATCGTATGCAGCGGGTTAAGCGACGTCATGGGTTCCTGGAAGACCATGGCGATCCGATTGCCCCGTATGCCACGCATGCGCTTCTCGCTCGCCTTGAGCAAGTCCTCGCCGGCGTAGAGGATCTCACCGGCGGGGTGTTGCGCGAGCGGGTAGGGCAGCAGGCGCAAGATCGAGTGAGCGGTGACCGATTTGCCGGAGCCGCTTTCGCCGACCAGGGCAAGGGTCTCGCCTTTGCGAATATCGAAGCTGACGCCCTCGACGACCCGCTTTGCCTGGCCGCCGGTAACGAACTCGACGGCCAGGTCGCGTACTTCTATCAGGTTCTCAGCCATGCTATTTCCTTGGGTCGAAGGCGTCGCGGGCAGCCTCGCCGATGAACACCAGCAACGTCAGCATGATGGCCAGCACCATAAAGGCACTGATGCCAAGCCATGGTGCCTGTAGATTTGATTTGCCTTGGGCCACGAGCTCGCCCAGCGAGGGGGCGCCAGGCGGAAGGCCGAAGCCCAGGAAATCCAATGCGGTAAGCGTGCCGATCGCCCCGGTGAGGATGAACGGTATGAAGGTCATGGTCGAAACCATCGCATTGGGCAGGATGTGGCGGAACATGATCGCGCCATTGCGCATGCCCAGCGCTCGTGCTGCACGCACATATTCGAGGTTGCGACCGCGCAGAAACTCGGCGCGAACGACATCGACCAGGCTCATCCAGGAAAACAGCAGCATGATGCCAAGCAACCACCAGAAATTGGGCTGAACGAAACTGGCAAGAATGATCAGCAGGTAAAGCACCGGTAACCCCGACCAGATTTCCAGCACCCGCTGGCCCACCAGATCGACCCAACCGCCATAAAAGCCCTGGAGCGCGCCGGCAACGACGCCGATGACGGAGCTGATCAAGGTGAGCGTCAGCGCAAACAGTACCGAGATGCGGAAGCCATAGATGATCCGTGCGAGCACATCCCTTCCCTGGTCATCGGTGCCCAGCCAGTTGGTCCAGGAGGGCGGGGCAGGCGCGGGAACCTGTAAGTCGTAATTGATGCTCGAATGGTGAAACGGGATCGGCGGCCAGATCATCCAGCCATCCTTCTTTTTGATCAGCTCCTGGATATAAGGCCCTTTATAGTCGGCCTGGAGCGGAAACTCCCCGCCGAACACGGTCTCTGGATAGCGCTTGAACACCGGGAAGTACCAGCCGCCATCGAAACGCACCACGATCGGCTTGTCGTTTGCGATCAGCTCTGCACCCAGGCTGAGGATGAACAAGGCAAGAAAGATCCATAGCGACCACCAGCCACGCTTGTGGGCCTTGAACAGGGCGAAACGGCGCTGATTGAGCGGCGACAGCATCTCAGGCCTCCCTGCTTTCGAAGTCGATTCGCGGATCGACGAGGGTGTAGGTCAGGTCGCCGATCAGCTTGACCACCAGGCCAAGGAGCGTGAACAGGAAGAGCGTGCCGAACACGACAGGGTAGTCTCGGTTGACCGCCGCTTCGAAGCTGAGCAAGCCGAGGCCATCCAGCGAGAAGATCACCTCGATTACCAGTGAGCCGGTAAAGAACATCCCAATGAATGCCGACGGAAATCCGGCAATGATGATCAGCATGGCATTACGAAATACGTGACCGTAGAGCACTCGATTCTTGCTCAGCCCTTTTGCCCGCGCCGTGATGACGTACTGCTTGCTGATCTCGTCGAGAAAGCTGTTCTTCGTCAACAGCGTCAGCGTCGCGAAGTTGCCGATCACTAGCGCCGTGATCGGCAGCGCCAGGTGCCAGAAATAATCGATTATCTTGCCACCCAAGGTCAGCTCGTCGAAATTGGCAGAGGTCAGCCCTCGCAGCGGGAACCAGTTCCAGTAGCTGCCGCCGGCAAACAGCACGATCAACAGGATGGCGAAGAGGAACGCCGGTATCGCATAACCGACGATGATCGCCGAACTGGTCCAGACATCGAATGCGCTGCCATGACGATTGGCCTTGGCGATGCCCAATGGAATCGAGGCCAGGTACATGATCAGCGTGCTCCATAGCCCCAGCGAGATGGATACAGGCATCTTTTCGATAATGAGGTCAGTGACCGACGCGTCACGGAAGAAGCTTTCGCCGAAATCCAGCCGCAGATAGTTGCTGAGCATGATCCAGAAGCGCTCGGGTGCTGGCTTGTCAAAGCCATACAGCCGTTCGATTTCCGCGATCAGGTCGGGGTCGAGGCCCTGCGCGCCTCGGTAGCTGTTGGAGCCGGTGGCAACTTCCGACCCGCCGCCGGCGATGCGGCTGGTGGCGCCGGCTTCGAAGCCTTCCAGTTTAGCGATCGCCTGTTCGACCGGGCCGCCAGGCGCCGCCTGAATGATGATGAAGTTGATCAGCAGGATGCCAAATAGCGTCGGGATGATCAGCAGCAGTCGTCGGAAAATATAGGCGAGCATTTAACGCGTCGCCTCCGAGCTATCGTTCTCGGGGGCTGCAGGCGCGTCCGGATGCTCGGCGATGGGCTCTGGCGTCGGCTTTTTCACGTCCGGCTTCTTCCACCAGGTCATCAGGCCAATATCGTAGGCGGGCGTTGTCTCCGGGTGCGCCAGGTGATTCCAGTAGGCGACACGCCAGGTCTTGATGTGCCAATTAGGAATGACGTAGTGCCCCCAGAGCAGGACCCGGTCGAGGGCGCGGGTACGGGTGATCAGTTCGTCGCGTGAATCGGCGGCGATGAGTTTCTCCACCAGGGTATCGATGGCGGGATCCTTGAGGCCGATGAAGTTTCGGCTTCCGGGATTGTCGGCACTCGATGAGTGCCAGTATTCCCGTTGTTCATTGCCCGGCGAACTGGACTGGCCGAACCCGCTGACGATCATGTCGTAGTCGCGTGAGCGAAGCCGGTTGATGTACTGCGAGACATCGACGCGACGTATCTCGAGATCGATGCCCAGACCGGCAAGGTTGCGCTTGTAGGGCAACAGGACGCGCTCGAAGTCGGCCTGAAGCAGCAGAAACTCGAACTTTACCGGCTTGCCGTCAGCGTCGACCATGCGATCGTTTTCGATCTTCCATCCTGCTTCGGTGAGCAGTTCGTAGGCCCGGCGTTGTTGCTCGCGAATCCTCCCGTCGCCTTTGGTGTGGGGGAGTTCGAACGGCTTTTCGAATACCTCGTCGGGAATTTTGCCACGCAGGGGTTCGAGCAGATTCAGCTCGTCCTCGCTGGGCAGGCCGGAGGAGGCCAGTTCGGAGTTGTCGAAGTAGCTGACGGTGCGGGTGTAAGCACCGTTGAACAGTTGCCGATTGGTCCATTCGAAATCAAACAGTAGTGCCAAGGCTTCGCGCACCCTGCGGTCCCGCAAATGCTTTTTACGGGTGTTGAAAACAAAGCCCTGCATGCCTTGCGGATTCAGGTTGGCAATTTCTTCCTTGATGATGCGCCCATCCCTGACCGCAGCGATGTCGTAGGCGCTGGCCCAGTTCTTCGCGCTGCTTTCCAGCCAGTAGTCGAACTGCCCGGCCTTGAACGCTTGCAGGGCTACCGTGCTGTCACGGAAGTAGTCGAAATGTACGTGGTCGAAATTGTAGAAGCCTCGGTTGACGGCTAGGTCCTTACCCCAGTAGTCCTCGACTCGGGCATATTGCACCGAGCGGCCTGGCTCGACCCGCTCGATGCGATACGGTCCACTCCCTAGCGGAGGCTCCATACTGCCGGCGCTGAAATCGCGGTCCGCCCACCAATGCTTTGGCAGCACTTGTAGTTGACCCAGAATCAGCGGTAGCTCCCGATTGCCGGCGTGCTTGAAGTCGAAGCGCACCTGGCGAGGCCCCTCGACGACAGCCTTTTCAACGTCCGCGTAGTACCCTCGATAGTGCGGGGCGCCTTTTGCCAGCAAGGTTTCGAAGGTGAAGACCACATCCTCGGCGGTAACGGGTTCGCCATCGTGGAAACGTGCCTCGGGGCGTAGGTAGAAGCGAACCCACTGATTGTTAGGCCCTTTCTCGATGCGTTCGGCCAGCAGCCCGTAAACCGTGAAGGGCTCGTCCAGGCTTTGGGCTGTCAGGGTGTCATAGATGAGGCCGATATCGTCGGCGGCGACACCCTTGTTGATGAAGGGGTTGAGCGAATCGAAGCTGCCGGAGCCGGCTTGGCGCAAGGTGCCGCCTTTTGGGGCTTGCGGGTTGGCATAGTCGAAATGAGTGAAGTTCGCCGGGTACTTGGGCTTCTCGTCGTACAGCGTCAACGCGTGTTGCGTCGCTGCTTCGGCCGTGCCCGAAAGACACAGGATGACGAAGGCAGCGGCGTGCAGCAGCGGCAGTCGTGCGAATACTGTCATTGAGTCTTCTCCAAGTCTTTCAACCACCAGGCGCGTAACCCCAGCGTATATGGCGGAGTGGTCACGTGCGCGAACCGATTACGGTACGCCAGGCGGTGGTAACCGATGTACCAGTTGGGAATGGTGTAGTGATTCCAGAGCAAGACGCGGTCGATGGCGCGCGCTGCGGCAATCTGCTCTTCACGGGTGCTGGCCGCAAGCAATTTCTCCAGCAGTTGGTCGACCACCGGATTGGCGATGCCCGCATAGTTGCGGCCGCCCTTGATGCTGGTCTGGCTCGAATGGAAATACAGCCACTGCTCCAATCCCGGGCTCAGGCTCTGGGCTAGTGTCGTCAGGATCATGTCGTAGTCATACCGATCCAGGCGCTGTTTATACTGCGCGCTATCTACGGTGCGCAGGCGGGCCTGGATGCCCACCCGGGCGAGACTTTCAACATAGGGTTGCAGGATGCGCTCAAGCCCTGGATTGACCAGCAGGATCTCGAACTGGAACGGGCGGCCGGCCTTGTCGCGCAAACCATCGGCTTTCAGTTTCCAGCCCGCTTGTTCGAACAATCCCAGCGCCTTGCGTAGCGTGCGGCGTGGGATGCCGCGCCCGTTGGTTTTCGGTAGCTGAAACGGCTCGCTGAATAGCTCGGCCGGCAGTTGCTCGCGGAACGGCGACAGCAGCAGCCATTCGCCGCCTTCGGGCGTGCCGGTCGCGGCGAAATCGCTGTTGGGATAGTAGCTTTCGCTACGCTGATAGGCGCCATAGAACAGGGCCCGGTTGGTCCATTCGAAATCGAACAGCATCCCCAACGCTTGACGAACACGCTGGTCGGCGAAGGCCGTGCGCCGCGTATTCATGAACAGCGCCTGCGTTTGGGTGGGGATCTGGTGAGGTATTTCGGCACGGATCACATCGCCGCGCAGCACGGCAGGGAACTGATAGCCGTTGGCCCAGTTCTTCGCCTGGTGCTCTATATAGAAGTCGAATTCGCCGACTTTGAACGCTTCGAAGGCCACCGTGGTGTCGCGGTAGAACTCGACGTCGACGCGGTTGAAGTTGTACTTGCCACGGTTGACCGCAAGATCCGCTCCCCACCAGTTTTTGACCCGTTCGAAGGTCAAGCGGCGCCCGGGCTGAACCTCGCTGATGCGGTAGGGCCCGCTGCCCAATGGTGGCTCGAAGGTCGTCGCGCGAAAATCGCGGTCTTTCCAGTAGTGTTGCGGCAGGACGGGCAGCTCACCCAGGCGCATGATCAGCAACGGTTGGCCGGGTTTGTCGAAGACGAAACGAATGCGGTGCCGGTTGAGGATGTCGACCCGTTCGACACCCTTGAGGTCGGTGCGGTAGCGAGGATGGCCGTCTTTGACCAGCAGACGATATGAGAAGGCCACGTCGTAAGCGGTGATCGGATGGCCATCATGGAAGCGGGCCGAATCGCGCAGATTGAATACCACCCAGCTACGGTCTTCGTTGTATTCGACGCTCTCGGCAATCAGTCCGTAGGCCGAAGCAGGCTCGTCGCCTGATGGGTCATAGACTCCGGTGCCGACCATCAACGGCTCGTTCAGCTCACTGATGCCGTACTGCAGGAAACCCGGGGTCGCTGTCGGGCTGGTGCCCTTGAAAGTGTAGGGGTTGAGCGTGTCGAACGTTCCCGAGGCCATCAAGCGCGCGCGACCACCCTTGGGCGCATCGGGATTCACCCAGTCGAAGTGGGTGAAGTCCTGCGCATACTTGAGGGTGCCGAACTGCGCATAACCGTGGCTCTCGCTAATGGTCGCGAAGGACGGAGCGCTCAAGCTCAAGCAGGTCAACACTGTCAGGATGGGTCGCAGCAAATTGTGAATCCAATCCATGGCGCGCTTTAGGTCTTCTCGGCGGGGTACAGTAACAGCTTGTATCGGCTGGAAAAAGGCCGACTATCTGAGGCAAACTGCCTTTCCGATCCGCTGCTTGACCATTGTTTGAGGTCGCAAAATTTGAGTGATAGTTGCTATGGCCTGCAGGCGTGGATTGACCGCCTGAACCAGTCCGAGTTGCCCGCGTTGGCGGCTGTCGTGCAGGACCTGCAACGTCTCACGGAACAGGAACACGCGTCCGTTCAACAGTTGGCCGATGTTCTGCTGCGTGATGCCGCGCTCACATCGAAGGTCCTGCGGGTCGGCAATAGCAGCTATTACAACCCGTCGCAGGAAACCATCAAGACCATCTCTCGTGCCATCGTCATGATTGGCTTCGACAATGTGCGCCTGATCAGTTTGTCGGTCAGTCTGATCGACGGGCTGCTCGACAGGGCGCCGCGTCAGCAACTGCAGGAGCTGTTGGCGCGTTCGTTCCACGCGGCCGTGCAGGCGCGCAACATCGCGGGCTATGTACTGACCCGGCACGAAGAGGAAGTCTTCATTGCCGCGCTGTTGCACGAAGTGGGTGAACTGGCCTTCTGGGGTTGTGGCGGTGCGCAAGCCGATGAGCTGGGTGAGGCGTTGGCGACCAGCGGTACCGATTATGATCAGGCGGTCGAGCAGGTGCTCGGTACCAGTTTCCGTCAGCTGAATCTCGGTTTGATCAAAAGCTGGAACATTGGCGAGCTCGCCAGCTTTGCTCATGGCTCGGCCAATCTGCGCGACCCCGCTGTACGCTCGGTGAGCCTTGGGGTCCGTATCAGCACTGCGGCGCTTAACGGGTGGGGCTGCACGGAGATGGAGGGCTTGGTCAGGGAGCTGGCCGAGTTCAGCGGGATCTCCGAAGCCGACGCCATGCAGCAGATTCTGGCCAGCGCTGACGAGGCGGTCAACGTGGCGACCACGTTCGGCGCCAGCCGGCTGGGCAAGCTCATTCCCTCGACCGATCCCGAACAGGTCGAGTTGCAGCAGGCGCAGCGTCAGGCGATGCAGTTGCAGCCCGACCTGCTGGTGATGCAGCAGGCCATGCAGGACCTCGGGATGATGGCCGTCAGCCGTGGCGATGTCGGCCTGATTCTCGACGCGATGCTCAAAGGCCTGCATCAGGGGGCAGGTCTCGAGCGCGTCATGGTGACGGTGCTTGCCGACCAGCAACGCTCATTTCGTGCCAAGCGTGTGGTCGGCGAGCAGACCGAATCCTGGCTGGAGAGCTTCGTTCTGCCGGTTGATCCGACCGGCCAGGCGCATATCTTCAGCTATGTGCTGCGCCAGCGTCAGGCATTGTGGATGGGCGTTCCGGCGAGCTACAACCTCGAAGAACTGGTGACGCTGCCGCTTCGCCGGCAGCTGGGTAAAGGCATGTTCTTCGTTGCTCCGCTGATGGCCGGGACGCGGGAGATCGGAGTGCTGTATGCCGATAGTCGGCTATCCGGCCGGGCCCTGAAGCACGAGCAGTTCGTGGCTTTTCAGCGCTTTACCCAACTGGCCGGACGTTGCCTCGATGCCCTGGCAAACGGCCGGCGAGATTGAGCGATCCGGTCAGCGGGCGATATATAGCGTCAGGGTTTGCCCGGGCTTGAGCATTGCGCTATCGCGAGGATTCCAGGTTTTCAGGTTGTGAATCTGGACGTTGAACCGCCTGGCAATCTGGTAGAGCGAGTCACCCTTTTTGACCTTGTAATAGGTCGGGGCGGGCTTGGCCCGCCGATCGCTACCGGCGGCCTGCAGGAACAGCGCTTGGCCCACCTTCAGCGAGCTGCCGGAGAGGTTGTTCCAACGTTGCAGATCCCGGACGGATACCTTCTGTGCTTTGGCAATGTCCCAGAGGCTGTCACCCGGACGAACCCGGTAGCTGCGCGGGGCGGGCTGGCTCCTGGCGACGGCATGCAGCAATTCGCGGGAAGGGTTCGAGCCAGCCGACTGGGGAATACTGAGCACTTGCCCGATCTGTAGCTGGTCGTTTCGAAGTCGATTGATGTCCCGAATGATGCTGATCGAAAGCCCATGTCGATTGGCAATCGCACCCAGCGTATCGCCTGGCCGAACCTTGTATTGCTGCCAGTCGACCAGATCCTGGGGTTTCATCAGCGCCAGATTGGCCGCAAACATCTCGGCTTTCGCGCTCGGTACCAACAGATGCTGTGGGCCGTCCAGCGTGATGCGGCGCGTGAACGCCGGGTTCAACTGGTAGAGCTCATCTTCGTCGAGATCCGCCATCTTCGCGACACGAGCCAGATCCATACGCTGCTTGAGGGCTACGACTTCGAAGTAGGGCTCGTTGGCGATCGGGTCCAGCGCAAGGCCATAGGCTTCGGGGTCCTGGACCATCTGCGACAGGGCGAGCAGCTTGGGCACGTAATCGCGCGTCTCGCTGGGTAGCGACAGGTTCCAGTAATCGGTAGGCAGCCCGAGCTTCTGGTTGCGTTCGATTGCGCGGCTGACGGTTCCTTCGCCGGCGTTGTACGCCGCCAGCGCCAGTAGCCAGTCATCGTTGAACAGACCATGCAGGTAGTTCAGGTAGCGCAGCGCGGCAGTGGTGGAGGCAGTGATATCGCGTCTGCCGTCGTACCAGCTGGTCTGCTGCAGATTGAAATGCCGCCCGGTCGAAGGGATGAACTGCCATAGCCCGACAGCTTGGGCCGGCGAATAAGCAAAGGGATTGTAGGCGCTCTCGATGATCGGGAGCAGCGCCAGTTCGAGCGGCATGTTGCGCTCTTCCAGTTGCTCGACGATGTAATGGATGTAGGGGCTACCGCGCTCGCTGGCTACTTCGATGGACTTGGGGCGGCTGGAGAACAGTAGCCGCTGTTGTTCGATGCGTGGGTTGCTGTCGAGATGCTCCTGAAGCTGAAACCCGTGCCTGATGCGGTCCCAGACATCCGAATAGACCGGGCTGACAGGATCCTTCTCGTTCAGCCACAAGGTTTCCTGCGGCTGCACGGTCGCCGCCTTGGCCTCGCTGCCTGTCGGTGCGCGCGGAGCGGTGCTTTGGCAGCCCGTGATGGCGAGACAGATCGCCAGCGCCAGGGCCCGGCCGGAGGCTGCCAAGGCGTCCGGATGAGGGCAATTCGAGGAGTCAGACGGCATTGGCTGAAGGGGTCCCTGGCGCAAAATTCGAGGGAGTGTAGGAATGCCGTTCTGGTGGGTCAACCCGGCGCTGCGGTTTTTGAAGACGAGTCGACCTTCGTCAGAAGCTGTCTTTCCATGCGCGCAGTGCCGCAAACACGCGTTCCGGCGTGTCGAGCGGGCGCCCTGCATGTCGGCTAGCCGCCGCCACGACGGCGGGTTCGGCACTACGCAAGAAGGGATTGGTGGCCTGCTCCGTACGCAGATCAGAGGGCAGGGTGATGCGCTTCGCGTCTCGCAGCTCGGTGACCCGATCGAGGCGATCGGCGATGTCCGGGTTGTTCGGCTCGACCGCCTTGGCAAAGCGCAGGTTGCTCAGCGTGTACTCGTGCGTGCAGTAAATGCGAGTGCTCGCTGGTAACGCGGCCAGCCGCTGCAGGGAGCTGAACATCTGCGCGGCGGTACCTTCGAATAGACGGCCACAACCGGCTGCGAACAGCGTGTCGCCGCTCAAGAGCCACGGTTCTTGCGAGTCGTCGTGATAGTAGGCGATGTGGCCGAGGGTATGCCCAGGCACTTCGATGACCTCGAGCGTCTGGCCGAGCACCTGGATGCGCTGGCCAGCCACCAGCGCCTCGTCGCGGCCCGGGATTGACTCTGTTGCGGGGCCATAGACCTTCGCGCCGTGCCGATCCTTGAGCTGCAGCACACCGCCGACGTGATCGTGGTGGTGGTGAGTGATGAGAATATCGGTCAGACGCCAGTCGGGGTGGGCATCCAGCCAGGCCTGCACGGGGCCCGCCTCACCCGGATCCACCGCCACGCAGGCGCGTTGCTCAGGATCCTGAAGCAGCCAGATGTAGTTGTCGGTAAAGGCGGGGAGAGCTTCGATCTTCAACATGGGCACCGGTCGCCAAGTCAGCCTTAAAAGCGCATCCTAGCAGCCAGGCTGGAGAGAGTTGAACCGGCCGGTAGCTCCGGTCGGAGCGGTGAACCGATGAGCGGAGGCTTGCCATGAGTGAATCCAATACCAAGCCGGATGAGCGTTGGCTATCGCTGATGAACGAAACCAGCGCCTGGTTCGATAGCCCTGCGGGTCGGCAACTGCTCGATCAGGAGCGGCGCGTGATCGGTCAGGAGTTGTCGCGCTGTTTCGGCAGTTATCTGGTGCATTACGGCCCCTTTGCCAATGCCGCGATCGAGCCGCAGAAAATCAAGCGCAGTGTGCGGTTGGGGCCACCGCTTGCCGGTATCGAAATCGTGTGCGAAGAGCAGTCCTGGCCCATTGGCGAGCACGCCGCCGACGTCGTGGTGATCCAGCATGGGCTTGACTTCAGTCTCTCGCCTCACGCGCTGCTGCGCGAAGCCGCACGTAGCGTCCGGCCTGGCGGGCATCTGCTGATCGTCGGGGTCAATCCCTGGAGCGTATGGGGAGCGTCACGCCTGCTGACCCGTAGGGCGTTGCGTCACGCGCGATGCATCCGTCCCACCCGCGTCGGTGACTGGTTGAACCTGCTGGGATTCGCGCTGGAGAAACGCCGGTTCGGGTGCTATTGTCCGCCGCTTTCTTCGAGCCAGTGGCAGGCGCGATTGTCGCCGCTGGAAATCGCAGGCGAACGGATGAAGTTGCCGACCGGCGGTTTTTATCTGCTGGTGGCGCGCAAGTTGATGGTAGGCCTGCGCCCGCTCCGGCAAAGCCGCCGTGAACGCATGGGCCAACTCCTGCCCATGCCGGTAGCCAAGGTCAGCCGCCGCGATGCCGAACAGTAAGCAGGCAGATACTCCTTCATGAGTGACGAAACAGTCGAGATATATACCGATGGCGCCTGCAAGGGCAATCCGGGCCCCGGTGGCTGGGGCGCGCTTCTGGTCTACAAGGGCGTGGAGCGCGAGCTATGGGGCGGCGAAGCCGAGACGACCAACAACCGCATGGAGCTGATGGCGGCGATCCGGGCACTGGAGGAACTGAAGAGGCCCTGCCAGGTCAAGCTGGTCACCGACTCCCAGTACGTGATGCAGGGCATCAATGACTGGATGCCCAACTGGAAGAAGCGTGGCTGGAAGACGGCCGCCAAGCAGCCGGTCAAGAACGCCGATCTCTGGCGTCAGCTCGACGAGCAGGTCAATCGCCATCAGGTGAGCTGGCAGTGGGTGCGCGGTCATACCGGCCACCCGGGAAACGAACGCGCCGATATCCTGGCCAATCGCGGCGTAGTACAGGCCAAACGACAAACCGCTTGAGTGATATGAAATATGCGTAGCGTAGTGCTGGATACCGAAACCACTGGCATGCCGGTGACCGATGGCCACCGGATCATCGAGATCGGCTGTGTCGAAGTCATCGGGCGGCGCCTGACCGGCCGGCACTATCATGTGTACCTGCAGCCGGATCGGGAAGTCGACGAAGGCGCCATCGCGGTTCACGGCATCACCAATGAGTTTCTGACCGACAAGCCGCGGTTCAAGGATGTCGCCGACGAGTTCTTCGAGTTCATCAAGGGCGCGCAGCTGATCATCCATAACGCGGCGTTCGACGTCGGCTTCATCAATAACGAGTTCGCGTTGCTTGGCCAGCAAGATCGTGCCGAGCTGAGCGATCATTGCAGCATTCTCGATACCCTGTTGATGGCGCGCGAGCGCCATCCCGGCCAGCGCAACAGCCTCGACGCGTTGTGCAAGCGTTACGGCGTAGACAACTCGGGCCGTGACCTGCACGGCGCTCTGCTCGATGCGGAGATTCTCGCCGACGTCTACCTGACCATGACTGGTGGGCAGACCAATCTGTCCCTGGCCGGTGATGGTGCCGACTCCGAAAACGGTGGTCGCCAGCAGGCCACGCCGATTCGCCGGCTGCCGGCGGATCGACCCAGGACGCTGGTCATTCGTGCCGATGCTCAGGAGCTCGCTGCGCATGCGGCGCGCATGCAGGCTATCGAGAAGGCCGCAGGCGCGGCGCCACTCTGGGTGCAGCTGGAGCAACCGGCCGACATCGAGGCCCAAGCCCTGCCGGCTTGAGCGGGGCTGGCGGTAATCTTCCCCCGCGCATTTCGCGCTTGGAGCTTGAGGGCGGAGCTTCTACGCTGGAGGGGAATGTCTCCAGGAAGCGCCCATGTACAAAGACCTCAAGTTTCCCATCCTCATCGTTCACCGCGACATCAAGGCCGATACGGTTGCTGGTGAGCGGGTTCGTGAAATTGCTGCAGAGCTCGAACGGGATGGCTTTCATATTCTCCCGACGGGCAGCGCTGCCGAGGGCCGCATCGTCGCCTCTACCCACCACGGGTTGGCCTGCATTCTGGTCGCAGCTGAGGGAGCGGGGGAGAATCAGCGGCTGCTGCAGGACGTCGTCGGGCTGATTCGTGTCGCTCGGCGTCGCGCGCCTCAGCTACCGATCTTTGCCCTGGGCGAGCAGATCACCATCGAAAATGCGCCTGCTGAGGCGATGGCGGACCTGAACGAACTGCGCGGTTTGCTTTATCTGTTCGAAGACACCGTTCCCTTTCTGGCACGGCAAGTGGCGCGAGCTGCCCGCGCCTATCTGGACGGCTTGCTGCCACCGTTTTTCCGCGCGCTGGTGCAGCACACCGGCGACTCCAATTATTCCTGGCATACGCCTGGCCACGGCGGTGGCGTTGCCTTTCGCAAAAGCCCGGTCGGGCAGGCCTTTCATCAGTTCTTCGGCGAAAACACGCTGCGCTCCGACCTGTCGGTCTCGGTGCCGGAGCTCGGCTCGCTACTCGATCACACCGGCCCGTTGGCGGCAGCCGAGGCGCGTGCGGCGCGAAACTTCGGCGCGGACCACACCTTCTTCGTGATCAATGGCACCTCGACCGCGAACAAGATCGTCTGGCACTCGATGGTCGCGCGGGACGATCTGGTGCTGGTAGATCGCAATTGTCACAAGTCGATATTGCATTCGATCATCATGACCGGCGCGATCCCGCTCTACCTCACCCCGTCGCGCAACGAACTCGGCATCATCGGGCCGATCCCGCTGGAAGAGTTCTCACCCGAATCCATTCAGGCCAAGATCGACGCAAACCCGCTGACCCGGGGGCGGTCGCCGCGGGTAAAGCTGGCTGTGGTCACCAACTCCACCTATGACGGCCTCTGCTATAACGCCAATCTGATCAAGCGGACGTTAGGCAACAGCGTCGATGTGCTGCACTTCGACGAGGCATGGTACGCGTATGCGGCGTTTCATGAGTTCTATGACGGACGCTATGGGATGGACACGCGCGAGCAGGGGCCGCTGGTCTTCACCACCCACTCGACGCACAAGGTGTTGGCGGCCTTCAGCCAGGCCTCGATGATTCACGTGCTCGACAGTCAGCAACGGCAACTGGACCGCGATCGCTTCAACGAAGCCTTCATGATGCACATCTCGACCTCTCCGCAGTACGGGATACTCGCATCGCTCGACGTGGCTTCGGCCATGATGGAAGGTCCCGCTGGGCGTTCGCTGATCCAGGAAACCTTCGACGAAGCCCTGAGTTTTCGCCGTGCGCTGGCCAATCTGCGGCAACATCTGGCGGCTGATGACTGGTGGTTCAGCATCTGGCAGCCGCATGCGGTGGACGGCGTGGATGAGTTGGTCACCTCCGATTGGCTGCTCGAACCCGACGCGGACTGGCATGGCTTCGGCGACGTCGCGGACGATTACGTGCTGCTCGATCCGATCAAGGTCACCCTGGTCACGCCGGGGCTCACGGCTGGCGGCAAGCTGAGCGAGCGGGGCATTCCGGCTGCGGTGGTCAGCAAGTTCCTGTGGGAGCGGGGCCTGGTCGTCGAGAAGACCGGGCTGTATTCGATTCTGGTGCTGTTCTCCATGGGCATTACCAAGGGCAAATGGAGCACGCTGCTGACGGAGCTGCTGGAGTTCAAGCGTCACTACGACAATAACCTGTCGTTGTGTGATGCGTTGCCGAGCATCGTCCAGGCGGGAGGCAGTCAGTATGTCGGCATGGGCCTGCGGGATCTGTGCGACTCGCTACACGACTGCTACCGGGAGAACGCCACCGCCAAGGCCATGCGGCGCATGTACACGGCGCTGCCTGCACTGGCGATGAAGCCAGCGGACGCTTACGACAAGCTGGTCCGCGGTGAGGTCGAAGCCGTACCCATCGATGCGCTTGAAGGCCGCATCGCCGCTGTGATGCTGGTGCCATATCCGCCAGGGATTCCGCTGATCATGCCGGGCGAGCGCTTCACTGCTGAGACGCGATCGATCCTCGACTATCTGGACTTCGCCCAGCGTTTTGCCGAGCGTTTCCCCGGGTTCGACGCCGATGTGCACGGACTGCAGCGTGAAGAACATCCGGACGGCACGCGCTATACCGTCGATTGCATACTCGAGGGGTAGGCGTTCTGCGCAAGGCGTGGGCTGCATCACACCGACCCGCATCGACTTTCATCCGGCTGTTGTTATAGTTGCTCGGTTGAGAGCAGTCCCTGCCGCGGAGCTGTTTAACTGTTTTCAGGCACTGAGGTGCCTCGGCTGTCGAGGGTGATAGCGTGACTGAATACCAAGCCTTCCGTGTGGAGTTGAAGGACAAGATCGCCTATGTCGCGATCAACCGGCCGGACAAGGTCAACGCCATGAACGCCGCCTTCTGGAGCGAGATTGTCGACATCTTTCGGTGGATCGACGATACGGATGAGGTTCGGGTGGTGATCCTGTCCGGCGAAGGCAAGCATTTTTCCGCGGGCATCGACCTGCAGTTGCTGGCGCAGGCGGCAAGCCAGATCGGCAGCGACGTGGGTCGGAATGCCGAACGCCTACGCCGCCAGATTCTCAAGCTTCAAGCCTCGTTCAACGCCGTGGACAACTGCCGCAAGCCGGTGATCGCAGCGGTCCAGGGCTATTGTATCGGTGGTGCGATCGATCTGATCGCAGCCTGCGATATGCGCTACAGCACCGTCGACGCGCAATTCTCCATCAAGGAAATCGACATGGGCATGGCCGCCGATGTCGGCACACTGCAGCGGCTGCCGCGAATCATCGGCGACGGCATGATGCGCGAGCTCGCCTATACCGGGCGTACGGTCGACGGTCAGGAGGCGCAGGCCATTGGCCTGGTCAATCGAGCCTATGCCGACCTGCCGGCCCTGATGAGCGCGGTGACCGCGCTGGCAGCCGACATTGCGAGCAAGTCGCCCGTGGCAATACGCGGCACCAAGGAAATGATTCGCTATATGCGCGACCACCGGGTCGACGACGGGCTCGAGTACATTGCCACCTGGAATGCGGCGATGCTTCAGTCCGCGGATCTCAAGGTCGCCATGGCTGCCCACATGAGCAAACAGAAACCGGACTTCGCCGACTGATGCGTCATTATTCTTACGTCGCGCGGGAGGCGCGCTAGCCATGGTTACCGGAGCTACTTCACTCAGCCTGGTCCGCGATGAGCTATTCGCTACCATGGAGGAAGCCGAGCAGAGCCTCGAACACTTCATCATCGATCGGAACAACGGCAGCCTGCTGCAACAGGCGGTCGAGAACCTGAAGCAGGTGCGCGGTACGCTCAAGCTCATCGAGTTGACCGGCGCCGAGCTGCTCGCGCAGGAGATCCTGCAGCTGGCCACCGACATACCGGTAGGGGCCGGCGAGGAGCGGGATACCCAACTGGCGGCGCTGAGTAATGCGCTTTACGTGCTCGGCCGCTATCTCGAGAGCGTCGATGCCAGCCGGCAGGAAATGCCCGAGCTACTCCTGCCACCGATCAATGCCTTGCGGCTGGCTAATGGGCAGGCGCCGTTGCCCGAAAGCTTTTTTTTCAGCGTTCGCCTCGATCACGCTCGGCCGCCGGTTGCCGCAGCGGAAAGGGACTTGGCAGCCCTGGCGGTCGAAGCGCGGCGGTTACGTCAGATGTACCAGGTTGGCTTGCTCGGCTTCATTCGTGAAGACAAGATCGCTGCCAGTCTGAAGCTCATGGCCAGAGCGCTTAGCCGTCTGGATCTTCTATTTGCAAACACACCGGGTGGACGCCTGTGCTGGCTGGGTAGCGCCGCATTGGAGGCTCAGCTCGACGGTCAGTTGCTCCCGCGTCAGTCGCGCAAACAATTGTTTTCCCGGCTCGACCGCGAACTCCGTCAGCTCAACGGCAACGGTGCTTACGAGCCGCCGCGTGTTCTGCTTAAAGAGCTTCTCTACCTGGTGGCGCTGGCCGAAAGCAATGGGCCACTGGCGACCCAGGTCCGGGACACGTTCTCGCTTGGCTCGCTGCCCTTTACCGACCACCTTCTGGAAGATGAATCTCAGCGTCTCGCGGGGCCCGGGCAGGCTGTGATGCGCTCGCTGTCATCGGCCATCCGCGAAGAGCTGGCGAGTCTCAAGGACCTTCTGGACCTGATCGAGCGTCAAACCGCATCCGCCGAATCTTATGCCACTCTGCACAGCTTGATGGGTAAGCTGGCGAAAACCCTCGGCATGGTGGGGCTTTCTTCGGCATCCAGCGCCCTGCATGCGCAGCTCCCGGTCGTTTCTGGCTGGAGCCTCGAGCAGGTCCCCGATTCACCGGCATTGTTGAAGTTGGCTGACGCCGTGCTCTATGTAGAAAGCATGGTCGCAAGCCTGGAACGGGGCGAGCGGCGTGATGTACGGCCTCAGAGCGTGCAGCCGGGCCACGAAGCCGAGGCATTCGCCAATCATCAGCTCACCGAGGCGTGCATCGTCGTCATCAGCGAAGCCACGGCGGGGCTGGCCCTGGCGAAGCGCGCAATCACGGCCTACCTGGAGTCCAATGGTGAGAAGTTGCACTTGGCCAATGTGCCTTTCAGTCTGATGGCGGTTCGTGGTGGGTTGCGCTTCCTCGAGCAGGACCGAGCGGCCGAACTGATCGGCGCGTGTGCCGATTTCATCCAGAAACAGATGCTGGAAGGTGTGCAGATGCCCCCTGAACAGATGCTCGAAACCCTGGCCGATGCCTTGACCAGTCTCGAGTATTACCTAGACGGCAGCGCTATCCTGCGCCGTGACGCTTCACGCGCAAGCGTGCTGGACCTTGCAACCGAGAGCGTCCGGGCGTTGGGCTTACCGGTGGCCGCCTGATGAGTCTGCGTTGGCAGCCGGCACTGCTCGACCCGTCGGATAACGGTGGCTGGGCGGTCGTGCACTGCCAACATGGCTTTCTGTTTGACGCCAACGGCGTGCTGTTTCCTAGAGACTGGCTCAAGCGCCTGGAGCTGCCCCTGGTCAGCGAGCAAGGCCTGGGCTACTTCGAAGGCGATCCGGTTTACCTGCTCGAGCTGACTCATCCTGCTGAGGTGCCTGGTGCAGCCTGGCAGGGCTTGCGCCAGTTCATGCTGCAGGACGACGACACCGATCGGTTCCGTATGCTCGGTTTCGCCGCGCAGATTGGGACATGGGCCAATCATCATCGCTTCTGTGGCAGCTGTGGCGGTCCGATGCGCCAGCATCCGCACGAAAGGGCAATGCAGTGCGAGCGCTGCGGCATTCATCAATATCCCCGCATTTCCCCAAGCATGATCGTCCTGGTGACGCGAGAAGACGAATTGTTGCTGGCCCGCTCCCCGCGCTTTGCCCCTGGGGTTTACAGCACGCTGGCAGGATTCGTCGAGCCTGGTGAATCGGTCGAACAATGTGTCCGGCGCGAAGTGTACGAAGAGGTTGGGGTTTCGATTCGTGATCCTCGCTACATCGGCAGTCAGGGCTGGCCGTTTCCGCACTCCCTGATGCTGGGCTTCCATGCTGAATATGCTGGCGGAGAGATTGTCATGCAGCCGGAAGAGATCGAAGACGCCGGCTGGTTCTCGATACACGACTTACCCGCATTGCCGGCGCCGAAATCCATTGCCCGTTATCTGATCGACCTCTACCTGGCCCGGCGTCTAGGCCACCCCGAACCAGTGCTGCCAAGCTAAACGCAGGCTTAACGCCAGCACGATCGTTATGAATACGGGGCGGATAAATTTCGCTCCTCCCGTTATCGCGGTACGAGCGCCGAGATAGGCGCCGATCATCAACGCGATTCCCATACCGATGCCCAGCGACCAGGCGACCTGGCCGCTGATCATGAACACGGCGAGTGCGACGCCATTGCTGACAAAGTTCATGCTGCGCGCGACACCGCTCGCTTTGAGCAGATCCAGCGGGTAGAGAAGCATCGTACTGACCGTCCAGAACGCGCCCGTGCCGGGGCCGGCTACGCCGTCATAGAACCCTAGCGTCAGGCCCTGTGGCCATTGTCGGTATTGCGAAACGGGCGCCTGGTCGTCTCGTGGCGCCATGGGTACCCGGCCAAACAGCAGATACAGGCCACAGGTGAAAACCACCACGGGCAAGAGTTGGTTGAGCCATTGCGCCGGGATCAGGTGGGCCAGGCCCGCACCGAGTACCGCACCGATGGCCGTGGCCAGCAATGCAGAGCGCCACTGCCGCGGATCGAACAGCCTCCTGCGATAGAAGGTATAGCTCGCCGTGGCCGAGCCGAAGGTTGCACACAGCTTGTTGGTGCCGAGCACCAGGTGTGGCGGCAGCCCGGCGGTCAGCAACGCCGGAATCGTCAACAGGCCGCCTCCACCAGCGATGGCATCAATAAAGCCGGCTAGAAAAGCGACCAGCATCAGCGCAACCAGAACCAGCGGCTCCACAGCGAATTCAAGCATCGGCATACAGTGCTCTAGGTAAATACGAGGCAGGCAGGCGGAGCATGATGCCGGTTACCGGGCGGGGCGCCAATGGTTAGCTAGCGAGACATTTCGGTCCGGGCACGGGTGGTTTCGGAATGTCGACTCGCGCCCAGTGTTCATCTTCGATGCTGGCTGGCTCCTGACCCCGTGTCGATAATGCGCCGTCGAACTTATGGAAGGTGATCGATGCAATATTTGGGGCTGGCAGCGGTTGTCGCACTATCGGCGCTGCTCATCGCGTTGAGTGCGGTACGGGTACTGGCTGGCGGTCACTGGCTGCTGGGTTGGTTGCGTGGCACCTTCGGCATGTTCGTTCTCCTCGCCGCCGGGCTGATCGGACTGATCGCCTGGGACGTCACCGCTTATCAGCCGCTGGTGCAAGGCACGCCCCTGGTGTCGCTCACCTTTCAGGCCGATGGGCAGCAGCGGTACCAGGTGAAGGTGGAGGAGGGCAGCCGAGTCCGTTATGTCGTGCTGGAGGGCGATCTCTGGCAATTGGACGTACGAGCGCTCTACTGGAAAGGGCTTGCCTCGCTCATTGGACTGGAGCCCGGATACCGGTTGGAAAGACTCTCGGGGCGCTACATTGCCGTCGAGCAGGAGGATCAGGCTCACCGCCCTAACGTGGCGTTGGGACATAGCCCGGCCGGAGTGGACTACTGGGCATGGCTGCAAGGTTGTCAGTGTGCTTCGCGGGTACTCGCGGCTCAGCCTCGCCGAGTGCGCTATCTACCTATCGCTGACGGTGCCAGCTACCGGATCGAAATGGCGCCGACGGGGCTGTTGGCCAAGCCGGCGAACGGGGCTGCCGAACTGGCGATGAAGGACTGGTAGCCGCGGGGCTGGTGCCCGTGTGACGAAGAAAGGGAACCCGAGGGTTCCCTTTCTTGGTTACAGCCTTTGCGAATCGATCACGCGAGGTAACCGCCGTCCACGTTGAGGGACACACCAGTGGTGTAGCTTGATGCATCGCTGGCCAGATACAGCACGGCGCCTGCCATTTCGCTGGGATCGGCAACCCGCTTCAGCGGGATATGACGCAACGCCTCTTCGCGGATCGAGTCGTTCTTCACCAGTGCAGAGGCGAACTTGGTGTCCGTCAAGCCTGGCAGCAATGCATTGCAGCGGATGCCCTGCGGTGCACACTCCTTGGCGAAGGCCTTGGTCATGTTGATTACGGCAGCTTTGGTGACCGAGTAGATGCCCTGGAAGTTGCCGGGCGTCACGCCGTTGATCGAGGCGACATTGATGATGCTGCCGCCGCCGTGCTCGCGCATCAACTTGCCGGCCTCCACGGACATGAAGAAATAGCCCCGGATATTGACATCGACCGTTTTCTGGAACGCCGAAACATCTGTGTCCAGAATGTGGCAGAACTGCGGATTGGTCGCGGCGTTATTGACCAGGACGTCCAGCCGGCCGAACTGCTCGCGGATCTGGGCGAAGACGGACTGTATCTGCTCCAGTTCGCCTATGTGGCAGGCAATCGCGGTCGCCTTGCCGCCAGTGGCCGTGATCGCATCCGCCACTGCCTGGCAGCCTTCGATCTTGCGGCTGGAAACGATAACGTGGGCGCCTTGCTGGGCCAGAAGTTTTGCAATGGCCTCGCCGATGCCGCGGCTGGCGCCTGAGACGAAGGCGATTTTGCCATCGAGATCGAACAAGTTTGTTTTGCTCATGGACGGGTTCCCTTTTGGTGAGCTGTGTTACAGCTTCGATTTGTTGATGACCTGCAGGCTCGCTTGCTCGAGCAGGGCGTTCATTTGCACGAATTTCGAGAATCGCTTGTCCTGGGTCTGGCCGTGAAAGTAGCGGTAGTAGATTTGCTGGACGATCGCCGCCAGCCGGAACAGGCCATAGGTGTAGTAGAAATCGAAGTTGTCGATACGAATACCGGCGCGCTCGGCGTAGTAGTCGACGAACTCCTGGCGCGTCAGCATGCCTGGCGCGTTACTGGGCTGCTTGCGGATCAGCTGCATCGGCGGCGGATCGGTCGCTTCGATCCAATACGCGAGCGTATTGCCCAGATCCATCAATGGGTCGCCAATGGTGGTCATTTCCCAGTCCAGCACGCCGATGATTTCCATCGGATTGTTCGGATTGAGAATGACGTTGTCGAAGCGATAGTCGTTATGGACGATGCCTGGCTTGGAGTGATCCGCAGGCATCTTGTCGCGCAACCAGTTCTTGACCGCCTCCCAGCCGGGCGCATCAGCGGTAATGGCGCGCTCATAGCGATCGATCCAGCCGGTAATCTGGCGTTGCACGTACCCTTCCGGCTTGCCCAGGTCACCCAGGCCACACGCGTTGTAGTCCACGTTGTGCAGGTCGACGAACTTGTCGATGAAGCTTTTGCACAAGGCGGTGGTTTGCGCCGATGTGAAACCCAGCTCCGCCGGCATGTCCTCGCGCAGAATGATGCCGTTGACGCGCTCCATCACATAGAACTCAGCGCCGATGAGCGATTCGTCAGTGCAATGCACGTACGCCTTCGGGCAGTAGGGAAATCCCGCGTTGAGCTGATTGAGAATTCGGTACTCGCGGCCCATGTCGTGCGCTGACTTGGCCTTGTGACCGAACGGTGGACGGCGCAGTACGAACTCCTGCTTCGGGTATTTCAGCAGGTAGGTCAGGTTCGATGCGCCGCCCGGGAATTGCGAAATGATCGGCTTGCCCTCGAGGCCCGGAATCTGCGCTTTGAGGTACTGGTCGACGATATCGGTGGGCAGCTCTTCACCTTCGCGTACGCGGCTGGTCTGATCTGTTAGCGCCATGCTTGTCCCTTCTTCTAATCAATGCCTGGCAGGCGGGTCTTGGCAGCCATGTCCAAGGGCGCCGACGGAGCATTCGGCGTTGGTAATCTAAGTCGACCGGCGACCACGACCAAGCAAAGTCGGCCCTTATTGGCCTGCGTGTTGCTGTGTAATCATGGTCCGTTATGCTCGAATTTCCTTTGGAAATGCGCATAAAAAAGCCGAAGTCCTGAGACTTCGGCTTTTTCGTTGCCGTTCGGCTGTTACGCCGGGAACAGTTCGCTGAGCTTCAGTGCGAGCATCATGTCGCCTTCGGCGCGAAGCTTGCCGGCCATGAATGCCTGCATGCCGTCGGTTTCGCCGCTGATGACGCCTTGCATGGTTTCGCTGTCCATGATCAGCGTCACGTTGGCATCGGCCGACTCTCCTTTATGGAAGTCGCAGGTGCCGTCCTTCACGACCAGATAGTAGTTTTCGGCATCGGTGATGTTGAACTGGAATACCAGGTCCAGGCCGGCCGCTGCGCTGGGGTTGAACTTGGCCTTCATGCCCTGGATGGTATCGTCGACATTGCTCATCGGTATGTCCTTTGTTCTCGTGAAAAGACGTGCAGCTTGCGGCCGCAGGTGGCTGGAGCTTATCGATAGGTGACGAGCTCCGGATTCTTCAGCAGTTCCAGATGTGCATGGCTATTGAACGAGGCGAGGGCCACATCCTGGTCGCGAAATTTGAGGCGGCTGAGTGAGGTATTGACGATCTGCCAGTTCAACTCGAACGCCCTGATGGGTGGTACGCCAATGATCAATTGAAGCAGTGCGGTGATGGTCCCGCCAGACGTGAAAATGGCGATATGGTCCTTCTGGCTCGCCAGGGTCAGGATCCGGCGCAACCCGGCCTGAACGCGGTCCACGAAGCTCTGCCAGCTCTCCAGGCCTTGCTTCTCATGTTCGCCGGACGCCCAGCGATAGATCACGTACTTGAACAGACGTTGGAACTCGGCGCGGTGGCTGGCTGCATTGGCGAAGATTTGCATGGCGTGGGGCTCGACCGCCAGCAAGTCGTCCATGTGCGCTCGAATCACTTCGTCGGCGAGGAACTCATTGAACGCGGAGTCAATCTCCACAGGCAACCGTTGTTGGCTGGCGGCCATGCGTTGCAACGTTGCACGTGCCGTATCCTGTTGCCGATTCAGGTCTCCGCTGAAGCAGCGGTCGAAGCGAACACCCAGGCGATTCAGGTGGTCACCCAGTGCGCTGGCCTGCTCGATGCCAAGCGGCGACAGGACATCATAATTTTCTGCGCCGAATGACGCCTGACCATGTCTGATCAGGTAGATGCTGCCCATGCTTCGCTCCGGACCTATTTTTCGCGAGGGTAGGGGGATCGCCCGGGGGTGTCAACGATAAATCATACGTTTGTTTGAATTGGCTGGCGCTGCTCAAATCAGCGCGTAGTCGGTATGCTTGACGGCTTACGCCAATCAGAACGGTTCTACTGGCGGCGATGGATTCAAGGGGGACCTGTGGAGTTTCTTGCTGACTATGCAAGCTTTCTGGCTAAGACCGTGACGCTGGTAGCCGCCGTGCTGGTGGTTCTCATAGCGCTCGCATCGCTACGGCGTGGGCGGACCAAGCAAGCGGGCGGCCACCTGGAAGTACACAAACTCAACGACTTCTATAAGTCGATGCGTGAGCGTCTCGAGCAGTCCATGATCGAGAAGGAGCAGCTCAAGCTGCAGCGCAAGCGCGAGGCCAAGGCGGCCAAGCTGGCGAAAAAGAATCCCGAAACTCGCCCGCGGGTTTTCGTGCTCGACTTCGATGGGGACATCAAGGCGTCCGCCGTCGAGAGCCTGCGACACGAGATCACCGCGGTGCTAACCATGGCCACCCCTCAGGACGAGGTCGTCCTGCGCCTGGAAAGCGGCGGGGGCATGGTGCACGGCTACGGCCTTGCGGCATCACAGCTGGTTCGCATCCGCGATGCGGGCGTGCCGCTGACGGTCTGCGTCGACAAGGTCGCGGCGAGCGGTGGCTATATGATGGCCTGCATCGGCGAGAAGATTCTCAGTGCCCCCTTTGCGATTCTCGGTTCGATCGGTGTCGTTGCTCAATTGCCCAACGTCCATCGGTTGCTGAAAAAACACGATGTGGACGTCGAGGTGCTGACGGCCGGTGAGTACAAGCGCACCCTGACGATCTTCGGCGAGAACACCGAGAAAGGCCGAGAGAAATTCCAGGACGACTTGGAGACCACGCACGAATTGTTCAAGAATTTCGTGGCGCGCTATCGCCAACAGGTCGCCATCGACGATGTCGCTACCGGTGAGGTCTGGCTGGGTATTTCCGCGCTGGGCAAGCAGTTGGTGGATGAGCTGAAGACCAGTGACGAGTATCTGGCCTCGAGAGCCCGTGAAGCGGACCTTTACCAGCTGCACTACGCGGAAAAGAAAAGTCTTCCTGAGCGATTCGGCATGGCGGCCAGCGCCGCCTTGGAGCAGAGCGTGTTGAAAGGTTGGACGCGCCTCAACGAACAGCGATTCTGGCAATGACGGGGGTATCGATGGAAAGCTTTAAGGCATTGCAGGCCAGCGAAGGCGCCAATGGCCGATTCGAGACGCGGGTCGTCGAGCGGAGCATTGATGAGCTACCCGCTGGCGAGGTGCTGATCCGTGTCCAGTTTTCTTCCCTGAACTACAAGGATGCGCTCTCGGCCAGCGGTAATCGTGGTGTGACGCGCAATTTTCCGCACACGCCCGGCATCGATGCTGCCGGTGTCGTTGCCGAGTCGAGTGCTGCCGAGTTTGCTGCAGGTGATGAGGTCATCGTGACCGGTTATGACCTGGGCATGAACACCGCGGGTGGTTTCGGCCAGTACATTCGCGTGCCGGCGGCCTGGGTGATCAAGCGTCCCGCCGGGCTCTCCCTGCGAGAGGCCATGATACTGGGCACCGCCGGGCTGACCGCTGCGCTCTGCGTAGACAAGCTCGAGCAGGCGGGGCTCGAGCCGACCGATGCACCGGTACTGGTGACTGGTGCAACAGGTGGCGTCGGCAGCATTGCGGTCGCGTTGCTGGCCAGCCTCGGTTACAACGTCGCGGCGGTTACCGGTAAGCCCGACCAGGCCGACTTTCTCACCGGACTCGGCGCCAAGCAGGTCCTGGAGCGAAGCGCCCTGCAGGCTGGCATCGAGAAGCCGCTGCTGCGAGAGCAATGGGCAGGCTCCGTGGATACGGTCGGCGGCGATATATTGTTCAATGTCGTCAAGTCGCTTCAGCGTGGCGCTAGCGTGGCATGTTGCGGCCTGACCGCCGGCACGAATTTTCAGGCCAGCGTCCTGCCGTTCATCCTGCGCGGGGTGAACCTGCTTGGCGTCGATTCGGTGGAAATCCCGCTGGTGGTCAAAGCCTCCATGTGGGACCGGTTGTCGGTGCAGTGGAAGCTGCCAGGCCTGGATGGCCTTGCGCACGAGACTTCGCTGGAGCAGTTGCCTGCAGCCATCGAGCGAATGCTGAAAGGGCAGCAAGCCGGACGGCTGCTGGTGCGCCTCGACTGAGGAGCGACGAAGGCCTCGCCGCTATCGAGGCCATAGCCAAAGCGCATTTTATCCCGCCGCTCATTTGGCAGAAGCTACGGCTACTTCAACGCAGCGGGGTTTCGCATGAAAGCACTAGCAGATCGATTCAGGGTTATCTTCGGCCGGCAGCAGCAGAGCGAGGCTGTTCCGATCGAGCATCCCAACTTCTGGATGTATAGCTAAAACGAAAAACCCGCCGAGTGGCGGGTTTTGCTTTATTGCGTGGGTCATCCCTGCCGGCGACGGAACAGCGGAAGCGGCTCATCAGCGGCGGCCTGGTAGGTGACGCTGAAATCCTCCAGGCTATGCAGCGCATCATAGGGGTCGCGATCAGGCCGGATGGCGAAGGCATCGAAACCGCAACGCCGCATGTAGAACAGCTGATCACGCAGCACATCACCGATCGCCCGAATTTCTCCCTTGTAGGCATAACGCTCACGTAGCAAGCGTGCGCTGGAGTAATGGCGACCATCGGTGAAGGTGGGGAAATTGAGCGCAATCACCTGGAAATGCTCCAGGTCATCGGCAATGTCTTCCACCGCTTCGTCAGCGTCCAGCCAGATGCCCAGGCCGCCATCACGCGCTTTCAACGCATGAGCGTGATCGAGCCATAGCTGGAAGGGTACGAGCAAATCGTCACAATTGGACAGGCTGTCCAGGGTCACATCTTTGGGCAGCAGGTGCCAGGTCTCGTCGATGACCTGCCCGTCCTTAATGATTCGCTGCATAGACGCGCTCCTTGAAGGGGTCGATACCGATACGGCGGAAAGTGTCGAGAAACTGTTCATCTTCGGTACGTTGCTCCACGTAGACGCCAATGATCTTTTCGATCACGTCAGGCATCGCGTCCTGAGCGAAGGACGGGCCGAGTATCTGGCCGAGGCTGGCGTTACGGCCGGAACTGCCACCGAGCGACACCTGGTAGAACTCCGCGCCCTTCTTGTCCACGCCGAGAATGCCGATGTGGCCTACATGGTGATGGCCGCACGCGTTCATGCAGCCGGAGATGTTCAGGTCGATGTCGCCGATATCGAACAGGTAGTCCATATCATCGAAGCGACGCTGAATGGCTTCAGCAATCGGGATCGACTTGGCGTTGGCCAGCGAGCAGAAATCGCCGCCAGGGCAGCAGATGATATCGGTCAGCAGGCCGATGTTTGGCGTCGCAACGCCGAGTTCGCGCAGTTCATTCCACAGCTCGAACAAGCGGGACTGTTCGACATCGGCCAGGATCATGTTCTGCTCGTGGGAATTGCGCACTTCGCCGAAGCTGTAACGATCGGCCAGGTCGGCGATGGTATCGAGCTGTTTGTCGGTGACATCGCCTGGCGCCACGCCGGTGCTTTTCAACGACAGCGTTACGGCGGCGTAACCGGGCTTCTTGTGCGCTACCACGTTGCGCTCGCGCCAGCGGGCAAAGCCGGGATGCTCGGCGTCCAGCTGCGCGAGCGCGTCACTCTGGTCTTCCAGCGTCTTGTAGGTCGGGTCGACGAAAAACTGGCCGATGCGCTCGACTTCGGCTTCGGTCAGGGTGTTCGGGCCGTCCTTCAGGTGCGCCCACTCGGCGTCGACGCGCTCGGCGAACACCTCAGGCGTGAGCGCTTTGACCAGGATCTTGATCCGGGCCTTGAACTTGTTGTCGCGACGGCCGTAGCGGTTGTAAACACGCAGGATGGCGTCGAGATAGGTCAACAGGTGCTGCCAGGGCAGGAACTCGTTGATGAAGCTGCCAACGATGGGCGTGCGGCCCAGGCCGCCACCGACCGACACCCGGAAACCCAGTTCACCAGCATCGTTCTTCACCGCTTCGAGGCCGATATCGTGCACCTCGATAGCGGCGCGGTCACTCGCAGCGCCGTTCACGGCAATCTTGAACTTGCGCGGCAGGAAGGCGAACTCAGGATGGAAGGTCGACCACTGACGAATGATCTCGCACCACGGACGAGGATCGATCAGCTCATCCTTGGCAACGCCAGCGAACTGGTCGGTAGTGGTATTGCGGATGCAGTTGCCGCTGGTCTGGATGGCGTGCATCTGGACCGTCGCCAGCTCGGCGAGGATGTCCGGGACGTCCTCCAGGGCCGGCCAGTTGAGCTGTACGTTGGTCCGTGTACTGATGTGGGCATAACCCTTGTCGTACTTGCGGGTGATGTCGGCCAGCTTGCGGATCTGAGTAGAGGACAACAGCCCATAAGGCACGGCAATGCGCAGCATCGGCGCGTAGCGCTGAATGTACAGGCCATTCTGCAGGCGAAGAGGCAGCAGTTCCGCGTCGGTCAGCTCACCAGCCAGATAGCGGCGAATCTGATCACGGAACTGACGCACGCGATCCTCGATGATGTGCTGGTCATACTGGTCGTATACGTACATGAGGTGTCCTGTTATTCAGGCTGTCTACAGCTTTTTGCGCGCACGGCCGCGCACCCGTTTTAGGGAAGGCCGGCACGATACCAGTTAGCGTTTATGCGTAAAAGTGATGTTTGGGAATATGTTTAGAACGAAACGCTGCGTTTTGGGCATTTGCATTGCCGGTCCTTGAGCGCCTCGCCAGCGTGGTCTTAACTGCTAGCAACCTGGGCATCGATGATGCCGATAAACTAGGAGAGCAGCCATGTCCGAGCATTCCCATCGCGGCGGAAACGACAGCAGGGCAGATGCGACCGCGATATTCGTCTTGATTCTGCTAGTGGTTGCGACCGCTGTTTTCTGGGTCAGTCACCAGTAAAGGAGGCCCGAGCAGCCGGGCTGTCACAGCCCGGCAAGATACAGCACCAGCTTCACCACGCCGAGGATGATCAGCACGAACGCCACCGTGAAGCCGACACCCAGCAGGATGAAATGGCTGGGTTTTCCCTGACTGAAATCCCTTTCTCTGTTCTTTCCGCTCTGCACACCGAGCGCGCCTGCCAGAACGCTTTGCAGCATTTGCCGAAACGTAAGTGATTTGGGTTGCTTATCGTCGTTCATGGCGGCCCCGGGATGACTGAGTCATCCGAAGTCTAGTCATCATCAGACGCGCCGTCGCATCGGCGTCCTGAGCGTATCGGCCGCCGGGCCTGGCTGCTTGATCTTGTTGGGGGTGCGGCGTAAGGTGCGCGCCTTCATGGAGCACGCGGTGCCCGGATCAAGGTTCGGGTTAAATGGGAAATCAGTGCCAAGCTGATGCTGCCCCCGCAACGGTAGAGTCGAACCTTCGACTGAGCCCGATACCAGCCCGTACTCCCCAGGAACTGTCGCGGTGGGCGACATCCTCAGAATGCCTTGCGCCTGTCACGGGTCGTGTGGCCGTTCTGCCGCCCGCGCGTCTCGAGACGGAGTGGGCATGTCTATCGTTTTTCGCTGGGCGGGTTTGGTGTTTTCCCTGCTGCTCGCGCCGCTTGTTCAAGCCGGGCAGATCAAGGCGATCATCTCGCAGTACAGCGCGGCTGAATTCGCCTCGGCAGTGGCCCTGCTCAAAGCGCGCCAACCGGATGCAATCATCGACGCCCGTACTCCAGAACAGTTGAGCGAGTGGCCTGATGCGCGCGTGGGCGAATGGCTGGAGGGCGGCGCCACGCTGCTTGCCGTCGGCGTCTTCGGGCCGGAAGTCGAGCGCTTGCGGCCGCTGCTCGAAGGGCACAGTTCCGGCGACCGCTACATCATGCACAGCGATCAGGGGCTGGTTGCGATGAGCCGTATCGACGGCAGGCCCGTGTTCCGCGATCGTGAACAGGCAACACGCCTCGGCGCGGAAAAGCCTGGTGAGGATCTGGCCAACTGGGTGCGCGCGCTGGGCGATGCCAATCCTGACCAGGCCGAGTGGATCGAAGCGCGCAGCTACTGGGTTTCAGGGGGGAGCGAGAACATCGCGCGCTTGCTGAGCTGGCTGTCCGACGAGAAGGGTTCGCGGCAGGTCATGCCTGCCGAGGCGCGTCCGGCGCTACGCTTCTATCAGGATGGGCGCACGCTCGACGCCTCTGAACTCGTCTGGCGCGGCGATAGCATGGTCGCGGTGATCGATCATGGCCGAGCCGATCGGCGAGGCGACGCCGACCTCAACGACGCACTCTGCCAGACGCTGCAACAGCGCGACATTGCCTGCGTCAGTCTGCTCGGCGGCTGGGGCGATGGGACGTTGCAAGCGCTGAAATGGCTGGAAAGCGGCGCACATCCACCCCTGGCTGCCGTGGTCGTGCTGCAAGACTTCGTGCTCGGCGGCGGCGAAGGGCGGCAGCAAGCAACCGACATACTCCAGCGCCTCGATGTGCCAGTCATCAAGGCCGTGCGCCTGGATGACCGCGACGAGAATGCCTGGCAGCTTTCCAGCGACGGGCTTGGGCGTGACAAGGTTCATTACCAGCTCGCCATGCCAGAGCTGCAAGGCAGCAGTCAGCCGATGGTTCTGGCAGCCTGGGAGCCAGCGCAAATCGACCCCAATTCCGGCATCCGTTTCGGTTTCAGCCAGCCGTTGCCTTCCCGTGTCGAGGCGCTTGCCGCGCGAATCCATCATTGGCAACAGTTGCAGCGCAAGGCCAACCAGAACAAGCGGGTCGCCATCATCTATTACAACCATCCACCAGGGCGCCACAACATTGGTGCCGACAACCTGGACGTGCCGCAATCGCTGCTCGCCATCCTGCGGCGCCTGAAGGCCGAGGGCTACAACACAGGCGAGCTACCGGCAACCTCCGAGGCGCTGCTGGGCTTGTTGCAAGAGCAGGGCGTGAATCTCCCCGAGCAGGGGGACGCCTTGGCAGCGATGGCGCCGAAGGTCCCGGGACTCGACCGGGACGAATACCTGCGCTGGTTCCGTACGTTGCCGTCGGCCCTCCAGGCGGAGATGGAGCACGGCCCCCTCGGTTACTGGAACGCCCAGATGCGCAGGGCGCTGCAGGCGTCCCACTTGGAAATTGCCCGACAGACCTTGCGCGACGGCTCCAGCGAGTTGCATCACCTACTCGACGGTGTCGAGCATCCGGCGAGGGACCGCGCGCTGAGATTGCTCGGGCAACTCGAGGAATTCTATGAGCGCGCGCTCGAGCAACCAGGGTTGGCCAGCTGGGGCGAAGCGGATGAGCTGATCGAGGCGCTGGCGGCGACGGGCATCGAGGGGTTGAGAGGGTGGGGCGAAGCGCCGGGGCAGGTAATGGTGCAAGGAGATCGGATGGTTTTCCCCGGTTTACGCCTGGGTAATGTCTTTCTCGGGCCACAGCCACCGCGTGGCTGGGAGGTCGATGAGGAATTGCTCCATGCCAACCTGGTCTTTCCACCACCGCACCAGTACCTGGGCTTTTATCACTGGCTGCGGGACGGCTTCAAGGCCGATGCCCTGGTGCATCTGGGCCGGCATTCCACCTACGAGTTTCTGCCGCGGCGTCGTGCGGGGCTGAGCGCAGAGGATTATCCGATGCAGATCGTCAGCGACCTGCCGAGCCTCTATCCCTACATCGTCGACGGTGTGGGTGAGGGCATCCAGGCCAAGCGTCGAGGGCTGGCCGTGATGATCGATCACCTTACCCCGCCCCTGGTCGCGACGCCGCTATACGACGATCTGCTCACGTTGCGTCAGCTGATCGAGAGCTTCGAGGCCGGAGCCGGAGGCACCGAAGGGCCCGCCCGGCGTGCCACCATCGCCGAGATCAAGCGGCTGGTCAGCCAATCCGGGCTGGAGCCCGAACTGCGCGACTCCATGGCCGAGCCACTCGCCGCTCGCGGCATCGATTTCGAGCAGGCCGACGACGAGCTCCTGGTTCACGAGGTTGGCCACTACCTGACCAACATTCAGGAGCGCTTCATGCCGCTCGGCCTGCACGTGTTTGGCAAGCCCTGGGCCGATGAGGCGGTGGATACGCTGATGGCATCGATGGGTACCGAGCGGACCCAGTACCGCCAGGCGCTGGTCGATTCTCCGGACGCGGAAATGGCGGCCCTGATCCATGCGCTCGAGGGTGGCTTCGTTGCGCCGGGCAAGGGCAATGACCCGATCCGCACGCCTGAGGCGCTGCCGACGGGCCGTAACTTCCATGCGCTGGATAGCAGTCTGTTGCCGAGTCGCATCGGGTGGCGGATCGGACAGGAGCTGGCGGACCGCGCCCGTGAGCGTCCCATGCCGGAGGGCGGCCGCGAAGCGGTCATTCTTTGGGCTTCGGACACGGTGCGAGACGAAGGTGCCATGGTGGCGTTCGGCCTCGATCTGCTCGGCGTCGAGCCGGTGTGGAACAGTCGCGGGATCGTCGAAGGACTGAAACGACAACCGCTTGCCAAGCACCGCGAGCGACGCGACCTGATGTTCACCACCTCCGGCCTGTTTCGTGACCTGTACGCCGATCAGCTTGCGTTGCTCGAACGCGGCGTGTTGCTGGCACTGGACGGAGCGAGCAACACCATTCGCAGGGATTATCCTGCCTTGCGCACCGCGCTGGATGCTGCGCTACAACCGATCGGTGCGCTGGCCGTCGGGGGTGACGAGCCGCTTTCGCGAAACCGTGTCGCCGCCAGCTGGGTGAAGGACGCGGCACGTCGACTGGACGCCGGCGCCGCTGACGAGCAAGCCGGTAGCCTATCGGCATTGCGGCTTTTCGGCGTGGCGCCGGGCGCCTACGGTGCGGGCATCAATACGCTGGTGGAGCGCTCTGGCAGTTGGCAGGATCGTGGCGAGCTGGCGCGCAGCTACATCAACCGGATGGGCCACGCCTACGGTATGCAGCACAACGGTGAGCCCGTTCAGGCGGTGTTCGAGGATGGACTGAAACGGGTCAGCCGCACTTATCTTGGCCGTTCCAGCAACCTTTACGGGCTGATGGACAACAACGATGCGTTCGACTATCTCGGCGGGCTGAGCATGGCGGTCGAGCATCTGTCCGGCCAGGCGCCAGCGAATTTCGTCAGTTGGCACAACGATCCGACCCAGGTGCGCCTGGAACCGCTGCAGCAGGCGTTGCTGGCAGAGCTGCGTGGGCGCTTTCTCAATCCTGCCTGGATCAAGGCGCTCATGCAGCACGACTATGCAGGTGCTCGCACCATGGGCAGCGAGTTTCTGGAGTACCTCTGGGGCTGGCAGGTCACCAACCCGGACATCATCCAGGACAGCGCATGGGAGGAGGTCAAGGCGGTGTATCTCGATGATCGCTACGAGCTGGGGGTCGATTCGTTTCTCGAGCAAGGCGCTAACGTGCATGTGAAGACCAACATGCTGGCGATCATGTTGGTCGCCATCCATAAGGGCTTCTGGCAGGCCGATGAACAGACCCGTCAGGCGCTTGGCGAAGCCTTCGCTACGCTGGTGGCGGCGAACGGGCTGCCCGGCAGTGGTCATACCCGACCGGACCACCCGATGATCGAGTGGCTGTTGCCGCAGCTGCCGGCCGATCGCCGAGAAGCCTTGCGAGCGCGCCTGGACGCGGCGCTGAGCGAACCGCAGCAGCGCACTGCGGTGCCGACCGCGATCAGCGAAATCCAGCCCGCGGCCAGCGAGCCGCCCATCGAACAAACCGAAGTGTCTGCCGAGGAGGGCGCGAGCGTGAGCCGTTACCTGTGGCTGGCCGCGCTGATCGTCCTGTTACTGCTGGGCATAGGCGTCTGGCGTGGTCGCGGTGCATCGTTCCGCGAAGGAGGTGAGCGTGCTTGATGATCGATTGTTCAGCTGGCTGCACCTGCTCGTTGGCTGGTTGTTGCAGCCGGTGACCTGGGCGCTGTTCGGGCTCGTGGCGATCATGATCTGCGACGCGGGCGTCGCGGTTGGAGAGCGGTGTGGTGGGCTTCGGCGCTGGCGCATGCTGGCGGTAGGCGTCATCGAGCGACGCGCCAGGCGGCGGCTTGACCGCGCCGATCTGATCGCCCGTGTCGGGCCGATGCTCGGTCTGATGGGCACCTTGATCCCGCTCGGTCCGGGCTTGGCGGCGCTGGGTGACGGCAACGTACAGATACTCAGTGTTGCGATGCGGGTGGCCTTCGATACCACCGTGCTCGGGCTGCTGATCGGGGTGGGCGGCTTTGCGCTCGGCCGTTTGCGACGGCGTTGGTACGACGAATTGCTGGACGAGCTCGAAGCGGCGGAGGCGCGCGATAATGAGTCGACGCTGGCGATCTAGCCGGTTTGCGGCTGGAGATGACGATCCGCTGGGACCTTTGGCCAACATGGTCGACGTGGTGCTGGTGTTCGCCTGTGGCTTGATCGCCGCGTTAGTCGCACAGACCGATTTGCTCGAGCGGCTCGATGCCGCCAAGCAGCCCGTGACGGTCGAGCGCGGGCGAGAATTGCCACGCTTGCCTGAGACGCAGGATGGCAGCTCAGGCAAAGGCCTGGAGAGTGTCGGGCAGGTCTATCGCGATCCGGCGACGGGCAAGCTCATCCTGATCGGCGACTGAGTGCGACGTCTGTTGCCTCAGCGGCTGCCTTTGAACCAGTCCCACAGGCCCAGCGAGTAGTTCGGCAGCAGGTTGATCCCGAGCGCCGACTTGATCAAATAGAGCACGACCAGGCCGACGAGCATCGAGAAAAACAGGAACAGGGTGATCACGCCCGCTTTTGCGGCCAGTGACAGGTTGCGTTGCGCGCGCGACAGGTTGCGTTTGTTGCGCCCGCCAACCAGTACGAAATAGTACTGGTTGCTCCACAGGCTGAACGTGCCGCGCCAGTCGATCTTGTGGCGGCCCCAGGAGCGAGTGGCAAAGGCGCTGCGCAATCCTTCCAGTTGTTGGTCGGTAAAGCTTTCACGCAGGTGTTCGGGCAGGCGTTGCTTGAGCCCGACGATGAACGGGTCATGCGCCAGCGCAGCGTTGGCGGCTGGCGGTTGGGGCTGTGTATCGTTATGGCGTGGTTCGGAATGGGACATGCGTCAGGAAGCCGTCAGAGCTGAAGGAGTCGACGCCTTGCATGCAACTAATCGGCCGTATCCGTCCGCTCGGCGCAAATTGTCTCGAGCGCGCGGGTGATCTGAGTAAAGTCCGGCCGTTCATCCGCCGCTTCGCAAAGGCACTGGCGCTTGAGCTCGGCGAGGCGCCGCAGCGCTGGGTCGTCATCCACCGTGGCACAGTGCGCCAGCAGCTCTTCCAGCAGGCATCCGTACGCGCGTGCCTCGAGCCGCTGCAAGGCAGGTGCTTGCGCGCTGTGTGAATCAAAGAACGACGCGGCGCCGAAATCGCTGAGCAAGGTCTGGCCGCACGGATCGACCAGTAGGTTATGTGCGTAAAGGTCGCCGTGCAGGATGCCTCGTGCGTGCAGGTGGGCCACCACCGCAGCGACGTTGGTGGCGATGCGAAGTACCTGTGCGGCGCTGAGTCGGCAATCTGCCGGATAGCAGTCACGCGTACAGCTGGACAGCGATGGCGGCCCGGCGAGTGTTCGAAAGGACGGATCTATCAGTGCCATCAGCAGCCCAGGAAGGGCTCCGGCCTGCTCGGCCAGTGGTCCGGCTACGGGGATCAGATTGGTGTGTGGGCCGGCTGCGATGCTGGCAGCCATCTCGCTATGGGGCAGTCCATCGCTGGTGAGGTTGCCCTTGAACAGCTTGGCTGCCATGGCCTGCCCGGCGCGTCCCGGGCGCTGCCAATCGGCACGATGGATGATCCCGGAGGCCCCTTGGCCCAGCACGTTTTCGAACGACACCTGCGTGCGGTCGATCGGCGGTAGAGGATGCTGGGCCAGAATCTCGCTTTCCATCCTGTCGCTGAAGGGGTTGCCGGCAAATGCGAGCCAGCTCAGTCGGGGCATGCGCAGCAACCAGGCGGGAAGGGCGCCAAGCTGGTTGGCGGCGATTCGCAGCAATTCCAGGCGCTGGCAGTCGGCAAGCGACTCAGGCAGTTCGCGCAGCCGGTTGCCCGCCAACATCAGCTTCTGCAGACGGTGGCAGCGGCCAATCTCGACAGGCAACGCGTCGAGCTGGTTGTCGGTAAGGATGAGCCAGCGCAGCAGTGGGGGAAGTGCGTCGCCCGGCAAGGTGCGGATGCGGTTTGCTTTGAAACCGACCATCTCCAACCGGGCGCAGCGGCCAATCACCGCGGGCACCGTAGTGAACGCATTATCGGAGCAGAACAGGATGCGCAGCCTGTGCAGGCGTGGCAGGTCGTCCGGCAGGCTGCTCAGCCTGTTGCCAGACAGGTTGAGCACTTCCAGGCTGTCGGCCAGGTCGAAAATTTCCCGTGGGAAGGTCTCGAGTCCTTCGGCCAGGTCGAGACGGGTGATGCCATTCAGCTCACCGCGCTTGAGTTGTTCCAGTGTATGCATGCTGTTCTCGGTGCCCACAGCGGGGCAGGGTTGCGCAATCGCCGCGTCTGTAGCGGCCCCGTTGGAGGCCAGGTTCGGCTCAGTCGCGCTAGGACAACGGCATGCGCCAGTTGTTCAGCGCAACGGCTCTGGGCCGGATGTTTCCGGTGGCTGGCGGCGGTCTCGCACGTGGCGTTCGGCGCGCGCACGCAGTTGTCCGCAACCGCCATCGATGTCCTGTCCGGCCGAATTGCGCACTTTGGTCAGCACGCCGTTTTCGTGCAGATAGCGCATGATCTGGCGAATCCGCTCGGCCGCGGGGCGTTGGAATTCATCGTCGTCCAGGCTGTTGTACGGGATCACGTTCATGATTGCGAACTTGCCGCGCAACAGTCGGATGATGCCGTCCATCTCGTCCTGGCTGTCGTTGATGCCCTGGAGCAACGTCCATTGGTACTGGATCGGATAGTCCACCAGCCGGGCGTAGCGCTCGCCGAGTTCAACCAGTTCGGCGGGGTCGAACACGGGCGCCCGTGGGAGCAGCGCGCGACGCAGCGCCGCATCGGTGCTGTGCAGCGACAATGCCAGGGCCGGCCGCACCCGCTGCTGTGGCAGGCGCTCGAATACGCGTGCGTCGCCGACGGTCGAGAACACCAGGTTCTTGTGGCCGATGCCGCCATCGGTGCCGAGCAGGTCGATCGCTTCGAGAACGTTGTCGAGATTGTGCGCTGGCTCGCCCATGCCCATGAAGACGACTTTCTTCACCGGGCGAAAACGCCGCGCCAGTGCAACCTGGGCCACGATTTCGGCACTGCCGAGCTGGCGCAGCAAGCCGCTCTTGCCGGTCATGCAGAAGACGCAGCCCACCGCACAACCCACCTGGCTTGACACGCAAAGCCCATCGCGAGGCAAGAGCACGCTCTCGACCATCTGCCCGTCGGCCAGCTCCACCAGCAGGCGGGCAGAGCCATCTGCCCCCGGATGTTCAGAGCGGAGCCGGACCAGTCCATCCAGGGCAGCGCTGACCGCCGGCAGGCCGTTGCGCACCGACAAGGGCAGGAAGTCCTCGGTCTTCTGGTGGCGAGTGCCGGCATCCAGGGCCTGGCCCTTGAGCCAGGCACGGGTTACCCGGCCGACATGAATGGGCTTGGCGCCGATCTCGGTGAGCTGTCGATGAATGTCTTGAATACGCATAGGGCGCGCATTCTAGCCAAAGGGCACGGGCCGGTCTGTAGTGAGGCGTAGATTGCCAGGCTCAGCCCGACGGCATTCATTCCGTGAAGCGGCGACCGCCCAGGGCGAGCGCGAACAGCAGCATCGCGAGCAGGCCGAAAGCGAGCGTTAGCGAACCATAGTGAGCGATCACGCCGATCACAGCTGGGCCGGCAAGCACACCAGCAAAGCCGATGGTGGTCGCCGCGGTGATCGCTTGGTGCACCGGCATGCTCTGCTGGCGGCTCAGCGACGAGATCAGCACTGGCGAGACATTGGCGCAGCCCAGGCCACACAAGCCATAGCCGAGCAGGGCGAGCGCCCAGTGTTCGGTGGCAATGCTCAAGACGATTCCGGCGCCGGCCAACAGACCACCAAAGCCGATCACCCTGGCGGTGCCCAGGCTGTTCACAACCGGCGAGCCGGCGAAACGGCCGAGGGTAACCATCAGGGCGAAGCTTGCATAACCGAGCCCGCCCTTGGCGGTTTCCAGCGCCTTGTGTTCAGTCAGATAAAGTGCGCTCCAGTCCAGTACCGCGCCTTCGGCCAGATACACGACGAAACACAGGGCGCCGACCAGCAGCACGGGTCCAGTCGGGCGAATGAAGGCGACGCCGCCCGCGGGTGCCCTGTCTCGCAGAAAGCCAGGTGCAACGGCGAGGTTCGCCAGCGCGATGAGCGCGATCATCAACAAGGTGCCGGTTGCCGGGGCGAGACCCAGCGTCAGCGCGCCGGTGAGCGTCAGAGAACCACAGATCGAGCCCAGGCTGAACATCCCGTGGAAATTCGACATGTGTCGCTTGCCGGTGTCGCGCTCGATCAATACGCCCTGGATGTTGAGCACCACGTCAATAACGCCGAGGCTGCCACCGAAGCAGAACAGGGCGGCCGCCAGTATCCAGATCGATTCAGTGAACGCCATGCCGATGAGTGCAAGCAGCAGCAGCGCCACGCTGGTCAGGATAACGGGGCGAATACCGCGGCGGGTCACCAGAAGTCCTGACAGCGGCATCCAGGTCAGCGAGCCGATGCCGATGCACAGCAACAGCGTGCCGAACAGGGCATCGCTCATCTCGATACGCTCACGTACGTAGGGCACCAATGGCGCCCATACCGACAAACCGAACCCGGCCATGAAGAATCCGACGCGGGTGGCGCGCCGGGCAACGGGCGATGCGGCATTAACGATGGGAGACGCCGCGGACATGCGCAGAAATCCTTGAACTATGGGATATGAGAGGGCTCGGAGCGAGAGCACCTGGGTGAGCAGCATTGTGTCAAATATCGTTGGGCTCGGCGCACCCGGCCAAGCGTTGGAGCATGGTAACCTTCGCCTTTGCCAGACAGTGGTTCCGGAGCGGTACATGAAGTTCATTCACCAGCGCGAGCACCTCAACGAAGACGATTTCGTGATCATCGAGTGTTCGCAGCCTTGCAATATTCGTCTCATGAACGACAAGAATTTCCGCAGTTTCAAGAATGGTGGCCGGCATACATATCACGGCGGCGCCTTCGACAAGTTCCCAGCGAAGATCAAGGTGCCCAACACCGGCTTCTGGAACATCACCATCGACACGGTGACGCGCAAGGCCATCAGTGTGACGCGCAAGCCGACGCTCACCCACTCGATCAAGATCGTCCGTAATTCGCCGTCCGAGCTGAGATAACGATTCCCTCCGATGCGCAGCCTCGGCTGCCATCCGGCCGCTTGCTCCGTCAAACGTCACTCGTCGCCCACCTTGCCGCCCGCAAGGTAATCGCTTGCCATCGTCTCTTCGTTCAATTAGCTTCACGTAAAGATTCTTTTTGTGGAGCTATTTATGCAAAAGCCCAAGGGCGGCGATCACGTCGACGGCGTGATCGCTCAATGGCAACGCGTTCGGCCTGAGGGCGACGCATCGCCAATGGCGATCTTTACGCGCGTGTATCGGCTGTCCAAATACCTTAATCGCCGCGTCGCCGATGTTTTTCGCAAGCACGGTCTGCATGACGGTGAGTTCGATCTGCTCGCAACGCTCTATCGCAGCGGCCAACCGCAAGGGCTTACCCCGAATGCGTTGCGCCACGCCGCCGTGCTCAGCTCGGGCGCCATGACCAATCGGCTCGATCGCCTCGAGACGGCCGGTCTGATTCAGCGCGTTCCCAATCCGGACGATCGACGCAGCCTGTTGATATGCCTTACCGATGAAGGGCAAAGGGTATTGCTCGGCTGCCTCGATGAGTACCTGGCAACTCTGCACAGCCTGCAGGCGCCGCTCGATGAGGCGCAAAGACAGGCCTTGGCGAATGGCTTGCGGACACTGCTGCACAGCCTCGAGGAGCAAGGCAATGACTGAGACCACGCGTGGCACCGCACGTGCGCACCTGGGCATGCTGCTCTGGGCGCTGTTCGTGGGCCTGTCGTTCCCCGCGGTGGGACTTCTGAGCGAAGGCTTGCCACCGCTGTTACTGACCGCCATGCGCTTCAGTATCGCCGCGCTGGCCTTGTTGCCGTTGCTGTTACGCCAGGACGAGCGTTGGCCAGGCCTGCCGGGACTGCTCCTGTATGCGCTGATGGGCCTGAGCCTGGCGGGTTTCTTCGGCACCATGTTCTGGGCCGCGCACCGTGTCAGTGCCCTGTCGATGGCCACGCTGTTCGTCAGTGTCCCGCTGCTGGCTTATTGCATCGGGCGCGGCCTGGGCGTCGAACAGCCGGCTGGGCGACTGCTGGCGATTCTGGCGTTGGGTGCGTTGGGTGCGCTGGGGCTGGCGGTGGCTGAAAGCAATGGAAACCTCGCGCAACTGAAGTTCGGCTTTGGTGAGCTGGCATTCTTTTTCGGCTGTATCGCCTCGGCGATGTATCCGGTGCTGAGCAAATGGGGGCTGCAGCGTGGCGTATTGGCACCACAAGCCGGCTTGCGCACCTTTTGGAGCCTGCTGATGGGCGCCATGCTGATCGGCGCGCTCGGGCTCGCCTGGGAACAGCCGACGGCTCTGGCGCGGATGAACCTGCAAGATGTCGCACTGGTGGTCTACTTGGGTGTGTTTTCCAGCGGCATGACCTTCTTCCTGCAGCAACGAGCCACGGCGGTCCTGACCCCAGGGGCGGTGACCGCCTACAGTTATCTGGTCCCATTCGTATCGATGCTGCTGCTGTTCATCGGCCAGCCACAACGGATCGGCTGGCATTGGCTGCCGGGTAGTCTCCTGGTGCTGCTGGCCATCGCACTGTTGCTACGCCAGGGCGCGCATGACCGCTGAGTAACAGTCATATTCCGGTTTTCACAGGCTGTCGGGCGTCGCGACGGCAACCACAGCCGAGCAGGCCGGGGCGGGCCCTTCTACGATCGTCGAGAGCGGTCAGTCCGGTTCGGCCACCGCCAGCGCGCCCAGGCACTGCAACCGGTGCTTGCCATCGTCCAACAGCCAGGCGTCCTCGGCAGGGAGGTAGTCGGCCTCCATCACCTGGTTGTAGCTGAATGCCCAGCGGCGACGCTCGCGGCCGTCGATGCATTCGATGGACAGCACGACCTCGTCACTGGCGAACGGCTGTTGAGTCTCGGCGGCGGTGTCCGCCTCGTCGAGCAGCGCTTCGTTGAGCGAGAACTGCCAGGCATGAAGGCCGTCAATGCTCAGCATGTCCGCAGTTTCGAGCTGGTCGAGCAGATAGGGCGCGTCGGTCGACATGGTGCGTTGTCCTCCGTTGGCGTCAGGCGTCGTAACCCAGGTTGGGCATCAGCCAACGCTCGGTAACGGCAAGGTCCTGCCCCTTGCGCTTGCTGTAGCTCTCGGCCTGATCCTTGTCGATCTTGCCAACCGCGAAGTACTGCGCCTTGGGATGGGCGAAGTACCAGCCGCTGACGGCCGCGGTGGGCAGCATGGCGAAGTGTTCGGTCAGGGTCACCTGGCTGGCGCCATCGGCATCGAGCAACCTGAACAGCGTGGCCTTCTCGGTATGGTCGGGGCAGGCCGGGTAGCCCGGGGCGGGGCGGATGCCCTTGTACTGCTCCTTGATCAGCTCTTCATTGCTGAGCTGTTCTTCCGGGTCGTAGCCCCACCATTGCTTACGGACCTGCTGGTGCAGCCACTCGGCACAGGCTTCGGCCAGGCGATCGGCCAGGGCCTTGACCATGATCGAGTTGTAGTCGTCGCCCGCGTCCTGATAAGCCTTGGCTACCTCTTCGGCGCCGATGCCTGCAGTGGTGATGAACCCGCCGACATAATCAGTCACGCCGCTGCTTTTCGGTGCGACGAAGTCGGCCAGCGAGAAATTCGGTTTGCCGTCGGTCTTCACCGTCTGTTGCCGCAGGTGGTGCAGTGTGGCGAGGGCTTCGCCGTTCTCGCCGTACACCTGAATATCGTCCTCATCGACCTGGTTGGCCGGCCAGAAGCCAAACACGGCGCGGGCCTTGATCAGCTTTTCATCGACCAGCTTGTTCAGCATCGCCTGGGCATCATTGAACAGCGCCGTAGCGGCTTCGCCGACCACCTCGTCTTCGAGGATGCGCGGATACTTGCCGGCGAGGTCCCAGGCAATGAAGAAGGGCGTCCAGTCGATGTAATCGACCAGGGTGCGCAGGTCGATATCTTCCAGCACCTTGCGACCGGTGAAGGTCGGCTTGACCGGTGAATACTCGGCCCAGTCGAACTTGGGTTTGACGGCGATGGCTTCGGGGTAGGTCAAACGCTCGGTCCGGGCGCTGCGGTTGGCGGTGCGCTCGCGGATCATCGCGTACTCTTCGCGGGTTTTCTGCGTGAACGCCGGCTTCAGCTCTTTCGACAGCAGCGTGGTGGCCACGCCGACAGCACGCGAGGCGTCGGTCACATAGACCACCGCATCGTTCTTGTAATGCGGATCGATCTTCACCGCGGTATGCGCCTTGGACGTGGTCGCGCCGCCGATCATCAGCGGCAGGTGGAAGTCCTGACGTTGCATCTCGCGCGCGACGTGGACCATCTCATCGAGCGATGGGGTAATCAGGCCGGACAAGCCGATGATGTCGCACTTCTCGTCGCGGGCCGTCTGCAGGATCTTCTCGGCAGGGACCATGACGCCCATGTCCACCACGTCATAACCGTTACAGCCGAGCACCACGCCGACGATGTTCTTGCCGATGTCATGGACATCGCCCTTGACCGTCGCCATGAGGATCTTGCCCTTGGCTTCCGGCTTGTCGCCTTTCTCGGCTTCGATGAAGGGGATCAGGTGCGCGACGGCCTGCTTCATGACGCGGGCCGACTTGACCACCTGCGGCAGGAACATCTTGCCCGAGCCGAACAGGTCGCCGACCACGTTCATGCCGGCCATCAGTGGCCCTTCGATGACTTCGATAGGGCGTGCGCACTGCAGGCGGAACTCCTCGGTGTCCTGCACGATGTGAGTGGTGATGCCCTTGACCAGCGCATGCTCCAGCCGCTTCTCGACGGTGTAGCTACGCCATTCTTCGGTCTCCGCTTCCTTGACGCTGCCGTCGCCCTTGTATTCGTCAGCGATCGCCAGCAGCGCCTCGGTGCCGTTTGGCGTGCGGTTGAGCACCACATCCTCGACCGCATCGCGCAGCGTCGTCGGGATCTCGTCGTAGATCTCCAGCTGACCGGCGTTGACGATGCCCATCGTCAGGCCGTTCTGGATGGCGTAGTAGAGGAAGACCGAATGGATCGCCTCGCGCACCGGGTTGTTGCCACGGAACGAGAACGACACGTTCGATACGCCGCCCGAGGTCAGGGCGTAGGGGAGGTTGTCGCGGATGTAGGCGCAGGCTTCGATGAAGTCCACGGCGTAGTTGTTGTGTTCTTCGATGCCGGTGGCGATGGCGAAGATGTTCGGGTCGAAGATGATGTCTTCCGGCGGGAAGCCCACTTCATCGACCAGGATGTCGTAGGAGCGCTGACAGATCTCGCGCTTGCGCTCGGCGGTATCGGCCTGGCCGGCTTCGTCGAACGCCATGACCACCACGGCGGCGCCGTAGCGCTTGCACAGGCGTGCATGATGCTTGAAGGCCTCGACGCCTTCCTTCATGGAGATCGAATTGACGATGCCCTTGCCCTGGATGCACTTGAGGCCTGCCTCGATCACCTCCCACTTTGACGAGTCGATCATGATCGGCACGCGGGAAATGTCAGGCTCACCGGCGATCAGATTGAGGAAGGTCACCATGGCCTTCTTCGAATCCAGCATGCCCTCGTCCATGTTGATGTCGATAACCTGCGCGCCGGCCTCGACCTGCTGCAGGGCGACTTCCAGGGCTTCGGTGTAGTTTTCCTCGCGGATCAGGCGGGCGAACTTGGCGGAACCGGTGATGTTGGTGCGCTCGCCGACGTTGACGAACAGCGAGCTGCGATCGATGGTGAACGGCTCGAGGCCGGACAGGCGGCAGGCCTTGGGAATGTCGGGAATGACGCGCGGTGCGTACTTCGCGACGGCCTTGGCGATGGCCTCGATATGCGCAGGCGTCGTACCGCAGCAGCCGCCGACAATGTTGAGAAAGCCACTGGCGGCGAATTCTTCGACGACGCGGGCCATCTCAGCCGGGCTTTCATCGTACTCACCGAAGGCGTTCGGCAGGCCAGCGTTGGGATGCGCCGAGACATGGGTTTCGGCCTTGTTCGACAACTCTTCCAGGTAGGGGCGCAGCTCTTTTGCCCCCAGTGCGCAGTTCAGGCCGACCGAGATCGGTTTGGCATGGCGCACGGAGTTCCAGAAGGCCTCGGTGGTTTGTCCGGACAGGGTCCGGCCCGACGCATCGGTAATGGTCCCGGAGATCATGATCGGCAATTCGAAGCCGACTTCGTCGAACACCTGTTGCACGGCAAAGATTGCCGCCTTCGCGTTGAGCGTGTCGAAGATGGTCTCGATCAGAATCAGGTCCGAGCCGCCTTCGATCAGACCGCGCGTGGCTTCGGTGTAGTTCTCCACCAGCTCGTCGAAGGTTACGTTGCGGTAGCCGGGATTGTTCACGTCCGGCGACAAGGAGCAGGTCCGGCTGGTCGGGCCGAGCACCCCGGCGACGAAGCGTGGGCGGTCCGGCGTTTCAGCGGTCTTGGCATCGGCTGCCTGGCGGGCGAGGCGGGCGCCTTCGACGTTCAGCTCGTAGACCAGCTCTTCCATGCCGTAATCGGCTTGGGATACACGTGTGGCATTGAAGGTGTTGGTCTCGACGATGTCGGCGCCGGCGTCGAAGTAGGCCTTTTCGATCGCGCTGATGGCGTCCGGCCGGGTGAGGATCAGCAAATCATTGTTGCCTTTGAGATCCTGCGGCCAGTCGGCGAAGCGCTCGCCGCGATAATCGGACTCGTCCAGTTTGTAGCTCTGGATCATCGTGCCCATGCCGCCGTCGAGAATCAGGATGCGCTCCTTGAGGGCCTGCTGGAGTGCCTGGAGACGGGCGTTGCGGTCGAACATGGGGACTACCTGGAGCTGGTTGCGAGGACCGACAATCATACCAAAGCTGCACGCATTTTGATCGCCGCCGGCTTTTCATGAGATCTGTTCATGTTGGGCGACCGATACTCGGCGGGTATCAAATGATCGGGTTCGCTCTACGTCGGCAGCTTGGCTACTATGCCGGGCTCATTTTCCAGGAAGCGGGACCATGGCCTGTCGTGCATTGCTTGCAGCGCTGTTGTTCGCGCTGGTTGGTCCCGGTTGGGCGCAATCGCTCAGCTACCAGGACGATATCCAGCCGATCTTCACAGCCAAATGCGTCGCCTGCCATGCCTGCTACGACTCACCGTGCCAGCTCAATCTGGGTAGTGGTGAGGGGGCGGAGCGGGGTGCCAGCACGCTGCCGGTCTACGACGGCACCCGAACCAGGGCGCAGGAGCCCACTCGGCTCTATTTCGATGCGCATGCCGAGGCCGATTGGCGTCGTCGCGGATTCTATTCGGTAGTCGAACCGCGAGCGGGCCAGGCAGCGCTGATGGCACGCATGCTGGAGCTGGGGCGTAGCCAACCGTTACCGCCCAATGCCAAGCTGCCGGCAGAGCTGGACATCGGCATCGGCCGGGATAACAGCTGCCCGCTGCCCGATGAGTTTTCCGCTTATGCCAGCAATCACCCCGGCATGCCCTTTGCCGTCAGCGGCTTGACCGATACCGAATACAACACGCTGCAACGCTGGCTGGCGCAGGGCGCGCCAGTGGAAGAGCGCCCCTACGTGCCATCGCCCAGCGAGGCCGAGCAGATCGTGCGGTGGGAGGGCATGCTCAATGCGCAGGGGAACCGCCAGGCGTTGGTCAGCCGTTGGCTGTATGAGCACTTGTTCATCGCGCATCTCTACTTCGACGCCGGCAAGACGGGCCATTTCTTCCAACTGGTACGGTCGCGTACCCCCAGTGGTCAACCGGTCGATGTCATCGCCACCCGTTCTCCGAATCAGGACCCAGGGACCGTGTTCTTCTACCGCCTGACGCCTATCAAGGGCGTCATCGTGCACAAGACGCACATCACCTATGCGTTGAGTCCCGCAAAGCTGGCGCGGGTTCGCCAGCTGTTGCTCGACGGAGACTGGACGCTCGACAAACTGCCTGGATATGGCGTTCAGCATCGCGCCAATCCGTTCGAGACATTCCAGGCGATCCCGGCCGAGGCTCGCTACCGCTTCATGCTGGACAATGCGGAATACTTCGTGCGCACCTTCATTCGCGGGCCGGTGTGCCGCGGACAGATTGCCACGGACGTCATTCGCGACAACTTCTGGGTGCTGTTCCAGGATCCGGGGCACGACCGCTACGTGACCGACGCCCGTTATCGCCAGCGTGCGACGCCGTTGCTGGCGATGCCCGGGCAGGCCGACGATATCGGTGAGTTGCTCGGGTTTTGGCACCGTTACCAGAGCAAACGCAACCAATACGAGAAACTGCGCGTCGACGCCTACGCGCAGAGCCCGGCGCAGTGGCAGGACATCTGGAGTGGCAACGACAATGCACTGCTGACGGTCTTTCGTCAGCACGACAGTGCGTCGGTCCGCAAAGGGCTTATCGGCGAAGTGCCGCAAACGCTCTGGTGGATGGATTACCCATTGCTCGAGCGAACCTATTACCAATTGGTGGTGAATTTCGACGTATTCGGCAACGTCTCGCATCAAGGCCAGACCCGCCTGTACTTCGACTTGATTCGCAATGGCGCGGAGCTCAACTTCCTTCGTTTGCTACCAGCCGGCACGCGGCAAGCGATACTCGATGATTGGTATGAGAACAGCGGCAAGCTCAAGCTTTGGCTGGCCTACACGGATATAGACAACCAGACGCCATCTGCGCTGGACCTGGGTGCGTCCAAGCCCAAGGAGCGCTTCGTGGCAGCGCTCCTGCAGCGCCACGCGGCGATCGATGCTGCCGCCGACCCGATCAACCGGTGTGTCTCCGGCCACTGCTACCGCAGCGAGGTGCCGGCGCCGTTACAGGCTGCCGAGCAAGCGCTGAGCCGACTACCCAATCGCATCGCCGCAGGCCTGCCCGTTATCGATCAGTTGCCCGAGGCGACGCTGCTGCGCGTCGAGTTCGATTACGGGCGACGGGAGCTGTACAGCCTTCTGCGAAACCGTGCACACAGCAACGTGGCGTTCATGTTTGGCGAGGAACATCGCTACCAGCCTCGGCTCGATACCCTGACGGTCTACCCGGGGATTCTGAGCAGCTACCCCAACTTCCTGTTCAATCTTCAGGCGTCGCAGGTCCCGGCGTTTGTCGCGGCGCTGGAGCAGGCCAAGGACTCACAAGCGTTCGAGCGCATCGTCGATCGTTGGGGGATTCGGCGCAGCCATCCCGCGTTCTGGCAGTACTTCAACGATCTGGCTCGGTATCTCCAGGAAACCGATCCCGTCGAGGCAGGGGTGCTGGACATGAATCGCTACCAGAACCTCTGAAGTCCGCAATTCCTACTAAAACGCTAGGACTTTATCCATGAGATTCCTTGGCGTACACTTTGAGCATATCTGAGAGGAGTTCCCATGAGCGCCATTACCATTACTGAAGCTGCACATGATTACCTGGCCGATCTGCTCGACAAGCAGAATACGACGGGCATCGGCATTCGGGTCTTCATCACTCAGCCCGGAACCCCCTACGCCGAGACCTGTATTGCCTACTGCAAGCCTGGCGAGGAAAAGCCCGACGACGTACCCGTTGCACTCAAACGCTTCACCGCCTGGATCGATTCGGTCAGCGAGCCCTTCCTTGAAGATGCGTTGGTCGACTATGCAACCGACCGCATGGGTGGCCAGCTGACCATCAAAGCGCCCAACGCCAAGGTGCCGATGGTCAACGAGGACAGCCCGCTGAACGAGCGCATCAACTACTACCTGCAAACCGAAATCAACCCTGGGCTTGCCAGCCACGGTGGCCAGGTAACCTTGATCGACGTGGTCGATGAAGGCATCGCGGTGCTGCAATTCGGCGGTGGCTGCCAAGGTTGCGGGCAGGCCGACGTGACGCTCAAGGAAGGCATCGAGAAGACCTTGCTGGAGCGGATCCCGGAGCTCAAAGGCGTGCGTGACGTGACCGATCACACCAACCGGGACAATGCCTACTATTGATTCAACGCGATTGATGGGCTGTTTCAGCCATCGTTAGGGGCAAAGTGCCACTATTTTCCAGCGCCCCATCACGGCGCCCGTTTGCTGAGATAAGCTGCTCGGGTTTCCGAGGCCTGACTAAGTGAGCGAGCGCCGCATGTCTGCCGTATCCGTTTTGATCTGTGATGATTCGAATCTGGCGCGCAAGCAGTTGCTGCGCGCGCTTCCGGCTACCTGGCCGCTGGACATCTGTCAGGCGTCGAGCGGCGCCGAAGCGCTCGAACGGATTCGTAAAGGTGGCATCGACGTGTTGCTGCTCGACCTGACGATGCCTGAGCTGGACGGCTATCAGGTGTTGGCCGCGCTGCGCGACGAGCGCCTGGACTGCAAGGTCATCGTCGTCTCGGCGGACATTCAGGAGGAGGCCGTTCGACGGGTGCTGGACCTCGGCGCCCTGGCGTTCATTCGCAAACCAGCCGATCCGGCGCATTTGCAGCAGACCCTGGCCGGTGCTGGCCTGGTGGGCGACGGGTTACCCACGCTTGGCGACAGAAAGGCCGGTCCTGTGGCCTTTCGCGATGCGTTTCGTGAGGTGGTGAACGTGGCGATGGGCCGTGCCGCAGCCCTGCTCGCAAGGGTGCTCGGGGTGTTCGTGCAACTGCCCATACCCAACGTGAACATCCTGGAAGTCGGCGAGCTGCACATGGCGCTCGCCGATGCGGCTCAGGGCGACAAGCTGACCGCGGTCTGCCAGGGTTACATCGGCGGCGGAATCGCCGGCGAGGCACTGCTCATCTTCCACGATTCAGAGGTGGCCGACATGGCGCGTCTGATGCGCGCCGACGATTATCTGGAGCTGGAAATGCTGCTCGACCTGTCGAGCCTGCTGATCAGCGCCTGTCTCAGCGGTATCGCCGATCAGATCGATGTGGTGTTTTCCCAGGGGCACCCGCAGGTCCTTGGCCAGCACGCCTCGATCGACGAGCTGATCCGGCTCAACAGCCAGCGTTGGAAAAATACCCTCGCGGTGGAGATCAGCTACAGCCTGGAGGGCCATGATGTTCACTTCGACCTGCTGTTGTTGTTCACCGAGGATTCGGTTGAGCTGCTGACTCGCAAACTTGCCCACCTGATGAGCTGAGCCATGTCCGATCCTGTCAATCTGAGCGAGCTTCATGGGTTGCTGACCATCGTCCAGAGCATCGACGTCGGTGTCGTGGTGCTGGATCGCCAGTACCGCATCGAGGTCTGGAACACATTCATGGAAAACCGCTCGGGTCATCTACCCGAGGACGTGCGGGGCAAGTCGTTCTTCGAGTTGTTTCCCGAGGTGGACGAGTCGTGGTTCCGGCGCAAGGTGGAGAACGTGGCGACGCTCGGCACTCCGTCGTTCACCATCTGGGAGCAGCGGCCCTATCTGCTGCGGTTCAAGAACTACCAGCCGATCACCGGGCTGGAAGATTTCATGTATCAGAACACCACGCTGATGCCGTTGAAGGGGCTAACCGGTCGCATCGAGCAGATTTGCCTCATCATCTATGACGTGACCGATGTGGCCACCAACCGCCGCCAGCTGCAGGCGGCCAATCGTGAGCTGCAACGGCTGTCCAGCACTGACCGTCTGACCGGCCTGTTCAATCGTGGCCACTGGGAAGAGATGCTCCGTCAGGAGTACGCCAGGCACCGGCGCTACGACCGTAATGCCGCTCTGGTGATGTTCGACATCGACCACTTCAAGAATGTCAACGACACCTATGGCCATCAGGCGGGTGACGCGGTGATACAGCAGACCGCCGAGCTTGTTCGCCAGTGCATGCGGGACGCCGATATCGCGGGACGCTACGGTGGCGAAGAGTTCGTGGTCCTGCTGCCTGATACCGATTGCGAGGGCGCGCTGACCTTCGCCGAACGGTTTCGTCAGGCCATTGAAGAGCACGAAGTCGTCTACGAGAATCACCACATCCGCTTTACCGTCAGCCTCGGGATCGCCGATCTCAGCCAGCCCACCAGTGGCTATGCCCAGCTGATCGAACGCGCAGACGGCGCGCTGTACAGCTCGAAGGCGGGCGGTCGCAATCAGGTTTCGGTCTACCGCCAAGGGTGATCAGGTGGCCTGCCGCGCGGTCAGGAAGTTCAGCAGCGTAACCTCTTCGCTGCTGAGCCATTTGCGTTTCCTTGCCCTGGGCAAGCGCGCCAGTTCTCCGCAGGCGAAGGCGTCCAGTACGTCCGGGTGGATGTAGCACTGGCGGCATACGGCAGGCGTATTGCCTAACTGGCGGGACACCTCTTTGACCGTCTCGACCAGATGGCGTCGAGCGCTCGCTTCGGGTTGCCATTCGCGTTTGCGCAAGGATTCCAGTGCCAACGCGCTGCCCGCCCAGGTGCGGTAATCCTTGGCGGTGAAATCCCCACCGGTCATTTGCTGAATGAACTGATTGACGTCGCTGGAGCTGACCGGATGGCGTGCTCCTGCTTCGTCCAGATACTGGAACAGATGCTGTCCAGGCAGCTCCATGCAGCGCCGTAGGATACGAGCCAGGCGTTGATTCCGCAGCGTGACCTGGTGCTCGACACCGCTTTTGCCGCGAAACTGAAAGCGAATCGCGGCGCCACGCACGGCGACATGGCGTGTTCGTAGCGTGGTCAGGCCATAGGAGCGGTTTTCACGCGCATAGCGCGAGTTGCCGACGCGAATCAGGGTGGATTCAAGCAACTGTACGACCAGCGCCATGACCTTTTCCCGAGGCATTCCACGCAGGGCGAGTTGCTCCTCCAGACGTGCGCGCAAGCGTGGCAAGGCGGCGCCGAACGCCAGGATGCGCTCGTACTTGTTGCTGTCGCGGATCTCTCGCCAGCGCGGGTGGTAACGGTACTGCTTGCGGCCGCGCGCGTCCCGCCCGGTGGCTTGCATATGGCCGCAAGGGTCAGGGCAGATCCAGACGTCGGTGTAGGCCGGGGGTATGACCAGCTTGTTGATGCGCGAGATCTCCGCCGCGTCCCGGATGCGCTTTCCGGATGGTAGAAAGTAGACGAATTTACCGTTCTCGATGCGGCGCGTAATGCCCGGGCTGCGGTCATCGACGTAATGCAGATCGTCTGGAAGCGGCGGACAGAGCGCCGTGCCCGTGTCGGGTCCCTCGTCCGCCGGGACCGGGCGAAGTCCCTCGGCCAACGGTAGCGGAGCTGCACCGTCTTGATCGACTAACATGCCAAACTCCTCGTGGCGCCAGGTCCGAATTTCATTCGATGGCCAGCAGCGCGGTCAGCGCACGATTGCGCTGCCGGCGCTGCCTCGTCACGCACAGCGGCATGCTGGCGTGGGCATTCGGTAGCCGTCAGTCCTCGCTTTCCTGACTGTTGCGCATCAACAGCCGTATCGCGGCGACCAGCTCATCGATCGCCTCCCGGTAGATGGCCGGATCGGCCTTCGTCTCGGCGCTGTCCGCCAGCTTGCGTGCAGTTTCCAGATGATCATTGATCGAGGAATAGTCGCCTATCATGTGAACGCTCCTGGGTTGCGGTAGGTAAGGGCCAGCGCTGAAACGCAGTACCCGTCCCTACAAGTGACCGGCGCAGGCGAAGGGGGTTCGCGACCTTGGGTCAGTGCGTGCGTGGGTGGGTCAGTGCCAGGGTCCACCGCTCGTTCTTGCAGCGAGGGCATGTGGCCGCTTGTTGCGTCTCGATGAGCTGTGGATAGCCACAGCGCGTACAAGCGTAAAGCCCGCTGGAGGGGATTTGGCAGTAGCTCGGCCTATAGGGTTCGGGCAGCACCGGAAGTCCCGGGCGCACCGACCCGGTGTCGTACAAGAACAGGCTGACATTACCGTCGGTCTCGAGAATGCCCAGACGGATTTGCCCCAGATGTTCGACGCCTCGTTGCCGCAACTCCATGAAAAACTCGTCTGACGAGATGTTCAGCCGCTGCAGGCTGTGCAGCTCGTACAGGCCGTCCTTGATGATCGTCACCGGCACGCCTTCCATCCAGCGGGAAAACCGCTCGCTTTTCGTCATCAGCCACACCGTGAGCCGGTAAAGCAGTAGCAATGTCGCGAAAACGGTGGCGATCGGGATCAGTGGTACGTCTTCGTAGAACGAGACGTCTCCGGCGGCTGAGCCGAGCGTGAGAATCACGACGAGCTCGAACAAGGACAGTTGCCGAATCCCCCGGCGCCCGCTGATCTTCAGGAACAGGAACACCGCGACATAGGCGAACAGCGCCCGCAGTCCGACTTCGACGATGAACAGGGGAGGAAACTTGTCCAGCAGCATTCGCTGCCAATCCAGAGGCGTCATTCGATCTCCAGCAGCTGCGTCTGATCAGGTGTCGAGGCCTGGCTGTTTGGGCGTGACCAGGCGCTGAGCGTCAGACCGTCCTTGCTGAGCTGCATCCGTGCCCCTTCGAGCAGGCCGGCAAGGTGGGTGGGGTCACTGTATTGACTGCGAGCGATGTGGAGAATCGACAGGCGCTCTTGGCCGGCCTCGTCGACCACTCGAAGCGAGAAGCTGGCGTCGTCCTGGTCCGCTCTGGTGGTTGCTTGGCAGGGCAGAAAGGCCATCTCCCTGATGCGCATGGCTTCATCGAGTGCAAAACGTTGCGCGTTCATGCTCTTTGCTCGGTACGGGTCGATCAGCCAGCCGCTGCCACGTCGAACATCAGCTTGATGCCGTCGCCGCTGCCGTCCCCAACCACCGAACCCTCCACGGGCCTGGCTGTTACCCGGCGGTCGCCATAAAACTCGCACAGCCGCTGCTGCGCTACGTCGCGGATATGAACGATCAGGCCAGTGGACTGGGCGTCACGAGGCACGATGAATTTCAGCGTGATGCAATGGCCTTCAGGACCCTTCGGCAGGTCGGCCAGACCGCTGCTGTGCCACTGATCGTTGACGTAGGCTTGCGCACCTTTCATGACTTGCTCCTCTTGTTGCACATAGGGTTGTGACCGTGAAACAAGCGAATGGGTCAGTCAGAGCTATGGCCGGACATGAGGGCAAAAAAAAGCCCGGCGCTTTCGCTGCCGGGCTCTTGTGGAAGACGAGCGGTTACTCGGGCATATGCCAAGGGGCGAGGTGAGCGCCCTGGCGGCTCAGATCGGCCCGCGCCTGTTCCAGGGTTTCGCCGAGTTTGACCGGGTCGGAGTAAACGCTGCTGGACAATTTGCAATGGCCGACAGGGCGGGACTCGCTGCTATCAACGACTGTAATGCTGAGATCGCCGTTGCCTTCCAGCAGCGTCCAAGCGACGCACTGGAACGGCTTGAAAGCACGGTCAGTGATAAGAAGGGCGTCGTTGAAACGAAGCGGGCTGTTCATCGGGCATGTCTCTCTGTGTGATAACCAAAATTCGGATTGAGCCTGCCGCCAGGCTGCCGGCGTTGGCCTTACATATCCATTGATGTACACAGAGGACTGATAAGTCACACGGATGTTTCGTAATTGGTCAATTTTTTTGCAATTAGCCGAAAGTATTACGACAGTTACCGGGTCAGTGGCGCTACTTAATCCGGGCGAAAGCCGCGTCGTAGAGCGTTTCGTGGCTGTTGCGGGTGCAAATGGCCCAGGCCGGTACGCTTTCCGGGGCCACTTGGGATGTGGCGAAAAGCCGCAACCGCAGACCCAAGCGGAAAGGCCCGACTCCATTCGGAGCCGGGCCTTTTTGTATACACGATTGCCTTGTGTCTTAGACCTTGAACTGCCTGAGCAAACGATTCAACTGGTCGGCCAGTTCACCGAGTTGACGTCCGGCATCACTCGATTGCTCGGCAGCCATCGTGCTCTGTTGGGCGAGACCGGCGGCCTGGGTGACGTTCTGGTTGATGTCCTCGACGACGTGGGTCTGCTGCAGTGTGGCGCTGGCAATCGAGGCGTTGAGCCCGGACAGGTTGCGCAGTGCCTGGGCGATCTGGCCCAGACTTTCCCCGGCCTGGCTTGCCTGTTCGACCGTGGCCTGGGAGGCCTGGCTACTGCGGGTGATCACGCTGACGGCGTCGCCGGAGTTCTTCTGCAGGCGCTCGATCATCGTATGGATTTCGGCGGTGGACGTCTGGGTTCGCTGCGCCAGCAGGCGCACTTCATCGGCGACGACGGCAAAGCCACGGCCTTGTTCGCCAGCTCGCGCCGCCTCGATCGCCGCGTTCAGGGCGAGGAGGTTGGTCTGATCGGCGATCGACCCGATGACTTCCAGCACCGAGCCGATTTGCGTGGTCTCGCCAGCGAGCGATTGGATGACACCAACCGCCTCGTCGATAGTGGCCGACAGCTGGCCGATCTGTTGCAGGCTCGCCTCGATGTTGCGTTGGCCCTGTCCCGCCTGCTTTTCCGCATCGACTACTTCATTCGATGCATGCTCGGCGTTCTTGGCTACTTCTTGAACGGCGTAGGTCACTTCGTTAACCGCCGTCGCCACCAGCTCCATCTGTTGCGATTGCTGTTGGCTGTGCTGGTGAGCCTCGCCGGCCAGGCCACCGAGCGCTTGGGACGACTGGGCCAGCGAGCTGGACGTTTCGAACAGCTGGGCGATGACTGTACGTAACGTCCCGGTGAAGGTATTGAAGTCGCGGCTCAGGGTCGTCAGTTCGTCGTTACCTGACACGTCGAGCGTTCGCGTGAGATCGGCTTCGCCACTGGCGATATTGGCCATGGCCTGCATCGAATGGCGCAACGGTTGAGTAATGCTGCGAATCAGAATGGCAACGAGCACCGCCATCAGCGTGGCAATCGCCAACCCGATGAGGGAGAACCGCATCACGTAATGCTGGAACTCCGCTTCTACGTCGTCGACGTAGATACCGGAGCCGATAATCCAGCCCCAGGGTTTGAACAGCGAGACATAGGAGATCTTCGGGACCGGGTCCTCGGCACCGGGTTTGGCCCACTGGTAATCGACGAGGCCGGCGCCTTGCGTGCGGGCGATCTTGACCATCTCGTTGAACAGCTCTTTGCCGTTGGGGTCCTTCACCGCCGACAGATTCTTGCCCTCGAGTTCTGGCTTCATCGGGTGCATGAGCATCACCGGCGTCATGTCGTTGATCCAGAAGTAATCATTCTGGCCGTAGCGCAGCAGGCGAATCTGGTCCATTGCGGCCTTTTGCGCCTCGGCGGTAGTCAGCGCGCCGCTTGCTTCGCGCTGCTGGTAATAGTCGAGAATGCCGTTGGCCGTCTCGACGATGTTCTGAGTCATGACCTGCTTGCTCTTGTACAGATCGGTCCGTACCTGCTGGATCATCAACAAGCCAAGGATGAACAGCATCGCGATGGCGACTAGCGGTATGAGCCAAAGGCGCTTGCTGATCGGGAAGTTTCTTAGCAGATTCATTGGCTTGTTAGCTCCTGTTAAGGCGGAATCTTCTTTATTATTCGAATTCGGTTGGAGCGCGACGATACGGTCTGCCAGAGGTTGGCTGCGGCGGGATCGTCGTTACGCCCATTGCTTAGCGTGTCGGCACGAGTCCGCAAAAGATGAGGCACCACCGCATCGGTTCAGTGAATTTACTTTGCACAATCGAGTCAGAACAGCGCTCAGATGGCTATCTGACATATACCTTCGTTGAACATCAGCTGCGGTGAACGCACCGCCATTGGGGACTAGATGGATCTTTGGATTGCCTTTCAGGCGTTGCTTCTCGGTGTGGTAGAGGGCATTACCGAGTTCTTGCCGATTTCCAGTACCGGACACCAGATCATCGTGGCGGACCTGATCGGGTTCGGCGGCGAGCGGGCGCTGGCCTTCAATATCATCATTCAGCTTGGGGCGATTCTTGCGGTGGTGTGGGAGTACCGGCGCAAAATCATCGATGTCGTGGTGGGGTTGCCAACTAGCAAACAAGCACAGAAGTTCACCGGCAATCTGTTGGTCGCGTTCTTTCCCGCGGTGATTCTGGGCGTCACTTTTGCCGACCTGATCCATGAATACCTGTTCAACCCCATCACGGTCGCGACCGCGCTGGTGATCGGTGGTGTGGTCATGCTCTGGGCTGAGAAGCGCCAGCATCGCATTCAGGCCGAGACGGTCGACGATATGCACTGGAGCCACGCGTTGAAGGTCGGCTGCGCGCAATGCCTGGCATTGATTCCCGGCACTTCGCGGTCGGGTGCGACCATTATTGGCGGCTTGTTGTTCGGTCTGTCGCGCAAGGCCGCGACCGAGTTTTCCTTTTTCCTGGCGATGCCGACCATGGTCGGCGCGGCGGTCTATTCGGGCTACAAGTATCGGGATCTATTCCAGCCAGCTGATTTGCCGGTGTTCGCGATCGGTTTCGTTACTTCGTTCATCTTCGCCATGTTGGCGGTGCGGGCCTTGCTGAAATTTATTGGCAACCATAGCTACGCTGCATTTGCCTGGTACCGGATCGTCTTCGGCATCATCATCCTGGCTACCTGGCAGTTCAGCCTGATCGATTGGAGCACGGCGGCGGGCTGACCTGCCGAAGCAGACAGCCGAGGAGGCTCCGTGCACCCGATCGAACATCAACTGTTAGCGGTCAACGGCATTACCCTGAGCCTTTACAGCGCCGGCCCGATAAGCGGGTCAGTGGTCTGGCTGCTGCACGGGTTTCCCGAGTGCTGGTATTCCTGGCGCCACCAGATCGAGGCGTTGGCGCAAGCTGGGTATCGAGTGATGATTCCCGAGATGCGGGGTTACGGCCAAAGTAGCGCGCCGGACGATGTCGCCGCCTATGACCTGATTACCCTCTGCGGCGATATCCAGGCTGCGATGGACGAGCTCGGCCAGTGCTCGGTAGCCGTGGTGGGGCACGACTGGGGCGCGCCCGTCGCCTGGCATCTGGCGCTGCTCGAGCCGCAGCGCGTCAGGGCGGTAGCAGCCATGGCCGTTCCCTACGGAGGGCGCCCCAAACGACCTGCCATCGAGCTCATTCGTAGCCACTTCGCCGATCGCTTCAATTACATCCTCTATTTCCAGCAACCGGGCGTCGCCGAGGCGGAGCTGGATCAGGATGTCGCGCGCACCTTACGGATGATGATGCACAACACATCGGCCGCCGTCCCCAAAGACTTCTTTCTGCAGGACAAGCCGGCCGGCAGCTCGCTTTACGAGGGCATGGAGGATCCCGGTGGGCCACCGGACTGGTGCGGCCCGGATGCTTTCGAGATCTATATCCGGACGTTCGAAGGCCGCGGTTTTCGCGGGGCGCTGAACTGGTATCGCAACTTCGAACGCAACTGGACGCGTACCGCACCCTTGGCCGAGCGCAGGGTCGAGCAACCGGCGCTCTTTCTGCTGGGGGACAGGGATCCGGTCGGCACGCTCGAAGCGCATACTCTCCAGAAGATGCCCGCCTGGGTTCCTGACCTCGAGCGGCATCTGATTGCCAACTGCGGCCATTGGCTCCAGGGCGAGCAACCGGAGGCGGTCAGCGGACACCTGCTGCATTTCCTCAAGCGCCGCTACGAGCCGCTTGATTGAGCGGTGCGCCTCGTCGCAGGCGGCGTTAGCCATTAGAATCGCCGGCTTTGCCGGGACCCGCCGTCATGGAACTACGTGGTCAGCTGAAAAGCTGGAACGATCAGAAAGGCTTCGGCTTCATCCGGCCGGAACTGGGCGGTGACGACGTCTTCGCGCATATCTCGGCGATGCGCGGAGCACGCCGACCCATGCTGGGTGACCAGGTGATGTATCTCTGCGAGGTCGATAAGGAGGGGCGCGTGCGGGCTACGCACATCCGCCTGGCTGCGGGGTTGTCACTCGACGATCCGGCGATCCGGCGCAAGCCCAAGGCCCAAGCAACCGCGCGCAAACCCGCACTCGCGCCCAAGGCTGCCAAGCGCAACCGGCCGCAGTCGGGCATGCGACCGCGGCGGCTCACCGGAAAGGCTTTGGGGTTCGTCCTGCTTTGCCTGCTGCCTGCGGCGGGGCTTACGCGCCTGGCCGAGCAGGGGAGCCACTGGCCGCTGCTCGCTTACTTGCTGGCGAGCGTCCTGGCCTTCGGCGCCTATCTGCACGACAAGCGCCGCGCACTAGGTAATGGCTGGCGTATTCCGGAGGCGAACCTGCATCTGATCGAGCTGCTCGGCGGCTGGCCCGGCGCCTTGATCGCTCAGCAGGTATTGCGGCACAAGACGCGCAAGCTGCCGTTTCAGTTTGTGTTCTGGTTGATCGTCATGACGCATCAGGCGGTCTGGCTGGACTACCTGTACCTTCAACGCCTGCGGCAGCTGCTGCAAGGGTGAATCGCACGAAAGCGGGGTATCGCAGAGACACAAACGCCCCGAGCGAGCGGGGCGTTGGTGAAGTCTGCGGGCTCAGATCACGCCGAGGCTGCGCAGGTAATCGTCGTAGGTGCCGCTGAAGTCGGTGACGCCCGAATCGGACAGCTCGATGATGCGGGTCGCCAGCGAGCCGACGAACTCGCGGTCATGGCTGACGAAGATCAGCGTGCCCGGATAGTTTTCCAGCGCCAGGTTCAGCGCCTCGATCGATTCCATGTCCAGGTGGTTGGTGGGTTCGTCCATGACCAGCACGTTGGGCTTTTTCAGAATCAGTTTGCCGAACAACATGCGGCCTTGCTCACCACCGGAAATCACGCGGACCGATTTCAGGATTTCGTCGTTGGAGAACAGCATGCGGCCAAGTGTGCCGCGCACGAGTTGCTCGCCGCCCTGGGTCCACTGACTCATCCAGTCGAACAGGGTGACGTCGTCCTCGAAGTCGTCGGCATGGTCCTGGGCGTAGTAGCCGAGCTCGGCGCTCTCGGTCCATTTCACCGAGCCGGCGTCGGGCTGCATCTCGCCAACCAGTGTGCGAAGCAAGGTGGTTTTACCGATGCCGTTGGGGCCGATGATGGCGACGCGCTCGCCAGCCTCAATCGTAAAGCTGAAGTTCTTGAACAGCGTCTTGCCGTCGAAGCCCTTGGCAACGTTCTCCACGGTGACCGCCTGGCGATGCAGCTTCTTGGTCTGCTCGAAGCGGATGAACGGGCTGACGCGGCTGGACGGCTTGACCTCGGCCAGCTGGATCTTGTCGATCTGCTTGGCGCGCGAGGTTGCCTGCTTGGCCTTCGAGGCGTTGGCCGAGAAACGGCTGACGAAGGTCTGCAGTTCGGCAATCTGCGCCTTTTTCTTCGCGTTGTCGGCCAGCAGCTGCTCGCGGGACTGGGTCGCCGCGGTCATGTATTCGTCGTAGTTGCCGGGGAACAGGCGCAGCTCGCCATAGTCCAGATCCGCCATGTGCGTGCACACGCTGTTCAGGAAGTGCCGGTCGTGGGAGATGATGATCATGGTGCTGTTGCGCGCCGTGAGGATGTTTTCCAGCCAGCGGATAGTGTTGATATCCAGGTGGTTGGTCGGCTCGTCGAGCAGTAGCACTTCCGGATCGGAGAACAGCGCCTGTGCCAACAGCACGCGCAGCTTCCAGCCCGGCGCCACCTCGCTCATCGGCCCGAAGTGCTGCTCCAGCGGAATGCCCAGGCCGAGCAGCAGCTCGCCGGCACGGGACTCTGCGGTGTAGCCATCCATCTCGGCGAACTCGGTTTCCAGCTCCGCCACGGCCATGCCATCTTCTTCGCTCATTTCCGGCAGCGAGTAGATGCGCTCGCGCTCGGCCTTGACCTTCCACAGCTCTTCATGACCCATGATCACCGTGTCGATGACGTTGAAGTCTTCGTAGGCGAACTGATCCTGGCGCAGCTTACCCAGGCGCACGTTGGGCTCGAGCATGACCTGACCGGCCGACGGCTCCAGATCGCCGCCGAGGATTTTCATGAAGGTCGACTTGCCACAACCGTTCGCGCCGATCAGGCCGTAGCGATTGCCGTTGCCGAATTTCACGGAAACGTTTTCGAACAGCGGCTTGGCGCCGAACTGCATGGTGATGTTAGCGGTGGAGATCAAAGCCAGTATTCTCGCGGGTTACAGAGTGTTAGGTTTCGGTTTGGGGCGTTTTTTTGGGGCAAATCGCAATCTGCTCATCTCTGCCCAGTCACCTTCGCCATCGATCCAGCGGCCATAGCGAGCCAGTAGGATCTGAATCGAATGGCCGAGTTGTTTGGCGATGAAGGCAGGGGTCATCCCAGCCATCAAGCGTGTGGTTGCGTGTTGTGAGGCACGCATTGTACGGAGGATGGGAGCGAATCCCTAGTGACTTCGACGATGAAGGCTACCTGTGACCAAACGCGTCGATCGGCGGACGCAGGTGTCGGCCCGCGCGGGTCCGGCGCACTGCTGGTGTTTCCGCTAGCTCGGGGCGCCGTCATGCGGTGCCCGAGTGCGTCTGGGCGAGCGCATCGGCGCTCGGCATGAGGGCAGCGAATCGCCGGCGACGCGACGATAACGTGTGTTGCGTGGCTTCTACCTGTCGCCAGTGCCGACTGACCCTGTGTTCGACAGGCCGACGAGGTTCGGCATGCGTTTGCGTATCAGCTCGGAAAACAAGCGTAGCTTGGCGGGATAGCTGCGCGCGTGGGGATAAATCAGGTAGACGGGCAACGGCGCGGCCTGCCATTGCGGTATCAATTGGACCAGGCGCCCTTCGGCAATGTCTCGCGCAACCACCCAGGCCGAGCTGACGCAAGCCCCCAGTCCTGCCAGCGCTGCACTGCGCAAGGCGTACAGACTATCGGTACTCATCCGTGGGTGGATCGAAAAACGATGGGTGCGCTGATCGGCCAGACAGGTCAGCACGACCTCATCGGTGTAGTAGGTCCGCAGCGCCAACCAGGGTAGTCGTTGCAGGTCTTCGGTTGATGCCGGGGCGGCGTCGCTGCCCAGGAGTGCCGGTGCAGCAACGACGATCCTGGGTACTTCACCGAGGCGGATGGCCACCACCGAAGGGTCGTCTACGTTGCCCACCTGGATTGCACAGTCGATCCCCTCGGCGGTGAAATCGGGCCTGCGGTCATGCAGCACCCACTCGACGCTCACGTTTGGATACTGCCGCAGGTATTCGCCAAGCGGCGAAATCAGCTGGTCCTGACCAAACGCGTGCGGCACCTGGACACACAGCTTGCCGCGCGGATCGTCACGCGCTCCCAGCAGCTCGGCTTCCATCTCTGCCCAGCGCTGCAATACATCCTGGGCGTAGGCGTAGCAGCGCTCGCCGTCACCGGTGAGTTGCATGCGATGTGTGGAGCGGTTGATCAGTTGCAGCCCAAGCGACCGCTCCAAGGCCTGGAGCCTGCGGCTGACCGTAGGTTGGCTGGTGTTCAGTTGCGCGGCAGCGGCCGACAGGCTGCCGGCATCGACTATGCGAACGAACGTTCGCAGCAGTTCGATGCGATCCAGGCCGGGTACTAGCAGCTCGTTCATGCATGTCGCGTATTACAGATTTGCTTTTCAGCCTACTACAGGCAGCCGCTATGCGAGAACAGAATGATTCCACCGTAACTTACATGGAATCTTCGCAATGACCGCTGCTCAGAAATCTGCTGTGTTCGATGGAGGAGGGGCTGCGCTTTCGAACGGCCTCGTTCTGTTGCTGGCCACGGGTGCCGGGCTCAGCGTGGCGACGCTGTATTACGGCCAGCCGATACTCGGTGTTCTGGCGCAAGACATCCAGGCCGACGAGCGCACGGTCGGCATGATCCCGATGCTGACTCAGCTCGGCTACGCCCTGGGGATCATGTTCCTGGCGCCGCTGGGGGATCGCTACGATCGCCGGAGAATCATTCTGGCCAAGGCCTTGGTGCTCACCCTTGCCTTGCTGCTCAGCAGTGTCGCGCCCGGTGTCGGCACCTTGCTCGCCGCCAGCCTGGCGATTGGCGTCGCGGCCACGATGGCTCAGGACATCGTGCCGGCTGCCGCGACACTGGCGCCGGACGCGCAACGTGGAGCCGCTGTGGGCACCGTCATGACCGGGCTGCTGCTGGGCATCCTTCTGTCGCGCGTATTGAGCGGGGTGATAGCCGATCAATTCGGTTGGCGGGTGGTGTACGGCGTCGCGGCTGTATCGGTCGCTCTGGTCGCCGCCAGCGTCTGGCGCGGGCTTCCGCGGTTTGCGGCGACCACATCCCTGGGGTATCGCGAGCTGGTCGGGTCGATGGTGAAACTCTGGACGCAGTATCCGGCGTTGCGTCGTGCAGCCTTGGCCCAGGGGCTGCTGTCTATCGCGTTTAGTGCCTTCTGGTCGACGCTCGCGGTGATGCTGCACACCCGTTTCGGCCTGGGCAGTACCGCCGCTGGCGCGTTTGGCCTGGCGGGGGCTGCGGGTGCGCTGGCGGCGCCGCTGGCTGGTCGCATGGCTGATCGACATGGCCCGGCGCGGGTGACCTGGCTGGGGGCGGCATTGACTGCCGCCTCCTTCGCCGCGCTGGGGCTGGTTGCGGTGGTGCCGGTCGAAGCACAGTTGGGGTTGATCGCGGTTGCCGCGGTCGGGTTCGACTTTGGTATCCAGGCAACCCTGGTTGCGCACCAGGCGATTGTCTACGGCATTGACCCACCGGCCCGCAGCCGGCTGAACGCGCTGCTGTTCACTGGCGTGTTCATCGGCATGGCGACCGGCGCCGGATTGGGAAGCCTGGCGCTGGGTCAGTGGGGCTGGAGTGGGGTGGTGGTGCTGGCAACCGTCGCGTCGATCGGCGCGCTGGGTATTCGATTGATGCCGGTGGCAAGACGTTGATCGCGATCGTGGTGAGCGGGGCGGATATGGAGGCGGAGCGTTATCGCTCCGCTTTCGCTTTTATAACGGCTCCTTTTTTCTTTTCGTCGATGCGCCGTGCTCTCCACGTGGGGAGATCACAACGGCGGGCGGCCTGCCAGCGATGCGAATGGCCTGAAGCATGCCGCTGCGAGGAGCCGCCAAGGCTGTCGTAGAACTGCCCTTTATCCACAAATCCTGTGGATAAAGGTGTGAGCAGAATCTGGATGATCGTCGCGAGCGCTCGCCAGGCGGGGCGTAGCCACAGATCGCCGAGTTTTTGCTCAGTTCGAAAAGTCTTTAGCAATCAAGGTATTAGACTTGCGCGACGGCATGGAGCCAAAGGCCCGAAGGACAGGGGCATTAGCTGGGTCGTAATGTGCATAAGAATGTCCGGTCAAGCACCTTATACGGCATATTTGCCGCTACCTTTCCCAACACCTGCGGATAGCCGTGCTTCCGACAAGCCAGATCGCTGGTCGTGTCGCATGTTCAGCCCAGGCCTCAAACGCTCAGCGCGAGGCTTGCCCCATTTTCCATCCCCAACCATGTAGAATCCCGCGCCCCAAAAACTGAGGAGACAACACGTTGGTCATTCATTACTCCGTGGCCCAAGGGAATATCGCGTGTGGGCGCGTTGGTTCGAGCCTGAATCGCTCCGAAGATGCGGCCGAGGTATCGTGCAAACTCTGCCTTCGCTCTGTTGAAAAGAAGGCCGACGAACCGGTGCGCAAGACACCGACCCTTGCGGAACTGAGAGCGGCGGCAAAAATGGCGAAGGCTGAGCGAGTCACGGTTGCAACCGCCCAGGCGCCATCGAAGGGTGCAGTCCGCGCGGAATGGCGGCAACGCCTGGAGCAGCTGCCAGGGCGAAACCGGCTTCCCCGAGGCTGTGCCCGGCAGACATTCATCTAATAGGCGCGTGCGGGCTGCATGGTCTGGTGAAGGGCAGGCTATTCCAGCCCGCCTCTGGCCCCGTTCCCGCGCGAACGGGTCCGGCGAACGAGTAGGGTGGCCGGTCAAGTTGGCCAAGGCCTCCCGAACGGCTTTGCCGGTGGCACTACAGGCTGCGACGGCCCGCTACCGGAAGAAGCAGATCGCGCTCACTGGACGCGGCGTCGCGGTGGGGGTCGTTGGCCCCGTTTGGCGCGTAGAAAAGCAAACGCCCCGAACCAGTCGGGGCGTTTGTTCCATCGTCTGCACTCATCAGACGGGGTTAGCCGTCCGTGAGGCGGATGGGGTCAGCACATCAGACCGCAACCACATCGATTTTCGCCTTGGCCGCTGATTCGCGGAACTCAGCGATCTGATCGAAGCTCAGGTAGCGGTAGACATCCGCCGCCATGGTATCGATCTGGGCAGCGTAGACCATGTACTCCTCGACGGTCGGCAGGCGACCAAGAATCGAAGCGACCGCTGCCAGTTCGGCGGAGGCCAGGTACACGTTGGTCGCGTCGCCCAGGCGGTTGGGGAAGTTACGGGTCGAGGTGGAGACCACGGTCGAACCGGTTTCCACGCGGGCCTGGTTACCCATGCACAGCGAGCAACCCGGCATTTCCAGGCGCGCGCCAGCGCGGCCGTAGATCCCGTAGTAGCCTTCCTCGGTCAGCTGATGCTGGTCCATCTTGGTCGGCGGGGACAGCCACAGGCGGGTCGGCAGCGAGCCTTCGACCTTGTCCAGCAGCTTACCGGCGGCACGGAAGTGGCCGATGTTGGTCATGCACGAACCGATGAAGACCTCGTCGATCTTCTCGCCCTGAACGCTGGACAGCAGGCGAGCGTCGTCCGGATCGTTCGGCGCGCAAAGTACCGGCTCGGTGACTTCGGACAGGTCGATCTCGATGACTTCGGCGTACTCGGCGTCGGCATCGGCAGCCAGCAGCTGCGGGTTGGCCAGCCACGCTTCCATCGCCTGAGCGCGGCGCTCGAGGGTGCGCGCATCGCCGTAGCCTTCGCTGATCATCCAGCGCAGCAGGGTAATGTTCGACTGCAGGTACTCGGCAATAGCCGCTTCCGGCAGCTTGATGGTGCAACCGGCAGCGGAGCGCTCTGCGGAAGCGTCGGACAGCTCGAACGCTTGTTCTACGGTCAGCTCGTTCAGGCCTTCGATCTCGAGGATGCGGCCGGAGAAGATGTTCTTCTTGCCCTTCTTCTCGACGGTCAGCAGGCCCTTCTGGATGGCGTAGTAGGGGATCGCATGGACCAGATCGCGCAGGGTGATGCCAGGCTGCATCTTGCCCTTGAAGCGAACCAGTACCGATTCCGGCATATCCAGCGGCATCACGCCGGTGGCAGCGGCGAAGGCAACCAGGCCGGAACCGGCCGGGAAGGAGATGCCCATCGGGAAGCGAGTGTGCGAGTCACCACCGGTACCGACAGTGTCCGGCAGCAGCATGCGGTTCAGCCAGCTGTGGATGATGCCGTCACCTGGACGCAGGGAAACACCACCGCGGGTCATGATGAAGTCCGGCAGGGTGTGATGGGTAGTGACGTCGATCGGCTTCGGATAAGCCGCGGTGTGGCAGAACGACTGCATGACCAGGTCGGCAGAGAAGCCCAGGCAAGCCAGGTCTTTCAGCTCGTCGCGAGTCATCGGGCCGGTGGTGTCCTGGGAGCCGACGGTGGTCATCTTCGGCTCGCAGTAGGTGCCCGGACGCACGCCTTTGCCTTCCGGCAGACCGCAGGCGCGACCCACCATCTTCTGGGCCAGGGTGTAGCCCTTGTTGCTCTCGGCCGGCGCTTCCGGCTTCTTGAACAGGTCGGACGGGCCCATGCCCAGCTCGGCACGTGCTTTTTCGGTCAGGCCGCGACCGATGATCAGCGGAATACGGCCGCCGGCGCGTACTTCGTCGAGCAGAACGTCGGTTTTCAGCTGGAAGGTGGTGACCAGCTCATCGCTGCCGTGGCGACGGACTTCGCCCTTGTACGGGTAGACGTCGATCACGTCGCCCATGGCCAGATCCGAGCAATCGAACTCGATCGGCAGGGCGCCAGCGTCTTCCATGGTGTTGTAGAAGATCGGCGCGATCTTGGTACCGAAGCAGAAGCCGCCGGCACGCTTGTTCGGGACGTTCGGGATGTCGTCACCGAAGAACCACAGCACCGAGTTGGTAGCGGATTTACGTGAAGAACCGGTACCGACCACGTCGCCAACGTAGGCAACCGGGAAGCCCTTGGTCTTCAGCTCTTCCATCTGCTTGAGCGGGCCAACCGAACCGGGGACGTCGGGGTTGATGCCGTCACGAGCCATTTTCAGCATGGCCAGGGCATGCAGCGGGATGTCCGGACGGGACCAGGCGTCTGGCGCCGGGGACAGGTCGTCGGTGTTGGTTTCGCCAGCGACCTTGAAGACCGTCAGGGTCACTTTTTCAGCGACCGGGGCGCGGTTCTTGAACCACTCGCCTTCGGCCCAGGATTGCAGAACGGCCTTGGCATTGGCGTTGCCAGCCTTGGCTTTCTCGGCGACGTCATGGAAGGCGTCGAACATCAGCAGGGTGTGCTTCAGTTGCTGCGCCGTGGTATCGGACAGTTCCGGGTCGTCCAGCAGTTCGACCAGCGTGACGATGTTGTAACCGCCTTGCATGGTACCCAGCAGCTCGACGGCGTGTTGCTTGCTGATCAGCGGCGAGGAGGCTTCACCCTTGGCGATGGCGGCCAGGAAGCCGGCCTTGACATAGGCGGCTTCGTCCACGCCCGCCGGAACGCGGTTAGTGATCAGATCGAGGAGAAATTGTTCTTCGCCAGCTGGCGGATTCTTCAGAAGTTCGACCAGGCCTGCGGTCTGCTCGGCGTTCAGCGGCTGGGGCACGACGCCCTGGGCGGCACGCTCTTCTACGTGTTTGCGATAGGCTTCAAGCACAGTTTTATACCCTCATCATTGGTCCCTTGGGTGTCTCGGGACGCGCATCCGGAAGCTGTTTTCAAAGTTTTACGCCGGGTTTGAATGCCGGGTGCGCAGGTTAGAGGGATCTGCGCACCCGGCGGATAGCCGGTCAACTGTGCTCGTGACGCTTTGAAAACAGCTTCTTGCGGATTGTGGCGCCTAAAACGGCGGGCTGATTCTACTGGAACGGGCCCGTAAAGTTAAGTGAAGCGCCACGGCAGTCCGAAAGCGACCTCTACGAACCCCTGCGCGCTCGGACGGCAGAAGCCCGCTGAGTCTGGGCATTTGCGGCCCTTCTGGCGGTTCGATCCGGATTGGCTCGTGACCCGGCTTGGACAAAAGTCTAAGATGCAGCGCCGTGTTTCGATCCATCGCCCGTCATGTCAAATCAGCGAATCAAAACGCCTTGCGTAGGCCTTTGCTCGACCGTCTACGGCGATGTGGTTTGCCGTGGCTGCAAGCGATTTCATCATGAAGTGGTGAACTGGAATGGCTACAGCGAGGAAGGCAAGCGCGCGGTCTGGCATCGCCTGGAGGTACTGCTCGCACAAGTGATGGCGGCAAAGCTGGAAGTGTTCGATGCGCCGTTGCTGCGCCAGCAACTGGAAAGTCGGCAGGTCCGTTTCGTTGCCGAGCAGTCGCCGTACTGCTGGGCCTATCAGCTCATCGCGCGAGGCGCGCGAATGATCCAGCAACTCGAGGCGTACGGCGTCGCCCTGTTGCCGGAATTTCGCGAATGGTCGTTACCTGAGCTCCGCGACGCGATCGATCGGGAGTTCTTTCTCCTGTCCGAGGCGCACTATCACCGTTATATCACGCCGCAGTTCCTCGAAGGTACAGCGGGGTAGGGATCCGCCTTGCGTGGCAGGCGGATCCTGCGCGGTGATTGGTCTAGCGACGGGCGACAAGGTCTTCGAGGTGATCGATGATGTCGTCCGGTTTGAGCACCAGGACATCGCTTTCCAGCGTATCCAGGACGACCTCGGCGGTGTTGCCCATCAGCGCGCCGGAAAAACCGGTGCGGGCAACCGTCCCGATCACCGTCACGACCGCCTGCAGCTGGTGACAGACCCGAGGTATCAGGGCGTCAGCCGGACCTTCTTCGATATGCAGCTGCCCATCGGGGATGCCGTATTCCACCTGGAACTCCTTGCAAGCGTTCCGATAGCGTTGCTCGATGGTGTCCTTGAGTTGAAACGCGGGATCTGCGGCCGAGAGCATTGCCGAGGGATGAGCGCTGATGACGTGCAAGGTGCCTTCCGCAAGCGCTGCAATTTCATGGCCATGGTTGATGATGCTCGAGTGCAGCGTACGGTGCTCGATGTCGGCATTCCCGACGTCGACCGCGGCCAGAATGTTGCCGCCGGTCCATGGCGCCTCGGTCTTGACCATCAACACCGGACACGGGCAGTAGCGCAACAGCTTCCAGTCATCGGGTGTCAGCAGGGCTCGCTTGAGTGGGTTGTCGGCGACATGCTGCTTGATGACCAGACCGCAACCTTCGGCTTGCTGAGCCGCGATGATCGTCTGATGCAGGTTCTCATGCCAGTCCTGGCGGGTGGTAACCACGTGGCCTTGCCCTTCGAGCTCCGCGCGTAAGCCGTCGAGATACTGGCTGTGATCCTGGCGCGTGTCGCAGACCAGCAGATGGAGCCGGGACTGGCTGACGCTGGAGATCAATCGTGCGCGTTTCAATGCCAGGTTTTCCGGCAGGTTCGGGTCGATTACCACGAGGATACAGCGTAAGGCTTGCATGATCGGCTCCGGTTCAAGGATCAATTGAGTTCACTATAGACAAGGCCATCGCGACGGCCAGTGATCCACATCAACCGCCACTGGCCGTCCGCTGTCGGACTCGTATAATGCGCGGCGTGCGGTCGCCGTTGCGTTGGCTGACGTGTCCATTTCCCTTATGAATACCAGGACTCATGCTCCCCGAATTGAATGAATTCCTCGGCTGCGCCACGCCGTCAAGCTGGGTCGACGTCGCGCTGCGCCATCAGGACGTGATGCTCATCGATCACGGCAACTGCGAAAAGAAGGCGGCCGGTGCGGCCTTTCAGCTGATGTTCCGCTATGTCGACAAGCCCGATCTGCAGAACAAAATGTCGCGGCTGGCGAGGGAAGAGCTTCGCCACTTCGAACAGGTGCTGTCGATCATACGCAAGCGCGATATCGCGCTGCGCAACATCGGCTCATCCCGCTACGCTGCCGGATTGAGGGAACTGGTCCGCAACCATGAACCCTATCGGCTTACCGATACCCTGGTCATCGGAGCGTTCATCGAAGCACGTTCTTGCGAGCGCTTCGCGATGCTGGTGCCGCATCTGGACGAAGAGCTGGGCAAGTTCTATCACGGCCTGCTGAAGTCCGAGGCACGGCATTTTCAGGACTATCTGAAACTGGCGTATCTCTATGGCGAGGCGGCCGATATCGACGCGACCATCGTGAGGGTGCGTGAGCGCGAGCGCGAGCTGATCGAAAGCCCGGATCATGAGTTTCGCTTCCACAGCGGCGTGCCGAGCGCGGCCTGATGTTTTCAGCTCAGGGCGAACGGAGCCTGGTTGAAGCCTGATTCGTCGACCTGCAAAGCCCAGCCCTGGCGATCCCAATCGCCTAGCACGATGCGTCTGGCCGGCTGCCCATCCACGTCCAGCGCGTGAATGAACGGGCGGTGGGTGTGGCCGTGAATCAGCGTGCGGACCTGGTGGCGCCGCATGATCCTGACCACCTCTTCGGGCGTTACGTCGACGATGTCGCTGGCTTTCATGCGGGTTTGCAGCTTGCTGCTCGAGCGCAACTTCTGGGCGAGCTGCTGGCGTTTGGCAAGCGGAAGGTGATGCAGGATGAACAGGCTGACAGGGTTACGCAGCCAACGCCTTAAACGCATGTAACCCTCATCGCGGGTACACAGGCTGTCGCCATGGGTGAGCAATACCCGCTCGTTACCGAGCTCGGCGACGTACGGGTCGGGCAGCAGGGTGCACCCGGCCTGGCGGCAGAACGCCTTGCCGATCATGAAATCACGGTTGCCGTGCATCAAATAGATACGAGTCCCGCGCTGGCTCAAGGCGTTCAGCGCATGGGCGATCTGCTGCTGGTAGGCCGTCATGCCGTCGTCACCCACCCAGACTTCAAAGAAGTCGCCGAGGATATAAAGCGCTTCGGCCTGGGCTGCACGGGTCTCGAGAAAATGAAGAAACGCCCGAGTGAGGTCCGGGCGTTGTTCTTCGAGGTGCAGGTCCGAGATCAGCAGGATCAACGTGCTTACTCGACGATCTCGGCTTTCTCGATGACCACGTCTTCAACCGGCACGTCCTGATGCCCCGATTTCATCGTGGTCGGCACGCCCTTGATCTTCTCGACCACGTCCATGCCCTCGACCACTTCGCCGAACACGGCGTAGCCCCAGCCCTGCACGGTCGGCGCGGTGTGATCGAGAAAGTCGTTGTCCTTGACGTTGATGAAAAACTGCGCGGACGCCGAATGCGGCTCCATGGTACGTGCCATCGCCAGGGTGCCGGTCTTGTTGGAAAGCCCGTTGTTGGCCTCGTTCTTGATCGGGGCGCGGGTGGTCTTCTGCTTCATGCCTGGTTCGAACCCGCCACCCTGAATCATGAAATTGCTGATCACACGGTGGAAGACAGTGCCGTCGTAGTGGCCGCTCTTCACGTATTCCTTGAAGTTCGCGGTCGTCTCCGGGGCTTTGTCTTCGAACAGCTTGACGGTGATGACGCCATGGTTGGTGTGGAGCTTGATCATTGGAAGCCTTCCTTAAATAGCAGCGGGGAAATTCGTGCCGCGACGGTGCAACCGGCGCCCGGCGAGCGTGATGTCACTGTCGCGCGGCTGCGCGCTTAACGCTGTCAGGGGGTTGACGGGTCCGCTATGATAGGCGCTTTGATTTGGTCGGCCTACCCTGAGAGAGCGTTTACAAACAACCGAGCTCGGCCATGCCGCGTTGAAATCAGCCTCGACTGTTCATGTACCTTCGTGCATTGCGCTCGTCGACTGATTGATTCGCGGCGCTCACCCTTCGGGCCAGCCTTTGGCTGTTACTCCCGATGGTCGTTGCGCCTTGCCCGACTAATTTGTAAGCCACTCTGAGCCGCACACTCGCAGATCGTTAAGGACATCATGAGCAAGCCTGAGACTACCGCAGCCACTAATTTTCTCCGTCCCATCGTCCAGGCCGACCTGGAATCGGGCAAGCATGCCAAGATCGTCACGCGCTTTCCGCCTGAGCCCAACGGTTACCTGCACATCGGTCACGCCAAGTCGATCTGCCTGAACTTCGGCCTGGCCAAGGAGTTCGGTGGCGAGTGCAATCTGCGCTTCGATGACACAAACCCGGCCAAGGAAGACCAGGAATACATCGACGCCATCAAGAGCGATGTCCAATGGCTCGGCTTCCAGTGGGCTGGAGAGGAGCGTTATGCCTCCAACTACTTCGGTCAGCTGCACGATTGGGCCATCGAGCTGATCAAAGCGGGCAAGGCCTACGTATGCGACCTGACGCCTGACCAGGCGCGGGAATACCGTGGCAGCCTGACGGAACCGGGCAAGAACAGTCCGTTCCGTGATCGCTCGGTGGAGGAGAACCTGGATCTGTTCGCGCGGATGAAGGCTGGCGAGTTCCCGGACGGCGCCAAAGCGTTGCGCGCAAAGATCGACATGGCTTCGCCGAACATGAACCTGCGTGATCCGATCCTTTACCGGATCCGCCACGCGCATCATCACCAGACCGGCAACGACTGGTGTATCTACCCGAGCTATGACTTCACCCATGGCCAGTCGGATGCCATCGAGGGCATTACGCACTCGATCTGCACGCTGGAATTCGAAGACCACCGGCCGCTGTACGAATGGTTCCTGGAGAACCTGCCGGTGCCGGCGCGCCCGCGTCAGTACGAGTTCGCTCGGCTCAACCTGAACTACACCATCACCAGCAAGCGCAAGCTCAAGCAGCTGGTCGACGAGAAGCACGTCAGCGGTTGGGATGATCCGCGCATGTCGACACTCAGCGGCTATCGCCGGCGCGGCTATACGCCCGCGTCGATCCGTACCTTCTGCGACATGATCGGCGTGAATCGCGCGGGCGGAGTCGTCGATATCGGAATGCTCGAATTCGCCATTCGCGAAGATCTGGACGCCAACGCGCCACGCGCCATGTGCGTGCTCAAGCCGCTGAAGGTCGTCATTACCAATTACCCAGAAGGTCAGGTCGAGCAGCTCGAATTGCCTTGCCACCCCAAGCAGGACATGGGCGTACGCCAGTTGCCGTTCTCCCGTGAGCTCTACATCGATGCCAGCGATTTCGAAGAAGTGCCACCGGCCGGCTTCAAGCGCCTGATCCCAGGCGGGGAAGTGCGCTTGCGCGGCAGTTACGTGATCCGTGCTGACGAAGCGGTGAAGGACGCGCAGGGCAATATCGTCGAGCTGCGTTGCTCTTACGACGAAAACACGCTGGGCAAGAACCCGGAGGGCCGCAAGGTCAAGGGCGTCATTCACTGGGTTCCGGCCGCAGAAAGCGTCGAGTGTGAAGTGCGTCTGTACGACCGCCTGTTCCGCTCGGCCAACCCGGAGAAAGACGAGGAGGGCGGCAGCTTCCTGGACAACATCAACCCCGAGTCGCTGGTCGTGCTCAAGGGTTGCCGCGCCGAACCGTCGCTGGCTACCGCCCAGGCCGAGGATCGTTTCCAGTTCGAGCGCGAGGGCTACTTCTGCGTGGACCGCAAGGACAGTCGCCCCGACGCGCTGGTCTTCAACCGTACCGTGACGCTGCGTGATTCCTGGGGAGGCCAGTGATGGCGCTGTCGATCTACAACACCCTGACCAAGGCCAAGGAGCCGCTCAAGCCCCTGGTCGGCAACCAGGTGCGCATGTACGTCTGTGGCATGACGGTCTATGACTTCTGCCATATCGGCCATGCGCGGGTCATGGTGGCATTCGACGTGGTATCGCGCTGGTTGCGCCAGAGCGGTTACGAACTGACCTACGTGCGCAACATCACCGACATCGATGACAAGATCATTCGCCGGGCGCAGGAAAACGGCGAAAGCTTCGACGCGCTGACCGGGCGGATGATTGCCGCCATGCACGAGGACGAAGCCAGGCTCAATGTACTGCGGCCCGACCTCGAGCCGCGTGCCACCGACCACATCGCCGGCATGCACGAGATGATCCAGACCCTGATCGACAAGGGCTATGCCTACGCGCCGGGCAATGGCGACGTCTATTACCGGGTCGGCAAGTTCGCAGGTTACGGCAAGCTGTCGCGGCGCAAGATCGAGGACCTGAAGATCGGCGCGCGCATCGAAGTCGACGAAGCCAAGGAAGATCCGCTGGATTTCGTGCTTTGGAAAGCGGCCAAACCGGGCGAGCCGAGCTGGGAGTCGCCGTGGGGAGCGGGGCGTCCAGGCTGGCATATCGAATGCTCGGTGATGTCCACCTGCTGCCTGGGTGAGACCTTCGATATCCATGGCGGCGGGCCCGACCTGGTGTTCCCGCATCACGAGAATGAAATCGCGCAGAGCGAGGCTGCAACCGGCAAGCAGTACGCCAACGCCTGGATGCACGCAGGCGCCGTCCGTGTCGATGGCGAGAAGATGTCCAAGTCGCTGGGCAACTTCTTCACCATTCGCGAGGTGCTGGAAAAGTACCAGCCCGAAGTGGTGCGTTACCTGTTGGTGTCGAGCCACTACCGCAGCCCGATCAACTATTCCGAAGACAGCCTGAAAGAAGCCAAGGGCGCGCTCGAGCGTTTCTACCAGTCCTTGCGGGGCTTGCCCGAGGCGGCGCCCGCGGGTGGTGAAGCCTTTATCGAGCGGTTCTCGGCGGCCATGAACGATGACTTCAATACGCCGGAAGCCTGCGCAGTTCTTTTTGAACTGGCCCGTGAGGTCAACCGGCTGCGGGCGTCCGATCTGCAAGCCGCCGCTGGCCTGGCAGCCCGTCTCAAGGCGCTGGCCGAACCGCTGGGTGTGCTGCAGCTGGAGCCGGACGACTTCCTGCAGGCCGGCGCTGCCGGCAAGGTGGACGCCGCTCAGGTAGAGGCGTTGATCGCAGCTCGACTGCAGGCGCGCGTCGAGAAAAACTGGGCCGAGTCCGACCGTATCCGCGATCAGCTCACTGCCATGGGGGTGGTGCTGGAAGACGGCAAGGGCGGGACCACCTGGCGGCTGGCTGACTGATAGCCGTCGACGACAAAGGCCGCTGCGTGCGGCCTTTGTCGTTTTCGGGATCCGGCGAGCACTGTCAATCCAGACGCTTCTGAATACGCGACACCGAAAGCGCCAGCAGGATGGCGCAGAACACCAGCAGCCACAGGGCCTCGTTCCACAGGTCGCCCATGCCTGCCGCGCGCAGCATGATGCCGCGGGTAATGCGTAGATAGTGGGTCAGCGGCAGGAACTCGGCGATCCACTGGGCTGCTTTCGGCATGCCGGCGAAGGGAAACATGAACCCCGACAACAGGATCTGCGGCAGGAAGGTGAAGAAGGCCATCTGCATGGCCTGAAACTGGGTACTGGCCATGGTGGAAAGAAACACGCCAAGCGACAGGCTGGCGACGATGAACAGCAGCGAGGCGCCATAGAGTTCCCACAGCGAGCCTCGTACCGGTACGGCAAACAACCAGTGACCGACGACGAGGATGACGCTGACCTGAATCAGGCCAATGCCCACGAAGGGCAGGACCTTGCCGATGGTCAGCTCCCAGGGCGACACCGGCGTGGCGATCAGCAACTCCAGATTGCCGCGCTCGCGCTCGCGTACCAGGGCGACCGCGGTGAACAGCACCATGGTCATGGTCAGAATCACGCCCAAAAGCCCGGGCACGGTATTCAGCGGTGCCAGGCGCTCCGGGTTGTAGAAGTTGACCACCTCGACCGCTTGGCGATGACCCCAGCCCGGCAACGGGTAGGACGCCAGTTGGCGGGTGGAGGCTTGCACGCTCTGGTCGGAGCCGTCGACCACCAGCTGCAGCGGAGGCCGGTCTTTGCGCTGCAGGCGTGCATCGAAGTCCGCGGGGACTACCAGGGCTGCGCTGATCCGGCCCTCACGTAGCAACTGGTTGATCTGCTGCGGGCTGTCCAGGTGGTAGCGCAGGTCGAGCACCTGGCTGGAGGCCAGCTCGGCGATGGCTTCGCGGGAGCTGTAGCTATTGGCCTGGTCGAGCACCGCTGCCTGGATGCCGCGCACGTCCATATTGATGGCGTAGCCGAACAGCACCAACTGCAAGAGCGGGATGCCGGCGATCATGGCGAAGGTCAGCCGGTCACGGCGCAGCTGGCGCAGCTCCTTGAGCACGATGGCGCCCAGCCTGCGCAAGTTCATCGCGTGGCCCCCTCGGGCTTGTGGGTGACGCTGACGAAGACATCTTCGAGGTTGGCTTCACCATCCCTCAGCTGCGCTGGGATACCGGCGCGCGCTAGGGTGGCAGCGATATCCTCCTGCGCATCGCCCCCACGGCAGAGGACGCGGAGCACGGCGCCGATCTGCGCCATCGCGAGTACCTTGGGCTGCCCTTCGAGGGCCCGTTGGGCTTGCCGCGGTTGGCTGCAGTCGATCAACAGCGGGTGGCTGGGTAGAGCGTCCATCAACTCGCGCGGGCTGCCGTCGGCCACCAGCCGGCCGGCGTCGAGAATGCCCAGGCGGGTACAGCGCTCTGCTTCATCCATGTAGTGCGTGGAGAGCAGCAGCGTGGTGCCGGCATCGGCCAGTTCGAACAGCGAGCCCCAGAATTCCCGGCGCGATTGCGGGTCCACGGCGCTGGTGGGTTCGTCGAGCAACAGCAGGTCGGGTTCGTGCAGCACCGCGCCGGCCAGTGCCAGGCGTTGCTTCTGCCCGCCACTCATGGTCCCCGCCATTTGCGAACGTTGATCGGTCAGCCAGTAGCGCTCCAGCAAGTGCTCGGTACGCTGGCGGGTTTCCCGGCGGCTCAGGCCGTGGACAGCGGCAAGGAACTGCAGGTTTTCCATGACGGTAAGGTCGTCATACAGGGAAAACTTCTGCGTCATGTAGCCGATGCGACGCTTCAGTGCTTCGGCGTCTCGAGGAATCTGGTAGCCGAGTACTTCGACTTCTCCCTCGCTGGGCTGCAGCAGACCGCAGAGCATGCGAATAGTGGTGGATTTGCCACAGCCGTTGGGTCCGAGGAAACCGAACACTTCGGCCCGGCGCACGCTGAGGTCGAGGTGATCGACAGCGGTCAGCGTGCCGAAACGCTTGCTCAGGCCTCGGGCGCGTATCACCAGCTCGTCATTATTCATCATTCAACCGTTGCGCCCGTAGTGGCAGGCCAGGCGGTAGCCGCTGCGCCTCGGCGCCTTCCAGTGCCAGTTCGGCGCGGTAGGACAGGCGGCTGGCGTCGTCACCGGTGAGCGCATAGTAGGGGGTAAAGCTCGCTTCGCTGCGAATGCTGCGTACATGAGCGGTAAACGGCTGGGCGATGCCTTCAACCCAGACGTGCAGGCTGTCGCCAATATGCATTCGTGCACGCTGACTCGCGGGAATGAATACGCGAGCATAGGGCGCAGGGCCCACCAGCAGACGGACCAGCTCGGCCCCGGCAGGCGGCTGGTCGCCTGCCTTGAACGGCAAGGCATCCACCAAGCCGGCACGGGGCGCGCGCAGGCTGAGATGCTCACGGGTGATCTGTAACTCGGTCAGGCTCGCCCGTGCAGCATCGAGTGCAGCGGCGGCTTGCTCCAGGCGCTCCGGCCGCGTGCCGTTGGTCAGCTCGCTCAGTTGCGCCTCGGCTCTGCGCACCGAGGCCGTTGCTTGATCCCGAGCGGCTCGAGCCCGATCCAGCTCGGCGACGGCCACCTGTTTGCGTTGATAGAGCGCAGCGATGCGCTGAAAGCTCCGTTCGGTATCGGTCTGTTCTGCGCGGCTCCTGGCCAAGTCGGCGCGCGCCGCTTCGATGGTTTCACGGCGAGCGCCGTTGGTCAGTTCGGCCAGTTGCGCGGAAGCCTGTTCGACTTGGCTGTTGGCCTGTGCGAGGCGAGCATCCTGCCGGCGAGGGTCCAGTTCCAGCAGTAACTGGCCGGCCTCCACGCGATCGCCTTCGGTCACCTTCACGCTAAGGATGGTTTCCGAGGCTTCGGCGGGCAGGCTGATCGGATCCCATTCCAGCGTGCCGAGTAACCTGTCGCTCTTGTCTTCACAACCGAGCAATCCGAGAAGCAAAAGCCCAACAAGCATCAGGCGCTTCATGTCAGACCTCCATGCCGCGTTCCAGCAGGGCCAGGGTATGGCTGACCAGTGCTTCGTGGCCGATGTCTGGATTGGCGAATATGCCGCGCCAGATCGGCTCGGCTGCATAGGGCAGCAGGGTCACGCCTATCAGGGACACCACCAGCAGTCGTGGGTCCAGCGCCGGATTGAGGGTGCCCCGCGCCTGGGCGGCAGCGAAGCGCTGGGCCAGCAGCAACGGCACCATGGGTGCGATCCGGGTGGTCAGCTGGGCGCGCAGCAGGCCACCCTCGCAGAGGATTTCGCGCACCCATAAAGGAGGGAGCCACGGGTTGCGGCGCACCATCTCGCTGACGCTGCAAACGAAGGTGCGAACTAGCTGGTGCGGGTCGTCCATTGGACGCAGCTGTTCGGCGATATGAGCAACCAGTGGCAGAAAGCGTTCCTCGACCATGGCCTCGACGAGCTGCTGCTTGTTGCCGAAATAATAGTTGAGCAAGGCGGGCGTGACCCCGGCCGTAGCCGCGATCCTGCGCAGGCTAGCCGCCTGGATGCCGCTATCGGCGAACGTCCGGGTGGCGACGTCGAGCAGCTGATCGCGCTGCACCTGCTTGGACGCAGCCGGGCGGCCGGCGGTACGGGGTTTCGTGTCCTTGGGCATATTTAATTAACCGACTAATTAATTTTCTGATTAAAGCATCGTTTGCGCGACCACGCCAGGTGCTCGACGAATCAGATCAGGCGTCGGCTAGACCTTCAGTCCTTGCTCACGCAGGCGTTTGTACAGCGTGTTGCGGCTCATGCCCAGGTTGCGGGCCAGGTGCGAGATGTTGCCGCGACAGGCATGGTAATGGCTGGCCAGATCGTCGTTTGGCGGGGCGCTGGTTTCCGCGGTGCCCGAGCGCGGCGGGTCCGGTTCGCGTTCCAGGTCTTCAAAGAAGTCATCCGGCAGGTGCTCGGGGCGGATTGGCTGGTCGTCGGCCAGGGCCAACGCGACCTGGATGACGCTGCTCAGCTGGCGAAGGTTTCCCGGCCAGGGATGGCGGTCAAACAGGCGCTGCACCTCGGCACTCAGTCCGGCCCATTGCCGGGGTTCCCGGTATTGCTCCCAGAGTCGCTGGAACAGCGCCTGTTTGTCGTGACGGGCTCGCAACGGAGGCAGTTCGACGTTGAGTCCGCTGACGCGATAGAACAGGTCCTGGCGAAAACGACCGCTCTCGACTTCCTGGCGTAGCGAGCGGTTGGTTGCGCAGATCAAGCGAAAATCGACCGCAAAGGGCTCTGCGCCACCGAGCGGCTGAACGCTGCGATCCTGCAGCACGCGCAACAGACGCGCCTGGAGACTCAACGGCATATCGCCTATCTCGTCGAGAAACAGCACACCGCCGTCGGCTTTGCGAATCAGCCCCAGGCTGCCTTTCTGGTGTGCACCGGTGAAAGCGCCTTTCTCATAACCGAACAGCTCGGATTCGATCAGTTCAGCGGGAATCGCCGCACAGTTGACCGCGATCAGCGGCGCCGTGGCGCGGGAGCTGGCGGCGTGCAGCGCCTTGACCAGCACCTCCTTGCCGACCCCGGTCTCGCCGTGGACCAGAATCGGGATGTCCTTCTCCAGCATGAGTTGCGCCTGGCGGAACACCTTGCGCACCTGAGGATCGCCTTGTTCGATAGCGACCGCGTCGACAGGCTGTTTCACGGGGCTGGCGGTACGAAAGTCCCGCGGCTGGATACGCGGCTGGCGCGGGCGCCGTACGCTACCGTGGAAGCGATGCCGCCCCAGCGCGAGCAGGCGCATGGGCTGGTCTTCCGGCTGATTGAGCAACTGCAGCAGCGGGACGTCGAACAGGCTGTCGATGCGTGAACGCGTGATCGAAAGACCCAGCAGGCTGTCGGCTCGCCGATTGGCCGATACGATCAACCCCGATTCATCGAACACCAGCAGCCCGGCCCACTGACTGTCGAGGTTGTCCTGCCCGGTATTGAAGGTCAGCTGGAAATAGTCGTCATGGAACAGGTTGAGAATGAGCCGGTTTTCCACCGACTGGCTCATCATCTTGACCATACCGAGGGTGTGCGACGGGGGCAGGTAGCTGTCGCTGGAGACGTCGAGTACGGCGATCAGCTGGCGTTGCGCGTCGAAGATCGGCGAAGCGGCGCCGGTCAGGTAACGGTTGGCCACCAGGAAGTGCTCGTCGCGCTGGATGTGCACCGCCTGCCCGCTGGCCAATGCGGTGCCGATTGCATTGGTGCCGGTGTCGCGCTCCATCCAGCTGGCGCCGGGCATGAATCCTCTTCGATGCGCGGGCTCGACGAAACGCCGGTCACCCCAGGATTCGAGCAGCTGGCCGGTGTTGTCGGCCAGCAGGATCAGGCAGCTCGAATTCGAAAGAATATTCTCGTAGTACGGCAACACTTCGCGCTGGGTGGTTTGCACCAGGCTGCGCTGGCGATCGAGCAGGGCGTTGATGTCCTGCTCGGTGGGTTCGCCAAAGCTTGGAACGCATGACGGATTCAGCCCGTAGCGTTCGCAGCGGTTCCAGGAATCCTTTACCAGGGCCTGATGTGACGTGGACGGAGCTGGGTCGGCCATGTTGCCTCTCTGTCGCTGCATCTTATTGTTGTTATGGGCGCGGCCATGAACGGCGCCCTGAACAGTCTTGTTCAGTTCTGTTCATTGTCAATGTTCAAAATTGTTCATTTTGAACACTTCGCAACATTGATTCCGTTATGAAACCGTACGCCGGAGCCTTTGCGTGAGACTGGCACGGATATCGCTCTGCCTTCTCCATAACAATGAGAGGAAGGCGGCATGTCCCTGATCCTGGAGCAGGTCACCAAGACGGTCGATGGCCAGCGGCATATCGACAACGCCAGCCTGGCGTTCGAGCCGGGCTCGTTCAACGTGCTGATCGGGCGCACCCTGTCGGGCAAGACCTCGCTGATGCGGCTCATGGCAGGGCTCGACAAGCCCACTGCCGGGCGCGTACTGATGAACGGCGCCGACGTGACGGGCGTCCCGGTTCGCAAGCGCAACGTCTCGATGGTCTATCAGCAGTTCATCAACTACCCCACTTTGACCGTGTTTGAGAACATCGCCTCGCCGTTGCGGCAGGCCGGTGTGAGCAAAGCCGAGATCAAGCGCAAGGTTGGCGAGACCGCCGAGATGCTGCACATCGAAGGGTTTCTCAAGCGTTATCCGCTCGAGCTGTCGGGCGGTCAGCAACAACGCACGGCAATGGCCCGGGCGTTGGTCAAGGATGCTGACCTGGTGTTGTTCGACGAACCGCTGGTCAACCTGGACTACAAGCTGCGCGAAGAGCTCCGGCAGGAGATGCGCGAGCTGTTCAGGACGCGTCGCAGCATTGCCGTCTACGCCACGACCGAGCCCAACGAGGCGCTTGCGCTCGGCGGTACCGCGACGGTGCTGCATGAGGGCCGTGTGATACAGAGCGGGCCGACCTCCGAGGTTTATCACCGACCCAGCCAGGTACTCAGTGCCGAGCTGTTTTCCGAACCGCCGATCAACCTGTTGCGCGGGCGAATTGCCGCCAACGAGGTCAGCTTCCAGGACAGCATGCACTTTCCCCTCAACGCGGATCTGCGTGGCCTGAATGAGGGTGAGTACGGATTCGGCGTGCGTCCGAGCCATATCGGCCTGGTGCCGTCCAACGACGACGACCTGGAAGTTTCCGGCGTGGTCGAGCTGGCCGAGATCAGTGGTTCGGAAACCTTCCTTCACGTACGCAACGAGCAGTTCAACCTGGTGCTGCACCTGCAAGGCGTGCACGACTATGCGGTGGACTCGCCCATCCGCGTGTACGTGCCGACGCACAAGCTGTTCGTTTTCGACGCCTCCGGCCAGCTGGCCCAGGCACCGACCCGGCGCGCCTGAGGAGCCACGACATGGCGGAAATACGCTTGCAGAACCTTGCTCACAGCTACAGCGCGCAACCGCGTGGTGCTGCGGACTATGCCATCAGGGAGATGGACCACGTCTGGGAGCAGGGCGGCGCCTATGCCTTGCTGGGGCCCTCCGGCTGCGGCAAGTCGACGCTGCTCAATATCATTTCCGGGCTGCTCAGCCCGTCCGAAGGCAAGGTGCTGTTCGATGCCCGCGAGGTGAACAGGATGACCCCCGAGCAGCGCAACATCGCCCAGGTTTTCCAATTCCCGGTCGTCTACGACACCATGACCGTGTTCGATAACCTGGCCTTTCCCCTGCGCAACCAGGGAGTGGCCGAGGCGCGGATCACCAGCAAGGTGCATGAGATCGCCGAGGTGCTCGACCTGCATCCGCTGCTTTCGCGCAAGGCGCGCAACCTGACCGCGGACGAAAAGCAGAAAGTGTCGATGGGCCGCGGCCTGGTCCGCGACGACGTATCAGCGATTCTCTTCGACGAGCCGCTGACGGTGATCGACCCGCACCTGAAGTGGAAGCTGCGGCGCAAGCTCAAGCAGATCCACGAGCAGTTCAACATCACCATGATCTACGTGACCCACGACCAGCTGGAAGCCTCGACCTTTGCCGACAAGATCGCCGTCATGCATGGCGGGCAGATCGTCCAGTTCGGCACACCGCGCGAGCTGTTCGAGCGGCCGCAGCACACCTTCGTCGGCTTTTTCGTCGGCAGCCCCGGCATGAACCTGATCGACGTCCGGGCGGAGGCCGGCGGTGTCGGCTTCGGCGATGTCCATCTGCCGCTTGCCGATACCCAGGTTGCCCGCCTTCCGGAGCTGGATGGTTGCCGCTTGCAAATCGGCATCCGTCCGGAGTTCGTTCAGATAAGCGCCGAGCCGGCAGCTTCAGGCATGCCCGCCGAGGTGGTGCGGGTCGAAGACCTGGGCACCTACAAGATTCTTACGCTGCGCCTGCAAGGCCTGTTGATCAAGGCCCGTCTACCTGAGGATCAGGCCGTTCCGACAGCCAACGCCTGGGTCGGCTTTCCGGCGCAGTGGTTGATGCTGTACGCCGATGATCGACTGGTGGAGGACAAGGCATGAACAAGGTTCAGGACAACCGAGCCTGGTGGCTGGTGCTGCCGGTGTTTCTGCTGGTCGCCTTCAGCGCCATCCTGCCGATGATGACGGTGGTGAATTATTCGGTGCAGGACATCTTCGATTCTTCGACGCGGTTCTTCGTCGGCGCGGACTGGTATCGCCAGATCCTCCACGATCCGCGCCTGCATGATTCGTTGTTGCGGCAGTTCATCTTCTCCGGCTGCGTGCTGTTGATCGAGATTCCGCTGGGTATCGCCGTAGCTTTGACCATGCCGACCCGCGGCCGCTGGGCGTCGCTGTGCCTGATTGTGATGGCGATTCCGCTGTTGATCCCGTGGAACGTGGTCGGGACGATCTGGCAGATCTTCGGGCGCGCCGACATCGGCCTGCTGGGTTACAGCCTTCGTGAGCTGGGCATCGATTACAACTATGCGTCCAACACCCGCGATGCCTGGGTAACCGTGCTGGTGATGGACGTCTGGCATTGGACCTCGCTGGTGGCGCTGCTCTGCTACTCGGGGTTGCGCGCGATTCCGGATGCCTACTACCAGGCGGCTCGAATCGACCGCGCCTCGAGCTGGGCGGTGTTTCGCTACATCCAGCTGCCCAAGCTCAAAAGCGTGCTGCTGATCGCCGTGATGCTGCGCTTCATGGACAGCTTCATGATCTACACCGAACCCTTCGTGCTCACCGGCGGCGGCCCCGGCAATGCCACGACCTTCCTCAGCCAGACGCTGACGAAGATGGCTGTCGGGCAGTTCGATCTCGGCCCGGCCGCAGCGTTTTCGTTGATCTACTTCCTGATCATCCTGCTGGTGTCCTGGCTGTTCTACACGGCCATGACCCACAGCGACCCGAAGTGAGGAGGGCGCCATGCTGAATCTGCGCAAGCGGCTCGTTCTGATGCTCTACATCATCTTCCTGATGGTGCCGATCTACTGGCTCATCAACATGTCGTTCAAGAGCAATACCGAGATCCTGGGTGGGCTGACCCTGTGGCCGCGCGACCTGACGCTGGATAACTATCGGCTGATTTTTACCGATCGCAGCTGGTACAGCGGCTACATCAACTCGCTGTACTACGTCTGCCTGAACACGCTGATTTCGCTGACGGTGGCCTTGCCCGCAGCCTACGCGTTTTCGCGCTTTCGCTTCCTTGGCGACAAACACCTGTTCTTCTGGTTGCTGACCAACCGCATGGCGCCTCCGGCGGTGTTCCTGTTGCCATTCTTCCAGCTCTATTCGTCGATCGGACTGTTCGATACGCACATCGCCGTGGCGCTGGCGCATTGCCTGTTCAACGTTCCACTGGCGGTGTGGATCCTCGAGGGCTTCATGTCGGGCGTGCCGAAGGAGATCGACGAAACCGCCTACATCGACGGCTACAGCTTTCCGAAATTCTTCGTGAAGATTTTCATCCCGTTGATTCGCTCGGGCATCGGTGTCACGGCGTTTTTCTGCTTCATGTTTTCCTGGGTCGAATTGCTGCTGGCGCGCACCCTGACGTCAGTCGATGCCAAGCCCATCGTTTCGGTGATGACGCGGACAGTATCGGCCTCCGGCATCGACTGGGGCGTGTTGGCTGCAGCCGGCGTCCTGACGATCCTGCCGGGCATGCTGGTGATCTGGTTCGTTCGCAATCATGTGGCCAAGGGCTTTGCCTTGGGCCGGGTATAGGAGCGCCGTATGAACTGGATGGCCTGGACCACCTTCACCGCAGTGTTCTTTTCGTGCATCGGCGTGATGCTGGTGCTGATGGGCACCTGGGAGCTGCGGCGACCTTGCGTATCGCGCAAAGGCTTTCTTCCCATCGTCACCACGCGTGGTGACCGATTGTTCATCGGACTTCTGGGCAGCGCCTATTGGCATCTTTTGCTGATAGGGCTGACCGACTGGAGCATCTGGATAGCGACGGTGCTATCTGTCGTCTGGTTGTTTGCAGTGATGCGCTGGGGTTGAACCGGTGCGGTTCTTCTCTCCGATAAAACCGAAGGAGGTGTGTATGTTCAAGAATAAAAACAACACCCGACATGGCATGGCGCTGACGGCCTTGCTGACGTTGTCTGGCATGGCAGGAACGGCATGGGCGGACGCTTACGAGGACGCGGCGAAGAAGTGGGTCGAGTCGGAATTCAATCCCTCGACCCTTTCGCCCGAACAGCAGATGGAGGAGTTGCGCTGGTTCATCAAGGCGGCTGAGCCGTTCCGTGGGATGGAAATCAATGTCGCCTCGGAAACCATCACCACCCACGAGTACGAGTCCAAGACCCTGGCGCGGGCCTTTAGCGAGATCACTGGCATCAAGCTCCGCCACGACCTGATGCAGGAAGGCGATGTGGTCGAGAAGTTGCAGACCCAGATGCAGTCGGGCAAGAACATCTATGACGGCTATATCAACGACTCCGACCTGATCGGCACGCACTTTCGCTACGGCAAGGCGGTGGCGATCAGCGACATGATCAAGAACGAGGGCAAGGACGTCACCTTGCCGACGCTCGACCTCGACGATTTCATCGGTATTTCCTTTACCACCGGCCCGGACGGCAAGCTCTATCAACTACCCGACCAGCAGTTCGCCAACCTGTACTGGTTCCGTGCCGACTGGTTCGAGCGTCCCGACCTGAAAAAGCAGTTCAAGGAACGCTATGGCTATGAGCTCGGGGTACCGGTGAACTGGTCCGCCTATGAGGACATCGCCGAATTCTTCACCAAGTATGTGGAGGAGATCGACGGGCAGCGTGTGTATGGGCACATGGACTACGGCAAGAAGGACCCTTCCCTGGGCTGGCGCTTCACTGATGCCTGGTTCTCCATGGCTGGCGCGGGTGACAAGGGGCTGCCTAACGGATTGCCGGTCGACGAATGGGGTATCCGTGTCGAAGATTGCCATCCGGTGGGCTCGAGTGTGGCGCGTGGCGGGGCTACGAACGGGCCGGCCGCGGTCTACGCCACGCAGAAGTACGTCGACTGGATGCGTCAGTACGCACCACCGGAGGCGCAGGGCATGACCTTCTCCGAGGCCGGGCCCGTGCCGGCGCAGGGTAATATTGCCCAGCAGATTTTCTGGTACACCGCCTTTACCGCCGACATGACCAAGCCAGGCTTGCCGGTCGTCAACGAGGATGGCACGCCGAAGTGGCGCATGGCTCCGTCGCCGAAAGGGCCGTACTGGGAGGAGGGCATGAAGCTCGGCTATCAGGACACGGGTTCCTGGACCTTCCTCAACTCGACACCGGAAAAGCGCCGGCTGGCCGCCTGGCTGTATGCGCAGTTCACCGTATCGAAAACCGTGTCGCTGAAGAAAACCCTGGTCGGCCTGACCCCGATTCGCGAGTCCGATATCAACTCGCAGGCCATGACCGATGCGGCGCCGAAGCTCGGTGGCCTGGTCGAGTTCTATCGCAGCCCGGCGCGGGTGCAATGGACACCGACAGGCACCAACGTGCCGGATTATCCGCGCCTGGCACAGCTCTGGTGGCAGTTCATCGCTGAGGCGGCCAGCGGTGACAAGACGCCTCAGGAAGCGCTCGATGGTCTTGCCGAGGCTCAGGACACCATGATGGCGCGGCTGGAGCGGGCCAAGGTGCAACCCAAATGCGGGCCCAAGATGAATGAGCCGCGCGAGGCGCAGTACTGGCTGGACCAGCCGGGCTCACCGAAACCCAAGCTGGAAAACGAAAAGCCGCAGGGCCAGACCGTCAGCTACGACGAGCTGATCAAATCCTGGGAGCAGGCTCGCTAGGCCAGCGTGGAACCACGGTCATCCGCTGAAAACGAAACGGCACCCCAGGGGTGCCGTTTTGCTTGCCAATCGCCTTTCTGCCGGACGCCGTTCCTAGTCGTGCAAATGTTCGGCAGCGTGCAGGGTATTTTCCAGCAGACAGGCGCGTGTCATCGGGCCAACACCTCCGGGAACCGGCGTAATCCAACCGGCGCGCTGCACCGCGATCTCAAATTCCACGTCACCAGCGAGCTTGCCATCGGCCTGACGATTGATGCCTACGTCGATCACGATCGCGCCTTCCTTGATCCACTCGCCTTTGACGAGGCCTGTGATACCCGTGGCGACCACGATCAGGTCGGCGCGCTTCACGTGATCGGCCAAGTCATGGGTGAACCGGTGAGTCACGGTGGTCGTGCAGCCGGCCAGCAGCAATTCAAGCGCCATCGGGCGACCTACGATATTGGATGCCCCGACCACTACGGCGTTGAGCCCGTGCAGATCGACCCCGGTGCTTTCCAGAAGCGCCATGATGCCTTTCGGTGTGCAGGGACGCAGCAGTGGCATGCGCTGGGCAAGACGACCGATGTTGTATGGGTGGAAACCATCCACGTCCTTGTCCGGACGGATGCGTTCGAGCAACTGGGACGCATCCAGGTGCTTGGGCAGCGGTAGCTGCACGAGGATGCCGTCGATGAGCGGGTCCTCGTTGAGTTGATCGATGAGGGCCAGCAGGTCTGTCTGGCTGGTGCTGGCCGGCAGATCATGGGCGATGGACTTGAAGCCTACTTCTTCGCAGTCCTTGCGCTTGTGGGCGACATACACCTGGGAGGCCGGATCGGTGCCCACCAGGATCACCGCCAGCCCCGGTACCCGGAGACCTTGCTGACGCCGCTCGGCTACTCGGCCGGCAATCTGCTGGCGGATAGAAGCAGCGATCTGTTTACCATCGATCAGTTGTGCGGTCATGACGCGTGATAACCATCGAGAAGGACTGAAAAAGGACGCGCATTCTCGCACGACGGTATCGTCCGGCAAAGGCGAAGCAGAGATCGGTTCCCGTAACTCCTTTACCAGACTGATTTTTTTTCGAAATTGCTGTTGACGGGGTGTAGGTAGACCATTAAGATTCGCCCCGCTTGTCGAGCACAGCTTGCTGCTGGGTAAGACGGCTTTTGAGGGGTTAGATCCTCATTAGCTGAAGCTTGAAGTCTGCGCTCAGATGGGAATGCAGCTAAAAGCGCCCGTAGCTCAGCTGGATAGAGCATCCGCCTTCTAAGCGGATGGTCGCAGGTTCGAGTCCTGCCGGGTGCGCCATTTCGGGCTCTGGCACAAGCAAGGCAATATGGTGGGCGTAGCTCAGTTGGTAGAGCACAGGATTGTGGCTCCTGCGGTCGTGGGTTCGAACCCCATCGTCCACCCCATATTCCGAAACGCCAGGCGCTGCCTGGCGTTTTCGTTTAGAAGTTTTGCGGACGTGGTGAAATTGGTAGACACACCAGATTTAGGTTCTGGCGCCGCAAGGTGTGAGAGTTCGAGTCTCTCCGTCCGCACCATCACATGATTTTGAGTCCTCTCAGGAGGACTCCGAAAACCCTGAAAGCCCCGTCATAGGGGCTTTTTTGTGCCTGTTCGTTTATCAGCTCCTCTTAAGACCTACCATCCCCGCGGGTCAAGCTGTACTTATGTGTCCCAAACGAATGTGACCGAGGGTTTGGACATGGCGTTTTCAGACACAGCCGTAAGACAGGCAAAGCCGGCGCACAAGGACTACACGTAACGGGCTGGCGTACTTGTGCACCGCAACGGTAGTAAGTACTGGACCTTCCGCCATAGCCATAAGGAAAAAAGGCAAAAGCTGTCCGAGTTAAGCTTGCCGACGGCGTTGACCCTCCGAAACAGCGTTGGACACCTGTCCAAAAAGCGATTCCGCGAGGTTGCTGACGAGTGAGGCGCCTTTCGGACCCCGCGGCTTACGCAACAAGGCCAAGGCCGTAAGGCTCGGCAGTCGCAAGTGCAACAGTGAAACGAAGATGCACGTGATGCGCTTCTCGAGCGGCTGGACAGCTCCCGCTCATTGATTGGCGAGCCGGATCCTCTGGGACGCTGCTTGGCTGGAAAACGCCTGAAATGCGATAGATGCGCGTCGTGCAGCGCTTGTGGCTGTACTGCGTCGACGGCTGCGGAGGTCTTTATCGGTACTATAGTGCCTGTTATTGTTCGGTTTCGGCTTCTTTAGGTATTTTAATGCTGACTAATCGGCTTGTCTGCGGTAGATTCGGAACTACAGTACCGATTAGGTCATTAGGCTGGCTATGGTTGGAGAACTCACGATACAGACCCATGTCGAGGGACGCTGGCGAGATGCACAGGTGCTCTCGATTACAGACATCCAACACGTGGGGGAGGCGAGATGCACAACGTCCTACTTGCAGCCGTATCTAGTCGACTTCATCGGAGAACTGGACTCGCTTCTCGAGCCGGCCATCAGCGTGAACCTGCCGGTTAATTGGAATCTGGTCGAGACCAAGGGTTATCCTGCCTTCGTCTACGACCTGATGCCAGCCGGGGCCGCTCGAAAATCGCTGGAAAAGCGCTTCGGCGGTGAGAAGCCCGACGGAGTCGATCTCGATTTCTTTCTGCTAAGCCGCTGTACCCCTTCGTCGATCGGTCATCTGCGGGTCAAAGAGTCCTTCGAACACGTTGACCAGACGCGCCGGGAAGCATTCCCTCGCCGCGAAGTCGTCGATAGGACCAACGATTTCCTCGAGTACGCCTACGAATCAGGGGCTGCGCTGGGTGGTGCTACCGGTGCACAGGGCGAAGCGCCGAAGCTGCTGATGGTCGAAGGCCAAGATGGCGCGCTGTATGCAGACGCGATGCTAGCCGACGACCAGGCCAGGCGTCATTGGCTGGTCAAGTTCGCCCGCAACCAGGTGACCGAGCGGGACAAGAATATCTTGCGCGCCGAGTACCATTACTACAGGGCCGTTGCTGCCCTTGGCTTGAACACGGTGTCGACCGACGGCCTGGTGCTTGAAGAAGCCGAGAAGCCAAGCCTGTGGATGCCACGCTTTGATCGGCGAGTCGATCGAGGCGGCGTCACAAGGATTCCGGTCGAGTCGATCTACTCAATCTGCGGGAACACCGTTCCGGGGTCGAGGATGAACCATGAGGACGTGCTGGGCCGGTTGATCGGACTGTGGACCACCAACAACCAGGTTGGCGAACTCGAGGAACTCGTGTTCGAGTATTTGCGGCGCGACCTATTGAATCGGATCCTCGGCAACTCCGACAACCACGGCCGCAACATGGCGATCTTCCGATATGGCGGCAAGTTTGAACTGGCGCCGATCTATGACCTTGCGCCGATGGTCCTGGACCCCGAAGGCGTCACGCGAGTGACGAAGTGGCGGCCAGAACACAGGGGGAGCCCGGACTGGCGAGCGATCTGCGACTATTTCCCCGCCATTACCGATCCAGCGACACTGTTCGAGCGCCTCCGTGGGGCCGCGCAGACGTTCAGGGCATTACCCGATCTGTTGGCCGATTTGCCCGCGGAGGTGCGCGAGGCCCAGGCCATCCCCTTGAACAACTTGGACACGCGTCTGGCGGAATGGGGGTTGAAATGAGCACGCCCAGCAATGCGCAACGCAAGCAGATCATCGACGACATCATGCATGCTCATGCGTCGGGAAGGGAGACGCTGGGGACCTCGATCCGCCGGTTGCGCCTCGAGGTGACCGGTTTCGACCAGGCCACCTTCGCCTCGATGTGCAATCTGTCTACCAAAGCCCTGTACCAGATAGAGACCGATAAAGGTAACCCGACCCTCGGCACCATCGAGACGATCCTGAGGAAATTCGGGCTTCGCCTGGGGCTCGTAGCGGGTATACCTGTCTCTTCAGTTGCTCTGCGTGAACCGCAGCGCGATGCGACCCGCCCGGCCCGCGGAGCCAACCCGCGGCGCCAATATGTCGAACGGCGAGGAGGGGCAACGCCCACTCCGCCGGATAAGAACGACGAGCGAAAGTAAGCAGAACTAGAGCAGGGCTGGTTTGTTGGGTGCGTGAAGTCTTCATTGGCTCGCCTTTCATTTCAGCTCGCCCTTTTCGACCTGATCGACCAGCGCCAATTTAAAAAGTCGGCGAATAATCACGCTGCGTTCGCTTAACACCTTGCTCCTTCGAGTCCTCCAAAGGCTCGCGGGAAAGGTGTAAACCTTATTCAGGACGGGACAGCTCTCCCATGAAGGCCCCGTAACAGGGGCTTTTTTGTGCCCGGCGATTCGCCGTTCAGGCACGTTCGTACCGATCCAGCGACGGCCTATCGCATCGCCCAATCACTCATCGCAGGCTCGAGGCACGCTTCAGTGTGTTTAGCGGGCCTGATCGATCGCCGGGATTGCAAACGTTGCGATCTGTCCGATTCGGCGACGCAGCCAAGCGCGCTGCCGCAATAGGTGGTCAGCGTCTGATCGCTGCATCGCTCCGCCAGCGGCAAACCTCGCAGGACATCTGATCGATCACAGACCTAGCTGCTAAACGGATGTCGCTAATGCGACATGTGTGGACGCCTGACAGGGTTAAGGTTGCACGACCGGCCAAAGGCAGCGTCGCGGCGAACGGGTACGGCTGTGACGCGCGTGCTGCTGACTCGGGTCGTGGTCCGTCTCGACGTGGGCGGTTGGCCGTGACGTTTAGATAGCCGATTTAAGCGTGTCGCTTGAGAGTTGTCAGATGAGATCTTCGTTCGAAAGCGTGCTGAAAAACAAAAACCTTGCCCACCTCGACAGGGTGTCTCGCGACGGGGGCGTGATGCCGCGGCGTCGAGTGGCCTTTGTCCTGCGCGAGAATTTCTCGATGATGGCGTTCACGGGCGCCGTGGATGCGCTGATCACGGCCAATCTGATGAGCGCAGAGCCGCTGTATGACGTGCTGGTGGTCGGTGGCGCCGAGGAGATGGTCGTCAGCGACCTGGGCATTGCAATCTCGGCGGACTGCCGCCTCGCCGAGCTGAAAGAGAAGGAGCAGCAGCTGATCGTCGTCTGCGGCGGTTTTCGCGTACGCCTGCAGGCCGATCCGCTGCTCAGGGCCAAGCTGCGTTCGGCCGATGCGGCCGGGGCCAATCTCGGTGGTCTCTGGAACGGCGCCTATTTCCTCGCCGAGGCGGGCTTGCTGAACGGTTACGATTGCGCGTTCCACCCGGACGGCCGGGCGATGATGGCCGAGCTATTCCCCAAGGTGCGGCTGTCCAATCGTGCGTTCGTGCTGGACCGTGAGCGTATCGGCTGCGCTGGCGCCAACAGTTCGCTGGGGATGATGCTGGAGGTGCTCAAGCGTGACGGTGGCGAGAGCCTGGTCAATGCGGTGGACGAGGTGCTCAGTTGCGACAAGATGAAAGACGTCATGGACGTGTCGGTGGTCGCGGTCGACTACAACCCGACTTTACCGCAGCATCTCAAGCTGGCATTGGAGCTGATGCACAACAATATCGAAGAGCCTCTGACCGTGAGCGAAATCGCCGACTGCGTAAAGCTCTCTCGCCGCCAGCTAGAGCGCCTGTTCTACCGCCACGTTAACGCCACACCCTCTCGCTATTACCTGGAACTGCGCCTGACCCGAGCGCGACAGCTGTTGCAGCAGACGAACAAGTCGCTCACAGATATCGCCGTCGCCAGCGGTTTCGTCAGCAGCTCGCATTTCCGTCGTTGCTTTCGCGAGTTCTTCGATGTGGCGCCAGGGCGCTTCCGCGCCGGCACGCAGGTAGCCCGGTGATCAGGCAAACCGCGGGTTTCGATTGAAGAGCCGTTAGACGCGGCGTTGCCGTGCGGGAACCGACTCGTGCTGTGCGGTCCCGGTACCTTCCCTTGCGCCACGCCTGGGCGGTAGCCAATGGCGAAGTCCGGGCGACTGGAGTCGCCCATCATCATGGAGACCGATGAGCTCATCGGGATGGCCTTAGCCGTTACCGGTATTGGGCCGGCTTGGTCTGGACAGGGGCGTACAACGTTCCGCTTCTTTTCTACTGGCTAGAACATCTCGTTCGATATTTGTCGTCTATTTAGTTAAGTGCTCTGAGGGCATGATTTCCTCACTGCGGCTCACCAAGGTGGTGACCCCTTAAGAGGAAACAATCATGACTCAGTCGGCAGCTCTCTCCGCTACCACCAACAACGTCACATTCGCAGCGTCCTCCTCAGCCTCGCTGGCCGGACGCGTACTGCTCAGCGCGATCTTCATCCTCTCGGGAATTTCGAAGGTCAGCGCCCCGGCCGGCATGATTGGCTACATCGAGTCGGTCGGTCTGCCATTCCCAACCCTGGCCCTCGCAATAGCCGTGCTCGTGGAATTGGGGGGCGGCATTGCGCTGATTCTCGGCTACCGCACTCGCCTCGTTGCGGCTGCACTGGCCGCGTTCAGCGTCGCCACGGCATTGGCCTTCCATAACCAGCTGGGCGACCAGAACCAGTTCATTCACTTCTTCAAGAACATCGCCATGGCAGGTGGGCTGCTGCAGGTCGTGGCGTTCGGCGCCGGCCGGTTCAGCCTGGATGCGCGTCGCGCCTGATTTCGGAATACAGGAGGAATAACCGATGAAAGCGATTCGCGTAGCGCAATACGGCCAACCCGAAGGGCTTAGCCTGCAAGAACGTCCGACTCTCGCCCCGGGGCCAGGCGAAGTACTGATCGAGGTGGCCGGAAGTGGGGTAAACCCGATCGACTGGAAAATCCTGTCCGGAGCCATGCAAGCCTTCATTCCGTTGGAGCTGCCTTACACGCCAGGCGTCGAAGTGGCGGGGCGGGTCACTGAGGTTGGCGAGGGCGTTGAAAACTTTGCCGTGGGTGATGAGGTGTTCGGCTTTATCGGGATCGTTGGCGGCTATGCCACGCAGGTTGCGGCGGCTGCCAGTCGACTGGCGCACCGCCCGGGACGGTTGTCCGCGCTGGAAGCCAGCGGCGTCCCGGCCGCCGCGCTCACCGCCTGGCAGGCATTGCATGAGCATGCACAGGTCAGGGACGGACAGACGGTGCTGATTCACGGTGCTGCTGGTGGCGTTGGCAGCATGGCGGTGCAGATGGCTCGGGTTGCCGGTGCGACTGTGATCGCCACGGCATCGGCGCGCAACCACGACTATCTGAAGTCGCTGGGTGCCGATCAGGTCATCGACTACACCCAAACCCGGTTCGAAACCGTGACGACAAGGTCGATGTGGTACTGGATCTGGTCGGTGGTGATACGCAGGACCGTTCCTGGGCCGTGCTGAAAGTCGGCGGTGTTCTGGTATCGCCAGTGAGCCCCCCCGATGCAGGTCGAGCGGCGGAGGTCGGTGCGACGGGCAAGCATTTCGCGACGCGCTCCGACGGCGTTCAGTTGGCCGAGATCGCGGCGTTGTTCGACGCTGGCGATCTGACGATCGACGTGGAGGTATTGCCCCTGTCCCGGGCTGAAGGCGCCCTGCGTAAGAGCTGGGGCCGGCACACACGCGGCAAGCTGGTGCTCGATGCCAGTCGATGATCTACAGCGATGAAAGAGCCGGGCCTAGCCCGGCTTTTCTTTGTGCGCGTCAACCCGGTGCCTGAGCAGCGCTCCGTCAGACCCGGCGCACCTAGGCTCTTCTCGATGTGAGATCTGCTGCTGCTAGAAACGCTAGGTAAACGTCTTCAAGCCGACGCCGCGACGTGACCGAGACAAGGCGGTGTCGAGTTGCCGATCGGGGCCTGATATCCGAGTCCTCTAATCGTGTCCCGGGTTGCGGTAGGCACTGGGCGTCACGCCTACTTCACGACGAAATACCTGGGAAAAATGACTGGGGCTCGAGTAACCCACCTCCATGCCAATGTCGATCACGCTGTGGTCGGTTTCGAGCAACAGCTGGCGGGCCCGCGCCATGCGCAGGCGGATGAAGTACTGCGACGGGGACAGGCCGGTGGCGCGCTTGAACAGGCGACTGAAGTGGTACTCGCTCAGTTGCGCCGCTTCAGCCAGGTCGGCGAGGGAAAAGTCCTCGGCCAAGTGCTGATTCATGTGGTCGATGACGCGGCGTAGTTTGTAGGCCTGCAACGCATTGCTGCGCCGAGTATTAGCTTGCGGGTCGCGGTAGGTCCGGATCAGGTGGACCGTCAGCGCCTGGGCCAGGCTCCGGACAAACAGGGGGCTGGGCTCGCGCCGTTCCATCAGTTCCAGGCGCAGTTGCTCGGCCAGTATCCGTACCAGTTCGTCGCGCTCACCGGAAACGTCCAGGAAGCTGACCGGTGCCGGCTGGCCTCCCAGCACGTCTTGGCATGCCAGTTCGACCAGCGAGTGGGCCAGATACAGGTGCATCACCTCGAAGCTGTTGCCACCGCAGGTTTGCCAGCGCATTTCATAGGGCAGGGCAGTGCTGGTGAGGTAGAAGTCGCCCGCTTGCACTTCGGTGGATACCCATTCCCCGCCCGGCGAACGTTCATCAACGATAGCCGAACCTGCCATCACGATAACCAGCAGCGGTTCGGCAACGGCGGGAATCAGAACGGGCTCGGTGATGCTGTGGTGCTTGAAGAATTGCACGACCACGTCGTGCAAACCTGGCCACAGGGGCAGGGCGAGATGCTCGCTCGGCAGGTAGTGCAGCATGGACTCGGCTGAAATGCGCTCAGCAGTCAGATGCGTGGCCTGCGCAGGGGAAGGGGTGGTTTCGGGCGGATTCAGAGGGCTTATCCAACGACAATGCCCTCGGTTGAGGGCGGCGTTCGATAGCGTAGCGCGCGGGCGCAGGTGCATCCAGAAGGTTCAGCCTGCCAGCGCCGGGATGGGGGCGTTCAGCGCGATGGCTGCGCGTACCGGGTCGAAGTACTCGCGGATGAAAGTGAGTTTGTCATTTTCGACACGCACGAACAGCACGTAGTCCTGTTGATAGCGTCGGCCGGTCGGCTTGATCAGCCCCTCGGCCTTCACCTCTGCGCTAGCCTCGGATGGGGTGGCGCCGGGATGGATTTTCAGATCGTAGAAACGGAAGTCCTCGACTGCCCCAACGAACCAGCCTACGTGCGCTAATACCGCATCGCGTCCTATCAGGCAGGCCGGGTGTCCTAGCGTTGGCGCGAAAGGCAATTCCCAGCGCAGATCGTCAGCGATCAGCGTCTGCCAACGCTCTGGCTCATCGACAAAGGTATCGAAATGCAGTTGCAGCAGTTCTGCGGCCGTTGCCATGGTGTGTGCTCCTATGGGGGGAGGGCCCGCGGTGTGCGAGCCTCTTGCAGATCAGCCGAATAGCTTGGTGGCGGTACGGGCGATCAGTTCGCCCTGGTGCTGTGCACCGGCCAGTTCCGTTTCGCTGGGCTGGCGTGAACCGTCGCCGTCGGTAATGGTGGTAGCGCCATAGGGTGCGCCGCCCACCACTTCGGCTACGCCCATCTGGCCCTGGTGGCTATAGGGCAAGCCGACGATGGTCATGCCGAAGTGCAGCAGGTTGGTGATGATGGAGAACAGGGTGGTCTCCTGGCCGCCGTGCTGGGTAGCGGACGCGGTGAAGGCGCCACCGACCTTGCCATTCAATGCGCCACGGGCCCACAGACCGCCGGCCTGATCGAGGAATGCGGCCAACTGGCTGCTGATCCGCCCGAAGCGAGTACCGGTGCCGACGATGATCGCGTCGTAGTGTTCGAGCTCGGCGACGGTTGCCACCGGAGCGGACTGATCGAGCTTGAAGTGGGCGTTACGGGCGATTTCTTCGGGCACCGTTTCAGGCACGCGCTTGACGTCGACCTGTGCGCCAGCGGCACGCGCGCCTTCGGCCACGGCGTGGGCCATCGTTTCCAGGTGACCGTAGGACGAGTAGTACAGAACCAGAACCTTTGCCATGTGATGTCTTCTCAACGTAGTGGCTGACGATGTGTCGCCGTGATGGAGAGCACTTTCTCATGGAGGATCGTTCGGAAATAGCCGCCTAATATCGACCGTTACGTTCGATTTTATAGAACGCTAATGAGTGTGTGCCTGCTCGCGGAATCGCTCGATCAGCCACTTCGCTGCCGGCCCAGGCGGCGTATCGGTGCGGTAGATGACGTCGAACTGATAATCGCCGCCAGCGCAGTCGGGTAAGTCCAGTGGTACCAGCCGGTTCGCAGCCACGTCATCGCGCACCATGGGCTCTGGCATGTTGCCCCAGCCGATGCCCTCGCGAAGCAGCATGTGCTTGGCACCCAGATCCGCCAGGCGCCAGGTTCGTGTGCCGACCACCGCGAACTCCTGGTCCGCGGTCAGCGTCGAGCGGTCGCTCAATACCAATTGCACATGGTCGCGGCCGGCACCGGGCAGGTGAGGGCCATCGGCGGCCAATGGATGGTTCGGTGCAGCCACTGGGATCAAGGCAACCTTGCCGATGCCGATGCGCTCGATACCATCGATGCTCGTCGTCAGCGGGCCGCTGACACCCAAGGTGGCACTGCGGTCGAGTACGCGCTGTGTCACGGCGCCCAGGGCCTCCATATGCAGATGCAGAGACACGGTGGGGAACTGCTCTCGGAATGTCTTGAGTGCATCGACGATCCGCTCGCTCGGCAACATGACATCGAGCACCAGATGGACCTCGGCCTCCAGGCCATGCAGCAGGCCGCGGACCTTGGCGCGCAGGCCGTCGATACCGTTGTAGATCGTCCTGGCCTCGGCCAGCACGGTGCGGCCGGCGTCGGTCAGTTGTGGTTTGCGTGTGGTCTTGCGGTCGAACAGGCTGACGCCCAGTTGCATCTCCAGATTGGCGATCGAGTAGCTCACCACGGACGTAGCGCGGTGCAGTTTGCGGGCGGCTCCGGCGAAACTGCCGACTTCCACGACGGCTAGAAACACACGCAGCTGGTCGAGCGTAGGGGTACCGGGATCGGAGACCATTTCTAATTCCTCGAACGTTTCGATGCATATTACCTGGCTATTGCTGAAAAGCACGGCGGCCTAGAGTGAGCTCATCCAATCAGCCGCTCAGCGAGACCCACCATGACCCTCCAGACCGCAAACGCTCCGATCGAACAGATCATCCTGCCCAACGTGCGTGACATCGGCGGATTCGACGTGCGCCGTGCGCTGCCGTCGGCGCAACGGCGCATGGTTGGCCCCTTCGTGTTTCTCGACAGCTTCGGCCCTGTCGTATTTGGTGCAGGTGAGGGCATCGATACCCGCCCGCATCCACACATTGGCTTGGCCACCATCAGCTACCTGCTCGAGGGTGAGATGCTGCACCGCGACAGCGCCGGTCATACCCAACAGCTGCAAGCGGGCGAGCTCAACCTGATGATTGCCGGTCGCGGTATCGTCCATTCCGAGCGCTCCAGCGATCCGGTGCGGGCCAGCGGTGGCACGCTCATGGGGTTGCAGGCGTGGGTGGCGTTGCCCCAGGCACATGAAGAAACCGAGCCAGGCTTTCAGCACCTGAGCGCACCTGCGCTCCCGACCGTCGAGGGCGAGGGCGTGACGCTTAAGCTGCTGGCGGGTTCTCTCGAAGGCCAGCGTGCATCGACTCGGACTTTCTCCGACCTGTTCTATGCCGATCTGCAACTGGACGCCGGTTCCCGCTATCACATCTCGGCCGAGCACATCGAGCGCGCGCTGTATGTGGTTAGCGGGGAGGTCGAGGTGGTGGGGCAAGCCGGGCGTTTCGGCGCGGATCAATTGGTTGTCCTGCGGCCCGGGAGCCATGTTGTTATCCGCGCACTGGGCGGCGCTCGCCTGATGCTGCTTGGCGGGGAGCCGCTGGACGGGCCCCGTCATATCTATTGGAACTTCGTTTCCAGTCGGCAGGACCGCATTCTGCAAGCGGCTGACGATTGGCGTGCGCGCCGGTTTGCGGAAGTGCCGGGCGATGACGACTACATACCGTTGCCCGATTCCGGAGCGCGCTGGCGCTTCAAGTGATCAGGGTTCGACAGCAGATGCAGCGTTTGCATGTTTAGCTTCTAGAGCTCCCATCATGAACAATTCGTATCGCTTCTACGCTATCGCCGTTGCGGCATTGCTCACCAATGGTATGTCGCTGCTGGGTTTCGCTGACGAGTCGGCGGGGGCCATCGCTCGGGCGCTGGAGTGCAAAAGCTGCCTCAGCCGAAGCTCGGAAATCGTCGCGGCGACGGGGCTTGTCAGCGAGCCGCGTTCGTCGGGCCTCCCGCCGGCAGCAGTTGCTGTTGCGCTGCAATCCGATCAGCTTGGCGCAAAACCCCGACAGCCTAGGCAAACGTCCGAAAGCCGCGCTCGGCCGGCTGCGAGACAGTAGCGCCGTCACCAACGACGGCACCCCGAAGGGTGCAGGCCGGCGACTGTTCGCCTGGCCCCGACTCTGGAGGAAATACCATGGCTGATATCAAGAACACCGTCCCGCAGGAAGTCGAAGGCAAGGTTGCCCTGGTCACCGGCGCTGCCAGTGGGATCGGTAAAGCCATTGCGCTGATGCTGCATGCACGTGGCGCAAAGGTCATTGCCGAGGATCTCAACCCCGCGGTGGAAGAGCTGGCGCGGCCAGATCTGGTACCGCTGGTGGCCGACATCAGCGAAGACGGCGCCGCTGAGCGTGCCGTTGGCCTGGCCGTCGAGCGGTTTGGTCAGCTGGACATCCTGGTCAACAACGCTGGGATCATCATCAATAAGCGCGTCGTGGACATGACTCGGCAGGATTGGGAGCGTATCCAGGCGGTCAATGCCACCGCAGCCTTCCTGCACTGTCGCGAAGCCGTAAAGGCCATGATGCCCAACAGGTCCGGCGCCATCGTCAACATCGCGTCTTACGCCTCTTACTTCGCCTTCCCAACCATCGCGGCGTACACGGCATCGAAAGGTGCACTGGCTCAGCTGACCCGCACACTGGCGCTCGAAGCCATCGAGCATGGGATCCGCGTGAATGCCATTGGCGCAGGCGATGTGGTCACCAACATCCTCAATGACGTGGTCGATGACGGCCCCGGCTTTCTGGCGCAGCACGGGGAGGGTGCGCCGATTGGCCGTGCAGCACAGCCTGAGGAAATCGCCGAGATTGTTGCCTTCCTGGCCTCCGATCGTGCGAGCTTCATGGTTGGGTCGGTGGTCATGGCCGACGGCGGCATGACGGTCGCGGTGGGCTGACCTGGCGCGATGCGCTTGCGCCAACCCGCACCGGCGCAAGCGCATCGGTTGCGAAATCGCGACCGCACCTGCTCGGTTCTACCGCCAGGCGTCAGCCCTCGACGGGTTCAGTGCAAAAATTTTGCGCTCAACAACCAGCGGATTTCATTTTCGATAACCGTTGGGACGCCCTAGGATGCCGGCACGCCATATCGCGCCCGTGGCGTGCATGGCCCGACGAGCAAGGTGTTTCGATCAAGGGAGGCTGGAGATGGCTGAGATGGCTGAGGGCAGCGTGGCAAGAGAACGTCAGGCGCTGATCGAAGCGCTTGGCGAGTTGCTGAGCGCAGAGCGGGCAGGGGTCCAGGTCGCTACGGCCAGTCTCGCCGAAGCGCAAACCGATCTGCAGCGCAGCGTGCTGGAGAGGGTCCGCCAGGGCGAGGCGGATAGCTGCAAGCGGTTGCGTGAATGCCTGGCTCTGCTGGGTGTCGAGCCGGGGCACGAACGAGGCGCGTTCTACGAAAAATGCATGGCGATTTCGGACCTTGGCGACCGTCTCGAATTGGTCGACCGCGGCCAGCGCTGGGTCATCCGAAAGCTCGAGGCGCTACTCACATCGGTCGACCATCCCGAGATTCGCCAGCAGTTGGAGGCCGTGTTGCGAACGCACGAGATCAACAGCGACGACTACTGCGCTCACGCCGACTCGCTGCGTCAATCCGTGTGAACGAGTCGAAGCTTGAACGGCGCGCTGACTGAAAGCCTCTTTGGAACCACAAACCTTGATTGAATCCGTGGCAGCCCCCCAATGCCTGCGCTGTGTGAGAGCCAACCAGTGCTTGCCGGCCGTACTGAGTCGCGTCGACCTGGTCGCTCTGGATCGACTGATCACGCAGGAGCCCGTGTTGAACAAAGGCGATGTGCTGTTCCAGGCGGGTCAGCCGGCCCGTTCTCTTTACATGATCCGCACCGGCGCGGTGCGTAATTCGCAAGTGGACGACGAGGGTGAAGAGCGCATCTTCGGCTTCGTGCTGGCGGGCGAGTTCGTCGGCGTCAGTGCGCTGTACGACGGTACGTACAGCGGCACACTGACGGCGCTGCAAACCACGGCAATCTGCGCGATATCCGTCGATGCGCTGAAACAGATGAGCGTTAGCAGTCCGGGGCTGAACCGCTTACTGCTGCGGCACCTCAGCCGGGAGTTGCGGCATAACCGGCAGGCGCGACTGCGGCTGGCAGCCCCGCGATCGAGGACGCGCGTGGCTCGGTTCATCGTGCAGCTCATGACGCAGCTGGCTGTCCGGAATCTATCGGCGACGCGCATACGCTTGCCCATGGCCCGCTGGGAGCTGGCCAATCACCTGGGCCTGGCCATCGAGTCCGTCTCGCGCGTGTTTTCAGGCTTGCGTGCTGACGGGATTCTCGAGGTTCGCGGACGGGAAATGGTCATTCACGCGCCCGAACAGCTTTACCGTATCGCGCAGGAGACCCTTTTCAAGCGGGCCGTCGACGGCGATGAGTGCCCGGCGGGGCCAGCCTTGTCCGACATGCTTCATCCAAGCGACTGCGAAATCCCCAGCGCCCGGATGGTGGCCAACGGCTGACCACCGGGCCCGTTACCCGCTCTGCATGCGAGTCTTCACGCCATTGCCGTCCGGCTACACGGGCGTTGATCAGTTGGGCTCGTTACGCTCATGCCGATAGGCACTGATGGCCTCGTAGACGGCCCGGCGCAGGCGGTTTATTCCGCCGATCGGGCGATGTTCTGGCAGGGCGTGCCATGGGTTGAACGACAGGTTGTCGCACGCCAGATTCTGCTCGGGGCTATCGAAATCCTGGGCTGGGACCCGGATATCCGCAACCGCTTCGAAGGGCGAAATGGCTTCGTCCCACTCGATGCTCGTATCTTCGATAGGCATGTAATGGTCCGTGTTCTGCCTCTGGACCTGAAGTTGAAAGCAGGCCGGAGCGCGATCCAGCGAAAGCTGCCGATAGAGCGCGCTGCGCAGGAAATTGGGCAGGTCGCGGTTCTGCTCGGGCAGCTGGTAGTCCGGACATTGACTGGGCGCTGGTACGACCCGGTACTTCACGTTGTGCGGCCCGAACTTGTACGGCGCCACGGAGCTGTACGTCGTTGCCACGGGGCTTTCAGGGGCAGGGGCGAGTGTCTGCAGCGCTATGAACAGGTGACGAACCTCCCAGCTACGCGGATCGAGGTGCGGAAAGAAGGCCAGTATCCGCTTGCCTTCGGCTTGGGCAGCGAAGTTGGTGCGGTACTCGGCCACGTCGCGAACGAAGAACACCGGATGGTTGAACATCACGAAGTCCTGCTCACTGGCATGACGGGGGTCGTGGGTGAGCTTGTCGCCGGGTACGTCGAGCAGCTTGATGGCCATGCCGCGCGCATCCCTGATGCGGTCGAACTGCGGATAGGCATTGCCGTTCGAAAGCCGCATCCAGGCCTGCCAGGTGCGACCGGGCTCGGCGAACACACCTTGGCGCAGCGCCACATCGAGATCGTCTCGGACCCGGACCTGCGCCCTCACGCAGCCATGCGCCTTGGCATGGGCGTCGCGAAGCACGCGCGTGTTTTCGCTATGCTGGGCGACGACCGCAATCGCGTTGTCGATGATTGCCTGGGTATCGGCCGCCTCGCTCGGGGCGATCTGTTCTTCGGCCGACACGGGCCCGCTGTGCTTGAAGTGGTACACCAGCATGCTGATCGCCCAGCCGGCCAGGCCAACGACGGCCACGACGAGGAGCAGGCGGCCAAGCAGGCGTCCGAACGCCAGCCAGAGTTTGGTGAGCATACGCATATCCTTTGCAGAGTCAGTTGCAGGTTGGCGGTGTGGTGCGAGGACGGGCCGCCGTGTCCGTCAAGCGGGGCTCGAACCGGGCGTCGCCGAGCACTTTCAGGTATTCCACCAGCGCCCAGCGCTCGTCAGGTGACAGGGCTCTGCCAATGACGCCGCCGCCCCGGCAGCCCGCGCGGAACTCATGGCCGCGGTTGGCATTGCCGGTGATCGCTGTGTCGAGCAGGAACCCGCCATCGAAACGCTCGGTGCGGATGCCGACCTGGCGCGGGTCGTATTCGCGATTGCCTACCCAGAAGCGCTTCTGGCGTTCGGCCAGCGGCGACAGCAGCTGGAACAGGGTCGGTACCGAGCCGTTATGCAAGAAGGGGGGCGTCGCCCAGATGCCGTCGAGCGGTCGCGCCTTGTATCCGCGCAGCTCCTGCACCCCGATCGGCAGGGCAAAACCGTCGAACTCAGCGCGCTCCTGGGCGGTGATGCCCGCATCCTGGTAGGCACGGTTTTCGACGTAGGCGGTGATATACGCCAGGCCCTTCGCGCTGGAGACGCTACCGAGATCCAACGTGCCAGCGGGCTCGCCGTAGAGGCGTACGTCCAGCCGCGCCAGTTCCTCTGGCGTCCAGCCGAGCCGTGAAAGGTCGAAACGGTGATCGGCAATGTTGTCGGCCGCGGTTGGATCCGTTCCGACAAACGCCGTTGGAATCACTCGCATGCGCCATTCCGGGTCCCGATCGGGCGCGAAGCGCTTGTCGACCGGCTTGGGCTTGGGGTCATGGCACCCCGCGCAATTCTCCCGGTAGAGCGTGCGCCCCAGGCTTGCCTGCTGCAGATCGATCTTGCCCAGGATGTCCTCCGGCCAGCGCGGCGGGGTGAGGCGGGCGAGGGTGGTCTCCAGGGTGTGCAGATCACGGACGCGAACGCCGGAGGCATAGCGCTCGGCTTCCGGAATCGGTTGGCCATTCTCACGTAACAGCTGCAGCCGCGCCCCGACGCCCAGTGCCTCGCCGATGTTGCGGGCCATTGGTTGCATTGCCGAGCCGTTCCACTGCACCCAGTCGAACTTCCAGATGTCCCACAGCTGTGGATAGCTCACGGGCGCGTTGGCGATACGGTAGTTGGACGGGTCGATCGCATCGCCGAAGGCGGTATTGGCAATACGCCCAAAGGCATCGGTTCGACCAAAGCCTTCCTCGGTGGGATAGAGGCCGCGGTGCCAGTCGTTGAGTGCGGTGCCGAGCAGCCGGTCGAGCACTTGCTTGAAGTCTCGGCGCAGTTGCTGATGGTCGTGTTCGCCATCGCCCAGCACCTCGTTCGCGAAGCGTCGGAACTTGATGGGGTTGTAGTAGGTGAACGCCATGCTCATGCCGAGCGCCTGCCCGAAAGCACCGCCGCGCAACGTGGGCACAGTGGAGGCCAGCGAATGCATCGCCGCGCCGCCGTCGATGCGGATGGCCTGCCCGTTGTAGCGCAGCTCTCCGGTGTGGCAGGCAGCGCACGTCACATCGAGGTAGGCGCGCCCGGTTTCATCATCCTCATGGCGGGCAAAGCCGACCGGCAGATTCGCCGGGTTGGCGGGGGTGGGTTGCTGCTTCGGGTCGACCAGAAATCCGAAGCGGGCCAGGTAGCCCGGCGCCGCGAACTTGTCCCGGCTGAACGGCAGTTCCAGCGCCTTGAACCAGTCGTACTCGAGGCCCTTGACCTGTGTGCCCTGCGGGGTGAAGTAGAACGTTTGGCGGTCGGCCTCGCTCCACTGATCGAGATAGACAAGCGCCGAGGGCGGCTCGTAATCCGGCAGGTTCGGATTGGCCACGAAGTACAGCCCCACGCCGGCAACAAGCACGGCGATCGACAACAATCCGAACAGCGCACGTCGCAGCAATCGCATCGGTACGTCCTTGTAATGATGAAAAGTGCTGCTTTATGGCAGGCTGCGTGGCTAATAGCAATATGATGTTGTGCCAATCGGTCACCGACCTGCGCCAGCGGTGCCTTGCCGTACGTGTGCTCCAGCTACGACGCCTGCCGAGCGCGAGTCGCCTGGTTACCGCCAGCCTGTACAGCGCAGAAAACTTTTCACGTAAGCGGCCGCCGATTGCGTAGCATGATGGACGGCATATGAACGGTGGAGGCGCCCATGCGTTATTCGGAAGATCACAAGGCCAAGACTCGCCAACGCATCGTCGAAGAGGCCGCGCGGCGTTTTCGCCGTGACGGGGTGAGCGCGACCGGGCTGCAGGCCCTCATGAAGGCGTTGGACCTGACCCATGGTGGCTTCTACGCGCACTTCAAATCCAAGGACGAACTGGTCGAGGAGGCGCTGCGTCATAGCCTGAGCGAGCTCGACGAGGTCACTGTCGGCAGCCTGTCTGGTGACCAGCCCTTGGCGTCGTTCATCGCCTTGTACCTGTCCAAGGGGCACCGTGCCGAGCCGGCGAAGGGCTGCCCGTTGCCGACGGTGTCTGCAGAGTTGGGCCAGCGTGGGCAAGCCAGCGCGGTCACTGACGAGGGGGTGCGCAGGCGGCTGGACCAGCTGGGCGCGCATCTTGATGAGCGTCAGGATGCCGCCATGGTGCTCAGCGCAATGGTCGGCGCCTTGATGCTGTCGCGTAGCGTCACGGACCCGCAACTGGCCGATCAGCTGCTCGACGAAACCCGCGCTAGTTTGCTGAAGCACACCGGCGCGAATCTGCCCGAATCCTAGCCACGCCAGGCACCATCGCTTTGCCTCGCGCATCCAGCGGCAACGGCTGCACCAATGGCAATGCGCACATATCGCCTAAGGCCTGCCGCCGGACAGGGCGGCTCGCGTATCGGGCAGACCAAGCTCCGGTCAGTGATTGCACTGGATGTGGATCAACCCGCTTGAACTCCACTACCAAGCCTGCGCTTGGCCAGCCTTGCCAACCGCTGAGCAGTTCGCTACCGCGCGCAGCTTGCAGAACGGTGAATAGCGGACTCGGCAGCACGAGTGGCAGCGTCACCCAGGTGGCACGCGCCTTATAGCGAATGCGATCAGTACTCGGACCTTTCAGACACTCGTTGCGCTCTTTACATGATGACCATCATATGCTTTATATGTCGCGTGTCATTCAATGCGTGTGCAAGCGCGAGATCGCCGAGGAAGGCCCATGAACTATGCAGAACGAGAACAGCGTTTGGCCGAATGGCTGAACGCGGAAGAAACCATGCGAGCCCGGCTGGGGCCGATCGGTAGCGTTCCGCTCGCCACCGTGACAGCGATGTCTGCCCAGGAATTCTTCGACGCGATCGGCCGGGGCGAACTGCCAAGCCCTCCCATGGGCGAGCTGATGGGCTTCGTGCCGGTGGAATGGGCGCCTGGTTATTTCGTCTTCCAGGGCACACCGAGCGAGCGCCACTACAACCCGCTGGGAAGCGTGCACGGTGGTTACGCAGCCACGTTGCTGGATTCCTGCATGGGCTGCGCGGTGCACACCCGGCTGGCAACGGGGCAGGGATACACGACTACTGACCTGCGTATCAGCTACGTGCGCGCGTTACGCGCCGGCGTCGGGCCGGTACGTGCCGAGGGACGGGTGATCCATGTCGGTCGATCGACCGCTGTGGCCGAAGGGCGTCTTTACGATGTGGAAGACCGTCTCTATGCCATCGGCTCGACCAGTTGCCTGATTCTTACGCCGGACGCCTGACACGAGTTCAGTGCGGTCGGCTGATCCAGCCGTTCGTGGTGTAAGGCTGGCCTTTGACCCTAAGGAATAAAATGATCAATCAACATGCTGTTCGTATCGTCGTGACGGGCGTCGGGATCGTGGGTCCGCTGGGCTGCGGCGCGGAGATCGTCTGGTCGCGCCTGCTTGCTGGTGAGTCGGGTATCCGAGTGCTGCCTGACAAGGTGACAGCCGGTACCGGTTGCGCCATCGCGGGACGCGTACCGAGCGTAGCCGAGGACAGCGAGGCGGGCTACGACCCGGACCGGCATGTCCCCGCCAAGGATCGCAAGAAGATGGACCGCTTCATCGAGTTTGCGCTCGTCGCGGCCAAGGAAGCCCTGGCCCAAGCCAAGTGGCAGCCGGCCAACGAAGCCGCCCGGCAACGCACCGCCACGCTCATTGCCTCGGGCGTCGGAGGGTTCGACGCGATCACCGAGGCCGTGCGCACCACCGACCAACGCGGTCCGCGTCGGCTCTCGCCATTCACCGTGCCGTCGTTCCTCGCCAACATGGCGGCTGGGCACGTTTCCATCCAGCACGGCTTCAGGGGGCCACTCGGCGCACCAGTCACCGCTTGCGCTGCTGGGGTACAAGCCATCGGGGACGCGGCACGTCTGATTCGCAGCGGCGAGGCGGATATCGCTGTCTGTGGCGGGACCGAGGCCGCCATCCATCGCGTCACCCTGGGCAGTTTCGCGGCAGCGCGCGCCTTGGCGACCGGACTCAACGATCGCCCGCAGGAGGCGTCCCGCCCGTTCGATCGCAACCGCGAAGGCTTTGTCATGGCCGAAGGCGCCGGCCTGCTGGTAATCGAATCGCTGGACCACGCCCTGGCGCGCGGCGCCCAGCCCCTGGCCGAACTGGTCGGCTACGGCACCAGCGCCGATGCGTACCACCTGACCGCTGGCCCGGCCGATGGCAGCGGTGCGCGTCGAGCCATGGAGCTGGCGCTGCAACAGGCAGGGGTGGCGCCGAGCGACGTTGATCACATCAACGCGCATGCGACGTCCACCCAGGTCGGTGACCGGGGTGAACTGGCTGCCATTCGATCCCTGTTCGGCACGGGGTCGGGGGCGGCAATCACCTCGACGAAGTCCAGCACAGGGCATCTGTTGGGCGCCGCGGGCGGCATCGAAGCCATCTTCACGGTGCTTGCGCTTCGTGATCAGATCGTCCCGCCCACGCTGAACCTGACCGAGCCCGACGAGGATGCTGCGGGACTCGATCTGGTTGGCTTGACGGCCAGGAAAATGCCCATCGAATACGCGCTGTCGAACGGCTTCGGATTTGGCGGCGTCAATGCCAGCGTACTGTTCCGTCGCTGGCAGCCGTCCCCGCCGACGTCGTGATCGTTTGATTCGACTGCCCGTCATGCAGCCGAAAGGCTGAACGCTGTGGCTGGACCTGCCAGGCAGGCCCAGCTCCCAGCGCACCTGGCCCGCGCTGGCTAGCGATACCCCTGCAGCCGCGCGGCTCGTTGCACTCATCGAGTCCAACCGCGTCGCGTCGACGGCCTAGTTGCCGGTAGCTGCAAACGCTTGGGCAATGGTTGGCGGAGCCGCGGGACGGTCGTACATGGCCTTCAAGTAGCCGCTCAACCTCGGTGTGTTCTCGAGCAGCTTTTCTTCGTCGGCCCAGTCCAGCGTATACGCCGCGTTGAAGTCGGCCACGCTGATCCGATCGCCCACCAGGAACTCGCGTTCCTCCATATGTCGCTCCAGCACGGCCAGCATGTCCATGCATTCCTGCCGCGCCAGTTCCACATCCTGTGGTATTCGCTGGTTTTCCGGATAGATGAACGTATGCCGCGCGATACGCCAGAGCGGTTGCTCGATCTCGGTCACCAGAAAGAAAATCCAGCGATACATCTGGGCTCGATCCTCGACCGTCTCTGGTATGTACCCCGCTTGAGGATTCTTCTCGGCGAGATAGAGCTGAATCGCTGCCGATTCGGTTATGACCCGATCGCCGTCGACCAGCACCGGGACCTTGGCCGCGGGGTTGAGGGCGAGAAAGTCGCGTTCCCGCTGCTCACCGCGTAACAGGTCTACCGGGACCATCTCATATTCCAGACCCAGTTCGTTGAGCAGCCAGATGACGCGCAGGGCTCGGGTTGGCGGCGTTCCATATAGTTTCAACATGTTCGGCTCCAGTGATTTCAGGCGATTGTCGTGGGTTGCCTGATTAATCGAACGGCAGCGCGCCGAATCGACATCCCAAGCACAAAACACCATGAGCAGAATGGCTGCACGACACGCAGGGTTTGCCTGGCAACAAAAAAGGCCCCGAGGGGCCTTTTCTGCTGATCCGTGCCGATATCAGCGCACCTTGAAGCGGCTCACGACGGCGGACAGGCGCCCGTTGCTGGTGAGCAGCGACTCGGTGCTGCGGTCCACACTCACCCCGCTTTCAACCAGCTCGTCGACGACATGTCGCACCGCGACCATGTTCCGGTTGATCTCCTCGGCGACGGCGCTCTGTTCTTCTGCCGCGGTGGCGATCTGGGTGCTCAGGTCGTTGATATGAACCACCGAGTCGGCCATTTCATCCAGGCCGACAGTGACCTGGGCGGTCTTGTCCGCCGTGGTTTGGCAACTGATCTTGGTCTGTTCCATGGCCTGGACCGCCGAGCCGACGGCCTGCTGCAAGCGTTGCAGCGTCTCGTTGATCTCCGAGGTGCTCTGTTGGGTACGTGCGGCGAGCGCCCTGACCTCATCGGCGACCACCGCGAAGCCGCGCCCTTGCTCGCCGGCACGTGCCGCCTCGATGGCCGCGTTCAAGGCCAGCAGATTGGTCTGTCCGGCAATGTCGCCAATGACGCCGAGTACGTCGTTGATCCGTTGAGCATCAACCTCCATCGCCTGCACTTTGGCCGTCGCGCCTTCCACCTCGCTGACCAGGGCGCGCACGCTGCTGGAGGCATCGTCAACGACCCGCTTCGAGGCGTTGGCGTTGTGGTTGGCGGTTTGCGTGAACGTGGCGGTATCGCTGGCACTTTGCGCAACGGACTCAGCGGTCGAGCTCATCTCGTTGATCGCGGTGACAGCCTGATCGGTTTCCGATGCGTGTCTGGCCAAGGCCTCGTTGGTCGTGCGCGAGAGCTGCTTGAGCTGCCCGATTTCGGCCTGGATCTGGGTAGTGGCGTCGCTTACGTCAATCATCATGGTCTGCAGGTAACCAATGAATCCGTTCACCGAGCGGCCCACCCGATCGACTTCGTCTTCGCCCTTGATGTCGATTCGCTTGGTCAAATCGGCGTCGCCCGCCGACAACGCGTCGATGTTCGATCGCAGCACGTCCAGGCGCTTCATCAGCTGGTTCAGCGCGACGATCATCAAAGCCAGAAGAATCAGGACCATGGGGATCTGCAGCGAAGCGAGCGTCTTGAGCATGGCATCGCTGCGGGCCTCGAGCTGGGCAGTAGGCAGCGCCGCGGCGAGCCACCATGGGGTTCCTTCGATAGGGGTCAGGAAGAAGCTGAAGTCTTCGCCGTTCCTGCTGTAGGACCCGCGATGCAGTTGCTGCGGCTTCTCGGCCAGCGCCTTCTGCACCGTAGCGATGAAGGGCGATTGGCTGGACAGCTCCGATACGTTACGCAACACCATGTCAGCGCTGAGTTGCGGCTGGTTGCTGAGGATCTTGCCGTCCGCTTCGACGATCATCACCTCGCCGTTGATCTGTTTCTGCTTTTCCGCAACCAGGCGGTTGAAGAAACCAAGGGTCAGGTCGATCGTCGAGACACCCCAGGCCGAACCATCCTTGTAGATGGTCATGGCGCAGTTGGTGCGCGGCTCGGCGCTGGCGTCGTCCTTGTATGCCGCAGCCCAGACGCATTTGCCACGAGGCGCCTGCATGCCGCCGCGATGCCAGGGCTCGTCGAAGTAATTCTTCGACTCAGCCGAGTTCCAATGCGTATTGACGATCAGCTTTCCTGTCGCGTCGCGATGGTAGAAGGTGCTGTGCTTCGCACGTCCCGGCGTGCGCAGATTGGGCAGCGGCCAGATTCCGCCGCCGAATACCTTCGCATCGCCGTACTGATCGACCAGACCGGGCAACACCCGATCGATCTCATCGCTTTCCAGCATGGGTACGGTCTGGGTGATGCTGCGTGCCTGGGCTTCGACCCGCGCCAGCTCGACGCCGATGTGCTCGCCGATTTCAGCGACCTGCGACAGCACGATGGTTTCACCGGCTGCGATGAGCTGCGGGGTGACGAACCGCTTGATGCCCAGCATCGTGAGAAGCATCACCAGCAGAACGAAGCCGACGAAGGTGAGGGTGTAACGGGCCTTAATGGTGCTCAGAACTGACATCTTTTCGGAACCTGTGGACAGCCTGCCCATCAGCGGGCTTGGCGATCGCGCTGTATCGGCGATCGTCTGGCGCGCTTGAGGCTCCCCTGATCAACGGTTCGTCCACTGCACGACAGTCGTTCGATGCGTCGAGCGGCTTGGGGTGACGGTGCTGCCTGGGAGCGGCCAGGGACGATCACGAGGAAACGAAAACGCCCTCCAGGCCACGGGGGCGAGGAGGGCGTCTGGACGGCGCTGGGGAGCGGTCAGAGGCGGTGGTTGTACTTGCCCAGGTCCATGTGACGGTTCACATCCTTGTACAGCAGGTAGCGGAACTTGCCGGGGCCGCCTGAATAGCAGGCCTGCGGGCAGAACGCGCGCAGCCACATGTAGTCGCCGGCCTCCACTTCGACCCAGTCCTGGTTCAGGCGGTAAACGGCCTTGCCTTCGAGCACATACAGGCCGTGCTCCATCACGTGGGTTTCCGCGAAGGGAATGACGGCACCGGGTTCGAAGGTCACGATATTCACGTGCATGTCGTGGCGCATGTCACTCATGTCGACGAAACGGGTCGTGACCCACTTGCCGTCGGTACCCGGCATCGGGATCGGTTCGATGTCCTGCTCATTGGCGACGAAAGCTTCCGGACGCGCCAGGCCGTCGACTGCCTGGTAGTACTTGCGCACCCAATGGAAGCGCGCCGGAGCGGCATTGGTGTTGCGCAGCGACCAGTTGGACGCTGGCGGAATGAACGCATAGCTGCCCGGACGCATCGCGTGCGTGGTGCCTTCGAGCGTCAGTGTGAATTCGCCGTCGACCACGAACAGCACGCCTTCGGCATTCGGATCCTGCTCAGGACGGTCGCTGCCACCGCCTTCAGCCAATTCGACGATGTATTGGGAGAAGGTTTCGGCAAAGCCGGACAGCGGACGGGACAGTACCCACATGCGCATGTTGTCCCAGAACGGCAGATGGCTCGTGACGATGTCACGCATCACGCCCTTCGGGATGATGGCGTAGGCCTCGGTGAACATCGCGCGATCGGTCAGCAGCTCGGTCTGGGCTGGATGCCCGCCAGTGGGGGCATAATATTTGGTGTTTGCCATAAAACTCCCGTCATGGTTGTTGGTACCTGCTGGCGAGGCCGCAGGCTGGGGAAGGAGCAGGTTTTGTATACACATTGAACATCTTTCTGAAGACAATGTATACAATAATTCCTGTCCCGGGCCAAACCTGTTCTTTCGCGCCGTCGCGCCGTCGCGCCCTCGAGTGCCGGCGTGCGTCAGAATCTGTTTACCTACTTATAGGCCGTGTACGTCTAGGTTCACACACGCAGCGAGCCGCGAAAGCCTCTGGCGGCGTAATACGACTGTGCCCCGTTGTGATAGGTGAACACCTTGCCGTAGCGACGGTCGCAAAAGAGTGCCCCACCCAGCGCCCGAACGTCCGACGGTGTGCTGACCCAGCTGGACGTTTTGCTATCGAACTCGCCGAGTGTCTGCAGCGTCCGGTACTGCTGTTCGGTCAGCAGTTCGATACCCATCTCATGAGCCATTGCAACCGCACTGGCCAGTGGCTTGTTCTCCTTTCGGTCGTTCAGCGCCTGATCGTCGTAACACAGGCTTCGGCGGCCTGATGGGCTCTCCCTGGAGCAATCGCAGAAGGTGAATTGTCCCGTCTCTGGATCGTGCGCTATCACGTCGGGTTCTCCTCCGCTGCGCTCCATCGCGTGCAGGGCGTTTAGTGCGCTGGCGTTGCGTTCCAGCCTCGCCAGCACATCGCTCCATTCAAGGCCTTCATGCCGATGAGCATGCTGCTCGAAGCGATCTTTCAACAGGTGGAGCAAGGCTTCTCGTTCGGTTTTATTCATGGTTGACGGTCGTCGGCGATGGGTTGCTGGGCGGTATGGTGCTGGCGCTATACCTCGTCTGCGGGCGCCTTCGCTTGTTCCTACGGAGGTGGCTGCGCATGCCGTTGCGCGCGTCGCTGAACTGAACAGCGTTGCGGCAAGCGACCATTAGCGTAGCCGGTGAACAGGGCGGATGCAGGGCAGTGCCGATGCGCCGCGACGAGGCAAAAGGGGAGGGGCAGCACATGGCGTTACGCGGCAGGCAGAGGGCTTAATCCTTCTGGTGCCAATTGCGCTCGGTCCTGTTCTGCGGCAGCCATCCGGCGCGACCTCGTATCGCGTTAGCTGGCCCGTTGGCTAGGAGGCCTCGTTCGTCTCGCGCTGGTTTTCCGCGCGGGCGCAGTCTTATACACATCGAGATAAAGGCTTAATCCACAGAAACTGTGGATAACCACGTGGATATCGTCGTACAAGCGTCGCTCGAGGTCGCTGTTATCGGGCCTGCGCTCAGACTGGTCGAAAATCGTTCAGACCGACGAGGCTATTCGTGTCATTTGGAAGGCTTATGCACAACGGCCGCCTACGTTCGTCCGCTCCGGTGTGTCGCCTCCGGCCAAGGCCCTGGCATGCCAGGGCTGTGACCTTGAATCGGCGTGTGGGAAATGCCGGCCCTTCGGTGAAGGTCGAGGCTTGCCGAGCACGCGGATGCCACGTTCACGCAGGAAGACTACCGCGGCATCCCTGTCATCGACATCGGCATGCTGGCTTGGTCGGGCGCGGAATACTGGAACACGTTCGGGATTGGCCCCTAGGTCTGGTTAGCGGCAGCAGCATTATCAGAAGCTGACCACCGTCTTCAGCCCCACAACCACCACATCTTGCGCACTGTCGAAGCCGCCGGGGCGGTGGAAGTACTGGACGTTCGGCGTCAGCGAGACGGCCGGCGTCAGGGCGACGCGGTAGTAGAGCTCAGCGGGGTATTCCACATCCGGCACGGGCTCGCCTTGTTTGTGCAGGTGCTTGCGGGCATCGTCATTGATTTCCAGGCGGCCGAGACCCAGCCCGATCTCGTCATTGGGGCGCGAGGCGAATGGCGCGGAGAGGATGCCACCAACTTGCCAGATCCGCTCGATGTAGGTCACGTCCGGGTCGGACTGGATCAGATTGGCGAACAGCTTCAGCCGTCGCGCCGGCAACGCAGCGCTCTGCCAAAGCTGTTGTTCGGCCATCAGGTAGCCGCCAGTAGCCTTGTCGTGTTCGGCGGCTGGCGCGCCGGATAGCGCCATCGGCCGACCGGCCGCGTCATGGTAGACATCCTCGAAGTCGCCGGTGTTGCGCCAGAGGCCCAGGCGATAGGCTCCAGGTTGGCCGGAGAAGGTCGGCGTCCAGCCCAGTTCCGCCACCGCGTGGTAGCCGGTGGTGCCCGACGGGCTGCCGAAGTTCAGACCCTGCTCGCGCTCGGTGAAACGCGGGTTGACCTGATAAAGCGCAGTCTGCAGCGACCACTCTTCGTCCAGCTGGTAACGCGCGGTGGCGCCCCATTGGCTGATTGGCCAGGTGTACCAGTTCGGCGTGATGTAGCCGGGCACCGTGCCGCAGAAGCCGAGGTTCTGGAATGGACAGGCGAAGGGATAGATCTCGCCGCTCATGGGCAGGCGACCAAGCTTGAGCAGCAGGCGGTCATCGAGAAGCGCCTGTTGGTAATAGAACTGCACCAGCCGGGTGGTGCTGCCATAGCCGTAGATTTCCTGCGGCTGCAGCAGCACGCCGAGGTCCGCCTCGCCGTTGAGGTTCTCGCCGTTGCGGTTGACTACCGTGAAATGAAAGCCGGCGCCGGCCCAGCCCAGCAGTTTGTCCAGGTCCAGCACGGCGTCGAACATCAGTTGGTCGGCGTAGGCGCCGGTGCGGTCATTGCCGCCCTGGGTATTCCAGGCCAGCTCGTTGACGTAGGTGATCTGCAGGTCGACGCCGGCCTCATGCAGGCGGGTGCGGCTGCCGTTCCAGTCGCCGAACAGAAACTGGTCGGGCGAATACTCGGCCGCGTGGGCAGAAGTGATCAGGCAGGCGGCGAGAATGCCGCTGCCGAAGCTCAGGCTTGTTGTCATTGTTCTGATCCTTCGGATGTGACGATGCGGAGCGCCGCGAATATCGTTAGGTGGAAGGCCTATGGCATGAAGGGTATTCGCAAGCGCTTGTGCTCATGGTTCATTACCTGTGGCTCGGTAACGGTGGCTGCGTTGTCGGTGTGTTGAAAGCCCGAACCGGTCGCGAATGAGCGCTGTGGCACGCTCGTTCCTTCACTTGGATTCGGGCTTGTCTAGCGTTGAAGGACTAATGCCCTCCGCCCGACTTCACGCCGTCGTGCGCTTGCCGGCGAACGAAGTGACGAATGCTTTCCAGCTCGGCATCCGTCAAATCCGGGAACTTGGGCATGCCGTTGGCTAACAGCGCGCCCCCGCGCACCACATGCTCAAAGGCTTTTTCGTTGCCAGAGAGCAGGATTGGCGACTCCCGCAGATCGGGCGCTTTCATCCCCGCGACCGCTCCGGCGCCATGGCAGCCAACACAGAGGTTTTCCGCAAAAGCACCGGCACCGGCTTCCGCTTTCTTGGCGTCGACCTTGAACTTCTCGTCGATGATTGGCTTGGCCAGCTGCGGTGCAGGCTGTTTGGGAACGACCGCTTTTCCGTCGAGTGAGAAGGTCATGATGCGGCGCTCGTGCACACCGTATTTCCAGCCATGGCTTTCGAAACCCAGCTCGCCGTTGCCGCCGAAGTTGGAGGCCAGGGCCCCACCCGGGCCGACCAGCAGGGAAACCATCTGCTTGCCATCCAGTTTGTAGGTAATCGGTGGCGCGGAAATGCCAAGGCCTACGTCATAGGACCAGAGCTCGTCGCCGGTACGCGCATCGTAGGCCTTGAACAGGCCGTCAGGCTGGCCTTGGAAAACCAGGTTGCCGGCGGTGGTCAGGGTTCCGCCACCCCATGGGCTCTTCTGGTTGACTTGCCATACACGTTTGTTCTTGACCGGATCCCAGGCCTGCAAGGAGCCGCGCGATTCATGCGGATCTTTGGTCAACTCCCATCCGGTCAGGCCCAGATAGAGTTTGTGGCTCGCCATCTTGTGCCCGGGCTTCGTGTTCTTGCCATCGTCCTTGAAGGTATTGCCCAGATGGTTGGTGGGGATAAACGCAAGATTCAACTCGGGGTTATAGGACATCGCGTGCCACGAGTGAGCGCCGAATGCCGAAGGGTAGATATTCTTCTCGCCATCGGGATATCTGGCGTCTTCCGCAACAATATGGCGCTGTTCTTTCAGGTCGTACTTGGGTGACCAGTTGGCATCAGCAAATTTTTCAGCCGACAGTACCTTGCCGTTCGAGCGGTCGATCGTATAGAAGAATCCGTTTTTTGGTGCGTGCAAGAGCGCATCGACATCCTTGCCATCGATATTCAGGTCGGCCAGCACGATGTCCATGTTCGAGTTGTAGTCCCAGGTGTCACCGGGGGCCGTTTGGACGTGCCATTTGTACTCGCCTGTATCCGCATCTACTGCTACGAGAGAGCACAGGAACAGGTTATCGCCGCCCTCCGGGCTACGTACCTTGATGTTCCATGGGCCACCGTTACCTGTGCCAAAGATGAGCTGGTTGTATTTCGCATCGTACGTCCAGCCATGCCAGGCATTACCGCCGCCGCCGTTTTCCCACCACCGGCCACTCCAGGTTTTGGCCGCCATTTCCTGAGCGGCGTCCTCGAACCCATCGGCAGGGTTGCCAGGCACGATATAGAAACGCCAGATCTGTTTGCCGGTTTCGGCATCATAGGCGGTCACATAACCGCGCATCGGGCCAAGCTCTGTTCCGCCGTTACCAACAAATACTTTGCCGTCGAAGGCCTTGGGATGGCCGGTAATATTCAATGGCTGGTCGTGGTCAAATGTTCGGGTCTGCCAGACTTCCTTGCCGTCTTTTCTGTTGATCGCTATCAGGCGGCCATCCCAGGTGGCGATGAATAGTTTGTCGCCATAGGTCGAAAGTCCGCGGTTATGCTTCCAGAAGACCTTCTTCATGTTGTTGTCGAGAATTTCTTTGGAAACTTGCGGATCGTATTCCCAAAGCATCTTGCCCGTGCGTGCATCGAACGCACGCGTCTTGTTCATTTCACCGACGTAATACATGACACCATCGACAACCAACGGTGTTCCGACGATATCGGATCGATCCGGCAATGGTGCATACCATTCAGGCTTCAACCCGCCGACGTTGTCTACATTTATATCTTCAAGAGGGCTGAATCGCTGTTCGGAGTGTGTTCGTCCGTAAGCCAGCCAATCAGCAGTATTGGATTCATCAGACAATTCCTTATCCGTGATGATTCTGTCTGATGCATGCAGTGGCGTAATCGCAAAAAGCGAGGCCGCCATGACCATTTGAACCCTTAGGTTTGACTGTTTTAAGTTCATTTTTATTATTTCCTTGTTTAGGGTTTGTTCTCGCTTCAGGCATGCCTCAAGCGAGCATTGCCGGTAAGGCTCTTTTAATATTTGTTTTCTTTGAAAAAACGACTTCCGGTGTTGCGCCCTCTAATAGCGAGCAACATGACGCGCGTGTATCACTGCTTTTCAGGGTTGTTATTTAAATATTTATAACTACAGGTCCAGCTTCGTTGCGCTTTCGTTACCAGCATTGGCGGTGTTGCGACCCTGCTGCGTGACACTCCATGCCAACGCCTGTGCGTACAGTGCTGTACAAGCTCGGTTCAGCGTGCGGGAAAGCGCGGGTCCCAGAGCAAGCGGGTCACGCCGGATTCGTACTCCATGCCCTCGGGGAAGCTGACCAACTCCAATTGCAGCCCCCACGGCGCGAGGAAGTAGACCCAGGTCAGGCCCTTGCCCGGCCCTTCGATGAAGGTCGAGGGTTCGCCAAGCACGCGGATGCCGCGTTCACGCAGGAAGGCCACCGCGGCATCCATGTCATCGACATAGAAGGCCAGGTGATGGCCGCCGATGTCGCTGTTCTTTGGTGGCGTGCCGGCCTGGTCGGGCGCTGAATACTCGAAGACCTCCAGGTTGGTGCCGTTGCCGCAGCGCAGCATCTGAAAGTTCCTGATCACCGCGCGCGGATGGACGTTGAGGTGCTCGTTCATCCAGTCATCGTCGAAGGCGAAGGTGCCGAGCTCGAAGAACGGCTCGCAGCCCAGCACCTCGCAGAAGAAGCTCACGGCTTGCTCGAGGTTCGGCACGGTCAGGCCGAAATGCTGGATGCCGCGCTGGCCGGGCAGGCTGCCTTTGGGCGGGGTGGGGGTAGGGTGGTTCATGGTGTTTCCTCCGTTGCATGGCTGACGGGCGGACCCGTGGTGTTTTTGTTTTTTCAGAGCAAGGGGGAGCGCTGCCCGGCGATCTGGTTTTGCGATGGGCAGAGGCCGGTTGCGGCGCCGATGTTCAGGCCTTGCCAACCCAGCACTTTTCGATAGCGTTCGGGTAGGGCGTTGGCAGCCGTCCAGGCATCGGCCAGCCGCTCGCCGAGCGCCAGGTGGCTTTCGGCCTGGCAGCGCTGGTCGTTGGCGCAGGCGTGGTAGAAGCGGTTCACCACGTCGACCATGGCGTCGCGCCAGTCGTCGATCAGCACCGCGGCGTGAGCCAATACCACGGGGCGTCCATCGCGGCTGCGCCGCCAGCGCTGTGCGGTTCCGGCGACCTTGCGGCCCTCCAGGGTGAGGTTGAAGCGGCCGTCGCAGAAGGCGCCTGGCACCGCGCCCACACCCGCCGCAAGATCGTGTTCCGCCAGCCACAGCGCGAGGGGTTCGAGCAGCCGCTCATAGGCGATGTCGATGCGGTTACCGGGCTCGTCGTTGGCCGGCAGGGCACAGGCCAAGGCGATGTTCAGCACCGCCGAGGACTGCGGCACCGGCTCGCCGCCGGTATCGCGCAGCAGGATCGGCCAACCCTGCGCCGCGCAGCGTTGGCTCGCCAAGGCGAAACCGGGCCGGCGTTCGAAACTGCTGGGCATCACCAGCGCTTGGCCGGTCGGCCGCCAGAGCAGCAGCTGGCAGTCGAACAGCCCGTCGCAGACGCGCTGCAGCAAGGCCCGCTCGGCGTTCAGGCCGGCGCCCACACTGAACCGGGCGATGCCGTTCATGCCGCGTGCTCCTCGATGCGCCGACACAGGTCGTCGAGAAACTCCGCCGCGGGTGAGCCGTTGACAGCGCGATGGTCGAAGGTCAAGGACAGGCCCATCCACTCGACCTCCGCCAGCTCGCCGCTGGGCCCGAGTTCCAGCCGCCGCTGAATGCCGCCAACGCCGAGGATCGCCACCTGCGGTGGGTTGAGGATCGGCGTGAAGTGGTGCACCCGCGACAGCCCCAGGTTGGAGACGGTGAAGGTGGCGCCGGTCAGCTCCTTGACCGACAGCTTGCCAGCCTGGGCCTTGTCCACCAGCGCTTTGCGCGCCCGGGACAGGTCTTCGCCATCCAGCCGGTCGGCGTCGAACAGCGCCGGGGCCACCAGCAGATCGCCCGGCAGCGGGATGGCGAGGCCCAGGTGCACGGCCGTGTGCTGGTGGATCACCTCGTCCTCCAGCGTGGCATTGAGGCCGGGATGGGCCTTGAGCGTCTCGATCACCTTGAGCAGCAACAGGTCCTGCACGGACACCGCACTGCCCGCGGCCTTCAGCTCGGCGCGACGGGTCTTCAGCGCATCCAGTCGGCATTCGCTGTGGTGAGTGAGCTGCGCGGTGGTCTGCAGGCTTTCGTGCATCTTCGCCGCGATCATCTTGCGCATGCCTTTGAGCGGTACCCGTTCGGGCGCGCGCTCGGGCAGATTCTCCAGTTGAGTCATGGCTATTGCACCTGGCCGATGACCGCGCCCTTGGCGATCACCGCGTCTTCTTCTTCGAGGATCTTCAGGACACCGGCGGTTGGTGCCTCGATCTCGAACTGGGCCTTTTCCGACATGACCTCGGCGACCAGGTCACCGGCGGCCACTTCGGCACCGTCACTGACCAGCCAGGAGGTGATCACCGCTTCGGCGTCGCCTTCCCAGAGGTCGTCTGCAATTACGATGGGGGTACTCATAGCTGTCATTCCTTATGCATGGCGTGATAGGCGGCCACGATCTTGTCGGCGTTGGGCAGGGCCCATTGCTCCATGACCGGGGTGAAGGGGATGGGGATGTCTGGGAAGGCCACCCGCTGCGGACGGGCCTTGAGCATGCCGATGTCGTGCTCGACCACACTGGCGATGATTTCGCCGCTGACGCCGAAGCTGTGGTAGTCCTCGTCGATCACGATCAGCCGGCCGGTTTTTTTCACCGAGGCGATGACGTGCTCGCGGTCCAGTGGCACCAGGCTGCGCAGGTCGATGACCTCGGCGCTGACACCGTCCTTCTCCAGCTGCGCGGCGGCGCGCAAGGCGTGATGCACACCGGCGCCGAGGCTGACCAGGCTGACGTCGCGGCCTTCGCGCACGGTGTTGGCCTTGCCGATCTCGATGACGTAGGGCTCTTCCGGCACCGGCACCGTGGCGCCTTTCTCGGTGCCCAGCCAGCCCATGCCCTGTAATGCCTTGTGGAAGAGGTAGACCACCGGGTTGTCGTCGCGAATCGCCGCGGTCATCAGGCCCTTGGCGTCATAGGCGTTGCTCGGCACCACCACCTTCATGCCCGGCAGGTGGGCGAAGGTGCCGTACAGGCACTGCGAATGTTGGCCGGCGTCCGAGTAGCCGGCGCCGGTGGAGGCCATCAGCACCATGGGCACCGGCACCTTGCCGCCGGAGAAGTAGGTGTTCTTGGCCATCAGGTTGTAGATGGCGTCCATGCAGACGCCGAAGAAGTCGACGAACATCAGCTCGACGATCGGCCGCATACCGTCCGAGGCGGCGCCCACCGCGGCGCCGATGAAGGCGGTTTCGGAAATCGGCGTGTCGCGGATGCGCTCCTTGCCGAATTCCTCGTAGAGCCCGCGGGTGTTGCCGAATACGCCGCCGAGCTGGCCGATGTCCTCGCCCATCACGAACACGGACGGGTCCAGGCGCATCTCCTGTGCCACGGCGGCGGCCATGGCGCGGGCGACGGTGAGTTTTTTCTCGCTTGTGGCAGTAGTCATGGGGTTCTCCTGTTCAGCCGGCCAGCGCGCTGGGACTGACGATGATCTTGACGTTGCGGTCCTTGTGGTTGGCCAGCTCCTCGAAGCCCTGTTCGAGGATGTTGTCCAGGCCGATGCGGCCGGTGATCAGCGGGGTGACGTCCATGCGGCCGTCCGTGATCAGGGCGATGACATCGGCGAATTCACCGGCGTAGGCGAGCGAGCCGATCACCTGTTTCTCGGTGGCGACGATCTCGAAGAAGTTGAATTCCGAGGGTTCCTCGAAGATGCCCACCATCACGCAGCGGCCGGCCTTGCGGATCACGTCGATGGCGAGCTTGGCGGTGGACTTGTGGCCGATGCATTCGAAGGAGACGCCGGCACCGTAGCCGCCGGTGAGCGCCTTGATCTCGGCGATGGCGTCGCACTCGCTGGGGTCGATGACCCGGTTGGCGCCGACTTCCAGTGCCTTGGCCTTGCGCGCGGCGGACATCTCCAGCGCGATGACCTGACCGGCGCCCGCGGCTTTGGCGCACATGATGGTGCACAGGCCGATGGTGCCGGCGCCGACCACCACCACGGTTTCGCCAAGCAGGCTGCCGGCCTTCTTCACCGCGTGCATGCCGACGGCCAGCGGTTCGATCAGCGCGCCGGCCTCCAGCGGAAAGCCGTCAGGCAGGCGATAAAGCAACTCGGCCGGCACATTGACGAACTCGGCGAAGGCGCCGTTGTTCATCAGCCCGGTGAACGCCAGCTGTTCGCAGAGGTTGTACTGGCCGGTCTTGCAGAAGCGGCACTGGCCGCAGTGCTGGCAGGCATCGGCGGCAACCTTGTCGCCTGGGGCGTAGCCCTCGACACCGTCACCGGTGGCGACGATCTCGCCGCAGAACTCGTGGCCGAGGATGCACTGGCCCTTGATGCCGGTGAGCGGGTGCGGCGCATCCACCGGGATGAACACGGGGCCGGCAAGGTATTCGTGCAGGTCGGACCCGCAGATCCCGCACCAATGCACGCGGATCTGCACCCAGCCCGGTTGCGGCGCCGTGGGCAACGGCACCTGTTCCAGGCGGATATCCTTGCGGCCGTGCCAGACGGCGGCGGTCATGGTGGCTTGGCTATTCATGGGTGTTCCTCTTGTTGTTCTGGCTTGGGCTTCGTTCGCGAGCAAGCTCATCCCTACGGTCTCGGTTTTCCGCGCACGGCCTTCGTGGGAGCTGGCGAGCTCGCTCACTCCCAGGGTTGATGGGCCTTACACGAACACCTTTTCCAGCGCTTCTTCCGGGCGCGGGTAGGGGCTTTCCCGAGCGAAGGCGATGGCTTCGTCAACGCGGCCGCGTGCGCGGGCCTCGATGTCCTCGGCCTGCGCCGCGCTCATCACACCCTCGTCGATCAGGCGCTGGCGGTATCCGGGAATCGGGTCCTTTTTCATCAGGCCGTCCTTCTCGCCTTCGGGGCGGTAGGTTTCGCCATCGCCCATGAAGTGGCCGGCCAGGCGGTAGGTCTCGATCTCGATCAGGGTCGGGCCGCCTCCGGCGCGGGCGCGCTCGATGGCTTCGCCGGCGGCGCGAAACACACCGTCCGGGTCGTTGTTCTCGACGAATACACCGGGCATGCCGTAGGCCGCGGCGCGTACGTGATGCTGCTTGATGCAGGTGGCGCTGGCCTTGGCCACCGAGATGCCCCAGGCGTTGTCCTCGATGACGAACACCACCGGCAGCTTCCACAGCGCGGCCAGGTTCAGCGTTTCATGGAAGGCGCCCTGGTTGGCTGCACCTTCGCCGATGAAGGACACGGCCACGCCGGGCTTGCCCTGCATCTGCCGCGACAGCGCCGCGCCGACTGCCGGTCCCATGCCCTCGGCGATGATTCCCGAGCAGGAGAAATTCACCCGGCCGTCGAACAGGTGCATGTGGCCGCCGCGGCCGCCGGACAGGCCGGTGGCCTTGCCGAAGATCTCGGCCATCATCTCGTTGAGGTCCACACCCTTGGCCACGGCGATGTGGTGTGGGCGGTGGGTGGCAGTGACGATGTCCGTCGCCTCGAGGTGCGCACAGACGCCCACCGCGCAAGGCTCCTGGCCGTTGGAAAGGTGCATCTCGCCGGGGATCGGGCCCTTGGCCATGTTGAACACCGGGGTCTTGCCTTCCATGTAGATGCGCTCGATGGATTCCTCCATGTAGCGGCTGGTCAGCATCTGTTCGTACATCCACAGGCGCTGCGTGTCGTTGGGCTGTGTCATGGGTGGGCTCCCTTGATTGATAGTCAGATCGCACGCTGGTTGAGCAGACGGCCGATCTGGTCGGCCTGGCGCAGGGCCAGCGCGACGATGGTGAGGGTGGGGTTCTGGCCGCCACTGGTGGTGAACTGGCTGCCGTCGGAGACGAACAGGTTGGGGATGTCGTGGCTCTGGCCCCACTTGTTCACCACGCCGTCACGGGCCTTGGCGCTCATGCGGTTGGTGCCCATGTTGTGGCTGGCCGGGTAGGGCGGCAGCTCGATCACATCGGTGGCACCGACGGCCTCGTAGCACTTGGCGGTGGCGGCGACGCCGTGCTTGCGCATCGCGGCGTCCATCGGGTGGTCGCTCTTGGTCACCACCGGTACGGGCAGGCCGTACTGGTCCTTTTCGGTGGCATGCAGGGTGATGCGGTTGCTCTCCAGCGGCAGGTCTTCACCGCATAGCCAGACGCCGGACATGTGGTCGTACTTTTCCATGCGCGAGCTGAACTGACGGCCCCAACCCTTGGGTGTCGGGTCGAGGAAAGCGGAGAGGAAGGGCAGGCCGAGGGCGAGAATTTCCAGCCGATAGCCACCAACGAAGCCGCGAGAAGGGTCGTTGTAGGACTCGTCGGAAATGACCCCGGCACAGGTGGTGCCGCGGTACATGTGCACCGGCTTGGGCATCACCGCGAAGATGCCGGCGGTGGTGTGGGTCATGTAGTTGCGCCCGACCTGCCCGGAGGAATTGGCCAGCCCGTCGGGGAACATCGAGGAAGCGGAGTTGAGCAGCAGACGCGGCGACTCGATGGAGTTGCCCGCCACGCAGACCACCCGAGCCTTCTGCCGCTGGATGTTGCCCTGGGCATCGGCATAGACCACCGCACTGGCGCGGCCCTTGGCGTCGTGTTCGATGCGCAGCACCATCGATTGCGGGCGCACTTCGCAGTAGCCGCTCGCTTCGGCGCGCGGAATGTCGGTGTAGAGCGTCGACCACTTCGCGCCCATCTTGCAGCCCTGCATGCAGAAGCCGATCTGCTGGCAGGCGGCGCGGTCGTCGTAGGGCTCGGTGTTGATCGCCATTGGCCCGGAGAGAATCTCCTTGTAGCCGACCCGCTTGGCGCCGGTGGCCAGCACCTTGAAAGAGTTGTGCCACGGGTGGTACGCCATGCCGGTGCTCGGGCCGGTCACGCCCATGTGCTTCTCGGCTTTCTCGTACCAAGGCGCCATCTCTTCCAGCGTCACCGGCCAGTCGAGCAGGTTGGCGCCTGCGATATCGCCGTTGATGCTTCGCATCTTGAATTCGAAATCACGAAAGCGCAGGGCGATGCCGGCCCAATGCACCGTGCTGCCGCCGACCGCCTTGACGATCCACGCCGGCAGGCTGGGGTTGTTCTCGGCCAGGTGCCAGCCGCCTGCGGCGATGCGTTTATCGAGCCAGGAGATCTTCTTGAACATCGCCCACTCGTCGTTCTCGATGTCATCGAGGGTGAAGCGCTTGCCGGCTTCGAGCACCACGCTGCGAATCTTCTGTTTGGCCAGCGCGTTGGCCATCGTCCCGCCGCCGGCACCGGAGCCGATAATCACCACGACGCCATCGTCGTCCTGAGCGAAAGTTGCCATGGAGTAATCCTCATCTTGTTTTTGTTGTGTTCCCGCTCGCGCGGGCAGGGTGTGTGTTCAGAGCCAGTCGATATCGTCGAAGCCGCGATGGGCGTAGCCGCCTTTCTCCCAGGAGGAGCCTTCGTAACCGAACAGGGGGAACAGCGTCTTGTTGTCGTAGAGGCCGAACATCAGGCTGCCGCGCACCGCCTTGAAGAAGGGCGTGGCTTCGATCTCGGTCAGCAGGGCGACCCGGTCGGCTTCGCCAAGCTGCTCGAAGCGCGCGTCGTACGCCTGACCGGCACGCGTCTGCAGGTGCGCCAGCCCGCTGGCCACCAGCTCAGGCTGTTCGTCCACCAGGCCCAGCAGCGGCTCGATGTAATGGCGATCACTGATGAAATCGTGCGGGAAGATGTCACGGCCCATGCGCAGCAGACCGTCGGGGAGGTCCGGCAGCTTGTCATCGGCGAGCAGGTTGACCGGAATGAGCTGAGCGAGGCCCATGACGGCGAGGGATTGACCGGAAAGCGAGAGGAAGCGCCGCCGGTTGAGCGTGTCGCTCCTACCTAAGGAATTGTGCATGACATGACTCCTGATTATTACCAGCAGTTCTGATGTCAATCAGGCTGCGGTGATCTTGTTATGCGAGAGTTGTTCCGCAAAACAGATCGAGCAGTTGTCATGCCAACTTTTAAATGTATTGTGTTATTACGTTAAACCATTGATTAAAAACGATAAAATATTCCAGTGATAGGCCGTTGTAATGAACCTGTAAAACGCTTCCGGCGTTACACCTGTAAAGAGCTGTAAAGCGTTTTACACCGCCAACGAGCTATCGGTAGTACCAGGCCGTACATCCAAAGTTTAGGCTGGTCAGGTCATCGCAATGGTTTATCCTGACAATCATTGAACAACAATAAAGCGTTATGCCGGAAGCACTCGCATTGACGATGCCGGTGCTTCGAGGAGAGTGCATGAATATGCTGTCCGGCCCTGTAAGCCATATCGACGCGGTGCTTTCGTTGGCCAATGCGCCGCATTTACCCGGCGACCGGGACCCGATCATCGCCCGCTCGTGGCGGCGCTGTGTGCACGATTACGGGCTGGACCCGGCGCGCCCGGCCGAAGCGCGCTTCGTTCCGCGGCAAGTGTTGCGCGAGCACCAGGATCAGGCCGACGAGTTGATCAATGTCGCCCGTGCCGGCGTGGAGCAGCTCTACCGGCAGATCGCCGAACTGGGCTATGTGATCCTGCTGACCGATAACCGCGGCATCGCGGTGCAGTTTCTTGGCGATCCGGCCGACGAGAAGGCCCACCGCAAGACTGGTCTTTACCTGGGCTCGGATTGGGGCGAAGACCATGCGGGCACCTGCGCGGTCGGCACCTGCATCAAGGAGCAGCAGGCGCTGACCTGCCATCAGCATGATCATTTCAGTGCCTGGCACACCAACCTCACCTGCACGGCAGTCCCGATGTTCAACCCGCAGGGGCAGTTGCTGGCCGTGCTCGACATCTCCGCGCTGCATTCGCCGCCGAGCAAGGATTCGCAAACCTTCGCCCTGCAATTGGTCAAGCAATACGCGCGGATGATCGAGGATGCCTACTTCATGCGGCTCTACCGGGATCGGCCGATTCTCGGCTTCGACGGTTCGCGGGAATTCGTGCTGATCAACCGGCGCTACCTGCTGGCGTTGGGCGACGACGGCGAGCTGCTGGCCGGCAATACCGCCGCGCGCGGCCTGCTGGCCGAGCATGGCCTGATGCAGCCTGGTCCGTTCGGGACCCTTGGCCAGGCACGTATCGACCAGCTGTTCGACTGCGAACTGGCCGATGTGCTGAGTATTCCCTACGCCAGCCATGACCAGGTGCGCGCCTTCCGCACCCAGCGTCAGCACCAGCTGTTCTTCGCTGCCTTGCTGGAGCCGCGGCGGCGCGGCGCGGCGCCGGCCGAACGCAGCGTTCCGGGCGGTCACTCGGCCCTCGACGCGCTGGCCGACGACGATCCGGTCATGCGCAAGATGCTCGCCCGCGCCAAGCGCCTGTGCAGCGAACCGCTCAACGTGCTGCTCAATGGCGAGACCGGCACCGGCAAGGAGCGGCTGGCCAAGGCGCTGCATGACAGCGGCTGCCGACGGAGCAAGCCCTTCGTGGCGATCAACTGCGGTGCCGTGCCCGAATCGCTGATCGAAAGCGAGCTGTTCGGCTATGCCCCGGGCACCTTTACCGGGGCGCGCAGCAAGGGCATGCGCGGGCTGATCCAGCAGGCCGACGGCGGCACGTTGTTCCTCGACGAGATCGGCGACATGCCGCTGCACTTGCAGACCCGGTTGTTGCGAGTGCTGGCCGAGCAGGAGGTGATGCCGCTGGGCGCTGAGCAGCCGATAAAGGTGGATATCCGCGTGGTTGCCGCCAGCCACCGCGACCTCCGGCAGATGGTCGAAAGCGGGGCGTTTCGCGAAGACCTGTTCTATCGATTGAACGGCGCCTCGCTGAAGCTGCCACCGTTGCGCGAGCGTGCCGACAAGGGCTTTCTCATCGAGCGCGTCTTTGCCGAACTCGCCGAGGGGCGACCGGGGAGCCCGCATCTGCGCGGCGATGCGATGAGCGCTCTGCTGGCTTATCCGTGGCCGGGCAACATCCGCGAACTGCGAAATGTCCTGCAGTATGCGCTGGCGACCTGCGAGGAAGACGAGATCACCGTTCAGGACCTGCCGGACGAGTGTCTGCCGCGCGTCCTCGCGCGCTGCCGCGACGAGGCTGTCGGTGCGGCCTCGGAGGACGAGCCGGCTCGGGCGCTACGTGAGCTGCTGCGTCGGGAGAACTGGAACGTCAGCGCCGTCGCGCGGGAACTCGGCGTGTCCCGCCCCACGGTGTACCGGCGCATGCGCGTACTCGGTGTCGAGCCGCCTCGGTAATCCAATTCGCTATCGGCCTCTTTGGGGGAGTGGGGCGTGGTTCGCCAGAGGGAGTGTCCGGAGCGTCAGGCGCCAGCCGTATAGGCGGCTCGTGTGTGATGGCGCTTCGTGCATACCAGAACGGGTGCTTATAGCGTTTCGGGCTATGGAGGCCAGGTAATCCGTCGGAAACAGCGTGCTTAGAGAGGCTGTTGGTACGTTATGATAGTGGCACAACGCTATTAACTCGGTGCAGTCATGCCGCTGTCTACGAACCCTTCGTTCGGAAAGATCATTTCCCACCCCGCGACGATCCCCGGGATCGCGTTAGTGTTGGTGGTTTTGATCTGGTCCGTCCTGCTGATCGAGCAGCAGCGCAACCGAGATTTCATCGCACAGAAGGCAGTGGATGAAGCCGCCAATCTTGCGCTGGCCTTCGAGGAGAACGTCGCCAGCACCTTTCAGGACGCCGACACGGCACTGAAACTGCTGCGTCCGGAATGGCAGCGCGGGCCGCAGCACTTCGACGAGCGCGTGCGCGCGCTGCAAAACGCGTTCTACAACGATCTGCTCGTACAGATTGCCGTTATCGGCGCGGACGGCTTTCTGCGCTATTCGAGCCTCGGGCCGCCCAAGGAGGCGATCGATCTGTCCGATCGCGAACACTTCAAGGTTCATCGCGCCTCGACGCTCGATACCTTGCATATCAGCAAACCGGTGCTGGGTCGCGTGTCCGGGCGACACACCATCCAGGTCACGCGGGCGATCAGGGATGGTAAGACATTGATGGGTGTATTGGTCATCTCGCTGGACCCGGATTACTTCACGCGGTTTTTTGGCGGTGTGCAGTTGGGCGAGCGCGGCGCCATCATGCTGGTCGGCACGGACGGTGTCCTGCGTGCGCGGGGCAGTGGCCAAGCCGCAGCGACGAACCTGATCGGTGTCGCGCTTCCGTCCAGCTTGCCCTTCGTCCAGGATGGCTCGCCCCCCAGCGGTAGCGTCCAGGCGCTGAGCCCGATCGACGGCCGCCCGAAAATCTACGTCTATCGGCGTCTGGCCGAGCTATCGCAATCGGTGGTCGTCGCCCTCGATGTGGAGGATGTGTTCGCCGAGCATCACCAGCGTTGGGAGCGGTACAAGGTATGGTCCGCCGGCGTATCGCTCCTGATGATGTTCGGCGCGGCGCTACTGGCCCGCTCGATATCGCTGCAGTTCACCTTTCGCAATCGCTTGTTGGCACTCATCCAAGGGCTGCGCACGTTGAACGATATCGCGGTGAAGCCGGCGACCTTGAACGAGCGAATCGACGCGGCCTTGCAATTGAGTCGGGACTACCTGACTGCCGACTACGCGCTGTACGCCAGCCTGGAGCCGGATGGGTGGACGGTGACCCATTACTGCGCGTCGCCGGCCCTAGACGACGGACTGGACCGGGGCCAGTTGACCGAACTGTTCGCGGCAGCGCTGCGTGAAGTGCATCACAAGGAGGCACCCAGGGCGCTGCGTTCGTTCGAGGCGATCTCGCACCTGTACATACACGGCGCGGACCACGCGGTATCAGCGGTTCCGGTGGTGATCGGCGGCTCGCGCCATGGTGCGGTCGGCTTCGTCTTCACGCCGGCACGGGACGAACCCCGCGGCCGGGATGGCGAGCTTATCCGCCTGGTGGCACGGCTGGTCGGCAGCATGATCAGCGAAGACCTGGCCCGCCGCGAGCTCGAGCGGCTGGCGACGTCCGACTTCCTCACCGGCGCGAAAAGCCGCGGGTTTTTCACCGAAGCGGTTGGCATCGAGATCAGCAACGCGGCGCGTCATGGCCAGCCGTTGTCGCTGGCGCTGATCGACCTGGATTACTTCAAGAGCGTCAACGATCGCTTCGGCCATCCGGTGGGCGATGAGACGCTCCGGATGGTGGCGCGAACCTGTCAACGCGCACTCCGTGCCGGCGACGTCCTGGCCCGCCTGGGTGGTGAGGAATTCGCGGTGTTGATGCCGCGTGCGACGGAAGCGGACGCGATGGAGATCGCCGAGCGGCTTAAATGCTCCATTGCGCAAGGTACTGTTTCGTCGGGCGAGCTGAACGTCTCCATCACCGCCAGCCTCGGCGTTGCACAGCTTGCCGCCGGCGAGGACTTCGCGGCCTTCTACAACAAGGCCGACAAGGCGCTGTACGCGGCCAAGCAGCGCGGAAGGGACTGCGTGGTCGCGGCGAGCGACGTCCTGGCTGGATGAACCGAGCGCCTTGTCCGGCTAGCCGTTGCGGCCGGCGCGGCGCATGCGCGCGCGGCCTGCTGGCCGAGCATAGCCTGATGCAGCCTGGGCCGTTCGGGACCCTTGACCAAGCACGTATCGACCAGCTGTTCGACTGCGCGAGCTGGCCGATGTGCTGAGTATTCCTATGCCAGTCATGACCAGGTGCGCCTTCCGCCCCCCGATGAGCGCTCTGCTGGCCTATCCGTGGCCGGGCAATATCCGCGAACTGCGAAATGTCCTGCAGTATGCGCTGGCGACTTGCGAGGAAGACGAGATCACCGTTCAGGACCTGCCGGACGAGTGCCTGCCCCGCGTCCTCGCGCGCTGCCGCGACGAGGCTGTCGGTCCGGCCTCGGAGTACGAGCCGGCTCGGGCGCTACGTGAGCTGCTGCGTCGGGAAAACTGGAACGTCAGCGCCATCGCATTCATGGTGAAAAGTTCGGCCTGCCCAAAAAATGCCAGAACGCCTTGGCGCCAACGCCCCCAAGCTTCAGAATCGCTCTCCCTCGGTCTTTTTTCTGCCCGCATAATCACGGGCAAACTGCCACGCTACACGCCCAGAGCGTGTCCCGCGCTGTGTGGCCCACTGCAATGATTCGGTTCTGATGTCTTCGTCGGAATGCAAGTCCAGGCCGAAGTGGTCCAGCCAATGCGCCACCGCGTGCAAATATTCGTCCTGGCTGAACGAGTAAAAATGAAGGTGGAGCCCAAAGCGATCGGACAACGATATTTTTTCCTCGATCGAATCGCCAGGATGAATTTCCCCTTGGTCGTCGCTTCTTCGTTCCAGGTTGTCGCTCATGCGTTCGCTGACCATGTGCCTACGATTGGACGTGGCATAGATCAGCACGTTGGGCGATGGCCCCGCGACGGAGCCGTCGAGCACGGTCTTCAAGCCCTTGTAGCCATGCTCGCCTTCCTCGAACGACAGGTCATCACAGAAGATTAGATAGCTTCTGGTGTCATGCTGGATCAGGTTCACGATGTGCGGAAGGTCATCCAGCGACTGTTTTTCGACCTCGATGAGGCGTAAGCCTTCGGGATGGAATGCAGCCAGGCACGCGCGCACCAAAGAGGATTTTCCTGTCCCACGCGCACCCGTCATCAGGACATTGTTAGCCGGATGGCCTTGCACGAACTGCTTGGTGTTCTGGTACAGCCTCTCGCTTTGCCGGTCGATATTGCGCAAGTCTGAGAACGAGATCAATTGCGGCGAATCAACCGGAACCAACTGCCCCTGCATGAAGAAGCCGCGCCCGGGCTGCCAGCGATAGGCCAGCGCTTCCGGCAAGGGCCTGTCGTCTGGCGGCAAGCCTCCGGGAGTGAAACGCTCAAGTGCCGCAGACAGACGATTCAGGGCTTGCGTAAGGTCGGTGGCGTGCTCCGGCGTGAAAAGCGGGGAACTCATGCTACTTTCCTTTCGAACGTGCCAATCCGCAGCGTCTGAGCAATGAATACTCCTAACAGGGCAACACTTCCACCAATAAGATGATGCCACCCCAACTGCTCATTCAGCAGCACGATCGCCAATCCAGCCGTCATGATGGGCAGCACGTTCATGAACACGCTGCAACGATTCGGTCCCAGGTGTTCGACACCTTTAATCCAGAAGAAGGGCAAGACAACGGAAGCCAGGATGCCCGCATAAAGGATAAGCGGTATCGTCGATGCATCCAGTGAAGCCTGTCCGGCTGGAACCAGCAGCAGCATCGGAAGCATGAATACCAGCGCCGACGAGGCCTGTAAGTAAGTCGATTGCCACGCCGGCAAGGCAATACGCCATCTGCGCAGCAGGACGCTGTAGGACGCATAGCAAAGCGCTGCCCCAAGCATCAGCATGTCCCCGACGCGGTAATTGCCCTTGAGCAATTCAGCGGGCGCCCCCTCGCTGATGAGGTAGGCCGTTCCCCATAGGGCAATGGTGCCACCCAATATCATGCCCAGCGAAGGATGCTCTCTCAGTACAAGTGAACTGACCAGCATGGTCAACAATGGCGTCAAGGCCGTGATGATTGCCATGTTGGTCGCTGTCGAGGTGTCCGCCGCCCAGTACGACAGGCATTGGTAGAACGCCATGCTGAGAAAACCGAGGAGCATGAGTTTGGGCCAAGAGCGCCTGATGATGGCGCGATTGCGCCATGTGGGGCCGGCCACGAAAAGGCTCATGACGGCAACCGCCAGCGCCAGTCGATAAAAGGTGATCGCCAGCGGGGAAATACTCCCCGCTGCCATCTTGGAAACAATAACGTTGCCAGCCCAAAGTGCCATGGCAAATATAGGAAACAACATGAATCTCATGCTCGTCCTCTGCATACACGCAAAGAAATCTATCGTAGATCAGGTCGGGCCGAGCTGTATTAAGATAAAGTGGCAGTTATTATCTTAAAAGGGTCACTCTGATAGTGGCAGACTCTCGGCATCACCTGCCCTTCGAGGAAGCACAGCGCCCGGTGACAGGTCTGGCGGTGGAGTACCCTCACGGGCACGTCATTGCTCCACACAAGCACAAGCGCTCGCAATTTCTGTACGCCACGCAAGGCGTGATGGTGATCGCTACCAATCGCGGGCGCTGGGTCGTCCCGCCCACGCGTGGCGTCTGGCTTCAGGCGAATGTCGAGCATACTGTTCGCATGCGCGGGCCGGTCAGCATGCGAACCATGTTCGTGGATCAGGATGCCGCGCCACACCTTCCGACGGAGAACTGCGTCCTCAGCGTATCGCCCTTGTTGCGCGAGCTGGTGTTGGAAGCGTCACGGATACCGCTGGACTACGACCTCGACGGCCGCAACGGACGTCTGATGCGCCTACTGCTCGACGAGATCCAGACGCTCCCCGTCTTGCCTTTTCATCTGCCGTGGCCGCAGGACAGGCGCCTGAGCCAGGTTTGCACGCGCCTGGCTCAGCAGCCGGATGACCCCGCAACGGTCATCGAATGGGCCGAACGCCTCGCCATGAGTAAGAAGACGTTCCACCGCCAGTTCAAGAACCACACCGGCATCACATTCGGGCAATGGCGCCAATTAGCGCGCCTGCTGTTGTCGCTCGAAAGCCTGGCCGAAGGTACACCGATCGTGCAGGTTGCGCTGGAGCATGGTTACAGCAGCCAGAGCGCTTATACCGTCATGTTCAAGCGCTACTTCGGCATGCCGCCATCGGCTTTTTATCGGGGGTGACAGCGAAGCGACCGCATGTCCCGCAGCGCGAACGATCCGCTCGTGCAGAAGCACTCATCCAAGGGCTGCGCACGTTGAACGATATCGCGGTGAAAGCGGCGACGTTGAACGAGCGAATCGACGCGGCGATCGTTTCGGCCATCCGGTGGGTGATAAGACGCTCCGGATGGTGGTGCGAACCTGTCAACGCGCACTCCGTGCCGGCGACGTCCTGCCCCGCCTGGGTGGTGAGGAACTCGCGGTCTTGATGCCGCGTGCGCCCGAAGCGGATGCGATGGAGATCGCCGAGCGGCTTAAATGCTCCATTGCGCAAGGCACTGTTTCGTCGGGCGAGCTGAACGTCTCCATCACCGCCAGCCTCGGCGTTGCACAGCTTGCCGCCGGCGAGGACTTCGCGGCCTTCTACAACAAGGCCGACAAGGCGCTGTACGCGGCCAAGCAGCGCGGAAGGGACCGCGTGGTCGCGGCGAGCGACGTCCTGGCTGGATGAACCGGGCGCCTTGTCCGGCTACCCGTTGCGGCCAGCGCGGCGCATGTGCGCGCGATGAGTTAACCGGCAAGTGCCTCGACGCTGGCGACTTCGTCGAGGATCGCGGCATCGAGCCGAAGCAGCCGCACGGTGCGGTCGTCGCGGAGACTGGCCGGGGCGTGATCGGGCGGCAAGCGCATCAACGAACCGGCCAGATTCAGCACCAGTGCTTCGCGACAGACTACATCGGCAGCTAACCCATAGAAGGTGCTGCTCACCTGGCGCAGCTGAAGAGGTAGTGCCCACCGCGAACGCAAGGCCGAGCCGAAACCGGCCGCGTAGCCTGCGAGCACCGACTCGATCTGCTCTTCTTCGAGCCCTTCGCCGCTGTCGAGCCAGTCTTGCAACGTTCGTAGTAGCGCGAGTTCGCCGATGTTGTGCAACAGCCCGGCGGTATAGCAGAGCTCGACGTCGAGCTTCGCCTTGCGCGCCAGCCATTCAGCCAACTGCGCGGCGCGTTGGGCCTCCGCGCAGATGGTCGCGGCGCGGCGCGAAAGACGCTCATCAGCCAGGATGGCGCTGTGCTGCAAGGCCATGGCCAGGACCAGGTTGAGCGCGCGCTTGAGCCCGAGCCTCGGCAATGCCTGGGACAACGACTGGCATACGCTGGCCTGGTGCTGCGCGGCGCTGTTGGCGAGCTGAATCAGCCGCGCGGTGACTTGCGGGTCTTTGACGAGCTGTTGCTCGATGAGGCTCAGGTCCTTGTCCTCGGCGCTCAGGCATTCCTGAATTGCAATCTGGACCGCTTCGAGCATCGGCGCGCCGCGGTTGTTGTTGCGCATTCGCTCGAGGAACGCCTCCAGGCCGGGTCCTTGATGATCGGCGGGCACCGGCAGGCCGCGTGGCGGTCGCGGCAGTAGGGTCAGTAGGCGCCGCTGCAGCTCGTCGAGATTGCAGGGCTTACCGAGGTAGGCGTGGGGCCGTAGCGGGCGGGCAGCCTTGACGCTTTCGGCATCCAGCCGTTGGCTGATCAAGATGCAGGGCAGCAGCCGTGCCGAGGCGCCCTGGCGCAGTTGAGCCAGCAGCGAGAAGCCATCCAGCTCGTCCAGTTCGCCGTCCACAATCAATAGATCAGGTGCCTGTCGGTGGCAGGCGGCGAGCGCCGAGTGGCCGTCGTGCACCTGCATGACGCGAGTCCTCGGCGCTAGGCTTTCAACCAGCTGGGCCAGCTGATCCGCTCGCCAGGGCTCGCTGTAGGCGATCAGCACATAGGAAATGGCGCTCGGCCGCAGGTCACCGCCGGTGATCGGATGAGGCTGTTGTGGCGAAACCGAGCGCTTGACCATTAGATTGATTCCCAAAATTACGGCCGTAATTTTGCTATGCAATCCTTAAAGACTTTTATGCCAGATTGTCGCACCTGCAAGGCGCCCGTCCGGAGAGCCGATAAGTGGCCGTTCGGTCACAGGCTCGTTGACGGGTGCTCACCCTAAGCCTGGGCCCGCCACGGCGCCGCCGGGACAGCGGAGCGAACTACCCTTATGGGCGCTCGGCGCCCATCCGAGCGCTGATTTCCCGTGCGACCTGCAACAAACGCTGTGCCTCGACGCCGCCTGGTTCGACCACGAAACCGGGCTCGGCGCCGACCACGGTGATGACGCCTGCCAATCGCTGGCCGTGACTGAACAGCGGCGCGGACAGCGCATTGACCCCCGCCATCAGCAGGCCGTGCACGTGCTGGACGTGTGTGCGCTGGAGTTCGCTCATGGTCGCGAGCAGTGCCTCGGAGGAAGGGGCGGACGGCAGCTTCATCTCCGCTTCGCGCAGCGCGGCGGTCTCGGCGTTCGGCATGAAGGCGTTGAATACCAGACCGGTGGACGAGCCCAGCAATGGCAGCACGGAGCCCACCTGGGTGATGAGCGTCACCGCGCGCACCGCTTGCTCGACATGCACCACCGCTGGACCCCGGTTACCCCAAACAGCGAGAAAGCAGGTCTCGTTGAGCTCGTCGCGCAGCTGTACCAGATGAGGTGTCGCCAACTTGACCACATCCAACCTACCCAACGCTGCCAGCCCAACGAACAGCGCGGCGCGGCCCAGCCCGTAATGGTTGGTCAATGGATCCTGTTCGGCGAAACCGCTTGCCATCAAAGCTTGCAGATAGCGATGCACTTTGCTGGCCGGCATGCCGACGTGCTCGGCCAGGCGTGACAGCGAGGTCGCCGGCGCCAGTTCGGCCAGCGCCGTGAGGATGTCCGTACCCACTTCCGCCGCCTGCACTTTCTGCCGCCGGGGTGCTGCTTGCGCGTTGCTGTCTGCCATGAGCTCGACTGTCTGCCTGGTAAAGGCGCTGTTTATAGCTTGACGCTGAGAGGACTTCAAATTACTTTTTGCGTAAACCGATTACGCAAATCGAGAGATCGCCATGCCTACCCAAGAACAAGACCTACAGGCTCATCGATACCAGTCCGGCTTCGGTAACGAGTTCAGCAGCGAAGCGCTAGCCGGCGCGTTGCCGCTCGGTCAGAACTCACCGCAGAAGGTACCGTACGGGCTTTACACCGAGCTGCTGTCCGGCACCGCGTTCACCGTCCCGCGTAGCGAGGCGCGGCGGATCTGGCTGTATCGCATCCGGCCGTCTGCCAACCATGGCAAATACCTGCGGTTGGACAAGCAGCTGGAAGCGGCGCTGGGCGCCGTCACGCCGAACCGCCTGCGTTGGAACCCGGCGCCGATGCCTGAGGCTGCGACCGACTTCATCGATGGCCTGACGTGCGTCGCCGCCAATGGCGAGCCGAACCAGCCGGCGGGCGCAAGCATTTACCGTTACGCGGCCAACCAGTCGATGGAGCGGGTGTTCTTCGACGCTGATGGCGAGCTGTTGATCGTCCCCCAGCAGGGCACGCTGAAACTGGTTACCGAGTTGGGTGTGCTGGACGTGGCGCCGCTGGAGGTCGCGGTGATTCCGCGCGGCATGAAGTTTCGCGTCGAGTTGCTGGACACCAGCGCCAGTGGCTACGTCTGCGAGAACCACGGTTGCGCCTTGCGGCTGCCGGACCTGGGACCGATCGGCAGCAACGGTCTGGCCAATCCGCGCGATTTCCTGGCCCCCGTTGCGCACTTCGAAGAGCGTGACGAACCGGTCCAGCTGGTGCAGAAATTCCTCGGTGAGCTCTGGGCGACCGAGCTCGATCACTCGCCACTGGACGTCGTCGCCTGGCATGGCAATAACGTGCCTTACAAATACGACCTGCGCCGTTTCAACACCATCGGCACGGTCAGCTTCGACCATCCGGACCCGTCCATCTTCACGGTGCTGACGTCGCCAAGTGCCATCCACGGCATGGCCAATATCGATTTCGTCATCTTCCCGCCGCGCTGGATGGTGGCGGAAAACACCTTCCGGCCGCCGTGGTTCCACCGCAACCTGATGAACGAGTTCATGGGGCTGATCGCCGGCGCCTACGACGCCAAGGCCGATGGCTTCTCGCCGGGTGGCGCCTCGCTGCATAACTGCATGAGTGCCCACGGCCCGGATCATGTGTCCACTGAACAGGCCATCAACGCCGAACTCAAACCGCACAAGATCGAGAACACCATGGCCTTCATGTTCGAAACCGGCCAGGTGCTCCGGCCAACCCGCCAGGCACTGGAGAGCCCGCAGTTGCAGGATGACTACGACAGCTGCTGGGCCGGCCTGACCAAGACTTTCGACAAAAATGGGAACTGAGATGAGCGCACAGACCATGCCCGTACAAAACGCGTTACGCAGCTGGGTCGAATCGGCCAACGGCCACTCGGATTTTCCCCTCGCCAACCTGCCGCTGGGCGTCTTCAGCCGGGACGGCGGGCAGGCACGCGGTGGCGTTGCGATCGGTGACTACATTCTGGACCTGGCCGCAGCCTGCGAAGCCGGTCTGTTCGAAGGGCGCGCCGCCGAAGCGGCCAAGGCCGCCAGCGCCAGCAGCCTCAACGCCTTCTTTGCGCTGGGCGCACCGGCCCGCAAGGCGCTGCGCGAGGCGCTGCAAGGCTTGCTTGCCGACACCTGCGAGCAGCGCGAGCGCCTGCAAGGCATGGGCGAGACACTGTTGCAGCCGATGAGCCAGTGCCGGATGCACCTGCCGGCCAAGGTGGGCGACTACACCGACTTCTACGTCGGCATTCACCACGCTAACAACGTCGGCAAGCTGTTCCGTCCGGACAATCCCTTGCTGCCGAATTACAAGTACGTACCCATCGGCTATCACGGTCGCGCATCGACCATCGATGTCTCCGGCGCTACGGTCAAACGGCCCAATGGACAGACCATGCCGCCCGGTGCCACGGAGCCGAGCTTCGGTCCGAGCAAACGCCTGGATCACGAACTGGAGTTGGGCATCTGGATTGGTGAAGGCAACGCCCGTGGTGAAGCCATCGCAATTGGCGAGGCGGGCAGCCATGTCGCCGGTTTCTGTCTGCTCAACGATTGGTCGGCCCGTGATCTGCAAGCCTGGGAATACCAGCCGCTGGGGCCGTTTCTGTCCAAGAGTTTCGCCACCAGCGTCTCGCCCTGGGTGGTGACGCCCGAGGCCCTGGAACCCTTCCGCTGTGCACAACCGGCGCGTCCTGAAGGCGATCCGCAACCGTTGGCGTACCTGTACGACGAACAGGACCAGCGCCAGGGGGCGCTGGATATCGAGCTGGAGGTGCTGCTGCAGACCCAGGCCATGCGCGACAAGGGCCTGCCGGCGCAGCGCATCACCCTGAGCAGCACGCGCAACATGTATTGGACCGTGGCCCAGATGGTCGCTCACCACAGCGTCAATGGCTGCAGTCTGCAACCGGGCGACCTGTTCGGTTCGGGCACGTTGTCTGGTGAGACCACCGACAGCTGCGGCAGCCTGCTGGAGATCACCGTGGGCGGTAAGCAAGCGCTGGAACTGGCGAGCGGCGAAACCCGGACCTTCCTCGAGGACGGCGACGAGATCATCTTCAGGGCGCGTTGCCAGCGTGAGGGCTACGCTTCGATCGGTTTTGGCGAGTGCCGCGGCAGGGTGCTGCCCGCTTCACGCTGAGGTTGACGTCGACACGGCCCGGCTGTCGCGGTGGCAGCCGGGCTTTTTTGCATTTGCGATCAAGGCACTCCGGCGGTTTCCAGCGATTCCGCCGGACCGGTTGCCGCGCTCATCATCTGTTCGGCGAGCGCGGCGGTGAATGCCTGCGCCGCCGTCCAGCGCATGTGCACCGCATCGACGAACGAGGTCACCGGCGTGCTCCAGTCCTTGTCGGCGTTCCAGTAGGTGGCGCCGCTGGGGCTCAGCGCGTCGAGGATGCGCTGGTCGAAGTCGGCCATGAAGGTGCCGTCCGGGTCGTATTTTTCTTTCCAGCGCGGATGCAGAGGCGTAGAGACGACCATCAGTTGTCGCCCCTCTTGCTGCAGCCGTGTACCCATGTCCTGTAGCGCCTGGAAACAGCTGCGATCCAGTGGCTCCGGGCGGCCATAGAGGAGCTCGCGGGTGTTGGCGGTGTCCAGCGGTCCGTCGCCGAACCGGTTGAAGACCAACGGGTCCCATTCGATCTCCCCAGCGCGCTGCGCCTTGATCGTCAGCGCGTTGCGCACCAGAGACTTCGGCGAGAAATAGCGCAGGTAGTGGCCCCAGGGAGAGGCGTGCTCGTAGACGTAAGGATCCACATGCTCACGGTTGAACACGGCGGTGGGCACTCGCCAGCAGCCGGCGAAATCCTGTGGATCGGCAATCATCACGACGCTGCGGATGCTGGGCTCGCGGTCGAGCAGCCAGTGCCCGACGTAGGTCGACTGATTGGCGAACAGGCCGCAGAACGCACCGTTCATGGGGCGCACCTCGGGCATGGCCTGCGTCAGCACATTGCCGTCGACGTGGCGCCAGGCGACGGACGAACCGATGATCAGCAGGTTCGGCGCCTGGATCGGGTTGTCACGCATGAAGCTGAGTTTCTCGTCGGCGCAGGAGATGTTGGAGAACGCAGGTGGCGGCAGGTTGCCGGTCCGGTTCAGCAGCAACAACGTCAGGCAGAACACCACGAGCGCCCCGATCAGGCCGACGAACAAGGACAACAAATACCGCGAACCCACCTGGTTCGGCGCGCTGGCTGCGCGCGCCTGTTCATCGTGAAGGGTGCTGCCGTCCTTGGGAAATTCAGCGGTATGGACCATGGCTATTGTCCTTCGAGTTTGGCGCTGATGACCTGGGCGAAATGGCCCACGTTGCGCAGCGACTCCAGCTCGGCCGTTCGAAACTTGATGCCGAAGCGCTGCTCGGCGGCCACGGTCAGCATCACGTGGGCCTGGCTGTCCCAACCGTCGATGTCATTGGCCGTCATGTCCGGGGTCAGCACGATGCTGTCGTCATCGAACACATCGTGAAAAACCGGGGTGAGTGCCTTGAGTACGTCTGCTTCGGTCATGCTGATACCTCGATGAAATGACGGGGAGTGCCGATGGTGTCGAGCGCGTAGCGCCAGAAGGTCGCGTCGCTCGCTCCGTCGGCCGGTGTCGGGTGCTGAACGAAGCCAAGACGCGGATAGTGTTCGGCGACCATGGCGTTGCGCTCGGTGGGGCGGTATTCGCCGATCAACGCGCGGTAGCCGGCTGCGTTTGCGGCGCGGGCGAGCACCTCGAGCACGGCGTCTTCGACTTGCCGACCGAGCACCCGACAGCTCATCAGCCAGCTGTCGATCAACAGCTCATCCGAGCCGACGCGGGCGTCGGGGCGCGCCAGCACCACACTGATCAGTCCGTTGTCGCCGAATTTGTCGGCCAGCCGGATGGCCAGCGCCACCGCACGCGGATCGCTGGCGATGCGCTCGACTTCCGCCTCGCTGTAGCGCCTGGTGGTCAGGTTGAACTGGTTGGTCTTGTTGATCAGCTGAGTGCTGCGAGCGAGCTCGGCAGCGCCGATCCGGGTGGCGGTCAGCACCATCTCCAGGCCACGCAGATAGCCCTCCATGTCGGTCGCCTGACTCATCGCGGCCTTGCGCTCGGCATTCAACGCATAGTTGCGCCCGCGAGTGGCGTCATCCGAGGTAAAGGAAATGGCTTCGAAGTAGCCGGCCGCAGCCACCCGTGCGGGGTAATCGGCCACGTCGTCAGGCAGTTCGGGTACCGCGACCTCGGGCAGCTCGCGGCGCACGATGTCGCGTTCGGCCGGGTTGTCGTCGACGAACACCAGGCTGTCCAGGCCGATATCCAGCATCGAGGCGATGCGCCGCAGGTTTCCCGCCTTGTCCTCCCAGTTGGCGACGAAGGCGGCGATGTCGCTTCGCTTGAGCGCCATTTCCGGGAGGGCGAACGCGGCTTCGGCGACGCTCAGGTCGTTCTTGCTGCACACGGCCAGGATGATGCCGCGCCGGGCGAGCAGGGCGGCATAGCGCTGAAAGGACAGAAAGGCTTCGCCGCTGGGCGAGCCCTGGCCGAGATGAATGCCGCCGATGCCGTCGTCACCGATCACCCCGCCCCACAGCGTATTGTCCAGATCCAGCACCAGGCACTTGCGCGACAGGCCGACGCTCGCCGCGGCGATGCGAGCCAGCTGGTCCCCATACAGCGGCGCGAGGTGGGGGCTGACCAGCTGTTTGGCCTGGTGCCAGCGCACCGGCTCGGCCAGCCCATCGCCGTAGCTGCCACGCGCTGCTTCCCAGGCGAGGTCCATCAGCAGCACGCCGTCTTCGCGGGCCGCGGTGCGGATGGCGGTATTCAAACGCTCGATCACGGCACCGGGCGAGGCCGGCACCAGTGCTTCGAATGAGCCGAACAGCGGCGGGTCGGCCGGCACAATGGTTTGCTGCACCACCTGCGCGGCATAGCGCTCACGTGCGCGGCGCCAGAGCAGGCGCAACTCGTCGACACGGCCAGTTACCGCGGCATCCACTTCTTCCTGCGAGGCTTCCAGAGGCAACTGCAGCGGCGCATCGCGCGCGTCGAGTGCCAGCACGATCAGTTGCGGGGCGAAGCGGGTAAGGTCGACATCTTCCATGAGCAGCGCCTGGCGATACATCCCGTACGGCGCGACATGGGTCGAGATGGCCAGGCGGTGCTGCAAACCAGCGACCCGAATGGCCGGCACCAGATGGTCCACGGTATGCGACGACAACAGTGCGATGCGCAGCGAGCGCAGCCCCGCGGTCGGCGTTTCGCTGTTGCTCAGCGCTTGCAGGCCTTCGCTGGCCAGCCGGTCCAGGCGTGTGGTCTGGGTGAAGTCGCGACGGTAGCCAGCCAGCCGTGTGGCTTGGGCGAGCCGCGCAAGCGGATCGGTCTCGCGCTTGGCCTCGCCGATAGCAGCACTGAGGTCGGCATGTTGCGGTAGCCAGAGAAGCTGATCCATCAGGCATTCACTCCTTGAACATTAGAATTGGAAGTAGAGGAACTCGGTAGGGGCCATGGAAAACGCCACGGCCAAGGCAAAGAACCCCAGCACGCCAATGGCCAACCCAACGGCGGGCGTCGGGGACCACATGGCGATCGGGAACCAGCGCAGCAGCCAGTGCTCGCGAGGCTGGGCATCCAGCGCAGTGCGAAAGCGCGCCATCCATTGCTGCACGTTGGGCATCAGCCAGACGAAAGCGAGCAACACGATCACCGGGAAATAGTCGGACTTGTCGAACTTGACGCTCTGCTCGCTCAGGCCGGCCATGCCCGACAGCATGGTCATGGCCGTCGAAACACTGTCGGCGCGGAAGAACACCATTGCGACGACGACGCAAAGAAAGGTCAGCAGAACAGCGGCGGCGTGATAGACGAGCTTATCGCTGTCCATCGGCAGGCCCTGGCGCGCTTTGAACGCGCGGAAACCGTGGGCGACCACCAGATAGAAGCCGTGCAGCAGGCCGAACACCACGAACTGCCAGCCCGCACCGTGCCAGACGCCGGAAATGAACATGGTCAGCACCGTGGGGTAGGCGACCAGTACGACGAAGGTGCTCAGGTTCATCTTGCCCCGTCGTGGCAGCGGTTTGCCGGCGGCCATGCGAGCACGGGTGATGCGCATGACGATGGGGTTGTAGATGTAGGCGGTGAGAAAGCGCGTCAGGGTCATGTGCCAGCGCGACCAGTAGTCGATCAGGTTGTGCGCCTTGAAGGGGCTGTTGAAGTTGATCGGCAGCCGCAGGCCGAACAGCAAGCCGAGGCCGATGGCCATGTCGCTGTAGCCGGAAAAGTCGAAGTAGATCTGCAGGGTGTAGGTGAGCGCGCCAAACCAGGCGTCGTAGAACGCCGGTGTGGTCCCGTCGCTGGCTATCGTGAAGATCGGCGCGGTTTTCGCGCCCAGGGGGTCGGCAATGATGACTTTCTTGAACAGGCCGAGCAGGAAGACGGTGAGCCCCAGCGAGAGATTGTCGATGCGCGGACGGAAGGTGCTGGCGTCATTGAACTGCTTGAGCATCTCGCCATGGTGGGTGATCGGCCCGGCGATCAGCTGCGGGAAGAAGCTGATGAACAGGCAATAGTTGACGAAGTCATGCTCCTTTACCTCGCCATCGTGGGCGTCCACCAGGTAGGCGATCTGCTGGAAGGTGAAGAAGGAAATCGCCAGCGGCAGCACGATGTCGCCCAGGGTCCAGCCCAGGCCCAAGGCCGAGTCGAGGCTGTTGAACAGAAATCCGGTGTATTTGTAGTAGCCCAGCAGTGCCACGTTGGCGGCGACGCCAAGCACCAGGACCGCCCGCGACGGGCGTCGCATCAGGTAACCACCAATCAGGTAGTTGACCACCATGCTGCCGACCAGCAGTGGTACATAGGCGGGATTCCACCAGCCATAGAACACCAGTGACGCCAGCGTCAGCCAGATGGCTGCGTAACGTTGCCTGCCGGTGCCTGCCAGAAGAATGAAACCCAGAAGAACCACCGGAAGGAACCCGGCGATGAACACCACGGAGTTGAAGAGCATCGTCCTTTTCCTTATCCCTGAACATCCACGGTCGCTCTTCGGAACAGAGCGGCGATTGCACGGATGAATCACTCGTCCCGACAGCGGCTCGCTGTCGGTGCGCTTTGCTGAAACTCTCCCGGTTGCAGGCCGCTGAACGCGACGCTGCCGCAGACCTAAATCCCTTCACTGCTGGATGCTTGGCTCTGTCTGTGAATTAGGACACAAAGTTGTAAAAAAAAGTTGCGCCGCTCATCAGTCCGTGATCGCCCCGGACGGACGGCTAGAGGCGCTTAAATTGGGTGAATCGCAGGTGCTAGAGCGGTTCATGCACCACGAGCAATGGCGGCGCGGCGGCTTGCCGCAGTCTGGGTAGCAAACCCAACGGGGAAGGAACGGCCAGGGGGGAACCGACGGGCGCGGCGCGGATGGAGCGAGCCGCAGGAGAGAGGAGGAAACGCGGATGTTTGAGGGCTGGACCATTGCGGCACCAGCCCTGTCGGTTGTCAGCCGAAGAAGTACAAGCAACCGCCAATCACAACGCCCGAATAGATCAGCATCAGCAGGCAATAGCCCATGATGTCGCGCGCGCCGAGGCCGACGATGCCAAGAATGGGCAGCGCCCAAAACGGTTGAATCATGTTGGTCCAGGCATCGCCCCAGGCGATGGCCATGGCCGTAACGGCGGGCGTCACGCCCAGCGCCTGGCCGGCCGGTAGCATGATCGGACCCTGCACGGCCCACTGTCCGCCGCCAGACGGCACGAAGACGTTGACCAGCCCGGCGCTCAGGAAGGCCAGCACCGGGAAGGTATCGGCCGATGACCAGGCGATGAAGGTGTCGGTGATCTGCTTGCCCAGCGAAAGCCCGTCGGCGTTGGCACCGACCATCATGCCCATGATCCCGGCATAGAACGGGAACTGGATGACGATACCGCTGATGCCGCCAATGCCGTCCTGCACCGCGCGCATGTAGCGTTCGGGCGAGCCATGCAGCGCCAGACCGATGAACAGGAACAGGCCGATCACGATGTTCAGGGTCAAGGCAAAGCCGTTCTCGGCGAAGTAATAGCCGAAGTAGACCACGCCCAACGCGACGATGATCAGGTTGAGCACGCGGCTGTCGTCCAGGCGTTGCGCCAGGGTGTTGCGTGGCAGCGGCTCATGCGCCGGGTCGGTCAGCAGTGACGGGTCGGCGACCTTGGGGTCTTTCGGATGCATCGCCCAATTGAGAATCGGCAGGCCGATGACCAACAGGGCGATGATGGTCAGGTTCATGGCGGTGAACAGCGTGTCGCCGACGCCAATGGCGCCGGTGATCACGCCGCCGCTCATGCGCTCCAGGTCCGCGCCGCCGGTGGCCAGCGACAGCGGGATCGAGCCGGACAGCCCGCCGTGCCAGATCAGAAAGCCCGAATAGGCCGCCGCGACCAGCAGGGGATAGTCGACACCTTTGACTTCACGGGCCAGGGCGCGGGCGAACACCGCACCGATCACCAGGCCGAACCCCCAGTTGATCCAGGAACCGGCGAGCGCGACGAGGGTGACCAGCACCACGGCACGCCCGGGCGTACGTGCGCCTCGTGCCAGGCCAGCCAGCAAGCGGTGAATCGCCGGTGCGCTGGCCAGCGCATGGCCGGTCACCAGAATCAGCGCCATCTGCATGGCGAAGGTGAGCAAGTTCCAGAAGCCCGTCCCCCAGTGCTTGGCCATGGCGGGCAAGCCCTGGCCTGTGACCAGCATGCTGGCGGCCAGCACGATGAGGCTGAGCAGGATGGCGAAGACAAAAGGCGAGGGGAGGTAGCGCTGTACGAGCTTCACACTCGCTGAGGTGATGGCATTGAGCATGGATTGATCCTTGTTTTTATTGCTGCTTGTAGTGGTTGTTTGAAAAGCTGCTGCGCCGTAGGAGCTGGCTTTGCCTGCGACCTTTGGTTCAGACGCCGTTGTGGCCGCGGTCGCCGGTAGAACCTGCTCCTACATAAAAGCTGCTGCGCCGTAGGAGCTGGCTTTGCCTGCGACCTGTGGTTCAGACGCCGCCGTGGCCGCGGTCGCAGGTAGAACCTGCTCCTACATAAAAGCTGCTTAGCCGTAGGAGCTGCTCTGCCTGCGACCTTTGGTTTCAGACGCCGTTGTGGTCCCGATCGCAGGTAGAACCTGCTCCTACATAAAAGCTGCTTAGCCGTAGGAGTTGGCTCTGCCTGCGACCTGTGGTTTCAACCACCGTCGTGGCCTCGGTCGCAGGTAGAACCTGCTCCTACATGGAGCCGCTGCGCCGTAGGAGCTGGCTCTGCCTGCGACCCGTGGCTTCAGACGCCGTCGTGGTCCCGGTCGCCGGTAGAACCTGCTCCTACATGGAGCCGCTGTGCTGTAGGAGCAGGCTCTGCCTGCGACTCGCGTTTCAGCCTCCGCCGTGGTCCCGGTCGCCGGTAGAACCTGCTCCTACAAGATGCCGCGCGGCGTCAGGCGCGTTCGATAGCCAGTGCAACGCCCTGACCGCCGCCGATGCACAGCGTGGCCAGGCCTTTCTTGGCGTCGCGACGGATCATTTCGTGCAGCAAGGTGACCAGTACACGGCAACCAGACGCTCCGATCGGGTGGCCCAGGGCGATCGCGCCGCCGTTGACGTTGACCTTGCTCGCATCCCAGCCAAGCTCCTGGCCAACCGACAGGGCCTGGGCGGCGAAGGCTTCGTTGGCCTCGATCAGGTCCAGTTGGTCCAGTGACCAACCGGCTTTGTCCAGGCAGCGGCGCGTGGCGGAGACCGGCGCGATGCCCATGATGGCTGGGTCGACACCGGCGTTGGCGTAGGCCTTGATGGTCGCCAACACCGGCAAGCCCAGGGCCTTGGCCTTGCCGGCGCTCATCAACAGCACGGCGGCGGCGCCGTCGTTGAGGCTGGAGGCGTTGCCCGCGGTGACCGAGCCATCCTTCTTGAACGCCGGCTTGAGTTTCGCCAGTGCCTCGGCCGTGGTGCCGGCGCGTGGCTGTTCGTCGGTATCGAAGCGCAGCGGCTCACCCTTGCGTTGCGGTATCTCGATGGGGGTGATCTCGTCCCTGAAGCGCCCAGCCTCGATGGCCGCCACGGCCTTCTGCTGCGACGACGCGGCGAAGGCGTCCTGGGCTTCGCGGCTGATCTGATACTTGTCGACCAGATTTTCGGCGGTGATGCCCATATGGAAGTCGTTGAACGCGTCCCAGAGGCCGTCGCTGATCATCGAATCGACCAGTTCGGCATGGCCCATACGCAGCCCGGTGCGCGCCTTGGGCAGCACGTAGGGCGCCAGGCTCATGTTCTCCTGGCCACCGGCGATGATCACCTCGGCATCGCCGCAACGGATGGCCTGGGTGGCGAGGTGCAGCGCCTTGAGACCCGAACCGCAGACTTTGTTCAGTGTGAATGACGGCACCGCGTGCGGCAGGCCGGCCTTGATCGAGGCCTGGCGCGCAGGGTTCTGCCCGGAGCCGGCGGTCAGCACCTGACCCAGGATGACTTCGTCCACGTCGGCAGGATTCAGCCCGGTCTGCTCGAGCAGGCGTTTGATCACTGCAGCGCCCAGGTCCGGCGCGGCAATGTTGGCCAGGCTGCCCTGAAAGGCGCCGATGGCGGTGCGGGTGGCGGCAACGATGACGACGTCTTGCATGAAAATTCTCCAATCCGAAACGGGAAAAAGCCCCGCATGCGCAACGCGCATCACGAGGCTCTCGAACAACGCGATCAGGCGAACTGCATTTCCGGTACGTGATCCGGGATTACCAGCTCACCGGCCGTCTTGGCGACGATTTCCTCGACGCTCACACCCGGCGCGCGCTCCTTGAGCACGAAGGCGCCATTCTCAATTTCCAGATAGGCCAGATCGGTCAGTACGCGCTTGATGCAGCCGGCCCCGGTCAGCGGCAGCGTGCACTTGGACAGCAATTTGGACTCGCCATCCTTCGAGGCGTGCGTCATCAGCACGATGATGTTTTCGGCGCCGGCGACCAGGTCCATCGCGCCGCCCATGCCCTTGACCAGCTTGCCGGGGATCATCCAGGAGGCGATGTTGCCCTGCACGTCGACCTCGAACGCCCCGAGTACGGTGAGATCGATATGGCCGCCGCGGATCATCGCGAAGGATTCGGCCGAATTGAAAATGGACGCGCCGACACGCGCGGTCACGGTCTGCTTGCCGGCATTGATCATGTCGGCGTCGAGCTCTTCTTCGGTGGGGAAGGGCCCCATGCCGAGCAGCCCGTTCTCCGACTGCAGCATCACTTCCATGCCCTCGGGCACGTAGTTGGCGACCAGCGTCGGGATGCCGATGCCGAGGTTCACGTAGTAGCCGTCCTGCAGCTCATGGGCGACGCGCTGGGCCATTTGTTCGCGGGAAAGTGCCATCGTCTGTTCCTCTTTGTTGTTCTTCTGATTAGCTGCGGACGGTGCGCTTCTCGATGCGCTTCTCGAAGGTCCCGCAGATGATGCGGTCGACGTAGATGCCGGGCGTGTGGATCTGGGTGGGGTCGATCTCGCCGGGCTCGACGATCTCCTCGACTTCGACCACGGTGATCTTCGCGGCCGCGGCGGCCAGCGGATTGAAGTTCTGCGCCGTGTGACGGTAGATCACGTTGCCATAGCGGTCGGCCTTCCAGCCCTTGACGATGGCGAAGTCGCCAGTAATGGCGTGCTCGAGGATATGCGGTCGGCCGTTGAATTCGCGTACGTCCTTGCCCTCGGCGATGGGCGTGCCGTAGCCGGTCGCCGTATAGAAGGCCGGAATGCCGGCACCGCCAGCGCGCATCTTCTCGGCCAGCGTGCCCTGAGGCGTCAGTTCGACTTCCAGTTCACCTTCGAGCAACTGCTTTTCGAACAGGGCGTTTTCACCCACGTAGGAGGCAATCATCTTGCGGATCTGACGATCTTCCAGTAGCACGCCGAGGCCAAAGCCGTCGACGCCGCAGTTGTTGGAAACCACGGTGAGGTCGCGGGTGCCCTTGCGCTTGATCTCGGCGATCAGGTTCTCGGGAATGCCGCACAGGCCGAAGCCGCCCGCCAGGACGGTCATGCCGTTTTCCAGCCCGTCGAGCGCTTCGGCGTAGGAGTTCACGCGCTTGTCGAAACCAGCCATAAGCCTTCCTTCTTGTTGTTTGAGACCAGTGACCCGAGTGTTCCTGTGCGGCGTGGATTTGTTAAGTTGATTTTTAAGCGCTATTGATTGATAAAACAAAACAAAGCACCACAACGTTTCTCGCCCGCGGACTACGCCAATGACTGTCAAACAACTTCGCGCCTTTCTTGCGGTGGCACAGACGCTGAGCTTTGCCCAGGCCTGCGAACGGCTGCACCTGTCGCAATCGGCGCTGAGCCTGACCATCAAGGCGTTGGAAGACGGCTTGGGTGGCCGCCTGTTCAGCCGTACGACTCGGGCTGTCAGCCTGACGCCTGAAGGCGAGGCATTGTTGCCGCTGGCGCGCCGGTTGCTGGCCGATTGGGACAACGCCGAGGACGAATTGCGCCAACGCTTCACCTTGCAACAGGGCCGGGTGGCGCTGGCCTCGATGCCGTCCTTCGCGGGCAATCTGCTACCGGGGGTGCTGCGCACCTTTCGCGACCGCTACCCCTCGATTAGCGTCACCGTGCACGACGTCATCAATGAGCAGGTCATGGAGATGGTTCGTGACCGGCAGGTGGAAATCGGCATCGCCTTCGAGCCGGAACCCAGCATGCCGTTGAGTTTCACACCGCTGTATCTCGATCGTTTCGTGGCCGTGGTGCCGGCCGGTTCGACCCTGGCCAGCCAGGCCGAAGTCAGCTGGAGCGCCTTGCTCGAGCATCCCTTCATTACCCTGCAGCGCCCCTCGACCGTGCGCGTCATGCTCGAGGACCATCTGCGCCCGCGCGGTCGTCAGCTGCCGGTGCAGTTCGAAAGCCATCAGCTGGCCACGGTGGGCCGCATGGTCGCCAGCGGCCTGGGCGTCAGCGCGGTTCCGGCGTTGTGCCGCGAGCAAATGCTCGAACTGGGCGCCCGCTGTGTGGCGCTGGGCGATCCGGTGATCGAAAAGCCGGTGGGCATCCTGACCAAACCCGGCCATGAACTCTCGGTGGCGGCCCAAGCCATCGCGGACACTTTGCGCGGGGCCACCGGTTATCCGGTCGGTAGAGCGTAGGGGCGGCAGGTCGAGGCCAGCGGCACGCATACACAGGTGGAATGATTGGCGGCGCCAGTGTGTGGTGGGTGCTCCGCCCAAGTCCGTCAGCGCCTGTCAGCCTCAGCGCCACCGTCCCGCATCGACGCCACGCCAATGGCGCAATGCCATGCGCTGCGACCGTCCGTCAGCGTTCGGCTGACGCCGCCTGCGTTTTCTTGATTTGGGTCAGTTTCTGTTGAGCGGCGGCTAAAGAATTGCAGAGGGCGCCGATACGCAGGCTGTATCCGGCATGCTGTCTTGTCGGCCGTAGTCAGCACTGCGGCCCCCAGCCTAGCGTGCGCAATCTGGCTTCATCTTAAGGACGATGACTCATGTCTCTACGCAATATCGGCATCGCTATTCGAGCGACCCTCGCCTTCGGCCTGGTCGCGATCCTACTGGTATGCATCGGCGCGTTTTCGCTGATTCAGATGGCCCGCATGGACAGCGCCGCCGATGAGCTCAGCGACAACTGGATGCCATCGCTTTCGGTCCTCAAGGACGTGAACCAGGCGATTTTACGTCAACGGATCTTCACGCTTCGTACACTGGTGCTCACCGATGAGGCCGCACTGGCCAAGAACATGGCCAGCATCAAAGAGTTGAAAAGCCAGGTCGAGACGATGACCGTGGAGTACGAGCGCTACCTCACCGGTGCCGAGGAACGGTCATTGTTTGACGCCTTCAAGCGTGCCTACTCGGTCTATCAGAACGATCAGCAAACCGTGCTTGGCTACGTGGACCAGGGCCGCCTTGAGGACGCGCGCAGCTACCTCAACGTGACCCTGTTGGCCAACGCCGATGTGTTGATGAAAACGCTGATCGCCTTGGGTGATTTCAACAATGCTGGCGCAAAAGGCGCCACGCAGAGCGCAAATGATACCTACGACAGTGCGCGCTTGGCAGTGATGGTGGCCATCGCCGTCGCCTTGCTCATCAGTGTTCTTCTGGCCTGGCTGCTGATTCGCAGTATCGTCATACCGCTGGCCGAAGCGGTGCGGGTCACCGAGGTTGTCGCGGCGGGCGATCTCACCAAAACCATCGACGTGCAGGGCAAAGATGAACCGGCGCGCCTGCTCGAGTCGATGAAGGCCATGCAGGCGAGCCTGCGTAACACCATTCAGAGCATTTCCGATTCGTCGAACCAGCTTGCCTCGGCAGCCGAAGAGCTCAACGTGGTGACCGAGGATTCGAGCCGAGGCCTGGCGCAGCAGAACGGCGAGATCGAACAGGCCGCGACCGCCGTCAACCAGATGACCGCGGCGGTCGACGAGGTGGCCCGCAATGCCGTCACGACGGCAGAAGCCTCCAAGCAGTCGGAACGCTCGGGACGTGAAGGCCAGCAGCAAGTGGCTCGCACGGTCCAGTCGATCAACGACCTGGCCGAGGGCGTGACCCTGACGGCAGGCCAGGTTGGGGAGCTCGCGGACAAGGTTCGTGACATCAGCAAGGTGCTCGACGTGATTCGGGCGATCGCCGAGCAGACCAACCTGCTGGCGCTCAACGCGGCAATCGAGGCCGCGCGTGCTGGCGATGCCGGGCGTGGCTTCGCCGTGGTGGCCGACGAGGTGCGTGCCCTGGCGCATCGTACTCAGCAATCGACCCAGGAAATCGAGGAAATGATCGGCGGCATCCAGCAAGGCACCGACCGCGCGGTGCAGGCCATGCAGCGCAGCAATGATCAGGCCCGCTCCACCCTGACCGTTGCCGAGGCGGCCGGTGAAGCGCTGAACCAGATCGCGGCGGCCATCGCGACCATCAGCGAGCGCAACCTGCTGGTCGCCAGTGCTTCCGAAGAACAGGCGCAGGTCGCGCGCGAAGTCGACCGCAACCTGGTCAACATCCGCGATCTGTCCATGCAGACGTCGGCAGGCGCGAATCAAACCAGCGCTGCCAGCCAGGAGCTTGCCCAGCTTGCCGTTGGACTGCGGACGCTGGTGACCCGCTTCGCGGTGTAACGCCCATCCACCTCGATATCCCATTGCTGCGGGAACCAGAACGGTGGCGACCGGGGCGGGCCCTGACGCCACCGTTCTGTCGCGATGCGGGGGGGGCGTCCGCCCGGCCTTGCTCGGACGAAACCGACCCAGGGAGGGCTGGCTGCGAGCCGCACGTTACGCTCGATCACTCGGTCTGTGACGCCCGACGCGCGTCGTGTTTTATTTTCTGCGCCTTGCTGGTCCATAATCCCGAGCAAATCACTCGGTTGGACATTTTCATGCAAGAGGCCGCATCCACGAATGCACCGATGCACGAGCAAGATCGTTACCGTCTGCTGATCGATTCAATCACCGATTACGCGATCTACATGCTTGACGCCGATGGCCGTATCGCCAGCTGGAATGCCGGAGCCAGGCGTTTCAAGGGCTATGCCGAAACCGAGATCCTGGGCCAGCACTTCTCCCGCTTCTATACCGAGGAAGACCGTGCAGCGGGCATGCCGCAGAAAACCCTGGACACCGCCGTCGCCGAAGGGCGCTTCGAAGGGGAAGGCTGGCGCGTACGCAAGGACGGCTCGCGGTTCTGGTGTCACGTGGTGGTCGATCCGATCTGGGCAGCGGACGGTAGTTTGCTCGGCTTCGCCAAGATCACCCGAGACCTGACCGAGCGCAAGCTGGCCGAGGAGTCGCTGCAAAAGAGCGAACAGCAGTTTCGTTTGCTGGTTCAGGGCGTCACCGATTACGCCATCTACATGCTCGACCCGAGCGGCTTGGTGACCAGTTGGAACATGGGCGCACAGCGCATCAAGGGTTATCTGCCTGACGAAATCACTGGGCGCCACTATTCGATTTTCTTCACCGACGAGGACCGGCGAGACGGCGTGCCCCAGCGTGGTCTCGACAGGGCGCTGCGCGAGGGGCGCTTCGAAAGCCAGGGGTGGCGTGTGCGCAAGGACGGCTCGCGTTTCTGGGCCAACGTGGTGGTGGACCCTATCCGCAGCGAGACGGGAACGCTGATCGGCTTCGCCAAGGTAACGCGCGATATCACCGAAAGCGTCGAGGCACAGCGTGAATTGGAAAAAACACGAGAGGCGCTGTTCCAGTCGCAGAAGATGGAGTCGCTCGGCCGGCTGACCGGTGGTATAGCCCACGACTTCAACAACCTGCTCATGGCGGTAACGGGCGCGCTGGAAGTCGCCCGTCGACGGGTAGCGGGCGACCCGTCCCTCGTCCCGTTGCTGGACAACGCTATCCACGGCGCGCGGCGCGGTATCTCCCTGTCCCAGCGCATGCTGGCATTCGCGCGGCGCCAGGAGCTTCATCTCGAAGTGGTCGATGTGCCAGCTCTTGTGCATGGGATGGGCGATTTGCTGCGCCAGTCGCTCGGGCCTCGTATCCAGATCGAAACCCGCTTCCCGCTTGCGCTCAAGCCGGTACTGGCGGACGCCAACCAGATCGAGATGGCGCTGCTCAACCTGGCGGTCAATGCCCGGGATGCGATGCCGGACGGCGGTACCGTGATCGTTTCTGCCCGGGAACACCGGCTCGACGTGAAGGAGGGGCCGCTGGAGCCTGGCGATTACCTGCGCCTGGCCCTGATAGACGAGGGCGAAGGCATGGACGAACCGACGCTCAAGCAGGCGATGGAGCCGTTTTTCACCACCAAGGATGTCGGCAAGGGCACCGGGCTGGGGCTCTCGATGATTCATGGCCTTGCTGCGCAGTGCGGCGGCCGATTGGTGCTCAGGAGCACGAAGGGGCAGGGCACCACCGCCGAGCTATGGCTGCCGATTGCGGATCAGCCTACCGTTCCGGTTGAACCGGTACAGCTCTGCGCATCTGACGCGCAGACGCCGGTCGCTCTCAAGGTTCTGGTGGTCGATGACGATCCGCTGGTGCTGATGACCATCGCCGCGATGCTCGAGGACCTGGGTTGCGAGGTGATCGAGGCGAGCTCAGCGGCGCAGGCGCTGGACGTTCTGGCGGAGCACCGGGTCCAACTGGTGCTGACCGATCAGGCCATGCCCCACATGACTGGCGCCCAGCTGGCGGAGATTATCCAGCAGCGCTATCCGACCTTGCCGGTACTGCTCGCCACCGGCTATGCCGACAAGCTGAGCGGGCCGGCCGGCGAGCTCCCTCGGCTTGGCAAACCATTCAACCAGGCAACGCTGGCCCAGAGCATCGCCAGCGTGATGAACCGCGCCTGACGATCGGCCCAGCGACTGGCGCCCGGCAGCTCGCCGTACGCCTTATGGTCAAGAATGCGCGCCTTACCATTTCTAGCGCTGTTCAGCGCCCGTACGCCGGCCCGCCAGCCCGTGCCTTACCGAGACGGACAGCTGCTGCCAGCCGCGCCGTTGCGGCCAATCGCCAACGTAGAGCGGCTTTTGCGATTATCGGCCAGCGGGACGATAATCGAACACCGCTCACCGATCAGGCTGCCAGCCCATGAACGACGAATCCCGCCCCCGTAGTGCCCCTTTGGCGCCGGCCATCATCGCGTCGCCGGCCAAGCGAATCGAAGCGCTGACCGGCGACCCGAACTTCATGACCTCGTTGGCACGCGGGTTGGCGGTGATCCATGCATTTCAGGAGCGCAAGCGCCACCTGACCATCGCCCAGATCAGCCACCGGACGGAAATCCCCCGGGCCGCGGTGCGCCGTTGCCTGCACACGCTGATCAAGCTCGGCTATGCCACCACGGACGGTCGCACCTACTCGCTGCTGCCCAAGGTGCTGACGCTCGGCCACGCCTACCTGTCGTCGACGCCGCTGGCGGTGACCGCGCAGCCGATCCTCGATCGCCTCAGCGATCAGCTCCACGAAGCCTGTTCCATGGCGACACTCGAGGGTGAAGAGGTGCTCTACGTGGCGCGTTCGGCCACGCCGCAGCGCTTGATTTCCGTCGACCTCAGCGTCGGCAGCCGGTTGCCGGCGTATTGCACGTCCATGGGCCGGATCCTGCTGGCGGCATTGGACGACGCGGCGTTGGGCGATTACCTGGAAAACGCGAATCTGCAGATCAAGACCAGCCGCACGCTGCACACGCCGGAGGCCATCCGAGCATCCATCGAGGAAATCCGTCAGCAGGGGTGGGTCATCATCGATCAGGAGCTCGAAGTCGGCCTGCGTTCGCTGGCCGTGCCGCTGAAGGATTCGGCCGGGCAAGTGCTGGCGGCGTTGAATGTCGGTACCCACGCCAGCCGGGTGTCCAAACACGAATTGGAGACGCGTTTCCTGCCGGTCTTGCTGGAGGCGAGCAAGGAGCTGAGCACCCGCTTGTTCCATTGATCCGCTCCGGTTCAACGCGTGCTGGACCAAGGGCGCGTTTGGCTGATTGATAATGTTGTGTTCGATAATCGAACGGTGATCCGATTATCGGATTGTTCTGTCCCGGTTCGATGTTTAGTGTTTGTCCACCCGCGGATTCGTTCGTGATCAGGACATCAACACGAGACATGACCCATGGCCGAGCTCCTACCCCTGAATGAGGCAATCGATCGCTTCGTCAGCAACGGCGACACCGTCGCCCTTGAAGGTTTCACCCATCTGATTCCCACCGCCGCCGCCCACGAACTCATCCGCCAGGACAAGAAAGACCTGACGCTGGTGCGGATGACCCCGGACCTGGTCTACGACCTGATGATCGGTGCCGGTTGCGCGAAGAAGCTGGTGTTCTCCTGGGGCGGTAATCCGGGTGTCGGCTCGCTGCATCGCCTGCGCGACGCGGTGGAGAAACAATGGCCGCATCCATTGGAAGTCCAGGAACACAGCCACGCCGACCTGGCCAATGCTTACGTGGCCGGGGCCTCCGGTTTGCCGTTCGCGGTGTTGCGGGCCTACCTCGGTTCCGACCTGCCGAAGGTCAACCCGATGATCAAGTTCATCCAATGCCCCTTCACTGGCGAGACCCTGGCCGCAGTCCCCAGTGTGCGGCCCGATGTGACGGTGATTCATGCGCAGAAGGCCGACCGCAAGGGCAATGTACTGATCGCCGGCATCCTCGGGGTGCAGAAGGAAGCGGCGTTGGCCGCCAAGCGTTGCATCGTCACCGTCGAAGAAGTCGTCGACGACCTGCAAGCGCCGATGAACGCCTGCGTGTTGCCGACCTGGGCGCTGAGCGCCGTGTGTCTGGTACCGGGAGGGGCACATCCCTCGTACGCCCACGGCTACTACGAGCGCGACAACCGGTTCTACCAGCAATGGGACCCGATTGCCCGCGATCGCGACCGCTTTACTGCCTGGGTCGACGACTTCATCCGCGGGACCGCAAATTTCTCAGCATTCCAGGCCAAGTGGGCCGCGCAGCAGGAGGCCAAGTGATGAGCGCTCATGCCCAGGACTACAGCACCAGTGAAATGATGACCGTCGCCGCTTCCCGCCGTCTGGGCGATGGCTGCGTCTGCTTCGTCGGCATCGGCCTGCCATCCAAGGCCGCTAACCTGGCGCGCCTGACCCATGTCCCGGATGTGGTGCTGATCTACGAGTCAGGGCCCATCGGCGCGAAGCCTTCGGTACTGCCGCTGTCCATCGGTGACGGCGAGCTGGCTGAAACCGCTGACACGGTGGTGCCGACGGCTGAGATTTTCCGCTACTGGCTGCAGGGCGGGCGTATCGACGTCGGCTTTCTCGGTGCGGCGCAGGTGGACAAGTACGGCAACATCAACACCACGGTGATCGGCGACTATCACCAACCGAAAGTTCGCTTGCCTGGGGCGGGCGGGGCGCCGGAAATTGCCGGGTCGGCGAACAAGGTGCTGATCATCCTCAAGCAGTCGCACCGCACCTTCGTCGACAAGCTGGCGTTCATCACCTCGGTTGGTTTCGGCGAAGGTCATGACCACCGCAAACGGCTTGGGTTGCCGGGCGCCGGGCCGGTGGGAATCATCACCGACCTGTGCATCATGGAGCCCGAAGCCGGGTCCAACGAGTTCGTGGTGACGTCGCTGCACCCGGGCGTGACCCGCGAGCAGGTGATCGAGAATACCGGTTGGGCCATCCGTTTCGCCGATGATCTGGGCGAAACCGAGCCGCCCACCGAGACAGAACTGGAGGCCCTGCGCGCCCTCGAGGCCCGCACCGCCGCCGCCCACGGACAAGCTGGAGGTGACGAGTGACACGCGACGTCTTTATCTGCGATGCGATACGCACGCCCATCGGCCGCTTCGGCGGCGCGCTGGCGGCCGTGCGGGCCGACGATCTGGCCGCGATTCCGATCAAGGCCCTGCTCGAGCGCAATCCCGGGCTCGACCCGGCGGCCGTCGACGAAGTCTTCATGGGTAGTGCCAACCAGGCCGGCGAGGACAACCGCAACGTCGCGCGCATGGCCGCGCTGCTGGCCGGGTTGCCCGAGACGGTTCCGGGCGTGACCTTGAATCGCCTCTGCGCCTCGGGCATGGACGCGGTGGGCAGTGCCTTCCGTGCCATTGCCTGTGGCGAGATGGAGCTGGCCATCGCTGGCGGCGTCGAGTCCATGACCCGCGCGCCTTACGTAATGAGCAAGGCTGATACCGCGTTCGGTCGCACCCAGAAGATCGAAGACACCACCATCGGCTGGCGCTTCATCAACCCGAAGATGAAGGAACGGTACGGCGTCGATGCCATGCCACAGACCGCCGACAATGTCGCTGAGGAGCACCGGATCAGCCGTGAGGACCAGGACGCCTTCGCCCTGCGCAGTCAGCAACGCACCGGCAAGGCGCAGGCTGCCGGGTTCTTCGCCGAGGAAATCGTCCCGGTGGTGATCCAGGGGCGCAAGGGCGAGACCGTGGTGGACACCGACGAGCATCCGCGGCCGGATACCACCGCCGAGGCGCTGGCCAAGCTCAAGCCGGTCAACGGGCCGGACAAGACGGTCACCGCCGGCAACGCCTCGGGCGTCAACGACGGGGCGGCAGCGCTGATCCTCGCCAGCGCGGACGCTGTGCAGAAATACGGCCTCAAGCCCCGCGCCAAGGTGCTCGGCATGGCCAGCGCCGGTGTGGCCCCTCGCGTCATGGGCTACGGTCCGGTGCCAGCCGTGCGCAAGCTGTGCGAGCGGCTGAAGCTGTCCGTGAGCGATTTCGACGTGATCGAACTCAACGAAGCCTTCGCGGCCCAGGCGCTGGCGGTCACCCGCGATCTCGGTCTGGAAGATGACAGCGCGAAGGTCAACCCGCAGGGCGGTGCGATCGCCCTTGGCCATCCGTTGGGCATGAGCGGTGCGCGGCTGGTGCTGACCACCGTGCATGCGCTGGAGAAGAACGGCGGCAAGCTGGGCCTGGCGACCATGTGTGTCGGTGTGGGCCAAGGCCTGGCGCTGGCGGTCGAGCGCGTCTGACGTCTAGCCTTGGTGGGTTGAGGCAGAACGCTGCCATGGGCTGGTGGGCTAAAACCCACCCGCCGCCTTTCGCGGTCAAGACCGCTCCCACGGGTGGGTGAGTGCGCTTAAGGCTATGCGCGCTCGTGTGTGGGAGCGGTCTTGACCGCGAGCGTTTCAGAGAAGCCGGGCTGTCAGGCCACTCAGGAGATTGGGCCGGGCTGCGCTCCGCTTTAGCCCACCTGTTGATCAGTCCACCCGCACCCGTCATTCGATTTATACCCAGGAGGTTCCGATGCCCAGCGTAAAACTCGCCGATGGCGAACTGAATTACCGTCTCGATGGCCCGGTCGACGCGCCGGTTCTGGTGCTGTCCAACTCGCTTGGGACCACGCTCGAAATGTGGGATGCGCAGGTGCCGACCTTCAGCGAACGCTTTCGCGTATTGCGCTACGACACCCGTGGGCACGGCGGCTCAACCGTTACGCCGGGGCCATACAGCATCGAGCAGCTCGGCCGTGATGTGCTGGACCTGGTGGACGCCCTGGGGATCGACCGTTTCGCCTTCTGCGGCCTGTCCATGGGCGGGCTGATCGGCCAGTGGCTCGGCATCAACGCCGGCGAACGACTGACGCGGCTGGTGATCTGCAACACCGGCGCGAAGATCGGCACCGATGAAGTGTGGAACGAGCGTATCGACAGCGTGCTGCAAGGTGGTGAGCAGGCCATGCGTGACATGCGTGATGCTTCTGTCGCTCGCTGGTTCACGCCCGGATTCGCCGCGCAGCAACCTGTCGTGGTTGATCGGATCACCCAGATGGTCGCCAGCACGTCGCCTGCTGGATATGCCGCCAATTGCGCGGCGGTGCGCGATGCCGACTATCGGGAGCAGTTAGGCGAAATCAAGGTGCCGACATTGATCGTCTGTGGCAGCCAAGACCCGGTCACAACGGCTGAGCATGGCCGCTTCATCGAGGCGCGAGTCGCCGGGGCGCAACTGATCGAGCTCGACACCGCGCATCTGTCCAATGTCGAGGCGGGTGAAGCCTTTACCCGACCGGTACTAGGGTTCCTTCGCGGATAACGTGACCGTACCGATTCGATAAAAAACCGGGCCACAGGGCCCGGTAAAAAGATCAACGAGGAGAGCGTGGGTACGGCGCTCTGTTACCAGAGCGCCAAGGTGTAGCTGAGGATCAGGCGGGTTTCGTTGAGGTCGCTGCCGAAGCTGCTGCGCACCGTGGCGTTGCGCACCTTCATGCCGAAGTTCTTCAGCGGTCCGTTCTGGACCACGTAGGCGATGTCGGTGTCGCGCTCCCACTCTTTACCTTCGCCCCCGCCGGCCAGGTTGACGCTGTCACCAGACACGTAGCGGGTCATCAGGGTCAGCCCAGGGATGCCTGCCGCTGCGAAATCATAGTCGTAGCGAACCTGCCATGACTTCTCATCTTCGTTACCGAAGTCATTGATCTGCAACAGGTTTATCAGCATGTTGTCGCCACCGCTGACATACGCGAAGCCGGTGTCGCCGCTCATCTTCTGGTAGCCGCCGGTGAAGCCGTGGCCACCGATCTTGTAAGTGAACAGCGCGCCGAAGGCGTTGTTGTCGACGTTGCTGCCACCGTCGTCGGTGGAGCGCACATAGCGCAGGTCGGTCTTGAAGCTCTGGTTGTCACCCAGCGGCAGCACGTGCACCAGTTGCGTGTTGTGCTGCTTGTAGATGCCGTCCAGGCCACCGTAGTAGTAGCTGGCCGTCAGCTCGGGGCTGAACTGGTACTTGCCGCCAGCGAACAGGAATTCATCGCTGGTCTTGGTGCTGCCGAGCACGATGTTGCGCGCACCGCCAGTGAAGACGGTCATCTCTTCGCTGTCCGAGGAGTCCCGGTAGCTGATGTCGGTGAGCTTACCGGCATCGAGCGTCAGGCCTTCGACCTCCTTGCTCTGCAACCAGGCACCCCGGTAGGTGTTCGGCAGCAGGCGGCTGTCGTTGCGCATCACCACCGGCAGGATCGGTTGCAGGGTGCCGATATGCAGCGTGGTGTTGGATACCTTGGCCTTGGCTGTCAGGCCGGCCGAGCCGTAGTCGTCCTGGGCCCGCTTGGTTTCCAGGTCGCGCTGCAGGATGCCGGTGCCAGAACGGTCCGGGCTGGAGTCGAGTTTGACGCCCAGTAGGCCGACCGCATCGAGGCCGAAACCGACCGGGCCGTCGGTGTAGCCCGACTCGATCTTCATGATGAAGCCCTGGGCCCATTCATCGGCCTTGGACTGGCTCGCGCCGCTCTCGCGGAAGTCACGGTTCATATAGAAGTTGCGTAGCTCGACGCTGGCCTTGCTGTCGTCGAGAAACGCGGCGCTGGCCGGACCGGCGATGCTCAACGCGATACTGATGCCGAGCAGGCTGCGGACGAAGTTGCGGTGGTCTTTCATAATGCTTCCTTTTGTTGTTATTGGAGGGGTGTTGCCAGGTTCCCAACAGCATTTAGCGAATGCCGTGCCAGGCGGGACGGTGCATCGACTTTGGTTGGCGGGAGACTGCGAGCTAGAGCTTGCGCCGCAGCGAGCGTAGGACGCTTACGGCGTATGTGGAGGGGAGGGTTGTCTGCCTGGCCGGACATGTTCGGTCAGGCAGGCTGGAGACTGTCCAGCCTGCTGGACCCTAAGTTGCCGCTTCCGCCGCCGCGCCATCTGATGATGACCGTGAAGCGGCGACGAGGCGGTGCTAGTGCCGGCCTTTCTGGCTCTTCACGCAGACGAAACTGGCCGCCGCGTTCACATCGCCGCGGCCCTTGTATTTCGGCCAGGCCGGGTACTCGCAGAGCGGCCGGGTACGGCCGGGTACCGCGACGGTGTCGGTAACCGTTTGCCGCTTGGGCGCAATGCCGCGCTCGACCCAATTTTCCAGGGCCGTCAACGAATCCCAGGCGGCATTGAAGACGGTACTGGCGGCATGTGCGTAGCCGGGAATCTCGTAGTAGCGCATGAACTGCCGAGTCTGCCCTTTGCCCATGTCGTGCTGCACTCGCCGATAGTAATCGGCACTGGAACGGGTACTCACCAGCTGATCCGAGGTGCCGTGGGCGACCAGCAGTTTGCCGCCGTTGGCCACGAATGCCGAAAGATCCGTCTGATTGACGTCCTGGCGCAGCGACAGCGCATCGACCCGCGCCTGCCAGGGGCCCAGGTTGGTCGGGTCCAGTGTCAACGAGTTGAACGCAAGGTTGCGCGTCACGAAGTGACGCACCCACTCATCCCAGAAGCCTGAGTGGTAGGGGGCACCCTCGGCGAAACCGGTACCGTGTACGGGCATCGGATAGTCGGGCTGCAAGGTGTTGAGGCCCAGCCGGTTGACGATCAGCTGCAACCCCTCGCCGGGTCGGCCCAGATCGGTGCCCCAGGTGTTGAAGCCCGGATAACCGCGTTCTCCACTGGCCAGCGGCTGGCTGAACCGGATCGGCGTATCGAACACCTTCAAGGCGTGGATCTGTGCGTCCGACAGGCAGGAATCGCCGGTATCGGCACCTGCCGGGCAGCGCAGCGGACGGCCATCGAGCTTGGCTTTCGCCGGATCGAACCACGCATTGCAGGCTGCCTGGTTGCTGATCACCCGATCGCGGACACCATCGAGCCCATCGCAGGCCTGCATCGCGGCCTCCAGCAACGCCGCGCGTTTTTCGAGGCTGGGGAAGGCGCCGGGTGCGGCCAGCGCGCGGGTGATGCGGCCGAACTGCAGGTCCAGGGCTGCCGCGTTCCAGGCCGGATAGAGGGCGATCGCACCCTGGAAATCCGTCGGCCACTGTTGCACCACCGCGAGGGCTTCGCGCCCGCCGGTCGAGCCGCCGGCAAAGTAGCTGCGCGACGGCGCTTGGCCGTAGCGCTGTTGGATCAGGTAGATCGCCGTGTCACGGGTTTTCTTCAGCGCATCGTGCGCGTAGTTGGCGAGCGCCTCCTCGTTCCAGGCGAAATCACCGGGGCTGAGCGGATTGGCGACATGGCCCGAGTCGCTGGCGAATACCGCGTAGCCGCGGCCCAATGGCGTGGGCTGGTCGACCGGGCCTGCCGGAACGTTGCCGGCCACATTGGGCACGGTGCCGTTGTAGCCACCGCCGCCGTACATCATCGCTTTGCTGTTCCAGCGTTCGGGCAATACCAGGCGCATTTTGATCGTCGGTGCGCTCGGATCGACCGGGGTAATCTCCGCGGTCACGTCGCAATAGGGGCCGAAGGCCTGCGGTGGAGTGCCTCCGGCCGGCACCGGCGTGGCCGAGGTCACGCGCGCGCCGGTACTCGGCAAGGCAATAGCGGACGCTGGCACTTGGATGCTGGACAGTTCGTTGCAACCGGCGGCGAAAACGGGTTCGACCAGGCCAGCCGTAAGCAGGACCGGGGCGGCCAGCAGCAGCCGTGAGCCTTTGGCGCGGGCAATGCGAGGTGCATTCATGGAGGGCTTCCTTCTTGTTGTTGTTCTGCCTGCGGCCAACACCGCGAGGCGAGCGCACCCGGGCAGGGAACCCCAGCGCCGGGCTTGATGCCAGAAGGCCCACAGCCAAACCCATGCCAGCCACCCCGGCGGCAGCCGAACGCCGGATGAGCGGTCGCGCTACCCCGGTAACACCGCATGGCAGACACTCCGGGCCGTGTGGCGGAGCAACCTGACTGGGCAGGACGGTGTCCGGGCAACTTGACAGGAGAAGCCGAAATGCCTGCCCGCCTGGACAGACTGTCCGCACGGATGGACATCCGATAAACGGCGGCGATAAGCGACAGAAAACCAGCGCCAGCGCGTGACGGTAGCTGGACGCGCTACGTCTGACGCTACATGCAACGACAATCGGCCTCGTGGCGTTAGTTCCAACGGATCTGACGAACGAGCCGGCTATACCCAAACGCCTGACTATACTTTTGTCACACGCGTTTCGGTCCTATGCGCCGTCTTTACATCTAGCAAGAGCCCTCCGCCTCATGGAAACGCTTTACCTGATCTTCCTGCTGTTACTCGCAGTGGGAGCAAGCCGTGTTCTGGCCAACGTCGTACCTCTCCCGTTACCCATTTTGCAGATCATCATGGGCAGTGTGCTGGCGCTTCCGCCGTTCGGCATGGGCGTCGAGCTGCGACCTGAGATCTTCATGTTGCTGTTCATCCCGCCGTTGCTGTTCTACGACGGCTGGAAGATCCCCAAGCGCGAATTCACCGAGCACGGCGCCGAGATGAGCGCCATGTCGCTGCTGCTGGTGCTGGTGATCCTCGTTGTGGTCGGCTATTTCATCCACTGGTTGCTGCCCGCGATTCCGCTCGGGGCAAGCTTCGCCCTGGCCGCGATCCTGTCGCCTACCGACGCTCTGGCGGTGATCGCCATCGCCCAGGGCCGGTTGCCGCGGCACATGGCGCATCAGCTGGAAGGCGAGGCGATGATGAATGACGCCACCGGCCTGGTGTCCTTCAAGTTCGCGTTGGCGGCAGCGATTACCGGCACCTTCTCGATGGCCAGCGTGACCGGCGAATTCTTCGTCATCGCCCTCGGCGGACTGGCCATTGGCGCCGGCCTGAGCTGGGCGGTCGGCAAGGCCAAGCAATGGATGACGGCGCGCAACCTGTTCGATCCGTCGACCTACGTCGTGATGATTCTGCTGCTGCCTTTCGCGGCGTTTTTCCTGGCCGAGCATGCCGGGATGTCCGGCATCCTGTCGGCGGTGGCCGCGGGCATGATCCAGAGCCGGATCGACATGTTGCCGGTCAAGACCAGCACGCGCATCCTCAATCGCAGCATCTGGGAGATGCTCGATTTCAGCTTCAATGGTCTGGTGTTCCTGCTGCTCGGGCTGCAGTTCCCGCGCATCGTCGAGCGCGTCTGGGCGGCGGCAGGCCACGAAACCTACAGCATGCCGATGCTGGTGTTCAGTGCGCTGGCGATCATGGCGCTGCTGCTGGTGATTCGCTTCCTGTTCGTTTTCGCTTATCACTGGAGCGAGGCGCGGGTACTCCGTCTGCTCGGCAAGACGGTGCAACCCAAGCCGCTACCGCTGTTTTCCGCGCTGAGCGCGGTGGCGGGCGTGCGCGGGGCCATCACCCTGGCCGGTGTGCTGTCGATACCGCTGATGATTGGCGATACCCCATTCCCGGGCCGCGACCTGATGATCTTCCTCGCCGCCGCGGTGATCATCCTGTCGTTGCTGGTCGGCGCCCTGGGCATCCCCTATTTTCTGAAGAAGCTGCCCAACAACGACATAGAGCAGCATCGGGAAGAGTTGAAGAAAGCCCGTCGGACCGCCGCGCAGGCAGCTGTCAGCTGGCTGGAAAACTGGAAGCAGGCCAACCCGGTGGAAGATCCGGACCAGATGCTGCTGCGCAGCGAGGTGACCGCGCGGGTTACCGAGTCCTACCGCAAGGACATCGAGGCGCTGATGGACCACCACGAGCGCACCAACCAGGCCCGCCAGACGATGGCCCTGGAACGCGATATTCGGCTGCAGGCTATCGCGGTGCAGCGCAAGGAGCTGTACCGGATGCGCAAACGCTATGTGATCGACGAGCAGATGTTGCAGACGCTGCTGCAGGAACTGGACTACGAAGAAGCGGCCCTTGGCGCCGGCGAGCCGGCCTAACGGCCGGCGAGGTCCTGCTGCGGCTCCGGCTCGAGCACGGCGATGGTGTGCTCGCTGTGCTTGAACGACACCAGCTCGGTAAGCCAGGCCTGCAGCACTGCCGAGTTGGACCTGCGGTTGCGCAGGGCGATGGTGAGGATTTCTCGAGCGATGGTGACTACGGCGCTCTTGCTGCCGAGGAAGTGCCAGTTGAACCAGCCGTCGCCATAGGTGAGCGGCGTTTTCTGCCCGGCTGGCAATGGGATGTAGACCTTGACCGACAGGTCGAAGAGCACCTCCGGCTTGGAGATGATCAGCAGTTTCACGTCCGTCACCTTGCTCAACCAGTAGCGATGATCGAAACGCCCGCCGGTTAGCTCGGCGGATTGGCGCAGGGCGTCGTTGATCAGCGCTCGGTTATCGATCAGTTGCACGGTGCAGCTCCGTTCTGGGATGGGCGATACCGGTTTCGGCACCCGCTGCGACGTACGAGGCGGAGAAGAAGAACCGGCTGGCAGATTCCTTGCGCGACTCACCGAAAGGTGCGTCTCGCCTGGCATACCGGGTTATCGGTAGAGGGCGGCTTTTGTTTAGCCCGTTCCCATCGGTTTTCGCGTTGCCGACCGACAACGAGGTGCTCTAGACGGGAGCCTGCCAGGCAAGCGGGCTTGCCCGGCAGTGCGCGGCCCTGAGCGTCTACGAACGAGCGACATGCACCTTGAAGCCTGATTCACCGGGCGCGAATTGCTCACGCAGGGTGAGCGACGGGATGTCGTAGGCCCCCGCATTCTGCGGGCGGAAGGCGATCGGTGCAGTGTTGAATAGCGTGTCGAGACGCTCGCCCAGGCGATGGCACACCGTCGCGTAGCGATCCTCGTCCATCCGGCTGGTTCGATAGACCACGAATGGCGGTAGGACATCGAAGCCCGGGTAAAACAGGATGCCGTGCTGGATTGGGAACAGCAGGTCGTCGATCGGCCCGTTGACCCCGCGCGGGCCGTAATGCGATTCCCAGCCACCTGCGGTCACCACCAGCATGGCGCGCTTGCCGGCGAGGGTGCCTTCACCGTAGCGGTCGCCCCAGTGCGTATCGGAGTGCTCGCCGACACCATAGGCGAAGCCGTACGCGTACACCCGATCGATCCAGCCTTTCAGAATGGCGGGCATGGAAAACCACCACAGCGGAAATTGCAGAATCACCGCGTCGGCCCAGCGCAGTTTCTCCTGTTCACCGGCGATGTCGGCGGACTGCTTTGCGTTTTCGAATGCCTGCTTGGAGCTGAGCGAGGGTTCGAAGCGCGCGCCTGGCAGGTGGTCCAAGTTGTCTTCGGCATCGACCGAGGGCTTCCATTGCATGGCGTAGAGGTCCGACACCTGCACCTGGTGGCCCGCGGCTTCGAGTCGCTGGACCGAGAAGTTCTTCAGGGCACCGTTCAACGAGCGGGGTTCCGGATGGGCATAGACGATCAGAATCTTCATGAGCTGAGCTCCCTTGAGTTGGTAGGGAGAGCATGAAGCGCCCTGAGCTATGTTAAAAATGAATACTTGAAATGCCAGGTATTGCCATGAGTAATCTCCGTAAGCTCGATCTCAATTTGTTACTGACGCTCGATGTGCTGCTGGATGAGCAGAACGTGACCCGTGCGGCGCAGCGTCTGAATCTGGCCCAGCCATCGGTGAGCGTGCACCTGGCCAAGCTACGCGAGTTCTTTGCCGATCCGCTGCTGCTCCCAGGACCACGCGGCATGCGGCCTACAGCGAAAGCGCAGGAGCTGCGCGAGCCGTTGCGTCAGGTGCTCGAGGCGTTGCGCCAGGTGGTCTCGCCGTCGGCACCGTTCGACCCTTCCGGGGCTGCACCGACCTGGCGTGTCGCAGCGACGGATTACGCCGAATCGACCATCGTACTGCCGGCTCTCGTGGGGCTTCGCCAGCAGGCGCCGGGCGCCCGGCTGGCGGTCGTCGAGATGGCACCGACGCGGATTGCCAAACAGGCGGAGCAGGGCGACATCGACCTGGCCTTCCATACCAGCGATGACGCACCGCTGGGCCTGCATCGCCGCGTACTGTTCGCCGAACGTTACGTGCTGGCTGGACGCGCCGGGCATCCGGCTTTGACGCGGCGACCGAGCATCGCGCAGTTCTGCGAGCTTGCGCATGTCGTGGTATCGCCGCGTGGCGGTGGCTTCAGTGGCGTCACCGACAGCGTGCTGGCAGCCGCCGGCTTGTCACGTCGCGTGGCACTGTCCGTGCCCCATTTCCTGTTCGTAATCGCCGCCCTGATAGGCACTGACCTGGTCGCCATGCTGCCGTGGCGCCTGGTGCGGGACAATGCTGCGCTTCGGGTGGTCGAGCCGCCAGTGGAGGTGCCGGGCTACGAAATGGCGATGCTGTGGCATGAACGCTGTCACCGCGACCCGGCACATCAATGGCTACGCGAGCACATTCTGGGTTCGCTGTGAGACCGGTCGGGCCGTGGCGGCCATGTACCTTTGCCAGCCGGTAGACACGACAAGGCCGGTCGACAAGCCCAAGCTCGTCGACCGGCGCATGCGTTGCTTCGCGTTATTTGGCCGTAGCCTCGGCGGCTTCGGTGATCAGCGCGGCGACTTCGTCAGGGTGCGAGGTCATCACCACGTGCGAGGCGCCTGGGATGGTCAGCGTCTTGCGCGAACCCGCACGGTCGGCCATGAACTTCAGCGCCGCTTCCGGGATGTTCTTATCGGCGGTGCCGTAGACGAACCAGGACGGCACGTAGTCCCAGGCACTCTGCTGGCTGTTTTCGTTCAGCGCGGCCGCCGTGACCGGGCGTTGGGTTGCGGCCATGAGCGCCGCTTCGGCCGCTGGAACGTCGGCGGCGAACTGCTCGGCGAACTTGTCCTGCTGGATGTACAGGTCCTGGTTGCCGTCGCCGAGTTGCACGGGTTCGGCCAGGGTCGGGCCGAGCGTACTGCCGGGAAACTGACTGGCCAGCGTCGCGGCGCTCTCGCCGACCGCAGGTGCAAAGGCGGCCACGTAGACCAGCGCCTTGACCTTGCTGCTGCCCTTGACCGCATTGGTGATGACGCTACCGCCGTAGGAGTGGCCAACCAGCACGATGGGGCCGGCGGTGTGCTCGATGAGATTGGAGACGTAGGCGGCATCATTCGCTACGCCGCGCAGCGGGTTGGCAGCGGCGACCACCGGATAGCCCTGGTCGATCAGACGTGAGGCGACACCGTTCCAGCTCGCCGATTCGGCAAAGGCGCCGTGGACCAGGATGACGGTCGGCTTGTCGGCCGCGAAAGTCGCTGCGCTGCCCAGCGCGGATACGGCGAGCAGGGCGGCGGCGATGGCGTTGCGGGTTTTGGATGCGGTGGTCATGACGTTGTTCTACCTTTCGTGAGTGGGACTGAGGTGGGCGCTGACGGCACGGGCGGGGCGGTGTCGCGATCGGCTCAGGACATCGGTGCGTCGTGCGTCAGGTGCAGGGACATAATGCGCAGCCGCTGTATCGTTCAGGATCCAAATCGTCGAGAATATGCAACTGATCGTCTAACTGGGGTATGCCATGGATCGTCTATCCAGCCTGCTGTGCCACTTCGGCATGCATGCGGGCCTGTATCACAGCGGCGCGCTTTGCGGCGTCGCGGCGTTCGAAACCGCCGACCGGGTCGGCTATATCCACGTGCTGCAGCAGGGCAGCATGACCTTGCGCCTGGCGGACAACAGTGAGGTCCGGCTGACCGAGCCGACGGTGATGGTGTTTCCGCGGCCCTATCGGCATCGGATGCTTGCCGATGAAGCGGAGGGCGCACGGATGGTTTGCGCAACGCTGCGTTTCGACGGCGGCGTCGACAACCCGCTGGCCGCCGCGTTGCCCGATGTACTGTTGCTGCCGGTCGCTCAAGCGCCGATCCTCGATGGCGCGCTGACCTGGCTCTTCGATGAGGCATTCGCCAGCCATTGCGGCCGCGAGGCGGTCATGGGCCGCCTGTTCGAACTGCTGATGGTGCAGATGCTGCGCCACCTGATGGCCAGCCAGACGATGAGCTCCGGCATGATGGCCGGGCTGGCGGACCTGCGGCTGGCGCGCGCTATCACCCTCATGCATGCCGAACCCGAGCGCGCCTGGTCGGTGGCCGAGCTGGCAGCCGAGTCCAACATGTCGCGGGCCAGCTTTGCCGCCAGCTTCCGCGCGGTAGTGGGGCAGACGCCAGCCGACTACCTCACCAGCTGGCGAATCAGCCTGGCGCAGAAGCGCTTGCGCGAAGGTCGCCCGATCGCGCTTATCGCCGATGAGGTCGGCTACGAAAGCCCATCGGCGCTGGCACGTGCTTTCCGCCGCAAGACCGGGGCCAGCCCCCGCGAATGGCAGGCTGCACTGACGGCGTGATACACCACGGTCGATGGACTGCGTGCCTATTGCAGGCGGGGAATGCCCGCCACCGAGACGAGGTTGAAGATGGACAGATTGTTCGTTTATGGATCACTGGCGCCAGGACGGCCTAACGCACACATCCTCGCCGACGTGCCCGGCCACTGGGAGCCGGCCAGCGTGAGGGGAACGCTGCGCGCAGAGGGATGGGGCGCCGCGATGGGCTTTCCCGGGCTCGATCTGGACGCGCAGGGCGACAGGATCGAAGGCCTGGTCTTCAGCTCGGCGCAGCTCGCTGCACGTTGGCCCGCGCTTGATGCGTTCGAAGGCGATGCCTATCTGCGCACGCTGACCGCCGTGCGGCTTGCCAGCGGCGAAACGGTCGAGGCGTATGTCTATGCGCTCAGAAAATGATCGTGCAGTCGTCGTAGGCGGTTAGCGCCTCATGATCGAGATAAGCCAGCCGTGGCCACTGACCAGCACGATACCGCTCAGTGCCAGGATGGCGCCCAGGATGAAGCCCGGCTCCACGGGCTCGGCCAGCAACCAGGCCCCGAGCGCGACCGCCAGCAACGGCGTGAGAAAGGACAACACGCCCAGACGCGAGGCCAGGTAACGACGCAGCAGGGCGAACCAGAGCAGGAAGCTGGCGAACGAGACAACCACCGACTGGAAGCCCAGGCTCAGCCAGACCAACGGCGTCGGATTGAAGGTGGTGTGGCCGATCAGCAGGGCGATCGGCAGCAGCAGGACGAAGCCCATTGCCAGTTGGTACAACAGCGTCTGGGTGGCGGGCAGAGCGGACAACCGCGTGGCTCGGATCAGGACCGTGGTCGAGCCCCACGCAGCGCCGGCAAGCAGGGCGAGAAAATCGCCCCACAGCACGCTGGATAGACCGTCATCGGTATTGGCACCGCGTAGAAAGGCCACCGCGATGCCCGCGAATGCCAGCGCTATCCCGAACCACTGCAGCGGGGCCAGGCGTTCGTTCGGCAACTTCCAGTGCAGGCCGAGGGCGGCAAATACCGGCGCGGTGTAAACGAACACCACGACATGGCCAGCCGAGGTGTGCCGCACGGCTTCGCCAACCAGCAAGAACTCCAGCGCAAAACAGATGCCGGCCAGGCACCCCGGCTTCCACATCCCTTGGGCCACGGTGAGCCGCTCGCGGCGCCAGAGCATCAGCGCCGCGACCAGCAGGGCGCCGATACCGGAGCGCAGGGCGATCTGCAACACCGGCGACAAATCCGCCGCGGTCGCTTTCAAGACAATCTGCTGGCTACTCCAGATCAGGCAGAGCATGAGCATCAGGCCGACGGCCATGGCGTCGAGCGGTTTACGGGACTCCATCGGATCGTCTCGGTCAGGGCACAGGTCAGGTCAGCATAATCGGGCGAGCCCGAGCGCGGCACCCGGCTCGCGCAGGCAGGTGCACAGGTTCGCGTCGCCGCGTCAGGTCAATCGTCTTGCGAACGGCGTGGTCATTTGGCGAACAGCTGGCCCATGTCCTTGAACGCCTTGAACTCCAGCGCGTTGCCGCAGGGGTCGAAGAGGAACATGGTGGCCTGTTCGCCGACCTGACCCTTGAAGCGCACATAGGGCTCGATGACGAACTCGGTCCCCAGCGACCGCAGGCGTTCGGCCAAGGCCTCCCATTCCGGCCAGCTCAGGATGATACCGAAGTGAGGGACCGGGACATCGTGGCCATCCACCGCGTTGGTGTGCGCGGCGGCCTGCGACTGGGTCTTGGGGTGCTCATGAATCACCAGCTGGTGACCGTAGAAGTCGAAATCGACCCAATGTTCGGACGAGCGTCCTTCGGCAAGCCCGAATACCTGCCCATAGAAATGGCGGGCGGCCGGCAGGTCGTAAACGGGAATCGCAAGGTGGAAAGGGGAAAGGCTCATCGGGCTTCCTTCTTTTTTTGAGTGGCGCGGAAGCAGCCATTCTGGCCGAGTTGCCGCACCGTACGACAGCGGATATGTTTTGTTCCGAGCCTCAAAAAAATCGATCAGACGAGCACCAAGCATGATTCGAGAGATCAAAACCTTTCTGGCCATTGCCCGCTGCGGCAGCTTTGCCGGGGCCGGTAACCAGATCGGACTGACGCAATCGGCGGTAAGCGCCCAGATCAGGAATCTGGAGGAGGCCCTGGGCCTGCGCCTGTTCGATCGGACGGGGCGCTCGGCCCATCTGAATGCCGCAGGGTTACGCGCCGTGCCGCTCGCCGAGCAGATCCTCGAAACCTTCGCGCTGATGGGGCAGCCGGAGTCGCTAGCGGAGTTCAGTGGCGAACTGCGCATCGGTGCCATCGCTACCGTGCAAACCGGTTTGCTGCCGCCGGTGCTGCTGCGTTTGCGCCGTGAGGCTCCTGGCGTCACGCCAAAGCTGGTGCCGGGGGTTTCGTTGAACCTGCTGTCTCAGGTCGATGCGGGCGAGATCGATCTCGCCGTGATGATTCGCCCACCCTTCGCGCTGCCCAAGGAGCTGCATACCGAGCGGGTCCGGCTGGAGCCGTTCGTGTTGATCACGCCCCGCGAGGTCGACGGTGACGACCCGTTCCGGTTGCTCGCCGAACAGCCGCTGGTGCGTTATGACCGCGGTTCGTTCGGCGGCCGGCAGGTCAGCGATTTCCTGCGCAAGCACCGTCTGGAGACACGCCCCGGCCTGGAACTGGACGAGCTGGATGCCATCGTCAAGATGGTCGAAAGCGGCCTCGGCGTGGCGCTGGTGCCCCGAGCCGGGCTGTGGCTCGAGCGCGAACCGACGGTGCGGGTGCTGTCGCTCGGTGAGGCGACGTTCCATCGCGAGTTGATGCTCGTCAGCCGACACAGTGCGCAGCAACTGCCGCTGCAGCAGCTGTTCCGGCGCTGTCTGAGCGATGAGCTGGGCGAATAGCAGGGCGCGGATACCTGCACGAATGTTCCAGACAGCCCGCGGACGGCGTACTAGGATCACCGTCTCGCACCTTGATACCGCATGCCCGAGCGCTCGATGCACACCGATGATCGCAGCTGGATTTCCCTCCGCCAGGATGCCGATACCGGCATCGAGACCATCCGTGCCCACTTCGAGGGACACGCGTACGACCCACACTGGCACGACAGCTATCTGATCGGCTTCACCGAGCAGGGCGTCCAACAGTTCAGCTGCAGGGGTGTGCTGCACCAGAGCACGCCCGGGCGGATATTTCTTCTTGAGCCCGGCGAGATCCACGACGGTGATGCGCCTGCCCAGGGTGGTTTCACCTATTCGATGCTGTATCTGGAGCCCGCCTGGTTCGAGCGGGAGCTGCGCACGCTGGACGATACGCCGCTGGTGCGCGGTGAGCCGGGGTTCGCTAACACGCTTACGCAGCGCCCGCAGCTGCTGGCCGCGGTTGCCGGCGCGTTTCAAGCGCTGGAGCAGCGCGACCTGCGCATCGTGCGCGAGACCGCGCTGGATACGCTGCTGCTCAACCTGAGCGATCACCTCCGCTGGCGGCAGCAGCGCGAGGACGATCCGCGCCTGCCGCGCGTGGCCATACGGGCCCGCGACTATCTGCATGCGCACTTCGACCAGGATATTGGGCTGGATGAGCTCGCCACGCTGACCGGCGTCAGTCGCTTTCGCTTGTCCCGTGCATTCAAGGCGGCGTTCGGGCTCGCGCCGCATGCCTATCTCATCCAGCTGCGCCTGGCCAAGGCGCGCTACCTGCTGGCCCGCGGGCAAGCGCCCGCCGAGGTCGCCTCCATTCTCGGCTTTGCCGATCAAAGTCATCTGGGCCGTTGGTTTCGGCGTGCGTATGGGCTGACGCCGGCACACTACCGCACGCGCTGCTCGAATCTTCCAGACGCCTGATCAGGCGATCCGCACACTGGCTTCTCAAGCGACTCAGGAGCCCGATCCATGATGCCAATCTCGATACGCTGCGGCGCCCTTCAACGGCACGAGAGCGCCTGACATGATCGAACTGTTGCCCTTTGCCCTGTTCGCCTTCGTGGCCTCCATAACGCCCGGGCCAACCAACGTGCTGGTACTCAGCCACAGCGTGCGCTTCGGGTTGTTGGGTGCCTTGCCGATCGTGCTAGGCGGCTGCATCGGTGCTGCGCTGGTGGTCCTGACGGTGGGGCTAGGGGTGGGCGATGCCTTGACGACGCACAGCGGGCTGCAGGTGCTGATGAAGGCCGGCGGTATCCTCTGGCTCAGCTACCTGGCCTGGCAGATCTATTCGGCCGAGGAACCCGAGCACCGGTCGGCACAAGCGCCCGGTCCGCGTTTCGGCTTTCTGGCGTCGGCGGGGTTGCAGGTCATCAATCCCAAGGCCTGGATGATGGCCGTGGCGGTGATCAGCGTGTTCGCCCGTCCGGGTGCCGATCGCTGGCATGACGTGGCGCAGCTGTCGCTGGTGTTCTTTTGCGTTTCGTTGCCGTGTCTGGCGGCCTGGGCGGTGCTGGGGCGAGGTGCGGCGGCGTTCCTGGCGCCCCGTGCGCACCGGGTGGCGCTCAATCGAGGCCTGGCCGTGCTGCTGTTGTTGTCCGCGCTGGCCTCGCTGTTGCCGTGACGTGAACGAACTGGCCCGTCGCTTCGGCTACCGCTTGGCCGTAGGCGCCGGGTGCGGCATCACGGGCGCATGTTGCGCCATCAGTTCGACGATCCAGTCAATGAACACACGCAGCTTGGCACTGACATGCCGGTTCGGTGGGTACGCGATGTACATCGGCATGGGGTCGAGCTGCCAGGATTCGAACAGCGGCCGCAACTCGCCGCGCTCCAGGTGGGCGCGGGCCATGTAGTCCGGCAGCCAGAGAATGCCCATTCCGGCCAGTCCCGCTGCGAGGTAGGCATTACCGTCATCCACCGACAGCACATAGCGGCCCAGGACCTTGAGGGACTCTTCACCGCGATGCATGGCGTAGGGGACCGTCTTGCCGGTGCGCTCCCATAGAAAGCCGACGATCCGGTGATGGGTATCTTGCAGTTGTTGTGGATGAGCAGGGGTGCCCGCGCGGGCCAGGTAGCTCGGCGCCGCGTACACCCCTAGCCGCAGGTCGCCGACATGCCGGGCCATCAACGACAGGTCGGTCAGCTCGCCGCCGCGTACGACGCAATCCACGTTCTCGCCGATCAGGTCGACCGTGCGATCGCTCACGCCCATGTCGAGCTGGATATCGGGGTAGCGCGCATGGAAGGCGGGTAGCGCTGGCATCAGGATGAGCCGGGCGAACGGGCTCGGTACATCCACCCGCAAGCGCCCCCGGGGAAGCGCGGCGGCGCTGGATAGACTGGTCTCGGCGTCATCCAGATCCGCCAGCAGGCGGAGCACGCGCTCGTAATAGGCGGTGCCGTCGGCGGTGATCCCGACCTTGCGCGTCGTGCGGTTGAGCAACCTGACGCGCAACCGCGCCTCGAGTTGCTGCACCAGTTGCGTCACCGTGGTCTTGCTCATGTGCAACGTCTCGGCTGCCTTGGTGAAGCTGCCGGTCTCGACCACCCGGGCGAAGGCCCTCATCGCATCAAAACGATCCATCGCGGCTCTCCGATCTCGATTGTTTGGATTTTACAAACAGTGATGGGTGGACGCGCCAGTTTATCGCCAAGGTCGACGCGCCTAGATTCGGCTCATCGTCATTCGCCGGTTGGCGAGACTTGGAAGAAGAGGAGTGATTCGATGAGCCAACGCAACGTTGTTTTTCCACCTGGGCGCCAGGCGCTCTATGAGCGCAATCGCTATTCGCCGGCGATACGTTCCAACGGGTTCCTGTTCGTCTCCGGGCAGGTCGGCAGCCGCGAGGACGGTTCGCCTGAGCCCGACCTCGAGGCGCAGGTGCGGCGCGCCTTCGACAACCTGAATGCGATCCTGCGGGCCGCAGATTGCACCTTCGACGATGTGGTGGACGTCAGCGTGTTCATGGTCGATCCGCAGGCGACCTTCGAAACCGTCTGGAAGGTCGTCCCCGAGTATTGGGGACAGGCACCACATCCCACGCTGACTGCCGTTGGCGTTACCTGGCTGTACGGCTTCCAATTCGAGATCAAGGTGATCGCGAAGCTGCCAGAGGGTGCCATGGCCTGATTCGTCCCGCATCGGGCTTTGCCGATGCGGGGGAACGGAACGCCGCGCCGCGTCGATTCGGCCCAAGGTTCCGGGGGCTGACGTAGCGCGGCGCGGCCGCCTACCACCGCTCCCGTTTGTCCAAAACATTCACCCAGTTTGATGGCTTTTGCCATTGTTGCTGGCGACACACGACGCCACTATCCAGGGCACCCCATAACAATAAATCCAGGAGCCAGCCATGCGCGATTACGTCACTGCGGCCAGCGAGTTCGACTACGACCAGACGGTGTCTGAAATCCTGTCGGGCGACCTGTCCGCGATGAACGCCTGCATCGAATGCTGCGACCGACATGTTGCCTCGGACAAGGTCGCGCTGCACTGGGAAGGTCGCGACGGGCAGCGGGCCGACTGGACCTTCGCGCAGCTTCAGGCAGCCGCAGCGCGCTTTGCCAATCTGCTCGCCAGCCAGGGCATCAAGCCGGGCGACACCGTCGCCGGTCTGCTGCCCCGTACTCCCGAGCTGCTCATCACCATCCTCGGTACCTGGCGCGTGGGTGCGATATACCAGCCGCTGTTCACCGCCTTCGGGCCGAAAGCCGTCGAGCACCGGATCAAGGAATCCGGCGCGAAACTGGTCGTGACCGATATGGCGAACGACAGCAAGCTGGATGCCGTCGAGGCCGCGCCGCGGCGGCTCGTGGTGGGTGCGACGACCGATGATTTCTGGACGCAGGTCAATCGCCAGTCCGCCGATTTCGAGCCGGTCCTGCTCGACGGCGAGGCGCCTTTCCTGGCCATGTTCACCTCCGGCACCACCGGCCCGGCGAAGCAGCTGCATGTACCGCTCAAGGCCATCGTGGCCTTCGTCACCTACATGCGCGATGCGGTCGACCTTCGGCCGGACGATCACTTCTGGAACATCGCCGATCCGGGCTGGGCGTATGGCTTGTATTACGCGGTCACCGGGCCCTTGGCGATGGGCCATAGCACCCTGTTCTACGAAGGCGGCTTCACGGTCGACAGCACCTGTCGCGTGATCAGCGAGTACGGCATCACCAACATGGCGGGTTCGCCGACGGCTTTCCGCCTGCTGCTTGCCGCCCGAGACGAGGTCGAAGGCCAGCTCAAGGGGCGGCTGCGTGTCGTCAGCAGCGCGGGAGAGCCCCTCACGCCGGAGGTGATCCGCTGGTTCAAGAGCGGCCTGGGCTGCACCATCCACGACCACTATGGCCAGACCGAGCTGGGCATGGTGCTGTGCAACCACCATGCGCTGAACCACAGCGTGAGTATCGGCACGGCAGGCTATGCCATGCCGGGGCATCGAGTCGTGGTGCTGGACGATCAGCAGCGCGAGCTGGAACCCGGCATACCCGGCATGCTGGCGCTGGACCGCACGCGTTCGCCGCTGCTCTGGTTCAACGGCTACGTGGGCACCAAAACCAAGGCGTTCGTGGGTGGCTACTACCTGAGCGGTGACACCGTGGAGATGAATGCCGATGCGAGCATCAGTTTCGTCGGCCGCGCCGACGATGTGATCACCACCTCCGGCTACCGCGTCGGTCCCTTCGATGTCGAGAGCGCCTTGGTCGAACACCCTGCGGTGATCGAGGCGGCCGTCATCGGCAAGCCCGATCCGGAGCGCACCGAGCTGGTGAAGGCATTCGTGGTGCTGCATGCCAATCATCCGGCTGACACGGAGCTGGCCGAGCAGCTGCAGCAGCATGTTCGCCAACGCCTGTCCGCACATGCCTATCCGCGTGAAATCGAGTTCGTCACCGAGCTGCCCAAGACGCCGAGCGGCAAGATCCAGCGCTTCCTGTTGCGCGACCGGGAGAAGGCTGCTCAGCCATCGGCCGCAGTGCCCAGTTGATGGATCGTGGCAAAGGCCGGCTGATGTCGCCCGCGCATCGCCGATCACCGGCCGCCGTGGGCCATCGGCAGGCGCGTCCTGGGTGCCCCGCTGCGAGCGGTGTGAGCCATTGAATCAAGGAACCAACCGGTGACCATCGAAACCGAAGATCGCTATCTATCCACCCCATACGGTGAGGTGTTCACGCGCCGCTGGCGGGTGAACACCGGGCGGGTCCCGATCGTCCTGCTGCACGACTCGCTCGGCAGCGTCGAGCTGTGGCGCGATTTTCCCGAGCGGCTTGCGACAGCCAGCGCACGCGACGTCATCGCCTACGATCGCCTGGGCTTCGGCCGGTCTGCCGAACATCCGGGTGGTTGGTCGACGCGTTTTATCGAGGAAGAAGCCGCACGCTACTTCCCGCTGGTCGGGCAGGGCTTGGACGTCGAGCGCTTCATTGTCTTCGGCCACAGCGTGGGCGGCGCCATGGCAGCCTGCGTAGCCTCGCAGTTTCCAGACCGTTGCCAGGCGTTGATCACCGAGTCCACCCAGGCCTTCGTGGAAGACCGGACCCTGCAGGGCATTCGCCAAGCCCAGGCTGCGTTCGCCGAGCCGGGGCAGCTGGACCGGCTGCGCCGATACCATGGCGACAAGGCCGAATGGGTGCTCTCGGCCTGGATCGACACCTGGCTGTCGGAGGCCCATGCGGATTGGACGCTGGCTGACAGTGCCCCGGTTGTCGCTTGCCCATTGCTGGTCCTTCACGGCCAGGACGACGAGTACGGCACCGTCGCGCACCCGCAACGTATCGTCGAACAGGCTGCAGGCCCCGCGCAGATGGTCCTGTTCGAGGGCTGCCGTCACCTCCCGCACCGTGAGCAGCCCGACGCCGTCATCGACGCGGTTGTCACCTTCCTCCAGGCCGTGCGTTGCTGAGACCACCGCTGGCGCCATTCGGATTGCGCCAGCGGGCCTACGCAGCGGTGCGCGCGGCCATGAACCCGCCTGTCGGCCAGCGCGAGGCAGCAGTGCGTTCGGTGCGCGTGCCAAGCTGACGCTTTGCTGCGCCGGGGCGCGGCCTCTATGATGCGCCGCCGCTGTGCCCTGTTATTCGTCACGCACGGGAACCAAAGCCCAAGGGTGAGTGGTCATAGCGCCTAGACGCGCGGCGCTGACCATACCGCTTCGGCGTTTGCCGGCGATCACGGTTATGCCGGAACCCTCGTTTTCACCCTTTAAGGAACGACAGATGAGTCTCGATCCCCATGCAGGACGCCTCCCGGACGAACACACCCTGACCAACATCCCGCGGCTGATTTCGCGCTATTACAGCGAGCGGCCCGATCCATCCGATCCGGCGCAGCAAGTGGCGTTCGGTACATCCGGCCACCGCGGCTCGTCCCTGAAGACCAGCTTCAACGAATGGCACATCCTGGCCACCACCCAGGCGATCTGCGACTACCGCCGCGAGCAGGGCATCACCGGTCCGTTGTTCGTCGGCATGGATACCCATGCGCTGTCCGAGCCGGCCTTCGTCTCGGCCCTGGAAGTGCTGGCGGCCAACGGCATCGAGACGCGCATTGACGCGGGTTGCCCCGAAACCAATGGCGAGCCGGGCTACACGCCGACCCCGGCGATCTCCAACGCCATTCTCGAATACAACGCAGGTCGCAGCAGCGGTCTGGCCGATGGCATCGTCATCACGCCGTCGCACAACCCGCCCGCAGACGGCGGTTTCAAGTACAACCCCACCAACGGCGGCCCAGCCGATACCAATGTGACCAAGTGGATCCAGGAACGCGCCAATGCGCTACTGGCCGCCGGGCTCAAGGGCGTCGAGCGGATGGATTACGCCCGCGCACTCAAGGCACCGACCACCCAGCGCTTCGATTTCATCGACAGCTACGTGGGCGGGCTGGATCAGGTGATCGACCTCGAAGCGATTCGCAACTCCGGCCTGAAGTTCGGCGTCGACCCGCTGGGCGGCGCCGGTGTGCACTACTGGACGCGCATCGCCGAGCGCTACGGATTGCCGCTCGAGGTGCTCTCGACCCGAGTCGACCCGACCTTCCGCTTCATGCGTCTGGACTGGGACGGCAAGATCCGCATGGACTGCAGCTCGCCGCACGCCATGGCCGGGCTGATCGAGAACAAGGACCGCTTCGACGTGTCCTTTGCCTGCGACACCGACCATGACCGCCATGGCATCGTGGCGCGCTCGGTGGGGCTGCTCAACCCCAACCATTACCTGGCCGTGGCCATCGAATACCTGTTCACGCATCGCCCCGAGTGGAACCCTGGCGCGGGTATCGGCAAGACGTTGGTCTCGTCTTCGATGATCGATCGTGTGGCCAAGGGTATCGATCGCAAGGTGGTCGAGGTGCCCGTGGGCTTCAAGTGGTTCGTCGACGGTTTGATGGACGGCAGCCTGGGCTTCGGCGGCGAGGAATCTGCTGGCGCGTCGTTCCTGCGCAAGCAGGGCGGGGCCTGGTCCACTGACAAGGACGGCCTGATCCTCGGGCTGCTGGCGGCGGAAATCACTGCCGTGACGGGCAAGGACCCGGGCGAGCGTTACCAGACGCTGACCGAGCGCTTCGGCGCGCCGGTCTATCAGCGCATCGATGCACCGGCCAACCGGGAACAGAAGGCCAAGTTGGGCAAGCTATCGGCGTCTCAGGTTACGGCCGGGGAACTGGCCGGCCAGCCGATCACCCAGATCCTTACCGAGGCGCCGGGCAACGGTGCTGCCATCGGCGGGCTCAAAGTCGTGACCGATAACGGCTGGTTCGCCGCGCGGCCCTCCGGTACCGAGGATGTCTACAAGATCTACGCCGAAAGCTTCGAAGGCGAGGCGCACCTCAAGCGCATTCAGGAAGAAGCGAAGGCGCTGGTCGACGGCGTGCTGAACGGCTGACGAACGAACCATCGGCCCCCGGGAGCGAGCCCGCCCGCGATATCGCTGGGCGGCCCGGCAGGTGAAACTCCGCGAGCCTGGGTAAGGCGCTGCGCCAGTGGAGACGCAGCGCCGCCTCGCGAGCGAGCCCGCGCGTTATGCGGGTTCGGTCTGGCGCATGGAGTCGCGGGCCGAAAACCGCTCCTGGAAGGCGGTCAGCGCCGGGAATTCGTTGCGCCAGTAGAGTTCGGCAAAGCGAAAGTCCAGATAGCCCAGCGCACAGGCGACACCGATCTGCGCGATGTCCAGCGGGCCTTGCAACGGCGCGGCGCTGTCTTCCAGCGCACGCAGGGCGCGGCGCACCTTGCCGAGCTGGCCGTCGAGCCATTCGTCCCACTGGCGTTCGGCCGGGCGCATTGCCTTCTCGTAGCGCGCCAGCACGGCCGCATCCATTAGCCCGTCGGCCAGCGCCGCCAGGCGCAAGGTAGACCAGCGCCTGGGCGCGTCGGTGGGAAACAGCCGTACGCCGTCGTGCAGGCTGTCGAGGTATTCGCATATCACCCGGCTGTCATACAGCGCTTGGCCGTCGTCCAGCATCAGTACCGGGATCTTGCCGAGCGGGTTGGCGGCGTTGACTCGCTCGTTGAGGGCCACGGGCATGACTGAGGTCTCGACAGGCTCGAGCCGGTCCATCAGCCCGTTTTCGATGGCGAGTACCCGGACTTTGCGGGCGAAGGGCGAGGCGGGGGCATAGATCAGTTGCATGGGCGGGTCGTCTCCAGAGGACGGGGCTGCGTTGGCCGGCGAACCGGTTGGGTGGCATTGAGCATAGCCAACCGGTGATAGCGGGTGAACAAAGCCGCGCGGGATGGCCGCGCGACGGGATTTTCAGTCGTGACGCAATACCGCCGCTCGGCGGGCTGTCCAGCCAGCGGGACAGGCTGCGTAACGCCATGTTTACTTTGCTGAGCATGTCCAGCCTGGCGGACATGTAGGGCGGGTCTTGCGCGCGGCTCGACACGGCCGTTGACCAGGCATCGCGCGGTTGCGCCTGTTTTTTCCGGCGACTCTGCACTCTGGCACGGCTTTCGCTGGTATCCGGTGGTCTCGCTCGCCATCCCTTGCGCCGGGACGCGATGCCCGCGCCGGGCACGACCAGAACAACAAGGAATATCCCATGACCGCCTTACCCCTATCCCTTCGTGGGCGCTGCCCCAGCCGCTATCTACCGCTGGCCTTGGTTCCGCGCGGCGTCCGTTGCGACAGCCGCTATGCTGAAGGACAGCCAGGCGCGGATCGCTCCGCGCTGCTGGCCTCTCCACCAAGCCATTGGAGCTCGACATGATGTTGAAAGGCAGGACTGCGCTGGTCACCGGCTCGACCAGCGGTATCGGCCTTGGGATCGCGTGCAAGCTGGCCGAGGCGGGTGCCAACGTGATGCTCAACGGCTTCGGTGACGTCGACGCCGCGCTCAAGTGCGTCTCGGCGTATGGCTCGCGGGTAGCGCATCACCCGGCGGATGTGTCCGATGTGGACCAGATCGCTGACCTGGTCGCCCAGACCGAGCGCGAATTCGGCGCGGTGGACGTACTGGTCAACAACGCCGGGATCCAGCACGTCGCCCCGGTCGAATCCTTTCCCGTCGAGCGCTGGGACAGCATCATCGCGATCAATCTGTCCTCGGCTTTTCACACCATGCGTTTGGCCCTGCCTGGGATGCGTGAGCGCAACTGGGGGCGAATCATCAATGTCGCCTCGGTCCATGGTTTGGTGGCCTCGGCGCAAAAGGCCGCCTATGTGGCGGCCAAGCATGGCCTGGTGGGCCTGACCAAGACCGTCGCGCTGGAAACCGCGACCACGGGCGTCACCTGCAACGCACTCTGTCCCGGCTGGGTGCTGACGCCGCTGGTTCAACAGCAGATCGACAGCAAGGCGCAGGCCCACGGTGATCCGCTCCGCGCGACCCGTGAGTTGCTGATGGAAAAGCAGCCTTCGCTGGACTTCGTTACGCCCGAGCAGCTGGGTGAATTGACGGTGTTCCTGTGCAGCGATGCGGCGCGCCAGGTGCGTGGCGTTGCGTGGAATGTCGATGGTGGCTGGTTGGCGCAATAAGAGCCGTCGCCTGACGTCAGCGGCCTCGCCCTGAGTTGTAGGGTGCGGGTTGGTATGGCGGCGGTCTCGCGCCGGTTTGTAGGGTGGGCTTCAGCCCACCAGAGGTTCCGGTGGCAGCAACAGACTGGGTAGGTTGTGAGAAACCAGGTGCCACGCGGTGGGCTAAAGCCCACCCTACGGGTGCGGGTTGGTATGGCGGCGGTCTCGCACCGGTTTGTAGGGTGGGCTTCAGCCCACCAGTGGTTCCGGTGGCAGCAACAGGCTGGGTGGGTTGTGAGAAACCAGGTGCCACGTGGTGGGCTAAAGCCCACCCTACGGGTGCGGGTCGGTATGGGGGCGGTCTCGCTCCGGTTTGTAGGGTGGGCTTCAGCCCACCAGTGGTTCCGGTGGCAGCAACAGACTGGGTAGGTTGTGAGAAACCAGGTGCCACGCGGTGGGCTAAAGCCCACCCTACAGGTTGATGGTTACGTGCGGGTCGCTGGCGCTACCGCTCGCTCAGTCCGTGCAATTGCAGCTTCGAATACAAGCTGGCGCGCGAGATGCCCAGCTCGGTTGCCGCCCGACGACGGTTGCCTTTGCAGGCGAGCAGGGCGGTCTGCAGGGCGCGGCGCTCGGCCTGGGCCACGCTTTCGGCCAGGCGCTGCAAGGGTGCGTTGGCTTCTGCCATCGGCTCCACAAAGCTTGGCTCGGTCGGCGAAAGAGCGGCCTGTGGTGGGGCGACGCTCTGCGTGCCCAACAACGGCGTGAAATAGCGCGCCTCCAGCGGCGTTCCGTCAGCGCTTAGCTGGGCTCGTTCGAGCAGATTGCCCAGTTCGCGAACGTTGCCCCGCCACGGCTGGCTGCACAGTAAAGCAATCGCGCTTGGCGCCAGTTCCATCGGCGGCTGGCCGGAGCGGTTGGCGATGTCGTCGAGCAGGTGTTCGATCACGGCGGGTATATCGGCGGCGCGCTCGCGCAGTGGCGGGACCTTCAAGGCCAGCACGTTGAGGCGGTAGTAAAGGTCGTCGCGGAATTCGCCTGCGGCGACCTTGGCTTCCAGATCGATGTGCGTGGCCGCAATCACCCGCACGTTGAGTGGTTTGACCTGGTTGGAGCCCAGCGGCTCGATTTCTTGCTCCTGCAGCACGCGCAGGAGTTTGGCCTGCAGCGCCAACGGCAGGTCGCCGATCTCGTCGAGAAACAAGGTGCCGCCGTTGGCCACTTCGAACTTGCCGATGCGCGCCTTGCGGTCGGCGCCGGTGAAGGCACCGGGCGCGGTACCGAAGAGTTCGGCTTCGACCAGGGTTTCCGGGATCGCCGCTACGTTGACTGCCACGAAGGGGCCATTGGCACGCGGCGACAGGTTATGAATGCCCTGGGCCAACAACTCCTTGCCGGTGCCGGTTTCGCCGCGGATCAGCACCGTGGCGTCCAGCTGCGCGGCGCGTCGTGCCTGGCGCTTCACTTCGCTGGCGGCCGGGCTGCTGCCGATGAACCCGGCAATGGTGTAGCGCGCCCGGCGGGCCTTGGCCAGTTCGTTCTGGGTCGCGACCAGCTGGGTCTGCAGGATGTTGAACTTGGACATCAGCGGCTTGAGGTGCTGCGCGCGGTCGAACAGCACGAAACCCAGTGCGCCGACCAGGGTGCCGTCTTCGTCGCGCAGCGGAATGCGCGTCACCACGAAGTGTTCATCGCCGAAGGCCATCAGGTCGAGCATGCTCGGCAGACCGCTGTCGACGACCTCGCGCAGACGGCTGGCCGGCAATACCTCCTCGACTTCCTTGCCGAGCACGCCGCGCGGATCGCTGATGCCGATCTTCTCGGCGTACTTGTCGTTGATCCAGACGATGCGCGCTTGGCGGTTGACCGCGATGGTGCCTTCGCACTGCGCGTTGAGGTGGTCGAACAATAACGGCATCGCCACGGCGCGAAAGCGCTCGGGGGAGACGCCGATCACCAGGCCGTCATGGTCAAGGTCGTTGCGTGCAATTGCCATGGAAAAGCTCAATCCTGATGGGATCGCCCGATTATGGGAGGCGCCGGCTGCTCGGGGCAAGGCAGCCGGCATGCCAGCCGGGCTAAGACGCCTACGCGAGGCGCTTGTTACTGCGCGTACACCTCGTTGGGCAGCCAGGTGGCCAGTGGCGCGAAGAAGAACACCAGCGCCAGCCCCAGCAGTTGAATCAGGATGTACGGCAGCACGCCCAGGTAGACATCGCGCGTGCTCACCTCAGGCGGGCAGACACCCTTGATGTAGAACAGCGCGAAGCCCACGGGCGGCGTCAGGAACGAGGTCTGCAGGCAGAGCGCGAAGAGGATCGCGAACCACAGCGGATCGACGCCCATGGAGAACAGCACCGGCGCCACCAGCGGCAGGATGATCAGGGTGATCTCCACCCAATCCAGGAAGAACCCCAGCAGAAACGTGATGAACAGCACCGTCAGCAGGACGCCGGTCTGGCCGAAGGGCAGCCCGGTCAATGCCGCGCGTATCACGTCGTCGCCGCCCAGGCCGCGCAACACCGCGGCGAACACCGTGGCGCCGATGAAGATGCCGAAGATGAACGCCGAGGTGCGGCTGGTCTGGTAGAGCGCTTCCTTGAGCACCGCGAGGTTCAGCTTGCGGCTGCAGGCCGCCATGATCACCGCGCCGACGGCACCCACCGCCGACGCCTCGGTGGTGGTGGCGATACCGAAGAAGATCGAGCCCAGCACCGCGAGGATCAGGACGAACGGCGGCACCACAGCCCAGAACACATCGAGCAGCGCGCGCCCGTCGAGCTTCGAGCGGTTGGCTGGCGCGGGGGCGAAGTCCTTCTTCAGCCAGGACACGATGACGATGTAGAGGATGTACATCAGCGCCAGCATCATGCCGGGAATCAACGCACCCATGAACAGCTTGCCCACCGAGGCTTCGGACGTGCCCAGGCGGTCGGCCATCAGGACCAGCATGATGCTGGGTGGAATCAGGATGCCCAGGGTGCCTACCGAGCAGGCGGTACCGACGGCCAGGCTCTTGTTGTACTTGGCCTGCAGCATGGGGCCAACGGAGAGCATGCCGAGCAGCGCCACCGACGCGCCGACGATCCCGGTGGACGCGGCGAGCAGGATGCCGACCAGCACCACAGTCACCGCGTAGCCGCCGCGCAGCGGACCGAGCACGCGTACCAGGCTGTGCATCAGCCGCTCGGCGATGCCGGAGCGGTCGAGCATGATGCCCATGAAGATGAACAGGGGCAGGGCGACCATCAATTCGTTGGCGACAATGCCGTAGATGCGCGCATCGAGCACGCCGATGGTGCCGTCCCAGGTGAACCAGAGATCGGCGTCGAAATATTCGACCAGTACATGGCCGAATACGGCGAACAGCAGGCCGATGCCGGCCAGGGACCAGGCCACCGGGAAGCCAAGCAGCAACAGGCCCATGAAGGTGGCGAACATGCTGATGACGAGAATTTGTTCCAGACCCATGATTACGGCTACTCCATCAGGGCTGCGAATGGCCGCGGTCGCGGGCATGCGTCGGGGCCGTGAAGACCCGAGGGAAATTGAACAGCAGCGTGCTGCAACGGCTGGCCCGTGACAGCAGGGCGATCGCCAACAGCGTCAGGCCGAGCGGCAGTACGCTCTTGAAGATGAAGCGATGCGGCAGGCCGCTGGGCGCCTGGGAGCGCTCGTTGTAGAGGAAGGCCTGGTAGGCGAAGGGCACCAGCGCCTCGACCATCATCACCACGACCGGCAAGGCCAGGAATGCGATGGCCAGCAGTTCGATGATCGCCTGGCTGCGCAAGCTGAATTTCTCTCGCAGCACGTCGACGCGTACGTGATCGTCGCGCACGACCCCATAGGCCAGGGCAAGCATCAGGGCGGCGCCGAACAGGTGCCAGGACAGCTCCTCCAGCGCGATGGAACCGCGCGATAGCACGAAGCGGCTGAACACGTTGGTCAGCACCACGGCCAGTACCAGCAGCCAGATCCAGGCGCTGGCTTCGCCGATCGCAACCAGCGCCCGGTCCAGCCAGTAGGACAGTCGGTTGTGGGGCAGGGCATCCGCCTGGGCGGCGGGTACTGCGTCGTTAGGGGAAACGGGATGAGCGGACACGGCCACCTCGGAGATCCGAAATTGAGGAATACAGGTACGACCTGGTCGTGCGGTCCGAGGCCCGGCAGGCGGGTCGGGCTCGTTTGGGCGGAGGGGCGCGCAGCGAAACCGCTAGCGCTGCGCATCCTGTCCGCTCAGTCGAGCCTTGGAAGAGCCCCGCCTTGGGGCATCAGGCCTGACGCTTCGATCAGTCGTACTTGTAGAAGTCGCGCGGCAGGTAGCCTTTGCTGTGCCAGATGGAATGATGCTTCATGAAGTCGCGCTGGCTGGTCAGGACGCGGTTGAACATCTCGTCCTTCGCGGCGATCTCGTCCAGCACTTCGTTGGTCACACGCTCCAGTTCGCGCAATACCGGCTCCGGCAATACCTGGGCCTTCACGCCCTGCTTCTCGTAGTCGCGCAGGGCAGTCGGCTGGGCCCACTCGCTTTCGGCAAAACCTTTGAGCGTGGCCGATTCGCAACCCATCTCGATCAGCGCGCGGCTTTGCGGCTCCAGCTTGTCCCACACGCCCTTGTTGACCAGCAGGTGCGAGGTGGTCAGTGTCTGGTGCCAGCCCGGCATGATGTAGTTTTTGATGATCTGGTCCAGGCCCAGCATCTTGTCGATCGCCGGCTGCGAGAACTCGGTGGCATCGATGGTCTTGCGCTCGAGCGCCTGGTAGATCTCGCCGCCCGGAATCATGGTGACCGAGGCGCCGAGTTTTTCCAGGACCTTGCCGCCGATGCCGGCGAAGCGGATGCGCAGGCCGTCGAAGTCTTCCAGCTTCTCCACCGGTTTGGCGAACCAGCCGGCGCCTTCCGGGCCGATGATGCTGCACAGCATCGGATGAATGTTGCGCTCGGCGTAGATTTCCTCGAGCAACTTCTTGCCGTCGCCTTCGTAGTACCAGGCCAGGTATGCCGGCGGTTCCATGTTGAAAGGTGCGCCCGAATACAGCGGCAGGGCTGGAATGGTGCCCTGGTCATAGCCGATCCAGGTATAGCCGGCCGGGTACTTGCCGTTGCTCACCGCATCCATGATCTCGAACGGCGGTACCAGTTCGCCGGGCTCGTAGTAGCGCAGCTGGATGTCGCCACCGGAGATGGCCTTGAGCGACTCGGACAGGTGCTTGATCGGGGTGGTCAAACCGACCAGATGCGAGGGGAACGCCAGCGGGACCTGCCAGCGGACCTTCTCGGCGGCGGTGGCATTGGCGCTTACCAGCGTCGCGCTGAGCAGGGTGGTGGCGCCGATGGCGCAGGCGAGGCGGGTGAGCTTCTTGGTAATCGACATTACAGATTCCTTTTTTGTTGTTTTGGTATGCAGCCCGGTCATCTAGCCGGGACGCGGAATGAGCCTGCCGCAGCGTGCTCGTTCCGACAGGGTTCTGAGCGTTGCCGCTATTGCTTAGCAGGTTTTGTGCCGGGGTTTGGCAAGCTTATGAAAGCCCGATTCTAGAGCGGTTCAAACGAAAGCTGTAAGCGCCTTCATCCAGAAATCTGGACATAACAAAAGGGATCGGGGCTGCATGTCCAGGATTCTGGAGTCATGTCTTTTTATTGAGACACTGCGTCAGCTTGTCGCCGGGTCGCAGTCGATGCTGTCGAACGCCAAGCGAGCCGGCTCGCCCGTGGTGGCACGCTCCGTTACTGCTGCTGTCCCATCAAGGGAACACGACGCCGAACAGGAGGATGCATGTCGATCGAGGCAGATTTTTCATTGCTCGAATCACTGTTGCTCGCCCGTGCCCCGGGTGGTCAGGAAGAAGAGGTACGAGCGGTGTGTCGCGGCGAGCTGGAGGCAAGCTGCGATGAGGTGTGGCTGGACACCGCCAACAACCTGGTGGGGGTAATTCGCGCCACCGGTATCGCACGCGAAACCGCCCAATCGCGTGCCATTCGGGTCATGGCGCACCAGGATGAAATCGCCATGGTGGTAAAGCGTATCGGCGAGGACGGTCGCCTGCATGTCGTCGCATTGGGTGGCGCCTTTCCCGTCAACTTCGGCATGTGCCCGGTCGATGTGATGGGCGAGACGGATACCCTGCCCGGGGTGCTGTCGTTTGGAACGATGCATGGCACCTCTGAGTCGGCCCAGTCGAGGCATATTCTCAGTGGCGACGTGCAGTGGGCCGACGTTCACGTGATCACCCGCCGAACCCAGGCTGAACTGGCGCAGAAGGGGGTTCGGCCTGGCACGCGCGTGGTGCTGAGCCAACACTGGCGGCGGCCGTTCCGGGTGAACGATGCCATCGCTGCGCACTTTCTCGACGATCGGGCGCCGGTGGTTGCTGCGCTGCGGGCAGCCGAACAGCTCGCTCAGCACAAGCAGGATCTCGAGCAAGACGTCTATTTCGTCCTGACAACCAACGAAGAAGAAACCAACTCCGGCGCTCAGTATGCCGCGAGAACCCTGCCGGGCTCCGTCTGCATCGCCCTGGAAGTAGGTCCCATAGCCGAGGAATACGGGACCCGGCTGTGCGCCGATCCGATCATCCTCACCGGCGACGAGAAGGGGTTGTACACCAAGTCGATTTCCGACGATCTGCTGGCGGCCGCCGTTCGCTGTGGCTATACACCGCAACCGGCGCTGATGCCGGGATTCGCCTCCGATGCCAGCGCGGTGCTCGGCTCCGGCTCCTCGCCGCGGGCCGGATGCCTGGCCATGCCGACCGAAAACACCCATGGCTACGAACTGATCACCAACGATGCGATGCAGGCCTGCACCCGCACGCTGGTGGCGTATCTGCTGGAGAACAATGCGCGCTGATCGGGCGGTCCGCTTCGCAGTGGCGGCACTATACGGATTACAGACTGTAGGTGGGCTAAAGCCCGCCCATCGGCTGCGGGTCGGGCTTGGGCTCTGGCGGGTGGCGCAAGGCACGGCGGGTGGCGGCGTTGCGCATTCGCCCACCGCTAGGGTGGGCTGAAACCTGGGTTTGCCAGCCTCAGCTGGCTGCCTTGTTCACGGTCGCTTTCAATGCGGTCAGACAACGTTCCTCGGCGGTGTCCAGCTCCAGCTGCATCTGCTGGATATCGAGCAATTGCTGTTCGAGCTGCTGTCGGCGCTCGGCGATCATGCCGAGCATGATGTTCAGCTGCTTCTGGTTGCCGGCCTTGGGATCGTAGAGCTCGATCAAGGTTTTACATTCGGCGAGGGAAAAACCGATGCGCTTGCCACGCAGGATCAGCTTCAGGGCAACGCGGTCCTTGGGGCTGTAGATGCGCTCCTGGCCGCGGCGGGTCGGCGATAGCATGCCCTGTTCTTCGTAGAAGCGAATCGCGCGGGTGGTGATATCGAGCTCGTTGGCCAAATCGGAAATGCTGTAGGTCTGCTTTGCCATGAAAGTATCCAGTCTTGCCTGTCCACCCGCGGCTCGCGAGGCGTCGGTCGCACGTCGTCACGGTTGCGGTATTTGTTTAGCGTCAAGGCTACACGCTGCGCTGGCCCGATGCCCAGTGGCTTCTGGCCAGCGCCGGTGGCATCAGCGCCGAATCACGCAGCCTGTCGCTTCCTGGATCTGCTCGAAGCTGACCCCGTCCGCCAGCTCGACCAATGTCAAACCTTGATCGGTTACATCGAGCACGCCCAGGTCGGTAATGATGCGGTCCACCACGCCGACGCCGGTCAGTGGGAGATCGCACTGCTTGACGATCTTGTGCGCACCTTTCGCGGTGTGCTCCATCAGCACCACGACGCGCTTGACGCCCGCCACCAGGTCCATCGCGCCGCCCATGCCCTTGACCATCTTGCCGGGGATCATCCAGTTCGCCAGGTCGCCTTTCTCCGAGACCTGCATGGCGCCGAGAATCGCCAGGTTGATATGGCCGCCGCGGATCATGCCGAAGCTCATGGCGTTGTCGAAGAAGGCGCTGCCGGGCAGGGCCGTCACGGTTTGCTTGCCGGCGTTGATCAGGTCCGGGTCGATCTCGTCCTCGGTGGGGAAGGGGCCGATGCCCAGCAGGCCGTTCTCGCTCTGTAGCCAGACGTCCATGCCTTCGGGAATGTAGTTGGCGACGAGCGTCGGCAGGCCGATGCCCAGATTGACGTAGAAGCCGTCCTGCAGCTCCTTCGCGGCGCGCTGTGCCATCTGTTCACGTGTCCAGGCCATGATCAACTCCTCACCGTACGTTTTTCGATGCGCTTCTCGGCGTTCGGGTTGTGGATGATGCGCTGCACGTAGATACCCGGCAGGTGAATCTGGTCGGGGTCCAGTTCACCGGTCTCCACCAGATGATCGACCTCCACCACGCACACCTTGCCAGCCATGGCGGCGAGCGGGTTGAAGTTGCGCGCCGTCTTGTTGAAGACCAGGTTGCCGGCCTTGTCCGCCTTGAAGGCCTTGACCAGCGACACGTCGGCTTGCAGCGACTCTTCCATGACGTACCACTCGCCCTTGAACTGGCGGGTCTCCTTGCCCTCGGCAATCAAGGTGCCGTAGCCCGTGCGCGTGAAGAACGCGGGAATACCGCAACCGGCCGCACGCAGTTTTTCGGCCAGGGTGCCTTGTGGGGTGAATTCCAGTTCCAGCTCGCCCGCCAGGTACTGACGCTCGAACTCCTTGTTCTCGCCGACGTAGGAGGAAATCATCTTGCGCACCTGGCGCGATTCGAGCAGCAGGCCGAGGCCGAAACCATCGACGCCCGCATTGTTGCTGATCACCGTGAGGTCTTTCTTGCCGGTGTCGCGCAAGGCCGCGATCAGCGCTTCGGGGATGCCGCACAGGCCGAAGCCGCCGACCGCGAGGGTCATGCCGTCCTCGACCAGACCGTCGAGCGCCTGCTGCGCGTTGGGGTAGATCTTGTTCATAAGTGCCTCTCTGGTTGTTCTGACCTGTGGCGCTGAACGTTACAGGTGCCGCTTTACGTGGGAGGCCCGACCTCGGGCCGAAGCTTTGCGCTTCAGGCGGACCTGCGGTCCGCATCGCCGCGAGGGCGCGCCTCCTACAACAAAGCGCGGTTTCAGCCGGCGCTGCGGGCCCGTGCGACGCGTGAGCCGTTGGGGCGGCCCAGTACATCGCTGATGCGTTGCCCGGCGGCGATCAGCCGGTTCAGGTCAACGCCGGTCTCGATTCCCAGACCGCCGAGCATGTAGAGCACGTCTTCACTGGCGACGTTGCCACTGGCGCCCTTGGCATACGGGCAACCGCCGAGCCCGGCGACGGAGCTGTCGAAGGTGCAGAGGCCCTCTTGCAGGCTGGCGTAGATATTGGCCAGCGCCTGGCCGTAGGTGTCGTGGAAATGCCCGGCGAGCTTGTCACGCGGCACCTCGCGGCTGACCGCTTCGATCAATTGGCGGGTCTTGCCGGGTGTCCCGGTGCCGATGGTGTCGCCCAGCGATACTTCATAGCAGCCCATGGCGAACAGTTCGTGGGCGACATGCGCCACCCGTTTGGGGTCGACCTCGCCTTCATAGGGGCAACCCAGCACACAGGAGACGTAGCCGCGTACCTGGATGCCGTTCTCCCGGGCGCTGGCCATGAGCGGCGCGAAGCGTGCCAGGCTTTCCTCGATGGAGCAGTTGATGTTCTTCTGCGAGAAGGCCTCGGAGGCGGCGCCGAACACCGCGACCTCGCTGACACCGGCTTCGATCGCCGCTTCCAGACCTTTCAGATTCGGCGTCAGCGCGGCGTACGTGACGCCCGCTTTCTGGCGGATCTGCGCGAAGACGTCGGCCGATCCAGCCATCTGCGATACCCACTTAGGCGAGACGAAGCTGCCGACCTCGATGTAGCGCAGGCCGGCCGCGGTGAGGTCATCGACCAGGCGCACCTTGTCCGCCACGCTGATTGGCTGCTTTTCATTCTGCAGACCGTCGCGCGGGCCGACTTCGACCAGCCGGACCTGTTTGGGCAGACTCATATGTCCTCCAGGGGGTGACGCTTGGCGTGCTTCACCCGTGTCGTTGAATTGTGCCGCTGTCGGTGGGCTCACGCCCACCCTACGAAACCTGCATGTGTTCACCGTAGGGTGGGGTGCGCCCACCGATGTCGCTGTGTGTCAGCCGAGGCGTCCGGCTACCGGCGCAAAACCTGCGGCGTTTCCATCCTGCGGCCTTGCGTTCCTGCGTAGGGTGGACAACGGCGAAGCCTTGTCCGCCTTTGTGCATCCGCTACGCCTCTTCCATTTCCAGCAGTACCGCGCCTTCGTTGACCATTTCACCTTCGGCGCAGAACAGGCTTTTGACCACCCCGGCCTGCTGCGCACGAATGCTGTGCTCCATCTTCATCGCTTCCAGCACCACCAGTGTGGCACCGGCTTCGACCTGCTGCCCGGTCTCGACCAGCACACGAACGATGCTGCCGTTCATGGGCGCGGTCATGCCGCCGTGGTGCTGGTGGCTGGCCTCGACTTCAGCGATGGGGTCGAACGCCGTCACGGCCTGCAATTCGCCGTTCCACTCCAGATGCAGGGTGCCGCCCTGCCGGGTCGCCTTCGGCCTGCGCATCGCCTCGCCCGCGGCGGGTTGGGATGCGCCCGCCGTATCGATGCGTACGAGCCGGTTCTCACCGTTGCACTGCAGGTGAATGCCGATCCGCGCCGGCATCCCGAACCGCAGGCCATCGCGTCTCGCCCAGGGCGAGTGAATGTCGTCGTTGCGGACCTTGGCAGGCTCGGTCTGCACGTAGAGCTCGCCGGCCAGTTGCCAGAACGCATCGTCCAGCGCGCCTGGCTTACGCATCAGCTCGGCTTCGTGTCGAGGGATGAAACCGGTGTCGAGCTCGGCCGCGGCGAAGGCGGGATGACCGATGACGCGGCGCAGGAACGCCAGGTTGGTGCGCACGCCGCCGACGCCGGTTTCCTCCAGCATCGCCAGCAGCCGCAGGCGCGCTTCCTCGCGGTTCTCGCCCCAAGCGATCAGCTTGCCGAGCATCGGGTCGTAGAACGGTGAGATCTGGTCGCCTTCGGCCACGCCGCTGTCGACACGGCGGCCAGGCCCGGCGCTGGACTCACGGTAGAGATCCAGCGTGCCGGTGGCTGGGAGGAAGTCGTTGTCCGGATCCTCGGCATACAGCCGCACTTCGATGGCGTGACCGCTGAGCGGCACCTGATCCTGCGTGATCGGCAGCGGCTCGCCGCGGGCGACGCGAATCTGCCAGGCGACCAGATCCAGGCCGGTGATGGCTTCGGTAACCGGATGCTCGACCTGCAGCCGGGTATTCATTTCCATGAAGAAGAACTCGCCGCGTGCATCGAGCAGGAACTCGACCGTGCCGGCACCGACATAACCGATGGCCTGCGCCGCCTTCACTGCCGCTTCGCCCATGGCGCGGCGCAGCGCTGGTGTGAGGCCCGGCGCTGGCGCTTCCTCGACCACTTTCTGGTGCCGGCGCTGGATCGAACAGTCGCGCTCGTTGAGATACAGGCAGTTGCCGTGCTGGTCGGCGAACACCTGAATCTCCACATGACGCGGCTTGAGTACGTATTTCTCGACCAGCATGCGCGAGTCGCCGAACGACGACTGCGCTTCGCGCTGGGCCGATTGCAGCGCTTCGGCGAGGTCGGCCTCGCGCTCGACCACTTTCATGCCCTTGCCGCCACCACCGGCGGTGGCCTTGAGCAGCACTGGGTAGCCGATCTTTTCCGCGGCGAGGCGGAAGGTTTCCACGTCCTGCGCTTCGCCGTGATAGCCCGGCACCAGCGGCACGCCGGCTTTCTCCATCAGGGCCTTGGCGGCGGACTTGCTGCCCATGGCGTCGATGGCCGAGGCGGGCGGCCCGAGGAAGATCAGGCCGGCATCCTCGATCGCGCGAGCGAAGTCGGCGTTCTCGGAGAGGAAGCCATAGCCCGGATGAATCGCCTGCGCACCGCTGGCCTTGGCGGCGGCAATCAGCTTGTCGATCACCAGATAACTGTCGGCCGGCTTGGCGCCGCCGAGATCGATGCGAATGTCCGCCTCGCGGGCATGGCGCGCGTCACGGTCGATGGCGCTGTGTATGGCAACGGTGGTCAGGCCCATGGCCTTGGCGGTGCGCATCACGCGGCAGGCAATCTCACCGCGGTTGGCGACCAGGAGGGTGGTAATCATTGTTGTGGCTCCTGCGTGCCCTTGAGTGGGTTTCCCCTCACCCTAGCCCTCTCCCCAGAGGGGCGAGGGGATGGCGGAGTGAGGCGAAGGGATGGTGTGGTTTGGTAGCGGGCTGCGCGCCTGGCCAGATGAGATACCGCAACGGTGGTCAAGCCCATAGCCTTGGCGGTTCGCATCACGCGGCAGGCGATTTCGCCGCGGTTGGCGGCCATGCGATGTGTGATCATTGTTGTGGCTCCTGCGCAGTCCGGAGGCCGTTTCCCCTCACCCTAGCCCTCTCCCCAGAGGGGCGAGGGGACGACGGAGTGAGGCGAAGGAATGGTGTGGTTTGGTTGTCAGCGGCCTGCCGGGTTGACGCAGCAGGCCGAGCGTCGTGGACCTCGCTGCATGGTGCGCTTTGGCTTTTTCGCTGCAACTGAATGGCGCGCACATCGCCGCAAGCCGCCATCACGCTCCAGCTCCCGCACGGCCAAACCCCCTCGCCCCGCTGGGGTGAGGGGGCGGTGTTCCAGGCAAGCCCGGTCATCAAGCGCTTCCCAGCCACGCCGGCCTGCGCTTTCCTTGGAAGGGTTTCAGTCAGTAGACACACACGACGGCTTGTTCGATCTAACGGCATTGCCCAAGCATCGCTGCAAGCCGCCATCTCGCTCCAGCTCCCGCACGGCCAAACCCCCTCGCCCTGCTGGGGAGAGGGCTGGGGTGAGGGGGCGGTGTTCCAGGCGAACCCGGCCATCAAGCGTCCCCCAGCCAGGCCGGTTTGCGCTTTTCCAAAAAGGCATTGAGCCCTTCCTGGCCTTCCGGGCTGACGCGGATTCGGGCGATGGCGTTTTCCGTGTAGCGACGCAGTGCAGGGCTCACCGAGGCGCTGCTGGCTTCGCGCAGCAAATCCTTGCTGGCACGCATGGCCTGCGGGCTGTTGAGCATCAGGTTATCGAGCCAGCCGTGCAGGGCGTCGTCCAGTTCGGCGGCGGCATAGGTTTCCGAAAGCAGGCCCAGCTCGCGGGCGCGTTCGCCGCTGAAGCGTTCGCCAGTGATGGCGTAGCGCCGTGTGGCGCGCTCGCCGATGGCCTTGACCACGAAAGGACTGATCACCGCGGGCGCCAAGCCGATACGAACTTCCGAGAGCGAGAACACCGCATCCTGGGCACCGATGGCCATGTCGCAACAGGCGACCAGCCCGACTGCACCGCCGAAGGCTGCGCCTTGCACGACCGCCAGGGTGGGCAGCTTGAGGTGGTAGAGGCTGTACATGAGTTCGGCCAGTTCGCGCGCGTCCGCGAGGTTGGCGTTGAAATCCAGCTGCGCCGATTGCTGCATCCAGGCCAGGTCGGCACCGGCGCAGAAGTGCTTGCCCCGGCCGCGCAAGAGCAGGAAGCGCAGGTCCTTGTCGGCCTGTACCTGGTCGATGGCCAGCACCAGCTCGCGGATCATCTCGGCGTTGAAGGCGTTGTTTTTTTCCGGGCGATCGAGCCAGAGCGTGGCGAAGCCGCGCGGGTCTCGTTCGAGTTGTACGGTGGTGAAATCGGTCATGACGGCAATCCTCGGTCACGGGGGAGGCGAGCGTTGCTCACATCCGGAATACGCCAAAGCGGGTCGGTTCGATCGGTGCGTTGAGACTCGCCGACAGTGCCAGGCCGAGGACATCACGCGTCTGCGCCGGATCAATCACACCGTCATCCCACAGCCGTGCGCTGGAATAGTAGGGATGACCCTGGCGTTCGTACTGCTCGAGGATGGGTTGCTTGAGCTGTTGCTCGTCCTGATCGGAAAACTGCTGCCCGCTGCGCTCGGCCTGTTCGCGCTTGACCTGGACCAGCACGCCGGCTGCCTGCTCGCCACCCATCACGCCAATCCGCGCGTTGGGCCACATCCACAGGAAACGCGGGTCATAGGCGCGGCCGCACATGCCGTAGTTGCCTGCGCCGAAGCTACCGCCGATGACCACGGTGAACTTCGGCACCTGGGCGCAGGCGACGGCGGTGACGAGCTTGGCGCCATGCTTGGCGATGCCGCCGGTCTCGTATTTTTGCCCGACCATGAAGCCGGTGATGTTTTGCAGGAACAGCAGCGGAATGCCGCGCTGGCAGGCCAGCTCGATGAAGTGCGCGCCTTTCTGCGCGGCTTCGGCGAACAGAATGCCGTTGTTCGCCAGGATCGCGATCGGATAGCCGTGCAGGTGGGCGAAGCCGCAGACCAGGGTAGTGCCGAACAGCGCTTTGAATTCATCGAACTCGCTGCCATCGACCAGCCGCGCGATCACTTCACGCACGTCATAGGGCTGCTTGGATTGCGCCGGGATTACGCCGTAGAGCTCATCACCTGCATACAGCGGCGCGCGCGGCGGGTGAGCTTCCAGCTGGCCGAGTTTTTTCCAGTTGAGGTTGGCGACGCAGCGACGGGCAATGGCCAGTGCATGTTCATCGTTCTCGGCGTAGTGGTCGGCCACGCCGGAGATCTTGCAGTGCACATCGGCGCCGCCTAGATCCTCGGCTGTCACCACTTCGCCGGTCGCGGCTTTCACCAGCGGCGGGCCGGCGAGGAAGATGGTCGCCTGATTACGCACCATGATGGTTTCGTCCGCCATCGCCGGCACATAGGCGCCACCGGCGGTGCAGGAGCCCATGACCACAGCCAGCTGCGGAATACCCATGGCGCTCATGTTGGCCTGGTTGAAGAAGATGCGGCCGAAGTGTTCGCGGTCCGGGAAGACCTCGTCCTGGCGCGGCAGGTTGGCGCCACCGGAATCGACCAGGTAGATGCACGGCAAGCGGTTCTGCTGAGCAATGGCTTGGGCGCGCAGGTGTTTTTTGACCGTCAACGGGTAGTAGCTGCCGCCTTTTACCGTAGCGTCGTTGGCGATGATCATGCACTCGACGCCTTCGACCCGACCGATGCCGGCGACCACACCGGCAGCGGCGACGTCCTCGCCATAGACCTCGTGAGCGGCCAGCGGCGCGACCTCGAGGAAGGCCGAACCGGGGTCGAGGAGGGCGTTGATGCGGTCACGCACGAGCAGCTTGCCGCGCGCGACATGGCGCTGCTGGGCCTTTTCGCCGCCGCCTTCGCTGACCTTGCCGAGCAGCGTGCGCAGGTTTTCCACCTGCTCGAGCATCGCGTCGCGATTGGCGGCGAACTCGGGCGAGCGGGTGTTGATCTGGGTGTTCAGGATGGCCATGTGAAGCCCTCGAAAATGCGCTGGAGGCTGAACGAGGAACGAGGCGGCTTTCGTAGGGTGGGCTTCAGCCCACCACACTGCACTCCGCCGACGGTGGGCTGAAGCCCACCCTACCGATATCTCGTTCTACCTCAGCTGCTTTGTCTTATTTGCTTTCGTTGAACAGCTCGCGCCCGATCAGCATGCGGCGGATCTCGCTGGTGCCGGCGCCGATCTCGTAGAGCTTGGCGTCACGCAGCAGCCGGCCGGTGGGGAATTCGTTGATGTAGCCGTTGCCACCGAGAATCTGGATCGCCTGCAGCGCCATCTGCGTGGCCGCTTCGGCGGTGTAGAGAATCACCCCGGCGGCGTCCTTGCGGGTGGTTTCGCCGCGATCGCAGGCCTGCGCCACGGTATAGAGGTAGGCGCGACTGGCGTTGAGCTGGGTGTACATGTCGGCCACCTTGCCCTGGATGAACTGAAACTCGCCGATGCTCTGGCCGAACTGCTTGCGGTCGTGGATGTAGGGCACGACTACATCGAGGCAGGCTTGCATGATGCCGACCGGCCCGCCAGCCAGTACCACGCGTTCATAGTCCAGGCCGCTCATCAGCACCTTGACGCCGCCGTTCTCGACGCCCAGCACGTTCTCTTCCGGCACCTCGACGTCATCGAAGAACAGTTCGCAGGTGTTGGAGCCGCGCATGCCGAGCTTGTCGAACTTGTTACCGCGGGAGAAGCCCTTCCAGTCGCGCTCGACGATGAAGGCGGTGATGCCGTGCGGGCCCTTGTCCAGGTCGGTCTTGGCATAGATCACGTAGGTGTTGGCGTCCGGCCCGTTGGTGATCCAGGTCTTGCTGCCGTTGAGCACGTAGCGGTCGCCTCGCTTGTCGGCACGCAGCTTCATCGAGACGACGTCGGAGCCGGCATTGGGCTCGCTCATCGCCAGCGCGCCGACGTGCTCCCCGGACACCAGCTTGGGCAGGTATTTCGCCTTCTGCTCGGGCGTGCCGTTGCGGTTGATCTGGTTGACGCATAGGTTCGAATGCGCGCCGTAGGACAGACCCACCGAGGCCGAGCCGCGGCTGATTTCCTCGAGCGCGACGACGTGTGCCAGATAGCCCATCCCGGCGCCGCCGTATTCCTCGTCTATGGTGATACCGAGCAGGCCCATGTCGCCGAACTTGCGCCACATGTCGCTCGGGAAGAGGTTGTCACGGTCGATGGCTTCGGCGCGGGGCGCCAGTTCATCGGCCACGAAACCGCGCACCTGGTCGCGGAGCATGTCGACGGTTTCACCGAGGGCGAAGTTAAGGCCGGAATAGTTCATGTGCCACCTGTTCGATTTTGTCGTTGTTCTGGTTCGACTGACGGTCGCCGTGAAACGTTGAATCGGCGTGTCCTGCAGCCTGTTGGATACCGCGTCCCGACTGTGATTTCCGATGGCGGGTGCGGTGGGTTGTCACGCTGTAACCTTTACGTTAACGTAATCCCAGTCCGGAACGACTGTCAACTCATCGATACGCCCGGATGGCAAGGCCTCATAACAAACATAAGACTGAGGAATTTCAGCATGAGTCTTCCGAGTTATACCTGCGGCCCGCAGAGCAAACCCCTGTTGGCGATGACCATTGGCGCGGCGTTCGACCGGGCGGTCGAGCGGTTCGCCGAGCGTGAGGCCCTGGTCGTGCGGCATCAGAATCTGCGCTACACCTGGGCGCAGTTGGCCGATGAAGTCGAGCGCTGCGCGCGCGGGTTGCTTGCGCTGGGCCTGCAGCCAGGCGAGCGGGTGGGCATCTGGTCGCCGAACAATGCACAGTGGTGCATTACCCAGTTCGCGACCGCCAAGATCGGCGTGGTGCTGGTCAACATCAATCCGGCCTACCGCCTCAATGAACTCGAATACGCGCTCAAGCAATCCGGCTGCCGCTGGCTGATCTGCGCCGATACGTTCAAGACGTCCGATTACCACGCCATGCTCCATGAGCTGCTGCCAGAGCTGGAACGCTCGGCGGTCGGCGCGCTGCGCAGCCACATGCTGCCGGAGCTGCGCGGCGTCATCAGCTTGTGCGACAAGCCGGTCGACGGCATGTTGTTGTGGAAGGGGCTGATGGACATGGCCGAGCAGGTCGGTCCGGAACAGCTGCGCCAGTGCAGCGAGCAGCTGCAGTTCGACGACCCGATCAACATCCAGTACACCTCCGGCACCACCGGCTTCCCCAAGGGCGCCACCCTCAGTCACTACAACATTCTCAACAACGGTTACATGGTCGGTGAGAGCCTGAAACTCACCGAACACGACCGCCTGGTCATCCCGGTGCCGCTGTATCACTGCTTCGGCATGGTCATGGGCAACCTGGGCTGCGTCACCCACGGCACCACCATGATCTATCCGAGCGCCGCCTTCGAGCCGCTCGCCGCGCTGCAGGCCGCCGCCGAAGAAAAGGCCACCGGCATGTACGGCGTGCCGACCATGTTCATCGCCATGCTCGATCATCCGGAGCGCCAGTCGCTGGACCTGAGCCATCTGCGCACCGGCATCATGGCCGGCTCCACCTGCCCGATCGAGGTGATGAAGCGGGTCATCGATGACATGCACCTGGCCGAGATGCAGATCGCCTATGGCATGACCGAAACCAGCCCGGTCTCCACCCAGACCGGTCCGGACGATGACCTCGAACGGCGCGTCACCAGCGTCGGACGTACTCAGCCGCATCTGGAAAGCAAGGTGGTCGACGAGCACAACCGCATCGTGCCGCGCGGGCAGATTGGCGAGCTTTGCACCCGCGGCTACAGCGTGATGCTCGGCTACTGGAATAACCCGGAAGCGACCGCAAGCGCGATCGACGGGGCGCGCTGGATGCACACCGGCGACCTCGCGATCATGGATGACGAGGGCTACATCAAGATCGTCGGGCGCAACAAGGACATGATCATTCGCGGCGGCGAGAACGTTTATCCGCGCGAAATCGAGGAATTTCTTTTCACCCACCCGGCGGTGGCGGATGTGCAGGTGATCGGCGTGCCGGACAAGACCTACGGCGAGGAGATCGTCGCCTGGGTCAAGCTGCACCCCGGCCACGAGGCCAGCGAGGAAGAGCTGCGCGGGTTCTGCAAGGGGCGCATCGCGCACTTCAAGACGCCGCGCCACATCAAGTTCGTCGACGAATTCCCCATGACCATCAGCGGCAAGGTGCAGAAGTTCAAGATGCGCGAAGTCAGCGTCGCTGAACTGGGCCTGGCCGAGTAACCAAGCAGTGGCGTGCCGGCCACGAGCCGGCCGCTCCATTTGCCGATCAGCAACGATACGGAGCGCTACATGGCCCAACCGATCAGTCGTTTTCCGCTCGTCAAAGACCTTTCCTCACTGCCTGCGGATGTTCGCGAGCGCATCCTCGCGGTGCAGGAGAAAGCGGGTTTTGTCCCTAACGTTTTTTTGATGTTGGCCCATAGGCCTGATGAATTTCGCGCGTTTTTTGCCTACCACGATGCTTTGATGGAACGTGAGTCCGACAGCCTGAGCAAGGCCGAGAAAGAGATGATCGTGGTGGCGGTAAGTGCCGATCATGGCTGCCTGTACTGCGTCGTGGCGCATGGCGCGATCCTGCGCATCCTGGCCAAGGATCCGCTGATTGCCGATCAGATTGCCGTCAACTACCGCACCGCGCCGATCAGCGAGCGGCAGCAGGGCATGCTCGACTTTGCCCTGCACCTGGCCGCCCAGCGTGGTGTGCTCGACGACGCCTGGCAGGCGCGGCTGGAGAAGCTGGGCTTCACGCTCGGCGATATCTGGGACATCGGCGCGATTGCTGCGCTGTTCGGTTTGTCCAACCGCCTGGTGTCGATGGCGCGGACGCCGCCCAACGACGAGTTTTATTTGCTGGGTCGTGTGCCCAGATCTGCCGCGAGCTAAGCGGCAGCCACGAATTTATCGCGTGACGCGGTAGATATGAGCCCGGCAGGAGCAGGTCGGGTTCACAGCTGCATCAACCAAGACAATAACAAGAGAGATACCTATGCAACTGAAACCCCTGAGCCGTTACTTCATTCTCAGCAGCCTGGCGGCGTCCGCCCTGGGCACTTCCTCGATGGTTTCCGCCGCGTTCCTCGACGACAGCAAGGCCAGCGTCGAGCTACGCAACTTCTATATGAACCGTGACTTCCGCGAGAGCGGTGCGAGCCAGTCCAAGGCCGATGAATGGGCCCAGGGCTTCATCATGAAGATCGAGTCGGGCTACACCGACGGCCCGGTCGGTTTCGGCCTCGATGCGGTCGGTCTGCTGGGCGTCAAGCTCGACTCCAGCCCGGACCGTTCCGGCACCGGCATCCTGCAGCGCGACCTGGAAACCAAGCGGGCCCAGGACGACTACGGCTCGGCCGGCCTGACAGCCAAGGCCAAGGTATCCAACACCACGCTGCATATCGGCACCCTGCAACCGATCCTGCCGGTGGTGATGCGCAACGACAGCCGCCTGCTGCCGAACACCTACCGGGGTGCCTGGTTGCAGAGCAAGGAGGTCGAAGGCCTGACGCTCGACGCCGGTAAGCTCACCGACATCAGCTACCGGGACTCCTCGGACAGCGAAGAGATGACCGTATTCACTGGCGGTGCGCGCAACATCGTGCTTGGCAGCACCAAGACCAGCGATGAATTCCTGTTCGCCGGCGGCAAATACCAGTTCAGCCCCGAGCTGACGGCCAGCTACTACTACGGTGGCCTGGACGGCATCTACAAGCAGCACAACACGCAACTGGTGCACGTGCTGCCGCTGGGTGACAACCAGAGTTTCAAGACCGACCTGCGCTATGTGCGCTCCACCGACGACGGTGGCAGCAACGTCGACAACAACGCCTTCGGCGCGCTGTTCACCTACAAGATCGGTGGCCACGGCTTTACCGGCGGCTACCAGAAGATGAGCGGCGACACCGGCTTCGCGTATATCAGCGGTGGCGACAACATGCTGATCAACCTGTTGCAGATCAATGACTTCGGTAACGAAGATGAGAAGTCATGGCAGGTTCGCTACGACTACGATTTCGCAGCCGTAGGCATCCCCGGGCTGACCCTGATGACCCGCTACGTGTCCGGTGACAACGTCAACCTGGCCGGTGGTGGCGAAGGTAAAGAGTGGGAGCGCGACACCGACATCGCCTACGTGGTCCAGAACGGACCGCTGAAGAACTTCGGCATGAAGGTGCGCAACGCCACGGTGCGCAGCAGCTTCGGCAGCGACCTCAACGAAACCCGCCTGATCCTCAGCTACACCCTGGCGCTCTGGTAAGACAGACGCCGTACCCACGCTCTCCTCGTTGATCCTTTACCGGGCCCTGTGGCCCGGTTTTTTTCAATATGTTTCACGTGCGTTGAGAGGCCGTTCGAGCCCGCGCCGTGCCTGCTATCGAGCTCAATCGGACGTTTGAAAACGACGCTTGCCTCGCGTTGCAATCGATTGTTATCGTTTACGTAAAGGTCATCCAGCGACCAGCGCCGTACCTACAACAATAATCAAAGGCTAGAGGGCACCTCATGGAACCAGAGTTCGTGCTGGAAACGCGCGGTCTGACCAAGGAATTTCGCGGCTTCACCGCGGTGGATTCCGTTGATCTTCGCGTTCGAAAGGGTCACATCCATGCATTGATCGGCCCCAACGGGGCCGGCAAGACCACCGTCTTCAACCTCCTCACCAAGTTCCTTACACCGACCCGCGGCGACATCCTCTACCGCGGCAAGTCGATCACCGCGCTCAAGGCCAACGAGATTGCACGTCTCGGTCTGGTCCGCTCGTTTCAGATCTCTGCCGTGTTCGGCCATATGAGCGTGATGGAGAACGTGCGCGTCGCGCTGCAGCAGAAGCTCGGCAATTCCTATCACTTCTGGAAATCCGAACGCACCCTGCGCACGCTGGATGAGCGCGTCATGCAACTGCTGGCCGAGGTTGACCTGGAATCCTTCGCCCAGACATTGGCCATCGAGCTGCCCTACGGCCGCAAGCGCGCGCTGGAGCTGGCGACCACCCTGGCGCTGGATCCGGTGGTGCTGCTGCTCGACGAGCCGACCCAGGGCATGGGTGGCGAAGACGTCGACATGGTCGTGGCGCTGGTCCGTCGCGCGGCGGAAAACCGCACGGTGCTGATGGTCGAGCACAACCTCAGCGTGGTCAGCCGGCTTTGCGACCGCATCACCGTGCTGGCACGCGGCGCGATTCTGGCCGAAGGCGACTATGACAGCGTCTCGGCCAACCCCGAGGTGCGCGAGGCCTACATGGGCAGCGAAGCCAACGCAGAGGAGGCTCACGCATGACGCCCATGGCCGATCGCGACCAATTGCGGGTCGATGACCTGCATGCCTTCTATGGCGAATCGCACATTCTTCACGGCGTCGACATGGTCGTCGGGCGCGGCGAACTGGTGACGCTGCTCGGCCGCAACGGTTCGGGGCGCAGCACCACGTTGCGCGCGATTATGAACATGGTCGGCCGCCGCACCGGCTCCATCGTGGTCAACGGCAACGAGACCATGGGTATTCCGGCGCACCAGATCCCTCGGCTCGGGGTGGGTTACTGCCCCGAAGAGCGCGGCATCTTCTCCAGCCTAAATGTCGAGGAAAACCTGCTGCTGCCGCCCACCGTGCGCAGCGGCGGTATGGGTCTGGACGAGCTCTACGACATGTTCCCCAACCTCTACGAGCGCCGTTTCAGCCAGGGCACGCGACTCTCCGGTGGTGAGCAGCAGATGCTCGCCATGGCGCGGATCCTTCGCACCGGCGCCAACCTGCTGCTGCTCGATGAGATCACCGAGGGCCTGGCGCCAGTGATCGTGCAGAAGCTGGGCGAGGTGCTGATCAAGCTGAAGAAGCGCGGCCTGACCATCGTCCTCGTGGAGCAGAACTTTCGCTTCGCCGCGCCCCTGGCCGACCGTCATTACGTGATGGAACACGGGCAGATCATCGAGGAAATCAGCGCTGCCGAACTGGATTCGAAAAAGGAGTTTTTGAATAGCTGTCTCGGGGTCTGACCCCGTCAGAAGGACCTGCCGGTTCGCCGTACCAACCGGTGCGCACATCAATCAGAGCCACAACAAAAACAATCACAGTGGGTGACTATGAACATCATCAAGAAAACCGCAGCCGCCGCTCTCGTCTCCAGCATGATCGCCGGTGCCGCACAGGCCGAGATCAGCAACGATGAAATTCGCATCGGTTACCTCGCCGACATGTCCGGCACCTACCGCGACCTGTCCGGCCCCGGCGGCCTCGAAGCGTTGAAAATGGCCATCGAGGACTTCGGCGGCAGCGTCGACGGCAAGAAGATCGTGACCTTCAATGCCGACGACCTGAACAAGCCTGATGTGGGCGCCAACACCGTCCGCCAGTGGATCGACGAGCGCAACGTCGACATGGTGACCGGCCTGGTCGCCAGCTCCGTGGTGCTGGCCGCGGCCAAGGTGGTGGAGCAGGGTGGCAAGCTGGCGCTGATCTCCGGCGCGGCGGCGTCGAGCATCACCAACGAGTTCTGCTCGCCCAACCACATCCACTGGACCTACGATACCTTCGCCCTGGCCAACGGTACGGCCAATGCCGTGCTCAAGGACGGCGGCAAGAGCTGGTTCATCCTCACCGCCGACTACGCCTTCGGCCACGCGATGGAAGCCGACATCAAGAAGGTGGTCGAGGCCGAGGGGGGCAGTGTCGTGGGTACCGTGCGTCATCCGTTCCCGAGCAGCGACTTCTCGTCCTACATCCTGCAGGCGCAAGGTTCCGGTGCTGACGTCGTTGCCCTGGCCAACGCCGGCGCCGACACGGTGAACTCGTTGAAGACCGCCAGTGAATTCGGCGTGACCCAGTCCGGGCAACGGTTGGCGGGCATGGTGGTGTTCCTGAACGATATCCATGCCATGGGCCTGAACGTGACCCAGGGCTTGATGCTTACCACGGGCTGGTACTGGGACATGAACGACGAAGCCCGCGCCTGGGCGAAACGTTACGAAGCGCGGGTTGGCAGCATGCCGACCATGGTGCATGCCGGTATCTATTCGGCGACCACGCATTACCTGAACGCGGTAAAGGCGACTGGCAGCGACGACACACAGACCGTCCGAGCAGAAATGGCCAAGACGCCGGTCAACGACATGTTCGCCAAGAACGGCAAGATCCGCGAAGACGGCCGCATGGTGCATGACATGTACCTCGTGCAGGTCAAGAAGCCGGAAGAGTCCAAGGGTGAATGGGACCTGTACAAGGTCATCCGCACCATCCCAGGCGATGAGGCGTTCCGTCCGCTTGCCGAGAGCCAGTGCAAGCTGGTCACCCAGAACTGATCGATCTGCACCGAGCCATCCCCGGCCAACGCCGGCCGGGGCGTCACGGACTTTTCTGGGTAGTGAATCATGACTCTCGTTTTCGGCGTTCCCCTGAGCGTATTGCTCGGACAGTTGCTGCTCGGGCTGATCAACGGCTCTTTCTACGCGTTGTTGAGCCTGGGGCTGGCGATCATTTTCGGCTTGCTGCGGATCATCAACTTCGCTCATGGCGCGCAGTACATGCTCGGCGCCTTCGCCGCGTACCTCGGGCTCAATTACCTGGGCATCAACTACTGGGCGGCGTTGCTGCTGTCACCCTTGCTGGTCGGGTTGCTCGGCATCGGCATCGAGCGCGGCTTGTTGCGCCGCATTGCCGGTGAGGATCACCTGTACGGGCTGTTGTTGACTTTCGGCCTGGCACTGATCGTCGAGGGCAGTTTCGTCAAGCTGTTCGGCGTCTCCGGCTCCTCCTATCCGATGCCCGAGCTGCTCAAGGGCGGCCACAACCTGGGCTTCATGTTCCTGCCGACCTATCGCGGTTGGGTGATCGTCGCCGCGCTTTCGGTGTGCCTGGTCACCTGGTACATGATCGAGCGCACGCGGCTGGGTTCCTACCTGCGCGCCGGCACGGAAAACCCCAAGCTGATGCAGGCCTTCGGCATCAACGTGCCGTTGCTGATTACCTTGACGTACGGCTACGGGGTTGCCTTGGCGGCGTTCGCCGGCGTGCTCGCAGCGCCGATCTACGCGGTGACGCCGGGCATGGGGTCGAACCTGCTGATCGTGGTGTTCGCCGTGGTGGTGATCGGCGGCATGGGTTCGATCATGGGGGCGATCGTCACAGGGCTCGCCATGGGCTTGATCGAAGGCCTGACCAAGGTCTTCTACCCCGAGGCGGCCAACACGGTGATTTTTCTGATCATGGTATTGGTCCTGCTGGTTCGTCCGGCTGGCCTGTTCGGTAAGGAGGCGTGAAGATGACGACCCCACAAAGCGTTTCAGCGTCTCCCATGAGCGTACGGGCCAATGCCGAGCGGGAACGGCGGCAGGCAGCACGGCGCCGTCAGCATCTGTTCTACCTGGCGCTACTCGGCGTGGCGCTGGTGGCACCGATGATGGTCTATCCGGTGTTCCTGATGAAGCTGCTGTGCTTCGCCCTGTTCGCCTGCGCGTTCAACCTGCTGCTGGGTTATGCCGGCCTGCTGTCGTTCGGCCATGCGGCGTTTTTCGCCTGTGGCGGCTATATCACGGGTTATATGTTGAGCACCTACAGCGGGCTGAGTACCGAACTCGGAATACTCGCCGGGACGTTGGCCTCAACGGTGCTGGGGGCGGTCTTCGGCTTGCTGGCGATCCGGCGGCAAGGCATCTATTTCGCCATGATTACCCTGGCGCTGGCGCAGATGGTCTTCTTCGTCTTCGTCCAGGCGCCATTCACCGGCGGGGAGAACGGCCTGCAGGGCGTACCGCGCGGACACTTGCTGGGGCTGTTCGACATGCAGAACAACCTGTCCCTGTACTACTTCGTGCTGACAGTGTTCGTGCTCGGCTTCGTGATCATCCAGCGCACCATCCACTCGCCCTACGGGCAGGTCCTCAAGGCGATCCGTGAGAACGAGCCGCGGGCGATCTCGCTCGGCTACAACGTCGATGCACATAAGCTGCTGGCCTTCGTCATCTCGGCGGCGCTGACCGGTCTGGCGGGTGCAACCAAGACCGTAGTGTTCCAGCTCGCGTCGCTGACCGACGCCCATTGGCACATGTCCGGCGAGGTCATTCTGATGACCTTGCTCGGCGGCGTTGGCACCATTCTGGGCCCGGTGGTGGGAGCGACGGTCGTGGTCACGCTGCAGAGCTCACTGTCCAACGGTCCGTTGGGGGAGTGGGTGCATGTGATTCTCGGGGTGATCTTCGTGCTCTGCGTGCTGCTGTTCCGCTCGGGGATCGTGGGCTGGATCGAACGGCTGATCAAACGCAATTTCAAGTAGAACGCGGCGGGCGGTTGAGGCGGAAGTGGCCGGGCTCTCTTGCTCGCCATTAGTGGGCGAGGCGAGTTGCCCCTGCGCAAAGCTGCAGGGCCGAAGAGTGCGGTCTGCTTCATTGCGCGGGCGGTGCGCCTTTCACAAAAACGGTTCAGTCTGGGTGCCCCGACAAGGAGCAGGCGGACTGATGGTAGGAGCCCCGACCCCGGGGCGAAGCTGTCTAGTGGCGAGCTAGCCCTGCGTTCACGCAGGGCCTTGTCACTCAGGCGTTTTTCCAGCTCGGGCTGCGCTTTTCCAGGAAGGCATTGACACCTTCCTTCTGGTCCTGCGTATCGAACAGCTCGGCGAACAGTTCTCGCTCTGCCGCCCAGCCATCGACATGGGTATCGTTGCGCGCATTCATCACCAGGCGCTTGCAGCGGCTGACGGAGGAGGGGCTTTGCTTGCTGGCGCCTTCGGCCAGTTTGAGCGCTGCCTCCAGCGCCTGGCCGCGAGGGACGACTTCTTCGACCAGGCCAATCTTCTCGGCACGCTGCGCATCGATACGCTCGCCGCAGAGAATCATCCGCTTGGCCCAGCCTTCGCCCACCAGCCACGGCAGATTCTGCGTGCCGCCAGCGCACGGCAACAGGCCGACGCTGGCTTCGGGCAGCGCCATCTGCGCCTGCTCTTCGGCGATGCGGATGTCGCAGGCCAGCGCGCACTCGAGGCCGCCACCCATGGCGTAGCCGTTGATCGCGGCGATGGACACGCCGCGGAAGCGCGTCAGCGCATCAAAGGCGCGGCCGAAGAGGGCGGCGACTTCACTGGCCGATGCCTTGTTGCCATCAGCGAACTGCTTGAGGTCGGCGCCAGCGGAGAAGAACTTCTCGCCCTGGCCGGTGATGACCAGCGCATAGACTTCAGGGTTTTCGTTGAGCTCTCCGATCATCCGTTCCAGGTCGGCGAGCGATTCGCGATCCCAGGTATTGGCGGGCGGATTGGCGATGGTCAGCAGGGCAGTATGGCCACGCATGTCGAGCTGGATCTTCTGGCTCATTCTCGGTTCCTTTGTTCTTGGAAAAATGCGGATGCCGTGAGGCGATACCGGTTCGATGGACGAGCCTAGCAGCGGAAAAATAGTAAACCCATGGTGCGAAATGCACAGGTATTCTGTGTTTTTGCACAACAGGCCTGCCGAGGCCTGCTCAACCGAAGGATCTGGAGCCTGCAGTGGACTGGGACAATCTGCGTTTCTTTCTCGAACTTGCGCGTGCCGGCAAGCTGACCATCGCCGCGCGCCGGTTGGCGGTCGACCACACCACGGTGGCGCGCCGCGTGCAAGCGTTGGAGAAGGCCCTGGACCGGCAACTGTTCATCCGCGCGAAGGCGGGTTATCGGCTCTCCGAGGCCGGGCGCGAATTGCTCGCCCAGGCCGAGGCCATGGAAAGCGCCATCGCTTCCATCGAACAGCCGAGCCTGACGGCCGATAAGCTGTCCGGTCAGGTGCGCATCGGTGCCACCGAGGGTTACGGCACGCTGATGCTGGCCGGCCAGTTGGCCAACCTGACCCGCGACTATCCGCACCTCGGCGTGGATCTGCTGGCCGTGCCGCGTTCGGTGCGTCTGGCCCGGCACGAAGCCGATATCGTCATCACGCTGGAACGCCCCGAACGTGGGCCGTACGTCATCACCAAGCTGACCGACTACGTGTTGCGGCTCTACGCGTCGGAAGCTTACCTGGCGGCGCATCCGCCCATCCGCAGCCGTGAGGATCTCGCTGGCCATGTGTTCGTCAGCTACATCGAGGATCTGCTCTACAGCAAGGAGCTGTACTTCCTCGATGAAATCGTTCGTCCGCGCCAGCATTCGCTGCGCAGCACCAGCATCATGGCCCAGCAGGAGGCGGTCGCAGCCGGCGCCGGGCTGGCGATCCTGCCCGCCTTCTCGGCACACAAGGAGCCCTTGCTGAAAGAAGTGCTGGTCGACGAGATAGAGTTCACCCGCACCTTCTGGATGCTGATGCCCGTGGAAAACAAGGATCTGGCGCGGATGCGGGTGTGCTGGGACTTCCTGCGTGACGTGGCCGCCAATACCCATGACGTGATGATGGGGCGCGCATGAACCGCGACGGCAAGGGCACGATTTCCGTCCAGCTGGTCGAGCAGGCGCTGCTGGCCTTAATCTCGCCAACGCTGCCCCCGGAACAGCTCATGCGCCAGCTGGGCTTGGCCCCGGTTGACCTTTCCGATCCTGACGGCCGGGTCGACGTCGCCGAGTACAGCAAACTGTGGCGGCGCCTGGCGCGGCATTTCGATGACGAATTCTTCGGCATGGACCCGCGGCGCATGCGGGCAGGCAGTTTCGCCTTCGTCTGCCGCGCCGCCATGGCCCAGCCGACGCTGGACAGCGCGTTGCGGGTGGCGCTGGATTTCTTCGGGCTGACCTTCGAGGGCTTTCGCGGCGAGCTGAAACGCAGCGAGAGCCTGGCGGAGGTAGCGCTTGTGGAGAAAGCCAACGCAACGCCGCTGCGTGCCTTTGGTTACTTCACGTTCTGGATGTTGCTGCACGGCCTGGCCTGCTGGCTGATCGGCCGACGCATACCGCTGCTGGCCGTCGAGCTGCGCTGCGAAGCGCCGAGCTATACCGACGACTATCGAGTGATGTTCTCGCGCAACCTGCGCTTTGCCCGTCCGAGTACGCGGATCATCTTCGCGGCTGAAGTGCTCGATCTGCCGGTACGGCGAAGCGAGCAGGAGCTGCACGGCTTCCTGGCCCAGGCGCCGGCCAACATCCTCGTGAGATACCGCGACCCGACCAGCCTGCCCAGCCACATCAAGAAGCAGCTGCGCGAGCTGCCAGCGGAACAGTGGCCGACCAGCGAACGAATGGCGCAATCGCTGTGCGTATCCCCATCGACCCTGCGCCGACGACTCGCCGAGGCCGGGCAGCCCTACCAGGCGATCAAGGACCAGATTCGCCAGGAAATGGCCACGCTCTGGCTGGCGGACGCCAGCGTCAGCTATGCCGACATCGCCGAACGGCTCGGCTTCGCCGACGTCAGCTCCTTCTACAAGGCCTTCCGCAAATGGACCGGGACCAACCCGGGCCAGTACCGCGGGCTGATTCTTCGCGGCGATGAAGCGCATCATTTGCCAGTCTAAGGTTCATTCACCGAGCCTCGTCGTTTAGCCGCGGGTCGCTACCGCTTCTGTAGGAACCGGCTCTGCCTGCGACCGGCGCCCGATAACCGACACCCTGTGGCGGCCGTACCCACCGGTCGCGGGCAGAGCCCACTCCTACAGCGGGCAGGCCTGAACGCGGACGCTTTTGTAGGAGCCGGCTCTGCCTGCCACCGGCGCCCATAACCGACACCCTGTGGAGACCGAACCCACGGGTCGCGGGCAGAGCCCACTCCTACAGTGATCAGGCCTGAACGCGGACGCTTCTGTAGGAGCCGGCTCTGCCTGCTACCGGCGCCCGATAACCGACACCCTGTGGCGGCCGTACCCACGGGTCGCGGGCAGAGCCCACTCCTACAGCGGGCAGCATAAACGCCGACGCGTTTGTAGGAGCTGGCTCTGCCTGCGACCGGTGCCCGATAACCGACACCCTGTGGAGGCCGAACCCACGGGTCGCGGGCAGAGCCCACTCCTACAGTGGGCAGCATAAACGCCGACGCGTTTGTAGGAGCTGGCTCTGCCTGCGACCGGTGCCCGATAACCGACACCCTGTGGAGGCCGAACCTCCGGGTCGCGGGCAGAGCCCACTCCTACAGCGGTCAGGCCTGAACTCGGACGCTTTTGTAGGAGCCGGCTCTGCCTGCGACGGGTGTGTCGATAACCGAGACCAGGTGGGGCTATGTTGGCCAAAACAGTCACCGCGATTGCGTGCAACGACCATTGTCGGTGGCTATTGGTCTGATGAAGATGAACTCATCGAACGGGCGCCGGTTGTGCAGCGTCCCGAACATCTTCGTGAGGTCGTGCAGTGAACATTCAAGACAAGATTTTCCTGATCACCGGTGGCGCATCCGGCCTGGGCGCGGCCGCTGCCGAAACCTTGGTCGCCGCGGGTGCAAAGGTGGTGCTCGCCGATATCAATGCCGAGCTGCTCAGCGAACGTAGCGAGGCGCTGGGTGCTAACGCTCACGCCGTGGTCACCAATGTTTGTGACGAAGCCGCCGCTCAAGCGGCAGTCAACGCCGCGGTCGAGCATTTCGGTGGCCTGCACGGGCTGGTCAACTGCGCCGGCGTCGCCAGTGGCGAAAAGATCCTCGGCCGCCAGGGCGCGCACGGCCTGGCCAGCTTCAGCAAGGTCATCAACCTCAACCTGATCGGCAGCTTCAACATGCTGCGTCTGGCTGCCGAAGCCATTGCCCGTGGCGAGCCGGATGCCCAGGGCAATCGCGGCGTGATCATCAATACTGCTTCTATCGCCGCTTACGACGGGCAGATCGGCCAGGCGGCCTATGCAGCCTCCAAGGGTGGCGTGGTGGCCATGACGTTACCGGCGGCACGTGAACTGGCACGCCATGGTATTCGCGTCATGACCATCGCCCCGGGTGTGTTCGAGACGCCGATGATGGCCGGCATGCCTCAGGAAGTGCGCGACTCGCTGGCCGCGGGTGTGCCGTTCCCGCCACGTCTGGGCCGCGCCAGCGAATACGCGGCGCTGGTCCGCCATATCGCCGAGAACGACATGCTCAACGGCGAAGTGATCCGCCTCGACGGCGCGCTGCGCATGGCCGCCAAATAATCGGGAGACAGATGATGAACAACGATCCAATCGTGATTCTGGGCTCGGCCCGCACCCCCATGGGCGGCTTCCAGGGTGATTTGAAAAGCCTCAGCGCGCCGGAACTGGGTGCCGCAGCGATTCGCGCGGCGGTGGAACGCAGCGGTGTTGCCGCCGAGCAGGTGCAGGAAGTGTTGATGGGTTGCGTACTGCCGGCCGGCCTCGGCCAGGCGCCTGCCCGTCAGGCGGCACTCGGCGCGGGGCTGGGCAAAGCGACCGCGTCCACCACGCTGAACAAGATGTGCGGCTCGGGCATGCAGGCGGCCATCCTCGCCCACGATGCGCTGCGCGCCGGCAGTGTCGATCTGGTCGTCGCCGGCGGCATGGAAAGCATGTCCAACGCGCCTTATTTGCTGGAAAAAGCCCGTGGCGGCTATCGAATGGGCCACGGCAAGGTGCTCGACCATATGTTCCTCGACGGCCTTGAAGACGCCTATGACAAGGGCCGCCTGATGGGCACCTTTGCCGAGGATTGCGCACAGAATCATGGCTTCAGCCGTGAGGAACAGGATGCCTATGCCTTGACCTCGCTGCAGCGTGCGCGTGATGCCATTTCCAGTGGCCGCTTCGCCAGCGAAATCGTCCCGCTGGAGGTTACCCAGGGCCGCGAACAACGCACCGTGCGCGACGATGAGCAGCCGCCCAAGGCGATGCCGGAGAAGATCCCCTCGCTCAAGCCCGCATTCCGTGAAGGCGGCACCGTGACGGCGGCCAACTCCAGTTCGATCTCTGACGGTGCCGCCGCACTGCTGTTGACGCGGCGGTCCCACGCCGAGCAGCTCGGGGTGAAACCCCAGGCCGTGATTCATGGCCATGCGGTGTTCGCCGACGCGCCTAACCTGTTTCCGACCGCGCCCATCGGTGCCATCCACAAGCTGCTCGAGCGCACTGGCTGGCGCCTCGACGAGGTCGATCTGTTCGAGATCAACGAGGCGTTTGCGGTGGTCAGTATGGTCACCATGCGCGAGTTGGGGCTCGACCACGCCAAGGTCAACGTCAATGGCGGCGCCTGCGCCCTGGGCCACCCAATCGGTGCGTCCGGCGCGCGGATTCTGGTGACCTTGATCGCTGCACTGCGCGACCGCGGCCTGCGCAAGGGCATCGCGGCCATCTGCATCGGTGGTGGCGAAGCGACCGCCATGGCCGTCGAACTGCTCGACTGAGGACTCGTCATGCTGCTTAACGAAGATCAAACCAGCATTCGCGACATGGCCCGGCAGTTCGCTCAGGAGCGCCTAAAGCCCTTCGCCGCCGATTGGGATCGCGAGCATCGCTATCCAGCTGAAGCGATCGACGAGATGGCCGAGCTCGGCTTTTTCGGCATGCTCTGCCCCGAACAGTGGGGCGGCAGCGAGACCGGCTATATCGCCTATGCGCTGGCGCTGGAAGAGATCGCGGCCGGGGACGGTGCCTGCTCGACCATCATGAGCGTGCACAACTCGGTCGGCTGCGTGCCGATCCTGCGCTTTGGCAACGAGGAGCAGAAGCAGCGCTACCTGACGCCGCTGGCCAGCGGTGCGCAGATCGGCGCCTTTGCCCTGACCGAACCCCATGCCGGCTCGGATGCCAGCAGCCTGCGCACCCGTGCGCGGCGAGACGGTGACGGCTATGTGCTTAACGGCGCCAAGCAGTTCATCACCTCGGGCCAGCACGCCGGTACGGTAATCGTCTTCGCCGTGACCGACCCGGACGCCGGCAAGCGCGGTATCAGCGCCTTTATCGTGCCGACCGACACGCCCGGTTATCAGGTGGTGCGCGTCGAGGACAAGCTCGGACAGCACGCCTCGGATACCTGCCAACTGGCGTTCGAGGACATGCGCGTGCATGAGTCCCAGCGCCTGGGCGAGGAGGGCGAGGGTTACCGCATCGCCCTGGCCAATCTGGAAGGTGGCCGTATCGGCATTGCCGCTCAAGCGGTCGGCATGGCCCGCGCAGCGTTCGAAGCCGCCCGCGACTACGCCCGCGAACGTGAAGCCTTCGGCAAGGCGCTTACCGAACACCAGGCCGTCGCCTTCCGCCTCGCCGACATGGCCACGCAGATTGCTGTTGCGCGGCAAATGGTGCTGCACGCGGCGGCCCTGCGCGAAGCCGGCCAGCCGGCACTGGTCGAGGCTTCCATGGCCAAGCTGTTCGCCTCCGAAATGGCTGAAAAGGTCTGCTCGGCGGCGATCCAGACGCTAGGCGGCTACGGCTATCTGCAGGACTTCCCGGTGGAGCGCATTTATCGCGATGTGCGGGTGTGCCAGATCTACGAAGGCACCAGCGATATCCAGCGGTTGGTGATCGCGCGTAATTTGGGTGAGTGACCGGCCCTGCGACGCACCGGACCGGAGTAGCGTGCGGGCGCGTGGTCGCAGGTAGAACCTGCTCCTACAGGTGGTTGCGTTGGGCTGTTGTAGGAGCTGCCTCTGGCTACGACCGGGGTGACGTGTGGGAGCGGGTCGCAGGTAGAACCTGCTCCTACAGGCGGCTGCGTTGGGCTTTTGTAGGAGCTGCCTCTGGCTGCGACCGGGGTGACGTGCGGGTGCGGGTCGCAGGTAGAACCTGCTCCTACAGGTGGTTGCGTTGGGCTTTTGTAGGAGCTGCCTCTGGCTGCGACCGGGGTGACGTGTGGGAGCGGGTCGCAGGTAGAACCTGCTCCTACAGGTGGTTGCGTTGGGCTTCTGTAGGAGCTGCCTCTGGCTGCGACCGGGATGACGTGCGGGAGCGGGTCGTAGGTGGTTGCGGTGGGGTTATGGGGACGCGCCACAACCGGGGCGGTTTCAGGTTGCCAGCGACGGAGGCATACAGACAGGTCTAGTCCCAACCTTCCGCGTTGCGCGAGGGGAGAATCGTGCCGGGGGTGCGGGAGAATCTCGGCGCGGGTGCAGCGTGGAGGACGCCGTCGATGTCGCGATACACGCCGCGCTGTTGCATGTGCGGGTGCTGCGCGGCTTCTTCGAGGGTCAGCACCGGGGCGAAGCAGGCATCGGTGCCTTCAAGCAGGGCGCACCAGTCGGCCTGGGTGCGGCTGGCGAAGAGGGTGGCGAGCTGTTCGCTTTGTGCCTGCCAATGGTCAGGATTGGCGCAACCTTCGAGCAGGCTCTCTGAGGCGCCGATACGCTTCATCAGCTCGGCAAGAAACTGTGGCTCCAGTGGCCCGATGGCAATTTCGCGACCATCGGCGCAGGTGTAGCAGCGGTAATGCGGGGCGGCGCCGGAGAGCAGGTTGCGGTCGCGCTCGAGGGAAATCGCGCCGCTGGGCAGCAGTCCGGCGAAGAAGGTCATCAGCGAGGACACGCCGTCGACGATGGCGGCGTCGACCACTTGTCCCTGGCCCGATCGCTCTCGTTCCCAGAGTGCAGCCATGATGCCGAACGCCAGATACAGCGAGCCGCCGCCGAAGTCGCCGACCAGGTTGAGCGGCGGAATCGCCGGCCCTTCACGGCCTCCAATGGCGGCGAGGGCGCCGGTCAGCGCGATGTAGTTGATGTCGTGCCCGGCACTCTGGGCCAAGGGGCCGATCTGGCCCCAGCCGGTCATGCGGCCGTAGACCAGCCGCGGGTTGCGTGCATGGACCTGTTCCGGACCGAGCCCGAGGCGTTCCATCACGCCGGGTCGCATGCCTTCGATGAGCACGTCGGCACCCTCCGCCAGGGCAAGGCAGCGCTCGCGTCCGGCATCGGTGCGGATATCCAGCGTCATGCGCTTGCGACCACGATCAGCCACCGGGTTGGGCCAACCATTGCCGCCCTCGCGCTCGATGCGGATCACCTCGGCACCGAGATCGGCCAGCAGCATCGCGCAGTGCGGGCCGGGCCCAATGCTGGCGAATTCGAGCACGCGCAGGCCGAGCAGAGGGCCTTGGCGAGGTTGCGATTGATCCATCGACATCGAGCTCCGGAGGCATAGCGCATCGAGTCAAGCGGATGATTCGTTCACCCGCATGGTTATCTGTAGGATGGGTGCAACCCATCGAGCGGCTGACAGCGTTACGGCGGGTCCCGGCTGACGCTCAATGTGATGAGTTGCACCCATCCTACGTTCTACAGGCTCGCCGCGCCGGCCTTGCTTTCTTCTTGCTCGATCAGATGGTCGCGGTAGCGGTCGCGCAGGGTCTTCTTGTCGATCTTGCCGGTGGCGGTCAGCGGAACGCTGTCGAAGATCACGGCATCGGGCATCCACCATTTGACAATTTGCGACTCCAGGAACGTGAGCACGGTTTCGGCGCAGACCTCGGCATCATCGTGGGCTTCGATGATGAGGATCGGCCGCTCCTCCCATTTCTCGTGGGGAACGCCGACCACCGCGGCGATGCGCACGCCCGGGCAGGCCACGGCAATGTTTTCAATGTCGATGGAGCTGATCCACTCACCGCCGGATTTGATCACATCCTTGCTGCGGTCAGTGATGCGCATGTAGCCGTTGGGGTCTAGGGTGGCGATATCGCCGGTGTCGAACCAGCCATCCTTGTCCAGCGCGCTGGTGTCGCTGCGGAAGTAGCGCTCGACCGTCCACGGGCCGCGTACCAGCAAGGCACCGGAACTGACGCCGTCATGCGGCAGCTCATTGCCCGCTTCGTCGACGATTTTGAGCTCGATGCCAAATTGCAGGCGGCCCTGGCGCGTCCAGATGGCCTCGTTGGTGGCCGCTTCGCCCATGGCGGCGAGCTTGGGCGTCGGGGTGGCGACGACGCCGAGCGGGCTGGTTTCGGTCATGCCCCAGAGCTGGCGGACGCTGACGCCGTATTTCGTCTCGAATTTCTCGGCCAGTGCCCTGGGTACCGCCGAGCCCGCGATCACCAGGCACTTGAGCCGGCCGGTGTCTTCGCCGGTGCGCTCCAGATGGTTGAGGTACATGGTCCAGATGGTCGGCACGCCACCGGAGAAGGTCACGCCCTCGGTCTGGATCAGCTCCTGCAGGCTGGCGCCGTCCATCTTGTCGCACGGCAGCACGAACTTGCAGCCGTTGATGGCCGCGGTGAAGGGCACGCCCCAGGCGGTGGCATGGTAGAGCGAAGAGCAGGGCATGATGCAGTCGAAGGCGGAAAAGCCGAAAGCGCCGGTGAGGCCCGCGGCCATGGCGTGCAGCACGACGGAGCGATGGCTGTAGACCACGCCCTTCGGGTTGCCGGTGGTACCGGAGGTGTAACAGAGCATGGCGCCGGCGTGCTCGTCGAACTGCGGCCAGTCGGTGAGTGGTTCTTCTCGCGCGATCAGCGTTTCGTAGCTGTGCGCACCCACTTCGCCGGGCTCGGTGCGTTCGGCATCCGAAAGCATGACGAAGGTATGGATATGTTCGAGCCGGGGCCGAACCCGCTCGACGACCGCGAGAAAGCTGCGATCGAACAGCAGTACGCCGCTGCCGGCGTGGTTCAGGGTGTAGATGATCTGGTCGTCCGACAGCCGCGGGTTGGCGGTGTGCAGCACGGCGCCGATGCCCGGGACGGCAAAGAACAGCTCGAAGTGACGATGGGTATTCCAGGCCATCGACGAGACGAGGTCGCCGGATTTGACGCCCAGCCTGCGCAGCATCGAGGCCGCCTGGCCTGCGCGTGTGGCGAGTCCGGCGTAGTCGTAGCGCCATATGGGTTCGTCCACCAGCCGGGAGACGATCTCGCGGTCGCCATGGGCGAGGGCGGCGTGGGTGAGGATGCCGCTGATCATCAGCGGGGCCTGCTGCATCGTACCTTTGAGCATCTTCGTATCCTTTTTATTGTTGTTGGATGGCGGCTCGCGTTGCCGTCATCGGGCGTTCGGAATACTGCTTGAGGTTGGTTGTACTTTAGCTCCTGTCGCCGGGGCTGTTCGCCAGCAAGCCGGCTCTTGCAAAAATTCGCCAGCACGCCGGCTTCTGCATAAGCAAGACCGTGCGAGCGTGTCGGAGCGGGCTTGCTCGCGAAGCGGATTGTCACAACCCGTAGTTATTCAGCTCCCTGGCAATCAACAGCCGCTGGATCTCGCTCGATCCTTCGTAGATCTGCGTGATGCGCGCGTCACGGTAGTAGCGCTCGACCGGATAATCCTCGAGATAACCGTAGCCGCCGTGGATCTGCATGGCCTTGGAGCACACATACTCGGCGACTTCCGAAGCGAACAGCTTGGCCTGGGAGGCTTCGGACAGGCACGGCAGATTGGCGCTGCGCAGGCGTGCAGCATGCAGAATCAGCAGCCGCGCGGCGTTAAGACGGGTGTGCATGTCGGCGAGCATGTTGGCCACGCTCTGGTGTTCGATGATCGGCTTGTCGAACTGGATGCGCTCGCGGGCGTAACCCAGCGCCGCCTCGAATGCGGCGCGGGCAATGCCCAGCGCCTGCGCGCCGATGCCGATGCGCCCGCCTTCGAGATTCGACAGGGCAATGGCCAGCCCCTTGCCGCGTGGGCCGAGCAAATTGGCTTCGGGGATGCGGCAGTCGCGCAGCGTGACGCCGCAGGTATCCGAGGCACGGATGCCCATCTTGCTTTCCATCCGGTCAACGACGAAACCAGGGTTGTCGGTGGGTACCAGGAACGCCGACAGCCCCTTCTTGCCCAGCTCCGGATCGGTGACGGCGAAGACAATGGCAATCTTGGCGCGCTTGCCGTTGCTGACGAACTGCTTGGCGCCGTTGATCACCCATTCGCCGTTCTCCAGCACGGCGCGGGTGCGCAGGTTGTGCGCCTCGGAACCAGCCTGGGGCTCGGTGAGGGCGAAGCAGCCGATGGCGCGTCCAGCGGCCAGATCCGGCAGCCACTCGTCCTGCTGTTCCGGCGTGCCGTACTTGAGGATCGGGCCGCAGCCGACCGAGCTGTGAATGCTCATCAACGCGCCGATGGCGCCATCGCCCGCCGAGATTTCCTCGACGGCCAGGGCATAGGCGACGTAGTCGATGTAGGTTCCGCCCCATTGCTCGGGCACGATCATGCCCAGCAGGCCGAGCTCGCCCAGTTGGGTCACGGTTTCGTCGTCGATCCAGCCGGCCTGTTCCCAGGCTTGCGCTTTCGGGGCGATCTCGGCGCGGGCGAAGTCACGCGCCATATCGCGGATCATCCGTTGTTCTTCGCTCAGTTCGATGTCTTGCATGGATGGCTCCTCTCAGACGCCCGCGAAGAAATCGGCAACCCGCTGCGGCGTAACTTCGGTCAGCGTAGGTGGGTTCCAGTGCGGGGTCTTGTCCTTGTCGACGATCAGTGCGCGAACGCCCTCGATGATGTCGCCGTGATCGAACCACTGCCGGTCCAGGTGCAGCTCCATGCGAAAGCATTCGGCCAGCGATAGGGTGCGCCCGCGACGGAGCATTTCCAGCGTGACGCAAAGCGACAGCGGCGAGCGGCTGTCGATGACCTTGAGTGTTTCGGCTGCCCAGTCGCGATAGTCGGGGCGAGTCTCCTCGGCGAGCGACTGGCGGATGTCGGCGATGCTTTCATGGGCGAAGTGCTTCTCGATGGCCGGGAACAGCGTCTTGAACGGCGCATCCGGTAGCGTGGTGCTGCCCATGGTGCTGATCAGGTTTGTCAGCGTCTCTTGAGCCGGCGCACGCCAGTCCTGCTGATCCAGGCGTTGTTCCAGTTCGGCGAACCGCTCGTAGGGCACGCAGTAATCAGCCAGGCCGGCGTACAGCGCATCGGCCGAGCCCACGTGATTGCCGGTCACGCCCATGTAGATGCCGAGATTGCCCGGCAGCCGCGGCAGAAAGTAGCTGCCGCCGACATCCGGGAAGTAGCCGATGCCCACTTCCGGCATGCCCATGCGCGTGCGCTCGGAAATCACCCGCAGCGACGCGCCCTGGACCAGGCCCATGCCGCCGCCGAGCACGAAGCCGTTCATCAGCGCCAGCAGCGGCTTGCGGTAAGCGTGGATGTACTGGTCGAGGGCGTACTCTTCCTCGAAGAAGACGCGGTGAAGGTCTTCGCCGTTCTGGTAGCTGTCGTACAGCGAGCGGATGTCGCCACCGGCGCAGAAAGCTTTCTCGCCGGCGGCGCGCAGTACCACGGCAACCACATCCGGATCGTCCGCCCAGTCCTGCAGCTGGCGATGAAGGCTGCGCACCATCGGCAGGGTCACAGCGTTCAGTCCCGCCGGACGGTTGAGGGTGAGGTAGCCGACGCGGTTGCGAACCTCGATCAGTACCGGCGCTTCTGCCTGGGTCATTGCTCAGTGCTCCTGACGGTAGAGTTTGATGATCGCGGAGAAGTCCAGCCCACCGTGGCCCTGCATACTGAAGGCCTGATAGAGCTGCTGCGCGAGACCGCCGAGGATAACCGGCTGGCGCACCTGTTTGGCCGCTTCACTGGCCAGTCCCAGGTCCTTGAGCATCAGATCGGTGCCAAAACCGCCGCTGTAATCGCGTGAGGCCGGGCTGTTCTCCACCACGCCGGGGAACGGGTTGTAGATCTCCGAGCTCCAGCAGCGACCGCTGGACGAGTTGATCACCCCGGCCAGGACCTTGGGGTCCATCCCCAGCGCGACGCCCAGGGACATGGCTTCGGCGGCGCCGATCATGGAGATGCCGAGCAACAGGTTGTTGGCGACCTTGGCCACCTGGCCGTTGCCGCTGCCGCCGCAATGGACGATGTTCTTGCCCATCGTCGCGAGAATCGGCTGAGCCTTCTGAAAGTCCGCTTCACTGCCACCGACCATGAAGGTCAGGGTGCCTGCTGCCGCGCCGACGGTGCCGCCGGAGACCGGAGCGTCGAGCATCGGGTTGCCTTTTTCCGCCGCGGCGGCGGCGACCTCGCGCGCGCTCATCGGGTCGATCGTGGATGAGTCGATCAACAGCACGCCGGCCGGCACGTGGGCGAGCAAGCCGTCCTCGCCGAGATAGACCTGCTTCACGTGCGCCGCTGCCGGCAGCATGGTGATGATCACGTCGACCCCGGCCTGGGCCACGGCGGCAGGCGAGGTGGACGCTTGCGCGCCGGCTTCTACCAGGTTGGCGACTGCCGCGGCGGACAGATCATAGACACAGACCTGATGGCCGGCCTTGAGCAGGTTGTGGGCCATGGGCCCGCCCATGTTGCCGAGTCCGAGAAAACCGATATGCATGGCCGTTTCCTTCTTCTTATTGGGGGCGTCTGGCAGCGCCGCGACCGAGGGCCACGACGCCAGCCGCGTTATTTCAGGTTGATGGTGGTATTGACCGAGCCGCCGACCTCGTTCTCGTCGAACCAGCGCTGGGTGACGGTCTTGGTTTGCGTATAGAACTGCACCACCTGCTTGCCGTACGGGCCGAGGTCGCCGAGCTTGGAGGCGCGCGAACCCGTGAAGGAGAACATCGGCACCGGTACCGGGATCGGCACGTTGATGCCTACCTGGCCAACATCGATCTCTTCCTGGAAGTGCCGCGCCGCAGCGCCGGAGCGCGTGAATACAGCCGTACCGTTGCCGTTGGGGTTGGCGTTGATCAGCTCGATGGCCTGGTCGAGGGTATCGGCCTGCATCACGCAGAGCACCGGCCCAAAGATCTCTTCGCGGTAGATGCTCATCTCAGGCTTCACACCGGAGAAAATCGTCGGTGCCACGAAGTTGCCTTTCTCGAAGCCCGCAACCTGAGGGTTGCGGCCATCCAGTACCAGCTCGGCCCCTTCGGACACGCCGCGTTCGATCAGCGAACTGATGCGGTCCAGCGCGGCACAGGACACCACCGGACCGACGTCGGTGCCGCTTTCGGCGCCGGCGTTGACCTTCAGCGTTTTCGCCTTGGCGACCAGATCCGGCAGCCAGCTTTGAGCTTCGCCCACCAGAATCAGCACCGAGAGCGCCATGCAGCGCTGACCCGCCGCGCCGAAGGCGGCACCGGCAATGGCGTTGAGCGTTTGCTCCTTGTGCGCGTCCGGCAGGATGATGCCGTGATTCTTCGCACCCATCATGCATTGCACGCGCTTGCCGGCCTGGCTGGCGCGGTTGTAGACATGGGTGCCGACCTTGGTCGAGCCGACGAAGGAGACCGCCTTGATATCCGGGTGGTCGCAAATCATGTTCACCACATCGGCGCCGCCATGGACGACGTTGAGCACGCCTGGGGGCACGCCCGCTTCCAGCGCCAGCTCGGCCAGGCGCATGGTGACCATCGGGTCCTGCTCGGATGGCTTGAGCACGAAGGTGTTGCCGGTGGCGATGGCCATCGGGAACATCCACAGCGGAATCATTGCCGGGAAATTGAACGGGGTGATGCCCGCGCACACGCCCAGCGGCTGGAGGAGAGTATAGGTATCGACGCCAGTGGCGACGTTGTTGGCCAGCTCACCGAGTTGCAGGTTGCCGATGCCGGCAGCGTGTTCGACCACTTCCAGGCCCCGGAATACATCGCCTTCGGCATCGGGCAGGGTCTTGCCCTGTTCGGCGGTGAGGATGGCGGCCAGTTCCTTCATGTTTTCGCGGATCAGCTGCTGGTACTTGAGGAATATCCGCGAGCGCGCGCCAATGGGCGTCTTGCGCCAGGTCTTGAAGGCTTCCTTGGCGCTGGCGACGGCGGCATTCATTTCCGCGTCGGTGGCAAAAGGTACACGGGCCAGGACTTCCTGTGTCGCCGGGTTGATAATGTCGCGCCACTCACGGGTGGCCGACTCGACCAGCTCACCGCCGATCAGGAGTTTGACTGTGGGGATGGCACTTGACTGGGTCATGGTGGGTCCTAGCGATTGTTGTTATTGGGATCGTTTACGCATATCCAGATCCTAGGGTGCAGATTTGTTTACATCAATGCGGGTTACCGCATAGTCGTTCTGCACAAATGCACACTGATGAGCGTAGTGCGAAAAGCGCTGGATGCGCCGGAACCCGCGAATGCGCCTGTTTTTCAGAGGAACCGACGAAGCGAGATCCAATCGTGACTTTGGGATAGAGACATCATGTTGAGTACAGATAGCCCCCCCGTTAGCTCTGTCGTCGAGACGTTCGAGCACCCGTTGCCTTTCGATGAGCAAATGCTCGACGTCCTGCCGATCGGTGTCTGCACGCTCGATGCCGACGGAGCGGTGCAGCGGTACAACAAGGTCGCCAGCCAGCTTTGTGGCGATGGGTTGCTGCTGTACGGGCGGCTGCGCATCCTGTGTCAGGACAGGACGCTCATGGCCTTTGCCGATACGCCATTGGCAGAAACGATACGGACGGGGCGTCCTGGACAGGATGTCGTCTTGCTGATCGAACGGTCCGACAACGAGGCGACACCGGTGCTGGCCAATATTCAGGCCTTGCGTAGCGATACCGGGCAGATCACTGGCGCCATCGTCTGCTTTCAGGCCAACACGCCGGCCCGCCAATGCGGCGCCGATCGCCGACGCAGCGTGGAATGGCTGACGGCCATCGTTGAGAACACCCCTGAGTGCGTCAAGATCGTCGACCAGGATGGCACCTTGGTGCAGATGAACCCGGCCGGCCTGCGCATGGTCGGCGCCCAGACCGCGGGCGATGTGGAAGGGCGGTGCGTGTACGACCTGATTGCACCGGAACATCGCGCGTACTGGCTCGATCAGCATCAACGCGTCTGCCAGGGCGAAAAGCTCAGCTGGGAATTCGACATCGTCAGCCTGAGTGGCACGCGCCGGCATATGGAAACCCATGCCGTGCCCATGGCACTGCCTGGTCCACAGTCGGGCGTATCGCCAAACTTCGCGCAACTGGCGGTGACGCGCGACATCACCGACCGCAAGCGCCTGGAAGCCGCCAATCGGGAGGCCGAGCGCCGCCTGCGTGAACTGCTCGATGCGTTGCCGACGGCTGTCTACACCACTGACGCGGCCGGCAAGGTAACCTTCTTCAATCAGGCCTGCATCGATCTGGCGGGCCGCACGCCAACCATCGGCACCGATGAATGGTGCGTGACCTGGCGCCTGTACTGGCCGGACGGCACAGCGTTACCTCACGATGCCTGCCCGATGGCCGTTGCGCTGAAAGAGCAACGCGCCATTCATGGCGCCGAAGCGGTGGCCGAGCGGCCCGACGGAACCCGCGTGCCGTTTCTCGCCTATCCCGCGCCATTGCGCAACCAGGCCGGCAAGGTGATCGGCGCGGTGAACATGCTGGTCGACATCACTGAGCGAAAGGTGGCTGAGGACCATCGTCAACTGCTGCTCAACGAACTCAATCATCGGGTCAAGAACACCCTGGCGACCGTGCAATCGATTGCTGCGCAAAGCTTCCGCCATGATGACGTCAGCGAAGGTTATCGCTGGTTCGAAGGCCGTTTGATTGCGCTGTCCAAAGCCCATGATGTGCTGTCTCGGGAGAACTGGGAGGCTGCGAACCTGAACGACATCGTCGAGCAGGCAGCAGCACCCTTCCAGGCGCATGACCACAAACGCTTCGTCGTCGAGGGCCCGTCACAGCGCTTGCGACCCAAAGCGGCACTGGCGCTGGCGATGGCACTGCATGAACTGTGCACCAACGCAGCCAAGTACGGGGCGCTGAGCAACGAGGCGGGGTATGTCCGCCTTCAATGGCAAATCGTTCCCTGCAAGACGGGCCGCTGCCTGCACCTGCATTGGCAAGAGCACGGTGGGCCTGCCGTGTCGTCGCCGCTACGCAAGGGTTTCGGGTCGCGCCTGCTCGAGCGCGGCCTCGCGGGTGAACTGGGTGCCGATGTGCAATTGGCCTACCCGGTCGATGGGGTGGAGTGCCATATCGAGGTGCCGCTGCCGTGACTGACGATCCCGATACCAGTCAAGGTCGCTTCGGCCACCTGCGGGTGCTGGTCGTGGAGGACGAAGCGCTGGTCGGTATGTTGCTGGAGGACATGCTGACCGACATTGGCTGTGCGCATGTCGAGCTGCTTTCGCAATTCGCCGACGGGCTGCAGGCGGCAGAGACCGGCGACTTCGATCTGGCGGTGCTCGATGTCAACCTCGACGGCGTGTCGAGCTTTCCTATCGCCGAGCAGCTCATCGCACGCGACATTCCGCTGCTGTTTGCCACCGGTTATGGCGCGAGCGGTATGGACTCGCGTTTTTCCGACATACCTACCTTGCAGAAGCCCTTCTTTTTCAGTGATCTGGAGCGCGGCGTCTGCCTGGCGCTGGAAGGCGCTTGAAACGCGGCAGCCTCGTGTTGACCTAGCCACTGCCAGCAAAAGCCCGCTTCTCAGCGGGCTTGCCGTACTGCGCCTAACGCTATGGCATCACGGGCCCTGGGTGACGAGCGCCGAGTTGCCCGTTCCGTTCTGCATGATCACCGCGTTGTAACTCTGCGCGCTTTCCACGGTGCCGGTCTGCACGACGGAGGCGTAGTTCTCGCTGCCGATCTGCCCGATGCTGGCCGTGCCGTAAAAGCCGGTTTGATCCACATCGATTTCGTTGGCGGTTCCGTTCTGGTCGATGATCAGGCTGCTGCCGTCGAAGTCCTGGCGAATATCCACCCGGTTGTAATCGCCGGTGGAACTCCCTTCGACGCTCGTCGAGCGTCCGCTCTGCATGGCCGTCAGTTCGTTGCCGGTGCCGTTCTGGGTGTAGGTGAACGAGCCGAAGCCAGCCGATTCCACGACATCCGCGACGTTGCTCGTGCCGATCTGCGTCAGGGTTACATCGCCAGAGGCATAACGGCCGGGTGAACGCTGGTCGAGCGTCGCCTGGTTAGCCGTACCGTTTTGGCTGATCGATGCGCTGGCACCGAAGGGGAAGCCATCCTGGGTCAGGGTGATGACGTTGTCCGTACCGGTCTGCTCGGTCTGAGCATAGGCATCGCCTGTTTGTTGGATATAGGCCGTATTGCCAACACCGTTCTGGACGCCGTTGTAATCCTTCCGGAGAAGGCCTTCCTGAAATACCTCGATGGCGTTGCTCTCTCCGGTCTGGCTGATCGCCGCGCTGTTGCCGTTAAATTCCAACTGTTCGATGTAGGCCAGGTTACTGGTACCCACCTGCGAGACGGAGGCCGAGTGGCCTACTTCTGCCGAAGACTGAAGCACGGTGGCGAGGTTGTACGCACCGTCCTGGCTGACCGAGATCACGCCGTTGGCGCCTGTTTGCTCGAGGGTGGAGATGTTGCCAACGCCGGTCTGGTCGCTGTCGGCCGTAAGACCGGCACCGCTCTGGTTGGTGTAAGCCACGTTGCCGTCGCCGTTCTGGGTCTGCGTGATGCTGTTGCCGTCGCCTTGCTGCATCACGTCGGCATAGTTGTCGGTACCCGTCTGGTCTTGCCTGGAGTCGCTGGCGGCGAAGGCATGGCCTGCGATGAATACTGAAATGGTGGCTGCCAGGATTGTTTTTCTTGTGTGCATTTCAGAGCCCCTTGGTGAAGGAGCTCGAGTTCTAGCCGGTGCGTCTGGCGCCGTGTATCCGTCGAATTGTTGATATGGCACGGGCGGCGCATTAATGCCGCTGAGCTTGAGCGCAGCAGGACGCCGATTATGGCGTCAGGCCGGGCGTCTGGATGGATGCTGCGACCCAGGCCAATTCGGCGCCTGTCGCGGCACTCATCCAGATCGCGGCATCTGTGCCCTGTGGCTAGCCGACCAGCAGTAGCGATTCCTGGCGGTTGCGGCGCCGCTGGTACAGCGTGGCGAGGGCGACCAGCCCGACCAGTATGCCGCCGAGGATCAGCGACGAGCCGACCGTTCCGAATCCCAGCCCGCCTTGTGCCGGTGCCTTGGTCAACACGTCGCCCAGCGTTGCGCCGAACGGGCGGGTCAGGACGAAGGCGGCCCAGAACAGCAGCACCGGCGATAGACGTGTACGCGCATGCAGCAAGGCGATACCGGCTATCAGGCTGCCGATCAGCAGCGCGCCGCCAGCGAAGCCCAGGCCGGAGTCATCGGCCAGGTAATCGGCCAGTGCCGTACCCAGGGTGTTGGACACCAGGATGGCCGCCCAGTAGAACGACTCGCCGCGCAGGTTGCGAATGCGCTCGACCGCCAACGTACCGCAGCTCACGCGCCAAACGAGGAAGATCACCAGCAGCAGCCCGATCAGCAAAGCCGAACCCGTGACGTAACCGAGACCCAGGGTGCGGTCCATGAAGTCCGACAGGGTCGTGCCTGCGGTGCTGGTCGTCAGGATGACTGCCCAGTACAGCGGCGGGTGGTACCGCTGGGTTCGCAGTTGGGCCAGCAGGGTGACGAGAAAGCCGCTGAGAAGGATAAGCGAGCTCATGGCGTAGCCCACATCAAGGGTCATCGACAGCAGGTCGCCGGCGGTTTCGCCGAGCGTCGTGGCGCAGATTTTCATGACCCAGAAAGCAAGGGTTATTTGGGGAAGTTTGTTCATCGTCTGATCTCGAGGGGCACAGCCAAGGGGGCGCAGCACGAAGCGCTGCGTGACGCCACGATGCACAGCGTCGTGTGAGGGCCAGGTGAAAAAAGCATCAACGATGTGTAGCGGCGCAATACGGCCCGCCGTTCGCGGCCAAGGCAGCTCCCACAGGTCAGGTTCTCGCGCGGTGGCAACGGGCTCGAGCGCGTCGGAAAGCCCGCGGCCCGGTTGATTTCGGGGCACCCGAAGCGGATCGGCTCGTGGATGTGCCAGGGTCGGCTGCTGAACAGTGGCGGCTGAGTGTTGCCGTACAGCTGGAAAAACCCTCGAAATTTTTCGCCGGTCGATCGACCATAGCGCACCGATACCCCCGCAGCGCTTCTACGAGCGCTGCCATCGAGAAGAGGAACCCCATGAACAGCAAGGTCGTTTTCATCACTGGCGCCACGTCCGGATTTGGACGCGCCACCGCTCACCGGTTTGCCGAGGCCGGTTGGTCGCTGGTGCTCACCGGCCGGCGTTCGGAGCGCCTGGACGCGTTGAAGAAAGAGCTCAGTGCCAAGGTGCCGGTTCATGTCGCGACGCTCGACGTGCGCAAGAACGAGGCGGTCAAGGAAGTGATCGCGGCCTTGCCGGAAGCCTTTCGAGCCGTGACTTGCCTGGTCAATAACGCCGGCTTGGCGCTGGCGCCGGAGCCGGCTCAGAAGACCGACTTGAACGACTGGCACACCATGATCGACACCAACATCACCGGGCTGGTCAATGTGACCCATGCGCTGTTGCCGACGCTGATCGAAACCGGCAAGGGCGCCAGCATCGTCAATATCGGCTCGGTGGCGGGCCAGTGGCCCTATCCCGGTAGTCACGTCTACGGGGCGAGCAAGGCGTTCGTCCAACAATTCAGCTACAACCTGCGCTGCGACCTGATCGCTACCGGCGTAAGGGTCACGGATATCGCGCCCGGCATGGCCGAAACCGAGTTCACCCTGGTGCGTACCAAGGGCAATCAGGCCGCCTCGGACGCGCTCTACAGCACGACGACGCCCTTGACCGCAGAGGATATCGCCGAGCAGATTTTCTACGTTGCCACGCTGCCGGCGCACATCAACATCAATCGCCTGGAGATCATGCCGACGCGTCAGGCCTGGGCGGGGTTCGCGGTCGACCGCGACAAGTGAGGTGAACGGCTGGGCCGGTGTGGGGCTGTAAGCGGCGCCCGCCGGCTCAGGTGTACGCAGGGCGGCTGGCCGCGTAGCGCATAGGGTTGAAGGACCGACGTATCAGCGCTGTCGCATGGACAGGCGCCTGAAGCGTGATAAGCGTGAGGGAAGCGCGCTGGACCGCCAGGCTAGGGAGGAGGCGGTAGGAAGGGCGACTGCGGTTTAGCGGTTGGGAGCAGGCGCTGCGTCCACGAGGGACGTCAGCGGCCCGGTATCCTGACAGCGGTGACTCAGTTAACCGCGTCTTTCAGCGACTTGCCTGGCTTGAAGCCCGGCAGCTTGGCTGCGGAAATCTTGATGGTGGCACCAGTCTGCGGGTTACGGCCATCACGGGCGGCGCGCTCCTTGACGGCAAAGGTGCCGAAGCCGACCAGCGTTACGCTGTCGCCGTTCTGCAGGGTGTTGGTTACGCTTTCGGTGAAGGCATCCAGTACGCGAGTGGCAGTGCTCTTCGGAACATCGGCAGAGGCGGCGATCGCTTCAATCAACTCGGCTTTATTCACGGGTATGGCTCCAGATTGGAAAGGGTGGTCAGTATAAGCAGCGTCTCGCTCCGTCGCCTGCGGCAAATTTCCCCTTTTTGCAAAAAATATCCCGCCTGGTCGACAAATCGCTTGTTTGGCTGATCCGGACGCTTCTGTCTGGACAGCGTTCTGCCGGCTTCGGTTCATTGGTATCCCGACCATCGGCCGTCCGTCAATCGCCCGCCGAGACGCTGTTGTAGCGCTTGATGGGGATATGTCGTGGTCCGCTGTAGCGCCGGCGGACAGTCCGGGTTGGGCGATCCACCAGGACTGTTTCGCTGCCAAAAAGGCAAGGCCGATCGGTCGCCGACGGTTGCTTCAGTAGCGAATATCGATGTCCACCTCGGTCGGCGCAGTGCCGCTGACCGTGAACTCGCTGTCCTCGAAGGCGGGCGGCCCCATGACTTTGGGGTTGTTGGACAAGCCGTAACCCTCGGTAGGAAACATGCCGAAGCGACGATCCAGCTCGCCGTTACCGTTCTCGTCGTGGTAGGCCATGATCGCGTACTGGCCCGCGGGTACGTCATCGAACCTGAGCGTGAGCGTCCCCGCAGCGGCGGCGACTTCACGGGTGGCGAAGGCCTTGTCCACTTTGCGAAAGCTCCTCGGGTCGGAAAACAGCGCGACCCGCACAGCGCCTTGATCGTGCTGGAGGCCGTTGAGCCTGACCGTCAGCGGCTGGCCGTCAGCGAATGCCGCGCCGCTCGCCGAAACGGCAAGCAGCAGAAGTAACGAACGTAACGTCATCGATAAGCTCCGGTAGGACTACTGGCATCAACGGGCCGACGCAATCGGCGGGGCGGCTCCGGCGTGCATATTGGCGTTGTTGCACCCGAACGGCTAGTCCCGCGGCGAATGCCCAGAATGGCTCCCGTGGTTCGGCAATGCGATGCTTGCCGGCCGGCCTTTTTCGCATCCGAGTTCACATGGACAAGATTCAACTTCAGGCACTGATCATCGACAAGCTGTACGCCGACCTGAGCATCGCCAAGGACGCGCTCAAGGCCTCTCACGAGGCGGCGACCCATGCCGAGAGCAAGGCGGAAAACAAGTACGACACGCGAGGGCTGGAAGCGGCGTACCTGGCCGACGGCCAACGTCGGCGAGTCGCGGAAATTGAGGTGGCGCTGGCGAGCTACCGCAATCTGCCGATGCTTGAGCTGGCCGACGAGGCGATTCGCCTGGGGGCGCTGGTTTCCCTTGAATTAGGGGGCAGCAGCCGTTGGGTGTTCCTGGGGCCGGACGCCGCCGGGTTGAGGGTGACGATGGACGATACCGAGGTCCTGGTCATCTCCCCGCAATCGCCGCTCGGACGCGCCTTGCTCGGCTGCCGGGAGGGTGATGAGGGCGAGCTGCGGGTGGAGGGCCGGCCCCAGCCGTACTGCGTGCTGTCGATTTGTTGATAGGGCCTCGCCCGGGGTAAGGGTTGGCTTCGCGAGAATGCTGGAAGTCCGCTTTCGCCGCGGTTCGCGGCCCACACAATGGGGGCGGCGCGCACCGCTTTATATGTTGTGGGAGGCCCGACCTCGGGCCGAAGCGTTTTCAGGCACCGAGCCGGCGCCGTTCGCCGCGGGTCGCGGCTCCCACAGTGGCGGCGTGGACGGCTTTTTTCTGTGGAGCCGCCTCACCCGGCATCAGCCAATGGTCATCAGGCTGGCATTACCTCCTGCTGCCGCCGTGTTGATGCTGAGCGCGCGCTCGATCAGCAGTCGTTCCAGCGGGATCGCGGTGTCGCCGGGCGCCATCCCCTGAATGCCGATGATCGGGCCGCTGCGGCGCGCAAGCTGTTGGCTGACGTCCCGCAGTTGGTCGGGCGTGCCATGATGCAGCACGAAATCGAAGCGTGCGGTATCGGAGGTCCAGTCTGAAACGCGGGTGATCCGGCTCTGTACGGCCTGCGGTAGCTTGTCGAGCACCGCGCGGCTGGCCGGAGCGTCCCGCACCATCGCTTTGCTGCCCAGTGTCAGTGCCGCAGCAAGCTGAACCTGCAGATCCTGCGCATCGTCGGCCAGGCACAGCACCTCGTCGCGCGGCAACAGGCTATAGCTGTTGCGCTCGCCCGTGGGGCCATTGAGGAGCCGCGTGGTGCCGGCCTGGGATTGCTCGGCGAAGCGTTCGCACAGCGCCACGAGTTCGCGCTGGCCCGTGTCCTGGGCCCATTGGCGGAACTGTTTCGCCGCCTCGATCTGCGCAGGCGAACGGTGTATCTCGGGGAGCGCGGGCACGCCGCCAAAATCCAGGGCTCGCAACAGCGCGTCATCGGGGCGCTCGGCCAGCAGGCGATACAGATACAACGGTCCCCCGGCCTTGGGGCCAGTGCCCGACAGCCCTTCGCCGCCAAATGGCTGCACGCCGACCACGGCACCCACAATGTTGCGATTGACGTAGAGGTTGCCGACCTTGGCGCGCTCGACGACCTTGGCGATGGTTTCGTCGATGCGGGTGTGGACGCCGAGGGTCAAGCCATAGCCGGCGGCGTTGATCTGTTCGAGCAGCTGGTCGAGTTCGGCGCGGCGATAGCGCAGCACGTGCAGCACCGGGCCGAAGACCTCTTGCTGCAGCTCGTCGAGGCGCTCCAGCTCGATGAGCGTCGGTGTGACGTAGGTGCCGTTGGAACAGTCGTGTTTGTCGATGCGCGCCACCTGATGGACCCTGCGGCCCTTGCTGCGCATGGCCTGCAAGTGCTGTTCGATGGTGTCGCGCGCCTCGGCGTCGATGACCGGCCCGACGTCGACGGACAGCCGCTGTGGATTGCCCATGCGCATCTCCGCCATGGCGCCCATGAGCATGTCGATGACCCGCTGCGCGACGTCTTCCTGCACGCACAGCACGCGCAGCGCCGAGCAGCGTTGGCCGGCGCTGTCGAACGCCGAGTTCATCACGTCCATCACGACCTGCTCGGCCAGGGCCGAGGAGTCGACGATCATCGCGTTCTGTCCGCCCGTTTCGGCGATCAGCGGGATGTTCCGGCCACGCTCGTCCAGCCGTCCGGCAATGCTGCGCTGAAGGAGCGAGGCCACCGCCGTGGAGCCGGTAAACATCACGCCGCGGACGCGTTCGTCGGCCACCAGGCGGGCGCCGACGGTTTCGCCGCGGCCGGGCAGAAGCTGCAGCGCGTCCCGGGGAATGCCGGCTTCATGCAGAATCTGCACGCCCAGCGTGGCGATCAACGGGGTCTGCTCGGCAGGTTTGGCCAGTACCGTATTCCCGGCACCCAGCGCAGCGCAGACTTGGCCGGTGAAGATAGCCAGCGGGAAATTCCAAGGGCTGATGCAGACCACCGGCCCCAGGGGCTGGTGGGTGTCGCTCGCGAAGTTGCTGCGTACCTCGGCAGCGTAGAAGCGCAGAAAATCCACGGCCTCACGTACTTCGGCAATGGCGTTGATGTAGGACTTGCCGGCTTCGCGGATCAGCACGCCCATCAAGGTCTGCATGCGCTGTTCCATGAGCACGGCTGCCTGCTCGAGGGCAGCGGCACGCGCCGCGGGCGGCGTGGATCGCCAGGCATCGAAGGCGTCGCTCGCACAGCGCAGGGCGTTATCCACGTCGGCTTCGCTGGCGTCCTGCACCTCGCCGACCACGTCCCGATGGTCCGCCGGGTTGAGCAGCGGTTCGGCCGGTGCGGTCGAGACGACCTCGCAACCAAGCAAGGGCGCCGCCACGTGGCGCTGGTGCGCATCAGCCAGCAGCGCGGAGGAGAGCGAGGCCAGCCGTTGTTCATTGGACAGGTCGATGCCGCACGAATTGAAGCGTCGTTCTCCGTAGAGGTTACGTGGCAGCGGAATACGCGGGTGCGGCAGACCCAGCGTGCCTTCTGCCGCCAGCATCCGCTCGACTGTCACCACTGGATCGGCCACCAGTTCTTCCAGCGAAATGCTCTTGTCGGCGATGCGGTTGACGAACGAGGTGTTGGCGCCGTTCTCCAGCAGGCGGCGCACCAGATACGCCAACAGCGTTTCGTGGCTACCGACCGGTGCATAAATGCGACACGGCCGGTCGAGGCGGCCGTCGCCCTTGCCGACCACCTGTTCGTACAGCGGCTCGCCCATGCCGTGCAGGCACTGGAATTCGTACTGGCCGGGGTAATAGTGCTGGCCCGCGAGTTCATACACGGCAGCCAGGGTATGGGCGTTGTGCGTGGCGAACTGCGGGTAGATCGCGTCTGGCGCGGCGAGCAGCCGGCGTGCGCAGGCAATGAAGGACACGTCGGTGTACGCCTTGCGGGTATAGACCGGGTAGCCCTCCAGTCCGTTGAGCTGTGCGAGCTTGATTTCGCTGTCCCAGTACGCGCCCTTGACCAGGCGGATCATCAGCCGATGGTGGCTGCGCTTGGCCAGATCGATGAGGAAATCCACCACGTAGGGGCAGCGCTTCTGATAGGCCTGAATGACGAAGCCGATGCCGTTCCAGTCATTCAGCGAGGGTTCGAAGCAGAGCCGCTCGAGCAGGTCCAGCGACAGCTCCAGCCGGTCCGCTTCCTCGGCATCGATGTTGATGCCGATGTCGTAGCGTCGTGCCAGCTGAGTCAAGGACAGCAGCGTCGGGTAGAGCTCGTCCATCACCCGGCCGTATTGCGCGCGGCTGTAGCGTGGGTGCAGCGCCGAGAGTTTTATCGAGATGCCTGGTCCTTCGTAGATGCCGCGGCCGCGCGATGCCTTGCCGATGGCATGGATGGCCTGCTCGTACGAAGCCAGGTAGCGCCGCGCGTCGCTGGCCGTCAGCGCCGCCTCACCGAGCATGTCATAGGAGTAGCGGAAACCCTTGGCTTCCATCGTCTGCGCATTGCTCAACGCCTCGTCGATGGTTTCGCCAGTGACGAACTGCTCGCCCATCAAGCGCATTGCCATGTCCACGCCCTTGCGAATCACCGGCTCGCCGCCTTTACCGATCAAGCGGTTGAGCGACGACGACAGGCTGGACTCATTATGGGTGGCGACCAGCCGGCCGGTGAGCATCAAGCCCCAGGTCGCGGCGTTGACGAATACCGACTGGCTGTTGCCCAGGTGGGGTTGCCAGTTGCCGGTGCTGATCTTGTCGCGGATCAGCGCATCCCGGGTGCCTTTGTCGGGCACGCGTAGCAGGGCTTCGGCCAGACACATCAACGCCACGCCTTCCTGGGATGAGAGCGAGAATTCCTGTAGCAGACCCTGCACCAGCCCCTGGCGTCCGCCGGCGCTCTTCTGATTGCGCAGCTTCTCGGCGATGCGCATTGCGAGTCGGTGCGCGCCTTCGGCCCGCTCCGGCGCCAGCCGTGCCTGCTCCAGCAGCATCGGCAGCGCCTCCTGTTCAGGACGACGGTAGGCGGCGGTGATCGCGGCGCGTAGCACCGACTGCGGTAATACACTTTCGGCCAGTTCGAGGAAGGGCTGAGCGCCGGGTTCGACCTCGGCCTCCAGCGCATCGGCGTGCGGCAAGGGCAGGTCGCTGAGCGGGGCGGTGCCGCGTTCGAGCTGCTCGAGGTAGTGCAGCAGTGCCTGTTTTATCAACCACTGCGGCGTGCGATCGATCCGGCGTGCTGCCGCTTCGAGTCGATCACGGGCAGCCTCGTCGAGCTTGATGCCGAGTGTGGTGGTCGCCATGTTGCCTACCCCTCAATCTGAGATGCGCGGGTTCGGTGGCCGCACCGCGGGAGGCACGGCTTGGGTACGATCGACAGCCTCTTATGAGCGTAGACGTTCCCGGTGAGGTGGTTGGCGGGCACAGGCGAGCGGCAAAACACTGATACAGCTCCAGTGGCCCCCCGGGCAGCCAACCAGGCAAGTCGTGACTAGTCTTAACTCATGGCTCGCCCAACGCGATCCAGAGACCCAACCGGGTGAGCCCGCGCGACGTCGGGCTCGCCCCAGGCCCGTCAGCGTGCGGTTGTGATCGGCGCTTTGGAGGGACTATGAAGATCGAGCGATTCGAGGACCTCATCGACTGGACGCGGGATACCCATCGAGAGCTGGCCAGGTGCTTGCAACGAAGCGCACGGCGACACGAAGAGCAGCGCGCGCAGTGGCTATTGGCCTATCTCGCCGACCACGAGAAAGCACTGGCCCACACCATCGAGCGCATCGAGCGCCACGCCGATCCGAACGCCTTGCATACCTGGATCTTCGACTATGTGACGCGTAATCCGGTGATTCGCGGACAGCCTTGCGCCATGCCGTACTCGACCATGAGTGTCGAGCAGATCTCCTACGAGCTGTTCACCGTTCATAACCAGGTGATGGATCTGTACCGGTCGCTGGCGCGGCGAGCCGAGATCGACGGTGCGCGCGATCTCGCATCCGAGCTGCTGGCGTTGGAATCGCACGAAACGATGCGGCTGGCGGTGCAGTTCAATCGGGTCAACGAGGTCTGAGCGGGCGGCGCTGGAGCTGGACCGGCTGCGCTGCTCAGCGCTTTTCCGGTTCCGGCACGTCGCTTTCCTCGGCGTCTTTCTGATCGATCTTGCGTTGCGCCTCCCGCTCGTCCGCTGCGTCAGCCTTCAAGCTCTGCTGTTCCGGCGCCGGGTCATACTGAAGCTCGACCATCACGGGGAAGTGGTCTGATCCGAACGCAGGCAGACGCTCGATACGCACCAGTTTGAAGTGGTGGCTGTGGAACAGGTGATCGAGCGGCCAGCGCAGGAACCAGTGCTTCGCATGAAAACTGTTGACCATGCAGCGACCCACCCGCGGATCGAGCAGTCCGCTGACCTTGCGAAACAGGCGCGTATTGGCCGACCAGGCGACATCGTTGAGGTCGCCGGTCACAATGATCGGTGTGTCAGGCTCATCGTCCTGAACGCTCTTGGCCACCAGTAGCAGCTCGGTGTCGCGCTCGGTGGACTCGTCGTTCTCGGTGGGGCTCGGCGGAGCCGGATGGAGAAAATGCATGCGTACCGCCAGGTGTTCGTTCAGCCGAACCCGTGCATGCATGGAGGGCACGTCCTCCTCGACGAGAAAGCAGGTCTCGCCGTTTTCCAACGCGAGCCGTGACCAGACGTGCATGCCGTAGAGGTTGTCCAGCGGACAGCGCATCACGTGTGGGTATTGGTCGGTGAGTTCCTCCAGCTGCGCTTCCCACCAACGATCGGTTTCGAGCGTGACCAGCACATCGGGACGGTGGCGGCGCACCAGGGCCTTGAGCTGGTCGGCCTGGCGATTCGGCGTCAGCACGTTGGCCGCCATTACGCGAATGCGGGGCCTGTCACAGCGCGCATCGGCGGACTGGACTTCCCGGGGCCACAGACGCGTGTAGGGGACGATCCACCAGGCCTGATAGACGAGGCAACCACCGACGAGCAGCGAGATCAGAATCTGCAACGGCTCGGAATAGGACAGCAGCAAGGCCTGAGCCAGCAATAGCGCAAAGGCCAGCACACACAGCTGCAATCGCGGAAAATCCAGGGCGCGAACCCACCAGGCTGGGTTTTTCCAGAGCGGCAGCACGGTCAGCACCACCAGCAGGCCGGTGGCCGTCAGCAAGATCCATTTCGTCATTGCCACTCCTCTGCGCGTTCGGCTCGATGCCCCTGCCGGCTGTTGCCATACAAGGCATTCGTCCCGCTGCCTTGCTGATTGGTTCCGCTTGTCTGCTCGCGCGCATATGCCGGGTTGCAGCACAGGAAAAGCAAAAAGGCCTGACAGGCAATGCCTGTCAGGCCTCCGGGGTCGCAGTGGGTGGCGTTACAGCGGTTCGCCGATGGCCGCGCAGCTGTTCGGCGTCGTGGCGTGCTTTCTCAGCACCGGCAGCTGGGGCTGTTCGGCACCGCCGGTGACGTCGAGCGCCAGGATGTAATTGCCCCACCAGGGACCTGCCGCCCAATAGGTCAGTGGAACGCAATTGTCTCGCAGGTAGCCAAGCAGGTTATCCATCGCAACGATGGCATCGGGTGCGTAGTTCGGCACGCCCATCTCGCCGATGAAGCCGCGCAGCTTGTTGGCCCGCAGCCAGTCAACGAAGGGCTTGGCGCGATTGATGCCCAAATCCGGCGCGAAGGTCTCTGTCTTGTCCTTGTACAGGCCCGACGTGTCGCGATCGAGGTACATGTGCGCTTCGAAAATCAGCTTGTTGGCAGGATCGCGCATCCATGGATCCGCGATGAGCTGAGTGTTGGACTGCGGCCAGTGCCAGGCGCTGGAGAACCGGTCGCCTGCGACGTAAATCCAGTTGGTCTGGTCGACCTTGCGGATCTCCTTGGCGGCGGCCAGTGCCGCTTCAGGCCAAAGCCCTTTGGTGTTCGGCTCGTTCATCAAACCGTAGCCGCTGAGGGCCGGGTGCTTGCCCACCTTCAGTGCGATACGTTTCCAGGCATTGGCGAATGCCTGAATCGGTACGGTCTCGGAGCCGATCGGCTGCTTGTAGTAGCGGTAGTAGTTATGCATGTCCAGCACCACCTTCACGCCATACTTCTGGGCGTAATCCAGCGACTGGGTGAGCAACGCCAACTGTGCGGCATCGATCTCGGCGTTGAGCCGAGGCTGCATGCGCTCCCAGAGGAAGGGCAGGCGGACCAGCTTAAGCCCTTGCGCGGCGTACTTCTTGTAATACGACTCGGCGGGATAGATGTAGTTGGTCCCATGTTTGCCGGGCAGGACGGATGGGCCGAACGCGGCGCCGGACAGCGCCACACCGACGAGTTGCACCGGTCCGGCTGCGGGCAGCGTAGCCGCGGTCGGCTCCGATGGGGCGGCAGGACGGATCGCGGGGGCTGTGGCCAGGCTGAGTTTGTTCGGATAGCCAACGAGGTTGCCGTTGAGCACGGGCCCGCTCATGAACACGCTCAGTGCGCCGCTGGCTGGCTTCACCGAGGTGATGGTACGAATCTGTCCGTCTGCGGTGCGCACCGAGGCACCCGGTACGAAGGCCGCCTTGTTCTGCGCGGTCGCGGCGACGGATACGCCGGCCGACGCACGCCAGGAGCCGTTCAGCCAGTACTTGTTGGTGAACTTGTTGATCAGCGCCGAGTAGCTCGGTGGCGCAACAGGCGCGCTCTTGGTCGTCGTGATCGGCGTTGAGCTGGCGATATTGCTGACGCTGAGCTTGTGCGGGTAACCGACCAGCTTGCCGTCGAGCGCCGGGCCGCTCATGAAAATGGTCAGCGCACCGCTGGCCGGGGTGACGGCGGTGACGGTGCGGATCTGTCCGTCGGCGGTACGCACCGAGGTTCCGACACGGAACGCAGCTTTGTTCTGCGCGGTGGCTGCGACCGATACCCCGGCCGAGGCGCGCCACGAGCCGTTCAACCAGTAAGTGTTGGTGAATTTGTTGATCAGTGCGGAATAGGCGATCGTCGATGTGCTGGTGGTAGCGGCGGTTGCAGCCTGAACCTCGCCACTGCCAGGGATACCGCCCATCAGCGCGGCAAGGGCAATGAAAGACAAAAGGCCCTTGCGGGCATTTGGGAAAGACGTGACGGACATTGGCTCACCATGTGTTGGGCATCGACGCGCGTTGCCGGCGTTGCGATGAATCGACAGGGGAGGTTGATCAATAAGCGGTGCTGCTAGGCAGGCGGAAACCACCGATAGAACGAACCACTGAATGAAACGGCCGCCGGGCAGGCGCCGTTTCGTTGCGCATTTATAATTTGTTTCTTTTATCTTTTGAATCTAAGTAGACGTAATATTGCCGCCAATATTACGTCTACTCGCTAAATGGCCATTGTTTTAATATCAAATGGCCGCTGGCCATCTTTTGCGATTAGCTCTGGATGGCCCGCACCATGCGGCTGGTAGGGGATGATGGCGCCGGTTTTTTGAATTGACCGTTAATCGGGTCACGAACCTGAATGTCTAAAAAACCGACGAATGGCGCGGACTGAATTGAACTTCTTCGACCTGTATTCAGGGCAAGGGTTCTTGCGGCGAGATATAGAAGCGGTTCTTTATGAGGCGAGTTACACCGGCGGGGCGTCACGCGGTGTCGTGCTTGTAAAGCCGTCGGGCTTGGTGCAGGGTCAAGATCGGTTCTTTCTGCGGAGTCCTGCCATGTCGCGTCTTTATCCTCGCGTCGACCCTGATGGGCTGATCGAATACTCGGTCGTTTACACTGATCGCTCGCTCAACCACATGTCCCGGTCATTCCAGGCCGTGATGAACGACATCTCCGCAACGCTCAAGGCGGTCTACAACGCCGATGCGGTCGTCGTCGTGCCCGGCAGCGGGACCTTTGGCATGGAAGCGGTCGCCCGCCAGCTGGCACACGACCGCCATTGCCTGGTGATCCGCAATGGCTGGTTCAGTTATCGCTGGAGCCAGATCTTCGAGATGGGGGGTATTCCGGCGCGCACCACGGTGCTCAAGGCGCGAGCGCAGAGTCAGGCGCCGCAAGCGGGTTTTGCGCCGGCGCCGCTGGATGAGGTGATCGCAGCCATAGCCGAGCAGAAGCCCGATCTGGTGTTTGCGCCCCATGTCGAGACGTCATCGGGGATGATCCTGCCCGACGATTACCTGCGCGCGGTCGGCGACGCCGTACATGCGGTCGGCGGTCTGTTCGTTCTGGACTGCATTGCATCCGGCGCGCTGTGGGTGGATATGCAGTCGTCGGGGGTCGATGTCTTGATCAGTGCGCCACAGAAAGGCTGGAGCGCGTCCCCTTGCTGTGCGCTGGTGATGCTGAGCGAGGCTGCTCGCCAGCAAGTGGAACGTACCCAGAGCAGCAGCTTTGCGTGCGACCTGAAAAAGTGGCTGCAGATCATGCAAGCCTACGAGCAAGGCGGGCACGCCTATCACGCGACGCTGCCGAGCGACTCGCTGGCGCTGTTTCGCGACGTGATGCTGGAGACACAAGCGCATGGATTCGAAACCGTTCGGGATCAGCAGATCGAACTCGGCCGACGCGTTCGCGTCTTGTTGGCGGAGCGGGGGTTCAGGAGCGTGGCGGCTGACGGCTTCGAGGCGCCCGGCGTGGTGGTGTGCTACACGGACGACCCTGATATCAAGAACGGCCGCAAATTCGCCGCGCAGGGCTTGCAGATCGCCGCTGGCGTGCCGCTGCAGTGCGACGAGCCCGCCGATTTTCAGACGTTCCGTATCGGCTTGTTCGGCTTGGAGAAACTGAACAATATCGATCGCACACTGGACTTGTTACGCGACGCGCTCGACGAAATTGCCGCGGCGCACTAGCGCGGTAATTAACGAAATGGATACGGGCCATTGCGACCGCTCGTCGCGTGGCCTGTGCAAGTTTGGTTGTTATTGATGGCCGTTGTTTGCTGGTGCTATCTGGCTAAAGCCCGCGTGGGCCCTGTAGCTGTTAAGAAAATAACGCTGAAACCTGCGAGCTAGACACATTCCTGAAACAAAAATGTGTTTGCAGGAATGGCAGGGCTGACTACGCTCAAGTTGTACGAAGCTTATTACAACAAGAGAGAGGGGCTAACTATGATCAACAACCAGAAAGCTCAGGTCGTTGCACTCGAGTTGTGGCGCTTCTGCGCTCACTGCATTGCAGCCATCGTTGTTGTAGGAGCGGTATTGATTGGGTTCCTCGGATCATGGGAGCTAGGCCTGAAGGTCGGGGTATTGCCATTGCTGGCGCTAATCGCCGCTGACATCCTGGCCAAACGTCGAGAGCATCACATTCAGCCAAGAAACTCCTGACCACCTCTTCATCCTGCGCGAGCCGCAACGGTTGGCGCAGGATCATCGTCCCGCATGACCGCCATTTCCACGAAGTCACCGTCTCGACGCTTCCGCTCGCCGAATCCCGCATATTTCCCAGCGATAACCCGCAACAACGTGCCGGCTCCGTTCGCCTGTGCCTGGTTTGGGCCGGCCTGACAGTAGAGCAGCGTTGCCGGGACATCAGGCGAGGTAATCACGGTAATAGTCGAGTGTCGCCAGGTTCTTGTCCTTGGCTTCGAACATGATGTCGAAGCGGTCGAGGAATTCACGCGCGTAGAGGTTGGTCCAGCGGTTCCACATCCGTTTGCTGTGGCTGTAAAGGTCGCGCTTGCTGACCTGCTCCAGCAGTGCCGGCATTTCCAGTTTGTCTTCGGCGGAAAACCCCAGCTCCATCAGGCGCTCAGGGGGCTGGGAGTAGTGCATCGTGGGTCGTACACCGCGCCAGCTTTCGATGATGCGTGACACCCTTGGGTCGTTGGGGTCGATGTAGGTGTCTTCGTTGATCCAGCAGTGATGGATATCCAGGACCACCGGCGCAAGATCGGCAAGTTGCAAGCAGTCATCGACGCCGTAGGTTTTCTCTTCATTCTCGAACGTGATGCAGTGGCGCGCTTCCTGCGAAAGGCGAGGCCAGATCGCTCGGATACCGTCGCCGCCTAGGCGCCCCGCGATGTGCACATTGCATTTGAAGTCCTGAAAACGCCGACCGAAACCCATCATGCGGATCATGTCGGCGTGGTATTCGAATTCGGCCAGGCTGTTTTCCACCACCTGCGGCTTGTCCGATCCGAGCACGCAATACTGGCCCGGATGCAGGGAAAGGCGGATGCCCAGCTCCCTGGCGCGCGACCCTATCTGCGCGAAGCCGCCTTCCATGACGCGGCGCACCTCGGGCTGCTCGTAAAAGGCCTGTGCTTGCGGATGGCTGTAGAACGGCAGCAAGTCGCTGCTCAAACGCAGCATGCGCAGGGGCTCGGGCAGGGTACCGACATAATCGAGCAGCCGCAGCTGCGCCGCGAGGTTGTGCTCGACGATCTCGTTCAGCTTTTCCCGCGCCGCCGCCTGCGACACGCTGTTGAGCCAGCGCAAGGTGGTCGAACGCGGATTGAAGGCGCGCTCAATGGCCTCCAGCTCCTTCAGCGACTCGCTGTGGCCAGGGTGGCGGTACATGCAGGCGAAACCGATTCTGTACATAAGGACCTTGGGCTTGGGCGCCATGACGTGTCCTTACTTAGTGGCCGCAGACGAAGCAGGGTGCCGGGCACCTGACGAACGCGCCCGTCGACTGGTCAGTCGCCAGGCGCTGGTCGGGACAAACGATGCCGATCGGCGTCCAGCCGATGCGGAAAACCTCGTACCATACCGCGTCCCTATATTGCTCCGGTTGGTTGTTCATGTTGTCTGCCGTCAAGCGCTACAAGCTGCTGGTGTCCAGCGCATTGGCCCGTTGTTTTCCGCGCACCTCGGCCTATGTGCAGTCCGAAGAAGAGCTGATTCTGCGGCGCTGGCCGGATGGCCGTAAGGCATCGACCGCAAAGCCCGCGAAGGGGCTCAAGGCACCAGCCAAGTCGGCGAAGGCCGTCAAATCACCACGGCCGCGGCAAGCCACAGCCAAGCCACGGGCGCAGACGCGCAAGGCTAAATCGTCCGCGGGCGAAGGCCTCTATGGTCCGGCCAAGTTGGCGGTCGACACGCAGCAGATTCAGGCGATGCGCCTGCGCGTGGGGCGCGCAGTCGAGGCCGGGGTCGTGCGGGCGCCCTCGGACGAGCAGTGGCGCATGATCCTCGATGACAGTCCGGTGACGCGAATATTTGCCGGAGCGGGCTCGGGCAAGTCCACCACCCTGATCCTGCGGGTGGTGTTCATGCTCTGCCATCTGAACGTGCCGCCGGAACGCCTGACAGTCATCTCCTTCACCAATGCCTCCTGCGCCGAGTTGCGCGACCAACTGACCCGGGTGCTGGGCTTCTGGAACGTCGACTTCGATCCCGCCCAAGTACGCCAGTGCGTGCGCACCTTTCATTCGGCGATGGCGGTATTGGCGAAGGCATCCCTGGGTAAACCGCAATGGTTCGAGCAACTGGACCAAAAGGGCGCATCGCCCGCCGAGCCGGATAACCCGCTGACATCGGCACGCCTGGGTCCCGCACAGCAGCGGCTGCTGAAGCAGGCTTATCAGGCGTGCTACGCCGAGCAGGAGGAGTTTCGGATCAAGGTCCACCAGCTGCTGGGGCTGCCTGCACCCGACGCTCGCGAGCGGCCCGGACGCACCTCACCGAAAGCGCCGCTGGACGGGTTCAAGCTGGCTGGCGAATTCGTTCCGGTTCCGCTGTTCGAAGCCTTCTACGCCCAGGCGGGCTTCATCGAGAGCATCGGCATTCGCATCGAGCAACTGCAGGTTCAGCGGCTCGATTGCGCCGAGCACGAGCGTGACTTCGTCGGGGCGCTGATCCTGTTCTGGCAGTATTTCCAGGCCGCATTGCAAGCGCAGGGGCTGATGACCTTCAACGGCGCCTTCCAGCGACTCACCCAGCAGCTGGCGGCCGGCGATTCGGACGTTGCGATGGACGCGCTCGCACCGTTCAGCCATCTGTTGATCGATGAGTTTCAGGACATCTCGCCGCAGATCGTCCAGTGGCTACAGGCCCTGCACGGAGCGCTCGCGCGACAGGGCGAAACGGTGAGCCTGATGGCGATCGGTGATGACTGGCAGTCGATCTACGGCTGGCGCGGCAGCTCGCCGGAGCTGTTCATGGACTTCGACAAATACTTCCCCGGCAAGGGCGCCACGAAGCAGAGCAGGGTGCTGATGATGGAAACCAACTACCGCTCCATCGAGCCGATCATTCGCGATGGCGAGGCGGTGCTCGATGGCGTCGAGTTCAAGCAGGCCAAGGCCAGCCAGGCGGCGAAAAAAGCTGAGTCCGGCGACCACGGTGTGAAGCTGGTGACGCGCTTCGACATCAAGACGGGCCTGCCAGCGCTGATCGCCGAGATCGAGGCGCAGTGTCGGCACGTCTCGACACGCCCGAATGCCGATCGCAACGCCGTGCTGGTACTCAGCCGCCGCAACGAACCGTTGCGCGTCATCCAGGCCGAGCTGGACAAGCGGTTGCCGGTCAAGGCCTGCACCATCCACCGCGCCAAGGGGCTGCAGGCGGAGGTCGCGATCATCGTCGATGACTGTCTGCCGGCGGAAAAACATCCGCTTCGCAACGCCTTGTACGCCTACTCGGGCTTCTTCCGGAACCGCTACGATCAGGCCATGGCGGATGAAAATCTGCGCCTGGCCTACGTGGCGATTACCCGCGGCGTGAGCCGCGTGCTCTGGTACACGCAAAAGCCTCAAGGGGCGACGCGCCTGCTCTCGGCGCGAAAGAAAGCACGATGAGGTTGGCAACGACGCGATGGCGATGAGGCTGCGGCCAGGTGTTGGGCTTGCCAGCGGACACTACGAACGAGAGGACAAATGCATGCTGAAACTATGGGGGCGAATCAACTCGACCAACGTGAGAAAAGCGCTCTGGTGCCTTGAAGAGCTGGCTATTCCCTATACCCGCATCGATGCGGGAGGTGCCTTCGGCGTGGTGGGCGAAGCCGAGTACCTGGCCAGGAATCCGAATCGCCTGGTGCCGTGTCTCGAGGATGGCGAGCTGGTGCTGTGGGAGTCCAACGCCATCGTTCGCTACCTCGCGGCGCAGTACGGTGAAGGCAGGCTGTGGAGTGTCGATCCGCGCGAGCGTGCCGGCGCGGACAAGTGGATGGACTGGGTGACGTCATCCCTGGCGACGCCTTTCCGGCCGTTGTTCTGGAACATCGTGCGTACCGCGGAGGACCAACGTGACATGGCCGCGGTACAGGCGGCGCTGGAGGCTTGCGGTACGCTACTGGCGATCGCCGATGAGGCCCTGGCCAAGCAGCCTTATCTGTCCGGCGAGCACTTCGGCATGGGTGATATTCCGCTGGGTTGCTTCGCCTACGCCTGGTTCGAGATGCCCATCGAACGGCCGGCCCTGCCGCATTTGCAAGCGTGGTATGCGCGACTGCAAGAGCGGCCGGCCTACCAGCGCGCCGTGATGACCCCGCTGACGTGACCGCTCTCAGCGGCTGCTCGATGCTTCGTTCAGCCAGTCGAAGAAGGCCTTGACCGGCGGGTGCCGCTCGCGGCCAGGCACACACAGCGCCGTGTAGTTCGCCCCGGGCACGGTTATCTCGGGGCGCAACGGTTGCAGCAGCCCCATCGCCAGGCTCTGCGACACCAGCACGTCGCTTGCCAGGACCAGGCCTTGCCCGGCGATGGCGGCCTGCAAGGCGTAATGCTCCTCGTCGTATTCGCGCAGCTCGGCGTGCGCCAGCCATGACTCGTCTGCCGCCTCGCACCAGGCCTTCCAGCTGCGATCGTAGAGCTGCGAGTTGCGCCAGCGCACCGTAATCAGTGTCAGCCGTGTCCGGTCCAGAGAGGCAAGCAGCCCCGGCGCACCATATACCCCGAAGCGTTCGTCGAGCAGACACTGGCTGTGCAGGCTGGGGTGACTGCCGTAACCGTAGCGAATCACCAGGTCAATGCTGGCGTCCTGCTGCAGGTCGAGCAGCTCGGTGCTGGTTTCGACGCGGACCTTGATGCCCGGATGCGCCTGATAAAAGCGCCCTAGGCGCGGGATCAACCACAGCGCCGCGAAGGCTGGCGTGGTGGATAACGTCAGGCTGCCGATGCTTGGATGCGGACGCAACTGATCGACGCTCTGCACGATGTCCAGCAAGGCGCCATGCACACGCCCGAACAACCGCTCGCCGCTTTCGGTCAGGCGGACACCGCGCGCCAAGCGGTGAAACAGCGGCACCCCCAACCAACTTTCGAGCGTCTTGATCTGGTGCGAAACCGCCGTAGGCGTGACCGCCAGCTCTTCGGCGGCGGCCTTGAAGCTATGCAGCCGCGCGGCGGATTCGAAGGTGCGCAAGGCGGTGAGTGGAAGAGTCGCGAACATGTGATGCCTCAGGTGAATTCATTTCATTCGGCGGCAGTATTGCTCATTTGTCGTCGTCGGCTTCGGCCAATACCTTGGCTTCGTAGGCCGCATGGTGCGGCGTCGGAGATGATAGATGAAAAGAATTCTGGCCATACAAGGTAGCCCGCGCGGTGAACGCTCGCACTCACGGCGCTTGCTCGAACACTTTCTACAAGAGCTGGCGGACGAGCAGGGCGACGTCGAGCTGTCGCGCCGCGAAGTCGGCCGTATCGTCCTGCCACCGGTAACCGAGGGCTGGGTGGCTGCCGCGTTCAGTGCGCCTGCCGAGCGCACTGCAGCGATGCATGCGGACCTGGCGCTCAGCGACACGCTGGTCGATGAGCTGCTCGATACAGATCGCCTGGTCATCGCCGCGCCCATGTACAACTTCGGCGTACCCAGTGGCGTCAAGGCCTGGATCGACCAGATCGTGCGCATCGGCCGCACCTTCGATTTCACGCCTGAGGACCCGGTCAGCCAGTACAAGCCGCGAGTGCTCGGCAAGCGTGCGCTGATCATCACCACCCGAGGCGATCGTGGCTACGGCCCGGATGGCATCAACGCCCACCTCAACCACGCCGATACCCACCTGCGCGCCGTGCTCGGGTTGATCGGCATTACCGATGTCGAAGTAGTCGCGGTGGAGAATGACGAGTTCGGTGGGCTGGTATTCGAAGATTCCTACCAAGCGGCGCGGCGTCGGCTGGCACAGCTGGCGTTGGACTTCTGATGGCCAGCGGCTGGGCATTTCTCCTGCTGGCGGCAGGCTTCGAGGTGCTCTTCGCAATGGCAATGAAGTACGCCGAGGGCTTCACGCGGCTACTGCCCAGTGTCCTGGTGGTCGTCGCCGCGAGCGCGGGGATCTATTGCCTGACGCTGGCGTTGCGGGAGCTGCCGGTCAGCATCGCCTATCCGATCTGGACCGGCATCGGCACGCTGGGCACGGTGCTGCTCGGGGCCTTGTTGCTGGGGGAGGCGCTGACGCCACTGAAGCTGCTTTCGGTCGCGTTGATCGTCTCCGGCATCGCCGGGCTCAAGTAGCGCGCCGGCTAGGCCGCTGCGTTCGGTTGAGCGCAACGGGACGGCTTTCTACTAGAAGGGCTGGCCACTGGGTGCGAAGGCGCTTACGGCTGCCCGAACACCAGCTCGACCAGCCTCGGCAACTGTTCCCCAGCCGGCCCCTTCAGCGCGTATTCCCGGGTGCGCCGAGTGAGTTCCGGTTGCGGATTGACCTGTACGACGGTCGCCCCGGCGCGCCAGGCCCGCCCTGGAACTTCGGCGGCCGGATAAACCATTCCGGAGGTGCCGACCGATAACAGCACGTCGCAGTGCTCGGCCGCTTCGAATGCCGCGGCCAATGCATTGGCCGGCAGGCTTTCACCGAACCAGACCACGCCAGGGCGAAGCGGCCCTGCGCAGGCCCGGCAGCGAGGCGGCTCCAGGCGCCGCCCGCCTTCGGGTTCGCTTGGCATGCCCGGCGGGTCGTCGGCCGCGCGACCGCATTCGAAGCATCGCGGTTGGTGCAAGCTGCCATGAAGATGGATCACCTCGCGACTGCCGGCACGCTCGTGCAGGTCATCGACGTTCTGCGTGATCAGCGTCAGCCGCGGTACATGGCGGGCCAGTTCGGCGATCGCGAGGTGCGCCGGGTTGGGTTGGGCCTGCAGGACCTTCATGCGGCGCCATTCATACCAGCCCCAGACCAACGCGGGATCGGCCCGGAACGCGTCCGCCGTCGCCAACGAAGACGCATCGAAACGTTCCCACAGCCCGGTCAGCGCGTCGCGAAAGGTTGGAATGCCGCTTTCCGCGGAAACGCCAGCACCGGTAAATACCACGACGTGCTGGGCACTACGCAAGGTTTCGGCGAGTGACATGGACTGCATCGGTGGCTCCTCGGCGGCGGACCGGACGGTCGAACAGCACCCACCAATACCATCCGGCACTACAGGATGCCAGAGCAGGTCGGCGTCCCGGCGGGCAGGTCGCTCGCCGCGTGCATGGCAAGCAAACTGCGCCTCCCGGATCGTCAGGCTGTGCTCAGCGCTGCTCGCTCAGTTGCCTGAATGCGGTCAGTGCGCGTTCACGGCTCATCGGCAGATCGACGATGGGCATCGGGTATTCGTCGGCTGGGAACAGGCCGTTCGCCTTCTGCGGGTGATGGATGTCGCGCCCGTCCAGGGCTTCAAGCTCTGGAAGCCAGCATCTGAGAAAGCGTCCGTCCGGATCGAACCGGGTCGACTGGCTCATGGGGTTGAACAGGCGGAAATAAGGCACCGAGTCGGTGCCGGTCGAAGCGCTCCATTGCCAGCCGCCGTTGTTGGCCGCCAGGTCGCCATCAATCAGATGCTGCATGAACCACCGTTCGCCTTCGCGCCAGTCGATCAGCAGGTTCTTGCTCAGGAACATGGCAGTCACCATGCGCAGCCGGTTGTGCATCCAACCGGTGGCCAATAGCTGCCGCATCGCTGCGTCGATGATCGGAAAGCCGGTGCGACCCTGCTGCCAGGCCGCCAGGTCGTCCGCTGCCCGTCGCCAGGGAAGTCGCTCGGTTTCGCTGCGAAACGCACGCCCCATCGAGACGCGCGGGTAGCCGACGAGAATGTGCTTGTAGAACTCGCGCCAGAGCAACTCGTTGATCCAGGTGACCGCGCCGGGATTGCCGCTGTCGAGCTCGCCACGATTACTGGCCAGTGCGGCGTGCAGGCATTGCCGCGGCGACAGGACGCCGGCGGCGAGATACGGTGACACCTGGCTGGTACCCGGTTCGGCGGGAAAGTCGCGCTGCGACTGGTAATCCGCCATGCCATGCTCGGCAAAGGCCTGCAGGCGTCTGTGTGCGGATGTTTCGCCAGCCGGCCAGTAGCGTTGCAGCGCCGGGAGCGGTGAGGCCATACCTGCTATCGACGCGGGCACTGGATCGCTCTTTACCGCCAGCCAGGGTTGCGCCGCGGGTGTCGGCAGGCAGCGTGGTAGCGAGTGGCTGAGCCGGTTGTAGCAGACCTTGCGAAATTGGCTGAACACCTTGAAGCATTCCCCCGCCAGGGTCCGGATACTGCCAGGGGCGAAGAGCAGCTGGTCCAGATGGCGGTGGAACGGCACGTCGTCCGATCGGAGTGCTTCGGCGACGGCCTGGTCGCGGCGGCATTCGTTGACCCCGTACTCATCGTTGGCATGCACGGCGCCGATCCGATGGGTCCGACACAGCTCGGCCATCAGCGCTGGAACTTCGCCCCAGTTGTCCAGGGTACGGATCAGGAGAGGAACGTTGAGTTCGCTCAGACGCCTCGACAGCTCGGCAAGGTTGCGTAGCCAGAAATCGATCTTGCAGGGCGCATCGTCGTGGGCGCGCCACTGACCTGGTGTAATCACGTACAGCGCCAGGGTCGGGCCGGCATTCATCGCTGCGGTCAGCGCCGTGTTATCGGCCACTCGCAGATCGGTGCGTAGCCAGTACAGCTGATTCATCGAATAGGACCTTGGGGTTTCTCGAACAAGGGATGTGCCTGCAGCGCGTCGAGCGCCGCGAGGGCGTCCGCGGCGAGGATCAGACCGTCCAGGTCACGTAGCTCGGCCTGATGGATGCTTGCGGTCGGGCCTGCCAGTAACAGGGGCAGCCGCTGCGGGTCGGCGAGGCGGGGCAGTTGTCGCCTCAGATCGCCGCTGTCCAGCGACTGGCTGCCATAGAGCAGCAGCCCGCAGGGATCCAGCCTTGCCAGTGCCAAGGGCAGTTCGGTAAGGGGAACGGGCCACTCGATGACCTCGACCGGCCAGCCTGCGCTGGAGACGAGCCAGGCACAGAGCCATAGACCGGGTTCGAAGCGCCGCTCACCCAGCGGCACCAGCAACAGTGGCGCACCGCTGTGCTGGCGGTTGAAGTGGTACAGGCGGCTCCCGAGTTTTGTCCGCAGCCAGGTATTGAACAGACCACGCTCCAACTCGGCGCCGAATTGTCCGGTCCAGCGGCGTTCGAGGCTCGTCAGCAACGGCAAAAGCAGGTGCTCGCAGAGCGTTCGCGGCGGATAGAGCGAAAAGGCACGGTTGAAGCTGTCGTCGAGCTGCCGCTCGTTCAGCTGCGCGATCGCCTGTTGCATGTGCTCATGCAGATCACGCCAGGGGTTATGTTCGTCCAGGTCAACGACCTGTTGGCTATCCATCAGGTGCCTGACCTGGCTGACTGCTACACCGCGGTCGAGCCAGCCGAGGATGCCGCGGATCCGTTGCACATGGCTGCTGTCGTAGAGCCGATGGCCTTTGGCAGTGCGGCGCGGCACGATCAGCCCATAGCGCCGTTCCCAGGCGCGCAGTGTGACCGGATTGACCCCAGTGAGGCGTGCCACCTCGCGGATCGGAAACCAGCCGTGCGAGCCCGTCACGCAGGATTCATCATCGAAAGTTGGGCTCATGTCAGATGCCATTGCGCAGGCTGAGGTCTTCCGGGTGGGGCTGCAGGTAGACCTGCGTAGCCACGTAGCGGTCGGGATGGCGGCGGAAATGATGCTTGAGCAAGGTCATCGGCACGACCAGCGGCACGACACCTTCACGGTACTGGTCGATCAATCGTTGCAGCTCCTGCTTGTCCTGCGTACCCAGGTCGCGCTTCAGGTAGCCACTCAGGTGCTGCAGCACATTGCTATGGGTGCCGCGCGATGCGGTCTTCTTCAATGCCACCATCAGCTGGCTGAAGTAGGTGGGCGCGAATTGTTCCAACGGTTGCTTGCCGACGGTGGCGACCAATCTGCCGAGTGCCTTGTACTGCACGGGGTCGGTTGCCATCAGCTGGTACTTGTAGCGCGAGTGGAATTCGACCAGCGCCTTGCAGGTCAGGCCGCTCGCCAGAAGTCGCTGCCATTCGGCGTAGGCGAATATTCGGGTCAGAAAGTTTTCTCGCAGCACCGGATCGTTGAGGCGGCCGTCTTCCTCGATGGGCAGATCTGGCTGTGCCTGCATCAGCGCGCGGGCGAACAAGCCGGAGCCGCCGCCCTCGATCGGATGACCGCTGGCCTGATAGACCTTTACCCGTTCCATGCCGCAGGAAGGTGACTTCTGCATGAGGATGAAGCCGCAGATGTCTTGCAGCTCCGCGGCGACCTGATTGCCGTAGGCCGTCAGCGCGTCGGTGACGTCCAGCTCGGCGTTCACGCTGCCTACCGCTCGCGGTTGGTCCGGGTCGCCAACCAGGCGAATGGGTTGACGCGGCGTGCCCAGGCCGATCGCCACCTCGGGGCACACCGGCACGAACTCGAAATGCCTGGCGAGCGTCTCGCTGCACAGGCGCGACTCCTTGTGGCCGCCGTTGAATCGCACCGGCTTGCCGAGCAGGCAGGCACTGATGCCGACTTTTATGGGCGCACGAAACGAGTTGAGCATGGGGCGACCTCACTGCGGATTGTACAAGTCGAAGTATTTGTACAAGTTGGATCATCTTAAGTTCTCTGTTGTACAAGTCAACGCCTCTTGTATAACCCTGCAGCGCAAAAGGCCCCGGGTTTGCAGCGTCCGGACGAACGGGCATAGGCGCACCGCTGCTGCGGGCTGGCGATCGGAACGGTCCAACGGCAGAGTCAAGCGCGCTATATGAAATGTCTGGGCAAGGTGGCTTCGGCTGCTTGGCCGCTGGGCTTGCGGGCCGTACCTCGCGTCTGTCGAGCGATCGGCTAAGCTGAAGTAAATCTGTACAAGAATTTGTAGATGTATAAGATGCCGCATTCGCCGTGCGGCTGTTCGCCGGCCGGCCAGCGTCGACGCAGGAGAGGAGGGCGCCATGAACATACTGATCACCGGCGGTACCGGACTGATCGGACGGGCCTTGTGCAAGCAGTGGCTTGCCCAGGGGCACCACCTCTGGGTCTGGAGCCGCTCACCTGAGCGGGTGGCCGAGCGCTGTGGCCAGGCAGTGACCGGGGTCGGTCGGTTACAGGAGATCGATCAGGTCCCTCTGGATGCGGTGGTCAACCTTGCCGGAGCGCCGATCGCCGATCGACCCTGGACGCGTTCACGGCGCTTGCTGCTGTGGAACAGTCGAATCAACCTTACCGAGCAGCTGATCGAGTGGCTTGGCGAGCGTCAGCAGCAACCACAGTTATTGATATCCGGCTCCGCGGTTGGCTGGTATGGCGATGGCGGGGAGCGCGAACTCAGCGAAGATGACGGCCCGTCTGGCAACGACTTTGCCAGTCAGCTGTGTGGCGCCTGGGAGGAAAGTGCGCTGCGTGCCAAGCGTCTCGGCGTTCGCGTCGTGCTAGTGCGCACCGGGCTGGTGCTGGCGCGCGAGGGTGGCTTTATGCAGCGCTTGCTGCCGCTGTTCCGGCTCGGGCTGGGCGGGCGTCAGGGCAACGGTCGGCAATGGATGCCGTGGATCCATATAGACGATGAAATCGCCTTGATCGATTTTCTGTTGCATCAGTCTGCGGCCGATGGTCCCTACAATGCGTGCTCGCCCAACCCGGTGCGCAATGCCGAGTTCGCCAAGGCGTTGGGCCGCAGCCTCGGTCGCCCGGCCTTGCTGCCGGTGCCCGCGTTGGTACTGCGAACGACTCTGGGCGAACTGTCCGGCTTGATTCTCGGCGGGCAGCGAACGGTCCCCGCGCGCCTGGAGGCGGCCGGGTTCCGTTTCCGCTTCGCCGATCTGGATGCGGCATTGGCGGACCTGCGCAAGGCATAGACCCTGTGTGAAAATAGCGCCGCCGGCCACGAGGGCAACGGCGCGATCCCTTAAATCAGTAGTCAGGAATGTGCATGTCCGAGCAGGCGTTGTTGTTGGTCAATCTGGGTTCGCCGGCCTCCACCGAGGTGGCCGATGTACGGCGCTATCTCAACCAGTTTCTGATGGACCCTTATGTCATCGACCTGCCGTGGCCCGTTCGCCGCTTGCTGGTTTCGCTGATTCTGATCAAGCGTCCGGAGCAGTCGGCGCATGCCTATGCCTCCATCTGGTGGCCAGAGGGCTCGCCGCTGGTGGTCCTCAGCCAACGCCTGACCGAAGCGGTCCGCCCGCATTGGACCGACGGGCCGGTGGAACTGGCGATGCGCTACGGTGAGCCGTCGATCGAGCGCTCGCTGCTCAAGCTGGCCGCGCAGGGCATTCGGCAGGTTACCTTGGCTCCGCTGTACCCGCAGTTCGCCGACAGCACGACGACGACCGCGATCGAGGAGGCGCGGCGGGTGATTCGTGATCACCGTCTGGACATGCAACTGGCGATCCTGCAGCCGTTCTTCGACCAACCGGAATACCTGGACGCCCTGGTGCACAGCGTGAAGGCGCACCTCGAGCAACCGTTCGATCACTTGCTGTTGAGCTTTCACGGTTTGCCGGAGCGGCATCTGCACAAGACCGACCCGACCGGCTCGCATTGCCTGCGTAGCGCTGATTGTTGCCAGCGGGCCGAAGGCGCGGTACTCGCCAGCTGCTACCGTGCCCAATGCCTCCAGAGTGCCGCTCATTTTGCCAAGCGGGCCGGGCTGAGCGCCGATCAATGGTCGGTGTCGTTCCAGTCGCGCCTGGGGCGGGCCAAATGGATCGAGCCCTATACCGAGGCGCATCTGGAGGAGCTGGCCGCCAAGGGCGTGAAGAAGCTGCTGGTGATGTGCCCGGCCTTTGTGTCCGATTGCATCGAGACACTGGAGGAAATCGGCGACCGCGGCCGCGAGCAGTTCATTGCGGCGGGTGGAGAGGATCTGCAGCTGGTGCCCTGTCTGAACACCGACCAGCGTTGGGTCGAAGCACTGGTCACCCTTTGCCGGCGGGCCCCGCTGGCGCTGTAACGGCGCCGCGAGGCGGGCCGTCTGCCCAGCGTGGCGGCCCAAGCAACGTCAGTGAAGATGCTCGAGCGGCAGCGCTTCGAACGCTTCCAGCGGCACCGGCTGGCTGAACAGGTAGCCCTGGAACATATCGCAGCCGTTAGCGATCAGCAGCGCGCGCTGCGCCTCGGTTTCGACGCCTTCGGCGATGACTTCCAGATTGAACCCGGCGGCAAGCGCGCAGGTGGCGCGCACGATGGTCTGGCTGGCGGCATCGTCGGCCAGCTGGCGAACGAACGACTGGTCAATCTTTAACTGGTCAAGCGGCAAGCGCTGCAGATAGGCCATCGACGAATAGCCGGTACCGAAGTCATCGATGGAAAAGCGGATGCCATGCTGTTTCAGCGTTTTCATTCGAATGACCGCTTCTTCCATATCGTCCAGCAGCAGAGATTCGGTAATTTCCAGTTTGAGCAGGCGCGGGTTGGCGCCGGTGCGCGCGAGCAGTTTGAGCAAGCGGCGGATGAAATCGGCCTGGTACAGCAGGCTGGCGCTGAGGTTGACGGCCAGCGTCAGATCGCGCCACTGCGGCCGTTCAGCCCAGGCGGCAAGCTGTTCGCAGGCCTGGGTGAGCACGACGAAATCCAGCACCTCAATCAGCCCGGCGCGCTCGGCTGGCGCGATGAAATGGATCGGGGAGAGCAGCCCGCGTTGCGGATGTCGCCACCTCACCAGCGCCTCGGCGCCGACCAGCCCGCGGTGCCGCTCGATCTGGGGCTGAAAATGGATCACGAATTCGCCCGCCTCGAGGCCACGACGAATTTCGTCTTCCAGCCGCAAACGTTCCTGGACCGCGTACTGCATGCGAGGGTCGAAGAAGCGCAGGGCGTTCTTGCCGGCCTGCTTGGCTTCGTACATCGACATGTCGGCGCGCTTCATCAGCTCTTCGGCATCGCCGTCGCTGGCGTTGATCAGCACCACGCCCATGCTCGCGCTGCTGTGCAGCAGCAGTGAGCCCAGGCGGTAAGGTTCGTTGAGCGCGGACAGGATCTTTTCGCCTATCTGCTCGGCTTGCGCGGCGGCATACTCAGCGTTGGTATCGAGGTCTTCGAGCATGACCACAAACTCATCGCCGCCCAGGCGAGCCACGGTATCGATGCTGCGCACTTCGCCACCGAGCCGCTCGGCGACGACGCAGAGCAGTTGATCGCCTGCCTGATGGCCGTGAAGGTCGTTCACGTTCTTGAAGTTGTCCAGGTCGATGAACATCAGCGCGCCGTACCGCTGACTTCGAGCCGTTGCAGCGAGGGCCTGCCGGAGACGATCGAGCAGCAGGCGGCGGTTGGGCAGACCGCTCAAGGGGTCATAGAAGGCCAGATGATGGATGCGTTCCTCGGCCTGCTTGCGCTCGGTGATATCGGTAAACGCCGCCACGTAGTTGGAAACATTGCCCTGAGCGTCGAGCACGGTGCTGATCGTCAGCCACTCGGGGTACACCTCGCCACTTTTGCGCCGGTTCCATATCTCCCCTTGCCAGGCGCCGGTCTGCTGGATGCTCCGCCACATGTTCACGTAAAACTCCGCCGAATGACGGCCGGATGCGAGCAGGCGCGTGTCCTCGCCGATGGCTTCTTCGGCGCTATAGCCACTGATTTCACTGAATGCCTGGTTGACCCGCAGGATGCGGTTTTCGGCATTGGTGATGATCATGCCCTGCTGCGACTCGAAGGCGATCGCGGCGATACGGCGCTCCTGTTCCGCATGTGCGCGGTCGCTGATATCCCGGCTCAGGCAGACCACCGCGGGCTTGAAGGACTGGGCCAGATTCAGGCGCTGGGCCCGAACCTCGTAGACCTTGAGGCCGTCGACGGTCTGAATGGAATACTCGAGCAGGCCCGGGTTGTGGGTGGCGAGCGTGGAGCGGATCAGTTCGTGGAACCGTTCGGCCTGCGCCGCCGGTAGTACATCGTCGAGCGTTTTGCCGACCAGCCTGTCCTTGATGTCGTGAAGCAGGGCAGCGTCGTTCGCGATGACTTCCACGTAGCGGCCGTCTTCATCGATTACCAGCAGGACATCGGGAATCGCCTGGGTAATCGCCCGCAGGCGGGCCTCGTTCAGGTGCATCGCCCGTTCGATCTGCTCCCGGTTGAGCATGTCCGCCAATAGCAGCCCCAGCAGCACCACCGCGGTCGGCAAGACAAGCAGCATCGGAATGGCTATTTGTTCGAGGGTAGGTTCGACGAAAGGGGCCGGTAGCAGCAAGAGCGAGGCCACCACCCCGGCATGCAGCAACAGACCGAACGCCAGCAACTGCCAGAAGCCAACCGCTATTCGCTCACGGCGATAGAAGTAGCGGTAGCCGAGCCCCAGCCCGATGGGCAGCAGCACGTTAATCAGCCCGACCCAGACCCCGGAACCGCCGAGCCATACCCGATAAGCGCCCGCCAACAGCCCGGCGATTCCGGCCACGAGCGGCCCTCCGAACAGCGCGGCCATGCTCAGCACTACAGTGCGCGCATCGAAGATGATGCCCGACTGTACAGCGATGGGCATGAGCATGCCGGTGATGCAGGCGCCGCCGAACCACAGGCCAGCGATAAGCTGCTCTGGCAGTTGGCGCTTCTGCCCCCAATGGCGCGCCGTGAAGGACAGCAACCAGCAGAGCGCGAGCAGCACCGTGGCGTTTTCGACGAAGGCGTAAGAAGTCAAATCAACGGATCCCGGTGTAGCCGCCGTAGAGCATGGCGATAACTTGATGGCAGATGGCTATTATTCGCATTTTGGTACGTCCGTACACCAGCAATGTACGAGCCACGTTCTCAAGTGCAAAAAGGCCAGCCTCGAACGGTGACCATCTGTGTTGGGTATCGGCGAAGCCGAAGCAGACTGAAGGGCGGCGTAACGACCGCCGGACGGCAGGCGCTCAACCGCCGATAGTGGCGAGCTGCTGACGCAGGGCGGCGACTTCGGCTTCCAGTTCACGCACACGCTGCTTAGCTTCGACGGTCGCGGTGACGTCTTTCTGGATGCCGATGTAGTAGGTGAGCTGGTCGCCTTCGTTGAAGACGGGGGTAATCGACAGCTCGTTCCAGAAGGCCGTGCCGTCCTTGCGGTAATTGCGAATGGTGTGCCGGCAAGGCCTGCCTTCGCGAATCGCCTCGCGAATCGCGGCGAGCTCAGGCTGGTTACGGTCGTCGGCCTGCAGGAAACGGCAATCCTGGTAGAGAATCTCGTCGACTTCGTAGCCGGTGAGCCGCTGAAACGCCGGGTTGGCGTAGATGAGGATGTTGTCGTCGCCTTCCTGCTCGGCAACCACGATTCCGTCATTGGAGGCCTCGACCACCAACTGCAGCAGTTTTGCATTGATCATGGGATGTCTCGTATCCGTCTTCGCCGGCATTCTAGTTCAGTTCCCCGGCGGTGGCGCAACGCTGGTGTGCCTGCAGCATGCTGCTCCGGCGCGGTGCTGCACTGGTCGGCAGCGGCCTCGAACGGGCACCTGCACGCCTGATCGAATGGCGCCCGATGCGGGGCGTATCGCCGCGGCGGGGTCTCGGGTCGACCACCCTGCGCTACAATGTCTAATCCTTTCTATTGAACCGACCGTGTCATGACCGAAAGCGCCCGTGCGTCCACCTTGCATTACTCCGAGTCGTTCAAGCAGCAAGAGCTGTTTCCGATCAGAGAGGTTTCCCGGCTGACCGGTGTCAACCCGGTTACCCTGCGCGCCTGGGAACGTCGCTATGGCTTGATCCAGCCGACCCGCACCGATAGCGGCCATCGTCTGTATTCCATGGCCGATGTCGAAGCGGTGCGCAGGATTCTGGCCTGGACCGAGCGTGGTGTGGCGGTCAGCAAAGTCGGCAGCATTCTGTCGCGCAGTGAGACAAGCAGGACCGGACGGCCTCTGGAACAGGCCCAAGCGATGACCAGTGAGTGGGGCGAGTGGCAGGCGCAGGTGCAGCATGCCGTGAGTCGTTTCGACGAGACCCGTCTCGATCAGCTATACGGCCAGATCTTCTCGACATACCCATTGCCGGTGGTGTTTCAGGACATCCTGCTGCCGCTGTGGCAGCAAATGCTGGTGTGCCAGAGTGAGTTCGGCCAGACCAGCGAATGGTTGTTCTTCGACAATTACCTGCGTGCGCGGGCGCTGCAACGGCTGCAACTGGGGCGGGCTCAGACGGAAGATCGCGTGGTCCTCGCGGCGATACCGGGACACTGTCGTGAGTTGGAGTTGCTGGTCGCTGGGCTGCTGCTGTCCTGTGATCAGGTGGCGGTCAGCGTACTGGCAATAGGGCAGCCGCTGGACGAGCTGGCACTGGTCTGCGAAAAACTGCAGCCGCGCGCACTGGTCCTGTATGCCAATGCCCCGCCGAAGATGCCGCTGCTCAGGCAGGTCGGCAAGCTGGCTCTGCGGCTCGACTGCCCGCTGGCCATGGCCGGCGAGACAGCTGAGGACGCGCTGCGAGGCTCACCCATCGCCAGTCTGGGTAGCGTCAGCAGACTGATGCAACGCCGGCTGCTGCAGTTCCTCGACGGCAAGCTGGACACCTAGCCGCGTCGACGCTTGCAGCGCGGCGCACGGCAAACGATGCTAAAGCGGCATTGTGACCGGTGGCGACAGGCGCGATGCTCATCGCGATCCAGCCGGAACGGGTAACTCATGCAGCCTCCATCCGACCTCTCCCGACGACCACCGCAGACGACGCTAGCCAACGGCCTGCGGGTGCGTCTGTTGCCCCAGTCGGGCCATTCGCAGGCGGCGGTCTTGCTGCGCGCCCATGCCGGAGCGCACGATGCGCCGCGGGACTATCCCGGATTGGCGCATTTCCTCGAGCATCTGCTGTTTCTCGGCAGCCGCGGCTATAGCGCGGAAGACGGCCTGATGGCGTTCGTCCAAGCCTGTGGCGGACAGCTGAACGCATCGACTCGGGAGCGGCACACCGACTTCTTCTTCCAACTGCCGGCCGCACAACTCGAACCCGCCTTGCATCGCCTGCTGGACATGCTGGCGCATCCGCTGCTCGATCCTGCCGCCCAGGTGCGCGAACGGGAGGTGCTGCAGGCGGAATTTCAGGCGCGCGCGCAGGATGTCGAAACGCTGTGCGACGCGGCGTTGGGCACGGCCTTCGACCAGCACCATCCATTCGCCGGCTTCCACGCAGGCAACCGCGACACCCTGCCGGTGGAGGATCACGCGTTCCAACAGGCGCTGCTTGGCTACCACCAGCGCTTCTACCACACCGGCCAGATGGAGCTGCTCATCACCGGCCCACAGACGCCTGCCCAGTTGCAGCGGCTCGCCGAGCGTGCCGATGGCCTGCTCGCCGCGGGCTGCACGGTCATGCGCGAGGCGCCGCCGCTACGCTGCACCCGCGATGCCTGGCTGCGGCTGCACATCGATAAACCCGAGCCCCGTCTGAACCTGCTGTTTGCCCTCGAACAGTTGCCCGAACAGGCGCAAGCGGCGCTGGATCTCCTGTCGTTCTGGATCACCTCGCAAGCGCAGCAGGGTTTTGCCCGACGCCTGCGCGACGCCGACCTGTGTCATTCGGTCAAGTTGCGCACACCCTACTGGTACGCGGGGCAGGGCGTGGTCGTGGTTGAGCTGTTCTTGACGACGCGGGGGCTGGCCGAGCGTGCAGCAATCGTCGACGCAGCGCTCGACTGGTTGCGTCACTGTTCGCGCGAGTCGTATTGGCAAAGCGGCTATCCGGAATACCAGCGTGTGCGTCAACGCAGCCTGCAGGGCGCCGAGCCTCTGGCGAGGCTGCGGCACTGGGTAGAGCCGCTGGCCTGGAGCCGCGACAGCGATGAGCACGCGGTTCGCCAGGCGTTCGCCTCGCTGGTGGCACAGATGGTCGCCTCGGGACCGCTGGTGATGACCGCTGACCAGTCCGACTGCGCGCCGCTCGCACGTGCGGGCTTCCCGTTACGACTCAAGCACGAGCCGCCACTGCATGCGACCCGAACGGCATGGCAATGGCAGCCGCCGGCGATCAATCCCTGGTTGCAGCCCGCCAGCCATACGTACGAAGCGAGTTCGCTTTCGCCGGCATTGCACTGGCACGGGCCGGTCGATGCGGGCGGCCAGGGCGCGCTGCATGTGCGTTGGCAGTTTCCAGCAGGGCAGGCCGAGTCGGGGCTGCGCCAGGTGCTGCGACACGCCCTCGAGGCCAGCGACTGGGCGGTGCAGCAGGCAGGTGTGACACTGCGCTTCGAGGATCTGGGACACGCCTGGTGCCTGAGCCTGATGGGTTTCGCCGAGGCCATCCCAGCGATACTTATCGATCTATCCCATGTGCTGCGAAACCCGCCCGAGGCATCCTTTACCCAGGGGCGGCGGCTTGCGGCGCGTGAGGCCGCACTGGCCGGCGACGGCATGTTAATTCGCCAATTGCTCGACCGCTTGCCGCGATTGCTGGCAGATGCATCGGCCGTCCAGGCGCGTGGCGAGTCGCTGGAGCCGAGCAGGCTCCTGGCACATTGGCGATCGGCGCAGTGGCAGGCGCTGGCGACAGGCTTCTCGCCGACCCTGAGTGGCCCCTTGTCCGATGCGCTCGACGCCTTGCCGGGGTCCGCCGCGCCAGCGCCGAAAACGCCAGTCGTTCAAACGGCGGGGCTGCGCTGGCATGACGTGAGCAGTGGGACGGTGCTACCCGAAACGGCTCTGCTGCTGTTCTGCCCGTTGTCGCAGCAAAGCGCTGGTTGCGAGGCCGCCTGGCGCGTATTGGCCCGGCTGATCGAAGGACACTTCTTCCGTCGCCTGCGCAGCGAACTGCAACTGGGCTACGCGGTTTTCAGCCGTTTCTGCCAGTTCGGCAGCCACCCCGGCATCCTCTTCGCGGTGCAATCGCCCACGGCGTCGGCGGCGCAGATACTCGCGCATATCGAGACGTTTTTCGCCGACTTCGCCAAGTGCCTGGACGCCATGCCGGCCGAGACCATCGAGCGAGCCTCGCAGGCTGCGAGTGAAACGCACCTCATCGCCGAAACGGACCTGCGGGCTCGCGCGGAACAGCTTTGGCAATGCCTGCAAGCCGGGCACGACAGCCATCGCCCGCGCGAGGTCGCAACGGCCATGCATGCATTGCAACGCCAGGACCTGACGGATGCCCTGGCAGCACTGCGCGCCCGCACCGCGGGCTGGGTCGTGGTGGCCAACGCCGCCGCACCCGATGCCACCTGGGCCTGATCCCGCAGCGCTCCAGCACTCGTTCTCGGTTACCACCGTCTGCCACCTCGCCTGCCGCGCCCCTTGGGCGGGCCGGGTGCGGGCCGGGTGCGGGCCGGGTGCGGTGCCCGTGTGCCTACCTAAGCGTGACGGCGTACGACCTAAGCGCTACTCCGGACGGAACGGCCACGATCGCCTTAATGCGCAAGACGGCGATAGCGGCGAAAGTAGTAGCCAGTCGCCGCTATCGGAGCCTATGGGCCCCCGGTTGTGCTTTCGATAATCCGCTTCGACACGACTGCCCGTCGTCACATCAGCGGAGAGCGCCATGCACAACAAGAAGAATGCGAGTAAAACCCTTATCCCGTTGGCCCTGGCCAGCGCGATTGCCATGACCCTGAGCCAATCGGCGGTCGCCGAAATCAAGCTGTACGACAAGGACGACACCACCTTCTCCGTCGACGGCTACTTCAACACCTTCTACGTCAGCAGCAAGGTCGATCGTGCCGGCGAACAGTTCGATCGCGACCAGTCACGGGTGAAGATGGGTTTCCTGCCCAACTACATCGGCTTCAACTTTGGCAAGCAGCTCGATGACGTCAAAGTCGGCGGACGTTCGTCCTTCTGGGTCACCATCAACGACAGCGACAGCAACGGCACCGAGACCGGCATCGATGTTCGCCAGTTCTACGGCACCGCCTCCAACGATCAATGGGGTGAGGTGCTCTTCGGTAAGGACTTCGGTTTGTTCGGCCGGTCCAACATCTTCCTCGACGAGATGCTCACCGGTTATGGCCAGGTCAGCGACACCCTGGGCCTGGTCGACTTCGGCGGCGTTTCCTTCGGCAACATCGGCACCGGCTACCCGTACCCGTTCCCGACCTCCCAGGTCACCTATCGCTCGCCAGTGATGGGCGGCCTGCGTATCGCTGCCGGCATCATGGACCCGGTCGATACCACGGACGACCAGAGCTCGGCACTGGATGAGGCCTACCAGGACAGCCCGCGCTTCGAAACCGAGGTCACCTATCAGTTCGACCTGGGCGGCGCGCAGTTCTACACCTGGATCAACGGCATGCAGCAGAGCTCCAAGAACACTGACAGCACGGTCGATGACGTGGATTCAAAGGGGCTCGGTTACGGCGTGCAGGCCAAAATGGCAGGCTTCTCGCTGACCGCGTCGGGCTTCCAGGCCGAGGGGATCAACCCGTTCTACACCAACAACGCCGGTAAGGCTCACCTGCGCGACGTCGACAGCGACGGTTACCTGTTGCAGGGTTCCTACACCTTCGGCAAGAACCGCATCGCCCTGTCCACCGGCAAGACCAAGGACGACGGCAACGGTCTGGGCACTGCAGCCGATTATCAGACCCGTGGGATCGCCTACTTCCGGACCATCAACGACAACCTGAAGCTGGTGGCCGAGGTGAACGAGTTCGAGTTGCGCGGCCATGACACCGACGCCCTCGACGAAGACACACGCACCTTCGCCATCGGCGCCACGCTCAGCTTCTAAACACAGTCAGCGGTCGCCAGACGGGCACCCTTTCGGGGTGCCCGTTTTCGTTTCCGTTTGCCTGAGGTTCGATCGCCGCCGCGCCCCGCGGTGTTTCGTCGCTTTGCTACCTAGGCAGGTCGCCGCCGGTACTGAAGTAGCATTTTCGTACCCTATGCCCTGACCAAGAATGAGGTCATACGATAAGTCTGTATTGGGGTGCGTGCGTGATCGAGCAAGAAGTCAAAGAAGTGCGCACGGCCATGTCGGAGGCGCGTGATCCCGAAACGGTCGCCCAGGACCTGGCGCGCCAACTGATTCACCCGCACCTGGGGTTCGTCCTGTTCTTCTGTTCGGCCGAGTACGACCTGCCTGCGCTGGGAGCCGCGCTGCATCAGTACTTCGGGGGCGTGCGACTGGTCGGCTGTACCTCCGCCGGCGAAATCACCTCGCAAGGCTACGGTCGCAGCTGCGTGACCGCCGTCGGCTTCGATCACCGCAGCTTTTCGATTGCGTGCGAACTGATCGACGAGATGGACCGCTTCAGCCTCATCGACGCACAGCAACTGGTGGAGCGCCTGGGCAGCGACTGCCGTAGCAACTCCCTGGCGCCAATCAAGGATCACAGCTTCGCGCTGACCTTGCTCGATGGCCTGTCCAGCCGCGAGGAGATCGTCTTGTCCGCGTTGAGTGCCGCCTTCGGCAGCATTCCGCATTTCGGCGGTTCGGCCGGCGACGACAACCACCTGACCGATACCCACGTCTATTACGACGGCAAGTTCCACAGCGGGGCGGCGATCGTCGTGCTGGTCAACACCTGGCTCGATTTCGAAGTGTTCACCACCCATCACCTCCTGCCGCGCAGCGAGAAGTTGGTGGTCACACGCGCCGACAGCCACTCGCGCCGCGTCTATGAGCTCAACGCCGAACCGGCGGCCGAGGAATACGCGCGCTTGATCGGCGTCCAGGTCAGTGACCTGGATCACCGTCTGTTCGCGGCGCACCCCTTGGCGGTGCGTATCAACGAGCACTACTACGTGCGCTCGATCCAGAAGGTCAACGAGGACCTGAGTCTGACCTTCTATTGCGCGGTGGAGAACGGCATCGTGCTCACCGCCATGCGCCCTGGGCCACTGATGCCCAATCTGGAGACGCTGTTCGAGCGCCTCGAGCAGCGCCTCGGGCCACCGCTGCTGACCATCGGCTGCGACTGCTTCCTCAGGCGGCTCGAAATCGAGAGCAACGGTTCCACCGACGACACGTCGGCCTTTCTTCGACGTCAGCAGGTGATCGGCTTCAACACCTACGGAGAGCAGTTCAATGGCATGCACATCAACCAGACCTTCACCGGCGTCGCCATCGGCCGGCCTGGAGGACGGGGCGGCCGCTGAGTTACTCGCCAGGCAGACCGAACTCGAGCGCGAAAACTACAAGCTGCGTCGTATCAACGCCGCGCTGATCGAGCGTATCGAGTCCAGCGGCAGCGGCCGCGATGCCTCCTATGCGGCCTTTCAGCATTCGGTCGAGCTGGCCGAGCAGGTGCGCGAGCGCACCGATGCGCTGAACCAGGCGATGGCAGAGCTGAAGGCCAGCAACCGGCTGCTCAGCGATGCGCGGCTGCGCGCCGAAACCGCGCACCAGCATCTGGTGGACGCCATCGAGAGCATCTCCGATGCCTTCGTGCTGTTCGACAAGGACCAACGCATCGTTCTGTTCAACAAACGCTTCAAGTCACTGTGGAGCCGTACCCGGGCGCGCATCAACAGCGGAACCCGGCTGTCGGAGCTCAAGCGGCTGGCCGAAAGCAGCGGCATGATCGCCGAAGAGCACCGCGGCAAGGCCAACGAGCCCACGGTCTACCGTCTGCACAATGGCCGCTGGGTCCAGGTCAGCGAACGACCGACCCGCGAGGGCGGGCTGGTGATGCTCTACACCGACATCACCGAGGTGAAGATCAGCGAGACGATGCGCCGGGAACAAGCCTTGGCGCAGAAGTCGCGGCTGTTGCAGCGTGCCGTCGACAACCTCTCGCAAGGGGTGGCGATGGTTAGTGCCGATGGCGGCCTCGAACTATGGAACGGGCGCTTCCTCGAACTCTGCGGCCTGGCACCGATCGAGGCGCATCGACCCTTCGAGGAGGTCATGGCCGACAGCGAACTCAAGCTGCTGACGCCCAATACCTTCGATGCCGACGGCCAACCCTTGACCGAACTGGAGCAGCACCTGTTCGACGGCCGCACGCTGGAGATCCGCACGCATCCGCTGCCCACCGGCGGCTTCGTCAATACCTTCACCGACATCACCGAGCGTTATCGCCATGCCGAAGCGCTGCGTGAAAGCGAGCGCTGGATTCGCCTGATCACCGACCACGTGCCGGCACTGATTGCCTATGTCTCGGCGGACCTGACTTACGAATTCACCAACAAGGTCTACGAGGAGTGGTACCGCTGGCCCAGCGACGGCATGCTCGGTCAGTCCTTGCGGGACGTACACAACGGCCAGCACTGGCAACAACTGGAGCCCTACATCGACCGCGCGCTGTCCGGCGAAAGCGTCAGCTTCGAACTGGCCGAGCGCAACCATTGCGGGCAGCAGCGTTACATGCTGCGTTCCTACGTGCCGAACCGTCAGGCCAATGGCGAGGTGGCGGGCATATTCGTGCTGATCCAGGACATCACCGATCGCCGGCGCACCGCCGAGGCGTTGCACCAGGCTTATCAGAATCTGGAGCAGCGGGTGCGCGAGCGCACGGCAGAGCTGACCAGCCTGAACGAGCAGCTGCTGTGCGAAATCGACGAGCGTGCCCACGCCGAGGCGCGGCTGCGCGAGGCCAAACGCGAGGCCGAGCTGGCCAACCTGTCGAAAACCAAGTTCCTGGCGGCGGTCAGCCATGACCTCTTGCAGCCGCTCAACGCGGCCCGACTGTTCACCAGCGCCTTGCTCGAACAACCTGACGCCCCCAGCAGCGGGCTGATCCGCAATATCAGCAATTCGCTGGAAGACGTGGAAAACCTGCTCGGCACGCTGGTGGATATCTCCAAGCTGGACGCCGGCGTGATCAAGCCGGACATTGCACCCTTCGCCGTCAGTGAACTGCTGGAAAACCTCGCGGTGGAGTTCCGTCAGATCGCCGGCAGCGAGCAGCTGCAACTGGACTTCATTCCCTGTTCGGCGCTGGTGCGCAGCGATATCCAGCTGTTGGCCCGCATCCTGCGTAACCTGTTGACCAATGCCATCCGCTACACCCGCAGCGGCCGCGTGATGCTCGGCTGCCGTCGTCGCCGGCAGAGCCTGTCGATCGAAGTCTGGGACACCGGTGTCGGGATACCCGAAGACAAGCTCGAAGAAATCTTCCACGAATTCAAACGTGGTGACGGCGTGCGCCCGCAACAGGACCGGGGGCTCGGCCTGGGCCTTGCGATCGTCGAAAAGATCGCGCGGATTCTCGGCCATCGCATTCAGGTCAGCTCGGCGCCAGGGCGCGGTTCCAAGTTCGCCATCGAGGTGCCACTGGCCAAGCGGGCCCCCAAGGCCAGCCCGGAGGTGGCCAATACCGATCTGCTGTTGGAGCGGCTCAAGGGCGCCCGCGTCTGGGTACTGGATAACGACACGGCGATCTGCGCCGGGATGCGTACCTTGCTGGAAGGCTGGGGCTGCCAGGTCATCACCGCGCTGTCGGAGCAGGATCTGGCCGGGCAGGTCGACAACTTTCATGCCGATGCCGACTTGATCATTGCCGACTACCACCTGGATAACGGCTGCAACGGCGTCGACGTGGTGGAAACCGTCAATGCCCGTCGGGCCAGCCCACTACCAGCACTGATGATCACCGCCAACTACAGCAACGAGCTGAAGCAACAGGTGCGAGAGCTCGGCCACATGCTGATGCACAAACCTGTGCGGCCGATGAAGCTCAAGACCGCCATGTGCCACATGCTGGACCAGGGCCATGGCTGAACGGTGCGGGGTTCGATCTCGCGGGGTTAGGCGGAAGGTGAGGGGGCTGCGGGGCTGTGCTACGGGCTGGCGGCTGACGCTCAGCGACGGGTGACGTCAGCCAAGCGGGTGGCTCGAAGCGCTGCACGCTTGTAGCGGTCGCGCGTCGTCGAATCTTATTTACGTGGCCCTAGAGCCTTTGAGCACGTGCGTGCTGGGGCCGGCCTGGCAATCGACCGGTTGTATGCCTCAACGACGCAAGTAGGAGGTGAAGTCGATATCGCCGGCCGAGAGGATCGCCTGCACGCGGTTGTGCACGTTGAGCTTGCGCAGGATGGCGGAGACGTGCGCCTTGACGGTGGTTTCGGCGATGTCGAGGTTGTAGGCGATCTGCTTGTTCGATTCGCCCTTGGTCATGCGCTCGAGTACCAGCAGTTGTTTGCGTGTCAGGGCCTGGAGCAGTTCGGGCGGGATGCTCTGTTCGTTTTGCTGGGCGCGGCGGGTGCCGGCTTTCTGGCTGCGGATGATGTCCGAGGGCAGGTAGACGTTACCGTTGAGGATCTGCTCGATGGCCTCGGTCATCTGCGCGCGCGGCGACGATTTGGTGATGAACCCGCAAGCGCCGTAGGTGATGGCCTGCAGCACGATCTGCTTGTCCTGCTCGGCCGAAACGATGACCACCGGAATGGTCGGTGCCTCGTTACGCAGGTTGATCAGGCCGTTGAGGCCATGCATCCCGGGCATGTTGAGGTCGAGCAACACCAGGTCGAGATCGTCGTTCTCCAGGGTAATGGCCAGCGCGCTATCGAGGTCGGCGGTCTCGATGATCTCGCTGCCGGGAAAACCGTCTCGAATGACGTTCTGAATGGCTTCGCGAAACAGCGGATGGTCATCAGCAATCAGTATCTTGTACAAGGCCGGTCACCTCATTTGTTGTGATTATGCGTAGGTGTGTTCGGTAACGCGTTCATGCCACGCGGCGTCGCTTGCGCACGCGTGCTCATCATTCCTGCCTGGCGCCAGCCGGCTCCCCCTCGGCTATCCGGCGTCATCTGCTGGCATCGCGGCGGGCGCCCGCATATCCGTTCTCCCAGTACTTCGGTCGGACACATTACAGGGCAAAACCCGCTGCATTGGAAATCCTACGATCGACATCCAAACCAGTACGAAGGTAGTAAAGCCTATTCACGCAACCCGTCGTAGCGCGGCGTGCTGCGGGTTGAAACTGAGCACCGCCAGCAAGCTGAACAGCAGCGTCAGGCCCAGGCAGACACCCAGCGACAGCGGGTCGAGGCGTTCATACAAGGCATAGCGAACCAGTTCCACCGCATGGGTGAACGGGTTGACCGAGCAGATCCAGAACAACCATTCGTTGGCTTCGCGCATCTTCCACAGCGGGTAGAGAGCCGAGGACAGGAAGAACATCGGGAAGATGACGAAATTCATCACCCCGGCGAAGTTTTCCAGCTGGCGGATGCCGTTCGACAGCAGCAGACCCAGGGCACTGAGCAGCAGCGCGACCAGCAGCAGTGCCGGCAGGGCCGTCAGTAATCCCGCCACGGGCGGCTGCACGCCATAGAACCAGGCGATCAACAGGAAGGCATAGACCTGCAGCAGCGAGATCAGCGAGGTCGCCAGCAGTTTGCTCGCCAGCAGGAAGCTGCGCGGCAGCGGGCTGGTCAGCAGTACCCGCATGCTGCCCATTTCGCGGTCGTAGACCATCGACAGCGAACCCTGCATGCCGTTGAACAGCAGGATCATGCAGGCCAGGCCCGGGACGATGTAGGTCTCGTAGGTGATGTAGGTTTCGTAGGGGTCGATGATGGCGATCCCCAGCGCCGCACGAAAGCCAGCGGCGAAGACCACCAACCACAGCAGCGGACGCACCAGGGCACTGAAGAAGCGCGAGCGCTGCTGAACGAAGCGCAACCACTCGCGGCCGATGATGGCCCGCAGGCATTCGCAATAAGCGGTCATGAAAGCTCCTGATCGAGGGGGCGGATGTTCAGGGGCATGATGGCTCCAGAAAACCGTTGCCGGTGCCGTGGGAGCGGTCTCGACCGCGAAGGTGCCTGTGCATGCGCTTCGCGGTCAAGACCGCTCCCACGAGGGGAAGAGTGCGGTTCTGGGTGCAAGCGCTCACGTCGCCACTGGCTGGCTGGCGAACCCTGCATGTCATTGGATAGGGCTTCAGATAAAAGTCGCGGGTGCCGTGGGAGCGGTCTCGACCGCGAACGTGTTTGTGCATGCGCTTCACGGTCAAGACCGCTCCCACGAGGGGATAGGTGCGGTTCTGAGCGCAAGCGCTCACGTCGCCATTGGCTGGCTGGCGAGCCCTGCATGTCATTGGATAGGGCTCCAGATAATAGTCTCGTGTGCTGTGGGAGCGGTCTCGACCGCGAACGTGTTTGTGCATGCGCTTCGCGGTCAAGACCGCTCCCACGACGGGATGAGTGCGGTTCTGGGTGCAAGCGCTCATGTTGCCTCCGGCTGCCTGGTGAGCCGCGCGAAGGCCTGCTGCAGGCCGCCGTCAGCTGCCGACAGCCCGGCGGCGCTGCCCTGTGCTACGAGCTGGCCGCGGTTGAGGATGATCAGGTCGTCGTCAGTGCTGACCTCGTCGAGCAGATGGGTCGTCCAGAGCACGCTCATGCCTTCATCGCACAGCGCTCGGACGTGATCGTTCAGGGCCTGACGGCTCGCCGGGTCGAGACCGGCGCTGGCTTCGTCCAGCAGCAGAAGACGCGGCCGATGCAGCAAGGCGCGGGCGATCTCGACACGGCGGCGATGCCCGCCATTGAGTTCGCGCACCTTGCTCTTGCGCCGTTCGCCGAGCTGCTGGCGGTCCAGTTCCAGCTCGATGCGCTCGTGGGCCAACGTACGCGGCATGCCATGCAGGGCGGCGTGGTAGCGCAGGCTCTGCTCGACGCTCAGGTCCAGGTCCAGCGTGCTTTGCTGAAACACCACACCCAGCCGCCGCAGTGCTTCGCGCGGCTGCTCGCGCAGGCTATGGCCGTCCACCCTGATCTCGCCGCGCTGCAGGTCGTACAGCCGGGTGAGCAGGGCGATCAGCGTCGATTTGCCGGCTCCGTTGGGCCCGAGCAGTGCGGTGAAGCGGCCGCTGGCGGCGCTGAAACTGACGTCCTGCAGGGCCTGTCGTTTCCCATAGGCGAAACTGACGCCGGCCACCTCCAGCGCGGTCATGGTGCGACCACCACGCCCCAGGGATAACGCCCGACCTTGATCGACTTGGTGACCTTGAGCGACGGCACATCGATGACCGACACGTCTCCGCTGACGCCATTGGTGGTCAGCAGCCGGCTCTCGTCGGGGTTGAACGCCATATGCCAGACGCGATGCCCCACCAGCAGATAATCCAGAACCTCGTACGTCTTGGCATCGACCACCGCCACGCGGTTGGCCGGGCCGAGGGCAACGAAGGCGTACTTGCCGTCCGAGCTCAGGCGAATGCCCACCGGCTGGATCTTGTCGCGGTGAACGCCCTTGATTTCGAAATCGAGGGTCTTGAGCACCTTGCGCTGGTCGACGTCGATCACGGTGACCGTCCCGCCGATCTCCGACGATGCCCAGATCGTCTTGCTGTCATGACTGAATTCGACATGGCGCGGGCGTTGATCGACCAGGGTGTTGTCCACCAGCGTGTTGGTGGCCGTATCGATCCAGTGCAGCATGTTGGTGGTTTCGCTGGTGTTGATCGCCCACTTGCCATCAGGCGACACCGCCATGCCTTCGGGCTCCACCCCGACTTCGATCTGGGCCAGCACCTGCTCGCTGTCGACGTCGACTACGGTGACCAATGCATCGTCTTCGTTGGAGATGTACAGCCACTTGTTGTTGGGGTGCAGCGCGAACTGTTCCGGATCCGCGCCGGAGGGCAGCTGCTTGATGATCCGGCGCGTCGCCAGGTCCATCACCTGAACGGTGTCCGAGTCGCTGGCACAGATGTAGAGCAGCTTGTTGTCGTGGGAAAGCGTCAGCCCACGCGGACGCTGACCGACCTCCAGCGTCTCGACGGTCTCCAGAGTGTCCAGGTCGATCACGCTGATGGTGTCGTCTTTCTCGTTGGATACGTAGGCGGTGGCGGCCTGCGCGGATGCGCCGGTCCAGGCGAGCCCGCAGGCAATGGCAGAGGCAAGGAGCGTTCGATTCATCTGAGGGTTCTCTTTCTTGTTGTCTGTGCGCTTAGCGGGGCGCGGCGGCGTCCAGCCGCAGCAGGTATTCGTCGGCTTCGGTCTGGCCACCGCTCGAGGCGCTTTGCAGCCAGCGCCGCGCGGCGTCCCGGTCCACGGCCACACCGCGCCCTTCGGCCAGCGCGACACCCCAGTGATAACGGGCGAGGCTGACATAGGCGGCGGTATCCGGCTGCTCGGCCCCGCGCTTGATGAGGGCGGCTGCCTTTTCCAGACTCAGCGGCACGCCAATGCCGGATTCATACATCTGCGCCAGCCAGATCATCGAATAGACGTCGTTCCAGCGCTCGACACAGTCCTCGAAGATCTTCAGCGCCGAGGCATGATCGCCGGTTTTCTGCGCCGCGTAGCCGTAGAGGCATTTGATTCGCTTGTCGCTATCGACGTAGGACTCGTAGCTCAGGTCGCTGGTCTCACCGAAGGCCGTGGGCGTGACCAGGAGCAGCGCCAGACGAAGCGAATGCGCCGTCATGGAAACTCCTTGTCGCTCAACCGGCATTGGCTTTCGGGCCGGTCGAAGCCCAGCGTGTCGAGCTCGCTGGTGGGATGCAAAAACCCTTCCTGAGGGGAGTTGGACACCAGGCCGCGTGGGTGGACCAACGGAATGGGTTGGCGTAGCTGGCCATTCCAGGCGCGGAAGGTGAGCTTGCGGCCCTTGAACCCGTCCACCGGTAGCGTTTCGCTCAAGGACATCTGCCGTATGCCTGCCGGGTCGGCGCTGCCCAGGCGGGTGACGGCGGTGGCAATGCTGCGTACGCCGATCCAGGCGGCGAAGTCGCGGTCGTTCATCCAGCGATTGGCACGTGCCTCGAAGCGTTTCTGCAGCTGAGCGGCACCATAGGTTTCGACCGTCTTGTGCCAGCCGGTCGCGATCAACCCCTGCGTGCCCACCACCGGGCGCGGTAGCCAGGTCTGATAGGGCACGTACTCGCCAAAGTCGCCTCGCTCGTCGGCCACCACGACCACGTCGTAATCCTCGGCCTGGGTGAATAGCGGCATTTCGGCCTGGGCAGTGCGGCGCTGATCATTGTCGAAGGTCCAGGGTTTCTCGAGGACGATCGTGTGGCCGAAGCGCTTGGCCGCGCGGCGCATGGCGGCAGCAAACGCCTGGTCCTCGGGCGTCGGCCCGGTGATCAGCAGCCAGCGCTTCCAGCGCCGCACGGCAAGAAACTGGCCCAGGGCGTCGGCCAGCATGCTGCGGCTCGGCAAGGTGTGCAGCACGTTGGCCAGGCAGGTCGTGGTGCGCAGTTCGTCACTGGCGCTGCCGGCATTGATCAACAGGCTGTCCGGAAGCGCCTCGGCGAGCTGTCGCAGGCTGGCGTCCGGTGCGTTGACGATGAACAGCCGCAGCCCTTCGTCACGCAGTTTGCGTGCCTCGGCGAGCAGCTGGTCGGGGGAATCGCTATTGCGTGTGTTCAGCTGGTAGTTGTGACCGAGGAAGCGCCCCGTGGTGTTGCTGTCGATGATCGCCAGTTCCGCGCCGCGTAGCCCGGCATCGTCGGGTTCGGGAATCACATTGGAGAGCAGTGGACCGGGATCGGGGCGGTAGCCGAGATAGCCGATGCGCACGTCCAGGGCCTGGCCGGCAATCGCTGCGGTGTTCGCCAGCGCGGCGCAGCAACACAGTGCCAGCAGGCGACCGGTGCGTAGCAAAGGATGGGGCATGGGCGACTCCTATGGCGTTGCGACCAGCATAGGAACCCCGGCAGGGCGGGGGAATATGCAGAAAGTACCAGTCGTTGTGTACCAAGGTAGTAGCCAGCCTGTTGGCGAGGCGCCCTAGGATGATGCCCACCAACAACAAGAAGAGCTGCTATCCATGACGCCTTGCCGAGCCCTTATCCTCAATCTCCTGTTGATCGGTAGCCTGATCGGTTTCGATCAGGTCCACGCAGCCGGCGACCTCACGCTGCGGCCCCAGGCATTGCCCGATCTACGCTTCGGCTCCGAAGAGAGCGACTACGCCGTCTCGCAAAAGGAGTACGCGCTGGAAACCGGCGTGGCCTATCGCTTGAAGGTGATCGCCGATGGACAGAAGGCCTGTGCCTTCCAGGCGCCGGAGTTCGCCCGTTCGATCTTCTTGCGCAAGGTCGAGGCCGGCGGTGTCGAGATCAAGGCCATGACCCTAGTGGAGCTGGAGTTCGAAGACGCCGGCGAGGCCGAGCTGTTCTTCGTGCCGGTCAAACCCGGCCGTTTTGCCTATTACTGCCAGGGGCTGCAGAACAAAGGTATGGAAGGGCACTTCCTGGTCAAGTGACGCACCGGCCAGCGGTCCAATCACTGCGGGTGGTGCGCATGTCGGCACTTTGGCGGATCAGTCTGTGGGTCTCGTTGTTTTTCACCCTGGTGGCCTGTGTCTGCACGGCGGTGCTGCTGCGCCAGGCCCGTCACGATGTCGAGCGGGAGCTCAATGCCGCCGGCGCCGTGGTTGGCTATCTCGTGGAGGTCGCGCAGCGCGATCCGGCCGCCTTGCAGTCCGGACTGACCCGTCACCTGCGCCACGTCAAGGTGCATGGGCTGGATGATGACGCCGCTCAAGCGCCGCCGCCGGCGTTGCCGCGCGACTGGCTGGAGAAGGCCCTGTATCCGGATCCGCTTCCCGCGCCGCTGACCGTCCGCTTGTCCGGCGGCCAGGGATTTCAATTGAGCGTCGATCCGCACGACGAGATCGAGGAGGTCCGCGATTCCCTGCGTCAGCTGCTGGTGCTTTTCGGCCTTGCGCTGCTGCTCTGCCTGCTGGCGATTCGCTGGGCCGTGCGCCCGGCATCGAAGCTGCTGCGCGAACTGCTTGCAGCCTTCGGGCGGGTTTCGCAAGGCCAGCTCGATACGCGTCTGCCGACGCGCTCGATGCGCGAGGCGCAGCAACTGGCTGGACACTTCAACCACATGGTCAGCTCGTTGGAAGATGCACGCCGGGACAACGACGATCTGACGCGCTCGCTCCTGGCCTTGCAGGAGCGTGAACGCACCCAGCTCGCCCAGGCGCTGCATGATGATCTGGGCCAATACCTGGCTGGAATCCGCGCTCAGGCCTGCCTGCTTCAGGCGATCAAGGACCAGCCCAGCCTGGTCAGCACGACCGCGCACCGCCTCGACGAGCACTGCGAGCAGTTGCAGGACGGGTTCCGCCGCCTGACCCGCGAGCTCTATCCGGTGATGCTCGACCATCTCGAGCTGCCCGAGGCCATGCATCTGCTGGCCGAGCAGTGGCAAAGCGCGCAGGGCATCGAGCTGCGCCTGCGGCTCGATCGTCGCCTGCCGAGCCTGTCACTGCCGGTCAAGGAGCACTTGTATCGACTGGTACAGGAGTCGCTGACCAACGTGGCCAAGCACGCACAGGCCAGCTTCGTCTGTGTGCGGCTGCGCCTGAGCGGACGGCGGTTACGGCTGCTGATCCGGGACAATGGCGTCGGTCATCGGTCGGCTCGGCGGCCAGGCATCGGCCTGCGTTCGATGCAGGAGCGGGCGCGCGCGCTGGAAGGCTCGCTGGTGGCCGCCCACTGCAGGAGCGGCGGCTGGATCGTCTACCTCGATATTCCTTACCCGGAGGCAACAGCGAATGAACATACTGCTCGTCGATGATCACGCCGTGGTCAGGCAAGGCTACGCCGCCCTGCTGCGTGTGTTGCTTCCCGCGGCGCAGGTGACCGAGGCCTGCGACGGCGAGCAGGCGCTGGCGAGGGCGCAGGAGGCACCTCCCAGCCTGGTGATCATGGATGTTGGCCTGCCGGGCATCAGCGGGGTGGAAACCACGCGGCGATTGCTCCAGCGACTGCCGCAACTGCGCGTGTTGTTCTTCAGCATGCACGATGAGCTGCCACTGGTGCGACAGGCGCTGGACGCCGGAGCTGCGGGCTACATCACCAAAAGCTCGTCGCCCGAGGTACTGGTGGACGCGGTGCGGCGCATCCTGGCGGGCCATGCCTATATCGAACAGCCCCTGGCGATTCAGCTGGCGCGCAATCCGGTCGCCGCCAACGCGTCGGACCCGCGCCTGCAGGGGATGACCCAACGCGAGTTCGAAATTTTCGTGATGCTGGCCAAGGGGACACCGACCCGGTTGATCGCCGAGCGACTGTGCATCAGCAGCAAGACTGTCTCCAACTACCTGACCCTGCTCAAGAGCAAGCTGCAGGTCAGTTCGCACGCCGAGCTGGTTCACCTGGCCATCGACACCGGCGTTCTGCGGGTCGGTGAACGGGCGGCCGGCTGAGGGCAGTGGCAGGTTTCTCTGCATGGCTGTCCGTGCGCAACCGTGCAATATTGTCCGACCCTATCTGCGGGTAGCGCCCGCGCTCGAGGAGCCGTTGCAATGATAAAAGTCAGCGTGATGTACCCCAACACACCGGGTGCCCGATTCGATCATGACTACTACCGTGACAAGCATCTACCGCTGCTCAAGGCCCGCATGGGCGATGCGTGCCTGTACTACACGATCGACAAGGCCATCGCCGGCTTCACGCCCGACGAGCCTGCCCCCTACATTGCGATGTGCCACATCTTCAGTGAGTCGCTCGAAGCCTTTCAGGCCGGTATTGGGCCGCATGCCGAAGAGATCGTCGCGGACATTGCCAACTACACCGACCTGACGCCGATTCGGCAGATCAGTGAGGTAGTGGTAGGGCACTGACGCCAGCATCCGGGGTGTCGGATGCCGCTTTGACCTGATTTCGCCCGCTGTTCTTGGCCAGGTAGAGCTGCCGATCGGCCTGTTGCATGAGGCCGTCCAGGTCGCTGGCTTGCGATGGATAGCAGGCGACGCCAATGGACATGGTCAGGCGTAACGCGCCGGCACGCGTCTCCAGGGGCTGGGCCGCAAATTGCGCGCACAGCCGCGTCAGCTTCGCCAGGGCATCGTCCGGCTGGGTGCGCGGCAAGACGAGCAAGAATTCCTCACCACCGACGCGGAAAACCGCATCGGTGTTGCGCAAACCGCTCAGCAGAAAAGCCGCCACGCCTTTCAACGCGTCGTCACCGGCTGAATGACCGTAGGTGTCGTTCAGCCTTTTGAAGTGATCGAGGTCGGCCATGGCCAGCACGATGGGTGTTCCGTCACGCTGCGCGCGAGCCATCTCGCGGGCAAAGAATTCCTGCAGGTAACGACGGTTGTAGAGCCCCGTCAGCGGATCGCGAAGTGCCTGGTTCTGCAAGCTTTCATGAAGACTGGAAATGGTCTCCAGCTGCTGTTTGCTCAACGCCAGCGCTTCGGCCAGTTGCTGCTGGCTGTGCTGGAACTGGGTGATGTCGCGCAGGTAGAGCATCTGTCCCAGTGTCACCGACCCCTCCCGCGTCGTGCGGCAAATCGCGCGAACGCGGACCTCGAAGTGCTGCTGCTGTGCATCGACGCTCAGTACCTGCGGTGCGTCTCCGAGCTCCGCCCGTTGCACGAGGTTGTCCAGCAAGTCGCCTATGTAGGGCCATTGCGCCAGTGGTCGGCCCTGCCAGTCGCGCTTCAGGTGCGCCAGGCGCAGTGCGGCGGGGTTGGCCTCGATCACGCGGCGTTGCGGGTCGATCACCAGCACCGGGTCGATCAGCGCATCGAGCAGCAGATGGCGCGCTATCGGCAACAGGTCGAACAGACGCAGCCCGCTGATTGCCCAGCTGAATCCTGCAAGCGTCAGCGCAAAGCTGAACGGCGTGGGATCGAAGCCGAACAGCGTCCAGCCAAGCGCGACGTAACTGATATTGGCTGCCCACGGGAGGGTGGTGAGCACCAGAAACACCAGGTAGTGCCGCCGGTGCAAGCCACGGCTGAGCGCCGCTGCGCGCAAGGTGATAGCGATGCAGAACAGCATGAACGGGTAGCCGTAGGCCGCCGCCAGGTAGAACAGCGGCCCATGCTGGTAGGCAATCGGTGCGTTGGGCGCGGATGAAATCGGTGCGCTGGCAGCACCATAGAACAGCCAGTGCCAGGGATTGCTCAATGCCAGCAACCAGAACAGCACCGGCATCGCCAGCAGGGCGGCGATGGCGAGCGGCCTGAGGGGGCGATGGATGCTGTTGGCGTATTGCCAGAGAAACACCGACCAGAATGTCGGCACGCCGAGGATCGCCGGCCAGGCCATGCCAGCCCAGAACATCTTGCAGCTCTGCTGGTGAACACTCATTTCCAGCGCCGCAACGCCAAGCCACCAGAGGATGGCGAGATGCATCAAGGTAAAGGCGGAACTGCCGGCAAATTGCCGCTGATGGCGGACCCAGCGCGCCAATACCGCGACGCCGAGGCCAACCAGCAGAGCCATCAGCGCGGGGGCTGAAAAACTCCAATCCGAATTCAAACAGGCCAACATCGGGCCGTCCTCGATACGTGCGCAGGTGAGCGATTTTCTGAGCGGCGAAGATACCTGAAAGCAGCGTGTCCGGGGGCAGGATTGTAGTGGCGTTGTGCCTTTTCGACCGGCGGTGTCAGCAAAGCCCGGGCGCCGGGGCTGAACTTACGACGGCCGTCGTTCTTCCTATTGTCTGAACCCTTAGCGATGGAGCGACACGGCGTCGATATGGTCTTTCTCATCTCGGGCATTGTGCTTTTTCTGGTTACGGCGACAGATATCACCAAAACCACGCTGTCGTCGCGCGGCGGCGGGACCATCACCAATGTTGTCTCCAGGCTGGTGTGGCAGGGCTTTTTCATCGCGGCGGGGCGGCGAGGGGAATCGAAACTGCTCGAATATGCCGGCCAGTGCGTGCTGTTGCTAGTACTGCTGACCTGGATCGCCTGCTTGTGGCTCAGCCTATTTCTGATGCTCGCCTCGGATCCCGGCTCGGTGGTCAACGGCACCACCAAGCAAGCCGCCAATGCGTGGGAGACGCTGTACTACGCCGGTTTTACCCTGTCGACATTAGGCGTGGGCGACTACGCCGCCTCGGGCGACGGCTGGCGGGTGCTGACCAGTGCCGCCGCGTTCTGCGGGTTGACCTTCATCACGGCTGCAATTACCTACATCGTTCCGGTGCTGTCGGCCGTCAGCCTGCAGAACCAGCTCAGCCTGCTCGTCACCAGCATGGGGCGCACGCCACAGGAGATCGTGGTCAACAGCTGGAACGGCGCCGATTTCTCTCGCTTCTATGACAACGCCAGCGACATCCGCCAGATGTTGGTGGAGCACACCCTGAATCATCACGCCTATCCGGTGATCCGCTGCTTTCACAATCGGCACGCCAGCAAGAGCGTCATTCCGGCGGTCGTCATGCTCGACGAAGTGCTGCGATTGCTCGACCAGGTCTCCCACGAAATTCCCCAGGACGGACTCAAGCGCAAGATGCTCGGGTCGGTTGTCGACAGGCATCTGGAGATGCAACGCACCCACTATCTGGGTGGATTCCCGTCCGAAGTGAAGGGGCCTGAGCTCGACGTCTCAACACTGGAGGGTGCGCAAATCCCGCTCGATACTGACATGGGCCTGCCGGGAAATGCCGAGCAGCAAAGGCAACGCCGAGCGCTGCTGACCGCGCTGCTCAAGGCGGATGGCTGGCGTTGGGAACACATCTACGGAGGCGCCGCTGAGCGTTCGAGCTGACGGACCTGCGCCTGGTAAGGCCAGCGTAGATCCGAAGGCTTAGGTGAGTTGCGTTCAGTTCTTCAGTTGGCTGGCGAACTGGCCCACCGCGCTGACCACGCGCTGGGCGCCGTCTTGAATTTCGACGATGACCGAGCCGGCCTGGTTGGCGAGCTCCAGCCCGCTTTCGGCCTGGCTTCGGCTGGCCGACATGCTATGTACGGCGGCCTGGGCGAGTTCCTGGTTCTTGCCGACAACACCGACGATCTCGCCCGCTGCTTTGCTGGTCCGCGCCGCGAGCTGACGGACCTCGTCGGCCACCACGGCGAACCCGCGGCCCTGGTCGCCGGCCCGTGCGGCTTCGATTGCTGCGTTCAGTGCGAGCAGGTTGGTCTGATCGGCGATATCGCTGATGGTTTTAAGAATGGCGCTGATGAGCTGCGATTGTTTGTCCAGCGCTTCGATCCCGTCGGATGCTTCCTGCATCTGTGCGGCGATCTTGCGCATGACGCCGACCGTCTCCTGTACCACAGCGGCGCCTCGCTGGGCGCTCAGATCGGTGTGCTGCGAGGTGTCGTAGGCAATGGTGGCGGCCTCGGCGACCGCCAGTTCCCGATTGACCTGATCGGTGATCACTGTTGCGAACTTGATCACCTTGTACAACTTTCCGTACGCGTCGTGTACAGGATTATAGGACGCTTCGAGCCAGACGACCTGGCCGTGCGCGTCGATACGCTTGAAGCGTTCGGCGACATACTCGCCTCGGTTCAAGCATGCCCAGAAGTCGCGGTAGGCTGAGGAATCGCTTTCTTCGCGGGTACAAAACAAGCTGTGGTGCTTGCCCCTGATCTGTTCCAGGCGGTAGCCCATGGCGTTTAGAAACTGATCGTTGGCGGTGATGACGTGCCCGTCCAGATCGAATTCGATCACGGCGGTCGACCGTTTGAGCGCACTGATGATGCTGTCATGCTCTCGTGAGGTCGCGATGGTGCGGGTCAGGTTGTTGGCGCACAGGATGAAGTGATGCAGCGTGCCGTCAGCCGCTTTGACCGGCTGCCAGATCGACCTCAGCCAGGCCTCCTTTCCGTTGGCATGCAGCATGCGGAAGGCACCGCTGAAATGTTCGGCGCGCTGCATGGCGCGCTTAAGGCTGGCGTAGTTGGGCTCTTTGCGGAACTCATCGGAAAAGAAGCTATCGAGCGAGCGGCCGACGATATCGCCGAGCCGGAATCCCATCTCGTTCAGAAATACCGGGTTGGCGAACTGAACGTGCCCGTTGGGATCAACCTCCAGCACCATCATCTCCCGGTACAACGAGTCCTTGATCTGTCGGGTGGTTGCGGCTTCTTCGCGCAACGCCGCTAGCTCCAACTTCAACTGCTTGTTGAACATGTTTGAGGTCCGATGAGTGAAAGTACGAATGTTGTACAAGTTCATCGGCGTGTACAAGTTTTACTTGAGCGACTTTCAAAGATATTTTTTCCGGACCGGGCGCCGCCACTGCTGGCGCGGCAAGAGGTTCATACCAACGCTCAAGTGCTGCGCATTCAACAGCCAGCCGTGCGGCGTGGGTGCTTGGTGAATCAAGGTTTCACCTGTACGTCCCTTGGGCCAGGTGTCACCACGCCCGCCAAGGTGGAGCGACTATTACCGGCGCCGGTCTTGACGACGCTAAAGCTGCCATCCGTCTCGAGCACCACCGCCTCGACGTCGTCCAGCGCCGAGATGCCACTGGAGCGCACGGCAGAGCGGACTTCTTCGGCGGTCACCCGCGCCTTGCGCATGGCCGCGCTCAACATTTGGCCTTTGTAGTACAGCAAGGCCGGTTCACCGGTCACCAGTTTGCGCACCCAGCCGACCCGCACGCTGGTCCAGGTCACCAGGAACTGCAGACCGATCAGCAGGGCGAGCGCCAGCGTCCCTTGGGCCAGCGACACGCTCTTGTTCAACAGGATGGTGGCGAATGTCGAGCCCAGCGCCACGGTGACGATGAGGTCGAATGCATTCATCTTCGAAAGGGTGCGTCTGCCCGATATACGCAGCAACACGATGAGATTGATATAAGCCAGCACACCGATAACCAGCGTGCGAAACAGGGTCGACCAGCCGCTAAAAAACATGCCGTCCACGGGTATCTCCGTTGGGGATCGTCTGTGGTAGACGGCGATCGTGCGCGCAAGGTTGCACAGCGCTGCCCGGCTGATGAGCGCCCACGTCCGTCGAGCCGTCAGGATTGCTGTCGATGCGCCGGCCTGATGTGGTCGGCCAGCAGCCGCTCGGGATCGTCGCCGAGTGCCAGGAACACCATCAGGGCGGCGTAGGCATCGTTGGCGGCGTAGCGCTGCTGAGCCTCCGTCAGGCACGGATTGGCCCAGTTGGATGTCGACACGCTCCGTGACTTGCGGATGGCGGCGCCCAAGACCGCCGCCACCGCACCACGCAGCCCGACCTGGCCCTTCTTGCCTTCGTACCGCAGTGCAGATCCAAGGTCGATGCTATGCCGCAGCTCGATCCCAAGCCGGGTGCGTAGACGACCGCGGTCGGATCCCAGGCCGAAACCCACCTTGAGCACCTGTTCAGCTTCCAGCACCTGTTTCGCCGCCTCCGTGCAGCCTGGGGTGCCGATCTGAAACAGATAGGCTCTTTGGGGCGTTGCGAGTTGGATAAGGTGAGGGCCGCTGGAGAGTTCCCCTACACGGAATGTGGGCTTGGATTCAGTATCGAAGCCTATTTGCGCGTGGCCCAGCATGTCGTCGACCGCCTGACAGATTTCGGCCGGCGTGCGAGGCAGGACGATCTGATCCAGGGCCAGACCCGCGAAGGGCGGAAGGCTGTCGAGCTGCGCAATCTGAGGGATGCGAATGATGGTGTGCCTCCGCTGGCAAGCGCGCCGTGATGGCGAATTCGGTTCCATCAGTAAAGCGCATCGAAGCACCGGCAGCACAGCGCAGGCCTAGCGCGCCCAGTCGCTTGGGCAATCCCGGCAGCCGTCCATGTAGGTGCCCTGGAAGTTTGCATAGTGCCGCCGTGCGCCGGTCAGGGTCGCGTTCGCGAGGCTGGCTTCGTTGAGCTTGGCCTCCTGCAGGTTCGCATCGGTCAGGTCGGCCTGACTGAGGTCGGCCTTGCTCAGCCAGGTCATTTCCAGACTGGCAGCGGTCAGGTTGGCGCGCTGTAGCTTCGCCCCGCTCAAGCGGGCGAACTCGAGATTGGCAGCGGTCAGGTTCGCACCGTCGAACCGCGCGGCCTGGGCGAACAGCCCCCAGCCCTGTACCGCGATCAACTGGGCGGTGCGCAGATCCGCCAGGCGCAGATTCGTCTGTTGCAGGCTGGCCCGGGTGAGGGTAGCGCCGGACAGATTGGCCTTCTCCAGATTCGCCAGGTCGAGGTTGGCGTGGCGCAGGTTGGCGCCGCTGAGGTCGGCCTGCGTCAGATCCATCTTGCGCATGTCCTGGTTGCTCAGGTCCGCACCACGCAGATCGGCGTGAGGGCATTTGCTCTCCGGTTGGATGACGCAACCGTTGATGGTCAGGGGTTGATCGTCGTCAGCATGCAGTGGCGCGCTTACGAGCAAAGCGATGGGCAGCAGACAGCGGAACAGGTTCATGGTGGCTCCGAAAGATCAAGAAAAGACCGGCCATCTAGGTGATGGCCGGGCCGATGGCGGGGCGCTGAGAGCGCCAACTCCGGTTGCGCTCCCGCCGTCGCAACAGTGAGGCGCCGATCAGCGCTTGGCGGTCTGGTTTTCCCAGTTGGGGATACGGAACACCCAGAACGAGCCACCCTGGGCGACCGGTTTGGTCAGCGCGGCCATGTCTCCGCCCCACAGGGGGACCGCGCCGCCATAGCCGACCGTCACGCCAATGAATTGCTCGCCGTCCTGCTCCCAAGTGATCGGAGGGGCGATGATTCCGCTGCCGGTCTGGAACTTCCACAGCTCTTCGCCTGTTTTCGCGTTGAATGCCTTCAGGTAGCCGTCGCCCGTTCCGGTGAACACCAGGTTGCCCTTGGTCGCCAGTACGCCGGCCCAGAGCGGTAGCGCTTCCTTGTGCTCCCAGACCACCTTGCCGCTGCGCGGGTCCATGGCACGCAGGATGCCGACGTGATCGTCGTACATGCGTTTGATGCGGAACCCCTGTCCGAGGTAGGCATTGCCCTTCTTGTAGTGGACCTCTTCGGTCCAGTAGTCCTCCTTCCAGTGGTTGGCGGGAACGTAGAACAAGCCGGTCTCCTGGCTGTAGGCCATCGGATTCCAGTTCTTGCCACCGAGAAACGGTGGCGAGACCTCCACTGGCTTGCCATGCGCTTCGCCGGGCTCGGGCTTCGGTGGGCGCTGGCCTGCATTTTCCACGGGTCGGCCTGTCTTCAGGTCGATATGGCTGGCCCAGGTGATGTTATCGACGAAGGGGAAGGCGTTCTGCAGCTTGCCGTCCTGGCGATCGACGACGTAGAAGAACCCGTTGCGGTCCGCGTGGGCGGTCGCCTTGATCGTTTTGCCGTCCTTGCCCTTGTAGTCGAACAGGACCAGCTCGTTGTTGCCGGAGAAGTCCCAGGCGTCGTTGGGGGTGTGCTGGTAGAACCACTTCACTTCGCCGGTGCTGGCATCGACGCCGACCTGTCCGGAGGTGTAGAGGCTGTCGTAGTCCTTCGGCTGGCCGCCGTCGGCGGTGCGTGCCCAGCCGTTCCAGGGCGCCGGGTTGCCCGCGCCGACGATGATGGTGTTGGTCTCGGCATCGAAGCTCGCGCTCTGCCAAGGCGCGCCGCCGCCCTGACTCCAGGCTTCCTTCTTGCCGGTGGGGGAGTTGGGGTCGTCGGGCCAGGAGGGTGCCTTGACGTCTCCAGTCGGCGTGCTGTCCTTGCCGTTGAGGCGGCCCACATGACCTTCTACGAAAGGCCGCATCCAGACTTCCTCGCCGGTGTCCGGGTCGCGGGCGAATAGCTTGCCGACGACGCCGAATTCGTCGCCGGAGCTGCCGTGGATCAGCAGCACCTTGCCGCTCTTCTGGTCCTTGATCAGAGTCGGCGCGCCGGTCATGGTGTAACCCGCCCCGTGATCACCGAACTTCTTCTTCCAGACGACCTTGCCGGTGTCCTTGTTCAGCGCGACCACCTGAGCGTCGAGGGTGCCGAAGTAGATCTTGTCGCCATAGATCGCGGCGCCGCGGTTGACCACATCGCAACACGGGCGAATGTCGGCCGGCAGGCGGTGCGCGTAGCTCCACAGACGCTTGCCGGTGCGTGCGTCGAGCGCGAAGACACGCGAATAGGAGCCGGTCACGTAGATGACGCCGTCATGCACGATGGCCTGGGATTCCTGACCCCGCTGTTTCTCGTCGCCGAAGGAAAAGGACCAGGCGGGCGTCAGCTTGAAGACGTTCTCGTCGTTCACCTGGGCCAGTGGGCTCCAGCGCTGGGCGTTGGTTCCCATGCCGTACTGCAGCACATCGGCGGTCGAAAGATGATCGTTGGCGATGTCTTCCCAGGTGACATTCTTGGCAGTGGCCATGCCGCTGGAGACGAGGCCGGCAACGAGCACGGCAATGGCTAGCGGGCGGCGGTGGCCCAGAGGTGATCGAGTTGTCATGGTTGGTTTCCCTTGGTCGATTCAAACGAGGCCAGGCGTTGCGCTCGCGAAGCGGTTGGTTGCGTGCGGCAAGCGACGGCCCAGGCGATTCGAATAGTGGAAGCCGGGCGTGGCGGACGATACGGAAAAGCTCCCGCTGATCCAGGGAAAACTTCCCAATCGGCCTGTGTTTTCGAATTGCTACGCCGGTGCTGCGCATGGGCGCCATGAGGCCCTACTACCAAGGGAGTAGAGCCGGACAACCAAAGCACCATTCTGCGGCGAGGCCGCACGCTCCAAGATGACCACCATGCGCTCCGACTGGGGTTGCCTTGCTCAGGTATTCGAAATCAACGGTGGTAGTCATGAATAATAAAATCGCACTGCGCGCTCTCTTCGCTGCTGGTCTGCTCGGCGTTGCCGGCCTGGCGCTGGCCCACGGCGACGTCACGCCACAAAAGGTCGACACCAAGGGCCTGACTCCACTGGGAGAAGAATGGGTCGACGAGAACCCCTATCGCGCCCCCAGCGAAGACCATGACAAAGCGGTCGAGATCGGTGCTTCTGCCTACAACCAGAACTGCGCCCGTTGCCACGGCCTGGAGGCGATTTCCGGTGGCATCGCGCCCGATCTGCGTGATCTGGAAGTCAGCTACGACGGCGACGAATGGTTCAAGGAACGTGTGATCAATGGCGCGGTGCGCGACGGTGCCGTGTACATGCCGCGCATGGCTGACTATCTCAGCCAGGAAGCGCTCTGGGCGATCCGCACCTACATCGAAAGCGAAGCTGCCAAGCGGTGATCGCCATGCGCCAGTTGCTAGCGGTTCTGTGCCTATCGATGTGGTGCGCGCTGGCTCAGGCGGGCGTGATCAAGGTGCGGGCATACGACGACATCATCGCCTCGGGCGTGCTCAAGGTGGCGATGTACGAGAACTTCCCGCCCTACAGCTTCATGGAAGATGGCAAGCCGCGTGGGGTCGACGCCGACCTCGCCAACACGCTGGCCGAGGCGCTCGGATTGAAGGTCGAGGTGCTCTGGGTCACGCCCGGCGAAACGCTGGATGACGACCTGCGCAACTTTATCTGGAAGGGCCACTACCTGCGGCCGAATGTGCTGGCCGACGTGATGATGCGCGTGCCCTACGACCGTGAGTACGCACTCAAACGCAACGACGTGGGCGAGCTGGTCAACGAGCAGGTGGTGATGTTCGCGCCGTACCAGCGTGAACGCTGGCAGTCCGCCTATGACGATCGCCGTCTGGATGAACTGTCCAGCGTCGGTGTGTTGCGTTTCCACCCGGTCGGCGTCGAGGTGGAGAGCGTGCCGTCTTTCTACCTGTCCTCGGTGTTCAACGGCAGTATCGCCAAGATGCTGCACCACTATCCCACTGCGCAGGCGGCCTTCACCGCCATGCAGACGGGCGAGGTGGACGCCACCATGGCCATGCGCGGCGAGATCGACTGGATGCTGCACAAGGCCAACGATGAGCACCTCAAGCTGGCCGAAAACGCCTACCCGAACATGGGCCGCCAGGCCTGGGACCTCGGCATGGCGGTCCATGAGTCCAACCGGCAACTGGCCTACGCACTCGAAGCCAAGGTCGAGGAGGTCATCGAGGATGGCAGCCTGAAGAAGCTGTTCGGCGGTTACGGCCTGCAGTACGAATTGCCGGATCTGTATCAGGCCGAGCAAGCGGCCAACTAGCGGGTTGCCGCTACACATGGGGCCTCGCAAGAGGCCTCTGCGCGTTTCGGCACGATCGTTTCCGACACCTTTCGGGCGCGGCTCAGCTGGCGCGCATCCGCGGATGCACGAAGAACCACAGGGCCTGCGGCGTGGCGATCGCCATCACAGCTAATCCCAGCGACGTTACCGCCACCGGCAGGCCGTAGTGGTCGGCCACCCAGCCGACCCCGAGCAGCGGCACGATGCTGCCAACGTAGCCGCACACCAGGTACGTCGAGATCAACCCGGACCGCTCGGCCGGGCTGGCGATGCGGTTGACCATGCTGATGCCGGCCAACAGGCACAGGCCATGACCGGTGGCCGCGGCGCAGACGCCGATGATGAAGACCAGGGTCGAACCGAGGCTGAAATTGAGCACCAGCATGGCGTTGCTGAGCACCACCGCCAGCAGGCCGAGCAGGCCGCCCCAGCGCAGCGGCAGCCGCGCGCAGGCGAGCTGCACCATGGCCGAGGTGAGCAGAATCACGCCGATCGAGGTCCCGCTGACCACCGGCCCGTGCCACGGCAGCATCTTCTTCAGGAACAACGGCGCCATGGACGCGTAGAGCCCGAACACGCCGAAAGCGAAGAACGGGCAGGCGCAGGTCAGCAGGAAGGCCTGCGAATCGCTGCGTCGCGCCCAGGCCAGGCGCGGGGTGAAGGTGCGCCAGCCGAGCGCGGCACCCGGACCTGCGGCGGTTTTTCCCAGATCCAGCCGCAGCAGTGCGTAGACGGCCAGCACACCGAGCCCCAGTGACGGCAGATAAGCGGTTAGCAGAGGGTCGGCGACCCACTGGCCGATAATCCCTCCGGTCAGGGGCCCGAGCCCGAAGCCGAAGGCGAGCAGAAAACTGGTGAGCGTAGAGATGCGTTGCGACGCGCCGTCGCGGGAAATCTGCACTAGCCCCACGGAGGCGCTGGTCACGATCAGGCTCGAGGCGAGCCCGACGGCGATACGTCCGACGTTCAGGCTGGGCAGGTTCCACGCCAACATGGTCAGCAAGGTGCCAGCCCAGCCGAGCAGCAGGCCCGCCAGCATCACGCGGTGGAACCCCAGCGTGTCGGACAGCCGGCCCATGAACAGCAGCCCTGCCAGCGCGCCCAGCATGTACAGCACGTAGATCAGCGATACATCGCTGGTGCGCAGCTGCCAGGCCTGTTGATAGAGCGGGTAGAGCGGGGAAATCAGCGCGGTGCCCATGACGCCGACACACATGGCGAAACAGACCCAGGGAAACGCTGGCCATCGTTGCTTCATTGCTCATCCTGCGGCAAATGATCGGGACCTGCCGATACCGCTCGCCCGCGCCTCGTCACGGCACCACAGCGCTGCGCGGTGCTGCGCTCAGGCATCGCCTCGACCGCGGTTCGGTGCGGCAGCGATCGCCTGCAAAAACGAAAGAGCGTCAGCGCCCGCTGGGCCTGCTGACGCTGAAAAGAGGCGGAGCTTGAAGGTACACGGCACGACAGGCCGGCGATTATCGCAGGATTGGGTCGTCGCCGCGCTCCTCGAGCCAATCGTCACGGCTGGGCGCCGCTTCCTCGCCGACCATGCGGTGGATGATGCTGAAATAGTCCTGCTTGAACCGGTCCTGCATGATGTCGCTGCGCGAACGGACCCGCACGGCATAGATGCTCTGGACGTTCTGATGGTCGAAGCCGCGCCAGTACTGGTCGTCCTTGAGCAGGCTGTAATGGTGTTCCTCCAGCGCGCCAATGATCTTTTCGCTGTCCAGACTCCCGGCTCGCTGAACGGCTGCAGCCCACTCCCGAACGATGCTGTAGGCCGAGGCGGTGGTGCTGTCCGGGTAGCGTTGATGCTCAGCGATGTAGGCGTCGACGAAAGCCTGGCCATCAGCGCTCTTGACCAGCGCGGGCACCTGCCAGGTCCAGGCGGTGGTGCCGATGACATACTCCATGACCTGCGGGCCGGCTTGTTCGACGATGCTGCTGGTCAGGTTGGGCACGATGATCTGCATTCTCCGGTCGAGCCGCATATCGTGCACGAGACGCATCATCTGCACCAGGTCCTGTCCGAGCAGCACGACAACCAGCACGTCGGCGTTGCTGGCGGCCGCCTTGTTCAAGGCGGCGAGGTATTCCTCGTGCCGCGCGCCCCTGACGCTGACGCGGCTGAAGCCGTGGCGCGCACGGTCGCGGCTGCGGGTGGCTTCGCGCAGCGCCTGCTCCATGCTTTGGCCCCAGCTGTCATCGAGGCAGATGTAGTGATAACGGCGGTTGGGCAGGTGCCAGCTGAGGTACTCGCCCAGCACGCGTGCGCTCATCCAGGCGCTGTTGGTTTCGCGGAATAGGTAGCGTTGCCCGTCGCGGCCGGTGATGGAGTTGGCGTAGGCCAGCGTCGGGAAGAACAGCAGACCGAGCTCGCGCGCCCGTTGTCCGGCGGCGATGGCTTCCTCGCTGGTGGCGCCGCCGAACGCCATGGACACGCCTTGCTCGACGAATCGATCGATATTGGCGCGAGCCTTTTCATCGCGCGCCGCCGTGTTGTGACTGACCAACTCCAGCGGCCTGCCGAGCACGCCGCCGTCACGGTTGATGGCCTCGAGGGCGAGCAGGGCGCCGCGCCGTAACTCCAGGCCTTCGCTCTTGTAATTGCCGGTGCTGGGGTAGTTCAGGCCGATGCGAATCGCGGAGGCCGCGTGACTGTCTGCCGTCAATACCAATAGCAGGGTGAGGAAAACGGGACGAAGCATGGCTCATGTCCTTGTGAGCGAGGGGGAGTGTTTTTTTACGGGCAGTCGTCGCCGCGAGAAATTGTCTTTTCGGGCCCCCGGGCTGCGACTTCGGTGTCGGGTTGCGCTCGGCAAAGGACCTCTAACGCTGGATTGGCGCGCCCTGCATGGGGGTATTGCTACCAAGGGAGTAGGAAAATCGGTACTGCGTGCAATTGTTGGCAAAGGGCCTGCAACGAAGAATCGGCAGCAGACCGGGAAAACTTCCCGGCGACGATAACAATGAACCCGTAGAGGTAGCCGCAATGAAGCACACCGGTCTTCGCAAGCCCTTCGCCCTGACCGCGCTATGCGCCGCCATGGCGATGTCCAGCGTGTCGGCTTGGGCAGTCACTGATCAGGACATTCTCAATGACGCCAAGTCCACCGATCAGATCGTGACCAACGGCCTGGGCCTGCAAGGGCAGCGCTACAGCCAACTGGACAAACTGAACACCGAGAACGTCAGCCAACTGCGTCCGGTCTGGGGTTTCTCCCTCGGCGGTGAGAAGCAGCGTGGCCAGGAAGCACAGCCGCTGGTCAAAGACGGCGTGATGTACCTGACCGGTTCCTATTCCCGTGTCTTCGCCGTGGACGCCCGTACCGGCAAGGAACTCTGGCAGTACGATGCGCGCCTGCCCGACGGCATTATGCCGTGCTGTGACGTGATCAACCGTGGCGTGGCGCTGTATGACGACCTGGTGATCTTCGGCACCCTCGACGCCAAGCTGGTCGCGCTGAACAAGGACACCGGCAAGGTCGTCTGGAAGAAAACCGTTGCTGACTACAAGGCCGGCTACTCGATTTCCGCCGCGCCGCTGGTCGTTAAAGGCAAGGTCATCACCGGCCTGGCCGGGGGCGAATTCGGTGTCGTCGGCATGATCCAGGCATTCGATGCCAAGAACGGCGAGCTGCTCTGGACCCGTCCGACCGTCGAAGGCCACATGGGCTACGTGATGAAGGACGGCAAGAAGGTCGAGAACGGCATCTCCGGCGGCCAGCCCGGCAAGACCTGGCCGGGTGACCTGTGGAAGACCGGTGGTGCCGCGCCCTGGCTGGGCGGCTACTACGATCCGGATACCGACTCGCTGCTGTTCGGCACCGGTAACCCGTCGCCCTGGAACTCGCACCTGCGTCCCGGCGACAACCTGTTCTCGTCGTCCCGCCTGGCGCTGGACCCGAACGATGGCTCGATCAAGTGGCACTTCCAGTCCACCCCGCATGACGGTTGGGACTTCGACGGCGTGAACGAGCTGGTGTCCTTCGATTATCAGGACGGTGGCAAGACCATCAAGGCTGCGGGCACCGCCGACCGTAACGGCTTCTTCTACGTGCTCGACCGCACCAACGGCAAGTTCATCCGTGGCTTCCCGTTCGTTGACAAGATCACCTGGGCCAAGGGCCTGGACAAAGATGGCCGTCCGGTCTACGACGATGCCAACCGTCCTGGCGCGCCGGGTGATGCGGACAAGGGCAAGTCGGTCTTCGTCGCGCCGTCGTTCCTCGGTGGCAAGAACTGGATGCCGATGGCCTACAGCCAGGACACCGGGCTGTTCTACGTGCCGTCCAACGAGTGGGGCATGGACATCTGGAACGAAGGCGTTGCCTACAAGAAAGGCGCGGCCTACCTGGGTGCCGGCTTCACCATCCATCCGCTGAACGAGGAATACATCGGCGTGCTGCGCGCCATCGATCCGAAGACCGGCAAGGAAGTCTGGCGCTACAAGAACTACGCGCCGCTCTGGGGTGGTGTGCTGGCGACCAAGGGTAACCTGGTCTTCACCGGTAACCCGGAAGGCTACCTGATGGCCTTCGACGCCAAGACCGGCAAGAAACTCTACGAGTTCAACACCGGTTCCGGCGTGATCGGCTCGCCCATCACCTGGGAAATGGACGGCGAGCAGTACGTCTCCGTTCTGTCCGGTTGGGGCGGTGCGGTGCCGCTGTGGGGTGGCGAAGTGGCCAAGCGCATCAAGGACTTCAACCAGGGCGGTATGGTCTGGACCTTCAAGCTGCCGAAGGACCAGGTCGTCGCCAAGCGTTGATCACCAAGCGCCAAACGAAAGGCCGGCTTTTATAGCCGGCCTTTTTCTTGCGTCAGCAACCCGTCGAAGCCCAACTCCAGCAGCAGCGCCGCCAGCGCAAAGGGGATCTGTCCCGGCACGCAACGCAGCTTCGCGACCAGCGGCACTCGCTGCTTGCCCGCCTGGTTCAACCGGTGCTGCTGATCGCGAAGCAGCACCGCGACCCGTCGGCCGAGACGACCCTCGCGATCGAACCCGGCTGCGATGCCCAGCGGCGAGGGGAACTGCACACTCATCGCCATCACCGGCCGATGAATCGCACGGTGGGGCATGCGGCACGCCATCCCGACATAACCTGATGCCAGCTGTAATGCCAGCCCCTTGCGCAACGCGTGGAGATCAGTCATGCCAGCCATGGATGCGCTCGAAATGGGCCATGAATGCCGTCAGTCGATTCACGCCCTCGAGCGGCATGGCGTTGTACAGGCTGGCGCGTACGCCACCGATGGCGGCATGTCCCGCCAGATGATGAAGGCCATAACGTTCGGCTTCGGCGAGGTGCGTCGATCGAGGCTTAAGCTGGCGGTTTTTTCGCTTGTTATGAGGCGGGCTTTTTGCTTGCAGCGCCCGCTGCTCGCGGGCTGCGTCGTGCGCTGGCATCTACTACCAAATGAGTAACGCATCGGTCCCTTGGGTGCATTCCGGCTGACCTGCCAGGCTGCCTAATATCGTTCCATGCCCTGTCCACCCCCGGTCAGGCTCGATAAGCAGAACATTGGAGAGGCCGCTCATGATCTACGCCCAACCCGGTACGGAAGGCTCCGTCATTTCCTTCAAGCCACGCTATGGCAACTTCATCGGCGGTGAATTCGTCCCGCCGGTCAAGGGCGAGTACTTCGTCAACACCTCGCCGGTCAATGGTGAAGTCATCGCCGAATTCCCGCGTTCGGGCGCCGAAGATGTGGAGAAGGCGCTGGATGCCGCTCACGCCGCCGCTGATGCCTGGGGCAAGACTGCCGTCCAGGATCGCGCCCTGATCCTGCTGAAGATCGCCGACCGCATCGAAGCCAACCTGGAAAAGCTCGCCATTGCCGAGACCTGGGACAACGGCAAGGCCGTGCGTGAAACCCTGAACGCCGACGTGCCGCTGGCCGCCGACCACTTCCGTTACTTCGCCGGCTGCATCCGCGCCCAGGAAGGCAGCGCTGCCGAGATCAACGAGCACACCGCGGCCTATCACTTCCACGAGCCGCTGGGCGTGGTCGGGCAGATCATCCCGTGGAACTTCCCGCTGCTGATGGCTGCGTGGAAGCTGGCTCCGGCGCTGGCCGCCGGCAACTGCGTGGTGCTCAAGCCCGCCGAGCAGACCCCGCTGTCGATCATGGTCCTGGCTGAAATCATCGCTGACCTGCTGCCGGCCGGCGTGCTGAACATCGTCCAGGGCTTCGGCAAGGAAGCGGGGCAGGCACTCGCCACCAACACCCGTATCGCCAAGATTGCCTTCACCGGCTCGACTCCGGTCGGCTCGCACATCATGCGTTGCGCTGCCGAGAACATCATCCCGAGCACCGTGGAACTGGGCGGCAAGAGCCCGAACATCTTCTTCGAAGACATCATGAACGCCGAGCCGGCCTTCATCGAAAAAGCCGCCGAAGGTCTGGTGCTAGCGTTCTTCAACCAGGGCGAAGTCTGCACCTGCCCGTCGCGCGCACTGATTCAGGAATCGATCTTCGAGCCCTTCATGGAAGTGGTGATGAAGAAGATCAAGGCGATCAAGCGTGGCAACCCGCTGGATACCGACACCATGGTCGGCGCCCAGGCGTCCGAGCAACAGTTCGACAAGATCCTTTCCTACATGGAGATCGCCCAGCAGGAGGGTGCGCAGATCCTCACCGGCGGCGCCGCCGAGAAGCTCGAGGGCAGCCTGGCGACCGGTTACTACGTGCAGCCGACCCTGATCAAGGGCCACAACAAGATGCGCGTGTTCCAGGAAGAGATCTTCGGGCCGGTGGTCGGTGTTGCGACGTTCAAGGACGAGGCTGAAGCTCTGGCGATTGCCAACGACACCGAGTTCGGCCTGGGCGCTGGCGTCTGGACCCGCGACATCAACCGCGCCTATCGCATGGGCCGTGGCATCAAGGCCGGGCGCGTCTGGACCAACTGCTACCACCTGTACCCGGCGCATGCCGCGTTCGGTGGCTACAAGAAGTCCGGCGTCGGCCGTGAAACCCACAAGATGATGCTCGACCACTATCAGCAGACCAAGAACCTGCTGATCAGCTACGACATCAACCCGCTGGGCTTCTTCTAAGTTGGCATCGTCACTCGTTGGACCCGGCGCGTTCGCTCCAGCGCGCCGGCAGGATTTGCTCGCACCCCTGAGTGCGGGACCATCGACTGGCTGAATGCCGTCGTGGTTCGTCAACGCAGCGCGGCCGTCAGGCCGCGTTTTTTTTTGTTCGCGCCGAACCAGCCATCGCGCCCGCCGAACTCCGCTGTGCTAATGCCCCTCAGATTCGGAAATGCCCCGTCATGAGGAAAAGCTTATGCCCCAGCTGTTCGAACCCTTCTCGCTCAAGCACCTGAGCTTGCGCAATCGCACCGTGCTGGCACCGATGACGCGCGTCAGCGCCGAACCGGACGGGACGGCCAATGAGCTGATGCGCGATTACTACCAGGCGTTCGCCGAAGGTGGTTTCGCGCTGCTGATCACCGAAGGAACCTACACCGATACGGCCTACAGCCAGGGCTATTTCAATCAGCCGGGGCTGGCGACCGAAGTCCAGCGTGACAGCTGGAAACCGATCGTCGAAGCCGTGCACGAGGCCGGTGCCTCATTCGTCGCGCAGCTCATGCACGGCGGCGCCCAGACCCAGGGCAACATTCACCACGCCCGCCACGTGGCACCTTCAGCGGTACAACCGGGTGGCGAACAGTTGAGCTTCTATGGCGGCGAAGGCCCGTACGCGACGCCCGCCGAGATGACCGAGGAGGATATCGAGCAAGCCATTGCAGGGTTCGTCCAGGCCGCCCGGCACGCACGGGATGCCGGCTTCGACGGTGTCGAGCTTCACGGCGCCAATGGCTATCTGCTGCACGAATTCATGAGCGCCGAGTTCAACCAGCGCACCGATCGCTGGGGCGGCGATTTCAAGGCTCGGCTGGCGTTGCCGCTGGCGGTGATCAGGGCGGTGCGCGAGGCAGTCGGTGGGCAGTTTCTCGTCGGGATGCGGCTGTCCCAAGGGATGGTCACGGCGAGCCGGCTGAAATGGGATGGCGGGGTAGAGGCAGCCAGGATCCGCTTCGCGACCCTTGCCGAAGCCGGACTGGACTACCTGCACATCACCGAATACGACGTCGGCGCGCCCGCGTTCGGTGAAGGCCCGACGTTGTCGGCCATTGCCAAGGCCACGGTGTCGATTCCGGTCATTGGTAACGGTGGCGTGAGCACCCGCGAGCAGGCGCAGACGCTGCTGGACGACCAGGAGCTGGATCTCGTTGCGGTTGGCAAGGCCGCGCTGGCCAATCACGACTGGCCGCTGCGCGCCCAGCAAGGCGACCAGATGTCGGCATTCAGTTACGACATGTTTTCCCCCATGGCCACGCTCACCAACGAGCTGGCCTGGCGAGGCACGAACGATCGCCCGGCCACGCGGCAACGATAGGCGTGACTGCTGACGATGAACGGGCACTACCAACGCAGGGCGCGGTCTCCTTCCAAAGTACCATTCTGCTTTTGGCGGAAAGGGGTGCTTAATGAGTCGTCGGGATAACCCGCCAACCATAACAAGAGGAATCGAACCATGTGGACCAAACCTGCTTTCACCGACCTGCGCATCGGTTTCGAAGTCACCATGTACTTCGCCAATCGCTGATTGTTCAGCCCCGGCCCCGGTCGGGGCTCCGTTTTTTGGGAGCTGCCCATGTTCATCCAGATCCTCGGTTCGGCTGCTGGCGGCGGCTTTCCACAATGGAACTGCAACTGTGCCAACTGCGCCGGGCTGCGGGCCGGCACACTACGTGCCCAGGCGCGCACCCAGTCGTCGATCGCCATCAGCGACAACGGCGAGGACTGGATTCTGTGCAACGCCTCGCCGGATATCCGCGCGCAGCTCGAATCGTTTCCCAAGCTGCAACCGGCGCGGGCACCGCGTGACACCGCGATCGGCGCCATCATTCTGCTGGACAGCCAGATCGATCACACCACCGGGCTGCTGACCCTGCGAGAAGGCTGCCCGCATGAAGTCTGGTGTACCGAGATGGTCCATCAGGACCTCACCACCGGTTTCCCGCTGTTCAACATGCTCGAACACTGGAACGGCGGCCTGCGTTGGCACCCGATTGCACTGGAAGGCAGCTTCCGCATCCCGACCTGTCCGAACCTCGAGATCACGCCGATCCCGCTGCGCAGCTCGGCACCGCCGTATTCGCCGCACCGTAACGACCCGCATCCTGGGGACAACATCGGCCTGCTGATCGAGGACCGCAACACCGGCGGCAAGCTGTTCTACGCGCCCGGCCTCGGCAAGGTCAGCCCGGAATTGCTGGAGTTGATGCGCGGCGCCGATTGCCTGTTGGTCGACGGCACGCTCTGGCGCGACGACGAAATGTTGGTGCGTGAGGTCGGCACCAAGCTGGGCTCAGAGATGGGTCATCTGCAACAGAGCGGGCCTGGCGGCATGATCGAGGTGCTCGATGGCATGCCGGCCAGCCGCAAGATCCTCATCCACATCAACAACACCAATCCGATCCTCGATGAGGATTCGGTCGAGCGCGCCGAGCTCGACCGACATGGGATCGAGGTGTCGTTCGATGGCATGAGCATCGAGCTCTAACAGACGCCTCGCCGAGCCTACCGGTATCGCCGTCACACGCAGCCAGACCGCCTCGACAGCCGCCCGCTATCACCGTAAGGAAACTCTATGACTCAGCCAGCCATGACCCCCGCCGAGTTCGAAGCGGCGCTTCGCGCCAAGGGCGACTATTACCATATCCACCACCCGTTCCATCGAGCGATGTACGAAGGCCGCTCGACCCGAGCGCAGATCCAGGGCTGGGTCGCGAACCGCTTCTACTATCAGGTCTGCATCCCGGTGAAGGACGCGGCGATCATGGCCAACTGCCCGGATCGCGAGACGCGGCGCGAGTGGGTACAGCGCATCATCGACCACGACGGCAGGCCCGGCGAGGAGGGCGGCATCGAGGCCTGGCTGCGTCTGGCAGAGTCGGTGGGGCTCGACCGCGAGCAGGTTCTGTCGCAGGAGTTGGTGCTGCCGGGCGTGCGCTTTGCCGTGGATGCCTACGTCAATTTCGCGCGCCGTGCGGTCTGGCAGGAAGCGGCCAGCAGCTCGCTCACCGAACTGTTCGCACCGACCATCCATCAGTCCCGCCTGGACGCCTGGCCGCAGCACTACCCGTGGATCGATGCGTCCGGCTATGACTATTTCCGCAAGCGCCTGAAGGAAGCCCGCCGCGATGTCGAGCATGGGCTGCGCATTACCCTCGAGCATTACACGACCCGGGAAAGCCAGGAGCGCATGCTGAACATTCTTCAGTTCAAACTGGACGTGTTGTGGAGCATGCTCGATGCCATGAGCATGGCCTACGAACTGGACCGCCCGCCGTACCATACGGTTACGAACGAGCGCGTCTGGCACACGGGCATCACCTTCTGACGGTAGCTCACGAACCACCACTGGCAGGCCATCGTCTGCCCGAGGCGAGACAGAGAACATGAGCGATATCCAACTGACGCAAATCCCAGCCTTTCGCCGCGGCTTTCGTTACCAATGGGAGCCGGCGCAAAACTGCCATGTCCTGCTTTACCCCGAGGGCATGATCAAGCTCAACGAGAGCGCGTCGGCGGTCCTTGGCGAAGTGGATGGCACGCGCACGGTCGGCAACATCGTCGCCGATCTGCAGAGCCGGTTTCCCGATGCCGAAGGAATCGAGGAAGACATCACTGCGTTCCTGGAGGTAGCCGTTGAACGGTTCTGGATCGAGCTTCGCTAAACCGGGTTTCGAAGCTGGCCCGCCGCTGTGGCTGCTGGCCGAGCTCACCTACCGCTGCCCGCTGCAGTGTCCGTATTGCTCCAACCCGCTGGACTTCGCCCGCAGCCATGATGAACTGACCACCGCGCAATGGATCGAGGTGTTCCGTCAGGCTCGTGAGCTGGGCGCGGCGCAGCTGGGGTTTTCCGGTGGCGAGCCCCTGGTTCGCCAGGACCTGGCCGAGCTGATCAAGGCCGCGCGTGAGCTGGGCTATTACACCAATCTCATCACTTCGGGCATCGGCCTGACCGAAGAAAAGATCGCCTCGTTCGCCGAGGCCGGGCTTGATCATATCCAGATCAGTTTCCAGGCCGCGGACGAGGAGGTGAACAACCTGCTCGCCGGTTCGCAGAAGGCCTTCGCGCAGAAGCTCGCCATGGCGCGAGCGGTGAAGGCGCACGGCTATCCGATGGTGCTCAACTTCGTGACCCACCGGCACAACATCGACAACATCGACCGCATCATCCAGCTCTGCCTGGAACTCGAGGCCGACTTCGTCGAGCTTGCCACCTGCCAGTTCTACGGCTGGGCTGAGCTCAATCGCGCCGGATTGCTGCCGAGCAAGGCGCAATTGGTGCGTGCCGAGCGGATCACCAATGAGTGGCGCGACAAGCTCGCTGCCGAGAATCATCCGTGCAAACTGATCTTCGTCACGCCCGACTACTACGAAGAGCGCCCCAAGGGCTGCATGAACGGCTGGGGCAACCTGTTCCTCGATATCACGCCGGACGGCACGGCGCTGCCTTGCCACAGTGCGCGCCAGCTACCGATCAGCTTTCCAAACGTACGCGAGCAGAGCATCGAGCAGATCTGGAAGCACTCGATGGGCTTCAACAAGTTTCGCGGTTTCGACTGGATGCCCGAGCCGTGCCAGTCATGTGACGAGAAGGAGAAAGACTTCGGCGGCTGCCGTTGCCAGGCCTTCATGCTGACGGGCGATGCGGGCAATGCGGACCCGGTGTGCAGCAAGTCGGCTCACCACGGCAAGATCCTCGCGGCACGTACCGAGGCCGAGCAGTCTCCGCGCGGACTGGACGAACTGACCTTCCGCAACGAGAGGGCGTCGAAACTGATCCTCAAGGTGTAAGGTTGCTCGACCCGAGCTTATTGCTGTCGAGCGCGATCACGATGACCAAGACCGTTACACCGTTCGGCTTCTGGCCCAGCGATTGGAGTGCCGAAAATGCAGCCTCGGCAAGCCGTGACTTCGCGGAGATCCGTACAGGCCACGACGGGCTGTTCTGGATCGAATACGACCCGACGGACGCACGCTGCACGCTGTGGCACTGGCGTGACGGCCAGGCCACGTGTGCGACGCCTGCCGGTCGCTCGCTGCGCAGCCGGGTGTACGAGTACGGCGGCGGTGCCTTCTGCGTAACGGCGCAAGGTGTCGCCTTCGTCGATGAAGCGGACCAGCAGATCTACCTGCAAACTTTCGAGGACGGCCGGTTCGCCGAACCTGTCGCGCTGACCGATCGACCTGACTGCCGCTACGGCGACTTGCAATTCGATCCGCTCAAATCGACCCTGACGGCGGTAGAAGAAAGCCACGCGGCAGCGCCTGTCGTGCACCGGCTGGTCAGCTTTTCGACGGTCGATGGCACGCGCAGGGTGCTCGGCGAAGGCGCCGACTTCTATTCGAGCGCAGTCATCGATGCCCAATCCCGGCGGATGGCGTGGATTCAGTGGCAACGACCCGAGCAGCCATGGACGTCGACCAGCCTGTGGATGGCTGAACGAGGCGACGATGGTGCGTGGCTGCCGCCACGCTGCCTGGCCGGCGCGGAGGGTGGCGAATCCCTGCAACAACCGCGGTTTGCCGCCGACGGCACGCTCTATTGCCTGAGTGACAGGGCCGGCTGGTGGCAACCCTGGCGCGAGGAGGGCGGCCAGCTGGTCCCGGCATTTGCTGCGGCAGACGGCCTGCCGCAATCTCCCTACGACCATGCACCGGCGCCTTGGCAGCTCGGAACTGTCAGCTACCTGCCTTTGGGCGACAGCGACCTGCTGCTGACCCGCATGATCGACGGCTATGGCCTGCTGTTCGAGTGCCGTGGCGACGGCCAGGCGCGGCAGTTGGCCCTCGAGTACGACCGTTGCCGGCAACTTGCCGCTGACGATCATCATTTTTACTGCGTCGCCGGCGCAGCCAATCGAGTGCCCGCTGTGCTGGCTATCGCGCGGCGTACGGGGCGAGTCCAGATCATCGCCGGTGGCGCTGAGCCGCTGCCGGCCGAGCAGCTGTCGAGGCCGCAGCCGTTCAGCTTCGCCACGGCCAATGACGAAACAGCTCACGCCTTCTTCTACCCCCCGAGCAACGCTAATTGCCGAAGCCTGATGGGGGAGAAGCCGCCGCTGGTTGTCTTCCTGCATGGCGGGCCGACGTCTGCCTGCTACCCGGTGTTCGACCCACGAATTCAGTACTGGACCCAGCGCGGCTTCGCCGTTGCCGACCTGAACTATCGGGGCAGCAGCGGCTTTGGCCGGGCCTATCGTCAGCGCTTGAAGCACCAGTGGGGTGTGGTCGACGTCGAGGATGCCGCGGCCTTGGTTCGGGCGCTGAACGCGAGCGGTCAGATCGATCCGGCCCGCACCTTCATTCGCGGATCCAGTGCCGGTGGCTTTACCGCCCTTTGCGCATTGATGTCAGATGCCGGGTTCAGGGGCGGCGCCAGCCTCTATGGCGTCAGCGATCCGCTTGCCCTGCGCCGAGTCACCCACAAATTCGAGGCGGATTACCTGGACTGGTTGATCGGTGATCCCGTCCAGCAGCCTGACCGCTTCCGCCAGCGCGCGCCGCTGAGCAATGCCGAGTGGATCAAGGTGCCGGTGATCTTCTTCCAGGGTGGCAAGGATGCGGTGGTATTGCCCGCGCAGACCGAATCCATGGTCGCGGCCCTGGAACGGCAAGGCGTCGCGGTGGAGTACCGTCTCTACCCGCAGGAGCGCCACGGCTTCCGACAAGCGGCCAACCTCGCCGATGCGCTTGAGCGCGAGTATCGTTTTTATCAACGCCTGCTCGGCTAGCGTTCGTCCTGGCCGGCACTGCGCAACCACCGGTTTCGCCTGCGAACCTGTAGACTTGCCCGGCCGCCCCAGGCTGCACCTTTTTGCCAATTGCTTTGATTGCATAAAGCAGTAGGCTTGGCACCGGTAACAAATAATTACGAAGGCCGTTGTATGAGCCCAAACCTTAGCCTGCAGCGTAAGTTCGTCTCGCCAGAGATCATATTCGGCGCAGGATGCCGCCACAGCGTCGGCAACTATGCGAAGAATTTCGGTGCACGCAAAGTGCTGCTGGTGTCGGACCCGGGCGTGCTAGCCGCCGGCTGGGTCGGTGATGTTCAGGCCAGCCTGAGCGATTTGGATATCGACTATCACCTGTTCACCCAGGTATCGGCCAACCCTCGCGCTGAAGAGGTGATGCTGGGCGCCGAGGTCTATCGCAGCGAAGGGTGCAACGTCATCGTGGCGGTCGGCGGCGGCAGCCCGATGGATTGCGCCAAGGGTATCGGCATCGCGGTGGCTCACGGGCGCAGCATCATCGAGTTCGAAGGCGTCGACACCTTGCGGGTGCCGAGCCCACCGTTGATCTTGATCCCGACCACCGCCGGTACCTCGGCGGACGTCTCGCAGTTCGTGATCATTTCCAACCAGGAAGAGCGCATGAAGTTCTCCATCGTCAGCAAGGGCGCCGTGCCCGACGTGTCGCTGATCGATCCGGAAACGACGCTCAGCATGGATCCGTTTCTTTCGGCCTGTACCGGTATCGATGCGTTGGTGCATGCGATCGAGGCGTTCGTCTCGACCGGCCACGGGCCTTTGACCGACCCCCATGCGCTCGAGGCGATGCGGCTGATCAACGGGCATCTTGTACAGATGATCGCCAATCCTGCCGACATCCAGCTACGCGAGAAAATCATGCTCGGCAGCATGCAGGCCGGTCTGGCGTTCTCCAACGCCATTCTCGGTGCGGTGCACGCGATGTCGCACAGCCTCGGTGGCTACCTGGATTTGCCCCATGGCTTGTGCAATGCCGTGCTGGTCGAGCACGTGGTGGCCTTCAACTACGATGCGGCGCCGGATCGTTTCAAGGTCGTTGCCGAAACCCTCGGGATCGACTGCCGCGGCCTGAATCATCGGCAGATCCGCGAGCGGCTCGTCCAGCATCTCGCTGCGATCAAGCAGGCCATCGGCTTCCACGAAACCCTGGGGCTGCATGGGGTCGATCTCTCGGATATCCCGTTCCTGTCGCAGCACGCGATGCAGGATCCCTGCATCCTGACCAACCCGCGCTCATCGACCCAGCGGGACGTCGAAGTCGTCTATGCCGAAGCGCTCTGAACAGGACGAAGCGCTGGCCGGGCTGCTCGGCCTGGGCAGCCATTCGGCGCGCAAGAGCTACTACCCCGAGCTAGTCGCTCGCCTCGAAGAGCTCGAGGCCGAACGCAACCGCTACAAGTGGCTGTTCGAGCATGCGGTGCATGGAATTTTCCAGGCCAGCCTGCAAGAGGGCATCCGGGCCGCCAACCCCGCCCTGGCGCGCATGCTCGGCTATGAGAGTCCGGAGGAAGCGCTCTGGACGCTGACCGATCTGTCCCATCATCTGTTCATCGGTGGCGACGAGGAGCTCAAGCAGATCCGCCACATCCTGACCACTCAGCGTGGACTGTTCGGCTATGAGACCCGGCTACGGCGAAAGGACGGCAGCACCCTGGACGTGATGATGAACCTGCTGCTCAAGCCTGACGAAGAGGGCCTGGTCGAGGGGTTCGTCGCCGACATCACCGAGCGCAAACTGGCGCAACTGCGCCTGTTGCAGCTCAACGAGCAACTGGAACAACGGGTCGCCGATCGCACCTTGGAGTTGCGCAAGGCGCGCGATGCGGCCGAAGCGGCCAACCACAGCAAGGACAAGTACCTGGCGGCCGCCAGCCATGATCTGCTGCAACCGCTCAATGCGGCGCGTCTGCTGATCTCGACGCTGCGCGAGCGGGGGCTGCCGACCGCCGAGCAGACACTCGTCGAGCGCGCCCATCAGGCGCTCGAAGGCGCCGAAGACCTGCTGACCGATCTGCTGGACATTTCCAAGCTGGACCAACAGGCGATCAAACCGGATATCGATGTCTATCGGCTCGATGAAGTGCTGTTGCCCCTGGTCTCCGAATTCCAATCGGTGGCCGAGGCGAAGGGGCTCGGCTTCGATTGCTACCTACCGGCGTACGCGTTGCGCAGCGATTTTCGTCTGCTGACCCGCATCTTGCGCAATTTTCTCAGCAACGCATGCCGATACACCGATCAGGGGCGCGTGCTGCTGGGCGCGCGCCGACGCGGCGACAGCCTGCGGATCGAAGTGTGGGACACGGGCCAGGGGATTGCCGCCGACCAGATGCAGGCGATCTTCCTCGAATTCAACCAGCTGGGCGTACAACGGGCGGCCGAGCGGGCGGGCGTCGGACTTGGCCTGGCCATTGTCGATCGCATCGCCTCGATGCTCGGCTACCACGTCCAGGTACGTTCACAGCTTGGGCGAGGCTCGGTTTTCAGCATCGACGTGCCGCTCGCCGATAAGCCGACACAGCGTCCGGCCGAGGCGCCGGTCGCCATGCCCGGGCCGGGCGATCCGCTACCCGGGCGGCGATTGCTGGTCATCGACAATGAAGTGAGCATTCTGCACAGCATGGCGGCGTTGCTCGGGCAGTGGGGTTGCGATGTACTGACCGCCGTCGATCAGGACGCGGCCATGGCCGCACTGGACGGTTCGCCGCCGGAGGTGATCCTGGCCGATTACCACCTTGACCACGGCGTGACAGGCTGGGAAGTGGCGACGGCGATACGGGCGTACTTCGGGCAACCGATACCCGTCGTCATGATTACTGCCGATCGCAGCGACCAGTGTCGCAAGGAACTGCAGGGGCTCGACGTACCGGTGCTGAACAAGCCAGTCAAAGCCGGAAAAATGCGCTCGGTGCTGAGTCATCTGCTCGGTAGCAAGCCGTTGCACGCCAACGGCAATAGCGGATCTGAAACGGCTATTCGATCGCAACCGGCGAAATAAGCGCTCCGCGCCGAAACGCGGCGGACATTGTGCTGGGGCGATGGTCGGCCCCGCGCTCTCGTCAATCCGTCCGAGGGTGTACCTGCAAATGGCGCGGCAGACCCATAGAGATCACGGCAGCGAGCAGAAGGAAGGCACTGGATATCCAGAGGCAGGCTTCCAGGCCATAGCCTTGGTAGACCCATCCGGACAACAACGTACCGAGCAGCCGGCCCAGGGCGTTAGACATGTAGTAGAAGCCGACATCCAGTGATACGCCGTCGGCCTTGGCATAGGAAACGATGAGATAGCTATGCAGCGAGGAGTTCACGGCAAACAGCGCGCCGAATACCAGCAGACCACCTAGCAACACGCCCTGTGGCGCCAGCTCGGTACCCAGTCCCAACGCGATGGCACCCGGCAAGCCGGCCAGCAGTAGTGCCCAGCCACAGGCCGCGCGACCGTCCGGGACCTGGCCACGCGTTTTGCCCGTTATCGCCGGCGCCAGCGACTGGACCAGTCCGTAGCCGATTACCCAAAGCGCGAGAAACCCACCGACTTGCCAGAAGTCCCAACCGAACACGGCGGACAGGTAGACCGGCAGCGCCACCACGAACCAGACGTCTCGCGCACCGAACAGGAACAACCGAGCAGCAGACAGCACGTTGATCGCGCGGCTTTTGGACAGCAGTTCGCGGAATTTAGGTTTCGCCTTGGCCTTGCCCAGGTCCTTTTTCAGCAAACACAGGCTGGCGATCCAGATCACTGTCAGCACTGCCGCCATGGCGAGCAACGCGCCGCGAAAGCCGATGCCGGCGAGCAAGGCTCCGCCGAGGAAGAAACCAACGCCCTTGAGGGCATTCTTCGATCCGGTGAGCAGCGCAACCCAACGGTACAAGGTGCTTTGCTGAGCATCCGGCACCAGGAGCTTGATCGAACTCTTGGCGCTCATTTTGTTCAGGTCCTTGGCGATGCCGGACAGTGCCTGCGCGCCCATCACCCAGGGAATCGTCAACCAGGCGCCCGGTACCGTCAGCATCAGCAATGCCACGACCTGCATGGCCAAGCCGATATTCATGGTGCGGTTGAGCCCCAGCCGCGCGCCCAGATAGCCGCCGACCAGGTTGGTGACTACGCCGAATATTTCGTAGAACAGAAACAGCGCCGCGATCTGCAACGGCGTGTAGCCCAGCGCATGAAAGTGCAGCACGACCAGCATGCGCAGGGCGCCGTCAGTCAGGGTAAACGCCCAGTAGTTGCCGGTGACCAGAAGGTACTGGCGCACCTCGGGCGCCAGACGGGAGAGGGCATGCATGACCGATCCTCAGCTGTGAGATGAGGCCGGGGTCAGCCGGCCAGGCCGACTTTGCGCGCCAGTTCCACCGTCCGGTTGGCGTATCCCCACTCGTTGTCATACCAGGCGTAGAGCTTTACCTGGGTGCCATTGACGACCATGGTCGATAACGCATCGATGATCGAAGAGCGCGGATCGGTGCGGTAGTCGATCGACACCAGTGGGCGCTCCTCATAGCCGAGGATGCCCTTGAGCGGTCCCTCGCTCGCTGCCGCCAGCAGTAGCTGGTTGACTTCGTCGACCGAGGTGGTGCGTTCCACCTCGAAAACACAGTCGGTCAGCGAGGCGTTGGCCAGCGGCACGCGCACGGCATGGCCGTTGAGCTTGCCCCTTAGTTCGGGAAAGATCTCGGCGATCGCGGTCGCCGAACCGGTGGTGGTGGGAATCAGGCTCATGCCCGAGGCGCGGGCGCGCCGCAGGTCTTTGTGGGGCTGATCGAGGATGCTTTGGGTGTTGGTCAGGTCATGGATGGTGGTGATCGAGCCGTGGCGTATCCCCAGATGCTCATGGATCACCTTGACGACCGGCGCCAGGCAGTTGGTGGTGCAGGACGCGGCCGTGACGATGGGGTGCTGTGCCGGGTCGAACAGCTGGTCGTTGACGCCCATGACGACGTTGAGCGCGCCGGGTTCCTTTACCGGAGCGCTGACCACGACGCGTTTGACGCCTTGGTCCAGATACGCCTGCAGGGTCGCCACCGTCTTCATCTTGCCGCTGGCTTCAATGACCAGATCGCAGTCCGACCAGTCCGTTTCGGCAATCGTCTTGTTGGCGGTGACCTGGATTCGCTTGCCCTCGATGATCAGTTGATCACCCTCGCTGCCTGCTTCGTGCGCCCAGCGGCCGTGGACCGAGTCGAAATTCAGCAGATGGGCATGGGTCGCCGCGTCGCCGGCCGGATCGTTGATGTGGACGAATTCCGCTTCAGGCCAGCCCCAGGCGGCGCGAAGCGCCAAACGTCCGATGCGGCCGAAGCCATTGATGCCAATCTTGATGGTCATTGCGGTCACTCCGAAGTGAAAGAATCAGCTGGTACGCGGGGCGAACATGATGATCGCCATGCCGAGCAGCGCAACTGCGCAGCCGAGCAGATCCCAGTGGCTCGGCCGGACGCCGTCGACGAGCCACAGCCAAAGCATCGCCACGCCGACATAGACGCCGCCGTAAGCGGCATAGACGCGGCCGGCGGCGGTCGGGTGCAGGGTCAACAGCCAGGCGAACAGGGCCAGGGACAACGCGGCTGGCACGAGCAACCAGACGCTCTTGCCCTGCTTGAGCCAGAGATAGGGCAGGTAGCAACCGAGGATTTCGGCCACGGCGGTGGCGGCGAACAGGGCAAAGGTCTTCAGCATTCGATCCTCGCTGGGTCATCTGCGGCTATAGCGAGCGCTGGTTGACGCGCCGGGACAGCGCCTCGGCCGTTTCCTTGCGTTCCGAATAACGATCGACCAGATAGTCCTGCCGGCCTCTCAGCAGCAGGGTGAACTTCATCAGCTCTTCCATCACATCGACCAGGCGGTCGTAGAAGGAGGACGGCTTCATGCGCCCGGCGTCATCGAACTCGAGAAAGGCCTTGGGCACCGAGGATTGATTGGGGATGGTGAACATGCGCATCCAACGGCCCAGTACACGAAGCTGGTTGACCACGTTGAACGACTGCGAGCCCCCACAGACCTGCATCACCGCCAGCGTCTTGCCTTGCGTCGGGCGCACGGCGCCGAGCGCCAGTGGTACCCAGTCGATCTGTGCCTTGAATACCGCACTCATCGAGCCGTGCCGCTCAGGAGAGCACCAGACCTGTCCTTCCGACCAGGTCATCAGCTCGCGCAGCTCCGCTACCTTAGGGTGCGAGTCCGGTGCATCGTCCGGCAATGGCAATCCCGACGGATCGAAGATGCGCGTCTCGGCGCCCAGCTCGCGCAGCAAACGGGAGGCTTCCTCGACCAGCAGACGGCTGAACGAGCGCTCGCGGTTCGAGCCATAGAGCAACAGTATCCGTGGCGGGTGGGGCAGGTCGTGGGCGGATTCCAGCCGTTCCAGGTCGGGTAGCGCAAACAGCTCGCTGTCGAGGTTCGGCAGCTCGGCCTGATGCGATTCAGGAGTGGTCATGGTGCTTCCTCGTTGCGTTCAGCTGCAGGCTGACGGTCGGTTACGCATGGTGTCCAAGCGCTGGCTGCTGTCCGCGAGCCAATGCTTGTTGGCGCCGAGAATGAGGTCGAGCATCTGATGAACCCAATCGGGCAGGTGCGGATGGAGACGGTAGTAGACCCATTGCCCTTGGCGTCGGTCTGCCAGCAGCCCACAGCTGCGCAGCTGTGCCAGATGCCGTGACACCTTCGGCTGGATTTCAGCCAAGGCACAGGTCAGTTCGCAGACACAAAGCTCACCTTCGCGGGCGACGAGCAGGGTGATCCGCGCACGGGTTTCGTCTGCCAGACATTTGAAGACGGTGACGGGCGTCAGGTGCTCGACCATGGGGTGGATCCGTTCAGACATGCGTTTGCCCGAATATATTGAAATCCATATATAGCGTAAAGCTCTGACTGCGCAGACGCGTGTTTGCGCAGCGGTACGATCGTTACCGCGCGGTGGGGCAATAGGTCACGCTTTACCCTCTGAAACATATAATTTAGCGTATGTTTTTACTATCGATTCAACGCAGAGGAACGGGGCCAGATGTCCAGCCAATGTGAATCCGACGGCAAAGCGGTCGCCGGTACGTCAATCGGTTTCTTCGAGCGCTACCTGACGCTCTGGGTGATGCTCTGCATCGTCGCCGGAACGCTGCTAGGGCTGTATGCGCCGGCGACCGCTCAGGCGGTGGGTGCGCTGGAACTCGCCCATGTGAACATCCCGGTCGGGTTGCTGATCTGGGTGATGATCGTCCCGATGTTGATGAAGATCGATTTCTCATCATTGCGCGAGGTGTATGCGCAGCGGGCGAGCATGAGCATCACCTTATTCGTCAACTGGGCGGTGAAGCCTTTCACGATGGCATTGCTCGGTTGGCTGTTCATCAAGCATCTGTTCGCCGCCTGGCTGCCCGCGGCGGAGCTAGACAGCTACATGGCCGGCCTGATTTTGCTGGGTGCGGCACCCTGCACGGCGATGGTCTTCGTCTGGAGCAACCTCTGTCACGGTAATGCGAACTTCACCCTGACCCAGGTGGCGTTGAACGACGTGGTGATGGTGTTCGCGTTCGCGCCGATCGTGGCCTTGCTGCTGGGCGTTACATCGATACCCGTGCCTTGGGATACGCTGCTGCTCTCTGTGCTGATGTACATCGTGATCCCGCTGGCCATCGCTCAGGTGATTCGTACACTGCTGCTTCGGCGCGGCGAGGCGGTCTTTCAAGCCGCACTGGCCAGCAGCGCACCCTTTTCCATCCTGGCGCTATTGGCCACGCTGGTGCTGCTGTTTTCGTTCCAGGGGGAGGCGATTGTCGAGCAGCCCCTGATCATCGCCATGCTCGCAGTGCCCATTTTCTTGCAAACCTTGCTCATCGCCGGTCTCGGTTATTGGCTGAACCGCCAATTGCGCGTTCGTCATGATGTGGCCGGCCCCTCGGCGATGATCGGGGCCTCGAACTTCTTCGAGTTGGCCGTGGCCGTGGCAATCGTGCTCTATGGTTTCGATTCGGGCGCCGCGTTGGCCACGGTGGTCGGTGTGCTGATCGAAGTGCCCGTCATGCTCTGGCTGGTTCGCATCGTGAACCGCAGCCGTCAATGGTACGACCGCGGATTGGCCCGCGCCTGAAGCGTTGGGAGCCGACTCCGCGCTAAGCCGAGGCGGCAACGTAACCGGCGGCTAGCTTGTATGCTGCCTTGAGCGCCCGCCGGGCCGGATTAAAGGTGTCGCATGCTGTCATCTGGCCACGTAGCGATGTATGGTCTGGGTAAGCCAGTAAGATTTTGTTAGAGTTCGCCGCTGATGAAGCGAGCAGCCAGCCAGCTTTGAATTCGCAATAAAGAGGTGTCTGCTTGATTAGGGTGCTAGTGGTCGATGACCACGATCTGGTACGCACAGGCATTTCCAGGATGCTCGCCGATATCGATGGCCTACAGGTGATCGGTCAGGCGGAATCCGGTGAGGCCGCGATCAAGAAGTCGCGCGAGCTCAAGCCGGACGTCGTACTGATGGATGTCAAGATGCCGGGTATCGGTGGTCTCGAGGCCACTCGCAAGCTCCTCCGCAGCCATCCGGACATCAAGGTCATTGCCGTCACCGTCTGCGAGGAAGATCCCTTCCCGACTCGCCTGTTGCAGGCCGGTGCAGCCGGTTATCTGACCAAGGGCGCCGCACTCGATGAGATGATCCAGGCGATCCGAATGGTATTCGCCGGACAGCGTTACATCAGCCCGCAGATTGCCCAGCAGCTCGCATTGAAATCGTTCCAGCCCAAGGTAAACGGCTCCCCCTTCGATCTGTTGTCCGAACGTGAAATTCAGATCGCGCTGATGATCGCCAACTGCCAGAAGGTTCAGGCCATTTCCGACAAGCTGTGCTTGTCGCCCAAGACGGTCAACACCTACCGCTACCGTATCTACGAAAAGCTTGCGATCACCAGCGACGTCGAACTGGCCTTGCTCGCGGTTCGCCACGGCATGGTCGACACCATCAATTGATGAGCGGGTTCGATTCTTCCGCGTTCCTGGCCTCATGCAGCGGACGTCCCGGCGTGTACCGGATGTTCGATGCCGACGCCAAGCTGCTTTATGTCGGGAAGGCGAAAAACCTCAAGAAGCGGCTGGCGAGCTACTTCCGCAAGACCGGACAGGCGCCGAAAACCGCAGCGCTGGTGGCCAAGATCGCGCAGGTCGAGACCACTATCACGGCCAACGAAACCGAAGCGCTATTGCTCGAACAGACACTGATCAAGCAGTGGCGTCCGCCGTATAACATCCTGCTGCGCGACGACAAGTCGTATCCCTACGTGTTTCTCTCGAGCGGCGACTTTCCCCGGCTCAGTATTCACCGCGGTGCAAAAAAGGAGCCGGGACGCTATTTCGGGCCCTATCCCAGCGCCGGCGCCATTCGCGAAAGTCTCAGCCTGTTGCAGAAGGCGTTCTTCGTGCGCCAGTGTGAAGATAGCTATTACCGCAATCGCACCCGGCCCTGCCTGCAGTACCAGATCAAGCGCTGCAAGGCGCCCTGCGTCAATCTGGTCAGCCCGGACGAATACGCCGAGGACGTCCGGCATTCGGTGATGTTCCTGGAAGGGCGCAGCAATGCCCTGGCCGAAGAACTGTCGCGCAACATGGAAAAGGCCGCGATGGCGCTCGATTTCGAGCGTGCCGCTGAGATCCGCGACCAGATTGGCATCCTGCGCCGAGTGCAGGACCAACAGAGCATGGAGGGTGGTAGCGGTAACGTAGACATCGTCGCCGCCGTGGTCAGCCCCGGTGGCGCCTGCGTGCACCTGATCAGCGTGCGTGCCGGGCGGGTGCTCGGCTCCAAGAATTTCTTTCCGCAGGTGGCCATCGAAGAGAGCGTCAGCGATGTGTTGCAGGCGTTTCTGGAGCAGTACTACCTCAGCTCCATGGAACGCGATCTGCCAGCTGAGCTGATCGTCAATTCCGTTCACGAAGACTTCGAAACGCTGATCAGCGCGATCGCCGAGCTGCGCGAGGTCGAACTGACCATCAGCCATCGCGTCCGCGGCACGCGCGCGCGCTGGCAACAGCTGGCCCTGACCAACGCTGAGCAGGCATTGGGCGCCCGCCTGGCGAATCGACAGCATCTGGCTGCGCGCTTCCAGTCGCTTGCCGAGGCGCTGGAGCTGGACGAGCTGCCGACCCGGCTCGAATGCTTCGACATCAGCCATTCCAGTGGCGAGGCAACGGTTGCATCCTGTGTCGTCTTCGGTCCGGAAGGTCCGCTGAAGTCCGACTATCGCCGCTACAACATCGAAGGCGTGACCGCCGGTGACGACTATGCCGCGATGCACCAGGCGCTATCCCGCCGCTTCAAGAAGGCCGCCGAAGGGGAGGGTAAGCTGCCGGACATCCTCTTGGTGGACGGCGGCAAGGGGCAGCTCAACATGGCGCGTGAAGTCCTTCAGGAGCTCGCGGTACCGGAGTTGATCCTGCTCGGCGTGGCCAAGGGTGTGACCCGCAAGCCCGGCCTGGAGACGCTCTATCTCAATGATGCGGCGCATGAATTCACGCTGCCCGGGGACTCGCCGGCGCTGCATCTGATACAGCAGGTGCGCGACGAGGCCCACCGCTTCGCCATCACCGGTCACCGGGCAAGACGTGGCAAGGCGCGGATGACCTCGACCCTCGAAGGCGTACCGGGTATAGGGCCGAAGCGCCGCCGAGAACTGCTCAAACACTTCGGTGGTCTTCAGGAACTCTGTCGCGCCAGTCTCGATGAAATCGCCAAGGCACCAGGCATCAGCAAAAAGCTCGCCGAATCGATTTATGCCGCTTTGCACAGTGAGTAGAATCACCTCCTACATTCGCGGATCAGTGGTATCGATGAACATTCCAAACATTCTCACCGTGCTGCGCGTACTGCTGATACCGATCATCGTCCTGCTGTTCTATCTTCCGTTTCAGTGGAGCTACCTGGCGGCCAGCGCTGTGTTCACCATTGCCGCGGTCACCGATTGGCTGGATGGTTATCTGGCTCGCAGGCTTCAACAGAGCACCCCATTCGGCGCCTTCCTGGATCCGGTGGCCGACAAGCTGATGGTGGCGGTGGCCTTGGTACTGCTGGTCGAAGAACACGCAAACCTCTGGCTGACCCTGCCGGCGACCATCATCATCGGTCGGGAGATCGTGGTATCGGCGTTGCGCGAATGGATGGCCGAGCTGGGCGCGCGTGCTCATGTAGCGGTATCGAACCTGGGCAAATGGAAGACGGCGGCGCAGATGGTGGCGTTGATCATTCTGCTGGCCAACCCGCCTTTGGCGACGGTTTGGGTCGGGCTTGGCTATGCCTTGCTGATCATCGCCGCGGCGTTGACGCTATGGTCGATGGCCAATTACCTGATGGCCGCCTGGCCTCACCTCAGCCCATCCGAAAAGAAATAAAAAACTTTTTTAATCAAAGGCTTGACGGGCGCTGCTGAAACTATAAAATGGCGCCCGTCACCAAGACGATGCGGGAATAGCTCAGTTGGTAGAGCACGACCTTGCCAAGGTCGGGGTCGCGAGTTCGAGTCTCGTTTCCCGCTCCAGTTTGTTGACGATGACGCCGCAGTATGCGGCGTCATCGTTTTGAGGCCGGTTGGCAGAGTGGTTATGCAGCGGATTGCAAATCCGTGTACGCCGGTTCGATTCCGACATCGGCCTCCATTAGTAAAGAAACCGCAAGCGCAAGCTTGCGGTTTTTTTATGCCTTCGATTTGGCGCACGGCGGGTCAGTCGAATGCACCGGCGGTCGATAGCGGCGCGGTGCGGCTTGCCGAAGCCTGAAAACGGAACTGTACCGGCTTGCTCGTGGCCTCACGCACAGAGGCCAACGAGGAGCAGGGTATGTCGGATGCAGTAAGTTACTTGGCTATAGCGGCTGCCGTGATTGTCATCGCACTGGATCTGCTCGCTATCGTCAGCGTTTTCAAGAGCGATCGTACGGTTGGCGCCAAAGCTCTGTGGGCGATCGGCATCGCACTGTTTCCTGTCCTTGGTCTGGTGTTCTGGCTGATCGTCGGCCTGCGTCGCCAGCATTGAAAAACCACGTTGCCACCGCGCTCGCGGTGGTGGTTGTCTGCGCTGATGCACATCACGCGAAGCTCGTTGTATGTTCAGTGTCGTTCGGGTTGCACCTGGACGGGTGGCTGGTTATAGTCCTGCGCCGCGATGGAGCATCGCGTTCACCGTCCTGCCCGGATGGCGAAACTGGTAGACGCAAGGGACTTAAAATCCCTCATCCGAAAGGGTATGCGGGTTCGATTCCCGCTCCGGGCACCATCGGCGTGACGATATCGTAATCTCTTGAAGACCGGCCTCTGCAGCCGGTTTTTTCGTTTCTGCGGTCCGCAAGTTCGTATTTGACCAACGGCAACCTGTCTGCCTGAACGCACACGCCTGTCGATCCTCCTATCTGTACGGGTAACGAAGAGGTGAGACATGAGTACCGAGCGAGACGATCAGAAACCGCAGGGCGCATTCCCTACGAACGGCCGCGCTGAAAGCGACGATGACGGCGTGGTGATTCCTGGCTCCGCACCGCCACTGAGCCCCGGGCGCACCGACGTGAACCCGGATGACCAGGCGGGCGTCGATGAATTGCCGAATAACGAACTGGGCCGACCGCGGGATCGTGCGGATGGCGTTCCGATCGAGCGCGAAGCGCCAGACATCGATGTCGACAACGCCGAAATGGACGACACGCCCAACCCGCGCTAGGTCTGGTTGCCACTTGCTTGCGATACCCCTCGCGCGGGACCGTTCATAGTGCTGAGCAAGCTTTGATGGTGCCTGAGCGTCGCACGGCAAATGCTCATCACGCTTCGTCTCTCTGCAATCGGCGAGGCGCCCTACGAACTAAGCGTGTCTGTTCCGGATCGCGTTCGACCAGGGTGTCTCGTTCCACCTGCATCATGTTCGGACTGACAATGAATAATCTGATCAAGCCATACGGTGTGATTGCCGGCCTGGCTCTTCTGGCCGGTTGCAGCGCCATCGAGCACGTTCCTCCTGCCGACGGGAGCGATGAGTACGTCTTCGCTTGTACCAAAGTCGCCGGGCAACCCGGCTGTGAGACCCAGGCGCAACGAGCCTGCCCGGCGGGCTACGAGACGTTGAGTAGCGAAGAGAATTTCGATCGCAAGGAGCTGCGTATTCGCTGCGTGGCGGACTGACCGCGACGCCGCCCGTCCCTGCCGAGCGGCCGCCCACACGGCAACCGCTCGGCAGGGACGGGTAGCACTATTCGTTTTTCATCCCGAGCAGCTCTTCGGCTTCTCCCAATACCTTGAGCGACTGCTCATGATCCCCGGCGTTATGGAGCTTTTCGCCTTCGGCACGCAGGGCTTGCACCCTGGTGAGGATGGCCGGGTCGCTCGGCGGATTGGTTTTCAGCTGTTCGTCGATCTTCGCCATGTCCATTGGGCAATGCATTGCCCAGAGCGGGGTGCTGATGAGGGCGGCGGCGAAAGTAAGCACAAGGCGGCGCATGATGTCGGTCTCCTGAGAGGGTGGCCTCGTCAGTATAGGAGCCAGTTGCGGGCGCGGCGGGTTTCGGACGCGAGGTCGAGGCCTATGTACTGAAGGCCGATAGTTATCGTACAACTACTGGGCTATGATACGGCTTACTTCGCTTCACATAGAGATCGATGCGTCATGGAAAACCAGATCGCTCAGCCACGCGCTCGCCGAAAGCACCGCAGCCTTGCCCAGGAACTGGTGACCGAGCTGTCTCAGCAAATACGCGACGGGGTCATCAAGCGTGGCGACAAGCTGCCTACCGAGTCAGCCATCATGCAGGCGCAGGGTGTGAGCAGGACGGTAGTACGCGAGGCTATTTCCCGTCTGCAGGCCTCGGGCTTGGTGGAAACCCGCCATGGTATCGGTACCTTCGTGCTCGATACGCCCAGTACCACCGGGCTTCGTATCGATCCGGCGACCATCGGCACCTTGCGCGATGTATTGGCCATTCTCGAGTTGCGTATCAGCCTCGAGGTCGAATCGGCCGGGTTGGCGGCAACGCGTCGGACCCCTGAGCAGTTGGCAGCGATGCGGGCATTTCTCGACTCGTTGCAGCAGAGCGCCGCGCTCTCGAGCGAGGCGGCGGTGTCGGACTTCCAGTTCCACCTGCAGATCGCCGAGGCGACCGGCAATCGCTATTTCACCGACATCATGAACCATCTGGGCACCGCGATCATTCCGCGTAGCCGCCTGAACTCGGCGCGTCTCGCGCATGACGATCAGCCGCACTACCAGCAGCGTCTCGGGCGTGAGCATGAGCAGATCTATGATGCGATCGCCCGGCAGGATGCTGAATCCGCTCGCGCCGCGATGCGCCTGCATTTAACCAACAGCCGCGAGCGGCTGCGCCACGCGCACGAAGAGGCCGAGACCGACAAGGTCGAGCAGGGCTGACCAACGCCGTACGTTACAGTGAGAGGCCGCCGTCGTACGGCTGGCCTTGCGTTCGGGACCTGTCCAACCAGCGAGGCTGTCCGGGCGCTTTGCTGATCCCTGCAACCGCTCACCGTCCTGTCAGACGGCGGCCCGACACGACAAAGCTTGCGCGCCGGTTCGCTCGTTGCTGTTTTCCCTTCCCTCAGTGCTTGCGGTAGGCCAGCAGAACGATCCCGCTGACCACGATCAGGCCGCCCAGCACCTGCCAGGGGCCGAGTAATTGGCCCAATACCAGCCAGCCCAACAGCATGCCGGCAACCGGCTCCATGTTCATCACCGGTGCATTGCGCGCGATGTTCAGACGCGGCATGAAAATGAACAGCGTCGAGAACGCCGCCCCGTAGAGCAACACCAGGCACCCCAGCGCAACCCAACCGGCGGTGGCGCTGGGTAGGCTCAAACCGCCCGGTATCAGGCCGCTGGCACCGAGCAGGGTAGACGCCGTGAACACTACGATCAGCGTCAGCATGCTGCGAACCGAGCCGGCCATTTTCGATAGCTTGTGCTCGGTCACCCACAGCGCCACGGCAAACACCGCGGCGGCGGTCAGGCTGAACAGAACACCGGCGGTCCACTGCCCATCCGGTGCCTCGCTGCTGAGCAAGCGTGCCGGAACGTCGAGTACCAACACCAGACCGAACAGGATCATGCTCATGATTGCCAGCGCCTGGCGGCTCGGCCGTGGCCCACCTAGCGCCCAGGTCAGCAGCGCAAGCATGATGGGCGAAAGATTGACCACCAAAAGAGCCAGCGCAACGGGGATACGCGCCACGGCCGAATAGATGCAGAAGCTCTGAACCGCGATCAGCAGGCCGAGCAGGATCTGCCAACGCCAGGTGGCGCCGCTCAGACGCAGGGATTCGCGCCGCCAGAACACCAATCCGCTCAAGACCAACAGCGTGACGCCGGCACGGCAAAGCATGGCCAGCAGCAGGCCGGTGTCGTGATCGAACGCGATGCGGGCAGCGATATGGTTGCCGGCGAACGAGCAGGCCAGCGTGGCCAGAATCAGTACGGCGATATGGCGTGGAAATGGCGCAGCAGTTTGCATGAGGTCAGTCCTGGCCTGGGCCATCCGTTTTGGCGTCGGCACTATTCATGTCGATGGTTTGTGAATCATTTCCTGGCGTGCAAAGCAAAACGCCGCCCGGGTGGGCGGCGTCCTCATTCCTGCGCCGAGGACTGTCAGAGCACCATGCTCGGCAGCCAGAGGGAAATGGCGGGAATGTACGTGACCGCAAGAAGCACCATGAACAGCGCGATATAGAAGGGCAGCAGCGCCTTCACGGTATTCTCGATGGTCACTTTGCCAATCGCTGCGCCAACGAAGAGTACCGCACCGACCGGTGGCGTGATCAGCCCGATACCGAGGTTGACCAGCATGATCATGCCGAAGTGCACCGGGTCGACTCCAATGCCGGTGATGACTGGCATCAGGATCGGTGTGAGGATCAGAATCAACGGCGCCATGTCCATCAGCGTGCCCAGCACCAGCAGCATCAGGTTGATGCACATCAGGATCACGTAGCGGTTGTCTGACAGCGTCAGGAACAGCGTGGTGATCTTCGACGGGATCTGCATCAGGGTCATGATGTAGCCGAAGCTGGCGGCGAAGGCGATCAGGATCATCACCACCGACAGGGTGCGCACGGTGCGGTGCAGCAGTTTCGGCAGCTCGTGCCACTTGTAGTCGCGGTAGATGAACATGGTCACGAAGAACGCCCAGACCACGGCGATCGACGCGGACTCGGTCGCGGTGAAGACGCCCGAGAGGATGCCGCCGAGAATGATGACCATGGTCATCAGGCCCCAGAGCGCTTCGGCGCAGATCTTCAACGCCTGGCGCAGCGGAATGACCTCTCCCTTGGGATAGTTGCGCGCCCGAGCGAACAGCAGGCACATGCTCATCATCACCGCGCTCAGCAGCAGCCCAGGGCCGATGCCGGCGATGAACAGCGAGGAAATCGATACCGTTCCGCCAGCTGCCAGCGAGTAGAGCACCGAGTTGTGGCTGGGTGGGGTGAGCAGCGCCTGCACCGAGCCACTGACCGTGACCGCGGTGGAGAACTCGCGCGGGTAGCCCTTCTTCTCCATTTCCGGAATCAGTACCGAGCCCACCGAGGCGGTGTCAGCCAGAGACGAGCCGGAGATGGCGCCGAAGAAGGTCGAGGCCATGATATTGACCAGCGACAGTCCGCCACGAACGAAACCGACCAGCACACCGGCGAACGCCACCAGCCGGCGGGACATGCCGCCTTCGGCCATGATCGCGCCCGCCAGCACGAAGAAGGGGATGGCCAGCAGCGAGAACTTGTTGACGCCGCCAGCGACCTGAATCATCACCGCATCGAACGGAATGTCGATCCACCAGGCGCCGATCAGTGCGGACAAACCCAGGGCGTAGGCCACCGGCATACGCAACAGAAAGAGGATGGCAAAGCTGCCGAGCAGAATCAGTGCGTCCATTACACGGCCTCCTTGCTGTTTTCAACGAATTCGTAATCAACGACGCGACGCTTGCTCTGGTCGCCAAATAACAGCCGTTCGAGCACGAACAGCAGCGTGATGGCGCCACCAATCGGAATCGGCGAGTAGGTAATCCCGACGCGCAAGGTCGGCAGCGTACTCATGAACTGGTTCCAGGTCGCGATACACAGCTTCACGCCCCAGATGGCCATGAACAGACAGATGATGCCCATCAGAATCTGCACCACTAACTCGACGTGGCGGTGCAAAAACGGCGGCAGGCGATCGGTGAACATGCTCACGGCCATATGCGCGCCGGCCCTGTAACTGGCGGCAGCGCCGAGAAAGGTAAAGATCACCATCAGCAGGATGGCTACGGGTTCTGGCCAACCGGCCCCAGTGCCCAGCACGTAGCGCGCGAAGATCCCCCAGGGGATGATCATGGACATGACCACGATGGCCAGGCCAGCTACCCATACGCAGGTCATGTAGATCGCGTCGTTGACGCGCAGCAGCGTGTTTTTCATCAGGTTCACCACAAGCGCGGCGGCGGTGCAGGCCCGCCGCCGCGAGTTTTTCAAAGAGAACGAATCACTGGACCGCTTCGATACGCTTGATCAGGTCGGCATAGGGCGCGCCGTACTTCTCACGAATCGGAGCGGTAGCATCGAAGAAGGGCTTCTTGTCCACCTCGATGAACTCGACGCCGGCTTCCTTGAGCTTGGCTTCGCTGCTGGCGGTCTTTTCGTCCCACAGCTTGCGCTCTTCGAACTGCGCTTCCTTGGCGTACTTCTTGACGATCTCCTGCTGCTCGGGCGTGAGCTTGTTCCAGGTGGCCTTGGAAATCACGATCGGCTCGGGGAGGATCAGGTGGCCGGTCAGGGTGTAGTACTTGGCACTACGGAAGTGGTTGTGCTCGAGCATAGTCGGCGGATTGTTCTCCGCGCCATCGACCACACCGGTTTGCAGCGCACTGAAAATCTCACCGGTGTCCATGGCGATGCCGCTGGCACCCAATGCGTTGAAGGTCTCGATGAACATCGGGTTACCGATGACTCGGATCTTCATGCCCTTGAGGTCTTCGAGGCTGCGTACCGGCTTTTTGGTGTAGAGGTTGCGAACGCCGCCGTCCATCCACGCCAGGCCGACCATGTTGAATTCGGAGTTGGTGATCTTGTCGAGGATCTCCTGACCGATTTCGCCATCGATGACCTTGCGCATGTGTTCATGATCGCGGAACACGAACGGCATGTTGAACACGTTTACATCCGGGACCACCGGACCGAGCGTGCCCAGGCTGACACGGGTCATCTGCACGGCACCGATCTGGACCTGCTCGACGACTTCCTTTTCCGAACCCAGTACGCCGCCGGAGAACATGCGGAACTTGAGCTCGCCGTCGGTGGCCTTTTCGATGTTCTCGCCCATGTGCTCTTGAGCGACCACGGTGGGGTAACCGGCGGGATGAATCTCAGCGATCTTGAGTGTCATGGCCGCGTGAGCGGTGCTCGACAAGCAGAACGCGAGGGGGAGTGCCGCGATGAGCAACTTGCGTTTGAAGTTCATGTGAATCTCCGTCTTGTTGTTGTTGGTTTGCAGCGTTGCGAAGCGTCAAGGCCGGTCAACCCGAGCCTGTCCTTGGGGTGAAGCGTCAGTGAAAACGAGGTTCCTCCAGTCCGGCGACGCCGGCTTGCAGCGCGAAGACCCCGCCGGCCAATGGTTGGTCGGTCAGGTCGCCGACTGGACGAATGGATGTGACGAACAAAGTATCCAGGCCAGGCCCGCCAAAAGCGCACATGGCGGGCTTCTTGACCGGTACCTGCAGAGAGCGATCGAGGCGGCCGTCCGGCGTGAAGCGATGGATCAGCCCGGCGTCGTTGCCGCAGATCCAGTAGCAGCCATCGACGTCTACCGCCGCTCCGTCGGGGCGGCCGGGGTGCTCCTTCATATCGACAAACAGCCGGCGATTGCTCGGTATGCCAGTGTCGATGTCGTAATCGAAGGCCCAGATGGCTTGCACGCTGGGGTGGGAGTCGGACAGGTACAGGGTGCGACCGTCCGGGCTGAAGGCCAGGCCGTTGGGCACCACGAAATCCTGCAGGCGGGCCTGGCTCGATTCGTCGTCGGTTGAACCGTCGAGGCGATACAGCTTGCCGGCCGAAACGCCTGCTGCCATGTCCATGACCATGGTGCCGGCCCAGAAGCGCCCCTGGCGGTCGCAGCGACCGTCATTGAAGCGCATGCCGGCATGTGCATGCTGCACCTGGGTGAGGCGGGTCGCGGCAAGCGTGCCGTCATCCTGCGGAACGATGTCGAAGACACCGTCCTCCATGCCGGCGACCCAGCGATTCGCGCTTCCCTCGCGGCGTGCGATGCAGGCGATCATCTGCTCGCCGGTCCATCGGGTCACCGAAGCGTCAGCGGCTTTCCAGCGCAGCAATTGGCGATTGGGAATGTCGACCCAGTAGAGGGCTTGCTCGGAGGCGACCCAGACCGGGCTTTCCCCGGTAGCGTTCCGGGCATCGACGATCAGTTCTGCTTGGTTTGCCATGGCGACTCTCTTGTTGTTTTTCGCGGCGTGGCGTGCGGCTCAGTCTTCGAACGGCCCAGCCTCGCAGAAGGCGCCGCCCTGGTAGATCAGCGCTGGGTCATTCGGCGCGTACGGTGGCTGCTGTTCGATCTTGTCGCGGAAAACCTCGGAGCTATCTTTCGGCTCGAAGCCCAAGTGTGCGGCCAGGTGGTTGTCCCACCAGACGTCGCGGTTCGCCGAGGCGCCGTAGACCACGGTATGGCGGACGTCGGGCGTAAACAGCGATTGGCCAATGAGGTCGGTGAGGTCGCGGTAGCTTAGGTAGGTCGCCATCATTCGGCGGTTGAGTGGCTCGGGGAAGGAAGAGCCGATGCGGATGCTGACGGTTTCGATGCCGTAGCGATCGAAGTAGAAGCTGGCCATGTCTTCGCCATAGGACTTGGACAATCCGTAGTAGCTGTCAGGGCGGCGGGCGACACTGGCGTCGATCTTCTCGGTCTGCTTGTAGAACCCGATCACATGGTTGGAGCTGGCGAAGATCACACGCTTGATGCCGTGACGACGAGCGGCTTCGTAGATGTGAAAGACGCCCTTGATATTGGCTTCGAGAATTTCTTCGAAGGGGCGCTCGACCGAGACACCACCGAAATGCGCAATGGCATCGACACCTTCGCACAAGGCATGCACGGCGGCCTTGTCGGCCAGGTTGCACTGAACCACTTCTTCGTGAGGGCCGGCTGGCGGATCGATGGGGGCGATATCGGAGAGGCGAATGATGTTGGCGTAGGGGCGAAGCGTTTCGCGTAACACCTTGCCCAATCCTCCTGCAGCGCCTGTCAGCAGGAGGCGGTTGAGGGGTGTGGGTGTGGTCGTCGTGCTTGTCATTGTGGTCTGCCCATCGCTTATTGTTTTTGATGTCATCGGTTGTCGGATGACTTGCGCTGATTATTTCGCTCGCCCTCGGGCTTTGTCAACTGTCGGCGCGGCCGTTTCCATGCTGCCTGGACGTCAGCATAGACCTCGAACAATAGCCTGCTGCGCCGCTGAGAGCGGCGTAATAGCTGGATATAAGCGATTCTGCGGGTTGTTTGGTGGCCTCACGCTAGCCGTCGCGCTCGGGCAAGCACATACCACTAAAGTCGAGTAAGGCATCTGGCGCGATCACGGCAGGGCAAGACGAAAGAAGGGCTTTAGGTTGTATGATGACCACGTCGCCACAGCAATGCCCAGCCCGCCCAGACGCCAAGCTCGCGCCAGGGCTCAAGTCATGAGGAAACGGTCAGTCGCCATGAAAAGAAAACAACTCGACCGGCAGCCAACCAGCGCGCCCAGGCTGATCGACGTGGCCAAGGTCGCGGGCGTATCGCCGATCACCGTTTCGCGTGCACTGGGCCGGCCGGAACTGGTTACCGATGCCACGCGCAAACGGGTGTTGGCAGCCGTCAGGCTGACCGGCTATGTGCCCAATCTGGCCGCTGGTGCCTTGGCCAGCCGCCGCAGCCGGCTGGTGGCGATCTTCCTGCCGACGATCGCCAACTCGATCTTCGCCGACACCGTGCAGGCGCTCACCGATCGCCTGGCCGAGGCGGGCTATCAGACACTGCTCGGTCTGACCGGCTACAGCGCTGAACAGGAACAAGCGCTGCTTGAAGCCGTGTTGGGTCGACGACCAGACGGTATCGTCCTGACCGGAACCGAACATACTCGCTACAGCCGTGAATGCCTGGCACGGGTGGGCATTCCGGTGGTCGAGGCCTGGGACCTGTGTGAGCGTCCCTTGGACATGCTGGTGGGCTTTTCGCACGAGGCGGTGGGCCGAACCGTGGCCCGGTACCTGCTGGATAAAGGCTACCGGCGCGTGTCGGTGGTGAGCATCGACGATCCCCGTGGGCTGAGGCGTTGTCGCAGCCTGATCGAGGCGATGGCCGGGCAGGGCGCCGAACCCATCGCCATGGAGGTTCTGCCGGCGCCGGCGACCTTGGCTGTCGGGCGGCAGGGCCTGTGTCGTTTGCTGGCGCGCCATGCGGCTGGCGAGGTGGTGGTCTGCAGTTCCGACACCCTGGCCCAGGGCGTGCTGGCGGAGGCGGCCAGTCGCGGGCTGGCTGTGCCTGAGGACCTGGCCGTGATGGGCTTTGGAGATCTGTCCAGCGCGGCGTACAGCCATCCTCCGCTGACCACCGTACGCGTCGATAGCCCGCGGATTGGCCGAGCCATTGCCGAAGCGTTGCTGGCCCGCATCGACGCGCCTGCCCTGGCGCGCGATCCGTTGCGCCTGGATGTCGGTTTCGAGCTGATCGTCCGTGACAGCGCCTGACGAAATCGGGGCTTGAATGATTGCGCAATCATCATAGGCTGAACCGGGCTGTCCATTTTCCGACGGCCGTGTAGACCGCGTCGCACCTGGCGCGGGCGGTGCGTCGGTTCCATTCGAGGAGGTTCCATGAACCACACGCCCGCAACCGTCTGCGCCGACGACGACCGCATCGCCTGGCTGCGCCTGCGCTCGGTGGCCTTGCCGCTGGCCAACCCGATCAGCGACGCGAAGGTGCTCACCGGCCGGCAGAAGCCGATGACCGAAATCGCCATCCTGATCGCCGAAATCGAAACCCGAGATGGGCACCAAGGCCTGGGTTTCAGTTACTCCAAGCGCGCCGGCGGTGCAGGGCAGTTTGCCCATGCCCTGGAGGTGGCGCCCAACCTCATCGGTGAGAACCCCAGCGATATCGCCAAGCTCTGGGACAAGCTCTGTTGGGCGGGTGCCTCGGTGGGCCGTAGCGGGTTGGCGACCCAGGCGATCGGCGCCTTCGACGTGGCCCTGTGGGACCTCAAGGCCCGCCGTGCCGGGCTGTCGCTGGCGCGCCTGCTGGGTGCGCAGCGTGACTCGGTGCGTTGCTACAACACCTCTGGCGGCTTCTTGCACACGCCATTGGATCAGCTCTTGAAGAACACTGACCTCTCGAGGGAGAAGGGCATCGGCGGAATCAAACTCAAGGTCGGCCAGCCGGACTGGGCGCTGGATCTGCACCGGGTCGGCACGGTGCGCCAGCACCTGGGCGAAGCATTTCCACTGATGGTCGATGCCAACCAGCAGTGGGACCGGCCGACCGCGCGCCGCATGTGTCGACGTCTGGAACCCTTCGATCTGGTGTGGATCGAGGAGCCTCTGGATTGTTACGACGCCGAAGGGCACGCCGAACTGGTGCGCCAGTTCGATACGCCCATCGCGACGGGCGAGATGCTCACCAGCCCGGCTGAACACTGGGAGTTCATTCGTCAGCGCGGGGCCGACTTCCTGATGCCGGATGCCCCGCGCGTGGGCGGCATCACGCCCTATCTGCGGATACAGACCCTGGCCGAGCAGGCCGGCATGACATTGGCGCCGCACTTCGCCATGGAACTGCACGTGCACCTGGCGGCGACCCATATTCGTGAGCCATGGGTCGAGCATTTCGAGTGGCTGGAACCTTTGTTCGAGGAGCGGCTGGAGATGCGTGACGGGCGGATGTTGGTACCCAACCGCCCCGGGCTGGGCTTGAGCCTGAGCGAGCGGGTGGCCGGCTGGACAGTACAGCAGGCCGAGGTAGGTCAGCGGCGCTGAGTGGTTTCGCTGGCGGCATGGCGAACCGCTTCACGTAGCGCGTCGACGGCGGGGTTGTCGTTGTCGTCGCGCCAGACCAGATGCAGCTCGCTGTGCACGCCTGTTGGCAGTTCGAGCGCACGCCAGCGCACCCGCTCGAAGCTCACCGCGCTGGCGCTGCGCGGCACCAGGGCCAGGCCCATGCCGACATTGACCAGCGACAGAATGGTCAAGGTGGTACCCAGCGACTCTACATAGTCCGGTTGCACGCCGCTTGCGCGAAACATGCCGGTAAGCAGCTCATTGAACGGCTGCCAGGCGGCATGCGAATACATGATGAGCGGCTGGCCGTGCAATGCCGCCAGTTCGAGCGGTTCAAGCCGTGCCAACGGATGCTCGTCGTGCACGGCCAAGACGAAGGGCTCGCATACCAGACGCTCGCTGATCAGTCCCGGCTGGTTCAGCGGCGCCCGCACGATGGCCAGATCGATGCGCCGCGTGTGCAGGGCCTGCAACTGCTCGAACGTGGTCATCTCCTGGAGCGCGATCTGCACACCGGGGCGGTCGCGCCTGGCCTGGGCCACGACCCGAGGCAGGAAGTCGTAGACCGCACTGGCAACGAAGCCGATGCTCACGCTCCCGCTTTCACCCAACGCAATCAGCCGAGCCGTCCGCGCCGCCCGCTGGGCCTGTTCGAGCAGCGCCTGCGCTTCGACAAAGAAGGCACGACCCGCAGCGGTCAGGGCAACCGCACGGGTACTGCGGGTAAACAGGACGACGCCCAGTTGATGTTCCAGCAACTGGATCTGCCGGCTCAGCGGCGGCTGGGTCATGTGCAGGCGCTCGGCGGCGCGACGAAAATTCAGCTCCGTTGCCAGAGCGGTAAAACATCGAAGTTGCGCCAGATCGAACATTGATCCATTTCCGGTATCAATCAAGTGGCTGATTAGATTAGCCCTGCATCAATCGCAACGTCCATCATGCCTGCCTGCATACCGAGACCGATGAAGGTGGACATGAAAGCCTACAGCCCTGACCGCATCACCTGGATCCGCTTGCGCTCGGTGGAGCTTCCGCTGGCGCATACCGTCAGCGATGCCAAGGTGGCCACCGGCCGGCAATCGGCACTGGCCTCGGTCAGCCTGTTGTTTGCCGACATCGAAACTGCACAGGGGCACGCCGGGCTGGGCTTCAGCTACAGCTTGCGCACCGGCGGGCCGGCGCAATATGCCCACGCCCAGGAACTTGCCCCCTTGCTGATCGGTGAAGACCCCAATGACATCGCCCGACTCTGGAGCAAGCTGGCCTGGGCCAGTGCTTCGGTAGGGCGGGGTGGCGTTGCAGCGCAAGCCATTGCCGCGTTCGACACCGCCTTGTGGGACCTCAAGGCACGGCGCGCGGCGCTGCCACTGTCCAAATTACTGGGCGCGCAGCGCAGCTCGGTGCGCTGCTACAACACCTCGGGCGGCTATTTGCAGGCCTCGATCGAAGAGCTCATCGACAAGGCGACGCAGTCGCGCGAGCGCGGCATAGGCGGCGTGAAGATGAAAGTCGGGCAACCGGACAGGCGTCGCGATCTGCAGCGGGTCGAGGCGGTGCGCAAGCACCTGGGCGACGAGGTGCCGCTGATGGTGGACGTCAACCAGCAATGGGATCGCATTACCGCATTGCGTATGGGGCGCACGCTGGAGCAGTACCAACTGGAATGGATCGAGGAGCCGCTCGACGCCCATGACGTTGCCGGGCACGCCGCGCTGGCCACGCAACTGGATACGCCCATCGGTACCGGCGAGATGCTTACCAGCGCCGCCGAGGCCCTGGGGTATGTCGACAGCGGCGCGGTCGATGTGATCATGCACGACGCGCCACGCCTGGGCGGCATCACACCGTTCCTCAAGGTCGCCCAGGCCGCGGAACAACGCGGCATGATCATGGCGCCGCACTTCGTCATGGAAATCCACTTGCACCTGGCGGCGGCCTACGAGCACCAGACCTGGGTCGAACACTTCGAATGGTTGGAGCCCGCGTTCAACGAACGGCTGGAGATACGTGACGGCCAGATGATCGTGCCAGACCAGCCAGGCCTGGGCTTGAGCCTGCATGAGCGGGTGGCAGGGTGGACACGGTCAGACGTCGAGATAGGCCAGCGTGGATGAGGCAGAACCGCGCCAGGGCGCGGTATTGCCTGGTGGCGCTCGCTTGCACGAGCGCCAGAGGGTCAAGCGCTTTGCAGTTTTTCAACCGCGCTTTTGCGGCCACGCAGTGCGCTGAACAGATGCCAGAGCACCGACAGCAGGGCCAGCGCCAGGAAGGCCGCCGAGATGGGGTTGGTGAGAAAGCCCATGAAGTTGCCGTCAGACAGCATCAGCCCGCGACGCAGGTTGGTTTCGGCCATCGGGCCGAGGATGAAACCGATGATGAACGGCGCCGCTGGCATACCGCCTTTGACAAAGCCATAGCCGATCAGGCCGAACAGGAGAATGGTCCAGACGTCGAACACGCGGCTACTCAACCCGAACGCACCCACCACGCAGAGCACCAGGATGATCGGCAGCAGGATGTGCTTGGGTACCGCCAGCAGCTTGATGAACATCCGCAGGCCGTAGAACTCCAGTACCAGCATCATCACCGAGGCGAGAATCAGCGCCGCGAAAATGGTGTACACCAACGCGCCCTGGCTGACGAACAACAGAGGGCCGGGCTGGATGCCGTGAATCATGAAGCCACCGAGCAGGATCGCCGTCACGGTGTCGCCGGGAATGCCAAGGGTCATCAGCGGGATCATGGCGCTGCCAATACCGGCGTTGTTGGCGGTTTCGCTCGCCACCACGCCGTCCACGGCACCCTTGCCGAACTGCTCGGGATGCTTGGAGCGCTTCTTGGCGATGATGTAGGAGACGATGTTCGAAGTGCCGGCGCCGATGCCCGGCAATATGCCGATCCCGATGCCGATCAGCGACGAGCGAAACGCATTGGGAATCTGGCCGAAGAACTCCTTCATGGAGAAGCCGAAGCCCTTGACGCCCTTCATGCTGACCGACGCGATCTTGCTCTTGTGCGCGGCCTTGCCTGTTTCGGCGATCTTGATCACCTCGGCCACGGCGAACATGCCGATCATCACCGTGAGCATTGCAAAACCGCCGTTGAGGTTGGGCGAGTCGAAGGTGAAGCGGCGAATGGCATCGACCGGCGCGATCCCTACGGTGGAAAACGCGAACCCCAGGGTGCCGGCATAGATGCCCTTGAGCAGCGAGCCGGTGGACAGCGTGGCGATCAGCGTCAACGAGAAGATCGCGATGGAGAAGTATTCGTGCGGCCCGAAGCGCAAGGCGATCTTGGCCAGCGAAGGCGCGATCGACATCAGTGCAACGATACTGAACACCGTGCCGATGAAGGAAAACACCACACCGACGCCCAAGGCCTTCAGGCCTTCGCCTTTCTCCATCATCGGCCCGCCGTCGAAGGTCGTGGCGATGGAGGCGGGCGTACCCGGGATCTTCAGCAGAATCGCCGAAATCAGGCCGCCGGAGGTTGCACCGATGAACAGTGCGACCAGCAATGACAAGCCAGCGGCTGGCCCCATGGTGTAGGTCAGTGGCAAGCACAAGGCGATGGCCATGGTCGCCGAAAGTCCGGGGACGGCACCAAAGACGATGCCGACCGCGACGCCAAGCGTGATCAGGATGAATATGTAGGGCGAGAAAACCGCACCGAAACCGGCCTGCAGAAGTTCGAACATGGCCGCCTCCTAGAATTTCAGAAAGCCGGTCGGGAGCATCAGATCGAAGCCCTGCCGGAAGGTGAAAAAGATCACAGCGGAGGTGACGACTGCGATGACGATGTAGGTGATGTGGTTGATCTTCTGTTCGCGCGGTGTGATCACGATGAACTGCGCATAGAGATACAGCACGGTCATGATCGGAAAGCCCACCTTTTGCAGCAGGGCGACATACACGGCGATCAGGCCCAGCGTCTTGAATACCGTTGGATAGTCCGGTGGCGTTCCGGCAGAGGGGTCGGCATCGGCATCGGGATCGACGGGCGGATGCGTCGCCCGGGTTGCGGTCAGGAGCTGCAATATACCCAGCAGACAGAGTCCGACGGACAAGACGTACGGGACGGTGGAAGCGTCAATGAAACCTTTGCGCGGAAGATTGATGGTCAGGAACAGGTAGAACAGGCCGGCGCCCAGCATCAGGGCTCCGACCAGTAACTCCTTTCTCTTGTAGGTATCCATGGGACAACTCTCGATTCAGAGGAAAGGCTGCCGGACGCGGTGACCGCGCCCGGCATCGTGTTGCGGTGCTTATTTTTTGCCCTGGCGCAGCTGATCCTTGTACTGCATGAAGTCCTCGCGAGTGTTCTTCAGGCGGTCGATCGACTGGTTGGTGTCAAAATAGCTGACCGGCTGCTTGAAGGTCTTGCGCAGCTCTTCCTCATACTCGGGCATCTCGGTGATCTGCTTCACGATGCCCGCCATCTTCTCGATGATGGCCGGATCGGTGCCGTCCGGGAACGCAACGACGTAGGGTTTCTCCATCACGAAATCGACACCCTGCTCCTTGAAGGTCGGTACGTCGCCGAGCAAGGGATTGCGTTCGTCGTTGGGCTGGCCCAGAGCGACCATCTCGCCACTCTTCACGTAATCCTGCACCGAGCCGTAGCTGATGGCCGCCAGGTCGATACGGTCACCCAACAGCGCGACGACCTTCTCGGACACGGTGCCGGCGTCGACCATCTTCAGTTTGGTATCGGTGAGGCCCTCGAACATCAGGCCCTGCAGGTGCGAATAGCTGCCCATTTCCGTGCCGTAGGTGACGCTGCTCGGCTCGGCCTTGGATTTGGAGATCAGGTCTTCCAGCGATTTCAGGCCCGAACTCTTCGACGCGACGAATACGGTGCCCTTGTCGACGCCGGCGATGCAGCAGATGTCGAATGCATCGAGGCTGTCTTCGGTCAGGCCGGCGACTTCGTTGACGATCAACTGGCCGGTATGGGTGAAGAGAATGGTGTTGCCGTCCGGGTCGGCCTGCTTGACCTGTTCGGCTGCCAGGGTGCCACCGCCGCCGGCGACGTTGGTGATGACCATCGCTTCGCCGGTGAGCTTGGTGAAGTACTTGGCCATGGTGCGGGCATTGAAGTCGGTATCGCCGCCGGCATTGGCAATCACCACGACCTGCACAGGGCGAGTCGGCCACTCGGTCTCGGCGGCATAGGCACCGCTGACTGCGGTGGCCAGCAGGGCGGAAACGAGGGAGGCGCTGATAGCTTTTTTCATTGTTGGGTCTCTCCGTGGGTGGGGTTGCGGCGCTTCATTTGTACTGTTCTGGTTATCGACGGCCCAGGCTCGGTTGCTTGGGGTCGTACTTCCAGCCAGGCACCAGGTATTGCATGGCCATGGCATCGTCCCGGGCGCCGGTGGCGACCTTGTTGTAAAGCTCGTGGGCAGCAGCGATCCGATCCATGTCCGGCTCGATACCGAGGCCCGGCTTGTCTGGCACCTGTACCGCGCCACCGACGATCTGCAGCGGCTCGCGGGTCAGACGTTCCTGGCCTTCCTGCCAGATCCAGTGGGTGTCGATGGCCGTGATGTTGCCCGGCGCAGCCGCAGCAGCATGGGTGAACATGGCCAGCGACACGTCGAAGTGGTTGTTGGAGTGCGAACCCCAGGTCAGGCCGAACTGTTCGCACATCTGCGCCAGCCGCACCGAGCCCTGCATGGTCCAGAAATGCGGATCGGCTAACGGGATGTCGACAGCTTCCAGCCGCAGCGAGTGGCCCATCTGCCGCCAGTCGGTCGCGACCATGTTGGTGGCGGTGGGAATGCCGGTGGCACGCTTGAACTCGGCCATGATTTCGCGACCGGAGTAACCGTTCTCCGGGCCGCAGGGGTCTTCGGCGTAGGACAGGATGTGGCCTTGGCCGCGGCAAAGCTCGATGGCTTCGGCCAGTGACCAGGCGCCGTTGGGGTCCAGCGTGACGCGTGAATCGGGAAAGCGCGCCTTGATGCCGGCGATGGCCTGCATCTCGTCGCTGCCGCGCATCACGCCGCCCTTGAGCTTGAAGTCCTTGAAGCCGTAGCGCGCAGTCGCGGCCTCGGCGAGCCGGACGATGGACTCCGGTGTCACCGCTTCCTGATGACGAAGGTGGTACCAGTCATCGGCCGACCCGGTGCCGGCCAGATAGGGCAGGTCGGTGCGGGTACGGTCGCCTATATAAAAGAGGTAGGCGAGCATCGGCACGCTGTCGCGCTGCTGGCCGCTGCCGAGCAGCTCTGCGACCGGCACCTGAAGATGCTGGCCGAGCAGGTCGAGGAGGGCGGCTTCGACCGCGGTGATGACGTTGTCCAGGCGCAGGTTGATCTCGTGCGGTTGCTTGAGTACCGCGGCCTCGGCTTCGGAGGTCACCTCGTGCTGCGTGGCCTGAGGCCCTTTCGCTGCGCCGCCCGCTATGGCCTGACGCAGGGTGTTGAGTATGCGGTTGTAGCGGCCGACCTGTTGGCCGACGACCAGCCCCTTGGTGCGTTCCAGTGCCTGACGGATGCCTTCGCCGCCGGGTACCTCACCGATTCCTTTGCGCCCGGCGCTGTCTTCGAGCAGTACCAGGTTGCGGGTGAAATAGGGCGCATGGGCGCCGCAGAGGTTCAGCAGCATGCTGTCGTAGCCCGCCACGGGGATGACCTGCATCCGGGTCACGACAGGGGTAATTGCGTTGATATCTGACATCGAGTCGCGGGCTCCTGGTTGTTCTTGTGAGCTCAATGAACGGGGCGGAGAAGGGGGAGCGTCAGCCAAACCCTCGCATGCAGCGCCTGGAACAGAGTGGGGCGATCGGGCTGTTAGCAAGGCTGTCTTCACGACCGCAAGCGGATCGACTTACCAGCAGAACGGTGGAAGAGAGGGGCGCTACAGGGCAGCGGTGCGCGGAATGAGGCATGGCTTTTTAAGCTCTGTTTGTTTTGTCATACGTTGTCGTATGACTTGGCTGAATTTTTATCAGTGCATGGGGTGGTTGTCAAACGACGGAAACATAAAAATCGTTCCGTGTGACCGCTCGGTCGATGCGGGGTTTCGGTTGCCCCGGCTTTCATCGATGCTTTTTGTACTGCGCGCATTTCGCCAAGTCCGCGGCGGAGGTGACAGCTACCCCGCGGCGAGCCCTGTTCGACGGATGCGAGCGAGGAGCGGAAGAAAATTCGTTAAAACCGGTAGCGCACCTTGTAGTTGTACGATAACGTATCTCAAGGCTGCGGCCCCTTCCTCAATACCGATAGCTTCACAGGATGCTCAAACAATGAACCCACAAGAACTGAAGGCCATCCTCTCGTCTGGTCTGCTCTCCTTTCCGGTTACCGATTTCGACCAGCAGGGCGACTTCAGCCGTGCCGGCTATATCAAGCGTCTGGAGTGGCTGGCACCTTATGGCGCGACTGCCTTGTTCGCGGCCGGCGGCACCGGCGAATTCTTCTCGCTGACCCCCCAGGAATACCCGGACATCATCAAGACCGCCGTGGACACTTGCGCCGGCCAGGTTCCGATCCTTGCCGGTGTCGGCGGTCCGACTCGCCAGGCCATCGCCTACGCTCAGGAAGCTGAGCGCCTCGGCGCCAAAGGCCTGCTGCTGCTGCCGCACTACCTGACCGAAGCGAGCCAGGAAGGTGTTGCACGGCACGTGGAAGAAGTGTGCAAGTCAGTGAACATCGGTGTCGTGGTCTACAACCGCAACGTGTGCCGCCTGACCGCGCCGCTGCTCGAACAACTGGCCGAGCGCTGCCCGAACCTCATCGGCTACAAGGATGGCCTCGGCGATATCGAGCTGATGGTCTCCATCCGCCGTCGCCTGGGGGATCGCCTGACCTACCTGGGTGGTCTGCCGACCGCAGAAGTGTACGCCGCCGCCTATAAAGCTCTTGGGGTGCCGGTCTATTCGTCGGCCGTGTTCAACTTCGTACCGAAGCTGGCCATGGACTTCTACGCCGCCATTACCCGTAACGACGACGAAACCGTTGGCAAGCTGATCGACGATTTCTTCCTGCCGTATCTCGACATTCGCAACCGTTGCAAAGGCTATGCGGTCAGCATCGTCAAAGCCGGTGCCAAGATCGCCGGGTACGACGCTGGTCCCGTCCGCGCACCGCTGACCGACCTGCGGCCGGACGAGTACGAAGCACTTGCGGCGCTGATCGAGAAGCAGGGCGCACAGTAAGCGCACACGGGACCTATCACTCGCCCCAACCGCCGCAACGAGTGTCCGAAAGATATGTCGGGCACTAGGCGGACCTCATGAAGGAGAGCGTTACGTGGCAGACGCAAAGCGTTATGACAACTACATCGATGGCCAATGGGTAGCGGGCAGCCGCTACCAGGCCAACATCAACCCGTCCGACCTTTCGGATGTGATCGGCGAGTATGCCCAGGCAGACGCTTCGCAGGTCGAAGCCGCCATCGCCGCAGCCCGCAAGGCGTTCCCGGCCTGGTCAACCTCCGGCATTCAGGCCCGTGCCGATGCCCTGGAAAAGGTCGGCCTGGAAATCCTCGCGCGCCGCGAAGAACTGGGTAATCTGCTGGCCCGCGAAGAGGGCAAGACCCTGCCGGAAGCCATCGGCGAAGTCGCTCGTGCCGGCAACATCTTCAAGTTCTTCGCGGGTGAGTGCCTGCGCCAGGCGGGCGAAACCCTGCAGTCGGTGCGCCCTGGCGTTAGCGTCGAGGTCACCCGTGAGCCGCTGGGTGTGATCGGTCTTATCACGCCGTGGAACTTCCCGATCGCGATTCCGGCGTGGAAGATCGCGCCGGCGCTGGCGTACGGCAACTGTGTGGTCATCAAGCCCGCCGATCTGGTGCCGGGCTGCGCCTGGGCTATTGCGGAAATCATTTCGCGCGCGGGCTTCCCGGCCGGTGTGTTCAACCTGGTGATGGGCAAGGGCCGTGAAGTGGGCGAGGTCATCGTCAACGACAAGCGTGTCGACGGCGTCAGCTTCACCGGTTCGGTGGGCGTCGGCCGCGGCATCGCGGCGACCTGCGTCGGCCGTCAGGCCAAGGTTCAGCTGGAGATGGGCGGCAAGAACCCGCAGATCATCCTCGATGACGCTGACCTCAACACCGCGGTCGAACTGGCTACCCAGAGCGCGTTCTATTCGACCGGCCAGCGTTGCACCGCTTCCAGCCGCATCATCGTGACCGAAGGCATCTACGACCGTTTCGTCGAAGCCATGATCGAGCGCATCAAGAAGATCAAGGTCGGTTCGGCCCTGGAGCAGGGTGTAGACGTCGGTCCGGTGGTGTCCCAGGCCCAGCTGGACCAGGACCTGAAATACATCGAAATCGGCAAGCAGGAAGGCGCACGCCTGGCTGTCGGCGGCGAGCGCGTGAGCTGCGGCACCGAGGGCTACTATCTGGCGCCGACGCTGTTCGTCGACAGCACCGCCGACATGCGCATCAGCCGCGAGGAAATCTTCGGCCCGGTGGCCAACGTGGTGAAGGTCAAGGACTACGACGAAGCATTGGCCATGGCCAACGACACCGAGTTCGGTCTGTCCGCCGGCATCTGCACCACCTCGCTGAAGTATGCCAATCACTTCAAGCGCCATTCCCAGGCCGGGATGGTGATGGTCAACCTGCCGACCGCTGGCGTGGACTACCACGTGCCCTTCGGTGGCCGTAAAGGCTCGTCCTACGGCCCGCGCGAGCAGGGGCGCTACGCCCAGGAGTTCTACACCACGGTGAAGACCACCTACATCGGCTGATAGCACCGGTTTCATGCGGTGCAACCCGTTCGAGGCCTGGCGCTTCGGCGGGTTGCGCTCCATGGCCAGCAGATTGGTTACCTCCGCAAAGCGGACCATAAGAACAATAGAGAGACGCCCATGAACAATTCGGTAAACAGCGGTGCCCCGGTCGTCACCGAGCTCCGTGTGGTCCCGGTCGCAGGCCAAGACAGCATGCTGCTCAACCTGAGCGGCGCCCATGGTCCGTATTTCACCCGCAACATCCTCATTCTCAAGGACAGCGCCGGCAACACCGGAGTTGGTGAGGTCCCCGGTGGCGAAGCCATCCGCCAGACCCTCGAAGACGCCCGTTCCATCCTCGTCGGGCAGTCGGTCGGCAATTTCAACGCGCTGCTGAACCAGGCGCGCAAGGCCTTCGCTGATCGCGACGTCGCCGGCCGCGGCCTGCAGACCTTCGACCTGCGCATCGCCATTCATGCCATTACCGCCATCGAGTCGGCACTGCTCGACCTGCTCGGCCAGCACCTCGGCGTGCCGGTAGCCGCACTGCTCGGTGACGGCCAGCAGCGCGACGAAGTGGAGATGCTCGGCTACCTGTTCTTCATTGCCGACCGCAACAAGACCGACCTCGGTTACCGCGACGAATCGAACGCCAGCGACAACTGGTTCCGCGTGCGCAACGAAGAAGCGCTGACTCCGGAAACCGTCGTGCGTCAGGCCGAGGCGGCCTACGAGCGTTACGGTTTCAAGGATTTCAAACTCAAGGGCGGCGTGCTGCCGGGCCGCGAAGAGGTCAAGGCGATCCGCGCGCTGGCCGAGCGTTTCCCTGATGCGCGCATCACCCTGGACCCCAACGGCGCCTGGTCGCTGGCTGAAGCCATCGACCTGTGCAAGGACCTGCACGGTGTGCTGGCCTACGCCGAAGACCCTTGCGGCGCCGAGAACGGCTATTCCGGTCGCGAAGTGATGGCCGAATTCCGCCGCGCCACCGGTCTGCCGACCGCGACCAACATGATTGCAACCGATTGGCGGCAGATGGGCCATACCATCCAGCTGAATTCCGTGGACATCCCGCTGGCCGACCCGCACTTCTGGACCATGAGCGGCTCGGTACGCGTCGCGCAGATGTGCAACGACTGGGGCCTGACCTGGGGCTCACATTCGAACAACCACTTCGACATTTCCTTGGCCATGTTCACCCACGTGGCGGCCGCCGCACCGGGCAAGATCACCGCGATCGACACCCACTGGATCTGGCAGGACGGTCAGTACCTGACCCGTGAACCGCTGCAGATCGTCGGCGGCAAGGTGGCTGTGCCGGCCAAGGCGGGGCTGGGCGTCGAGCTGGACGAAAATGCGCTGCAGAAGGCTCATGAGCTGTATCTGGAGAAGGGCCTGGGTGCGCGCGACGATGCGATCGCCATGCAGTACCTGATCCCGGAGTGGACCTTCAACAACAAGAAACCGTGCCTGGTGCGATGAGCTGGAAGCTCAATTCGCGACGGTGGTTGATGTGATCGACCGCAGCTGTGTCCCTACCGAGGCCCGTTCGGGCACGGGTGAACAGAATGTAGGGTGGGCTTTAGCCCACCAGTGACTCCTAAAGAATGGTGGGCTAAAGCCCACCTACGAGTCGCGCAGCGGTCCAGAAAGCGAACGAACCAGACCAGAACAACAACCGGCCTGACCGGAGACCGATATGAACGACACCGTGGAACTGATTCAGCATCAAGATTCGCCGCGTTACATTCGCCTCAACGAGGCGGACAACGTGGCTGTTGTGGTCAACGATGGCGGTGTGCCGACCGGTGCGCGGTTCGAGGATGGGCTGGTGACGGTCGAAAGCGTGCCCCAGAGCCATAAAGTGGCGTTGGTGGACATCCCCGAAGGCGAGCCCGTGCGCCGCTATGGTCAGATCATCGGTTACGCGCTCGAGCCGCTGCGCCGTGGCTCATGGGTGAAGGAAACCCAGTTGAAGATGCCCAGCGCGCCGCCGCTCGATAGCCTGCCGCGCGCCAATGCCGTACCGGACAGGCTCGCCCCGCTGGAGGGCTACACCTTCGAGGGTTATCGCAACGCCGACGGCACGGTAGGCACCCGCAATATCCTCGGTATCAGCACCACTGTGCAGTGCGTCACCGGCGTGCTGGAACATGCGGTCAAGCGCATTCGCGATGAGCTGCTGCCCAAATACCCCAACGTCGATGACGTGGTCGCGCTGACTCACAGCTACGGCTGCGGCGTGGCGATCAATGCGCGCGACGCTTACATCCCGATCCGCACCGTGCGCAACCTGGCGCGCAACCCGAACCTCGGCGGCGAGGCGCTGGTGATCAGTCTCGGCTGCGAAAAGCTCCAGGCCGAGCAGGTGATGCACGAGGGTGATCCGTCAGTGGACCTGCGCGATCCCTGGCTCTATCGCCTGCAGGAGTCCAACACCGGGTTCGGTGAAATGATCGAGCAGATCATGGCTCTGGCCGAAACGCGGCTGAAAAAGCTCGACCAGCGCCGCCGCGAGACGGTGCCGGCGTCCGAACTGGTGCTGGGCATGCAGTGCGGCGGCAGCGATGCGTTCTCTGGCATTACCGCTAATCCGGCGCTGGGTTATGCCTCGGACCTGCTGGTACGCGCCGGCGCCACCGTGATGTTTTCCGAGAACACCGAGGTTCGCGACGCGGTGTATATGCTCACCGCCCGCGCCGAGTCGACGGAAGTCGCCGACGCCCTGATCGCCGAAATGGACTGGTACGACCAGTACCTGGAACGCGGCGCCGCCGACCGCAGCGCCAACACCACACCGGGCAACAAGAAAGGCGGGCTGTCCAATATCGTCGAAAAGTCGCTGGGCTCGATCGTCAAATCCGGCAGCAACGCCATCAACGGCGTGGTCGGGCCGGGGGAGCGGGTCGATCGCAAAGGGCTGATTTTTTGCGCAACGCCGGCCAGCGACTTCGTGTGCGGCACGCTTCAGCTGGCCGCCGGGATGAACCTGCACGTGTTCACCACCGGCCGCGGCACGCCGTACGGCCTGGCCATGGCACCGGTGGTCAAGGTGGCGACCCGTACCGAGCTGGCCGAGCGCTGGCCGGATCTGATCGACATCGATGCCGGCCGCATCGCCACCGGCCGCGCGACCCTCGAGGAGCTGGGCTGGGAGCTGTTCCACTACTACCTGGACGTCGCCAGCGGCCGCAAGAAGACCTGGGCCGAGCAGCACAGGCTGCACAACGACATCGTGCTGTTCAACCCGGCCCCGATCACCTGATAAGCAGAACCGAGGCGACGGCGCTGGGGCCTGTCGCAGGCAGAGCCTGCTCCTACAAAAGCGCCGGAGGGATACCTGTAGGAGTGGGCTCTGCCCGCGACCACGGGGCTTGGCGCAGGCAGAGCCTGCTCCTACAAAAGCGCCGGAGGGATACCTGTAGGAGTGGGCTCTGCCCGCGACCGCAGGCCCTGTCGCAGGCAGAGCCGATTTCCACAAAGCGTCGGCGGGATGCCTGTAGGAGTGGGCTCTGCCCGCGACCACGGGGCTTGGCGCAGGCAGAGCCTGCTCCTACAAAAGCGCCGGCGGGATGCCTGTAGGAGTGGGCTCTGCCCGCGACCACGGGGCTTGGCGCAGGCAGAGCCTGCTCCTACAAAAGCGCCGGAGGGATACCTGTAGGAGTGGGCTCTGCCCGCGACCGCAGGCCCTGTCGCAGGCAGAGCCTGCTCCTACAAAAGCGCCGGAGGGATACCTGTAGGAGTGGGCTCTGCCCGCGACCACGGGGCTTGGCGCAGGCAGAGCCTGCTCCTATAAAAGCGCCGGAGGGATACCTGTAGGAGTGGGCTCTGCCCGCGACCGCAGGCCCTGTCGCAGGCAGAGCCGGTTTCCACAAAGCGTCGGTGGAATGCCTGTAGGAGTGGGCTCTGCCCGCGACCAGGGGGCCTGTCGCAGGCAGAGCCTGCTCCTACAAAGGCGTCGGCGGAGGTCTGTTGGAAGGGGGGGCGCCCGCAATAGTGGGCCCTGTCGTGGGCAGAGCCAGGCTCCAAAAAGCGTCGGTGGAATGCCTGTAGGAGTGGGCTCTGCCCGCGACCCTGGGTTCGGTTTCCACGGAGGAAGGCGAACTCGTTGAAACGTCATTGCCAAGGAACACCTGCCGGTTTTCCACACGGAGTTGCCATGAACGTCCACAACTTGCGGCATGCGCTCGAAGCCATCGTCGGCCCTGCCGGACTCGTCTGCGACCCAGAGCGAATGGCCAGCTACCTCAGCGACTGGCGCAACGCTTACCGCGGCAAGGCGGCGCTGGTCGTGCGGCCGGCGACAACCGTAGAGGTGGCCGCCGTGGTGCGCCTGTGCCACGAGCAGCGCATCGCCGTGGTGCCGCAAGGCGGCAATACGGGTCTGTGTGGCGGTTCGATCCCCGATGACAGCGGTACCCAGGTGGTGCTCTCGCTGACTCGCCTGAACCGGATTCGCGAAATCGACACGGCCAACGAAACCATCACGGTCGAGGCCGGGGTGATCTTGCAGACCCTCCAGGCCGCAGCAGCCGAGGCAGGGCGCTTGTTTCCTCTTTCCCTCGGCGCGCAGGGCAGCTGCACGGTTGGCGGCAATCTCGCAACCAACGCTGGCGGCACTGCGGTATTGCGTTACGGCAACATGCGCGACCTCACCCTGGGTCTGGAAGTGGTATTGCCCGACGGCCAGATCTGGAACGGCTTGCGTGGCCTACGCAAGGACAACACCGGCGACGACCTCAAGCATCTGTTCATCGGCTCCGAAGGCACGCTCGGCATCATTACCGCTGCGGTGCTCAAGCTGTATCCGGCCGTATGCAGCGTCACCACCGCTTGGGTCGCGCTGCCCAGCGCTGAGGCGGCCATCGAACTCATCGGCCTGGTGCGAGGGCTTTGCGGCGATCGCCTGACCGGTTTCGAGCTAATGTCTCGGCAAAGTGTGGAGTTCGTTCTTCGGCATGTAACCGGATGCAGCGACCCCTTCGATCAGATTCATCCCTGGTACGTACTCATCGAGCTCAGCGACACGCAGCCCGAGGCGCCGCTGAACGAACTACTGGAAACCGGAATGGGCCAGGCGCTGGAGCGCGGCTGGGTCACCGACGCGGTGCTTGCGGGTAACCAGGCGCAGGTTGCGGCGCTTTGGGCTCTGCGCGAAGGCATATCCGAGGCGCAGAACCATGAAGGCCCGAGCCTGAAGCACGACATCAGCGTGCCGGTGAGTCTTATCCCCGCGTTCATCCAGGCCACAGACAACCGCTTGCTCGACGACTTCCCCGGCGTGCGAATCGTTGCCTATGGGCACGTCGGTGACGGCAACCTGCATTACAACATCAGCAAGCCCGCCGGTTCGGACGACGACGCCTTTACGGCGCAACGGGCGGCAATCACCCAGATAATTTACGACGCCACGACGCGCTTTCACGGAAGCATCAGCGCCGAACACGGCATCGGCCAAGCCAAGCGCGAGGCTGCCCAGCACTACAAGGACCCGCTCGAGCTGCAGCTGATGCGCACCCTGAAAACGACACTTGACCCTCAAGGACTGATGAACCCCGGCAAGCTCTTTCAATGGCTCTGAAGCCAGCGTCCGACGCTCGTACACGCGAGATTCCTGCCGGGTGGCTGGCCGCGAATCGAACCGTCCTACCTTGGCTCCCAATCGAGGAAAACCTGTGACCTGCATTCTTCAAATCGGCCCGCTTACCGAACGATGCAACCAACGTCTCGCTGCGGAGCACGAGGTTTTGCGACTCTGGGATGCAGATCCCGAGACGCTCCTTCAGCAACACGCTGAACGCATCGAGATCATGGTCACATCCGGACGTTTCGGCTGTACCGCCGCCTTGATCGAGCGACTGCCCAGGCTTCGCGCCATCGTCAGTTTCGGCGTGGGCTACGACGCCATCGACGTGACGGCCGCCCGGGCGCGCGGCATTCCGGTAAGCAACACCCCGGATGTCCTCAATGACTGCGTGGCCGATCTTGCCTTCGGCATGCTCATTGACTGCGCGCGGCAAATATCCCGGGCCGATCGCTTCGTACGCAGCGGCCAATGGCCGGCCGGCGGGTTGCCGCTGGCCACCCGCGTCAGCGGCAAACGCCTTGGCATCGTAGGCATGGGTCGCATTGGTGAAACCGTGGCCAAGCGTTCCAGTGGTTTCGACATGCAGGTCCGCTATCACAACCGGCGTCCGGTAGAGGGCAGCCCCTACGGGTACGAGGCCAGCCTGGTGGAGCTGGCGCGCTGGAGCGATTTTCTTGTCCTGACCTGTCCGGGCGGGGAGAGTACACGCCACCTGATCAATGCCGAGGTGCTCGATGCGCTTGGAAAAGGCGGCATGTTGATCAACGTCTCGCGCGGCTCAGTGGTCGACGAGAACGCGCTGATCGACGCGCTGGTGAAGGGTCACCTCGGCGGCGCGGCCCTCGATGTCTACGCCACCGAACCCAATGTGCCCCAGGTGCTTTTCGATCTGTCGAACGTCGTCCTGCTGCCGCACATTGGCAGTGCCACCGAGGAAACCCGGCTGGCCATGGAAGAATTGCTGTTCGCCAATCTGCACGCCTTTCTTGAGCGCGCGGAGGTGCTGACAGCCGTCTGAACGCCCACCCGGCGTCCAGATCGAGGCGACTGAGTCGCCAAAGGCCCAGGCCAAAAGCCTGGCGTCGACCTTAACGAGCGACACCCCCACGGCGCGCTCATGACCTGAGTCACAAGCTCTGGTCGTGAGAGGCCTCACCCAATCTGCGAGCGGCACTCGCTCACCCAAGGAGCGCGGCAAATGGGAGAACCCCAACCAGACTTGTCCGAAATCGAGGTGCGCCGGGGCGCGCTGCGACTGGCTCTGTGCCCGAACCTGGGCGGGGCGATTACCCACCTGAGCTATGACGGTATCGACCTGCTGCGGCCCTGGGACGGCTCCAACAGCGTGCGGCGTACCGGCTGCTTCGTGCTGGCACCTTTTTCCAACCGGGTCGGTGGCGCCGCCTTCGAACACGCAGGCCACGCCTATCCGCTGCGTCGTCTGTCCGAAGACCATCCCTTGCCGATCCATGGCGTGGCGTGGAAACGGCCATGGACACTGATCGAGCAGAATGCCAGCCGCCTGACGCTGCGGATGGCGCATCGACCCGACGGCGACTGCGTCCTTGATTGGCCGTTTGCCTTCGATCTGGAACACCGCCTGGAGCTGGTCGACAACGGGCTCGATCTGCATCTGAGCCTGGAAAACCGCGACACTCGGGCGATGCCGGCCGGGCTCGGTTGGCACCCTTACTTCATGCGTCATGATGCCTGCGACCTGCAATTCGCAGCGCAAGCGGTCTGGCAGAACGATGCAGAAGGGCTGCCGTCGCAGCTGAGCGGAATCCCGGCGCCGTGGGACTTTTCCACGGCCAAGCCGTTGCACGCGCCGGGTTTGGACAATTGCTTCGCCGGGCGCAGTGGGCCGGTGTCCATTCGCTGGCCAAGGCTGGGTATCGAGCTGAGCCTTCAGGCCAGCGAAGTGCTCGATCATCTGGTGGTGTTCACGCCGCCGGCCGAGATGGGCTTCTTTGCGGTAGAACCGGTTTCCCACGCCAATAATGCCCTCTGCCTGGACGACCCAGGCGCCCACGGCATGCGCACCTTGGCACCCGGGCAACGCCTGCAAGCCAGCTGCGCTATCCGGATAAGCCGTGTGGAATAGCCAGCGCTGATCGCGGGCCTATGTCCGCGTTTGGTGACACCTCTTTCGCGGCGCGCCTGCAACTGACCGACCGCGACGTCGCAGGCGGTACAAGCGTTTAGGGCGAGACACGCGCCGCGACACCCACATTCAGGGACCTGGCCGGATCCGTCCGTGCTCGACACTCGTCCTTCTCAGCGCAGCGCTGGCTCCTGCCGGCGGGTTCCAGCGGACAAAAAAAGCCCGTCACGACGACGGGCAAAAGTTTCCGCAACAGGAGCGAGGAGTGTTGCGTCCAGCGGGTGGATGCCGCTTACAAGATGGAGATCGGGTAGTTGAAGATCAGGCGGTTCTCATCCAGGTCACGGGTGTTGACCTCGGAGCGGAAGCTCGAGTTACGCCACTTGATGTTCAGGTTCTTCGCCGGTCCGCTCTGGACGGTGTAGGCCAGCTCGGTTTCACGACCCCATTCCTCACCGTCGTTGCCGCCGGCAGTCTTGATGTTGTCGCCGCTGATGTAGCGGTTCATCAGGGTCAGGCCCGGTACGCCCATGGCGGCGAAGTTGTAGTCATGACGCAGCTGCCAGGAGCGCTCGCCAGCGTTGTCGTAGGCATTGTTGAAGCTGTCGTTGGCCAGCGAGCCGCCACTGGTGCCGTTGACGCGCATCCAGCCGGTGTCGCCGCTGACTTTCTGCAGACCGACATAGAAGGTGTTGCCACCCGCCTTGAGGCCGAACAGACCGGAGTAGGTCTTGTTGTCCAGCTCGCCGGCCCGAGCGCTGCCGTCCTCGTCACCCTGGAAGTAACCCAGGTTGGCTGTCAGGGCCAGATCCGCGCTCAGCGGTTGGGTATGCAGTAACTGCACGTACTGCTGTTCGTAGACGTCCTTCAGTTCGGCGGTCCAGAGACCAACGGTCGTGCGCTTGTCATTGAAGGCGTATTCGCCACCGAGGTAGTTGAAGCGGTCGGAGAAGCCTCCGCCGTAGTTCATGTCTTCCATGCTGGCGTCGTCACGCGGACTGTTCTGACGGAACTGGCCACCATGGAGGGTCAGGCCATCGATCTCGCGCGAGGTGATCATGCCGCCTTCGAAGGTTTGCGGCAGCGAGCGGCCATCGTCGGCGCGCAGGATCGGCAGTACCGGCATCATTTCGCCGATATTCAGCTCGGTGTTGGAGAACTTGGCCTTGGCGGCGACACCCAGGCGACCGAAATCATCGGCTGGGCGGCCGTCGCGATGGCGTGGCAGCAGGCCGGTGCCGTAGGTACCGCGGCCGCCGTCGAGCTTGACCGCAAGCCCTGCGAGCACGTCGACACCGAAGCCGACCGGGCCCGGGGTGTAGCCGGACTGGATGTTCAGAATGAAGCTCTGGGTCCATTCTTCGGCCTTGCTGCGATCAGTGATCGAGTCGTCACGGAACTCGCGACCGATGTAGAAGTTGCGCGCGTTGACGGTGATCTTGGTGCCTTCGACAAAGCCGTCCGCCGCATGCGCGACGGCAGGAACGCCAAGCGCCAACGACAGCGTGCCCGCGAATACAGCGGCAGATAGGGGATTGCGTGGGGTCATTGTTGTTGTGCTCCCTTTTTTGAGTAATCCCACCCCGCGCGGCAAGGCCGAAAGCGAACGTGGGGTATAGCGCGGGCGCTGGCAGGCGACCGCATGTCGCGACTCGAAATCTGTTATCAGTCGTCATACGACATTCGGGATTATGGCCAGAGAGCGGCGCTTGTCAACGCAATTTGTAAAGAACTGTTAGGCGTCAGACTAAGGTCTAGGTTGTTCGCACTGGGCACACAGCGGGGATGGGCCGAAGTGGCTCCGATAGCGATACGACGAGTCGTCAGCAAGCAAGAGGTGTGATGACTATCAGTCAGAGCGCCTCGCCCCACCAGCTGGGCAAGAGAGATCTGACCTGTGGCCGCGCGAAGCGGTCATCCATGAGGTGGACTATGCCCTGATCATCGGTGGTCCGGATCACCCGGCCTGCCGCCTGGACCACCTTCTGCAAACCGGGGTAAAGGTAGGTGTAGTCGTAACCGGTTCCAAACAGCTGATCCATCCGGGCCTTCATCTGCTCGTTGATCGAGTTGACCTGGGGCAAACCCAGGGTCGCGATGAAGGCACCAATCAGCCGATCACCGGGTAGATCGATGCCCTCTGAAAAAGCGCCACCTAACACGGCGAAACCAATGCCGCGGCTCTCGCCGGTGAAGCGTGCAAGGAAGTCGCTACGAGCGGCTTCATGCATCCCGCGAGTCTGTTCCCAGAAGGGCAGCGCCGGATACTTGGTCGCTAGCAGAGTGGTCACTTGCTGCAGGTACTCGAAACTGCTGAAGAACGCGAGGTAGTTACCGGGGCGTTGGTGATACTGCTGCGCAAGCAGATCGACGATCGTATCCAGCGAGGCGGCGCGGTCCTGATAGCGCGTGGAGATGTGTCGTGCCAGGCGAACTTCCAGCTGCTCGGCCCGGAAGGGCGAATCGACATCGATCCAGACCTGATTGCGCGGCAGCCCCAGCGTGTCGGCGTAGAACTGCCTGGGGCTGAGCGTGGCAGAGAACAGCACACAGGACCGTGCTTCGAGCATGCGCGGGCCGAGAAAGGGGGCCGGCAATACGTTGCGTATACAGATGACCGAGCTTCGGCCGAGGGATGCGCGCTGCGGTAGCAGCGTGCAATCGAATAGCGAATGGGTTCCGAACAGTTCCGCCAACCGACAGAAATGCATCGCGTCGAAGTACGCATTCAGCAGTGACGGGTCGACGCCAGCTGGGTGCTCCGTCAAGTGATCGGTGATGGCGCTGATGGCTTGCTGCAACGCACCGATGAGCTTGTGGGGCAGTTCCGGCTGCACCTGATAACTGGCGGTCTGAGGGCCGTGCAATTCGCCCCAGCAGCGCAAAATTCGTTCGATATGCTTCTTTACGTTGTTTGGAGATATCTTCCTTAAACTCTTGAAATTCCTGAGATCAAGCTCGGCGGTATACATACTCCGACCGCGCTCCAGCAGATTGTGCGCCTCGTCTACCAGCACGCTGACCCGCCACTGGTTGGCCAGCGTCAGGCTGTAGAGCAGGGCGCTCAGATCGAAGTAATAGTTGTAGTCACCGACTACCACATCAACCCAACGGGCAAGTTCCTGGTTGAGGTAATAAGGACAAACCTCGTGCGCCAGCGCTACTTCGCGTAGCGCTGCCCGATCCAGCACCGGGCGGGTGATCGCTTCCGCGCGCGCTGCCGGCAGCCGATCGTAAAAGCCCCGAGCGAGAGGGCAGGATTCGCCGTGACAGGCCTTGTCCGGATGCTCGCAGGCCTTATCCCGCGCGGTCAGCTCCAGCACCCGCAGCGGCGTCGCATCTGTCGTCAGGCTCGCCAGCGCATCCAACGCCAGTTGTCTACCGGAGGTCTTCGCCGCGAGGAAGAACAGTTTGTCCAGTTGCTGACCTGGAAAGGCCTTAAGTTGCGGGAACAGGGTAGCGAGCGTCTTGCCGATGCCAGTCGGCGCTTGCGCCATGAGGTGGGTTCCGGTGCAGGCGGCCTTGTATACGGCTTCGGCCAGCTGCCTCTGACCCCGTCGAAACTCACCATAGGGGAATTTCAGCGTCGTCAGTGCCTGATCGCGAGCGTGCCGATGCGCCAGTTCCTGCTCGGCCCACGCAATGAAGCGCTGGCACTGAGCTTCAAAGAACGCTTGCAGGGTGGCAGCGTTGAACGCCTCGGCCAGCACCGTTTCCTTCTGGGTGACCACATCGAAATACACCAAGGCGACGTTCAGCGACCCCAGTCCGCGTGACGCGCAAAGCAGCGCACCGTAGATCTTCGCCTGGGCCCAGTGCAATTGACGGTGATTGGCTGGCTGCCGCGAAAGATCGCCGCGATGGGTCTTGATCTCTTCCAGCCGATTCTGCCCCGGGTCGTAACCATCCGCACGGCCACGGACCAGCAGCTCACGGTACTGGCCTTCGAGCGTCACCTCGCGCTGGTAATCTTCCGCCCGGCGTGCCGTCACGGTGGCATGGCCAGCCATGCCTTCCAGCGCAGTGGGTGCGGGCGTGAAGCGGAGATCCAGATCCCCTTCTTTGGCAGTGAATTCGCACAAGGCGCGGACTGCGACCCGATAGTTCAAGGGAAGTCCTCGGTCCATTGCACGTAGCAGACGGCGATGGGTATGCCGTGGCGCAGAGCGAAGTCTATCCAGCGCTTCTGGTTATCCTGAAGACGATCGCCGGGGCCCTTCACTTCGATCAGCCGGTAGCGCCGCTCGCCAGGCCAGAACTGAATCAGGTCTGGTAACCCGCTGCGGTGGTTCGGTACGTCTCGCAGGATGCGCTGAAAACACACGCGCAGGTGCTCGGAGGGCACGCAAGACAGTGCGTCTTCGAGCAGTTGCTCGTCGAGTAGCCCCCAGCTGACGAACTGCGATTGAATGCCGAACTTCTCGCGGAACACCCGACGAATGCATTCGCGGTATTCATCGGTGCCCAGCTTGGCCAGGCATTCATCGAACAGCCCGGCGCGACGGGCATAGAAGTCCGGCCTTGCCAGGTCCGCCGGTGCCGCGTGGAACGGATGGAAGAACGCGCCCGGCAGCGGCGCGAAGATCGCATCCCAGCACAGCAGACCCAGGAGCGAATTGATCAAGGCATTTTCGACGTAGTAGACCGGCGCCTCGCTGCGCGACAGATGCTCCCGCACGGCTTGTTCAACGCTCAAACCAGGCTGTCGGTCGATGACAAGGTCGATGCGTTCGGCTTCGGACACAGCGCTGCGACGTACCACGGGCTCGCCGAGCGCACGACGCAGCCGCGGCAGAATGCGCTGCAACTGCTGAGCTTCATGTTCGCTTTCCGGAGCGGCATGCGCCTCGTTCGCCAGACGCAACGCGGCTTCGGGTTGATCGCAACGTTCGAGCACTCTGATCGCCCGTTCGCGCGCGCCGGGATAACCGTTGGCCGCGTGCAGACGCAGCGCCTGGCTCAGGTCGCCAATACGTTCGCACTGGCGGCCAATGCTCAGCAGCAACTTGCCGCGGCGATGCTCCAGCCACTCGTTGGCGTAGGGCAGGCGAGGAATATCGGCCACGACCTCGTCCAGCGCCTCACCTGCCTCGAAACGTTCGCGGCAACGGTGCAGGTGCAAATAGGCGTTGACGTCTTCACGGCTTTGAAACGCGCGAGACGCTGGCGAGAAGCTCACCTGCTCATAGCGAAAGATGCCCAGGTCGGCGAGCACGAACTCGGTCCAGTCCTGATGGATGTTGCCGAAGAACATCAGCCGTAGCCGGTCACAGAACTCGCCGATGTTCAGCCCGAACGCACGTTCGCCGAGTGCCTCACACCAGTTGCCGAACGACCGGGGCTGGGTTTGCTCGGCCAGCAACGCCTGTAACAGATCGGCTTTGCGCTGGCTGCGGCCCGCTGCGGCGCCAAATATCTGGATCAGCTCGTCTTTATTGAGCAGGGCGAACAGCTGAACCAGATCCAGCGTCGGGTCGGCGTCGATCCAGCCCTGATCGATCAGGGCGGTGGCAGCTTCCAGCGGACAGCCGATCTCGGCATAACGCAACTTGCTGGCACGGAACAAGGTGCCCTTGCGCATCACCATGCGAACCAGCAGCGCTTGCGAGGCTTGCGGGACGTCGTTGAAACGATCCAGAAACGCGCGCTCCTGGTCGACCAGCAGGTCGCCATGGCGCTCACCGATCCAGGCAAGTACCTGTCGAAAGTTCTCTAGGTAGTAGAAGGGATTTTCCAGGGCCTGGCGCATCGAACGTCCGGTTCGGTCATGCACGGGCGAGACTGCCCGTTTGGCTGTGTATTTATACAGTTGTTGCGGGATTTGGCAACGGGGAGACGATCAGCGGTTTTGCGCTATGCAGAGCACGGCAGCCGGACGGGAAGAGGGAATAAGAATGCCCGTAGCGAGACGCGCCCGGCCAAACCGGGCGCATCAGGTCGTCAGACGGTGCGGGAGAAGCGACCGCGCTGCTCGCCGCCGAGGTAGGCATCGAAGGCCATGGCGACGTTGCGCATCATCAAATGCCCCTGGGGCAGCAAGAGCACGGCATCGTCGGTGATCTCCACCAGACCATCGGCGACATGCTCGTCCAGCTTGGCCAGCGAATCGGCGAAATAGTCACGGAAGTCGATGCCGGAGCGCTGTTCGATCTCACTGAAATCGATGCGCCCATGACACATCAGCGAGATGATCACGTCGCGGCGCAAGCGGTCGTCCTCGCTGAGCTTGTAGCCCCGGTGCACCGGCAGCAGGCCCTCGTTCAGGCGAGCGTAGTACTGCGACAGCTCCTTCACGTTCTGGCTGTAGCTGTCGCCGACCTTGCCGATGGAGGAGATGCCAAGGCCGATCAGATCGCAGTCGGCGTGGGTGGAATAACCCTGGAAGTTACGCTGCAGCGTGCCGTTGGCGCGCGCCAGGGCCAACTCGTCGTCGGGCAGCGAGAAATGGTCCATGCCGATATAGATGTAGCCGGCCTCGGTCAGCTTCCGGATGGTCAGCTCCAGCAGTTCCAGCTTGCGCTCCGGCGGCGGCATGTCCTCAGGGCGGATCAGCTTCTGAGCGCGCACCAGATCCGGCAGATGCGCATAGCTGTACGCGGCGATGCGATCAGGGCGGATGTCGATGATCTTGTCCAGGGTGACGTTGAAACTCTCCACCGTTTGCAGCGGCAGGCCGTAGATCAGATCGACGCTGATCGACTTGAACCGGGCATCGCGCGCCGCCTGGACCAGGTCGCGCGTCTGCTCTTCGGTCTGGATGCGGTTCACCGCAATCTGGACCTGCTCGTCGAAATCCTGCACGCCGAAGCTGAGGCGATTGAAACCCAGCGCGCGCAGCTGATGGATCTGCTCGGGCGTGACGGTACGCGGGTCGACTTCCAGCGAGAACTCATGGTTATCGCTGTCGTCCATGTTGAACGCCTCGTGCAGCGCGGCCATCAGGTCGGCCAGCTGCTCGCTGCTGAGGTAGGTCGGCGTACCGCCGCCGAGGTGCAGCTGCGTCAGCTTGCGCGAACGGTCGAACAGCGCAGCCTGCATCTTGATCTCGCGCTTCAGGTAGTCGAGGTATTCGACGGCGCGGTCGGTCTTGTGGGTGATGATCTTGTTGCAGGCGCAGTAGTAACAAAGGCTCTTGCAGAACGGGATATGGATGTAGACCGACAGTGGCTTGGGCGAAGCGGCTTCGTTAGTGGCTTGCGCGGCGCTGCGGTAATCGTCCATGGCGAAGGCCTGGTGGAACTGCGGCGCGGTCGGGTAGGAGGTATAGCGAGGACCGGGACGGTCGTATTTCTCGACCAGGGCGCGGTTAAAGCTCGGCGTTTGGTCCATGTGGGGTTCACCTGGGTTGTTGGGCGGGTTGGCTGGACGGGGTGCCGTCGGCTGCCTGCGACATCGTGGCGCGATTATCCCTGATTCGAACGATGGAGTCGGCTGTCCCAGATCAAGTTCGGGACAGTCGGCGCGAGCGACCGAGGCCAGGCGACAGCCGGGCCTCGATAACGCCCGGCTTCGGATGGTTCAGAGGCGGAACTGTCCAACCAGCCGATTGAGCTCCGTGGCCAGGTGCACGAGCTCGTCGCTGATCTGCGATGTCTGCTGTGCATCGGCAGCCGTGGTGTCGGCGATGTTGCTGATGGTGGTGATGTTGCGGTTGATCTCTTCGGCGACGGCGCTTTGCTCCTCGGCGGCCGTGGCGATCTGCATGTTCATATCGTTGATGGTGCCGACTTCTCCGGCGATGCCGTTGAGGCTCTGCGCGGCTTTGGCAACACAGGTCGATCCGGCATTGGCGCGCTCCCGGGCGCCTTGCATGACCTTCACCGCATTGCGCACGCCATGCTGCAGCTGTTCGATGGTCGCCTGGATATCACCGGTCGATTGCTGCGTCCGCGACGCGAGTGTCCGGACCTCGTCGGCGACCACCGCAAAGCCACGGCCCTGCTCGCCGGCGCGGGCGGCTTCGATGGCCGCGTTGAGGGCCAGCAGGTTCGTCTGCTCGGCGATGCCGTTGATGACGCCGAGGACCATGCCGATGGATGTCGCGTCGGTCTCGACCTGCTTGATTACCTGCGCCGCTTGCTCGATTTCGCGGATCAACCCGTCGATGCCGTCCAGGGCTTCGGTCGCCAGGGTGACGCCGGCTTTCGATTGTTCATCGGCGCCGCTGGAGGCGGCAGCGGTCTGGCTGGCGTGCTGTGCGACTTCCTGCACGGTTGCGCTCATCTCGTTCATGGCCGAGGCCACCATGTCGGTTTCGCTGCGCTGAGCGAGCACGGCCGAATGGGTCTTCTCGGCGACGCTGGAAACCCGATCCGATACTTCGCCGAGCTGGTGAGTCACCTTGGCCACCGCCTCGAGACTGTGGCGGAACTTGCCGATCATGTGGTTGAACGCATGGCCCATGGCGCCCACTTCGTCCTCGGCATGAACGGCGACGATGCGGCTCAGATCCTCATCCTGGGTCATCGCCTCCATGGTGTGCCGCATGTCGTTGATGCGGTTGATGATTACCCGGCGAATGATGTAGCCCATCACCACCAGACCGATCAGCAACAGTGCCAGCTGAATGCCGGCCGAGGTCATCACGTTACGGTTGACCTCCCCATCGAGTGCGGACAGGTCATAACTGATCCGCACCGCGCCCATCACCGTATTTTCGGGTACCTGATGGCACGACAGGCAGTTGGTGCCACGGTAATCCTGGTGGGCGAGGATGGGGTTGATCACGGTGAGAATGCGGCCGTTCTTGCCGTCACTCACCTCCATTGTCGATTTGCCTTCCAGCGCGGCGCGGTCTTTCTCGTCGACCGGTGCCTCATGGGCGAGGCCAGGGCCGAAGACCTTGGTGACCGGCTCGCCGCGTACGATGCGGGCATCGATGACGCCAGGGCGAGCCAGCAGCTTGTCGCGCAACACCTCGCGCTGGGCCATGGTCCCGGTGAGCATCATGGTGTTGATGCTGTCGAAATAGGAGTCGGCGGTGTCCTTGGTCTGCTGCTCGACGACCTGTAGCACGAGGTCCTTTTCCGAGTCCGCCGAGTGCAGGAGGGAGGCGGCCAGAACCAGGGCGAACACCACCAGCAAAGCCAGGTTGATCTTCGACTGGACGGACATTTGTCGAGCGGGAGAGGTGGTGTTCATCGGGTTCCTTAGCTGTTGCTGCCAGCGAACGCGAAGCCAACCCATGGCCTTGTGGACCATCGCGGGGTGCTGATTGCCAGCTGCTTCTTTCGCCTCGGCTTATCGGCCGTATATCCCTTGTCTTGACAAGGTTTTGCTGTTTTGGCGCCATGAAGGCGCAATGCCACCAATGGACCGGCGACATCCTAGTCGCTCCTGTCCGGAAGAGCGGTATGGCAGGCGACGAAACGAAATTTTTCTGCGGTTTTACTGATCTGGGTCAGTAAAGCGTGCAGGCCTGTACTGGGCGCTTCTTTGGCCGTCAGCCATCAGTGCGCCGGCTTGCGACACCAGGCCGCAGGCGAAGCCGTCGAGAGAGGGGCCAGTTCGACCGAAATCGGCTTCATTTCAGTGTGCAGCCACTTGGCAATTTTCGTGCACCGGATCACCCTATGCGCCAGGCCATGTCAATGACCTTCGGTCGGACGAAGCGGTAGGCAGAATTAGCATCCATAGCCGCCGAACCCCGCGTCGTTTCGATGGTCGTAGCCTCTAGTCAGCCGCTGTCGGCGGTACATGCAGGTATGACTGCTGACCGATCCAGGCGCAGTGCATCAACTGGAACCTTCCTCTTCAAGGACTCACATGATCAAGAAATGCCTTTTCCCTGCGGCCGGATATGGCACGCGTTTCCTCCCTGCCACCAAGGCCATGCCGAAGGAAATGCTGCCGGTAGTGAACAAGCCCCTGATTCAGTACGGGGTCGAGGAGGCGCTGTCGGCCGGGTTGAATCAGATTTCGATCGTAACCGGTCGCGGCAAGCGCTCGCTGGAAGACCACTTCGACATCAGCTATGAGCTCGAGCATCAGATTCGCAACACCGACAAGGAAAAGTACCTGGTTGGCATTCGCAAGCTGATCGACGAGTGCAGCTTTTCTTATACCCGCCAGGTCGAAATGAAGGGCTTGGGCCATGCCATTCTCAGCGGTCGCCCGCTGATCGGTGACGAACCCTTCGCTGTGGTGCTGGCGGACGACCTTTGCATCAACCTCAATGGCGATCCGGTCCTGGCGCAGATGGTCAAGCTGTACAACCAGTTCCGCTGCTCGATCGTGGCGATCCAGGAAGTACCGCCGGAAGAAACCAGCAAGTACGGTGTGATCGCCGGCGAGATGATCCGGGACGACATCTTCCGGGTCAGCCACATGGTGGAAAAACCGAAGCCGGAAGATGCGCCGTCGAACCTGGCGATCATCGGTCGCTATATCCTGACGCCGGACATCTTCAACCTGATCGAGCAGACCGAACCAGGTAAAGGCGGCGAGATCCAGATCACCGACGCCCTGATGCGCCAAGCGCAGGACGGTTGCGTACTGGCGTACAAGTTCAAGGGGCAGCGTTTCGACTGCGGTAGCGCCGAGGGCTACATCGCCGCCACCAACTTCTGCTACGAGAACTTCTACCTGACCGGTAAAGCGTTCTAAGCATCACCGGTTTCGCACAAAGCCACCTTCGGGTGGTTTTGTGCATTCAGGGGGCCGGCATTTCTTCCGCTCCCGGGCCGAGCGGCTGTCCGTAGCTGAACTCCACGTAATTGCCGGCGGGATCGCGCACGCCGCAGTAATAGCCGACCGGATAGGGCTCGTCACGTGGTTCCCAGATCAGACAACCCGCCTGGCGCGCGCGATCGGCGATGGCGTCGACTTCGCCGCGGCTGGCCAGTGCGAAGCCGAAGTGGCTGTAGTCATTCTCGGCCAGGGCGCGGTCCTGCCCACCGGGCATGATCACGAAGATTAACTCGCGTTCCTTGCCGGGCTCGGCCATCCAGACGATGCGCGAACCCTTGCCGACACGTTCGTGAAACACATGCATGCCGCAAAACTGGGCATAGAAGGCGATACAGGCATCCAGGTCCGGAACGTGTAATGCGAGATGGGTGAGGGTAGGGCGCATGCGTCAGTCCTCCGAAATGAATCGTGTGCAAAGCCGGGGTATGCTGTGCGTTCTACAAGGGAGACAACCGTTCATGGCTTACGACTTCGATCTATTCGTCATCGGCGCTGGTTCCGGCGGCGTCCGTGCCGCCCGGTTTGCAGCGGGCTATGGTGCCCGCGTCGCGGTTGCCGAAAGCCGGTATCTGGGTGGCACTTGCGTGAACGTCGGCTGTGTGCCGAAAAAGCTACTGGTCTACGGCGCCCACTATGCCGAAGAGCTGGACCAAGCCCAAGGCTACGGCTGGACCATCGACGGCGCGACCTTCGACTGGAAGACGTTGATCGCCAACAAGGATCGCGAGATCGAACGCCTCAATGGCATTTACCGGAATCTGCTGGTCGACAGCGGCGTCACCTTGTTGCAAGCACATGCGCGGCTCGTCGACCCTCATACCGTTGAGGTCGACGGGCGCCAATACAGCGCCGAGCACATCCTGATTGCCACTGGCGGCTGGCCCTTCGTCCCGGATATACCGGGTCATGAACATGCCATCACCTCCAATGAAGCTTTCTATCTGGACGAACTGCCACGCCGCGTGCTGGTCGTCGGAGGTGGCTATATCGCTGTCGAGTTCGCCTCGATCTTCCGCGGCTGTGGCGCCGAGACCAAGCTGCTGTACAGGGGCGAGCTCTTCCTGCGCGGCTTCGATGGCTCGCTACGGGATCATCTGAAAGACGAGCTGATCAAGAAAGATATCGACCTGCAGTTCAACACCGACATTGCACGTATCGACAAACAGCCTGACGGCACCTTGCTCGCCGTTCTGAAGGACGGGCGCACGCTGGAAGCCGACTGCATCCTGTACGCCACCGGCCGGCGTCCGATGCTCGACGGCTTGGGGCTCGAGGGTCTCGATGTGCGGCTGGATGATCGTGGTTTCATCGCCGTGGATGATCAGTACCGGACATCGACACCCTCCATCCTGGCGATCGGCGATGTGATCGGTCGCATCCAGCTAACGCCTGTTGCGCTGGCCGAGGGCATGGCCGTGGCCCGCCGACTGTTCAAGCCCGAGGAATATCGCCCGGTCGACTACAACACCATCGCCACCGCGGTCTTCAGCCTACCGAACATGGCGACCGTCGGCCTGACCGAAGAAGAAGCGCGCAAGCAGGGCCACAAGGTGGTCTTGTTCGAGAGCCGGTTCCGACCGATGAAGCTGACCATGACCGGGGGGCTGGAGCGGAGCCTGATGAAGTTGGTGGTCGATGCCGACACGGACAAGGTGCTGGGTTGCCACATGGCAGGCCCCGATGCTGGCGAGATCATGCAGGGCATGGCCGTAGCGCTGAAGGCGGGCGCTACCAAGCGCATCTTCGACGACACGGTCGGTATTCATCCGACCGCCGCCGAGGAATTCGTGACCATGCGTACACCCACCGGCATCTGACGGTCGCGTGACGCAAGCCCGCCGCCCTGGCGGCGGGCGGCGGGCGGCGGGCGGTGCGGGTTGGACGACGATGGAAGAGGGCGGCGGCACGCGGATCGGTTAGCCGTGACCGCCGCCTATCGACTCAATGGTGTTGATGGGCGCTGTCAGTCGGAGCGGGGGCCTGATCCTCGATGGCCACGTCGACGCTTACCTCGCCGGCGTGCTCGAAGATCAGCGTGAGTGGAAAGTGCTCACCGGCCACCAGCGGCTTGCTCAGTTTGAACAACATGACGTGATTGCCGCCTGGCTGGAAACTGACCTCACCACCAGCCGGCACCTCGATCGAGTCGATACGCTCCATGCGCATCACGTCGCCTTCATGGACATGCGCGTGCAGCTCGGCTCGTTCGGCCCGGGCGGTTTTTACCCCGATCAGTCGGTCCGGCGCGTCGCCCGGGTTGCTCAGGGTAAAGTACACCGCGCCGGTTGGGGCCGTCGGCGGCATGGCCCGCGACCAGACCTGCTCGGCAACGGGTGCCCCAGTCATCGTGTGATGGGCGTGGGAATGATCATCTGCCGAAGCAGTCAAGGCGGTCGCGGCGAGCGTGAAAGCGGTGACCAGACGAAGCAGCATGAAGTCTCTCCAGGACGTTTGCGATGGCGCACATTAGCATGGCGTACCGGCGTCCGTAGCCAGACGGTGCGATCCACCCGCGCAGAGGCTGCAACGGAACCTGCAGGGGCCGCGCGTTTCTGTTTGAATGGGCCAAGGTCCCAGGCCCTCACTTGTTCGGAGACATATCACCCATGGAGCGCACTCGCTGGAGTCACCGGTTGCTGTCTGGCGGAAAGGAGCCAGACCCGCGGTTTACGCTGGCCAACGAACGAACCTTCCTTGCCTGGATTCGTACATCATTGGCGCTGCTGGCCGGCGGGGTAGCGGTGGAGGCTTTTGCCGGCGGCATCTTCACGCTGGAAGTGCGCAAGGTTTTATCGGTTTCGTTGCTGCTGTTGGCCATGTTCATCAGCTCGACGGCGTGCGTACGCTGGCTCACCATTGAACGTGCCATGCGACACAGCGGGCCGTTGCCGTTCCCGTTGCTGATCCCGATTCTGTCCATCGGCGGCACATTGGTGACGCTGGTTCTGATCAGCTTCATCGCGCTTCGCGGTTGACCATGCACCTGTCCTTTCGCCGCCGCCTGGAGCCCCGAACGCCGCCACCGCCACTGCATGAAGACCCGGGCCTGCAACCCGAGCGCACATCGTTGGCCTGGGGCCGAACGCTGCTGACGATGATCACAGTCAGTGCCTTGTTTCTGCGCTGGATGCCGTATCACGGGACCTTCGTCGCCATGCTGGTCGCGCTTTCCCTGGCGACGGCACTGGGCATATGGACCACGCAGCGGCGGCGTTACGCCCGTAGCGCCAGCGGCGTGAAGAGCGGGCGCATCCAGGCCGATGCCATTTCGATTTTCTGGCTGGGCGCTTCGGTTTTCGTGCTCGGCGCACTGGGACTCTATACCGTAATTTTTTTGCCGATCAATCGCTGAGGCAGCCACTCAATAGGGGTACAAATGACCAACGCCAATCAGCAATTTGCCAGCGACAATTACTCGGGCATCTGCCCGGAAGCCTGGGAAGCTATGGCCCGCGCCAACCAGGGGCATGACCGAGCGTACGGAGACGATCAATGGACGGCGCGCGCAGCCGATCATTTCCGCCAGCTGTTCGAAACCGATTGCGAAGTGTTCTTCGCGTTCAACGGCACCGCAGCCAATTCCCTGGCGCTGTCTTCGCTATGTCAGAGCTATCACAGCGTGATTTGCGGCGATATCGCCCATATCGAGACCGATGAGTGCGGCGCGCCGGAATTCTTTTCCAACGGCTCCAAACTGCTGGTTGCCCGCACCGAGCAAGGCAAGCTGACGCCTGCGGCCATTCGAGAAATCGCTCTCAAACGCAAAGACATTCATTACCCCAAGCCTCGGGTCGTCAGCATCACGCAAGCCACTGAAATCGGCACCGTGTACCGACCCGAAGCACTGCGCGCGATCAGCGATACCTGCAAGGAGCTGGGCTTGCATCTACACATGGACGGCGCGCGCTTCGCCAATGCCTGTGCATTCCTGGGGCTTTCGCCAGCCGAGCTGAGCTGGAAAGCAGGCGTGGACGTGCTCTGTTTCGGTGGTACGAAAAACGGCATGGCCGTCGGTGAAGCGATCCTGTTTTTCAATCGTGAGCTGGCCGAGGATTTCGAGTACCGCTGCAAGCAGGCCGGCCAGCTGGCATCCAAGATGCGTTTCCTGTCCGCACCCTGGGTCGGCTTGCTGGAAAACCAGGCATGGATGAAATACGCCGCCCATGCAAACAGTTGTGCGCAATTGCTCGCCAGCCTGATCAGCGACGTATCGGGCGTGGAGCTGATGTTTCCCGTCGAAGCCAATGGAGTGTTCATCAATATGCCGCCGTTGGCGCTGGAGGCCCTCAGGAGTCGCGGTTGGATGTTCTACACCTTTATCGGCGTCGGCGGCGCACGGTTCATGTGTTCCTGGGACACCAGCGAAGAGCGGGTGCGCCAACTGGCCGAGGATATTCGCAGCGTCGTCCTGCAGAACCCCTGATCAACAGGAGAGGCCGCGCGCGTCGTTAATGACAGCGCGGCACTGGAAACTGAGTGGGTATCAAGGCGAGAGTGGCTGCGACCGGATTACAGGCTTCGATCATCAGATCCTTTATTTAACATAATATAGATTATGCGAAATGCCCGGTCAAAGCGGGAGGGCATGAGTGGTCACTGCGTTGGTTTGATCGAGACGGCAGATGGTCTACGTACCTGCGCGCACTACACCACAAGCGACGCTCAATGTCGCTTGGCACAGGTTACTAGTGGCCTTGGCCATATCACGCGACTCCCGAATTTAGAGCTTTTGCTATTCGCAACCGCGGGTGGACGCAATCGTGTAATAACCAATCTGCCCTGCACGCCTAACAGCTGCCTGTGAAGCCAACTCTCATGCTACGGTCAGATTGGTTCTGCAGAACGTCACGTTTGTTTCAAGTCCAGAGTCAGTTGCTGTCTACCAGCGGAAGGTCTGAACGACCAATAGCATCAGCACAGTTGCCAGAATCCTCTAGCCATCGGCGGGACATGTAGTCTGACGCCTTGCCTTTGTACCCACCATTAGCGCAGCTATAAGCATGACTTTGGACGTCCAGCATGGATTGGCGACAGGCATGATAGGCAGCAAGGGTTTGGCTGTTCTTGTGGTGCCCTGACCAGCTAGACATATGCCTCACTGCCGCTTCGGCTGCTTCATAAAGCAAACCCGTAGCCTGCGCATCGTTACAAATATCGGAAACCCTGGTATGCAACGTATCGGCTTCGGCCATCAGTAGTCTGGCCATGCTCGCCGCCTCGGCAACGGTGTAATCGGTCTCAACTTGCGCCCAAGCCATGATCGGCCATACAAAGGTGAACATCAGAGCAGAAGCTTTCTTCATGGGGATTTCCTCCTTGAAAGGATGCTCGGCATCGGGCCATGTATCGCGAGTGCTCCACATGTGTGTGCCACTAGAGCGACATGCGCAGTCCAATGGTGCGAACAGGGCCCGGTGCTTGGCGTGATACCGGGCCCCAACGCTTGACGATCGGAAACGTCACAGTGTTCAGCGTTTAGCCGAGGCGCCCAAATGGGCGCGCACATGTGCGAACGACTAATCCTCAGCAGCTACGACACCGCGGCGTGAAAACAGAACGGGAGTACCGTCTTTAGCAAAGACGGCCGAGGTCAGAGAAACGCCCTCAGGCGACTGCCCCTCCTTAAAAGTCTCGCCCCCATTATTGCTTTGCACCATCAGTCCATCGAGGCCAACCGCCAGCACTCTCGAGCCGGACGTAGCAATGGCCGTAATCGAGCTTTTGCTTTCCAAAGGCAGACGGCGAAAGGTCTCGCCGTCTGCAGAGCTGTGCAAGAGCGTGCCTCGTTGGCCGCCTACCAGCAGGCTTCCATCGGATAACACTGCCCCAGACCACAGTGTTCCTTCATAGCCGGTATCTAGATAGTGCCAGCTTCTTCCGTGGTCATCGGAGCGCAGCACTTGGCCGCGCTCAGCAGTCGCGTACAAGCGGTCGTGAGTATCTGTAAAAAGCCCCAACAGATTCAGATCGGCATGCCTAGCTCCTGGCGGGGCCTCTAGCGTCTGCTCGGTCCAGGTTTGACCGCCATCCTCAGTTGTTAACACCAACGACCAAAGCCCAACCGCGACACCCTGACGGGCATTAAAGAAATGCACCGCGAACAACGGTCGATCTTCTTCCGTGGATAGACGTTGGATTTGCCAGGTATCGCCGCCATCTTTGCTGGCCAGAATCGCGCCCCAATGCCCAACCGCCCAACCATGCTGGGCATCGACGAAGCTAACACCAGTTAGCGGGGACGATACGGGCACTGAACGCGCCTTGTGGAAGCTCATGCCTTGATCGTCAGATAACAGCACCACACCGTGGTCTCCAACAGCGACGATGCGCTTATCCGCCCACGTGGCGTCTAGCATGGTTGCCTCGATTGCATTGGTCGAGGATGCAGCCGGCACCGGTGTCAAAAGAGCGGCTTGCAGTGAGACCAGCGGCATCAAGGCAGCGAATGCCGCTCCCAAAACAGTGTTCCTTCGCATGTCGCTCTCCTCAATGCACCAGCGCGCCGACCATGCGCACTGGACGTTTACGGGGGAAGGCCCTCTCCAGCCAGACAGCAAATGCCGGCAGGACCGTCATGGCCATGACCATGTTGACCATGAACATGAAGGCCAGCAGCTTGCCCATATCGGCCTGGAACTTCAGCTCGGAGAAGGACCAAGTGGCAACGCCGATCGCAAGGGTAATGGCCGTGAAAATGGTTGCTACGCCGACTTCGAGTAATGCGTGGTCCACGGCCTTGGTAATGGGTTGGCCATTAGCCAGGTGCAGCTGTAAACGGTTGTAGATATAAAAGGCGTAATCGACGCCGATTCCCACCGCCAAGACCATCACCGGTAGCGTTGCGATGGTCAGGCCGATCTGCAATTCCTTCATGAACCAGTAACCAATGAAGGTGCCAATAGTCAGCGGCAGGCAACACACCAGCACCGCCCGCAGGTCGCGATAGACCACGAATACCAGCAACGCAATGGCGGCGTACACATACAGGAGCATCGGCGTTTCGCTTTTCTCCACCTCCTCGTTGATGGCCGCCAGCACACCGGCGTTTCCGGACGCTAGCCGCACCGTGACGCCTGGCGTTGAGTTTTGGGCTCGAAACTCCTTCGCCGCCTCGAGCACTCGATTGATGGTCGTTGCCTTGTGGTCAGCCAGATACAGATGCACGGCGGTCATGCTGCAATCAGAGCGCATGATCCCTGGAACCCGCGCCACTTCGGTGGCCAGTGCCGAGTAGTTCAACGGATCGATGGGAACCGCGCTCATTTTCGGATTCCCTTCGTTATAGCCCTCGTTGAACTGGCGCATGCTAGTGGAGAACGAGGCGACCGACAGCACGCCTGGCACGCCTTGCATAGCCCAGACGAAGCGATCTTGATACTGCCCCAATGCAACATCCTCACAAGCCGAGGTTCCCTGGTCGGACTGGTTTGGCGCAACTTCGAAAACCACACTGAGCCAGTCCAGTCCGATGTCGTAGCTGCCGGCAATCGACACCGCATCGCGATTGAAACGAGCGTCCGCGCGCAGTTCAGGCGCACCGGCCTGCAGAGTGCCGACGACCCGGTCATGGCTCTGCCAGACCGCTACGGCGAAAACGGTCATGGCCACACCCAGCACCATCTTTGCGTTTCGCCACTCAGCGAGCCGCGCCAGCCCATGCAACCAATGCGCGCGCCGCTTGCGAGAGGCCTCCTCGGCCGCAGCGTAGCCGCCGTTCACGTTTAGCATTGACGCTACTAGTGGCAGCATCACCAGGTTGGTAATGATCTTATAGGCCACGCCTAGCGATGCCGTAATGGCCAGTTCGCGCACCATCGGAATCGGAATTAGCAGCAGCGTGACGAAAGATACGAAAGCAGTCACCAATGCCAACGTGCCAGGAACCAGCAGGCCGCTGAAGCTAGAACGCGCGGCCTCCTCGACGCTCTTACCGCAAGCGATTTCCCGCACGATGTAGTTGATCTGCTGCACTCCGTGCGACACACCGATGGCAAATACCAGGAACGGCACCAGCACCGCGAGCGGATCGAGGCCGAAGCCAAGGAGCCGCAAACTGCCAAACTGCCAGACCAGCGAAGTCAACGAGCAGCCAATCGCCAATAAAGTGAAACGCACCGAATGGCAGTACCAGTAGACCGCCGCCGCGGTCAGCAGCAGTGCAAGCACGCAGAACTCCAAGACCGCTGAGGCGCCATCTGCGATGTCGCCAATCTGTTTGGCGAAGCCGATGATCTGGATTTCGAAGTCATCATCTTCGAACTGAGCCCGGATCTGCTGCTCCAGAATCCTGTTATAGACAACGTAATCGAGCTGCTCGCCGTTAGCGTCGAATTCATTGAGCTCAGCGGTGATCATTGCACTGCTCTGATCGCGCGCAACCAGAGTGCCGATGAAGCCGCCCTGGGCCGTGGAGTTGGCAATCTTGTCGATTATGTGCTGATCGAGACGGTCCGGCGTTACGGTACCGGGTATCAGCGGTTCGGCACGAAAGCCCTCCTCGGTAATTTCATTGACGAAGGAATTAGGCGTCCACATCGATTGCACGCTGCTACGCGAAACCCCAGGCAGGAATGTTACCGCCTGGGTCACGTCATACAGCTTTTTGAGGCCCGCCACGCTCCAGATCGAGCCTTCGCGAGCCTTGACCACTATCGTTAGGCGATTCGCTCCAAGCAGGTCGGAGCGATAGGCCTGGAACGTCTCGACGTATTCATGGCCAATCGGCAATTGCTTCTCGAAGCCGGCATCCATGCGCAGCTGCATGGCAAACCAAGCCATGCCGAGGGTGAAGAAAGCGAGCAGCACCAGCACCAGCGAGCGCTGGCGAAACAGCCAGCGCTCGAGGCGTGGCAGCACGCCACCCTCCTCCTTGTCGGACTTAACTTTTACAGGAGTATTCACTACATGCCTCACATCGAGTGCGAAATCGCCAAGCCGACGTAGTCGCGATCACGCAGCAGTTGGTCGTAAGGGGAGTCACCACCGTTGAACTTCGCGTAGTTCAAGCGGACTTGCCAGTTGCCTGGGTTGCGCACAAAGCTCACGTACAGGTCCATCGCGCTGGTATCGCGGGTATAGGTCGCATAAACCGACGGCGTGCGCCCATTGCCTAAGGATTGCTGATAGTAGATGCCGGGAGTTACCGTCCAGCCCGGGATCAGGACGTTGTCGTAAGCCAGGCTGAAGTCGACGTGAATCCCAGAGGAGGTGGAGTCGCCATGCGCTTTGGGCATCAACTGAGACGCGTCCTCTACCCAGGAATTACCCCCCGCAGAAATTAGTTCACCGTCGTAGGTGTCATGCAGGCCTGGGTACTTCACCAGCACCAGTTCCGTCAGCAAAGTACCGGCGGTGGCCCCGGTGAAATCGAGAAAGTCGGCAGAGTTAGCTTGGTTCAGACTGTAGAAGCCGGTCAGGTGCCACTGGAACTTCTTGGTATCCTTCCAGCACTCCCCGTCGCGCCCAGAACATGGCCCGGCCCCCAAAAACCCTGGCAGAGCGTTGAGCGGAACCGCCTCCTTGGGCCGGTAGGACAGTTCAGTGCCTACCGCCCAGTCGCCTATCGGCATATTGGCACTGATGCCGTAGAGCATGCGGTCTTCTGGATAGACCCACTTGGGTGCGAACGTGCTCAGGTTGTAGCTCAGTTGCGGCAGCTTGTCGTGATAGCGCAGTACGTAGAAGCCGTAGCTAACGTCACTTTCCTCCGGCTGCCAGCGCACCGAAAGGCCCCACTGCCCAGAGTCTCGGGCGTCCTCGTCGGTGTAGCCGTACTCCTCCATGCCCTCGCCTATTACGTTGTAGGTCGACCAGTAGCTGCCCACCGGCGGCGATTCGCTCTTGTTCCAACCGAACTGGTAATACGCCTCGACGTTCACGCCATAGCCCAGGCCGGTGGCGACGCTGATGATAGGGGCCGGAAGCACCGCCTCCTTGAGCTGCACACCGGGGCTCGACAGCGCCTGGAAATCGTAGGCGTTGGTGGCGTTGATACCGCCCACCGCGAACAGGCTCTCGCCCCAGTTGATCACTTGGTTGCCCAAGCGCGCGCGCACCCGGTGATCAGCCACGTCGAAGGTTTTGCTCACCCACAGATCAAGCAGGCGCGCCTTGAACTTCAAATCGTCTCGGGCATCGCTGGTCAGCCCATCGCTGCCGATGTCGGAGCCTATCGCCTGCCGGAACTGGGTTTCGGCACCCAGCGTCCCGGTAGTGTGAGTGGCGGCGAAGTCGCGCTTCCAGCTGCCACGCGCCATGAACGTGAAGTCTTCGGGAAACTTCAATAACAGCTCATGGACGCCCTTGATGTAGTGGGTGAACACGTCGCCCTTGTCATAGTTCAGGTTGCCCTGATCGCCAATTCCCGAGAAGGTCGCGTCCAAGCAGCCAGCCGGCGCACCACCGCCAGCGGCACCGGCGTTGACCAAATTGCAGCCCTGAGACTGGGTACGCACTCCCATGCCCCATCCAAGGGTTGAATCGAACGAGCCACGGATATTCTCCGTCTCGAAGGTGAAGCCCATAGCCAGAGGGGTTGTACAAGCGATAACCAGACCCGATGCTTTAGCAATTGTTCTTTTCATGTCGGCTCCCAATATTCGCTATTAGCGTTCGCTGATGGCGCGCAGGTTGTCGGAGGTGTAAAAATCGCGCCGATGCCGCGGGTTGCCTTCGCTCTCGGTCAGCCAGTGGATATCCTTACTCGCGCCGATGGTGCCTAAATCGAACAGGTAGCGGCCGTCTGCCAGGTTGTACTGCACCAAGGCCTGGGTATCGCAAGCACCGGTCTCGTACACAGGAATCGGGAATCCCTCACGCACCTTCCAGATCTGCCCTTGCTTGTCGTAGTCGACGGCCATCAAGGGGTTCCAGCTGTCCTCGTCGATGTAGAAGAGCCGCTTCGGCGCCTGGTGACGCATCCCCTCACGTACATTGGCCTCGACGACCCACACACGATGCAGTTCGTAGCGACGCGACTCAGGCGCGATCGAGCCGTCTTGAGCGATGTCACTGAACTTGGCGGAAGTGTCATAGGCGCCAAAAGCGTTGTACGGGACTAATAGTTCCTGCTTGCCGATCAGTTTCCAGTCGAAGCGGTCCAGGGGGCCGAAAAAGATGTTCCCTTCATCGACGGTATACTGGTTATCCATGCCGATCTGCGGAGCATCGTAGGAGTAGGCTGGCATGCGCCGTACGCGACGCTGGCCTGGGAAGTAATAGAAGGTGCTTGCCTGCTCACCGGCCATCGCGATTTGCACGGCAGACTGTCCAGCCAGGGCAGCCGGTTCCAAGAAAGAGAAGTACGTGGCGGTTTCTATCCGGCCGACGGAGGAGAACAATGCACTACCTTTCTTGCCCCAGGGGGTAAAGAAGGACAGATCATTGGAAATGCGGAGCCAATCTCCACCTCCCTTGCGTGGCGAGATCCCGGCGATGCTCTCGGGAATGTCCACGCCGACCCCGCGGTAGCGCATTTTCATGTTCACCATGGCTTCAACGCCGGTTGTCGGCATCGGAAACGGAACGCCCGGGACATGCGCCTCCTGCAATGCCAGCCCGGCACCATCAAGCGTGGCGAAGCCAACGTTTTTCTTCGTGTTCTCTGCAACGAAGTCCGGCACCCCGCAGCTACGGCGGGTGGGGTACACGTCCATGCGGTAGTCCGGAATCTTTTTGAAGAGCTCCAGCTGACCTGGCGACAGTTGGCTTGCGTATTGCTCGACATTGTGTGCGTCAATGCTGTAGAGCGGCTTGTCGTCCTTGTACTTCCAGTGCTGCCCTCGCACCTGACCATAACTCCAGCCCACATCCTGCTGACCGGGTGGAGCCCAGGCCGGGATTACCCCGTTAGCGCTTGCCGCAGCCTCACCACCGGTTGGCGTTAGCGTGGTGCCCAGCCTTGCGGCGTCCTTCTCTGCAGCCTGAACCGACGAGATTGCAGTTGATATTGCCATCGCGACGAGCAGACTTCTGGCGCTACGACTGATAGCGGTGCGGAATTCTGAGCGCTCCGTTTTATTATTCAACTTATGGTCCTCACGTAGGCTTTGATCGGCGGCACCTTCTTCCTGATAGAGGGAACGGTCGACGCCAAGCATGTTAGTCATTCGACATGGTCAATTGACCAAGTCTTCAATTCCACAGCAAATCAAATGCCAATAACTTGCGCGTCGGACCTATTTCCTCACCTATCAGTCGCTTAGGGCGTTTCAGCAGGCCATCCACTGGTTCTCTGCTCAATGCTTAACCAGAATGTTCTCGGCGCGCCCCACTGACGTGGGAATTTAGGAAACACTTGTTACGAAAGATCCAAATCCGAGATCTACGGGATCACCTAATCGTCATTTCGTATCGTGGTGATACGCACATCAACGCCGTTGCGGCCCCGATTCCGAGAACGTTGTTCGACGAGTCAGCTATGGGCAGGTGTGCGTGCTCGTGACGCAGTTGCGTGGCGAGGCAGGAGAGCGTAGGCCGTGGGGGGCGAACCGTCCGTTGCAGGTAAACGGCGCTGGTGGTAGGCCGTCGAGACCTTCAGAACCCAGGCCGGCATTGGCGATGCATGGCTGGCGGCACATCGGGGTGATGGGGTTCAAACGTCCCGCACTTTCATGGCTCTTAATCAAGAGACGGCGGGCAAGTCGATCACCGCTGTGTGCTAACCAAACGAATGACAGGCCAGAACGCGGCCTATCCGCTTGAAAATGCCTGCGCATAGTGCTCGCGAGCGCGGCTTCAGGAGCTAAAGCCATTCACCGCAGCATCCCGCTCGGCTCATGCGGTGCCGTCTGCACAGATCCGCTGCGGCTCGCTAGCCGTCCGCAGTGATCCGCACCCATTCCTGTGCCTGTCACGACGAAGCGACTGAATCGTATGGTATGAAACACGTGGTCAGAAGTTGTATGCCACACCCGCCCCCAGGTACCAGGAGCGCCCCGGTGCCGCCTCATAGTAACGAGCATTGCTGTCGGCGACTTTCACCGAGCCGACATACTGGCGATCCAGCACGTTGTCTATTCGTACAAGCTCGTGGAACAGCCAGGGACCGAGACGCTGATCGAGTCGCGTACGCCAGTTAAATGCCGCATAGCTGGGTGCGGGCTTGTCTTGGTTGCTGTCCTCGACATACACCTTGCCGCGGTATTGACCTTCAAAGCCCATGCTGATGCCGTCCGTTGGCTTCCACACAAGTTCAGCAAACAGACTATTACCTGCTACTCCGGGTAGGTGGTTGCCCTGCTCGATGGTGCTCCCGCCCGCCGCGAAATCCTCATCGTAGATAGCGGCCAGACGCGTATAGGCAAGGGTTGCCTGCCAGTACTCGCTCAAATCGCTCTGCACACCCAGTTCGAAGCCACGACGCTGGGTCTTGCCGGCATTCTGGTAGCTGGTTCGGCCGTCGGTGGCGCTGGCAACGACGATCTCCTCGTCCGTGCGGATCTCGAACATGGCCGCGTTGACCCGCGTGTTGCCGGCAACCTTGGCTTTCAAGCCGATTTCGTAATGCGTGCTGGTGGCAGGCTCGAGGTTGAAGTTGATGCTTTCCACCACCCCAGGTGCGTAGGCCATCTCGGCCTGTGTGGGCGTTTCGAACCCCTTGCCGGCGCTGACGTAGCCGTGTAGTCCCGGGGTAAAGGCGTACATAATCGAGATGGACGGATTGTTCTGTCGGTACTTTTTCGAACCACTGGAATCACCGTTCACCCGATAATGATCATCCACCTCCATCTCCATGGTGCTGTGGCGCAGACCAGCATCCATGGTCCAGTTGCCGAGCTCCCATCGCGCCTGGATGTAAGGGTCGAGGCTGGTGGCGATATCGTCCTCTTCGCGACGCAACTCGCCCTTTACGCCCAACGCATCGCCACTGAAGTTCTGGTAGCCGCGGCGGTCGTCTCGGCTGCGGTCGTAATCGACGCCAGTGGTGACGCTCAACTCGCCCGGAACGCCCGACACCGGCTGAATCCAGCGCAGGGTGCCGCCGTGGAATTCGCGGTCGAAGTCCACGACCCCGCCACCTCGCTGCGAGTTGGAGACAACGCCTTTGGGAATCGACAGATACTGGATGACGCTGCGCTGGCCGGCATACAGATTGACCTGCAGGGTTGCGCCTCCAAAGTAGCGCTCGTAGTTCATGCCGAGCTGCTGGTGATCGATACTCTTGCGCGTGTTGAAGGTCTCTGCCACTGCCGCAACGGAGCGAGGATCATCCTTGTAGGCGTCCCAAGTTTGCCCCATCGGATCCTCGGTATCGTTCTGCTCCAGGCTGCTGAAGATTAGCGCCATGCGACTGTCGTCGTCGGGCCTGAAGTTGAGCTTGGCGAAGGTCTGGTCGCGGCGGGCGGCGCTGTGGTCGCGGTAGCCGTCGGTATCCATACGCGAAGCATCCAGCACGAAGCCGGCCCGGTCGGTACCGCCCTCGGCAGAGAGATGGTTTCTGTTGAAGCCGTCACTGCCGAACGTGGTTTCAGCGCCCACCTTGGGCGAGCCGTAGCCGTCGCGGGAGAACATCTGAATCACCCCGCCGCTGTTACCGCCATAAAGGGTCGCAGCCGGGCCACGCAACACCTCGAAACGCTCGGCGACGTCGAGGTTGAAAGTCGCCGCCTGCCCCTGGCCATCCGGCGTGCTGGCGGGGATACCATCGCTGAGCAGCTTTAGCCCACGAACCCCGAACGCCGCGCGCGCACCAAAGCCGCGAGAAGAAATCTGCAAATCCTGGGCGTAGTTCTGGCGATTCTGCACCACCAGACCGGGCACACGCTGCAGGACTTCGGAGACGTTGACACCAAGCTGGCCATCACAGATTTCAGGCTGCTGAACGACATCGGCGGATGAGGGCGACGGCGCTGCTATATAACTGCCTGTTATCACTAGCGGGGGGAACTCCTCACCACCGGTGGCCATGTCGTCAGCATGGGCCAGAGCCCCAGCCACCATGCCGCAAGCGAGCGGCAGTGACTTCATTGCTACATTCCGTTTGAACATCTCAAACCTCAAGCGTTACCGGCGCCCACATCAGCTAACGGCACAGGCTAAACAAAAGGCAAAACGTGCTTAGCCCTCGCAGTAAACCCGACGATTGGATTGGCGCTATACCGAACGAAATATCGTTATTGGGCGTGTTTGTGCATTAGGCGCAATCACATCCGCGTCAGGGAAGTGCGGGTAGCGGCGCGCAGCCTCGAGCACCGCTACCTGATACCTACTCAGAGGTGTTCCAGCGCGTCCCTTCAACCGGGCCCTTGCCTTCATGGGAATCCCACGCCTGATTGATCAGGTAGGCAAAAATCGCCTGGAGTTGTTCATCGGTAAAGTCGGTAAAAGCAGGCATGCCACCGCCCCCTTTGGACATCGCGCCCTTGCGAACAACGGATTCGAAGAACTCGTAGCTGGGTGGAGGCGCGTAGATGAGATTAGGCACTCGGCCCCCTGCTGCGTTACCGAAGTAGCCATGGCACTCAGTACAACCACTTCCCTCGAACAACTTCTGACCCATCGCGGCTGCCTCTTCAGGCTGTCGAGGAGTGGTAGGCGCTGAGACTTTTTTCGGTTCAGCAAACGCCGGATACTCTTTGCTTCCGCCTAGCTTGAAAGCTAGCAAGCGTGGCGCCGTTCTTGCCTTCGGGAGGGAAGCAAAGTCCGACACCAGCGAACCTGTAGCTGCCGCAGTACCTGTGCCGGTGGGAAGCAGAACATACTGCTCCCCATCAACCATGACCGTCGATGGCGCCGCACGCACTGCCCCGCCTATGTCATGGCTCCACAGAATCTTGCCGGTGGCGTCATCCAGGACTTGCATGCGGCCGTCCCCGGTGCCCTGAAATACCAGCCCCCCTGCCGTATGCAGCAAGCCACCATTCATAGGCAGCGGCGAACGTGAGCGCCACTTGATTGTGTTCTGACGCGTATCCCAGGCCACCGTCTCGCCATAGGTCTCATACTTTCCGTCATCAGAGTGCACAATCGGCTCAAATGACTGACCGCCCAGTACCGACTCCGGATCATCCCTAACGAGAACCGGCTGAGACATGGCTGGAATGAAGACGGTTTCGCTTGCAGGGTCGAATGCCAATGCCTCCCAACCATGTGCGCCCAGACCATTCGGAAGCTGCACATAACTCTCGGCCGAGTTGAGCCAGTACTGCCCTTGCGGTTTGACAATCGGCCGACCGCTGGTATCCAAAGCAGTGGCCCACTCCATGGGCATATAGGCAGAACCTGAAATGAACTTCCCGCTCTTCGCATCCAATGCATAGGCGAAACCGTTCTTGGGCACACTAATGACGGTTCTTCTCGGTTTTCCATCTACTGTGATATCGGCCACCATAATCCCCACGCTCGCATCGTAATTCCAAGCATCCTGCGGGGTTTGCTTAAAGTGCCACTTATATTCTCCTGTCGCCGCATCCAGCGCCACAATGGAGTTGGTGAACAGTTCGTCGCCAGCATTCTCACCGCGCTTCGAGGGGTCAAAAGGTGCGGGGCCACCAACTCCGATATAAAGCTGATTTAGCTCGGGATCATAGGTCATTGCATCCCATACACTTCCACAGCCGCGTGTTTTAGCGTACCAATCGTTACCCCAGGTTTTGGCAGCCATCTCATAAAGCGCGGACTGTGGTTTGGAGGGATCGTCAGGCACAGTATAGAAACGCCAACGATGATCACCGGTTTTGGCATCAAAGGCGTCTACATAGCCGCGAGTCATGCCTGTATCCAGACAAGCATTGCCGGTGAAGACGAGATCGTTTCCAACTCGCGGAGCGGCCGTAATAGCGTACATATCTGCCGAATCGCATGACCTTGCCTCCCAGACCTTTTTTCCAGAGGCTTGATCAACAGCGATCAGGCGGCAATCACCCGAGGCAATGATTACATTGCTGCCACTCAGGGCCACCCCTCGATTGAATCGCCGCCCCCAATAACCCGCAAATGAGGAATTATTCTGTGCATTATCATCCTTGAAGTGCCAAATCAGCTTCCCGGTTTTTACGTCGTTAGCAATTATTTGACCGTTTGGCGCCCCTTGGAAAACAACGCCATCCTTGACCAACGGATTGCCGACGAGACCGTCACTTACAGGCAACTCCACCCACCAAGCAAGCCCCAGAGAGTCGACATTCTCTCTGTTTATTTCTTTGAGAGCTGATGTGTGCTGCATTTCGTGCGAATTACCGAGATATTCCCAATCCGTATTTGACTGCCGATTGAGAAAACTTTGCCCCTCACAGCCAACTAACGCAACAGTTAGTGGGAAAGCGATAAGCAACTTCATTACACCTCCTGGTTCCTAAAAAATAAGAGCACGACCTAGCCCCGCTAGCTCTAACACGCAAAAAAAACCGCCCCTAAGAGCGGTTAAAAGGCAAGCAACTTTGCCTACCCTGGAGCAAAAGAAGACCGACTCAGCGCATCCACTGCCGTAGCATTCCACTGCGCCTTGAAAGCCTATTGAAGAAGAAAACCAGTCAGAAGCTTGAGCGCTAACCATTTCGATAATGGTATCGATAACTTAGCACCATCAGCGCCATAACCAGCACGAGAAATCAAGATTCCGAGCCAAGCATATCTCTCTGTGCACGCCTTAAGTTACATAGCGACAGCCAGACATTGCTTAGACGCTCTTAAGATAAAAATCTACTAACCGCAGCGCATTCTTCCAACCGATACCAAAAGGCGGCTCTCATCTGCCTTAGCGCGCTCCAGCGCACAATATGCGTAATACAATTGGATCGCCCCATAAGACCATACTGTAAAAGCCAGGGTCATAAAGATCATATGAGTATCGTCGCCAGGTATGGGGAAGAAGTCGTAAGCAATCGCCACCGCAAGAGCGGCGACCGTTCCGATCCCCGAAGCAATCGCATGCACAGCCTCGCCGATACGTGCCAAACGCGCGATGAAGTAGACCATATATACGGAATAGATAAACCACATAATCACGTAAAAGTACGGGCGCACATCGTCGAAGAAGTCAGACAGATACACAACAAACGTGCCAGCAAACGCAGCCGCAAACAGCATAACCTCCTTCGACACCGGCGGTTTATAATTGTGCGTCAGAACCATGAGTCCCAAGACAGCAATGATCGGCATACCAAAACTGCGCGAGAACGAATCTAGAAAAAGCGTAATGGCATAATTAATTTCTGAAGCCGTCAACATCGCCATCACGAAATTCGACGCAGAGAAGGCGACGATCCACCACTCAAAGCCAAGCAGATAGTTCCCCTTCTTAAGAAACTTAGCACCATAGATCCAGCCAGACAAAGCCAGAAACACACAAGTGACCAATCCGCAAATATTTATCACTTCCACAATAAGCCCTCAGACACTTAACTTAACGCATCACTTCGCCGTAGCAGGCGAGTGCTGCAAGGTGGCGAGTCACTTCACGTCCTGCATAATGTTAGATCGCGGCCTGGCGGCATCTATCGCACAAGGTTGCGACCCTTCAGGGAAGCCCGAAGACACGAAGCGTTGTTATTGCTTAGTACGCGGTTGCGGTCTTACGCGCCTTGCGGTTCGTCCAATCGTCATACTGTTTAATCGCTGCGAAGGTGGCCTTCAGAGCACACCATTGGAACGGCTCAGGTAACGTCGAAGGCGTCTTGTGGCACAAAGCATCCAAGAGTGGTGTTTCGTCGCCATGCATTTTCTCGGCAAGCAGTTGCCCCACAAACGAATGGGTGGCGAGACCATGCCCTGAGCAACCGGACACATAGAGAATGTTTTGCTGCGCCCCGGTTGCGCCAACCACAGGCAGCGCGTCGTACGCCACGCTGACGTATCCGCTCCAGCAATGCTGGATACCCAGGCCTTGGAGAGAGGGGTATCGCTCGCGTAGCGTCTTTGCTAAAGCGTCGTAGGCACCGTGATCCGGCACGTTAGGGGTCTTCGAGCCGTAGACGTAGTTCAATTTCTTAACAGTCAAAACCATGGTGTTGTGTGCAGTCAGGCGGTGGCTTTCCATGGTCAGATGCGGCGTGATGATCCCTTCCCGACCCTGCCAGCCCAGCGATGCCAGTTGCGTCTGGGAGAGCGGTTCCGTTTCGATCGCGGAGACCCGTAGCGGAGCAACCTTGTCGCGCAGCAGCCCCAGCTGTGGCGTGTAAGCGTTGGTCGCCAGAACCATGAGTGGTGCGCTTGCACTGCCGCGTGCGGTCTTGCACGTGACGACCGACCCCTCTTTATAAGAAAGAAGCGGAGTTCTCTCGTACAGCCTCACCCCCGCCTGGAGTGCCGCGCGGCGTAGTCCGCTCACGTATTTGCCGGGATTCAGCGTGCCGCCGCGTTGCTCGCATCCAAACAGAAACGCCGGAGGAATCCCACGCCTACGCATCTCGGCTGAGTTCACGAATCTTGTAACGGATCCCAGCTTAAGACCAAGCTCCATGCTTCGACGCAGCCACTTTTCCTGCGAAGGATGTACGACAGCCCTGATGACGCCAGAAGGGTTGTAGTCGCAATCTATCCCCAACTCGGTCAGCCTTCGCTCCACGTAGCAAACCGCCTCGTCGTAGTAGCTGACGAACTTCCTAGCGTGTTCAAAACCGACGCGCTTGACGAAGAGCTCGAATTCGATCCCCATGCTGCCAAGTAGATAACCGGCGTTACGTCCACTTGCACCGAAGCCGCCAAATTCCTGCTCTAGCAGCACGACCCTCGCGCCGCGGGCAGTGAGCTCAAGCGCCGTAGACAGACCGGCAAATCCGGCCCCAACCACGATCACATCTGCACTGACATGACCTTCCAGTTCGGGCTGCAAATCAGCTGGGCGGTCAACCCAGCCGCCGGTTCTCCGAAAGCGCAGCGACCCTGTCATTGCGCTGGCCGATTCACTTCCACGACTCATACACCGCACTCCTGGCCCAGGGTTCAGCTGTTATTTGCGGGCACTGTACTGCTACACAGAACTTTACGCAACAGTTGTTATTATATTGATCGTTACCCTAAATAGCTCCCGAAGCGCCGCCTCGGGAGCGCATGCACCAGCGGCTGATGCGCCAACCGAGAAGTGGGGGTGGGTCAATACGACGTCTGCGGGGCGTGGCAGGCCTGCCGACCATGGACGTGAGTCAGTAGCGGTAAATGCAGGCCCGGAAGCAGAAGACGCAGCCTGGCGCTTTGTACGCCAACAGGCGTGCCGGCGTTGTCTAGCGCACCCAGTTCGCCAGGCGAAAACATTTCCCCCATACCACTGTGATCTGGACAACCTGCACGTCGGTGCCCGGCGCACCGAGATAGTTACCAACCAACAAGGGTCATCGGCATACCGCTTTCAGTGGCGAAGTCATAAGGCCCATCGGCTGCACGCCGCTGATCGACATGTACTCGCTGTCGCGGCCGGGGGATGACCTGGTCTGGTGCTTTTTATCGCGTCGTGCCCCCGCAGAGCCCGACTCCAGCAGTGTCCGAAACGCAACCAGGCGCCCTCCCGTTCTAGAGATGCGCGCGATCATGTGTCAGACTCCAGATCAAGCGACCCGATCAAATGAACAAGTTGAGAATTCAAAAGCCAATTGCGTCCTGCCGCTAGGAGTGGGTGCGCATGTCCGGCTTGCAGGATTCAGGGTCATGGCGCGGCGCTGCCGCAAGCTAGCATCCACCACCACTCCACACCGGTTGCCGAAATTCGGTACCGCGGTGGTGATCCGTAGAATGGAGATGGCCTAATGGCGAGGATTGGCGCTGATTTGCGCAGACAGGACTTTATCGAAGCCACCGTTAAGGTGATTGCTGAGCATGGCGTTGCCAATGCAACCACCAGACGCATCGCTGTAGCGGCAAACTCTCCGCTTGCTTCACTGCACTACGTATTTCATACCAAGGACGAGCTGTTTTACGCCGTCTACGAGTCGCTCTTCGATTTGCCACATCAGGCATTGGAGCACGTTCCGGTTGGAAGCACCGCAGCGGAGTCCACCGCGGAGATGCTGCGTCGGGCGATACATTGGTTCACCGAGCACCCGGATCTAGCGAGAACACAATCAGAGCTGTTTTTCTGGACCCTGCGGAACAATCCGGAAATGGCCACGAAGATCTATGCGATGGCGGTGGAGGCGACAGAGCGCGCGATCAAACGGATCACCGGCTCTCAGCTGGACCAGGCCAAGCTGACGGCGATCAGTCGCCTTCTCATCAATCTGATGGACGGCCTGCTGCTCGCTTGGTCAGGCCATGGTGACCTGGACCGGTTAAAGGAGGAGACCGAGACGGCCTGCCAGGCGGTGAAACTGCTAGTGGGAAGCTATTAAACAAGCACCATCTGCTTTACTGCACCCTAGGCGGTGCGCCCATTGAGCGCACCTCGCGAAACACCAGCCAGCAATCTTGATAAACATGGATGTTTTTATCGACGCCCCCTGCCGCATTCAAATGCATCCAAGCGCGAGCTCAACGAGCTCTTAGACTCCCGCCGACTGGAAATTTGAAGACCGCCCGCGAGGATCAGGCTTCGTTTTCCCTCGCCCAGTTCAAAGGGGCTACCGTGTCGATACGCCGTCTGGGTCGAACTCAGGCGCCAGCAATGCCAGTGCTGCAATGTCCTGCGGCCCCATCCATCTAGTATCCGATGAAGGATGCCCTCTCAAACTGTTTTCCTCTATGCTCGGTCGCGGTACACCTACGCGCACAGCGGCCACTGACGCTCCGATTGACCGATCCCCTAAATATCTCATGCCAGAATCGCGCCCTGATCCGAATTCCAAGATTCAACACCACCATGCTAGCGACAACAAATCCATGGGTCGCCGCGGGCGTCCCGTAGGCGACCATCTCGCAAAACGGGCCGAGTTGTTGAAGGCTGCAATCGCAGTGATCGCCCAAGAGGGCTACGCCGGCGCCTCGATGCGCAAGGTGGCGCAACAGGCAGGATGTACGACTGGAGCTGTAACCTATTACTTTGCCAACAAGGAGGAGATGGTAAGTGCCGCGGCACAGAACTTGTTTGACCGGGTCGAAGCGCTCCTCGAGGTAAACCGAAATCAGATCGACATCAAGTCGCTGATGCACCAGTGGCACCAATGGATTAGCCAGGAAGACCCGAACAGTTGGCTCGCCTGGCTGCAACTGCTCACCCATGCCCGACACGAACCAGCATTTGCCAACGTAATCAGGCAGCGCCAAGCCCACTTCCGCCGAACCTGCACATCATTACTGGAGGAAGGGCAGCACCAGGGCAAGATTCGCCAGGATATACCCGCCGATCTGTTGGCCGACCACATCACCGCGTTCAGTGATGGCTGGCTTATGATGCTACCTATCGAGCCCGAACGCTTTGGCACGGAGCGGGGGCAGGCCCTCCTCGATGCGTTCATCGTTATGATTTCTCCGCCCTCGGCCGCCAGTGGTCAATCCAAAGGCAAAGCCGGCTCGCAGTAACTCCTCACTCGCATCAAGGTGCGTCGCGCCGGCACAGTTCCGGCGCCGCTCCCTGCTCTCACAACTCGCCCATCTGTATCTAAGCCGCCGTTTTCAAAGCAGCACCTTTATCTCCTGTCGATTCGACCGACGCCCTCCTCTCGGCCGCACGCCTCCTGTGCGGTTGCCGGCTCACGCAGTTCGGCTTGCCACGATATTAAATTCGTGTATTTTGAATAACAGTAGATACGATAATTAATCGTCACCGTATACCGTGGTGGTACGGGGCGTGTAGCGATGACGCTATTGGCTCAAGGGAGCACTCCAGGCCGATCGGGGACTTTGCCATTAGGCTGCAAGGCCCTGTTGTGCTGCCCCCCGTCTCACCCAGGCCTACCGCTTCGCCGTAACCGACACCGAAGTGTTGCCGCAGTACACCCAGGCGAGCTCGCAGGGCGCCGAGGGCGCCGAGGGCGCAGCGGCACGCCTGGGCGAATGGGCTGGTCAGCAGCGGGGTGACCTGCGCGCTGCCACGGCCCGGTTCCGCATCTGACCTTCCCCAACAACAAGAGCAGTAGACGCATGCAAAGCATCAGAGTATTCGGCCTCGCAGGTCTCATCGCGAGTACGCCGGCCATGGCCCTAGAGCAGGGTGAATATCGACTAAACGGCTTCGGCACCGCCGCCCTCACCCACCTGGGCGGTGAAGATCAGGGGCGGAGCTTCGGCATAAATGGGCAGACCACTGACGTCTGGAGAGGTGACCAACTGTCCAAATTGGGCGGCTAACTCCAATATGGACTGACCGACAAGCTGAACGTGACCGTACAGGCCACCGTTAAATCGGAGCAGGACACCTGGAAGGGCAACCTGGAATGGGCCTACCTATCCTTTGCCGCCGCGCAGGGTCTGACACTACGCGCCGGTCGCCTGCGACTGCCGATCTATATGTACTCGGAAACCCTCGACGTAGGCTTCACACACCCCTGGCTACGGCTGCCGGATGAGACTCGACGCATCCAATGGCCTAGCCAGCCAATGGGTGCGTTGCTTATCGATCGCATGAGTTTTGCTACTAATTGCGCGTCGATAGGACAGTAAATGTGCTCAGCCCGGAATAGCCACTCAGCCTAAACGCCGGTCGACCGGCACGCTCGGCGAGGCTTTCTTTTGCATCGTGGCGGCGTCGAAAAACGTGCCAAGCATCACGCCAGTTGTTGTCGGATGATCGCTGGAAAATCACCAGCTGATAAATCCAGGCACCCGGTATGACCGAGCGGGCTACTTAATGGCAGGCCACATGATTCGCGACGCGCTCCCCTATCCCTGGCGAAACGGGGGGGCACGGTCTATTGCTCAACGTCGTCCAGCGGCATGCTCCAGATCACCAACTCAAGGGCTGCTGCGATTTGGATGCGATGATCGGCGAACGGGATAGGTAGCAGTTCCTGGGCACGCTCCAGCCGGCGCAGTAGCGTATTGCGGTGAGAACCAAGTGCTTCAGCGGTTCGGGTGATGTTACAGCCGTTAGCTAGAAAGGCGTGCAACGTGCGCTGAAGCGCTACGGGCTCGCTCGCCAGTCGGCCCAGCGTGCTTAGGACAAACTGCCTAGCCGCACGGGCGTCGTGGGTCATCAGCGATACCATTCTTACCTGGTCGATCGTGGCCACAGCGGGCGCGCCAGGCAAACGGCCCATCAACCTCTGCGTCGTCACGGCTTCAAGGTGTGATCGCCGAAAGCCATTGATTCCGGCACCAGCCGCGCCGATCGCAGCGCGAAGCTGTGGGAACTGTTGGGCAATACCCTGCAGCAGATTCACATCAAGCGGCTTTGTCGCGCTGAACCAGACCCATAAAGTCGCTGGGCCTGCGAACACGATCAAGGGCGCTAAGGTCGCCGTCAGACCAGCCAACGCTCGCGCCATGTCCTCGAGCGGCTGTATTTCCGCTTCTGGAGTTTCGCTCCAGACGAGGGAAGCATAGTGCCTTTGTGAGAGGCTATACCCAAGGCGCCTGCTGAACTGCTCCGCGCTCACGTCTCTGCCATCTAGCAAGCGACTGACCCAACTGCGCCGGTCCAGAGGGTCATCGTGGGCCTGGGCATTTTTTTCTTCCGTGATGACCTGAGTTACCACGAGCATATTTTTGTTGATGAAGTCAGATATCGACCGCGACGAGACCTCCAAGAACTCCTCGAGCAACACGGGATCCTGAGTCAGGCGAAACGCCATTTTCATCCATAGATCCCAGGCTGCGTTTTGTGTTGACCGGGCGACATTAATCAACAATTCCGCCCCTCCCCTGCGCGCTAGCTCCCTGGCCGTGTCCACCATGTCAGCAGACACGTAGGCTTCCACAGGTTCTCCGGGTCGGTGAAGGTTGGCACTCGCCCAGTGCAGCAGCTCTGCGCGATTGGCACGCCGGAACGCTGCGAGGATCACAGGGTCCTCGAGCAGCTTCGCGTCTTCGGGCGAAGGAAAAAGGGACTGGTTCAGGTAATCGAGCCAATCCGCTGGTAGCGTCTGCGCGAGCTCGGCGCCTTGGCGCATGAGCTCACGAACCGCTTCGGAGGGGCGTGGCCAGGGGGATCGCGCGCTGATCATGGATACTCAACAGAACCCAACATACGGAATGAAAGAGTGCAGTTGCACCGAGGCATTCAGCGAAATGAGACCTTCGCAGGACCGGCCGCCAGAGAGGAAACAGGAAACCAAACCGCTGCTCGCTGTTTCCGCTCCAGCAAAATTGCCTGCGCTACTGTTTGTCGATGCTGATGATGCAGCATGAAATCGAAGCTTGCACCAGATGCACGACTTCTTGCGCATTTGCCCCAAACCGCGGTGCACCGATCACCCGGTCATCGCCTTGCCAGCGCATCAACAGGGTCGCCCGTCACGGCGCCATGATCAAAAGCCGTTGCCGGGCTGCTGAAAGGTGGCCATGCCCAAGAGTTCTTGTGGGTCCCGCATCTGGCCATCGATTTCTACCCAACCTAGCAGCGTTGAGCTGGCACTCCAGCCCAGCAGGCGCTGCATCTGTGAGGGAAGCTGGCGAACCCGCTCAAGGGGAATGGATAGAAAGTGATTCTCCTCCAGACGCAGAAAGGCTAGGTCATATGCCATGGTCAGGCCGGTGCGGGGGTATGCGGACCTGTTGGAACCGCCGCCGTGGTACACCGATCCCAGCCACAGTAGTGCGGAGCCAGCCTTCATTTCTGCAGCCACCGTTTCCTCCTGCGTCGGCATTCTGTCGTCGTCCCAGTGATGGCTACCTGGTATGACACGGGTCGCCCCGTTTTCTTCAGTAAAGTCCGAAATCGCAAGCATGATTTGCAGACGGGCCTCTCGACCATACTGCGGATGCCGCCAAAGGGAGGTAGCGTCATCGCGGTGCAAAGGCTGACGGCCTTGGCCCGGTCCAATCTGAATGGCCTGTGTAATGCTCAATTGAATATCGGGCTCAATCGCAACTCGATCGGTACCCACCCAAACATGGGTCGGCGTCTGCAGGATCTGTCTGGCCGACTCAATAAATAGTGGATTGAGTGCCACCTCAACCGCCGTGTCGCTGCGCGCGATGATTCTACCGACCCGGCGCGTCTGCGCTCCGGCGAAGTACGGGTCCGCTCCGCAAGGCGTCGCGTTCAGGTAGGGCTCCAGCTCTTCTGCCAGCGACTGCAGCGTCGGTGCGGACAGAAAGTCCGAAATGATTACTCCGCCGTCACGCCTGATGATCTCTACCACATGCTCAATCGATGCATCGCTGCTGACCGTCGAAAGTTTCCCGGTATCCATGTGCTTATACCTTGTCTGGTTTTGTCGTTGTTTTGATCCGGTTTGCCTGGGCGTCCGGCTCGGAGGTGCATACGCAGCGCCACCTACTTGCACCCCGCGAACCGTGGTCTCAGGCCAGAACTGCATCATCACCAAACCTGTTCAGCCGATTAAGTCATATGATCAACAAACTTGTCCACCTATCGGGGAGTTTGGGTGCATCGCTGTTCGACGATCTATCGCGCGCCTGGTCTGCCTTCTATGGCTAGTAGCCCTAGAGGACAGCCCAATTGAGCTAGTGGGTGCACCAAGGAGCCATCGACAAACACCCCAGTCGTTCACATGGTGCGCGAACGGCGGACCTGTTGTCGGATCAGCCTGCATAGCGAGCCCGTCGTTGGTGGAAACTCCGCCCCTCTTCTCGTAGATCGCTACAGCACAGGTGCAGATCGCCCCGAATCAACCGCCTAATGGTGCTTTTTGTACATTGCGCCACGACATTCGCAGCCCTAATCTGTTCAAACGATCAAGTCAACCGATCAGTCTCTATAACAAAACAATTTGGAGGCGACATGTCCGTTCACACTGCTTTGCCGGTTGAGCCGCTCGATGTACTGATCATCGGAGCTGGTGTGTCTGGCATCGGCGCGGCCGCCTATTTACGGCGCGAGCAATCAGACAAAGTTTTCGCAATCCTGGAGTCTCGCGAGCGGATGGGCGGTACATGGGACCTTTTCCGCTATCCCGGCATCCGTTCGGATTCAGACCTGTACACGTTCGGCTTCGACTTCAAGCCTTGGACGAAGGCTAAGTCATTGGCGGACGCGGCAGACATTCTCGAGTATCTAGGTGAAGCCATCGACGAGCATCAGCTGGAGCAGTTCATCCGCTACAAGCAAAAGGTCGTGTCGGCAAACTGGCAAACTGACAAGGGCTTGTGGGCAGTAGCTGTTGAGGATGGAAGCACGTCGCAGGTCCGAACGATCGAATGCCGCTGGCTATTTAGCGCTGGGGGCTACTACCGTTACGATCAAGGATTTACCCCTCGCTTCGAGGGTGCCGAGCACTTCCAGGGGCAGATCGTTCACCCCCAGCATTGGCCGGAGGATTTGGACTACACGGGCAAGCGCGTCGTGGTCATCGGCAGTGGCGCGACCGCAGTCACCCTGATTCCCGCCATGGCGGACAAGGTCGCCAGCATCACGATGCTGCAACGAACACCTTCGTACATCATCAACCAGCCCGCTAACGATGTAGTTGCCGCATTCCTACGCAAGATTCTGCCGGCGCAAACCGCTTACGCACTGACACGCTACAAGAACGCCAAGATTACCCTCTCCTTTTGGGGATTTTGCCAGCGCTTCCCCAAGCTCTCTCGCAAGCTGCTTCTATGGCTGACTCGTAGGGAGCTGCCTAAAGACTACCCGGTCGACGTCCATTTCAACCCGCCGTACAACCCTTGGGATCAGCGTTTGTGCTCGGTTCCCGAAGGCGACCTCTTCAAGGTTGTTAGCGCGGGTAAAGCGGAAATCGTTACGGACCACATCGAGCGCTTTACCGAGTCGGGTGTCTCGCTTAAATCCGGGAAGCACCTCAAGGCCGACATCATCATTACTGCCACTGGCCTAAACGTGCAGCTCTTCGGCGGCATTACGCTGCACAAAGATGGCAAACCGATAGTGCTCAGCGAGACACTGGCCTACAAAGGCATGATGCTCTCTGGCGTACCCAATTTTGCTTTCGCTGTGGGCTACACCAACTCATCCTGGACACTGAAAGTATGCCTGCTATGCGACCATTTCTGTCGCTTGCTCGGCTTCATGGACAGTCACGGCTACAACGTTTGCGAGCCCAAAGCGCCGGACGGAATGGAAACCCGACCGTTGCTGGATTTCGGTGCAGGCTACGTGCAACGCGCCTTGGACCGCATGCCGCGGCAGGGGACGTGCGAGCCTTGGGTGATGTCCATGGATTACTTCCGCGACGTCAAGCTGCTACGCCGCGGTACAGTCGCTGAGAAGTCCCTAGCGTTTTCAACGGTACCCAAGCGCTCTTATACGACAGCGTCATGCTGCAACAACAAGGCAGTCGCCAATGAGCACTGACCAGTTCAGCGAGCTGCCAGGGGGACGTGAGCTCTGCTATCGCAGCCATGGGAAGAACGAAGCTCCGGTTGTCGTGCTTATCGTGGGTCTTGGGTTGCAGCTGACGTACTGGCCGCAACCGATTATTCGTGGTCTCGTCGAGTCCGGCTTCCGGGTCATCACGCTCGACAACCGAGACGCTGGCAGATCGTTCTTCACCGATGTGGCCCCTCCCACCGCCCTGCAGCAGTTTCTTCGCAAGCGGACCGCAGGCTACGACCTAGGCGACATGGCCGCGGACGTAATCGGCCTCATGGACGAGCTAGGGCTCCAAACGGTCCACGTCGCGGGAATGTCGATGGGAGGCATGATCGCCCAGACGCTCGCCGCGCGTTACCCGGAACGCATCCAGACCCTCACTTCCATATTCTCGACTACCGGTTCGCTACGTGTAGGCCAGCCGGCGTTAAAGGCCATTCTGCAGCTCTTGCGCCCGCCTCCACGCAATCAGCAGGAAAGCGTACGTCACTACCTAGACATCATGGGTTTGATTGGCTCGACACTCGAATGGAACGAGCAAGCCCTGCGCGATTACGCAGTGCAGGCCTGGGAGCGAGGCGGCGGAGAGGCAAGCAACCTGGGGGCCGCCAGGCAGATTGGCGCGATCATCAATTCAGGCGATCGCACCGAGGAACTTCGGCGGATCCGTTGCAAGACGCTGGTTATCCACGGGGATAAGGATCGCATGGTCTCGACCAGCGGCGGGTTTGCCACCGCAGCCGCAATTCAACGATCAAGCCTCGTACTACTGCCCGGAATGGGACATGACCTTCCGTCTTGTCTTACAGGCACGCTGACGGCGCTTATGGCTGGGCACATGCGTAGCGCCAGCTAGCGCCGAGCGCGTGCGGCTTCGCCAAGCTTCATTTTTGCTACGAGGAGACTTGTCGCAACCCCAAAAGAACAAAAAAAAACATTTCGACTTGTGGGTACCCCTCAAGCCGTACATCACACGCCGACTATGACAGACCGCCGGCGCGGATGCTCCTCAACTGCCCTTTCAAAAACTACAAAATGAGCAAGAGGTATGTATGGATTTCAAGTTCTTACTCCCCACTAGAGTCGTGATGGAGCCAGGCCTGCGTGAGCGTACTGGCGAATATTTAAGCGAGCTCGGCCTCACGCGTATCCTGATTATCACGGATGCCGGAGTGAAGGCAGCCGGCTTGTTGAACAGCGTCTACGCCAGCCTGGAGGCGGCGGGCATTGCGTTCGAAGAAATAGCCGACGTCAAAGCCAACCCTCGCAGCGAAGATATCAACCACGCTGCACAAATGTACCGGGGTAAAGGGATCGAAGGTCTCCTCGCCGTTGGCGGCGGCAGCGCGATGGACGCAGCCAAGGCCATCAGCCTGCTGCTGACCCATGAGGGCCGGATCGAAGACTACGAGGGTTCATTCACGCTCAAGCACGCCATTCCGCCTATCGTCGCCATCCCGACCACCGCGGGCACGGGAAGCGAAGTGACCTGCTTCGCGGTGATCACCGACACCGTCCGCCATTTCAAGATGAGTGTCCAGGACTACCGGGTCGGGCCCGTTATGGCACTACTCGACTCCCATATTCTCGATACGCTGCCCGCTTCAATTGCCGCCGCAACGGGCATGGACGCGCTCACCCACGCCATCGAGGCCTACACCGGCCGCATGGCGAACCCAATCAGCGACGGCCTGGCGCTGCATGCCATCCGCCTGATCAGTCAATACCTTAAGCCCGCCGTACTTGACCCCGACAACCTGCATGCACGCGAGCAAATGCTAGTGGCCAGCCTGATCGCGGGCATGGCGTTCGGTAACGCAGACGTCGCAAGCGTGCATTGTATTTCTGAATCCATCGGCGGCATGTACGACACGCCACACGGCGTGGGTAATGCAATTTTTCTCCCCTTCGTGTTCGGCCACAACCGAGATGCCGATATCCCCCGCCATGCGCAGGTTGCCTATGCGCTGGGCATCGACCCCAACCTGTCGCCGGTCGAGGCTGCCGATGCTGCAGTCGGGTATCTGTTCAACATGAGTAGAGACCTGGGAATTCCCCGCTTCGCCGAGGTGAAAGGTGTGCGTGAAGAAGACTTCCAGACCATTGCGGAAAAGTCGAAGCAGAACTTCTCCGACGGCAGCAATGCCAAGCAAATGACCGTCGACACCTATCTGGAAATCATCACCACCGCTTACCACCACGTAGCGTGAGGGGGTCACTCATGATCGAATCAATCCCAAGCGCATCGTTGAAACGCTCACTTGGGCCGTTTTCACTGTTGCTGTTTGGCCTGGCGTTCCTGGCCCCGCTGATCGTCTTCGGCACCTATGGTGTGATCACGCAGGCAAGCGGCAACACTACGGCCATGGCCTACCTGATCGCAGCGACCGGTGTGGTGTTCACGGCGTTGAGCTACGGTCGTCTGGTTAAGGTGTTTCCGGTAGCCGGGTCGGCATACACCTATACCCGCCACATGCTCAGTGCGAATCTCGGGTTCATGGTGGGTTGGGCAGCCCTGCTTGACTACTTCTTTATACCAATGCTGATTTGGCTGCTCGGCGCCAGCTACCTCAACATGGCATTTCCAGACGTGCCGCAGTGGGTATGGATCGCCGGGTTCATCATCTCCACCTCGGTGCTGAATGTCCTGGGCATACAGGTCGCCAACCGCTTCAACCTACTGCTGATGGCCGCGCAACTGGCAATCATTGTCGTGTTCATCGGTCTGTGCGTGCACTACATCGTTGCGGCTCACGGCCCTGGCGGATTGCTGTCCGCCAGGCCCTTCTTCAACGACGATGTGCCATTCGCCACCAGCGTCGCCGGTGCCGCCATTGCTGCATATTCGTTCCTAGGCTTCGACGCGCTATCTACGCTCAGCGAGGAGACACGCGACCCCGCCCGGACACTCCCTCGCGCTATTCTGCTTGTCGCGCTGATTGGCGGTTCGGTCTACGTTGGCTCCTCGTACATCATGTACCTGGCCCATCCTGTTCCCATCTTTGAACATGTGGACGGGGCCGCCTTCGAGATTGCCCGCATGATCGGCGGCGACCTGTTCTTTGCCGTGGTCCTGGCAGGGATCATCATTGCCCACTTCGCGGCGGGGATGTCGTTTCAAGCTAGCGTGGGGCGACTGCTGTACGCGCTCGGTCGAGACAACCAACTTCCGCGTAAGGTGTTCGGTTCGCTGCATTCTCGGTACAAGACACCCGCTTTCAACATCATCCTCTGCGGTCTGTTCGGCACTGCGGGTTTTGGCCTGACGATCGCCACCGCGACATCTCTGGTCAATTTTGGCGCCTTCCTGGCCTTCACCGCGGTCAACCTTTGTGCACTGCGGCTGACCTTCAGTGAGCGCGTCGGAGATGGGGCAGGCCTGCTGCGCGGCGTTGTCTTCCCGCTCATAGGCCTGGCCACGGCTGGCTGGATGCTAGTCAGTCTTGATAACGACGCACTGATCATGGGGTCTAGCTGGCTCGTCCTGGGTGCGGTTTACCTCGCCTGCCGGACCAGCTTCTTCCGCACCCCTGTAACAGACGCTCTCGTTTAGCGGCCACCTTTCCAACCAAAAGTGCTGACGACACAAGGCAAGGCCCTGGTCTTGCCCTTCAATGGCGAGGATCGACATGCAAACAAAACTCTTGATCAATGGTGCCTTGGTGGCCGGCGAAGGCGGAAACCTGGCTGTGTACAATCCCTCCCTGGGCAGCGTCCTGGTACAGACTACAGAGGCGAGCCCTGTGCAGGTCCATGCCGCAGTGCTATCCGCCGATTCAGCGTTTGAAGCCTGGTCGCAAACGCCGCCCAAAGACCGCGCGTCGCTGCTGCTCAAGCTGGCCGATAGCATCGACGCCCAAGCGCCGGTGTTTGCCCGCCTGGAAGCGGACAACTGCGGCAAGCCTTACTCGGCCGTGCTGCATGACGAACTGCCCGCCGTATCGGACGTGTTTCGCTTCTTTGCCGGGGCTGTACGCTGCCTACAAGGCTCGGCGGCGGGAGAATACATCCCGGACCACACTTCGATGATACGCCGCGACCCGGTAGGCGTAGTCGCCTCCATCGCACCGTGGAACTACCCACTGCTGATGGCCGCTTGGAAACTCGGACCGGCATTGGCCGGCGGGAATACCGTCGTGCTGAAACCGTCGGAACACACCCCGATGAGCACGCTGAAGCTGGGCGAGTTGCTTGCCGACATTTTCCCGGCCGGTGTAGTCAACATCGTCCATGGCCTTGGTGCCTCGGTGGGTGAGCCGCTGACCAGTCACCCTCAGGTTCGCATGGTGTCCCTAACCGGTTCCGTGAGCACCGGCAGTCGAATAATCGAAGCCACTGCGAACAGCGTGAAACGCATGCACATGGAGCTCGGCGGCAAGGCCCCCGTTTTGATCTTCGATGATGCCGACATCGACGCCGCCGTTGAAGGCATCCGCAGCTTCGGTTTCTACAATGCCGGCCAGGACTGTACCGCTGCATGCCGCATCTATGTGCAGAAGGCGGCGTACCCGGAATTCGTGCGCAAGCTAGGGGAAGCTGTCGCCAGCATAAAGTGCGGACCTCAGGATGACCCGACAACCGAGATGGGCCCTCTGATTACACAGGAGCACTTGGAGCGCGTCGAAGGCTTCGTTAACCGAGCCAAGAAGCTGCCTCACATCGAGGTAGTCACCGGCGGCAACCGCGCTGAGGGTGACGGCTTCTTCTACGAGCCGACCGTCCTGGCTGGGGCAACGCAGGACGACGAGGTGGTGCGCCGCGAAATATTCGGTCCGGTGGTCACGGTCTCTCAATTCGAAGACGAAGCCCAGGTACTGGCATGGGCCAATGAATCGGACTACGGCCTGGCCTCGTCGGTATGGACCGCCGATGTAGGGCGTGCCCATCGCTTGGCCGCTCGTCTGCGCTACGGCTGCACCTGGGTCAACACCCACTTCATGCTGGTGAGCGAGATGCCTCATGGCGGCGTGAAGTTGTCGGGCTACGGCAAGGACCTGTCGATGTATGGGCTGGAAGACTACACCGTGGTGCGCCATGTGATGTTCAAGCATTAACCCCAACCCCATATTTCCGCGATCATCTCTAGAGGTAATGCATGAACAACATCGAGACATTCGAGAGGCTGGAGTCCAACGTACGGATGTATTGCCGTGACCTGCCGCTTGTGTTCGATACAGCCCAAGGCAGCAAAATCCGAGGCGAGGATGGCCGCGAGTACCTGGACTTCTTCGCTGGGGCTGGCGCTCTGAACTATGGCCACAATGAGCCACGCATGCGCGATGCCCTAATAGGATATCTGTCGAACAACGGCGTGACACATGCGCTCGATCTGCACACCAGTACCAAGCGCCTGTTTCTGGAGGCGATCAAGCGAGACCTATTCGAGCCGCGCGGCTGGGACTACAAGGTTCAGTTCACTGGCCCGACCGGTGCCGATGCAGTCGAGGCGGCCTTGAAGCTCGCACGAAAGGTTACCGGCCGCACCAAAATCGTTTCGTTCTACGGCGCTTACCACGGCATGACAGCCGGTGCGCTGTCCGTTACCGGCAACCGTACCCGCCGCGGCCCAGGACTGTCCTCCGACGTGGTGTTCGTCCCGTACGAGAACAGCCCCTACGGCGAGTTCGACAGCATTGGCTTCCTCGAGCGCCTGGCCAGTGACCAGGGCAGCGGCTCCGAACTCCCTGCCGCCGTGATCGTGGAGTCCGTGCAGATCCAAGCGGGCGTCTACCCGGCGTCCAACGGGTGGCTGCAGCGATTGCGCGACTGGGCCACGGCGCACGGGGTCCTGCTCATCTGCGATGAAATCCAAGCCGGCTGCGGCCGGACCGGCGACTTTTTCGGCTTCGAGCGCTCCGAGGTCGTGCCGGATCTGATCACTTGCGCCAAGTCGATCGGCGGTTTTGGCCTGCCGATGGCGATCGTTCTTATTCGTCCCGAGCTGGACGTGTGGCAACCCGGCGACCACATCGGCACATTCCGCGGCAACCAGCTGGCGTTCCTGGCGGCCCAGATCGCGCTCGGCTTTTGGCGCGATGAGAAGTTCTTGAAGGTGCTGGCCGACAACTGCGCAGTAATGGAGCGCGCGGTTGCTGGTTTGGCGGAAATCCCTGGCGTTGCGTCCGCACGTTGTCGCGGCATGATCGCAGGGATCGATTTCGGCCGCGGCAACGTTGAGTTCGCTAAGGATGCCCAGAAGCGCGTTCTGCAGGCGGGTGTCCTGACCGACCGTTGCGGGCCAAACGGGGAAATCATCAAGCTGATGCCACCGATCAATACTCCGACCGACCAGCTCGAAGAAGGCCTGGCAGCCTTCAGTGAGTCGGTCGCAGCAGCGCTGCACCAGTAACTGCAAAAGCCGTGCGGCCTGTACCAAACGACATGCCGCAGGCAGCTTGGCAGCCGCGCCGGGGGGCCCTTTCGTGCTTGCCGTTGCGGCTCCGCTCTGGTTATCGACGGACCAGGAAGCCTGATCTACCGAATCCATACGCCAGGCGATCGAAGGGCACCGGATCCGCCTGGTGCGTTGGGTAGCTACACGCTCAGAAAACAAGCTCATCCATGCCGTTTACGACGCGATCGCTCGTGTCCCGACCGGCTAACGAGCCCTGGCTGAGCGCGGCGGATCGGTCTGGACCGCAGCTTACTGCAAGCGATGGCTGAGCTGTCGGACATCATGTGAAATCGAGGGGACTTAACCATGCATGACAAGAAAGATGAGACCTTCCAGTTTGATGTGTCTGTCATCGGGCTCGGCGCGATGGGCGCGATCATGTCGCAAGCGCTTCTAGATCAAGGCAAACGCGTGGCGATCTGGAACAGGTCGCCCGAGAAGGGTGCGGCGCTCGTTGCCGCCGGCGCTCATCTCTGCGACAGCGCAGCAGGTGCACTGGCGGCAAGCCCGGCCACGATCTTCGTGCTGCTGGACAACCACGCGACACATGAAGTGCTCCGCTTGCCGGGTGTGAAGCACGCACTCGCCAATCGTACGATCATCGATTTCACCACTAACGCCCAAGACGAAGGTCTGGAGCTTCAAGCTCTCATCAACCGAGCAGGCGGCCGCTACGTGAAAAGCTTGATCGTGGCCTACCCCCGCAACGTCGGCCACCGTGAAAGCCACACCATTCATACCGGCGATCGTGATGCCTTCGAGCAGCATCGGGTCCTGCTTGAAGGGCTCGCCGGTCATACAGTGTTTCTTCCCTGGGACGAAGCATTGGCCTTTTCGACCGTCCTCCATGCACATGCATTTGCCGCAATGGTGACGTTCTTCGAAGCCGTGGGCGCGAGCGACCGGTTTGGCCTGCCCGCCTCCAAGACGGCCCGCCTTCTACTCGACTCTTCACGGTTCTTCCTGGCTGACGCGCTCGAGGAAGCGGTACGCCGGCTCGAAGCGCAGGACTTCGCGGGTGATCAGGCGAGGCTCGATGTGCACGCGGATGCATTCGCCCACATCGCTCGGTCCCTGCATGCACAGGGAGCCTGGACTCCGGTCTTCGACGCGGTGTGCAAAGTCGTTCAGCGAGCGTCCTCGATGGGCTATGGCGATCAGGACATCGCAGCCACCACGAAGTCATTCGCGCGCGAGGACGCGCTAGAGCACTAGGCACGGTGGGCCGTGCGTTTCCTTTCCAATGCGACGACAACAATTATTAGAGCCGCTGGAGGACGATATGCGCCTAGGTGGGGTTCTCATTGCCGTATTGACGATCGCGGTTGTCCTGATCGCCCTTCTGGGTCACCGGCCCACACCCGACAACCGGGGACCGTCGCACCACCTCGGGCATCCGGTGTCGGACATCGGTCAGATCTTCAGAGGTCACTAGCAAGGCTACGCGCGGTTGCAGACGCGCAACCGCGCGGCGGTGGTGAGTCAATGGCCGACTGCACCACTGGCGCCGAGGCCAGTCTGACCCCGTACGAACTGGTCGGCGAACGCCGCCCTTTCCGCCTCTGCTCGCGCTGTCCGGTCCAGGGAGGAAACCCCATACGCCACCAAGAACGCCAACGGCATGGAAAACAGCGCAGGCTGGGTGTAGGGGAACAACGGCTCAGCGAAATGCAACAGATCGACCCATACGAGCTTGGAAAAAATGACGAACCCCATTGCACTTGCCAACCCGACGTAGCCGCCGGCCAATGCCCCACGCGTGGTCAGCCCCGACCAGAACATGGACAGGAACAGCACCGGGAAGTTGGCGGAAGCCGCAATGCCAAAGGCCAACGCGACCATAAAGGCGACATTCATATTCTCGAATACGAGACCCAGTACTATCGCCACCAGCCCAAGGGCGAAGGTCGCCAGCTTGGTGACGCGCAGCTCCTGCGCCTCGCTGGCAGTGCCCTTCATGATCACCCGTGCATACAGGTCATGGGCGATGGCAGACGCCCCGGCCAGAGCCAGGCCGGAGACCACGGCCAAAATGGTGGCGAAGGTAACTGCCGACAGAAACCCCAGCAGCAAATTGCCGCCCACGGCTTGGGCCAGGTGCATAACGACCATATTTCCCCCACCCAGCAGCGTGCCACCCAGCTCACCGCCCTCGAAGAATTTCGGCTGCTGGCTGACGATTACGATCGATGCCAGCCCCAGCAGGAATATGACATTGAAGAAATAGCCGATGAATCCGCTCGCATAGAGCACCGATTTTCGTGCCTCTCGGGCATCGCTGACGGTAAAGAATCGCATCAGAATATGCGGTAGCCCAGCCGTACCGAAGACGAGCCCCAAGCTTAGCGAAAGGGCCGTCAACGGATCGGATAGCAGGCTTCCCGGCGCCAACAGGCGCTCGCCCAAGGCGTGCGTATCCATGGCTTGGGTAACCAGATTGTCATAGCTAAAGTCGAACTCGCGCATCGCCAGAAACAAGACCAGCGAGCCACCTACAAGCAGCAGCAACGCCTTGATGATCTGCACCCAAGTCGTCGCAACCATGCCGCCAAAGGTCACATACAGCATCATCAGCGCGCCCACAATGATGAGAGCGATGTGGTAGTCCAGGCCAAATAGCAACCTGATCAGCTGCCCAGCTCCGACCATTTGCGCCACCAGGTAGAAGCAAACCACCGTCAGCGAACCGATGGCGGCCATCGTGCGCACCTTGGCTTGGTCGAGGCGATACGAGGTGATATCGGCGAAGGTGAATCTGCCCAGGTTGCGCAGCCGCTCGGTCATCAACAGCAACAACACCGGCCAACCCGCGAAGAAGGCAATGAGGTAGATGTAGCCATCCATTCCCGATGTGTAGATGAGCGCGGTAATGCCTAGCAAAGTCGACGCGGACATGTAGTCGCCGGCCAGTGCCAGGCCGTTCTGCCAGCCAAGGATCCCGCCGCCAGCGCTATAGAAATCCGCGGTGGAGCGGGTCCGCCGCGCCGCCCACCAGGTGATGCACAAGGTTAGGAGCACAAACACCATGAACATGCCAATCGCGTGCAGATTTAGTGGCTGGCGCTGGCCGCCGTCTAATGCAGGCGACGCCAACAGCAGGCCAGAGGGAAGCATCAGTAGTAACGTTAGTAGTGCCTTCATGCGGTTTGCTCCCCATCCAGCCCCGCGATCAGCGTCTGGGTGAGGCGATCAAACTCCCCGTTGGCGCGATACACATAGAACCCCGACAGCCCACAATAAAATGCGAACAGGAAAGCGCCGCCAGCGACGCCGACGGTCAGGTTCGATCCCTCTGTCAGGCGCCTTGCAATCAGCTCAGGCCAAAACGATACCAACCCCATATAGCCATAGAAGGTGACCAGGATTATCAGGAACAGACTCAGCGTAAAACGGCTTCTGCGCGCCACTAGGTGCTGAAACCGGGTACTGGCGCGAACACGCGCGTATAACAGGCTGGACATGGGACACCTCGGTCTATTTATTTGTCGTTATGGCTGTACAGCTGACGCAACTCGGTCAGTGTTCGGGTTCTGCGTTGGCGGTTTGCGCCTCCTGTTGGCGGGCCCACTCGCGCAGGACGAACTTCTGGATCTTGCCGGTGGCGGTCTTGGGGAGCTCTGTCAGCGACACATGCCTTGGCGCCTTGAAATGCGCTAGTCGATCCCGGCACCACCGGATCAGGTCGCCTTCGGTGACCGTCGCGCAGGCATCGGCGCGAAGGGTAACGAACGCGTGGGGAGTCTCACCCCAGCGCGAATCCGGGCGCGCCACCACCGCTGCCTCGACTACCTCGGGGTGCTGGTAGAGCACTTCTTCGATTTCCAGTGAGCTGACGTTTTCGCCACCGGAAATGATGATGTCCTTGGCTCGATCCTTGATCTCCACGTAGCCATCCGGATGAAGCACGGCGAGGTCGCCCGTATGCAACCAGCCTCCGGCTAGCGCGGCACGGGTCGCGTCAGGGTTGTGCAAGTACCCTTTCATTACAGTGTTGCCACGGACCACCAACTCGCCAAGGGTAAGACCGTCGGCCGGCACCGGGTGGCCAGTGTCCGTATCGAGCACTGTTGCCTCTTCGAGCATCGGGTGAGCGACGCCCTGGCGGCTCATGAACTGCGCGCGAGCCTCCAGCGGCAATTCGTCGACACCCGGTTGCCACAGGCACAGCGTGCTGGGGCCGTAGCATTCCGTCATGCCGTAGGCGTGGGTGATACTAAAGCCGCGTGATTCCATTGCGGCGATGAGCGCGCTGGGCGGCGCAGCGCCGCCGGTGATCACCGATACCGGCACGGCCAAAATGCGGGCATGCGCGGCGTGAATGAGCATCGACATCACTACCGGGGCGGCGCTTAGGTGTGTCACCGCGTGCTCGGCAATGGCGGTGTGGATCGCTTCAGGCTGGACCTTGCGCAGGCACACGTGCGCCCCGCCGGATAGCGTGACCGCCCAGGTATGGCTCCAGCCGTTACAGTGGAACATCGGCAGCGTCCACAGGTAAACGCTGCGGGACCCAAATTGGAACATCAGCGCTCCGGCGCAAGCGTTCAGGTAGGCGCCACGGTGATGCAAAACTACGCCTTTGGGGTCGCCGGTCGTCCCGGAGGTATAGTTGATCGCGATAGTTTGCCACTCGTCGTGCGGCAAGCTCAGCGGGCGCCCGGCATCCCCCTGGGCGAGAAACGTTTCATAGCCCAGATCCTGATCCAGCTCGGCGCCCTCGGCCTGCCGATCATCGATCCCCACCAGCAGCGGTGGTTCGTCGAGCATGGCCAGCGCTTGATGAGCCAGGGAACCGTACTCACTGTCGCAGAACAACAGCCTGGCCCCGCAGTGACGCAAGATGAAGGCAATGGTGTGCGCCTCCAAGCGGATATTGATGCACACCAGCACCGCCCCGGCGCCCGGTACGCCATAGTGGGCTTCAAGCATTTCCGGAATGTTCGGCGCCAGTATCGCTATTCGTTCGCCCGGCTGGATGCCTATTCGCTCCAGTGCACTGGCCAGCGCGCAGCTGCGCTCGTGCAGTTGACGGTAGCTGTAGCGCCGCGAGCCATAGATGACCGCTTCGCGCTGAGGGTAGATATGCGCGGCACGCTTTAGAAACGACAGCGGCGACAGCGGTACATGGTTGGCGTCGTTGGGAGCAAGCTCCGGCTCAAGGGTCGGATTCATAATGGCAGGCACCCCATCGGCATAGTGCTCGGGTAATGGCACATACACTTCTCCTGTTTCTTGTTGTTGTTGCGTCAGGTCGCGTTACAGGCTGCTACACGAATGCCCGCCGTCGATGATGATTTCGGCGCCGTTCATTGCCCGTCCGGCATCGCTTGCGAGCAGCAGCAAGGCACCATCTAGGTCAGCCGGTACGCTGAAGCGTCGTCCGGGAATTCGCGAGCGCAACCTTTCCCCGGCCTCGCTGGCAAGGAAAGCCTCATTCAGGTCAGTCATCACGTAGCCTGGCGCCAGGGCATTCACGCGAATACCGTGGCGCGCCAATTCCAACGCCATGGATCGTGTCAAATGCGCCAGGCCAGCCTTGGCCGCCAGGTAGGGGCCGACCGCGCCGGCCACACGGCTGGCGAGAATTGAGGTGATATTGATTACGCTCCCTCTCTTCCCTGCGGCGACCATGCGTCGCGCGCCTTCCTGTGCTACGGCCCAGGCGCCCTTGAGATTGGTGTCGAGCACGCGATCCCAACTTTGATCGTCGCAGGTCAGAAAGGGCTGGCTGTCGCTCACTCCGGCATTGTTAACCAGCACATCTAGCGGGCCAGAGGCTTCGAGTACCCGACAGATATCCTCACGAGAGGTCACATCAAGGGCAAAGGCTTGCGCTCGCCCTCCTGCCACTTCGATAGCCTCGACCAGCGTCTGCAACGGCGCCTGCCGCCTGGCCGTCACCACCACCTCGGCACCTGCTGCGGCTAGCGTCAGGGCAAAATGGCGGCCCAGTCCGCTCGAGGCCCCGGTCACCAGTGCGCGACGCCCGTCGAGCGCAAACAATCGGGTCAGCTCCGGGCTCATCAGTGAGCCTCCAGGCGCTGGTCGAGTAGCTTCTTCGCCAGGCTCATGCGGTGCACTTCGCTCGGGCCGTCATAGATGCGGAACGGGCGAATGTCGCGAAAAATCCGCTCGACCACGGTATCTCCGGTCACCCCGCGACCACCCAGGACCTGAACGCAACGATCAACCACTCGCCACAACGCCTCGGCACTGATCACCTTGGCCATGCTCGAATCAACATTCGCGCGCAGCCCCTGGTCGAGCACCCATGCGCAGTGCCACACCGCCAGCCGCACTACGTGCAGATCCATCATGTTGTCCGCCAGCATGAAGCCTACGCCCTGGTGCGCGCCCAGAGGCTTCCCGAACGCGTCACGGGTGCGAGCGTAGTCGCACGCAACATCGTGCGCGCGCCGCGCGGCGCCGAGCCATCGCATGCAGTGCGTTAGGCGCGCTGGGGCCAGCCGAACCTGTGCATACCGGAAGCCTTTGCCGATTTCACCGAGCACATCGCTTGCCGGTACGCGCAGATTGTCGAAGCGCAACTGCCCGTGTCCACCGGTGAAACAACTGTCCAGCGAGTCCAACTGACGTTCGTAAATGATTCCGTCACGCTTCATATCGGTTAGGAACATGGTCGCCGTACCATCTTCCATCCGCGCCATGATGATGCCGAAATCGGCGCCTTCGGCGCCGGTAATCAGCCATTTACGGCCGCTGATCAAGTAGTCGTCGCCATCGCGGACGGCCGTGGTGCGCAGCATCGAGGGATCCGAACCGGAGCCTGGCGCAGGCTCCGTCATGGCGAAGCACGAGCGGGCATGACCTTGGACGAGCGGGCGCAACCAGCGGTCCTTCTGGGCCTCGGTGGCGACCACGTCCATCAGATGGATGTTGCCTTCGTCCGGTGCATGAATGTTCAACGCCACTGGGCCCAGCGGCGAGTAGCCGGCTTCTTCGAAGACGATCGCCTTGGCTGCATGGCTCAGGCCTAGGCCGCCCATTTCGCGGCTCGCATGGGGGGTCAGTAGGCCAACGTCGCGCGCACGAGATATCAGGTCTTGGCGCAGCGCGTCGCTGGGTCCGTGGCGGCCCTGGCGTGGGTCGTTCTCAAACGGGATGACCTGTTCGGCAATGAAGGCTCGTGTCTTGGCCTGTAAGGTAAGCAGTTCGTCCGGGAGGGTGAAATTCATGGCTGTCCTTCGTTGTTATTGTGAGTCGGAGGGATGGGAGTGGCCAACGCCGTACAGGGCAAAGCCTTGGGGTTACTGATCGCCAGTCGAGCGAGGGTGACCTGGCGTAGTGCCGCGATCAGGCTGCGGCAGCTTTGCCGGTTGTCATGGCGGCCTTGACGAATGTCGCGAACCAGCTGGCGGCGCATTTCGGGCAACGTGGCAGGTGCCTCGTCGACCAAATCGCCCAGGCACGCCCACTCCTGATACTCGGCCTGAGCAGCTAAGGTGCTCTCACGGACTGCGATAGCCATCGCATTGGCGATCATCAGCGCCGGGTAACGCAGCTCGCCGGGTAGCGCTGGCAACACCTGTTCCAGCAACGTCGTGCGGGAGATTTCTAGCAACGCTTGCGCATCGGGCTGGGTCATGGCGCTTCGGCTCCGGTCATCTTCAGAATGTCGAGTTCAAGTTCTGGCAACAGCCGTGCCGTCAGGGCTAGTTCGAGGGAAGGCTCTTCCCCGGATAGATGGCGCTGGCCTTGCTGAAGGGCAATCACCGCCCAGCGCAAGGTCGCCATGACCTGCCAGTAGTGAAGCTGGTCCGGGTCGACACACACCGATGACACGTCGTGATAGCCACCCAGGAAGTCCTCCAACTGCCCGACTCCGCCCGCTTCGAGGTCTGCTCGAGTGAAACGCCAACAGGGTGCGGTAAACCAGCCGAGATCCTCATAAGGATCGCCCCAACCGGTAAACTCCCAATCGAGTACGGCCTCGAGCCCCAGATCGCCGGCCAGGTAGTTGCCCGTACGGTAATCGCGGTGTAGAAGGCAGGCCGCGCGGTTCTGAGGGACGTGGAGCTCGCACCAGCGCAAGCCCCACTCCAGCACCGGGTAGGCATCAACGAGGGTGTCGAGGTAGCGGCGATAGCTGTTGATTGTTGCGAGCGCCGGTGTAGTGTCCGGCAACGGGAGAAAATCCAGTGTCGTGCACGGCGGCCGTATCTGATGCAAGCGCGCCAGATTGGCGCCCAGCTGCGCCGCCAGTTGCGCCCGGCCATGAACACCGGCGCCGGCGCTGAGTATGCGACCAGCACTGATTCCGGGCACATACTCCATGAGGAAGAAGACCCTCCCACGGACACCTAGGTCGCGGCACAGCAACAACGGGCGCGGCACCTTCACACCGGCTTGATGAACCACCTGGAGCACCGCGAACTCCTGCTCGCGGCCGAGGCTGGCCGGCAGTGCGGAGAGTGCATCGCTACGTAGAACCCAACGCCGGGCTCCAGCCCAGGGACCGCCCTCGATGAGCAGGTCCAACTGCCAGTTTTCCTGAATGGCACCGCCACTCAGGCGTTTTCGTGCCTGGAGGATTACCCGCTCTGCCGAAGCGTGCTCACGGATGAAATCCACCAGGCGCTGGTCGTCCGGATTGGCCGCGCATGTTTCGCTGGCCAGTGAAATGGTGGGGGAACTGCTCATGGAATCTCGGGCCCTGCCTTAGGTTCATGGTTGGCAGGAGAGACCCAGCAAGGCGCGGGCCAACCTATTGAATCCCGCTAGAACCCTCTTCAGCGCTGCTTTTCAGCGTCTTGCGCCTGGCTCGTCGACGCACATAATGTTTCACTCGTGAAATCATCTGATTCACAATTGCAATTTGCAGATATGAATAGGCCTAGCGATGCACTCGCCAACCTCTCAAGTCGTTGTATTGATCAGCCACCTACAGCGGCCCGAGCACCGCAGCCGCCTCGCTCATTTGGTGGCCGGGCTTTCGGCGAATTATCACGACACCCATATTCAAGTGCTCGACACGTCGGTATCCGAAGCGCTGCAACAAGCGCGCGAGATCGAGCAGCGGGGGGAAGCTGACGTATTCGTTTGTGCCGGTGCCACAGCTGCCTACCTGCGCAAGCACCTAGCGCGTCCAGTACTGTCGATGCGCGTTGGCGGCGACGATCTGTTGCGAGCGCTCAGTTACGCCCGCGAGCACTCCTCACACGTGGCCCTGCTCAGCTACAACCGAATTAACCACGATCTGCAAGCCATGCGGGCGCTGTTCACGCTTCAGGTTCACCAAGCTGTCTATACCTCGCTGGAAGAAGCTCGACAGGCCGTCGAAGAAGCCGCCTGTCTGGGCTGTCGCAGCATCATCGGCTCATCCACGGTTGTGGAGCTGGCGGAACAGGCAGGCCTGCACGGCGTGCTGTCGCTGAGCGAGGACACAGTGCGCAAGGCCCTTGAGGAGGCCATGGGGATCCTGGACAGCCAACGCATGGAGATCGCTAAACGTCGCCATCTCAATGCCGTACTGCAACACATCCCAAGCGGCGTGGCTGCGGTCGACAATCAGGGCGTAGTGCAATCGCTCAACCCTGCCCTTGCCCAATTGCTGGAGATGCCGCCCAGCGCTGCACTGGGCCGCCCGTTACAACAGCTGTGTCCTGAACTGGACCTGCAACAAGCTCTGCGGGACGGTACTGGCGAGGAGAACCGCGTGATACGCCTCGGCTCTCACGCCGTAGTTAGCAATCTACTGCCCATCTTGGAAAACGGCGAACGTACCGGTTTAGTCTTGACCTGCCAGGACATCGCTGCCGTCCAGCGCGCCGATCATCGTATTCGGTCCACGCGACGTCCGGGTGCCTTCACTGCCCGCTACCGTCTCGACCAGCTCGAGGGCAGAAGCAAGGCCAACCGCGAGATGCTGCAATTGGCCAAGCAATTTGCGAGTAGTCATTCGACCATCCTAATTACAGGTGAAAGCGGCACGGGGAAGGAGTTGCTGGCGCAGGGTATCCACAACGAAAGCTCGCGCCGGCACAATCCCTTCGTCGCCATCAATTGCGCTGCGTTTCCAGAGTCACTGCTGGAGAGTGAACTGTTCGGGTATGAAGAAGGTGCTTTTAGCGGTTCGCGCAAGGGCGGCAAGCATGGCCTGATCGAAGCCGCGCACCACGGCACGTTGTTTCTCGACGAGATTGGCGACATGCCCGTGTCGTTACAGACTCGACTGCTACGGGTGCTGCAGGAGCGTGAGGTCTTAAGGCTCGGTAGCACCGAACCGATCTCCATCGACGTGCGCATCATCGCCGCCACTCATCAAGACCTGAACACTGCAATTGAAGAAGGAGGGTTTCGTAGCGATCTGTATTACCGACTCAATATCTTGCGCCTACAGACCACTCCGCTGCGCGAGCGGCCCGAAGATATCGAACAGATTTGCGTGGGCATTAGCCAGCGCCTGCTCAGACAGGGCCAGCCGCCGGGTGCCGTAGACGTACCCACCGCATTGATGCCTTACCTGGTGCGCTATCGCTGGCCTGGCAATGTACGAGAGCTAGAAAACATTATCGAGCGTGCGATGTTATCGGCGACCGAACTCATTCGAGAGGACGGCTTGGACGAGCAATACCTAGCCCGCGTGTTACCGGAGTTGTGCAGTACCCTCTCGAGCTCAGCGCCACGGGAACAACCCTCACGGGAAACAGCATTGCAACAGGTTGGCAAGGCGGCACAGATTCGCCATGTAAAGGAAACGCTGGAAAGTTGCCACGGCAATCTCAACGAAGCAGCACGCCGGCTAGGCATTAGCCGGACGACATTGTGGCGACGGCTACGATCGACACACTGAAGATGTACAAAACGTCGACAGACACTGCATGGCTTAGCACACCTTGGCGACCACTGCGACAAGATTTCCAAGGCATCAAGGCTTCCGTACTGGTGGTGGCCAGTGCGCGACGTGCCCGTTCCTCCTGTAGCAAGGTCTCCCGCGCGGCCAGAGCATCGGCCACCTCGCGGAACGCGATCTGGATGGCGCCTTCGTACTTGGCGACCGCCGCGTCCCGGCGTCCTTCGGACAGGTCTAGGTTCGCGCTGTCGCCCGGGCGGCAATGGCAACTGTCATCGAACAGTTCTTTCTCAACGGCGCGGCCCATTGATGCGGCCCCAATAGGTTTAAGTAGCGACTTCGCGCAACCCCGGCACCAATATCCGATCCGCCGCATGGCAGCTGCGGGACGGTTAGCGGTCGGTTAGGCATGGCCCGTGGCAGTCGGGCGTCAACCTGATGTGCGTTCAGTCGGCAGACGGGAAGCTAGTACCGACCGTGCCTCGTTTTCAGTTCAGTACATCGATGGGTATTCCGCTCTCGCTCAAGCGGATGGCAACGCCACCCGGCCAGCGCCAACTCGGCATTGCACGACCGTAGGCATGCTACCGAACAGCGTATTTCCTATTGAATCGCCGGCGGTTAGCGCTGAACAACCGGCTACCGCGATCCGAACATAGTTCTCCATCAGGTCATGCTGCACCAGTCCGCTGCGGGATATGCCTCAACCAACGGAGAATTGTTGGCCGCGCGGACCTGGATTGGGATCCTGCCAGGCGCAGTAGTCCTGACAGTACCCTTCAGCGGTGTGTAGGTCGGGTCGGGTCTGCGGCGTCACATTGCTGCATAAAAATACCGCTGGCACGAGCCGCGCTCGTCGATGTGAGAGCGTCATTCCGGTCATCAGCGGGCGGGCAGCCCGGGCATTGTTCGACCCGTTGCGAGCCGAACACGCTGCCCTGTTCATCCGTTACCGGAAACGGCAGCTGGCATCAGATCCGGAACCCACCGACAAGGCGCTGCAGGCGCTCAGCTTCCTTCTCGAGCTCAGTACAGGCCTGCAACGTCGCCTGAAGGTTATCCACGCTGCGCTGATTGATCAGGTTGATCTCGCTGATGTCCATGTTGATCGTCTCGACTACGGCGGTCTGTTCTTCGGTTGCAGCGGCAACCGACTGGTTTTGCCCGTCGATGTCACCGATACGCGCCGTGATGCTGCCCAGCCGTTCATCCGCCTGTTCGGCAACCTGGACGCTATGGCTGCTCTGGCGCCGGCTTTCGCGCATGAGTTCAACCGCGTCACGCGAGCCAGTTTGCAGCTCTTCGATCATTTCCTGTATTTGCTGTGCCGATGCTTGCGTCCGGCTGGCCAGGGAACGCACCTCGTCGGCTACAACCGCAAAACCACGGCCGGCTTCGCCGGCGCGGGCCGCCTCGATAGCGGCGTTGAGCGCGAGCAAGTTGGTCTGGTCCGAAATGCCGCGAATCACGTCGAGGATCTGGCCGATGTTGGCTGCCTTGCCGTTCAAGGCTTCAATGTGCTCGCAGCTTGTGCCGATTTTGCGGCTCAGTGCTTGCATCGATGTCAACGCCTCGGCCAACACCTCACGCCCTTCTTCGCCTTGACTACGTGCCGTACCAGCTTCGCTCGAGGCATGGGCCGCATTGCTTGCAATTTCATGTGCGGCTGCGCCGAGTTCGTTGATCGCCGCAGCGACGCTATTGGTTCGCTGGCTCTGATCGTCGGATTGCCGCGCAAACGTTGGCCACCGACTGTTAGTGACAGGCTCACGCCACCGTGCCCCGTGCCCGCTCGATAAAACCGGCCATGTAGTCAACGGTCTCTTCGCCCCGGCGCAAACCCAGATGGATGCGCTTGTGCAGCCCGTCGCGGCCGAGGCGGATGCCGCGCAGTGGCAAGTCGGCGCCCTGCTCGCGTAGGAGCCAGTCCGGCAGGACGCTGACGCCACGCCTGGCAGCGCAGAGCTGCAGCATCAACTCGGTGCTCTCGGCTGTGGTCTGGCGGCGCGGCCGGCAGTGCGCCGGCACCAGGAAGCGCGTATAGACGTCCAGGCGCTCGAGCGTGACTGGCACGGTAATCAGCGTTTCGTCCAAGAGGTCTTCCGGCGCCAGCCAAGGCTTGCCGGCCAGCGGATGCGCTTCGTGCACGACCAGAACCAATTCGTAGTCGAACACCGGAACGAAGATCAACTCCGGACGCTTCAGCGGGTCGGGCGTGATCAGCAGGTCAATCTCGTAACCCACCAGTGCCGCCACGCCATCGAAGCTGAAGGCCGTACGGACTTCGAAGTCCACCTCCGGCCAATCGGCCAGATAGGGGCCTGTCATGCGCATCAGCCAGTGCTGGCACGGATGGCACTCCATGCCGACGCGCAACGCGCCGCGCCGGCCTTCGGCGAACTCGGCGAGCACCCGCTGCGCCTCTTCCATCGGCGGCAAAATCCGCTCGGCCAGCGCCAGCAGGTATTCGCCGGCCTGGGTAAACCGCAACGCGCGACCGTGCTTAACCCACACCTTGATGGCGTGGCGATCCTCGAACTTGCGAATGGTATGGGAAAGCGCCGACTGGCTGACGTTCAACCGCTCGGCTGCAGCCGTGACGCTGCCCAGGCGAGACACCTCGCGCAGAATCGTCAGGTGATAGCTATCAACCATCGATGAGCTCCTGTCATGAATCCATGAAGCATAACCATTTCTGCTCATGATGAGATGCTGTTACAACAGCGTAAAGGGCCAACGCACCGGTCCTCGACTTCGCAATACAAGGTAGACAAGAACGCTATGAACGAAGCCGTCGCCCCAAAGGCGCTTTCCAGTCTGACTCCGCAACGCTCGATGTTCGATGAGGTCATCGAGCGTCGGCACACCAATTCGATGAAGTGGGACTGCGCCCCGCTGTTCCTCGCGCCTGACGAGTACGCCGCTGACCCGCTTCCCATGTGGGTCGCGGATATGGACTTCCGCTCGCCACAGCCGGTGATCGACGCCCTTGCCGAGGCCGTGCAGTTCGGCGTGTTCGGCTACACGGCCGGCGGCTCGAAGAGCTATGTAGAGGCGGTCGTCGGCTGGCAGCAGCGCCGCTTCGGCTGGGATGTTGCCCCGGAATGGCTGCTGCAGACCTCCGGCATCATCACCACCATGAAAACAGCTATCCAGGCGTTCACCTCGCCGGGCGACTCGGTGCTCATTCAGCCACCGGTGTACGTGCATTTCCATGACGACTCAGTGATCAACGGCCGGCGTCTGGCCTACGCGCCGCTGGAATACACCGGCGAGGGCTACCGCTTCGACGCCGAAGCCTTCGAGCGCGCGATCCGTAAGGACACCAAGCTGTTCATCCTCAGCAACCCGCACAACCCTACTGGTAACGTCTGGTCGGAAGACGAGCTGCGCAGCATGGGCGAGATTTGCGCGCGTCACGGGGTAATCGTGCTGTCCGACGAGATCCACCAGGACTTCATCCTCAACCCCGCCAAACGGCATGTTCCCTTCGCCTCGCTGGGTGACGCCTTTGCCCAGAACAGCATCACCTGCACGGCGCCAAGCAAGACCTTCAACCTACCCGGCCTGCAGAACGCGAACGTCTTCGTGCCCAACCGGCGCCTGCGCGAGGAACTGACGCGGCAGTACGAGCGCAACGTCTATCGCTACGTCAACGCCATGGGCGTGGTCGCCTGCGAGGCGGCGTACCGCCACGGCGAGCCCTGGTTGGAAGAACTGCTCAATTACGTGCGCGACAACCAGGTGCATTTCCGCAATGCCATCCACTCCGCGACCTCGAAGATCAAGGTGCTCCCGACCGATTCGCTGTACCTGGCCTGGATGGACTGCAGTGGGCTCGGCATGACGCCCGCCGAATTGGACAAGTTCATGCTGACCCAGGCGCGCGTCTGGCTCGACAAGGGACCGAAGTTCGGCGTCGAGGGCAATGGCTTCATGCGTGCCAATCTGGGCTGCAGCCGCGTGACCGTGGACGACGCGATCGCGCGCATTACCAGCGCCGTCGCCCAACGTTGATTCCCCCCTACCACCGGGCCGCCCTTCGGGAGCGGCCCGGTGCTTGTGTGCAACCGTAAAAAGAGAACCACTATGACCCAGACCATCGAAGCCCGCCTGGCCGAACGTGACATTCTGCTGCCGACCCCCGCCAGGCCCGTTGCCAATTACGTCGGTTACGTGCGCACCGGCAACTTGCTAGTCACCTCCGGCCAACTGCCGTTGAAGGACGGCAAACTGGCTTACACCGGACTGCTTGGCCAGCAGCTCGACGTGCCGGCCGGGCAGGATGCCGCCAAGTGGTGCGCCGTCAACGTACTGGCTCAGGCCAAGGCCGCAGTCACCGACCTCGAACGCATCGTTCGCCTGGTGAAGATCACGGTTTTTGTCGCAGGTGGTGAGGGCTTCACCGAGCACCACTTGGTCGCCAACGGCGCCTCGGATTTCCTCGTCGAAATCCTCGGCGACCGCGCCCACCATGCCCGCTCAGCTGTCGGCGTCGCCGCGCTGCCGCTGAACGCGCCCGTGGAAGTCGAAGCGATGTTTGAAGTGAACTGAGCGCCGGGCGCTCAGTCCTGCCGTTCCGCCCGCCCATGCATGTAGGCATGCGGCGGGCACCCCATCTCCTGGCGAAACGTATAGATGAACGCCGACGTCGAGCTGTACCCCAGCTCCAGTGCGGCCTGCGTCACGCCCATGCCACCGCCCAGCAACTCGATTGCGCGGAACAGCCGCAACTGCCGGCGCCAGGAGCGCAGGCTGATGCCTGTCTCGGCAACGAAATGACGCGTCAGGGTCCGCTCTGACATACCCAATGCCCGCCCCCATTCACTGATCTCTCGAGGGTCCGCCGGGTTGGCGTAAAGCGCCTCACACAGGGTTGTGAGCGCGTTGCTGGTCGGCCAGGGCAATGCCGTCGAGATCGGGCGGGCTCGCCTGAGTTGATCGAGGATCAACTGCGTCACCCGACCGGCATAGCCGTCTTCATCAGGCGCGTCGGAGACGGCATCGGCCTCGATGATCAGCGCCTTGAGCAAGGGCGATACGGCAAACACGGTCGCCTCCGGTGGTGGCAGCGATGCACCGGGCTCGTTGGCGATCCACAGGCTGCGGAATTCCGCCCCCAGAAGCGAACCCACGCGATGCGACACGCCGGTGGGCAGCCATGCCGCCTGCTCAGGGGAAATCACGAATGAGCCACCGGCCGCATTCACCGTCAGCACGCCGGAGATGGCATAGACCAATTGGTTCCAATCGTGGCTGTGCTCGGCGAAGTATTGACGTGCAGCGAGCGACTCGGAGCGCACCGTCAGTGGCTGTGGTGGCTGCAGATCACGAGGTGATTCGAGGGGATGCCAGTTCAACGCTTATCTCCTAGGAGCACCAGTTGCCAAACGGGCCATGAGTTCGACTCATCGAGCCATCGGCTCCATTCATGGCTCAGCGCAAGCTGGCAGTTGCTCTACATCATGTGTCCGTTAGTCGAAAGAATGCCACAGCTCAAAGCGATTTAATGCAGTCATCGCTGAGGTCCGTCGCTGGGCCGGACGAAGAGCAAAGCAACCCGCCACCGAATCCAATACCGGGAGCCGAGAACAATGACCTGCCGTGACCGTTACGACTTGCCACTCTCCACCACTTCCGCGCTGGCAGCCGAACGCTACCAGACGGGCGTCGATCTGCTCTTGTCACTCTGGCCAGGCGCTGCCGAGGTGTTGGAAGACGCTATAGCCGTAGACCCGGATTTCGCTCTGGCCCATGCCGCACGAGCACGGCTGCACGCGATTCGTGCTGAGGTAACCGAAGCCCGCGCCAAAGTGGCGAAAGCGCTTGAGCTGGTCAGCACATTCGCCACCGAGCGTGAGCGAAGCCACGTCGCAACGCTTTACTTCGCACTCAATGGTCAGGCTCCGAAAGCGCTGGAGAGCGCTTTGGTGCATCTGGATCAGTGGCCGAACGACATTCTCATCATGTCGTTGCCGCTCGGAGCCTTTGGCCTGTTTGCCTTTTCCGGCATGGCCGACCACGACCAGGCCCGTGTCGATCTGGTTGAAAAGCATGCCCGTCATTTCGGTGACGACGATTGGTGGTTCCTCAACTATCGCGGCTGGTCACACGGCGAGAACGGCAACATCGAGCTGGGCCGTAAACTGACCCAGCGTTCGCTCGAGGTGCGCTGGAACAATGCCAACGCGGCGCACGCCAATGCTCACGTGCTGCACGAAGCCGGCGCCCATGACGAGGCCGGCGCCTTCCTGCAGGACTGGCTGCCGGGTTATGACCGCAACGGCATCCTGCATGGCCATGTGGCTTGGCACGGTGCTTTGGTCGCACTGGAAGCGGGCGACGCCGAGCGCGCTCTGGCGATCTACACCGATAATGTGGCGCCGCCTGTCACCACGGGCGTGCCGGTCAATGTAGTCAGTGACACGTCATCCTTCCTGTGGCGCCTGCAGGCCTACGGGCATCCCGTCCCGGCGGGCCTGTGGGAAGAAGCCGTGGCCTACTCGACGCCCTATTTCCGCCAGGCCGGCTTCGCCTTCGCCGACTTCCACATGGCGCTGCTTGCCGCCGCGACCGGCGACCAGCCAGCCCTTGAACAACGTGTTGCAGTGCTCGATGAGATGGTCCAGAGCAACGCACTTCCGGCAGGCAGCGTCGTCCCGACGCTCTGCCGCGCAGCGCATGCCTTCGCCAACGAAGATTACGCAGCTTGCGCGCGCCTGCTCGAACCGGTGGCGGCCGACGTGGCCCGTATCGGCGGCAGCGGCGCGCAGCGCGAGATCGTCGAGGACACCCTCGTCGTCGCATTGATGCGTGCTGGCGAAACTCAGAAAGCACATGCATTGATCGACAAGCGCCTTCATCGCCGCCCCTCGCGTCGTGACAGCCGCTGGCTGGCCAGCGTTGCCGGGGCGTGAACATGCAAGCCTCGCTTCCCCTTTCACGCGGCCTGCAGCGGCTGGGACCCGTCGCGGTGATCGCCATCGCCCAGCTGTTCGGCACTGCGCTCTGGTTCAGCGCCAACGGCACCGCCGCAGACCTGGAGCGGCTGTGGCAGGTCAGCGCTGCCGAAATCGGCTGGCTGACCAGTGCGGTCCAGCTGGGTTTCATCCTCGGCACGCTGTGTATCTCGCTCAGCGGCATGGCCGACCGCTTCCGCGCCAGCCGCATCTTTGTCGTCAGCGCGCTGCTCGGAGCATTGCTTAACCTTGGCTTCGCCTGGCTCGCCGAAGGGCTCGTCAGTGGGCTGGCCGTGCGTTTTTGCGTCGGCGTCTGCCTGGCGGGCATCTACCCCATGGGCATGAAACTGATCGTCGGCTGGGCGCCGGAACGCACGGGCTTGGCACTCTCGCAGCTCGTGGCGATGCTGACGCTGGGAACCGCGCTACCGCACGCGTTGCGCACCGTTGGTGCCGAGGTGCCATGGCAATGGGTAATCAGCGCGTCCTCGTTGCTGGCATTGCTCGGCGCAGGACTGATCGGTGCGCTGGGCGACGGTCCCCACAGCCGCATGCTCGCGTCGCCGTTGCCATCCGGGACGGCAGCGGCGCCCCATGCCAGCGCCATCTTCAGCGCCTTTCGCAGCCGTGATTTTCGCGCAGCGACCTTAGGCTACTTCGGCCACATGTGGGAGCTGTACACCTTCTGGACGATCGTGCCGCTGATCGCCGCGAATACCACACTGGCCGAGCGCTTCCCTGCCCTTGGCGTCTCGGGGGTGTCCTTCTGCGTGATAGGCATCGGCGCGCTGGGCTCACTGGTTGGAGGAATGTTGTCGCAACGTTTCGGCAGCGCGAAGGTGGCGCTTACCGCTCTGGCGATCTCTGGCATTTGCGCATTGATGTTCGCGTTGGGGTGGCAACAGCTTCCGACGTTGGCGTTGGTGATCCTGCTGGCTATCTGGGGGGCTGCGGTGGTCGCCGATTCACCGCACTTTTCTGCACTAGCGGCGCGCGCCTGCCGCCCGGAACTGGTCGGTGGCGCGCTGGCGATCCAGAACTGTATCGGCTTCGCCATCACGGTTGTCTCGATCGCCGCCGTTACGACGTTGTTCGAACACATCGGGCTCGACTCGACCTGGCTATTGGTGGCCGGCCCGATTTTCGGCCTGATTGCCTACGCCTGGAATGCGCCGTTTGCGGCGAATAGCCAGGCGGCTCAAGCCACCCGCTGATTGCCAGCACACACACTCGACCCAGAGAGGAACACCAGACTACCCAACGACATCCGCTCCACAAGGACAAACAACAACAAAATCCAAGAGGCGTTTGCGATGCAAGAATTCGGTGCTTGGGGCCTTCTGTCCCCCGCGATAGCAATATTCCTGGCGATCTCTACCCGGCAGGTAGTGCTCGCTCTGATCGCCGGCTCGGTAGCTGGTTTCCTGGTTCTTTCCAACTTCGATATCGGCATCGGGCTGGAAAGCACGGTCGACGGAGTGGTCGGCATCTTCCAGTCTGAAGGCGCGGTCAAGACGTTGCTGTTTACCGTCATGATCAGCGGCTTGATCCACCTCGCTCGCGTTACCGGGGGGATGCAGGGCCTGGTCGCGCTGTTCTCCGAGCGCCTGCAGGTAGTTAAGGGGCGGCGCAGCACCCAGCTGATGGCCGGGGTTACGTCTTCGATCATATTCATCGACAGTTACCTGGCGATGCTCACCTCCGGCGCAGCTACGTCCGCGTTGGCGCGCAAACACCGCGTCTCGCGCGAGCAGACAGCCTACGTGCTGAAGAACATGGGTATCGCGTCCTGGTCATCGGTAATGGCCAACGGCTGGGGCGCGGCGATGATGGGGGTGATCGCCGTGCAGATCGACCGTGGGGTTATTGGCGGCAACCCGTTCGGCATCCTGTCACACTCCATCCTGTTCAACTTCTTCGCCTGGGCGTCCATCGGCGTCGTATTGCTTTCGATCTTTACCCGCTTCTCCTTTCCACGGATGCGCCAGGCCAATCTGCGCGCCGCTCAGGGCATAGAGCTGCGTGACGGCGCGACGCCGCTTGCTGAGGAAAACAACGAGTGCGTGCCAGGCCAGAAACCTTGCGTCTCCAACCTGCTGGTGCCGTTGCTCGTTACCATCGTCTGTACACCGCTTTGGCTCTATATCACCGGTGACGGCAACATCCTCAACGGCTCGGGCTCGACTTCCGTGCTCTGGGCCGTGCTGGTCGGGCAGGCCGTCGGCTTTGTGCACTACGTATTCGTCAAGCGCACGCTGACCATCGAGGCCTATTTCGGCCATCTCATGGATGGCTACAAAGCAATGATGCCGATGGTCGTGGTGCTGACCCTTGCCTTCCTCATCGGAGACGTCGCCAGCCAACTGAAGATCGGCACCTTTCTCGCCGATGAGTTCAGCGCGCTGCTGCCGGCCGGCCTGATCGCGGCGTTCGTGTTTCTGGTATCGGCGATCATTTCGATCTCAACCGGCACCTCCTGGGGCACCTTCTCGATCATGATCCCGATCGGTATCCAACTGGCCGTCACCGCTGGAGCAGACCCGTATCTGGTCATCGGCGCCGCCATCTCCGGCTCGATATTCGGCGATACCATCTCGCCTATCAGCGACACCGGCATCGTCACTGCGACCGCCACCGGCAACGACCTGATGGAGCACATCAAGACCCAGCTGCCCTATTGCCTAACGGCCGCTGCGGTGGCCTTGACGGCTTTCGTGCTGATGGGACTGTCAACGTCGGCTTGATGCATCCCGCAAACGCGAAGAGCGGCGCATGGCGCCGCTCTTTTTTTTGCATGCCAGTTCGAGCGAGAGGCAGGCATCTATCACGATTAAGAGCGGCCAGCACCTGCGTTTGCTCACTTCCGGTCGGTTGGCCGTCTTGAATCGTGATCAAGCCAAGCCTTTCCTTGCAAACGGACATGGAACCGCGCCGCTCTGGGCTGTAACTGCACCTGCGGAAGGAAAACGCCGTTGGGTCGGGAAAGGGCAACCGCCCTCGCCTTCTTCCGCCGGCTCACTTAACCCTCAATTCACCTGATTGTCTTCAGTTTTGTGCAGAGCCAGCAGCTTGCCGCCCGCCGGCTCACAGGCCCGGAAAAGGTCCTGGTCTGGGTGATAGGCGCTGGTCTGCACATCCATCAAGCCGAGGACCGAGTGGAACAGATTGTCGTGCGACAAGGCGCGATCGCGTTGTTGTTGCATGCAGTCGGTATCGACGGCGGCGCTGCGCGCAAGGCTGTCCGACAGCCAGAGCAGCATGGGGATATGGGTCTGTTCGGTCGGGGCCATCGCATAAGGCAAGCCATGCAGGTAGAGGCCATTTTCACCGAGCGATTCGCCGTGGTCGGACATGTACAGCATCGCGCTATCGAAGCGCTGCGCGTTGTGTTCGAGCAGGTCGATGGTCTGTGCCAGCACATGGTCGGTGTACGCCAGGCTGTTGTCGTAGGCGTTGAGGATGCTCTGCCGCTCGCAGCGATCCAGTTGATTGCTGTCGCAGACCGGGCTGAAGCGCTCGAATGCTGGCGGATAGCGTTTGAAATAGGCCGGTCCATGGCTGCCCTTCATGTGCAGCACCACGACGGTGTCGTCCCGTTGCTGGTCCAGGTAAGCCTGCAGGCCGTGCAGCAGGATCCCGTCATAGCACTCGTCGCTGCGGCAGAGATCAGCCACGTGCAGATGGTCCACGTCCTCATGCGGGACCCTGTCGCACACGCCTTTGCAGCCCGAGTTGTTGTCGCGCCAGAGCACGGCGACGCCTGCTCGCTGGAGCACATCGAGCAGGCCCTCGCGACTCTTCACCAGGCCGTCCTTGTAGCCACGCTGACCGACATCGAGGAACATGCACGGCAGCGAAACCGCCGTCGCCGTGCCGCAGGAGCTGGCCTGGGTGAAACTCAGCACGCCACGTTTGGACAGCTCGGGGTTGGTGTCACGCGCATAACCGTTGAGCGAGAAGTTCGCCGCGCGTGCGGTTTCGCCAACGACCACGATGGTCAGCCTGGGCCGCCGCGTTGCGGACACCGGCACCTGGCGATGCGCATCGGTACCGACCAGGGCCAGCTGCGTTGGTGTCGCCAGCTGACGCTTGGCGTAGCTCTGCACTGCAGCCACCACATTGGAGGGCACCAGCATCAGGCGCAGTTCATGATGGTTGCGCAACAGCGATGCGTACGGTTGATACTGGCTGAACGCGATTGCGGCCAGGCAAACCGCGGCCACGCCCATGCCCAGCGCCTTCTTGCCGAGCTCGGACCGCCAGCTACCCAGTGCCGGGCGGACGCGGCTGATCAGCAGGACCGGCAGCACACCGAAGCCCAGCAGCCAGGCGGCCAGCTTCCAGCTGAGCAGCTCGGTGGCCTCGGCAGTGTCGGTCTGTACCAGATTGGTCAGCATGCTGTGGTCAATGACGATGCCATAGCTGTTCATGAAGTAGCTGGCGGCGGCAGAGATCAGCAGCGCCAGCGCCAGCACCGGCTTGGTCAGGCGGCCCCAGGCCAGCAGGCTGAGCAGCAGAAACAACCAGGCCAGGACGAACAGCGGCAGGGTCGCCAGGAACAAACCATTGCCCTCGCGCAGCCCGCCTACGCCTTGCCAGACGGCGTGCCAGAACGGCCAGTTGCTGGCGACGAGCAACCATAACGCGGTGGCGAGGATCAGGCGGTTACGGCTGGCAAGAAGTGCCCAGCCACGAGGTCTGTGAGTATCCGGTTGGTTGCGATCCACGGCGATCAGCCCTGCTGAATGAGATGGCCGCAGAGTAGAGAGCGAGACGTGAGCAAACCGTCAGCGATGTGTGAAGAATCCGTCAAACCGCTAGCAGGCGGGAGTGCCGGACTGGTCGCCGCGTGCGATAGCGCCCTGCCGAACCGGCGTGACACACGAGACTCCAACGGCGATCTTGATGGCTATAACGACGTGCAGGCGTTCAGGTGGTGAGGATGGACATGCTAAATGCGATGCAGACCTTTGTGCGGGTCGTCGATGCCGGCAGCTTTACCGCTGCCGCGCAGCAGGCCGACACCTCGACAGCGCAGGTATCGCGGCTGGTGTCGGAACTTGAAAATCATCTCCAGGCGCGCCTGCTGCACCGCACCACGCGGCGTCTGGCACTGACCGAAGCGGGCGAACGCTACCTCGAGCACTGTCGCGTGATTCTCGAGCAGGTCGAGCAGGCTCGCCTCGAGGCAGGCGGCGCCCACAAGGTGCCAAGGGGGCGTCTGCGGGTTCATTCCACCATCGGTTTGGGCATCCAGCTGCTGGCGACGCTCGCCGGCCGTTACAACGAGAGCAATCCGCAGGTGAATATCGACCTGATGCTTTCCCAGCGCAAACCGGACCTGCTGGAGGACAACCTCGACGTCGTCATCACCCTGTCGCGCGAGCTGCCGGACTCCGAACTGATCGCGCAGCCGCTGGGCACGGTGTTCCATGTGGTCTGCGCATCGCCGATCTACCTCAAGCAGCATGGCGCGCCCCGGGTGCCAGCCGACCTGGAGCAGCATCGCTGCCTGCGCCTGGCCGATCCGGTATTCGCCGACAGCTGGACCTTCCACGCCGACGGCGTCGAACAGACGGTCCTGCCGGGCGAAACGTTCAAGGTGAACGTCGCCGAAGCCATGAGCGCTGCGGCGGAAGCCGGAATGGGCATATGCCTGTTGCCCGACTACGTGGCGGTACCGGCCCTGCAACGGGGTTCGTTGGTGCGTCTGCTGCCGCAGTTCCGTCTGCAGGAAAAGACCATCTACGCCCTCTACCCGTCCCGGCGCTTCCTCGACGCCAAGGTCAGGACATGGGTCGAATTTCTCAAGCGTGAGCTGCCGCAGGCGTTTTTCGGTTACCACCAAGTTCTACAGAACCCCGAATACTGGGTCTGAGCATTGTTACCTTTTGGGTAAGACTGTCTCTCCTGAACAGCCATTTTTCGCAGCGTTGTTGCTTCTTATCCTTTGCGCAGTGACAGAGCGTCGGTCGACCAAGGTCGCTCGCCGCATCGATCGATGATTGCTCCTTTGGGTCGATGTCTGTCGCTTTCTGGCTGCCTCCCCTCGTTGGGCAGCCGTTTTAGTTCCGAGCCCGCGCCCCTGGCGAGGCTCTGCGCAAAGAGGTGGATATGAAACATCTTGTCTGGATTGCCGGCTTGTCGCTGTTCGCTCAGTTGGCCGCCGCCGCCCCGCAGCCGACACCCTATCGTTATGGCGATCACCTGGATGTCGCCAAGGTGATTTCGATGGAGGTGCCCAAGGGCGGCTGCTCTGTGGTCGAAGCCACGATGACCTATCTGGATTCGAAAGGCGAAACCCATACGGTGAGCTACCTGCGTCAGGGCGCCGACTGCATCGATCACTGATCGGCAGATCGCCGGTCACTTCATCCGCAGCCGCTCTCGCATGTCCGCAGTAATCCGTTGTTCGGTCGCATCGATGCCGGCCCAGGGGTCATCGCCGCCCTGCTCTTCCAGCCGCGGCATCAGGTTGCGGATGGTCCAGAGGTTGGCGCCCTTGAGTTCGGCCAGTTCATCGCGATGGATCGGCACCGACACCCCCAACCCCTCGCGTGCCCTCACCGAGTAGGCGGCAACGGTACTGGCGCCCTGGCTGTTGCGCAGGTAATCGATGAAGATCCGCCCCACCCTGTTCTTCGGCCCGCTGACCGCCGAGAAGTGCTGCGGCAGCAGCTTGGCCATGTATTGTGCGATGGCCTGGCTGAACGCCTTGACTTCGGTCCAGCTATGAACCGGGTCGAGCGGCACCAGAATGTGCAGGCCCTTGCCACCGCTGGTCTTGAGGAAGGATTGCAGGCCGATCTCATCGAGTAACGTCTGGGTCAGCTGGGTCGCTTCGATCATGCGCTTCCACGGCAAGGCCGGATCGGGGTCAAGATCCAGCACGAAGCGATCCGGATGATCGAGCACCGGCGCCACCGCATTCCAGGTGTGCAATTCGATGGTGCCCATCTGCGCGGCGCTGACCAACGCCTCGGGCGTATCGATGGTCATCAACGCGGCATGCTTGGGAAACAGCGCGGTATCCAGCTGGGTAATGTGCGGGATGCTCAGTTTTTCGGTGTGTTTCTGGAAGAACAATTCGCCGTCGATCCCTTCCGGTGCCCTTACCAGCGCCAGGGGACGATGGCGCAGATGCGGCAGTGCCCAAGGCGCCACCTCGGCATAGAAACGCGCCAACTCCATCTTGGTCGCACCGATGGTCTTGTCGATGATGCGCTCGGGGTTGGAGATCTTGATCGTGCCCGCGCTGGTCGCCGTGCTGGCGGCGGTCTTCCCCGAACGCGTCGTCGCCGCTTTCGCCGGACGCTCATGGGTGATCGCCTGGGCGGGCTTGTCCGAGCGCAGACCATGAAACACCGAGTGGCGAATCACCCCCTGACGCGTCATTTCGGCAAAGGCCACCTCGCACATGAGCTCCGGCTTGAGCCAGTGTGCACCCCGCACATCCGCGGCTGGCGGCGCCTTGGCCAAGGGGCTCTTGTCGACCTCCAGCGCCTGCAGCTTGGCATGCAGGTTGTTGAGCGTGACCTGGTTGAAACCGGTGCCCACCTTGCCGGCGTAACGCAACTTGCCCGCTTCGTCGTGCAACCCCAGCAACAGCGCACCGAAGCCGCTGCGCGCGCCCTTGGGGTCGGTATAGCCGACGATGATGAATTCCTGGCGGTTCTTGCACTTGATCTTCACCCAGCTGCTGCTGCGCTTGGACACGTAGGTACTGCCGGCGCGCTTGCCGATCAGCCCCTCGAGCTTCATCTGGCAGGCACTCTCCAACACGCTCTCAGGCTGTTCGGTGAAGTCGGCGGAAAAGCGCAGCAGGTCGTTGTCGTTATGCTCCAGTACCTGGCTCAGGGCGGCACGGCGCTCCTCCAGCGGCACTTCGCGCAGGTCCATGCCGTTCAGGTACGGCAGGTCGAACAGGTAATAAACGATGGTGCCGCTGCGGCCGACCTCGAAGGCATTCTGCAGTGCCTGGAAGTCGGGGGTTCCGTCTTCGTTGGGCACCACCACTTCGCCGTCGAGCCAGGCCGATTCGAGCCCCAGTGCGGCAAGCGCCTCGGCTTGTTGCGGCATCTTGGCAGTCCAGTCGTGGCCATTGCGGGTGAACAGCTGCACCTTGCCCGAGTCGATCCGCGCCATGATGCGATAGCCATCGAACTTGACCTCGTAGCGCCAATCGCCGTCCGGCACCGACTCCACGAGGGTCGCCAGCTGCGGCTTGATACTGTCCGGCAGTGCGAGCGCCTTGGCGCCGGAAAGCGTGACCTGGCCGGTCTTCTTTCGAGTGCGGCGCGCGGTCGGCGTCTTGACCGGCTTGGCATCGACCTCTCGCTTGGCCTTGCCGCGCTTGCGCGGGATCAGCGTCCGATCGCTGAGCACGCTGTCAGGCTGCTCGCGGACGATGTCGTATTCGCTCTCAGGTCTCGCGCTTTCGTCGTTCGACTTGATCAGAAACCATTGCTCCTTGCCGCCGTCCATGCGGGTGCGCACCAGGTTCCAGGTGCCGCTCAGCTTTTCCCCTTCCAGCGTGAACTTGAGTTTGCCCTTGCGATAGCCCTCCTCCGGGTCGCCCTGAGGCGTCCAGACACCCCGGTCCCAGACGATCACATCGCCGGCGCCGTAATGCCCTGCCGGGATGGTGCCTTCGAAGGTGGCGTAGTCCAGTGGATGGTCTTCGACATGCACGGCCAGTCGCCGCGACTTGGGGTCCAGCGATGGTCCTTTGGGCACGGCCCAGCTCTTCAGCGTACCGTCCAGCTCGAGGCGAAAATCGTAGTGCAGCCGCGTCGCATCGTGCTTCTGGATGCAATATTGCAACGCCTGTTGCCGGCCGCGCTTGCCGGTAGACTTGGTTTCCCCACCCGGCTCGGGCGTGGCAGCGAAATCGCGTTTGCGGTTGTACTCGTCGAGGGCCATGGTGGCAGGCTCCGTACCCGGACAAATTCCGTTGCAAATCCCTGTTCGACCTACTCCAGCTCGCCAGGGTCCGACGCCGAATCGGTTGGTCCGCCGTGGCTGGAGTGACGATCAGGTTGTACGGACGGGTCCGTCACGTCGGTATCCGGCGCGCCTTCGGTGCGTGGCGCAGGGCTAACCGGTTTGCCGTCCTCGATGACCGTGCGCCCCTGGCTGTCCTTATGCGTGTCGAGGGTTTGCTGCGGCGTGGGATTGCCCATTGGGCTGGGCCGCGCACCTTGTTCATCTTCAGCCGTACCCGCAGGCGATTGAGCGAACACGGATTGCGCTACCAGGCTCGCCAACAACACCGTCATGGTGGTGATCGATTTCATACAGTGCCTCTCGTTCATCGGCGCTCGCGCCGTGCGTAAAAGTGTCGCAGTCCCCGCTTGATACCGTTTTCATCCGCTAAACGGACATCCTCGGGTGTTTACAACCGGGCACGGCCTGCTAGCGTTGAGAAGTGCCCCCACCCTTGGGTGGCAACCGACTGCGAGCGAGTTCGCGGACCCTGGACAAACGATGGGAGGGAGGAGCATGGCTTCACGTCTACCTCTGTTGACGATCGAAAATATCCTTCGCAACTACCTTCATCCCTATCGCTGCGACTGCCACGCGCAGGAGGACAGTCGGGTTACCGTTCGCCTCTACGAGGAGCACCTCGGTGGCGAAGAACTCACGGTCCTGGGCATCACCGATGACCAATGCCGAGACGCGGCCAACCTGGTGCGGCTCGCCCAGGAACTGCGATTCGAGCTCTACGCGACCCGCGGCGGATTGATGACCGCCTCGCTGCCCGAGAAAGTCGCCGAACGGTAGGCCTCTTAGGCCGCCGTTCGACGTCTGCCCGCTCGCGATCAGCGCTTGGCCTCGGTATGGGGCGTTTGCGCCCGGGTCAGATAAGCCTGTGTGAGCTCTGCCAGGTGGCTGCGCATCCATTCGGCCATGGCGACTTCTTCGGCCAGGATGCGGGTACAGACATCCGCTGTTTCGGTATCGCCGATGGCCTTGGCTGCGGCGATGAGGATCTCGTAGGAGGCGATCTCAAGATTCTCGAAGACATAGCCCATCTGGGCGCCCTTGACGATCTCGTCGTTGACCATCATGCCGCCCATGGCCTGCCCCATCGCCATCATCTTGCCGCCCAGGTCCTTGAATCCCGAATAGGACTTGTCGTAGCGGTGCAGACAACCCTCGATGAGCTTGGCCTGATTCTGCGTCTCGGTAATGTGCTGCTCGATCCGGGCCTTCAGCTCCGGATAGTGCTGGATGCGACTGGCCTGTTTGTTGAGCATGCTTTCCGCTTGCGCCTCCATGGCATGCGCATCGCGAAGCCATTCGATCAAACGCTCGACGCGGACATCATTTCCGGTTTGTGCACTTTGCATGACGTGTCTCCCAGTGGTCGGATACCGATCGGGTGTTCCCGCTCTATGTAGGTGTGAAACGGACCGAACCAGGGAGTTCAACGTATCCGACTGGCTGCATGCGGGCCCTGAACTTACGCAGGTACCGCCAGTCATTTGATCCGAACATCCGAGCGGAGCTGGCTTATCGATATCCTCCAATTCCCCCTGCAGTGGGAGCGCTATATCACCGAACCCGCGCTGCGCACCCTGCTCGCTGCGGCCTTCGTCGTGGTGCTGTTGAGCGTGTTCAGCCGCGTAATGACGGCTGTCATGCTGCGTCTGGGGCGCGGCTTTCTGTTCACCAAGGCCGTTTCCGAGCAGCTGGAAAAACCCATTCGGGTCCTGCTTCCGCTGCTCGGCCTGCAAACGGTACTGGCCGCCGCCAGCGACGAGCTGCTGTTCATCGATGCGGCCCGGCGCACGACAACGCTGCTGATCATCGGCTGCATCACCTGGGTGGCACTGCGGCTGATGCGCGGCGTCGAGCACGCCGTGCGGTTGAAGAACCCGGTGGATGTCACCGACAACCTGCGCGCACGACAGATCCAGACGCAGTCGCGGGTATTGCTGCGGACGCTGAGCTTTTTCATCTTGCTCGTCGGCGCCGCCGGCATGCTGATGACCTTCCCCGCCGCTCGCCAGTTCGGCGCCAGCCTGCTGGCGTCCGCGGGGCTGGCGGGCTTGGCCGTCGGCTTCGCCGCGCGCCCGGTGCTGGCGAACCTGATCGCCGGCATACAGATCGCGGTCACCCAGCCGATTCGCCTGGACGATGTGGTGATCGTCGAAAACGAATGGGGCCGGATCGAAGAAATCACCGGCACCTATGTCGTCGTGCGGATCTGGGATGATCGCCGGCTGGTGGTGCCCCTGCAGTACTTCATCGAGAAGCCGTTCCAGAATTGGACGCGGCGCAACTCCAGCATCATCGGTTCGGTGTTCTTCTGGGTCGACTATTCCCTGCCGCTGGAACCACTGCGCGAAGAGCTGCGGCGGCTCTGCCAGGACTTGCCCGAGCTCTGGGATGGCCGGGTCATCGTGTTGCAGGTCACCGACGCCAGCGAAAAGTCCCTTCAACTTCGCGTGCTGGTCAGTTCGCAGGACTCCTCGCGCAACTGGGACCTGCGCTGCCACCTGCGTGAAAGCCTGATCGGCTTCATCCAGCGGCAGTACCCGCATTGTCTGCCGCAGTTGCGCGCCGACCTGAGCGTTGGGCGCAAGCCCACCGTCGACCAATCCGTACCGGACTATGTAGAGCCCGAACGCCAGCCGCCGGTTTGACGCGGCAGGCGGCCTCGGCGACGCCGCAATTCGGGGCATCGACGCGCGACCTGTCCCCTCTCGGTGCGTGGTGACACACCTGCTCGACTCAGCCGTGCTCGCGCAGCTTGCGTAGCAGCTGCTCGTATTTGCTCGGCAACTGCTCTAGCCCGTAGCGCGCAGCCTGCTTGCGGATCGCGACCCGGTCACCTTCGAACTGCACCGTCTCGCTGATGCTCACCTGGCGCTCACCTTGCATCAGCGCAAAGGCGTAGCACTGGGTTCCGCCGGCATCTTCCTCGCTGTCGTCGGCGACCCCGGTGTTGGCGATCGCGATATCGGCAACGCTGGCATTCAGTGCCCCGATGGCCATCTCGGTAGCGACCTCTTCACTGGTCAGGCCAAAACGCTCGATGGTCTCGAAACTGACGTGCAGCAGACGATTCTTCGCTTTCGGCGAGTAGACGACAAAGCCGCTGTCGAGCACTTGGCCGCAGCCGGGGATGTCGCCCATCAACGAGGCCATCAGGCCACAGGTACAGGACTCGGCAGTGGTCAATTTCATCTTTTTGTCGCTTAGAAACTGCACGATTTCAGCAAGGTCTCGCATGGTCATGGCTCCGGGGAATTGCGGGCAGAACGCCTGGTTCACGTCAATTTTCCGAACCGGCCGCCATCACCAAAGTTCCCGCCGATGGCGTTCGTCATAAATTGAGAACTAATTCACAGCGGTTCTGTCTTTTTCAGGGTAGGGCCAATCCGGCCTGAAGCCGCGGGATAAGCGGCTCCACCAAGAATAAAAACCACTTTGCCGTGCTCATGGTTAGCAGCTCTTCAACAGGGCTGTCTGGAACGAATGTGCTCGTGATGGCCGTTCTCGAACGCCAATCACTTGGAGGGATGTACTTATGAGTATTGCTGCGGTGAACGTCCGACCTGCCCCCGTTAACACAACTCAACCCATTCGCACGCCGAACGCGCCCTCGGAGCGGCCGGTACTCGAGCTTCGCAGCAGACAGGATGACAAGAAGAAGATTCTTTTCGTCACCTCGGAACTGACCGATCTGGTCAAGACCGGTGGGCTTGCCGATGTGTCCGCCGCGCTGCCCCGCGCCTTGGCCGGACGGCATGACGTGCGTGTCCTGATTCCGGGCTACAAGCAAGTCATGGAATGCGGCGAGCCGATCCGCATCGTCGGCAGCGTGATCTCGCACAGCGACCTGCCGACCTGCCAGATCGGCCGCCTGGACATGCCCGACGGGCTGATCATCTACGTGGTGATCTGCCCGGAGCTCTACGAGCGCGACGGCCTGCCCTATGGCGACGACCAGGGCCGCGACTGGCCCGATAACCCGGTGCGCTTCGCCCGTCTGTGCATGACTGCCGCGGACATCGCCGCCGGTACGGCATGCATCCGCTGGACCCCCGATCTGGTTCACGCCCATGACTGGCCCACCGGGCTGACGCCGGCCTACATGTATTGGCGTGGCTTGACCACGCCCAGCGTCTTCACGATTCACAACCTGGCTTACCAGGGCAACATCGACATGAACTTGCGCCGCTCGCTGGCCATACCGATGGAAGCCTGCGGTCCGGAGCGCATGGAGTTCTACGGGGCACTTTCGCTGCTCAAGGCCGGCATCGCCTATGCCAACCAGGTGACCACCGTCAGCGCCACCTATGCCGAGGAAATCACCACGCCCGAGTTCGGCTGCGGCATGGAGGGCTTCCTCAGCATGAAAGCCCGCCAGGGACTGCTCAGCGGACTGCTCAACGGCATCGACGAAAGCTGGGAGCCGCAAAGCTGCTCGCATCTGGTGAGCCCGTTCAGCCCCGAGGACTGGTCCGGGAAAACGGCCAACGCCGCCCACGTCCGCGAGCTGTTCGACCTGGATGACGGTGACGGCCCGTTGTTCTCGGTGGTGTCGCGCCTGGTCCACCAGAAAGGCATCGACCTGACCATCGCCGTGGCCGAGACCATCGTCGAGCGCGGTGGCCAGCTGGCCATCCTGGGCCGTGGCGAACCCCATATCGAAGATCAGGTACGGCGGCTGGTCGAGCGCTTCCCGGGTCGGGTCGGCGCACACATCGGCTTCAACGAAACCGATGCCCGGCGCCTGTTCGCCGGCAGCGATTTTCTGCTGATGCCCTCGCGCTACGAGCCGTGCGGCCTGAGCCAGATGTACGCACAACGCTTCGCCTCGCTGCCCATTGCCCACCGCACCGGCGGCTTGGCCGACAGCATCGATGACGGGGTCACGGGATTTCTCTTCGACGAGGCGTCGCTGTCCAGTTATCGCGCCGCGGTGGAGCGCGCGCTGCAGGTGCACGAGCGGCCGCAACTGCTCAACGCCATGCGCTGTCGAGCCATGAGCAACGGATTCTTCTGGCGCCACGCGATCGAGCCCTACGACCGGTTGTACCAGCGACTGCTGGGCGGGCGGCGCGAGGCACATGCCACTATCTAACGAGGTCGATCAATGCAAAGCAGGCCTGCCCGCAATGGGCGACACGGACCGGTATTACTCGATGATTCGCGCACTCGGTTCAGGCTATGGGCACCCGACGCACGCAGCGTCAGTCTGGTAATAGCGGGTGGCGATACGCTACCCATGCAACAAGACGTTGACGGCTGGTACAGCCTCGAGACCGAGGCACGTGCCGGCACGCACTACAGCTTTCTCATCGACGATGAACTGACGGTGCCGGACCCGGCGTCTCGCGCCCAGTCCGCCGACGTGCACGATGCCAGCATCCTGGTCGATCCTGACGGCTATCAGTGGCGCAACCGCGATTGGCGGGGCCGGCCGTGGCCCGAAACCGTGCTCTATGAGTTGCATGTCGGCGCCCTTGGCGGTTATGCCGAGGTCGAGAAACGCCTCCAGGCGTTGGCCGATCTGGGCATCACGGCCATTGAGCTGATGCCGCTCGCGGAGTTTCCAGGCACGCGCAATTGGGGGTACGACGGCGTCCTGCTGTACGCGCCCGAGGCGTCCTATGGCACGCCCGATCAGCTCAAGCACCTGATCGACACCGCCCATGGCCTGGGCCTGATGGTCTTCATCGACGTGGTCTACAACCACTTCGGCCCGGATGGCAATTACCTGCACCGCTATGCCAAGCATTTCTTCCGGCACGATCAGCAGACCCCCTGGGGCGATGCCATCGATTTCCGCCGCCGCGAGGTCCGGGATTTCTTCATCGATAACGCGCTGATGTGGCTGATGGACTACCGTTTCGACGGGCTGCGCATGGACGCCGTTCACGCCATTCCGGACCGCACCTTCCTGACGGAACTGGCCGAACGGGTACGTGCCGAAACCGAGCCCGGGCGCCATGTGCACCTGGTGCTGGAAAACGAGGACAACCGTGCGAGCCTGCTGTCGCAAGGGTTCACCGCACAGTGGAACGACGACGGCCACAACGTGCTGCATACCCTGCTGACCGACGAGCGACAGGGCTACTACGCTGACTATCACCAGGATTCGACCAGCAAGCTGGTGCGCTTCCTCGGTGAAGGCTTCGTCTACCAGGGCCACGAGAACCGCCGCGGCGAGTCACGTGGCGAGCCCAGCGGGCACCTCTCGCCGACCTCATTCGTGCTGTTCCTGCAAAACCATGACCAGACCGGCAATCGCGCCTTCGGCGATCGGCTGATCAACCTCACCGATGCCGACGCACTGAAAGCCGCCACCACGGTGCTCTTGCTGTCACCGATGATTCCGCTGCTGTTCATGGGCGAAGAATGGGGCGCGCGCGAGCCCTTCCTGTTTTTCACCAGTCACCACGGCGAGCTGGCTGATGCCGTGCGTGAAGGCCGCCGCGGCGAGTTCGCCGAGTTTTCCGAATTCGCCGACGAGCAGACCCGCGAGCGCATTCCTGACCCGAACGCGGTAGACACCTTCGAGGCGTCCAGACCGGACTTCGGCAAACGCGAGCATCCCGAGCACGCCGAGTGGCTCGGCCTGTATCAACGGCTGCTCGACATCCGCCACCGCGAGATCGTGCCTCGGCTCGAGGGGGCGCGCTTTCTGGGTGCGCAGGCATTGGCCGACGCGGCCGCGCTCGCGCGCTGGCAGCTGGGTGACGGCAGCGAGCTCCGTCTGGAGCTGAACCTCGGCGGCGTCGACCTCGAAGTCGCTCCGCCGCCAGGCACGCAAGCGCGCCTGCTGCATGTCAGCCGCGGCACCGAAGCCGAAACCGCCGTCGGCATCCTGCCGGCACGCACCGCAAAGATGTATCTGGAGGTTGCCAATGAGCGATGAACGACTGAACCGCCTGGCCAAGGCGGCGGGTCTGTCCATCGACTGGGTGGATGCGGACGGACGCGACCAACGCGTGAGCCCCGATGTGCTGCGTGCCGTGCTGGCCGGCCTCGGTTTGCCTGCGCAGAGCGATGCCGATATCGATGACAGCCTGGCCAAGCTGCAGGCCGTCGACGGCGATACCACCCCGCCGCCGTTGCTGACACTGGATCAGGGCGCCACCCTGGATCTCAGCCGCTACGCCGAACCCGGCACCGGCTACGCCCTGGTGATGGAAGACGGCAGCCGTCACGACGGACGCCTGGACGAGCAGGCACGCCTGCCCGCTGTCGCCACGCCGGGTTATCACCAGCTGGAGCTGGGCGGACGGCAGGTGACCCTGGCGGTGGCGCCGCACGCCTGCCCGCGTGTGGAAGACGTCGCGCCCAACGCCTGGGGATTGACGGTGCAACTGTACGGCCTGCGTCGTCCTGGCGACGGCGGATTGGGCGATACCCTGGCCCTCGAAGCGCTGGCGCGCAACGCTGCCGCCCATGGCGCCGATGCCCTCGGCATCAGCCCGATCCACGCGATGTTCACGGCCTACAGCGGTCATTACAGCCCCTACTCGCCCTCGAGCCGGCTGTTCTTCAACATCCTGCACAGCGCGCCGGAGGCGATACTCGGCGATACCCCGCTGCGCATCGCCATCGAGTCCTGTGGCCTGGCCGAAGAACTCAAGCGCCTGGAGCAGCTCGAGCTGATCGACTGGGAAGCGGTGTCCCGCACACGGCAATGCGTGCTACGTGCGCTGTACGACGACTTCAGCAAAGGCGGCAACGCGCAGCAGGCCGACTTCGACAGCTTTCGCCAGGCCGGCGGCGAAGCCCTGGAAAATCATTGCCGCTTCGAGGCGTTGCACGACGCGTTACTCAGCCCGGACGGTCAGCCGCAGCACTGGCGTGATTGGCCCGAGCAGTACCGCTCGCCAGACAATCCGGCGGTCGAGCAGTTTGCTCAGGCGCATGCCGATGAAGTGAGCTACCACGCGTTCTGCCAGTGGCTGATCGCGCGGGGGCTCGAGCGCGCGCAAACCGCGGCGCACAGCGCCGGGATGAAGATCGGCCTGATCAGCGACCTGGCGGTGGGCGCGGACGGTGGCGGCAGCCAGGCCTGGAGTCGTCAGGATGAAGTGCTGGCCGCACTGAGCGTTGGCGCCCCGCCGGACATCATCAATCGCCAGGGGCAAAGCTGGGGTATCTCGGCGTTTTCACCCTGGGGCCTGAGGGCCAACGGCTACCGCGCCTTCATCGAAATGGTGCGCGCCAACCTGGCCCACGCCGGCGGCATGCGCATCGATCACGTCATGGGACTGAAGCGCCTGTGGGTGATGCCGGCCGGTGCCGGCCCCATGGAAGGTGCCTACCTGAATTATCCCTTCGATGACTTGCTGCGGCTGTTGTCGCTCGAAGCCTGGCGCCGCAACGCGGTGATTCTCGGCGAAGACCTGGGTACCGTACCCGATGGCCTTCGCGAAAAACTGGCCGACCGCGGCCTGCTGGGCATGCGCGTGCTGTTCTTCGAGCGTGACCACCAGGGCAACTTCAAGACGCCCATGGAATGGCCGCGCAGCGCCCTGGCGACCACTACCACGCATGACCTGCCGACCATCAACGGCTGGTGGCAGGCGCATGACATCGATTGGCGCATCCGCGTCGGCCAGCATCAGGAACACGAGCGCCCTGCGCAGCTGGAGGAGCGTGAACGTGAGCGTGTCGGCCTGCTTCGCCTGCTGCGTGAGTACGCGTCGGAGGTAGACGGCGACCTGACCGATGCCGACACGCTGGCCGAAGCCTGTGGCGCATTCATCGGCCACACCCCTGCACCGCTCGCGCTGTATCCGGTCGAAGATGCGCTCTGTCTGCTCGAACAGCCGAACATGCCCGGCACCACCGATACCCACCCCAACTGGCGCCGTCGCTACCCGGGCGACAGCGCCACATTGCTCGACAACCCGGCCTGCACGCGTCGCCTTGAGACCCTTGCCCGAGCCCGTCGGCAGACCACTGGAAGCAATGCTCGATGAGAGACCTTAGCGCCACGCTGCGATTGCAGTTTCATCGCGACTTCACCCTCGACGACGCCACGGCGCTGGTCGATTACTTTGCCGAGCTGGGTATCAGCCACCTGTACGCGTCTCCCCTGCTCACCGCGCGCCCCGGCTCCATGCACGGCTACGATGTCATTGACCCGACGCGTATCAACCCCGAACTGGGTGGCGAAGCGGCGCTGCACCGCCTGGTCGAGGCGCTGCGGGCCAAGGGCATGGGGCTGATCCTGGATATCGTTTCCAACCACATGGCCGTCGGCGGCTCGGGCAACGCCTGGTGGCTCGACGTCCTGGAATGGGGCCGCCGCAGCCCGTACGCGCAGTTCTTCGATATCCAGTGGAATTCACCCGATCCGCTGCTCGAAGGTCAGCTCCTGGTGCCCTTCCTCGGCAGCGACTACGGTGAGGCGCTGCAGGAGGGCAAGATTCCGCTGCGGCTGGATATCGAGAACGGAGCCTTCTACGCCGAACACTACGAACACCGCTTCCCGATTTCGCCGCCCACCTACGGTGAAATCCTGCGGTTGACCGAGCTGCCTGAGTTACGCGCGCTGGCGCAGCATTTCGATGCACTGAAAACCGAGCCGGCGCCGTATCAGACCGCCCGCGAGCTGCGTGCCGAGCTGGCCCGGCTGCTGGAAGACAGCGGCACGCGGCAGGCGCTGGAAGACGCGCTCAAACACTACGACTCGACCACCAAGGAAGGCTTCAAGCGACTGCACAGCCTGCTCGAACGGCAGAGTTATCGCCTGGCCAGCTGGCGCACCGCTGGCGACGACATCAACTGGCGGCGCTTCTTCGACATCAATGAGCTGGGCGGCCTGCGCGTCGAGCGCCCGGTGGTCTTCGAAGAAACCCACGCGAAGATTTTCGAGCTGATCAGCGAAGGACTGGTCGACGGGCTGCGGATCGACCACGTTGACGGCCTGGCCAACCCGCGCGGCTACTGCAGGCAATTGCGGCGCCGGGTCGATCGGCTGAATGCCGCGCGGCCAGCCGAGGCGGCCCAGGATCACGTGCCCATCTACGTGGAGAAGATTCTCGCCGAGGGTGAACACCTGCATGACGACTGGGGCGTCGACGGCACCACCGGCTACGAGTTCATGAACCAGGTGTCATTGCTGTTGCACGATCCGGCCGGTAAGGCGGTGCTGTGTTCGCTCTGGAGCGAAACGGCCGAACGCCCGGCAGATTTCATGGAAGAAGTTCGCCAGGCCCGGCAGCTGGTACTGACCGGGCCCCTGGCGGGCGATTTCGAAACGGTTGCGCAAGCGCTGTTGCAGGTCGCCCGGTACGACGTCATGACCCGCGACATCACCCTTGGCGCCATTCGCCGTGCGTTGCTGGAGTTGATCGTGCACTTCCCCGTCTACCGCACCTACATCGGGCCGCGGGGACGCCGTGAGGCCGACGAGCCGTTCTTCCAGCAAGCGCTGGCCGGTGCGCGCACCACGCTCGGCGAGGCCGACTGGCCGCTGCTGGACTTGCTCGACCGCTGGCTCGGCGGCGAAAGCCTGCGCGAACTGCCACCAGGCGCGGCACGGCGCATGCGCCGCTATGCCTGCACGCGCTTTCAGCAGCTCACCTCCCCCGCTGCCGCCAAGGCCGTGGAGGACACCGCCTGCTACCGCTCCGGTGCCCTGCTGTCGCGTAACGATGTCGGATTCGACCCGCAGACCTTCAGCGCGCCGGTGGAGGCGTTCCACGCCGAATGCTCGCTGCGCGCCGAACACTTTCCGCGCAACCTACTGACCACCGCGACGCATGACCACAAGCGCGGCGAAGATACCCGTGCCCGCATGACGGCGATCAGCGAGCGCGCCGAGTGGTTCGCCGCCAAGGTGCGCCATTGGCGCCAGCTCGCCTATGGCCAACGCCAACAGCTGGCCGACGGGCCGGCGCCATCCGCCGGCGACGAGATGCTGCTGTATCAGATCCTGCTCGGCAGTTGGCCGCTGGACCTCGACCTGGATGACCGCGCCGCCTGCGAGGCGTACTGCGAGCGGATCATCAAGTGGCAGGAAAAGGCCGTGCGCGAAGCCAAGCTCCGCAGCACCTGGACCGATCCCAACAGCGAGTATGAAGGCGCCTGCCAGCACTACGTGCGGGCCCTGCTGCTCGGTGACGAGTGCCGCACGCTGCGCAGCGATATCGCCGAGGCCGCTGCCGAGCTGGCGCCGGCTGGCGCAGTCAACAGCCTGACCCAGACCTTGCTGCGCATGACCACGCCCGGCGTGCCGGATCTGTATCAGGGCGCCGATTACTGGGATTTCAGCCTGGTCGATCCGGACAATCGCCGGCCGGTGGACTTCGATCAACGCCGCGCCACCTTCGAGCCGCAGGCACAACCGGACGAGCTGTTGGCGAACTGGAAAGATGGTCGCATCAAACAATGGCTGATCGCACGGACCCTTCGCTTGCGCCGGGCACGTCCGCGGCTGTTCACCGAGGGGCGCTATCGGCCGTTGAAGGTCGAGGGGGAGCACGCCGAGCGGCTCGTCGCCTTCGCCCGCGAACTCGACGGCGACTGGCTGGTCATTGTGGCGGCGCGACTGGCCACCCCGTTGCTGGGCGATGGCCAGACCCCGCAGATTCCAGCGGCCAACTGGGGCGACACCCTTGTGCGCCTGCCCGAGGCGCTGAGCGGTCATGCAATGGAGCGACTTTTTGACGGAACGACAGTCACACCCAAACAAGCGGGTTTGCGTGTAGCCGAAGTATTACAACAACTGCCCGTGGCGGTTTTACAGGTATCGATCAGTTCAACAGGAGAATCAGAACGATGAAGAAAGACGAGCAGCGGATCCGTGAACTCGCGTATGACATCTGGGTGTCGGAAGGCCGCCCGCATGGCCAGGATGAACGTCACTGGGAAATGGCGCGCAAGCTTGCCGAAGCAGAAAGTGGCAAGCCGGCGGCCGAGAAGCCGGCCAGTCGCGCGCGCAAGACCGCCACCAAGCCGACCGACGCCACCCCTGCGGCAAAACCCGCCAAGGCGGCGGCCAAGCCGGCAAAAGAGACCAAGGCACGCTCGGGCACCAAGCCCGCCAAGCCAGCCGCCGCGGCCAAAACCTCGGCGCAGGCCAAGCCGAACGCGGACACCGAAGCGGCTGAAGGCACGCCAGCGGGCGTGAAGAAAACCCGCACGCCGCGTGCCAAGAAAGAAACCTGAACGACAGCGCCACCTCACCCGGCTCGCTTGGCGGGCCGGGTGGGTACGGCGTTCCCTAACCCTGCACAGCAACGATCACGCGCTGCCATCGGAGATTTCATGAGTAAACAAAAGCCTGCGGCGCCTCAGACAGTAACCCCGTCGCGTATCCGTGAAGGTCTCCCCTTCCCTCTTGGCGCGACCTGGGACGGGCTGGGCGTCAATTTCGCGATCTTCTCCGCGAATGCCACCAAGGTCGAGCTGTGCCTGTTCGACACCGATGGCGAGACCGAGCTGGAGCGGATCGAGCTACCCGAATACACCGACGAGATCTGGCACGGCTACCTGCCCGACGCTCACCCGGGGCAGATTTACGGTTATCGCGTGCACGGGCCCTACGAGCCCGAGGCCGGCCACCGTTTCAACCCCAACAAATTGCTGATCGATCCCTATGCCAAGCAACTGGTCGGCGAGCTGAAATGGTCCGAGGCCTTGTTTGGCTACACCATCGGCCATCCCGACGGCGATCTCAGCTTCGATGAGCGCGACAGCGCGCCCTTCGTACCCAAGTGCAAGATCATCGACCCGGCCTTTACCTGGGGCCATGACCGGCCCGTACAGGTGCCCTGGGATCGCACCATCATTTATGAGACCCATGTGCGTGGGTTCACCATGCGGCACCCGTCGGTGGCCGACGACATGCGCGGCACCTTTGGCGGATTCAAGACCCCCGAAGTGATCGATTACGTGCGCAAGCTGGGCGTTTCCTCGATCGAGTTTCTACCGATCCACGCCTTCGTGCAGGACCAGCACCTGCTCGAGAAAGGCATGACCAACTATTGGGGCTACAACAGCATCGCCTTCTTCGCGCCGCACCCCAAGTACCTGGCCAGCGGCAAGATCAGCGAGTTCAAGGAGATGGTCGCGCACCTGCACAACGCCGACCTCGAGGTCATCCTCGACGTGGTCTACAACCACACGGCCGAAGGCAACGAGCTGGGCCCGACGCTGTCCATGCGCGGTATCGACAACGCCTCCTACTACCGGCTGATGCCCGACGACAAGCGCTACTACATCAACGATTCCGGGACCGGCAACACGCTGGACATGAGCCATCCGTGTGTGGTGCAGATGGTGACCGACTCGCTGCGCTACTGGGCCGAGGAGATGCACGTCGACGGTTTTCGCTTCGACCTGGCCACCATTCTCGGCCGCGAGCACGACGGCTATGACGAGCGCCATGGATTCCTCGTGGCCTGTCGCCAGGACCCGGTCCTGGCCAAGACCAAGCTGATCGCCGAACCCTGGGACTGCGGCCCCGGCGGCTATCAGGTCGGTGGCTTCCCGCCCGGCTGGGCCGAATGGAACGACCAGTTCCGCGATACCGTGCGCGCCTTCTGGCGAGGCGATGAAGGTCAGTTGGCCGACTTCGCCAGCCGCCTGACCGGGTCCGGCGACCTGTTCAACCAGCGTGGCCGGCGCCCGTTCAGTTCGGTCAACTTCGTCACGGCGCACGACGGCTTCACGCTCAAGGACCTGGTGTCCTACAACGAGAAGCACAACGAGGACAACGACGAAGACAACCGCGACGGCAATGACAACAACATCTCCTGGAACCACGGCGTCGAAGGACCGACCGATGACCCGGAGATCACCGAGCTGCGCTTCCGGCAGATGCGCAATTTCTTCGCCACGCTGCTGTTCTCCCAGGGCACACCCATGATCGTTGCCGGCGACGAGTTCGCACGCACCCAGCATGGCAACAACAACGCCTACTGCCAGGACAGCGAAATCGGTTGGGTCAACTGGGATATCCCCGAAGACAGCCGGGCCTTGCAGGCCTTCGTACGCAAGCTGATCCGCTTGCGCCAGCGCTATCCGATGCTGCGTCGCGGACGCTTCCTGGTGGGCGCCTACAACGAGGAACTGGGCGTCAAGGACGTGACCTGGCTGGCCCCGCACGCGGAAGAGATGACCGTCGAGCATTGGCAGGACGGCAACAACCGGTGCATGGGCATGCTGCTCGATGGCCGTGCGCAGCCGACAGGGATCCGCCGTGCGGGCTCGGATGCCACGCTGCTGATCGTCGTCAACTCGCATCACGATGTGGTGAATTTCGCTCTTCCCGAAGTGCCGCAAGGCATCTACTGGAACCGGTTGATCGACACCAACAACCCCAACGCCCGGGCCGAGCGCTTCGACTTCAGCGACGAGTACGCGCTGACCGGACGTTCCCTGCTGCTGTTCGAGCTGATCAAGGAAGAGGAATAACCCAAGCAAGCCCATCGACGATGAGTCGCCAAGGCCCCGTTTTTCGGGGCCTTGGCGTTTCTGCGCGCTGCCGCTGCGTAGTGCAAAGGGCAGACTCAATCGTTTGCGCGATATCGACGTGCGGTAGTGAACCCCGCGCCCGCCGTTGAGTCCCACCCCCTGCGCGGCGTTCATGAAACCTACGGATTTGTTCCTGCGGCCGCTGGCAGGTTGTCCCATCCGTGACGGATCACACCCCTATGGCTTCGACTCGGCTAATCGTTACCCTGGCTCTGCTACTCGCCTGCTCCGGTGCTTCGCTGCCGCTGCTGGCCGGTGGCACTATTACCAACGCGACGCTCCCGTCCGGCAAGCCCGGCTCGGTCCGGCTGCTGGCCAACCGCGTCGGATCCGGCAAGGCGATGGTCGTGCACAACGATACGGACGTGCCGATCGAAGCGGTGCTGCGGCTGACGCGGATGGTCAACGTCACCGGCGTCGGCAAGGGCGTCATTCGCAAGACGATCCCTGCACGTAGTCGCCTGCGCATCGCCACGCTGCAAAAGCGCAAATCGGGTTATCCGCTGATGTATCAGCAGTCATTCAGCTATTCGCTGATCTATTCCCCAGAGCCGGGCCGCAAAGGCAGCGTTGGCGGTTACGCCTACGAACTGCCCTGGCAGGGAGGCCCGTTCCGGATCTCCCAGGGCGCCGGGGGCGATTTCAGCCACAACTCGCCCAAGGGACGTTACGCGGTGGACGTCGCGATGCCGGTGGGCACGCCCATTGTCGCCGCGCGGGCCGGCACGGTCGTCGAAGTGCACAACAGTCAGGGCGGTCGTTTCCCCAATCCTGCGGGCAACTACGTGAGGATTCGTCACGAGGACGGCACGCACAGCGCCTACCTGCATCTCAAGCGCGCCTCGGTGCGGGTCAAGCCGGGGCAGCAGATCAAGGTCGGCACGCTGCTTGGCCAATCCGGCAACACCGGTCGCAGTACCGGTCCGCATCTGCATTTCGTGGTGCAAAAGGAGTACGGCGACTCGATGGTGTCGATCCCCTTCCGCTTCTCCCGCCCGGTCAACGAGTTGCCCAACTTCGCCAGCAACGATTGACCGTCATCGAGGCAATCAGCGCTGCCAGACGAAGGTGAAGGACTCGTCCGTCGCCATCCGCTGCAGGTGGTCGGCCACTACGCCTTCCATCCTGTCCAGCTGAGCGGCGTCGGTCGTTTGCAGTTCAGCGTTCAGCGTCCCCTCGCCCGCCTTGAGCAGGCACGTGGTTTCGCCGAATGCGATACGGCCCTGCTGGTCATCGAAATCCACCTCGAACTTGTGACCCCAGTGTTTGCAGAGCCGACGAATCAGGCGGCTGGGGTTGGCGGTCTGGATCTGTGCGTTTGAACTGAACATGGGCATCTCCGTTTATGAACAAGGGTGGCTCAACCGAACCGATAAGCCGACAGCGTCGTCTGTATGATCCGGTCGGAAAATACGTTGCGTCCCGGGCTGTCCAGGGCCGCACCGGCAGCCACCATCAGCGGTAGCAGGTGCTCCTCGCCGCGTGGTGGATGGCACAGTCGTGCCGAGGGTGCCTCTTCCCAGTGCCGCAGGAGTTGTTCGCGCTGATCGGCCGGCGCGGCCACTGCGGCGTTGAGCCACTGGTCGAAGTCATCCGAGATCGGTGCGAAACGCGGGTCGCCGTAGCCTCGCATGTTGTGGAAGCTCATGCCGCTGCCAATGATCAACACGCCCTCGTCACGCAACGGCGCCAGCGCGCGACCGATCTGCAGATGGGCGGCGGCGTTCAGATCGCTGCGCAGCGACAGCTGTACAACCGGCACGTCAGCCTCGGGAAACACCAGCTTCAGCGGAATGAACGCACCGTGGTCAAGGCCGCGCTGGCGGTCCTCCTGAGCGGGAATTCCCGCCTCGCCGAGCAGGGCGACCAGACGCGCGGCCAAGGCCGGCTCGCCTGCAGCGGGATAGCGCAATTGATAGGTATGCGCAGGGAACCCGTGATAGTCGTAGATCAGCGCGGGATTGGCCGCAGCAGTGACCCGGACCTGCTGCTCCAGCCAATGGCCGGACACCAGCACGATCGCACGCGGGCGCTGCGGCAGCGTCGCGGCGACACCTTTGAGGAAGGCCGCAAGCCGGTCCCAGGCATCGGCCGGATTCCACTCCATGAAAAAGCACGGGCCGGCACCGTGCGGCAGAAACAGCGTCGGCTGCGGTTGGGAAGTCGGGGCATCGTCGGTGTGGCGGCGCATGGTCGTGTCCTCACAAGAGAGACGACAGTATGGATTACACTCGGTTTGGCTTTAACAGGCCAAAACACATCAACAGTTCCAACCCAGAGTAGGAGCCCAGATGCTCGATAAAATCACCGGCATGCGTGTCTTCACCCGCGCGGCCAGCGCCGGCAGCCTATCGGCCGCCGCGCGTCAGCTCGGTCTGTCGCCGGCGATGGCGACCAAGCACGTCGACGCCCTCGAGGCACGCCTCGGCGTCAAGCTGTTTCACCGCAGCACCCGTCGCCTGAGCCTGACCGCCGCCGGCAACAGCTATCTGGAAGCCTGCCTGCGTATCCTGCCGGAGATCGAGGAAGCCGAGGCCAGCGTTGCCTCGCAGCGGGTCGACGCAACCGGCCTGCTGCGCATGAACGTGCCGCTGTCGTTCGGTACGCGCTTCATCGCCCCCTTGATTCCCGAATTCAGCCGCCGCCATCCCGCCGTCAGGGTGGAACTGGGGTTGACCGACAGCCAGGTCGATCTGATCGAAGGAACCTGGGACATGGCGGTGCGCATAGGCCGCCTTACCGACAGCCCGCTGCAGGCCAGACGACTGGCCGATTGCCCGCTGCTGGTTTGCGCCTCACCCGGTTACCTGGCGCAACATGGCGTGCCAAAGCGGGTCAGCGATCTGGCGCGGCACAACTGCCTAGGCTACAGCCTGTCGACCCTGCTGGGTGGGCGCGAGTGGGCGTTCGGCCCGGCCGGCGAGTTCCGGGTGCCTATTCAAGGCAATCTGATCGCCAACAACGGTGCCGCACTGGTAGCGGCCGCCGTGGGCGACCAAGGGCTGATTTACCAGCCGCAATTCATCGTCGCGGCGGCCTTGCGCCGTGGCGAGCTGGTGACGGTCGAGCTGGACCAACCTCCGCTGGGGCTCGGCGGCATCCACGTGGTCTATCCGGCAGATCGCCGTCCGCCCGCCAAGGTACGCGCCATGATCGACTATCTGGTCGAGGCCTTTTCCGGCGAGTTGCCCTGGGCTACGCCACCGCGCTGATACCGGCGCCCTTCCGCAATCGCGCCGGGCAGCGGGCCTGGCTGACGGACCTGCGCAGCCTTCCAGAGCGCCACGGCAGCGCGCCTGCGCGGCGGTGGCCGCGAAAAAAGATGAACCGCGAAAGCCGCCATCAGTCCCAATGAAGGTGCACCTGTCGACGCAGCGTGCTGCTGGATGGCCCGCTGAAACGCAGGCCCCATCCCGAAGGAACGCCGACCGACTCTCATTGAGCCGGCCCATTCGCAGGATGTCAGCAACCATTCATACCACTCGAACTCACGGGTTGGGGTGGGCGTTACGGAGTAGCCATGAAAGCTGTTGTTTATCACGGTGTCGGCGATATCCGCCTTGAGGACGTTGCCGAGCCACGCATCGAAGCCCCTACCGATGCCATTGTCCGCATCACCGCCTCAGCCATCTGCGGAACCGACCTGCACTTCGTGCGCGGCACCGTCAGCGGCATGAAGCCTGGCACCATTCTCGGCCATGAAGCGGTTGGCATCGTCGAGGAGCTGGGCGACGACGTTCGCAACCTGCAGATCGGCGATCGCGTCGTGATTCCCTCGACCATCGCCTGCGGAAACTGCGCCTATTGCCGTTCCGGGTATTTCGCCCAATGCGACGTCGCCAATCCGAACGGCAAGGAAGCCGGCACGTCGTTCTACGGCGGACCGTCGCAAACCGGGCCCTTCCATGGCATGCAGGCCGAGAAGGCGCGCATCCCCTTCGCCAACATCGGCCTGGTCAAACTGCCGCCGGACGTCAGCGACGATCAGGCGATCCTGCTGTCGGACATCTTCCCCACCGGGTACTTCGGTGCGGAAATGGCCGAGATCCGCTCGGGTGATACGGTGGCGGTGTTCGGCTGCGGGCCTGTCGGTCAGTTCGCCATCGCCAGCGCCAAGTTGCTTGGCGCCGGGCGCGTGTTCGCCATCGACCAGTACGAAGACCGGCTGCGCATGGCGCAGCAGCAAGGTGCCGAGATCATCGATTTCAACCGGGAAGACCCCGTCGAAACGCTCAAGCGGCTGACGGCCGGTATCGGCGTCGACCGGGCCATCGACGCGGTCGGTATCGATGCCGAACACGGCTGCTGCGGCGGCAAGCCCGCCGATGGTGCGCAATCGGGCCAGGGCGCTCAATGGCAGCCCGGCGACGGACCGTCGCAGGCGCTGGAATGGGCGGTTCAGGGCCTGGCCAAGGCCGGCACGCTGTCCATCATCGGGGTCTACCCGCCAGAGGCCACGACGTTCCCCATCGGCATGGCGATGAACAAGAACATCACCATGAACATGGGCAACTGTCATCACCGCAAGTACATCCCCCGGCTGATCGAAATGATCCAGGCACGGCGAATCGATCCGGCGAAGATCCTCACCCAGGTGAAGCCGATGACCGACGCCATTGCCGCCTTCGAAGCCTTCGATCGGCGGGAACGCGGATGGATCAAGGTTGAATTGCAGCCGCAGCGGGGCAACTCGGGCGGTTCCGGCTCGGAAGAGAACCTGGTCGACAAGGCCGTTGCCGATACCTTCCCCGCCAGTGATCCGACCAGCATGCAGAGTCCTGGCAGATTCTAGGAGACGTCGATGGCGGCCATCCATATCGGCATTTCGGGCTGGCGCTACGCACCCTGGCGAGGCGACTTCTACCCCAAGGGGCTCACTCAGAAAAACGAGCTGAAGTTCGCCTCCCGCGCGGTCAGCAGTATCGAGATCAACGGCTCCTTCTACTCGCTGCAGCGGCCCGAGCTGTACGCCGGCTGGTACGACGAGACGCCCAAGGGCTTCGTCTTCAGCGTCAAGGCACCGCGCTATATCACGCACATCCTGCGTCTGCGCGATGTGGAAAAGCCTATCGCCAACTTTCTCGCCTCCGGTGTGCTGGCGCTCAAGGACAAACTCGGGCCGATGCTCTGGCAGTTTCCCCCCTCCTTCAAGTTCGACGCCGAGCTGTTCGAGACCTTTCTCCAGTTGCTGCCTCACGACACCGAAGCAGCGCTGGAAATGGCCAAGGGCTGCGAGGCGCGGATGGAGGGCCGTAGCTATTTGCAGATCGACCGTAAACGCCGGCTGCGACATGCCGTCGAGATCCGCAACGAGAGTTTTGTCGACCCGGCCTTCATCGCGTTGCTGCGCAAGTACGACGTTGCGCTGGTGGTGGCGGATACGGCCGGCAAGTGGCCGTATCGCGAGGACCTGACCAGCGATTTCGTCTACATCCGCCTGCATGGCGCCGAGGAGCTCTACACCAGCGGCTATACCGAGCAGGCCCTGGATAACTGGTGCCAGCGCATCCGGCGCTGGAGCGAAGGTGGCCAACCCGAGGACGCTCATCTGATCTCGGATGCCAAGCCCGCCGCGCGCAAATCACGCAACGTGTACTGCTATTTCGATAACGACGTGAAGGTCCGAGCCCCATACGACGCGCGGCAGCTGCTGCGCCGTCTCGGACTGGAGGAAAACCTGGAGACCACTCCGGGTCAACTGGAAGGAGCACTGGCTTGAATCTGGACAAGAATCATCCCCTGGACAGCCGGGACCTGGACGCACATATGTCCTCGGCGGTCGATTCGATCCGCCTGTTGACCGTTAATACGCACAAGGGCTTCACCGCCCTGAACCGCCGGTTCATCCTGCCGGAACTGCGTGAAGCTGTCAGGGCAGTGTCGGCCGATGTGGTGTTCTTGCAGGAGGTGCTGGGCACCCACGAAAAGCACGCCCTGCGTTTTCACGACTGGCCGAAGATGTCCCAGTACGAGTTTCTCGCCGACAGCATATGGACCGACTTCGCCTACGGTCGCAACGCCGTATACCCCGACGGCGATCACGGCAATGCGCTGCTGTCCAAGTTTCCCATCACGCGCTTCGAGAACCTCGACATCTCCATCGCCGGGCCGGAACGCCGCGGCCTGTTGCACAGTGTGCTTCAGGTCCCCGGCCACCCTGAGTTCCACGCGATCTGCGTGCATCTGGGCCTGCGCGAATCGCATCGGCAGCAGCAGCTCGGCCTGTTGTGCCAGTTGCTCGATTCGCTGCCCCAGGATGCACCGGTGGTGGTCGCCGGTGACTTCAACGACTGGCGCTTGAAAGGCGCGCAGGTCCTGGATCGCTGCGCCGGCATGCATGAGGTGTTCGCCGTGTCGCAGGGCAAGGTCGCCAAGACCTTCCCGGCCCGCTGGCCGATGCTGCGCCTGGACCGCATCTACGTGCGCAACGCGACGAGCCACAAGGCGCAGATCCTGGGTAACAAACCCTGGACGCACTTGTCCGATCATCTGCCCTTGGCGGTGGAGATACACCTATGAATTTTCACTGGAGAGACGGGAATCGTCTTCAGTTGCTGGAAAACGGCGAGGAATTCTTCCCAGCCGTGTTCGAGGCCATTGCGGCCGCTGAAAAGGAAGTCGTGCTGGAAACCTTCATTTTCTTCAAGGACAAGGTCGGCCAGGCGCTGCAACAGGTCCTGGTCGATGCCGCCCAGCGTGGCGTCAGCGTCGACGTAACCGTCGACGGCTACGGGTCTGCCGACCTGAACGGCGAGTTCGCGTCCACCATGGCGCGGGCCGGTGTGCGCATTCACGTGTTCGACCCCGGCAAGCGGCTGCTCGGCAAACGCGTCAACGTGTTTCGCCGCATGCACCGCAAGATCGTGGTGGTCGACGGACAAGTGGCTTTCATCGGCGGTATCAATTTTTCCGCCGACCATCTGGGTGATTTCGGCCCGGAGGCCAAGCAGGATTACGCGCTTAAGGTCGAGGGGCCGGTGGTGCATGACATCCACCGATTCGCCCTCAGCGTCATCGCATCCGGACGCGCACACCGACGCTGGTGGCACCGGCGCTCGCCGCACCAGAGCAATGGCTTTGTGGGCGTGAACCGCGGCGAGGCGCGTTCCCTGTTCGTGATCCGTGACAACAATGACCATCGCAACGACATCGAGCAGCATTACCTGCAAGCGATTCGAGATGCCCGCTCCAGGTTGTTGATTGCCAACGCCTATTTCTTTCCTGGCTACCGCGTGCTGCGCGAGATTCGCAATGCCGCTCGCCGCGGCGTACGGGTGCGACTGATCCTGCAAGGTCAGCCAGACATGCCGATCGCCAAGTTCGGTGCTCGGATGCTCTACAACTACCTGATGAGCGACGGCGTCGAGATTCACGAATACTGCCGCCGCCCGCTGCACGGCAAGGTGGCCCTGGCCGATTACGAATGGTCCACGGTGGGCTCGAGCAACCTCGATCCGCTCAGCCTCTCGCTGAACCTGGAGGCGAACCTGATCATCCGTGATCACACCTTCAACCGCCAACTGCATGAAAAGCTTGATCGTTTGTTGCAGGAGGACTGCCGCCGCATTCCGCTGGAGCGAATCGTGCGCGGCTACTGGTGGCGAGCACCGCTGGCCTTCGTCATCTTTCACTTCCTGCGGCATTTCCCGCAGCTGGTCGGCCTGTTTCCCGCGCACCGTCCGAAGTTGCAGCTGATCGATCCCGAGCCGCTCGAGCCCGAGGCCGCTCCCCTGCAACGAGAGCATCGATGAGCGAGACGCAGAATACCTCGCAGAGCGGTTGGCGCCGTCGTTGGCCGTTGATCAAACGGATTCTGACCTACGTGTTCTTCGTGCTGGTCGCCGGCCTGTTGGTAGGGCTGGCACGCAATGTCGACTGGAGCGAGGTCTACCGGACGTTAAGCAACTACGACCCCAAGCTGCTCTGGCTGGCCGGTAGCGCGACCATCGCCAGTTACGCCGTGTATTGCTGCTTCGATGTGCTCGGCAAGGGTTACGCGCGGCACGACCTGCCGGTTCGACAGATCATTCCGGTGACCTTTGTCTGCTACGCGTTCAACCTCAACCTGAGCGCCTGGGTGGGCGGGATCGCACTGCGCTATCGGCTGTATTCACGCCTTGGCCTGCGCGCCTCGCAGATCACCCGCGTGTTCACCCTGAGCGTGCTGACCAACTGGCTCGGGTATATCTGGCTGGCAGGCCTGATTTTCTCGCTGGGTGGAATCACCCCGCCCGAGGGCTGGGAAATCGGCGAGACGGCGTTGCGTGTGCTGGGCGTCGTGTTGCTGCTGGTCGCGGCCGTTTATCTATGGGCCTGCGGCTTTTCCAAACGTCGCCACTGGACCATCCGCAAACACGAGATTCACCTGCCCTCGTTACGCCTGGCAGCGCTGCAGATGGTGCTGGGGGCGAGCAACTGGGCGCTGATGGCGCTGGTGGTGTACTTCATGCTCATGCAGAAGGTGCCCTACCCGGCGGTGCTCGGAACGTTGATGATCAGCAGCATTGCCGGTGTGATCGCCCACATCCCGGCGGGCCTCGGCGTGATCGAGGCGGTGTTCGTCGCCATGCTTGCCGGCGAGCTGAGCCAGAGCGCCATCGTCGCCGGGCTGATTGGCTACCGGGTGGTCTACTTCCTCATCCCGCTGATCGTTGCGACCGTGCTGTACATCCTGCTCGAGGCGCGGGCGAAAAAGCTGCGTTCCAGCAATCAGGCCCGCCCCGGTGACGATCCGTCCGGGAAGCATCCGCCCACTGCGGCCTGACGCAGCGCTCGTCGTTCGCCCATGACTGTCTTTCCATGAAAAAGCCGGGAGATCCCGGCTTTTTCATGGCGGCTGCGCGCTCAGCCCATCACACCTGCGGACGCAGGATGATCACGCCCAGTGGAGGTAGCGTCAGCGACAGCGAAACGTCCTGACCATGCGCCGGCACCGCCTCGGCGAGGATCCCGCCACCGTTGCCCACGTTGGAACCCGCATAGCACTCGGCATCGCTGTTGAAGACTTCCAGCCAGCGGCTGTTGACCGGCACACCGATGCGATAACCCTCGCGGACCACGGGGGTGAAGTTACCCACCACCAGCAGCGGATGGCCGGTGGAACTACGGCGCAACCAGGCGAATACGCTGTTGGCTCGATCGTCGCCGATCAGCCACTGGAAGCCCTGCGGGTCGCTATCGAGCTCATGCAACGCCGGTTCCTGGCTGTAGAGCCTGTTCAGGTCACGGACCAGGTTCTGCACACCGCGGTGGTCAGCCTCGTCGAGCAAGTGCCAGTCCAGCTCACGGTCGTGGCTCCATTCGCGCCATTGGCCGAACTCGCTACCCATGAACAGCAGCTTCTTGCCAGGGTGCGTCCACATGAACGACAGGTACGCACGCAGGTTGGCGAACTTCTGCCAGCGGTCACCCGGCATCTTGTCGATCAGCGAGCCTTTGCCGTGCACCACCTCATCGTGGGAGATCGGCAAGACGAAATGCTCGGAATACGCGTAGACCATGCCGAAGGTGAACTTGTCATGGTGGTACTGGCGATTGATCGGGTCTTCCTGGATGTACTTGAGCGTGTCGTGCATCCAGCCCATGTTCCACTTGTACGCGAAGCCCAGGCCGCCGTCGGAGGTCGGCTTGCTGACGCCGGGGAACGCCGTAGACTCTTCCGCGATGACCAGCGCTCCGGGCGTTTCGGTCGCCACCACATCGTTCAGATGGCGCAGGAAGTCGATCGCTTCGAGATTCTCGCGGCCGCCGTGACGGTTCGGGATCCACTCGCCTTCCTTGCGCGAATAGTCGCGATAGAGCATCGAGGCGACTGCATCGACGCGCAACGCATCGACGTGGAATTCGCGCAGCCAGTGCAATGCCGAGGCGAGCATGAAGCCGTGCACCTCGGTGCGCCCGAGGTTGTAGATGTAGGTATCCCAATCCTGATGGAAGCCCTCGAAGGGGTGCGCATATTCGTATAGCGCCGTGCCGTCGAATTCACCCAGGCCATGGGCATCGGTCGGGAAATGCGCGGGCACCCAATCGAGGATCACGCCGATACCGGCGTTGTGGCAGGCATCGACGAACGCGGCGAAATCATGGGCGCTGCCGTAGCGGGCGCTGGGGGCGAACTGGGAAAGCAGCTGATAACCCCAGGAGCCGCCGAAGGGGTGTTCCATGATCGGCATGAGTTCGATGTGGGTGAAGCCAAGATCGACGACGTAAGGGATCAGCCGCTCGGCCAGTTCGTGCCAATCGTACAGGCGCCCGTGATCACCGCCGTCCCGTCGCCAGGAGCCGGCATGCAACTCGTAGATGGTCATCGGCGCCTGCAGCGATTGCCGCGCCACCCGCTGCTGCAGCCAGGCTTCATCCTTCCATTGGTACTCGAGCGGGTGCGAGATCACCGAGGCAGTGCCCGGCGGCAATTCGGTGGCCAGAGCCACGGGGTCGGCCTTGAGCGGCAGGATGCCGTGCGGGCCGAGGATCTCGAACTTGTAGCGGTCGCCCGGCTGTAACCGGGGGATGAATATCTCCCAGACGCCCGCCGGGAACCGCAGGCGCATCGGGTGCCGGCGTCCGTCCCAATCGTTGAAGCTGCCCACCACCGAGACGCGCCGTGCATTGGGCGCCCAGACGGCGAAGCGCACGCCCTGAACCCCGTCGACTTCCATCGGCTGTGCACCGAACACCCGACCGAGCTGCCGGTGGTTGCCCTCGGCGAACAGGTACAGGTCCATTTCGCCGAGCTGCGGTCCGAAGCTGAAAGGATCTTCAGTGACTTGTTCGCCACCCGCCCAACGAATCTTCAGCAGATAGGGCTGCGGATTGGTCAATCGCGTGAAGAAGAACCCGGGCACTTGCCCCTGCTCCATCGCGGCCAGCACACGACCGCCGGAGCGCTCCAGCACCTCGACGCCAAGCGCATTGGGCAGATAAGCGCGCACCACCAGCCCGTCTCCGTCCGGGTGCGGACCGAGAATCGAGAACGGATTGCCGTGCTCGGCACGTACCAGCGCGTCGACATCGGCATCACTGGGTAATAGGGTTTCTCCGGGCATGGTCACGACCGGTCGTTCATTCATTGGGAACCTCCATCGGAAATCTGTTGTGCCAGAGCCACCAGCCCCTGCAGGGGCACGGGCAGCCAGGCCGGGCGGTTCTCTGCTTCATAGGCCACTTCATACGCGGTCTTTTCCAGGCTGAACAGTGCCAGCGCGGCGTCCGCCCCGTTGGCGTCCTTCCAGGCATGTGGCATCTGCGCGGTCGCCTCACGATACGCTTCGAGGAAGACGCTACGCGCGCTCTGCTGGTAGGCATCGGAGATGGCCCGCCGCGCCAGATCGGCCGTTTCGGAGCTGTCGCTGATCTGGGCGTTACGCATGACCATCGCCGCGGCATACTCGAACGAGCGCAGCAGACCGGCCACATCCTTGAACGGACTGAGCTTGGCTCTGCGCTCCTCCAGCGAACGCGCCGGCTCGCCTTCGAAATCGATGAAATACGCATCGCCTTGCACCACCAGCACCTGCCCCAGGTGCAGGTCGCCATGCACGCGTGTGCGCACCCCGCCCACCGTTCGTTGGGCCAACCGTTTGACCTCCGCCATCAGCTGTTCGCGCTGTCCCAGCAGCTGATCGACCAGCGTCGCGGTCTTACGTTCCAGTTCACCACGACGGTTTTGCAGCAGGTCCAACGCCCGAGTGACCTGGCCACAGATCATCTGCTCCCATTCCCGGGTGTCGTCCGGCCCGGTCGGCTCGCTGGCGAAGGCGGAATTATCGGTCGAGGCCGCCAAGGTCATGTGCATTTCGCCCAGGCGTTGGCCGAGCAGGCGATTGAAGGCTTCCAGCTCCTCGAGCGCGCTGAACTGGTTTTCATGCAGGGACACGCCGCCGGCGATCTGGTCCCGCACCGCGCGATCGAGGGTATTGAGTGTCCATTCCCAGGCATCGCCCTGGTTGTCGAGGAAGCGCTGCACCACCATCAGGGCATGCTGTTCGCCCTGCTTGTTGACCCGCGTCACCTGCCCAAGCATGGCGGAAATGTGGTTGAAGCCCTGCTCGGTCAGGAAGCGGCCCATCTCCAGTTCCGGGTGCACGCCCGAGGAAATACGGCGCAGCACCTTGATCATCATGCTGCCGTCGATGATCGCCGAGCTGTTGGACTGTTCCGCCGTCAGGTAGCGCACATCGGCCTCTTCGGACAGCTCGATCTCGGCCAGTTGCGCCATGGGTTCGAAGCGAATCTCGCCTTCACCACAAGGCAGCACCTGTTCCTCACGCAGCCCCTGGATCACGCCCAGGATGAATTGCTTGAGCGCAAAGGCGTCGGTCAACAGCCCCACCTGCGGCCCGCGGCGCACCCGCGCCATGGCCAGCTGCTGCGGCAATGCGGTATCGAAGTCGCCCTCATCGAGGAAGCCCAACGGCAGCTGGTAGAGGTCGGTACGTCCGGCGGCCTGCACGGATATTTCGCTGAGCAAGACCGGCCGCTGCGGATCGCCGAACGGCACGCTGTAGCAGATCTTGATCGACTCGACCGCGGCGTCCTTGCTGGCGAACCATCTCCGTTTCGGCAAATAGGCCGGTAGCGATTCGGTTTCGAGGATTCGCTTGTTGGCAGCGGTCAGCGTATCCAAGCGTTTGAGGACCAGCGTTTGAAAATCGGGCATCGTTTCCACCGGTTCCTGGTGCCAGCTAGGCATCTGATGACTGGTTGCCAGTTGGAACCAGTAGAAGCCGTAAGGAGGCAGCGTCAGCAGATAGGGCAATTGCCCAATGGGCGGAAAGGCACTGCCGCCCACCATTTCCACCGGCACCATCCCGGCGTAGTGAGACAGCTCCAGTTCCGCGGCCTGGGCCGAGCGCGAAACGTTAGCGACGCAAAAGATCACTTCGGTCTCGCCGCTCGGCGTGGTGTATTCACGGAGGTAGGCCAGGATCCGGCGGTTGCTCGGCGCGAGCATTTTCAGGCTGCCCCGTCCGAACGCCTTGAACTGCTTGCGGATCGACAGCAATCGCCGCGTCCAGTTGAGCAGCGAATGCGGGTCGCGCTGCTGCGCCTCGACGTTGATGGCCTGATAGCCGTACAGCGGATCCATGATGGGCGGCAGCACGAGGCTCGGCGGGTCGGCGCGGGAGAAGCCGCCGTTGCGATCCAGCGACCACTGCATCGGGGTGCGCACCCCGTCCCGGTCGCCGAGGAAGATGTTGTCGCCCATGCCGATTTCGTCGCCGTAATAGATCACCGGCGTGCCCGGCATCGACAGCAACAGGCTGTTGAGCAGTTCGATGCGCCGCCGATCACGCTCGAGCAGCGGTGCCAGCCGTCGGCGAATACCCAGGTTGATTCGGGCACGCTTGTCGCTGGCGTAGTAATTCCAGAGGTAGTCGCGCTCCTTGTCGGTCACCATTTCAAGCGTCAGTTCGTCGTGGTTGCGCAGAAAGATCGCCCATTGGCAGTTCTCCGGAATATCCGGGGTCTGGCGCAGGATGTCGGTGATCGGGAAGCGGTCTTCCTGAGCCAGCGCCATGTACATGCGCGGCATCAGCGGGAAGTGGAACGCCATGTGGCATTCGTCCCCGGGTCCGCCGTCTTCCCCGCCGAAGTACAACTGGGTGTCTTCGGGCCACTGGTTGGCCTCGGCCAGCAGCATGCGGTCCGGATAGTTGGCGTCGATTTCCGCGCGGATCTGCTTCAACACCGCGTGGGTCTCGGGCAGGTTTTCGTTGTTGGTGCCGTCGCGCTCGACCAGGTACGGAATCGCGTCCAGGCGCAGGCCGTCGATGCCCAGATCCAGCCAGTAGCGCATCACGCTGAGCACGGCCTTCATCACCTGCGGGTTGTCGAAATTCAGGTCCGGCTGGTGCGAGTAGAAGCGGTGCCAGAAGTACTGCTTGGCCACCGGATCCCAGGTCCAGTTGGATTTCTCGGTGTCGAGAAAGATGATTCGCGTACCGGTGTACTTGTCGTCGGTGTCCGACCAGACGTAGAAGTTGCGCGCGGCCGAGCCCTTCTTCGCCTTGCGAGCGCGCTGGAACCAGGGGTGCTGGTCGGAGGTGTGATTGATGACCAGCTCGGTGATCACCCGCAGGCCGCGCTTGTGCGCCGCAGCGATGAAGCGCCTGGCGTCGGCCATGGTTCCGTAGTCGTCGTGCACACCCCGATACTCGGCGATGTCGTAGCCGTCGTCCCGCCGCGGCGACGGATAGAACGGCAACAGCCAGATGGTGTTCACGCCGAGATCGGCAATGTAATCGATCTTGTCGATCAGGCCCTGGAAGTCACCGACGCCGTCGTTGTTCGAGTCAAAGAACGATTTGAGGTGGACCTGATAGATCACCGCATCCTTGTACCAGAGCGGGTCTTTGATGAAGGCGGCTGGTTTGCGCGCTTTGGCCATGTTCTCGTTCCTTTCATGACCTCCAGGCCCCGCCCCTCAGGAGCGGGTGGAGACTGAAGTGAGCATCCAGTGGTTAGAGACCGGATTCAGTTAGCCGCGTAAGCCATTGATATGCTTCGCTATTAACTCTTTTTTCTAGAAATCACTTTAAGTCAGGATCTGGCGCGTCCGCCGTCAGGCGCCAGATCCCAAACGGCAGGTGCCAGGGTTCGATGCGCATCCATTGGGTCTTGCCATACCAGGTCCAGCGATGCCCGTTCATGAGGTCCTCGCCGCGGGTTTCGGCATGGTCCGGCAGCCCCAGCTCCCAGAGCGGCAGCTCGAAGTGCGCCTCCTGGGCGTTGTGCGGATCGAGGCTTATCGCGACGAGGATGAAGTTCTTGCGGTCCGGCGTGCGCTTGCCGAAATAGAAGATGTTGTCGTTGTAGGCGGTGTACGCCTGGAAGCCGAGATGGGTCTGCAACGCCGGGTTCTGCCGCCGGATGCGGTTGAGTTGCGCGATCTCGGCAACGATGTTTCCGGGCGCGTGGTAATCGCGTGGACGGATCTCGTACTTCTCGGAATCGAGGTACTCCTCCTTGCCAGGTATCGCCGCGGATTCGCACAGCTCGAAACCTGAATACATCCCCCACAGCCCCGACCCCATCGTCGCCAGCGCAGCACGGATCAGAAATCCGGGGCGCCCCGAGTCGTGCAGGAAGAACGGATTGATGTCAGGCGTGTTGACGAAGAAGTTCGGCCGATAGCAGTCACGCAGCGGTGGCTCGTTGAGCTCGGTAAAGTACTCGCTCAGCTCCGCCTTGTTGTTGCGCCAGGTGAAATAGGTGTAGCTCTGGTTGAAGCCGACCTTGCCCAGCCGCGCCATCATCGCCGGACGGGTAAAGGCCTCGGAGAGGAACATCACGTCCGGGTCGCGCTCGCGGATATCGGCGATCATCCACTCCCAGAACGGCAGCGGCTTGGTGTGCGGGTTGTCGACCCGGAAGATCTTCACGCCCTGCTCTACCCAGTGCCAGACCACGTCGCGCAGCGCGATCCACAGATCGGGCATGGCGTCTTGTGCGTAGAAGTCGACGTTGACGATGTCCTGGTATTTCTTCGGCGGGTTCTCGGCGTAGCGGATGGTCCCGTCGGGCCGCCAGGAGAACCAGCCCGGGTGCTCTTTCAGCCAGGGGTGGTCTTGAGAGCACTGGATGGCGAAGTCGAGGGCGATCTCCAGGCCATGCTCGCGCGCGGCGGCGACCAGCTCACGGAAGTCCTCCAGGGTGCCCAATTGGGGATGCACGGCATCATGGCCGCCGTCCTCGCTGCCGATGGCATACGGGCTACCCGGATCGTTGGGGCCGGCCTGCAGCGTGTTGTTGCGGCCTTTGCGGTGCTGCCGTCCGATCGGATGAATGGGCGTGAAGTAGAGGACATCGAAGCCCATGTCGCGAATCGACGGGAGGCGCTTGTGCACATCGCGGAAGGTGCCGTGACGGTTCGGATCGTCGGTCTCCGAGCGCGGGAACAGCTCGTACCAGCTGGCGAACTGGGCCAACGGCCGCTCCACTTCGAGCGGAAATACCGGGCTCTGACTGCAATGCTCGCGTGGATCGGCATCGGCCATCGCCGCGGCGGTTTCGTCGGCGAGCATCACGGAAACGCGCTCGTCATCGAGGTGCGCGGCACTGAGCCGGTGCAGTAGATCCTCGATGATCGCCTTGGTCTCACCCTGGGCCCGGCCGCTGGCGCGCTCGAGCAGCAAACGCCCCTCTTCCAGCTCCAACTGGACCGGCACGCCCGCGGCGTGCTTCTTCGACAGCTCGTAACGATAGGTTTCGTAAATGTCCCACCAGGCTTCGATCATGAACTCGTGGCTCGCCACCTGGGTGGGCGTGAATTGCCCTTCCCAACTGTCGTTGCCGAGTAGCTTGAGTCGCGCCCGACGCCAACCGCTTTCGTCCTTGGTACGCCAGCAGATCGCCGCGGCAAGCTGATCGTGACCGTCGGCGAAGATCTTGCTGGTGACGTTGACGGGGTGGCCGATGATCGCCTTGGCAGCGAACCGACCACCGTCTAGCACTGGCTCGGTCGACTCGATGGCAATGCGCGGCATCTTCAATGCCTGTTCCAGTCGGGGGTGGATCGCTGCGTGGGGTTGTGCATCGTTCATCGAGCGGGGCTCCTGGGGCCTGGGTCGTTGCAATCTGGCAACCCAACCGCGACCGAAGCGATTCCGTCCGGGTTGGGGTTGCGGTGTGAAAACGCTCATGCGGGCTTTCACGGGCTCTGTTCTTCCGAACCAAAGGAGGCCGTAAAAGTTCAGGAAAACAGACCGCCCGGCGCAGTCCGTTTGGTGCTGTTCTGATGGCTTACCGAGGTGGCGGGCGAAGCACCTGCGACGAGCGGGCTCGGACCCCGGCGCCGCGAGGGCGCGCATGCTACGAAAAGGGTCCTGGGCGTGTTGTCGACGGGCGATAGAAGAGCCGTCTTGGGGAAACGTGGGTCGTTCCAGGGCCCGTTATGGCTGATTCACAGCGGATGAGAGCGGTTCTGTGGGCGCGAGCGCCGGCCGCTTTGAGGCTCGTCTGGGACGAGGTGATGGCAGCTGGATGCTCGTCGTCGGGCGGCCGACCGCAGGCGGTTCGGTGCGCTTGCGCCCAGGCTGCGATGAGCTATTCCTGATGGTGGATGTTCACCCGATGGAGGCCGCCATGACACCGCATGCCCGCCCCGATGTGCCGCAACCAGACCCCGTCGTACATGACAAACCGGGCGATCTGCCGCAGGTGCCCTGCCCCGACGACCTCGACGACTACAAGCCCGGTACGCCGTTTGGCGGCCAGGCGGTCGCCGACGAGGCGCCAGAGCCTACCTAGTCGCCAGCGATCAGCAACGGGTTGTAGCCGCTGCGCGCGTACTGGTCCTGCTCGGCCAACAGCAGGTCCAACGCCAGGCTGGCGAGGTCGTCGGCCACAGGGTCGGCGCGGCCGTGTATTTCACGCTGCATGACCTTCAGGTAGCTGTTGCAACCGTCGCAGGTCTCGGCCTGTACCGGCAGGAAGGGCTTGCCCTTCTCGTCATCCAGCGCGAGGTAGGTCAGCTTGCCGCTGCTGTCGCATACGCTGCATTTCACGCGTTCCAAGTGCCATTCGGTCGCGCACAGCGAACAGTGCAGGTAGCGCACGCCGCTGCGGTGGCGTTCGTTATGGATGACGCTGGCAACCGGTGCCGAGCCGCACGTCGGGCACAGCGCGCGAGCCTCGCCAGTGGGCCGCTCGGGCGGGCGTGGCAGACTCATCGCCAAACGCGCCCAGCTCACCTGCATCGCCGCGGCCACCAGCGGCAGCAAGGGTCTGGTGGTCTCATCACCCGGGCTCGCCTCGAGGACTGCCTCGGCAAGCGTATCGAGGGCCGCACTATCCATGTTGCGCAGCGTGTCGATGAAAGGCCGCTGGCGGGCACCTACGTGCAGCTCCACCGCATCGAGCATGGCCTTGAGATCACCCTGCCAGCCGACATCACGCCGCAAGGCGGCGAAACCCAACGGCGGCATACCGTGTTCAAGCGCCCGGTCGAACGCATCCGCCTGCGGACGCCAGGCCGGCTCGTGCTCGGTCAGCACCTGGTGCTGGGCCTGGACGAGCCGCGCCATGAAGGCCAGAAACTCGTCCAGCGGCGGCACCTGCTCGACCAGCTCGCGCAGGCGCGTCGCCCGTTTGCTGAACAGCTTGGCATCCGGCAGCACCACATAAGGCGCCTCCATGATTCCGGAAGGCGCATTTCCATAGGTGTGGTTCACTACTGCTCCTCAGGTTCGTTTGGACGGTACGTCGCGGTTGGGCGAGAGACCGCCCGGATCGTCATAGCCTTCCTTGCGGCGAACTTCGTCGTACCACAAGCCATGATGATGACGCGCCCAGGCATGGCTGACGCGGCCCTGCGTCATGGCCCGCACCGAGCCTTTGACCCAGATGGCGGCGTAGATGTGGACGATCAGCGTGATGATCGCAATGAAAGCCGCGATGGCATGGATCATCACCGCCCACCGCAGCGCCCAGACGGGCATGTCACTGGCGATCCAGGGGCGCCAGAGCACGATGCCGGTAATCAGCAATACCGGCACCGTGGCCAGAAAGAGCCAATACACGAGCTTCTGCCCGGCGTTGTTCTTGCCGACCGGAGGCAGTCGTTCGTCCCGATTGCCGAGCACGTCCCGGATCTGCTTCATCCACTGCACGTCGTGTCGCCGGAACAGGTTGTCTCCGAAGAAACGCACCATCTGGATGACAAAGAACAGCGACATGAACACCCCGATGTAGGGATGCACGATACGAGTGGGCTCCGGCCCGCCAAATAGCGCGGTCAGGCCGAAGAACGCCGGGTAGAACAACGCAAGGCCACTCAGGGCGAGTAGCACGAAGCTGATCGCGATCAGCCAATGGTTGACGCGTGCCCACCAGCCGTACCGCAGGATGCCGTGCTTGACGTTGGAATGGCTCATAGCCGGTCCTCCCCGCGCCGGTCGAGGTCGCGATCGGCCGCCGCTAGTTCTGGGTCTGGATCGTCCTCCGGCTCCTCCTTCGGCCCCTTCATGACGTAATGGAAGAAGCCCGCCAGCACCGACATACCGAGCGCCACGGACATGATCGGCTTGGTCACGCCCTTCCACAGCTCAACCGTCGGGCTGATGTGCGGGTCCTTCGGCAGGCCGCTGTAGATTTCCGGCTTGTCGGCATGCTGCAGCACGTAGACCACATGGGTGCCGCCCACGCCCGGCGGGTCGTAGATGCCGGCGTTCTCATAGCCTCTGCCCTGCAGGTGGGCCACCCGATGGGCACCGTAGTCGAGCATGTCTTCCTTGGTGCCGAACATGATGGCCGAGGTCGGGCAGCTCTTCACGCAAGCCGGCTCCAGGCCGTGATAGACACGGTCAGAACACAGCGTGCACTTGTAGGCCTTGTTGTCCTTCTTCGAGATCCGCGGGATGTCGAAGGGGCAGCCGGCCACACAATAGCCGCAACCGATGCAGTGTTCTGAGTTGAAGTCGACGATGCCATTGGCGTACTGCACGATGGCGCCGGGAGACGGGCACGCCTTGAGGCAGCCCGGTTCGGCGCAATGCATGCAGTTGTCCTTGCGGATCAGCCATTCCAGGTTGCCCTGTTCGTCCTCGTACTCGCTGAAACGCATGACCTCGAAGGACTCCGGCGACAGGTCCTGAGGGTTGTTGTAGGTGCCATCGCATTCGCCGACGTCGTCACGCAGGTCGTTCCATTCCGAGCACGCCACCTGGCAGGCCTTACAGCCGATGCACACCGACACGTCGATCAGTTTAGTGACCTTTTCGACCCCGCCGTGCCGCACCTGGGGTGACGGCGTTGTAGTGGCCGACCGGGCGATGATGTTCTGCAGGTTGATCTGGTCGCCTCGCATCAGACGTCACCTCCGATTTTTTCCACGTTCACCAGAAACGACTTGAATTCCGGTGTCTGGGTATTTCCGTCCCCCACGAAGGGCGTCAGGGTGTTGGTCAGGTACGCCTTCTTCGCGACGCCCTTGAAGCCCCAGTGAATCGGGATTCCGACCTGATGCACAGTGCGACCATCGATCTGCAGTGGCACCAATCGCTTGGTGACTACCGCAACCGCGGTGATGAAGCCCCGCTTGGAGCGAACCCGTACCCGCTCCCCGGCCACGATACCCAACTCGCCCGCGAGCACTTCCCCGATCTCGACGAACTTCTCCGGCTGCGCAATCGCGTTGAGCCGTGCATGGGTCGTCCAGAAATGGAAATGTTCGGTGAGCCGGTACGTCGTCGCCGCGTACGGGAACTCCTTGTTCGTCCCGAACGTGTCCCGGTCCTGCTCGAACACCCGGGCGACCGGGTTGTGCATGGCCAAGGGGTTGTCCGGGTTCATCGGGTTACGGTCGATCGGGCTCTCCATCGGTTCGTAGTGCTCCGGGAAAGGCCCTTCGTTCAACCATTCGCTGGAGAAGAAATGGCCCGTACCCGTCTGCGTCACGATGAACGGCCGCACGCCGGCCGACGGTGGAGAGGTCAGTGGGAAGTCCGGCACGTCCGCGCCGGTCCAGCGTTCACCGTTCCACCAGACGAATGCCTTGTTCGGCGCCCACGGCGTGCCGTCCGGCCGTGCCGAGGCACGGTTGTAGAGCAGCCGACGGTTCATCGGCCAGGCCCAGGCCCACCCCAGCGTATTGCCGGTGTTGTAAGGGTCGGAGTTGTCCCGCCGGGCCATCATGTTGCCTTCTTCGGTCCAGGCGCCCGAGTAGATCCAACAGCCACAGGCCGTGCTGCCGTCGGCACGGAGCTCGCTGAAATCCTTCAACAGCTCGCCCTTGCGGCGGATGACCTTGCCGGTGTCGTCGGTAAGGTCGGCCAGTGCCCGGCCGTTGTACTCCTTGGCCAGCTCGGATGCGGCGGGGAACTTCGGATCCTTGTAGTTCCAGCTCATGGCGAGGATCGGATCGGGGAAGGCACCGCCCTCTGCCTGGTACATGGCCTTGAGCCGCAGCATCAGCTCACCGAGGATCTCGGTATCGGTCAGCGACTCGCCTGGCCCCGGTGCCGCCTTGTCGTGCCATTGCAGCCAGCGCGAACTGTTGGTGATCGAACCGGAGTCCTCGGCGAAGCAGGTGGTCGGCAGGCGGAACACCTCGGTGCCGATCTGCGACGGATCGACGTCGTGGTATTCGCCGAAGTTCTTCCAGAACTCGCCGGTTTCCACCTTCAACGGATCCATGATGACCAGGAACTTGAGCTTGGACAGCCCTTCGACCACCTTCGCCTTGTTGGGGAAGGACGCCAGGATGTTGAACCCCTGGCAGAAGGCCCCGGTCATCTTGCCCAGCGTCATGTCGTTGATCGCATACAGCACGTCGTAGATCGGCTCGGACAGCTTGGGCAACCAGTCGTAGCACCAGTTGTTTTCCTTGGTCGCCACGTCGCCGTACCAGTCCTTCATCAGGCTGACGAAGAACCGCTCGTAGAACTTCCAGTAGGACACCTCGCCTTCGAGCAGTGGTGGCTTGATGCGGGTCTTCATGTAGTCGTCATAGGACTGCAGGTTCACCGACGGCAGGTTCATGTAGCCCGGCAGCAGGTTCGACAGCAGACCGATGTCAGTCAGGCCCTGAATGTTGGAGTGCCCGCGCAACGCGTTGACGCCGCCGCCGGGCATGCCCATGTTGCCGAGCAACAGCTGCACCATGGCGCCGCAGCGGATGATCTGCGATCCGATGGTGTGCTGGGTCCAGCCCAGGGCGTAGAGGATCGTCATGGTCTTGTCGGGGGCCGACGTCTGCGCCATGAGGTCCCAGAGTTGCAGCACCGTCTCCTTCGGCATGCCGCAGATGGTCTCCACCTGGTCCACGGTGTAGCGGCTGTAGTGCTGGTGCAGCAGGCGGAACACGCAGCGCGGGTGCTCGAGGCTCGGGTCGCGACGGACGAAGCCGTCGTCGCCCATCTCGAAGTTCCAGCTCTGGCGGTCGTACCTGTGCTTGTCTTCGTCGTAGCCGGTGAACAGACCATCCTCGAAGCCGAAGCCCTCTTTTACGATCAGGCTGGCATCGGTGTATTCGCGCACGTACTCGTGGGCGTAGCGACCGGTTTCGATCAGGTAATTGATGAATCCACCGAGGAACGCGATATCCGTGCCGGTACGAATCCAGGCATGGTAATCGGCCACTGCCGTGGTGCGATTGAATCGCGGGTCGATCGAAATCAGGATCGCATTGCTGCGCTCCTTGGCTTTCATGACCCAGCGGAAACCAACCGGGTGTGCCTCAGCGGAATTGCCGCCCATGGACAGAATGACATTGGCATTGCCGATGTCCGTCCAGTGGTTCGTCATGGCACCGCGACCAAATGAAGGGGCAAGACCTGCCACCGTTGGTCCGTGTCAGACGCGCGCCTGGTTGTCCATCTTGAGGATGCCCAGAGCACGGGTGATCTTCTGCGTCAGATACGCCGTCTCGTTGGTGCAGGCCGAAGCGGCGACCATCGAGGTCGTCATCCAGCGATTGACCAGCCTGCCCTGCTCATCATGGGTTTCGAAGTTCCGATCGCGGTCGTCCTTCATGTGCCGCGCGATGCGCGTCAGGGCTTCATCCCAGCTGATCCGCTTCCACTCGTTGGTGAAGGGATCGCGCACTTCGGGGTATTTGACCCGGGACTCACTCTTGATGAAGTCCAGCACGCCCGCCCCACGAGGGCAGAGCGAGCCGCGGCTGACCGGATGATCCGGATCGCCTTCGACATGGTAGATATCATCGACCACGTTGGCGGCGCCATCGCCACGGGAATAAAGCAGCATGCCGCACCCTACCGAGCAGTAGGTGCAGATGTTGCGAGCGATTTTCGCGCCCGTCAGTTTGAAATGACGTACTGACGCTACGGCTTCATCAGGCGCAAACCCCATCATGGCCATGCTCGATGCGCCTACACCTGCCGCACCGAACTTCAGGAACTGTCGCCGGGATACTCGCACGGTCATCGGTATCTCCTGTCTGCTTTGTTATGTTCTGCTCATCGAATAAGTCGACTGCAACCGCTCTACGATGGTTCCTGCAGGCCGACGATGGGCTTGGCGCATGGTCGCTGCGCCAGTTCTAGACTAGCTGGCATCTGGCCAAGGGACAGGTCACCGGTCGACTCAGGAACCGACGTCGAGCATTTTGAGCAGGCGTGCCGAGAGGCTCTGACGCGCCGCCCCGTAGCTGGACCAGGGATCCTCCGTCAGCGTTTGCAGTCGCGCCTGCAGGTTGAGGATGTTCCATTGATCCGCCCCGGCGAGCTGCTCCAGCTCGTTGCGGGCGATGGGGACCGATACCGGTAGCCCAGGCCGTGCGCGCGCCGAGTAGGCCGCCACCGTGCTGGCCCCGCGTTGATTGCGCAGGTAATCGACGAAGATCTTGCCGACCCGATTCTTCGGTCCCATCTTCGCCACGATCTTGTCAGGCGCCTCGGTAGCCAGGCGTGTCGTCACGCCGCGTGCAAACTCGTTGGCGCATTCCCAGCCCTGACGGCGATCGATCGGCACCACCACGTGCATGCCGCGGCCCCCACTGGTCTTGAGAAACGCACGCAAACCCAGCGTCTCAAGCAGGTCGAGCGTCAAGCTGGTGGCTTCGACCATGCTCGACCACGGCAGCTCGGGATCCGGATCGAGGTCGAAGACCAGGCGGTCGGGACGGTCGATGCGATCGCTGCGGGCATTCCACGTATGGAACTCGATCGTGCCCATCTGCACCGCTTCCACCACGGCCGTGACGCTGTCGGCCTGGATCAGGCGCGCATGCTCAGGATCGAGCGCCTTGTCCAGGACCCGCATGTGCGGCATCTTCAGGCGCCCGCAATGGCGCTGAAAGAAGCGTTCACCCCCAACCCCTTCAGGCGCGCGTACGATCGACAGCGGCCGGTTGGCCAGCTGTGGAGTCAGCCAGTCACCCACTGCCAGGTAGTATTGCGCCAGCTGCAGCTTGGTCGCACCGCTCTGCGCATCGATGACCCGCTGAGGATTGCTGATACCGATACCGCCCACATCGGGACGGCCGCTCTTGCCGGTGTTTGCAGTCATGCGTAGCCCTCGCCGACTCAGCTGGCTTTCTTGCTACTGGACTTGCTCGCCGTGCTCTTGCCCGCCGCCGTCGTCTTGCTACCGGCCGCGGTTTTGCTCGTCGTCGACTTGGCCGGCGCCTTCTTGCTCGCCGCGCTCTTGCTGCTGGTGCGTTTGCGCGGTGCCGCCTCTTCTTCGCTGGCCTGCTCCGCGTCGTCATCCTCGTCGGCTGGCGCCGCCTTTTTCGCCGACTTGCCGGCCAGGCTGCGCTTGAGCAGCTCGGTCAGGTCGATGACATCGGCACTGCGGCGGTCGACGGCCTCTTCCGGCCCACCGACGGCCTCGATCTTGCCTTCGCGGGCTTTGGTCTCGACCAGATCCATGATCTTGTCCTGGAAGGTGTCCTTGTACTGCGCAGGATTCCATTCTTCGCTCATGTCCTCGACCAACCGTTTGGCCATGTCCAGCTCGCGAGGGTTCAGGTCGGCGCTGAGTGCTTCGTCCTTCATCTCCAGGTACTCGACCCCACGTACCTCATCGGCCCAGCGCAGTGTGTTCATCACCAGCGCCTTGCCCAGCGGCATCACCACGGCCAGGTGCTGCTTGTTACGCAACACCACGTTGGCGATGCCGACCTTGCCGGTCTCGATGAGTGTTTCGCGCAATAGCGCATAAACCTTTTCGCCGCGCCGGTCGGGCGTGAGGTAGTACGGCGTATCGATGTAGAGAAAGGAAATGTCCTTGGCATCGACGAAGGCGACGATGTCCACCGTCTGGGTGGCTTTCGGGTGCGCCGCCTTGATCTCGTCATCGCTGATCACGACGTAGTTGCCCTTCTCGTACTCCACGCCCTTGACGATGTTTTCGCTGTCGATGTCTTCGCCGGTGGTCTTGTTGATGCGTTTGTAACCGACCCGATCCATGCTGCGCTTGTCCAGCCAGTCGAAGTCGATGCCCTGCCGAGTCGTGGCAGGTACCAGCGCAACGGGGATGTGCACCAGCCCGAAGCTGACGGCACCTTTCCAGATCGTACGGGGCATAGCCTTCCCTCCTCTCGGCGCGGTGCGATCAGCCGTTGACCACGGTACCGCCATTCACATGAATCACCTGGCCGCTGACATAGGACGCGTCATGGCTGGCCAGGTAGACGTAGGCCGGTGCCACCTCGTCGGGTTGCCCGGGACGCTCCATCGGCACGTTGGCGCCGAATTTCTCTACCTTGTCCGCATCGAAGGTCGACGGGATCAGCGGCGTCCAGATCGGCCCGGGCGCTACTGCGTTGACCCGGATACCGCGTTCGGCAAGGTTCATCGACAACGACCGCGTGAATGCCGTGATGGCACCCTTGGTTGCCGAGTAGTCGAGCAGCTGCGGGCTGCCCTTGTAGGCGGTCACCGAGGTCGTGTTGATGATCGCCGCGCCTTTGTGCAGATGCGGCAGTGCAGCCTTGGTCATCTGGAACATGCCGAAGATGTTGGTGCGGAAGGTCTTCTCCCACTGCGCTTCGGAGATGTCCTCGAGCTTTTCCTGCGGATGCTGCTCGGCGGCGTTATTGACCAGGATATCGAGCCGGCCGAGCGTGCCCAGCGTCTCGTCGACCACCTTGCGGCACACCTCGCGATCGGCCACGTCGCCGGCAAAGGTCAGGCACTTGCGGCCGTGCTCTTCGACGACTTTCCGCGTCTGTTCGGCGTCCTGATGCTGGTCAAGGTAGAGAATCGCTACGTCGGCACCTTCGCGTGCGAACAACACGGCGACCGAACGGCCAATGCCACTGTCACCGCCGGTAATGATCGCGACCTTGCCTTGCAGTTTGCCGGCGGCCTTGTAGTCCTCGCCACGGAACTCAGGACGCGGATTCATCAAGCCCTCTTTGCCTGGCTCGGGTTGCTCCTGGGGTGGCAGGGTCTGGTTGTCGTCGGCCATGCAGAATCCTCCGTCAAGGTGAATAACCTGTCTTCGGAGGACTTGAGCCGCGTGGGAAAAGTTTCTGTGAAGCGATGATCGGGCCGGGGTGCGGCCCTGCTCAATCGACGCGAAGGACGACCCGTCCGCGCGGTATTCCGCTCTCGACGTAGCGATGCGCTTCGACCACCTGGTCGAAGCCAAACACCTTGTCCACCTGAGGGGTGATCAACCGGTCGACGGTGAGTTGATTGATGTGCAGCAAGGCGCGATCGACGGCCTCGCGATTCTGCTTGATGCCCAGCTCTGGCTGCCCGGTGAAATCGCACAGGCAGTGAATGAAGAACTTGAAGTTCTTCTTGAAGGCCGCACACGCCGGAAACGCCGTTTCATTGCCGCCGTTGAGCCCGTAGAGGATCAGCTTGCCGCGCGGCGCGATGACATCGCCCAGCAGCTTCATCTGCGAGCCGCCACAAGCGTCCAGCACTACTTCGACGCCCGCACCGCCGGTGATTTTCTGCAGCCGCCCGACCAGGTCCTCTTCTTCGGTCACGATCACCGTTTCGGCACCCAGCTCGCGCAGGAAGTCACGATCCTCGGCCGTTTCGCACGTGGCGATCACTCGCGCGCCCAGTGCCTTCGCTACCTGGACAGCGGTCGGCCCGGTGCAGTGGCGAGCCTGGGTCACCAGCACATATTGCCCAGGTTCGAACTGCGCCAGCTCGACCAGCGCGAAGTAGGCCACCAGCGCGGGAGTGTAGTGAATGGAGGCCTCGATCGGGCCGAGCATGTCGGGATAATGGACCAGCGAGGTATGCGGCAGCAGGGCATGCTCGCCATACGCGGGGTATTGGTTGAGGTCATGGCCCGGGAAACTCGCCACGTGGTCGCCCACGGCGAAGCCGTCCACATCGTCACCAACGGCCAGCACTTCGCCGGCGATCTCGCTGCCGAGCCCGGATGGAAGCTGCGCATGACGCGGTGCAAGATCCTGTCGCCAGAGCACGTCGTTCCAGCTCACGCCGATAGCGCGAACGCCGATCAGGACTTCGCCGGGGCCTGGCCGCGGCACGTCCTGCTGCTCATAGCACAGGACGTCGGCAGGGCCGAACTGATGGAAACGAATGATACGGGACATTGAACGACCCCTCGATTACTACTGTGTGAGTGACTCTATCTGCACCTTCGGTACAACTCCAGCCGAGATTCCCGCATTCCGCTCGATAGTCGCCATGCGCAGGAATGATGATGCTTTGTATGTAAAGCCGCATCACAACCTGCAGGTTTGTGTAATTGCAAAGCGGAAATGGACATGCCGATGTCGCTTCGATCTGTCTAGAATGCAGTCGCACCCTGAAGTCAGCCGCGCCCTTCGTCTGACCCTCGCTTGAAGTGAAAGGCATGAATCGCAACGACCTTCGCCGTGTGGACCTGAACCTGCTCATTGTCTTCGAAACGCTGATGCACGAGCGCAGCGTGACCCGGGCGGCTGAAAAGCTGTTTCTCGGCCAGCCGGCGATCAGCGCTGCGCTGGCACGCCTGCGCACCCTGTTCGACGATCCGCTGTTCGTGCGCACTGGCCGCAGCATGGAGCCAACCGCGCGCGCTCAGGAAATCGCCAGCCTGCTCTCCCCGGCACTGGATTCGATCTCGACCGCGGTCAGCCGTGCCTCGAGCTTCGATCCGGCCACCAGCGAGCTGGTGTTTCGCATCGGTCTGACCGACGAGGTCGAATTCGCCTTGCTGCCTCAGCTGCTCCGGCGCATCCGCGCCGAAGCGCCGGGCGTGGTGCTGGTGGTGCGGCGTGCCAACTACCTGCTGATGCCGGGCCTGCTGGCCTCCGGCGAGATCTCGGTCGGGGTCTGCTATACCCAGGAGCTGCCGGCCAACGCCAAGCGCAAGATATTGCGCCGGCCGAAACCGATGCTGCTGCGTGCCGACAGCATTCCCGGACGCATGACCATGGAAGACTACTGTTCACGTCCGCACGCCATGGTGTCCTTCGCCGGCGACCTGAACGGCTATATCGACGAGGAGCTGGCGCTACACGGCTGCAAGCGCAAGGTGGTGCTGGCGGTCCCGCAGTTCAACGGATTGGCCAGCCTGCTGGCTGGGACCGACCTGGTCGCCACCCTGCCTGACTACGCCGCATCTGCCCTGGCCGCCAATGGTGGCGTGCGCGCCGAACCGCTGCCGTTCGAGACCAGCCAGGACTTCGAACTGTCCATGGCCTGGCGCGGCGCGCAGGACAACGATCCCGCCGAGCGCTGGCTGCGCTCGCGTATTCAGATGTTCGTCGGCGATCCGGACAGTCTCTAAATAGTCGCTGCGCGTCACGCGCCATCAGCCGGGTTCTCTTCGCGGTCAAGACCGCTCCCACGGTTAGCCGCAGCCTGTGATCCCGCACGGCCAGCTTTTATTTGTGGGAGCGATCTTGATCGCTAATGCGTGCGGCGCGGTGCTTGCTGGTGGATCGCCGTGCGGGAAGTCGTTCGCGGTCGAGACCGCTCCCACAGTTAGCCGCGGCCTCTGATCCTGCACCGCCAGCTCGCACGAGTATGCGCCCCCATCACCGGCAATGATATTCACATTCGCCTCGTTCGATTTCTGCATCGCAGGACCAGCCGGCACACTCCCGCCATCGATAAAAACCCGAGTTGCGGAGTCAAGCATGGAACGTTCACTCAAAGCCTTGCGTTACCCATTGGTGGCGCTCGCCGCTGCCCTCGTGGGTGCCTGCGGACAAGCGCCAGAAGCCACCGAAGCGTCGGCGCCAGCGCCTGCCGTCAGCGTCGCCGAAGTCATCGAGCAGCAAGTCACCGAATGGGATGAGCTCACCGGAAGGCTGGAAGCACCGGAATCGGTGGAGGTACGCCCGCGGGTATCGGGCTACATCGACAAGGTCGCCTTCCATGAAGGTGCGCTGGTGAAGAAAGGTGATCTGTTGTTCCAGATCGATCCCCGTCCCTTCGAGGCGCAGGTCAAGCGCCTGCAGGCCGAACTGCAGCAAGCGCGCGCGACCGAGCGGCGCACGGCCCGCGAGGCCGAGCGTGGTGAGCGGCTGCGGGCCAAGAATGCCATTTCGGCCGAGCTCGCCGATGCCCGTATCAGTGCCGCCAGCGAAGCGAAATCCGCGGTTGCTGCGATCCAGGCGCAACTGGACGCCGCCAAGCTGGACTTGAGTTTTACCCGTGTGACCGCACCGATCGATGGCCGCGTCGGGCGCGCGCTGATCACCGCCGGCAACCTGGTCAACGCCGGCGAAGCGTTGCTCACCACGCTGGTATCCACCGATAAGGTCTACGCCTACTTCGAAGCCGACGAGCGCACCTACCTGAAATACCGGGAGCTGGCACGCGAAGGCGCGCGCGGCGAAGCGACACCCGTCTACCTTGGGCTGTCCAGCGAGGATGACTATCCACACCTGGGCCATATGGACTTCATCGACAACCAGGTCGATCCTCGCACCGGCACCATTCGCGGCCGCGCCGTGTTCGACAACCGTGACGGGCGCTTTACCCCCGGGCTGTACGCGCGGCTGAAGCTGGTCGGCAGTGCTACCTACGAGGCAGTGCTGATCAAGGACGTCGCAGTGGGCACCGACCTTGGCAAGAAGTTCGTGCTGGTGCTCGGTGACGACGGCAAGGTCAGCTATCGCTCCGTCGAGCTGGGTCCGAAGCTGGAAGGCCTGCGCATCGTTCGTAACGGCTTGAACGAAGGCGAAACCATCGTCGTCAACGGCCTGCAGCGTGTTCGCCCGGGCGCCACAGTGCAGCCGGAAAACGTGCCGATGGCAGACGCCGACACCCTCGCCGCACTGCGTGAGCAGAACCGCGCGATCACGGCCGCGTTCAAGACCGAAGTCGTCGAGCACAACGTGGCGCGCCGCCCGAGCAGCTAAGGCGTGCGCTGACCCGCGTCGACCGAGCGCTTCGGCGCTCCCATAAAAAATCCGATTCCGTCAGGGTGCGTGATGCGCACCCTCTCCCCCGGAGTGCGTCATGAATTTCTCGCAATTCTTCATTCAGCGGCCGATCTTCGCCGCGGTACTGTCGATGATCATCCTCATCGGCGGCGCCATCTCGCTGTTCCAGCTGCCCATCAGCGAATACCCCGAAGTGGTTCCGCCCACCGTCGTGGTGCGGGCCAACTTCCCCGGAGCCAACCCCAAGGTGATCGGTGAAACCGTCGCCTCGCCGCTCGAACAGGCCATCACCGGCGTCGAGGGCATGCTCTACATGTCGTCCCAGGCGACCGCTGACGGCAAACTGACCCTGACCATCACCTTCGCCCTGGGCACCGATCTGGACAACGCCCAGGTACAGGTGCAGAACCGCGTGACCCGCACCATGCCGACCCTGCCCACCGAGGTGCAGCGGCTCGGCGTGACGGTGGACAAGGCCTCGCCGGACCTCACCATGGTGGTGCACCTGACCTCACCGGATGAGCGTTACGACATGCTCTATCTGTCCAACTATGCCGCGCTCAACGTCAAGGACGAGCTGGCGCGCCTGGACGGCATCGGCGATGTGCAACTGTTCGGCATGGGCGACTACTCCCTGCGCGTCTGGCTGGATCCGAACAAGGTCGCTTCGCGCAACCTCACCGCAAGCGACGTGGTCAATGCGATTCGCGAACAGAACCGCCAGGTAGCGGCCGGCTCGCTGGGCGCGCCACCCGCACCGGGTGCGACCGACTTCCAGCTGTCGATCAATACCCAAGGCCGCCTCGTCAGCGAGGAGGAATTCGAAAACATCATCATCCGTGCCGGCGAAGACGGCTCGATCACCCGCCTGCGCGACATCGCCCGCGTCGAGCTGGGGTCCAGCCAGTACGCCCTACGTTCGCTGCTGAATAACCAGCCGGCCGTGGCCATCCCGGTGTTCCAGCGCCCCGGCTCCAATGCCATCGCGATCTCCGATGCGGTGCGTGCGCGCATGGCCGAACTGAAGAAGGATTTCCCCGAAGGCGTGGATTACGAGATCGTCTACGACCCGACCATCTTCGTACGCGGCTCCATCGAGGCAGTGGTACACACCTTGCTCGAAGCCCTGGTGCTGGTGGTGCTGGTGGTGATCCTGTTCCTGCAGACCTGGCGCGCCTCGATCATCCCGCTGGCGGCCGTGCCGGTGTCGCTGATCGGCACCTTCGCCGTGATGCACATGCTCGGTTTCTCGCTCAATGCGCTGTCGTTGTTCGGGCTGGTGCTGGCGATCGGTATCGTGGTGGACGACGCCATCGTCGTGGTGGAGAACGTCGAGCGCAACATCGGCCTCGGCAAGACACCGGTCGAAGCGACCAAACAGGCCATGAAGGAAGTCACCGGGCCGATCATCGCCACGGCGCTGGTGCTCTGTGCGGTGTTCGTCCCCACCGCGTTCATTTCCGGCCTGACCGGCCAGTTCTACCAACAGTTCGCCCTGACCATCGCCATTTCCACGGTGATCTCGGCGTTCAACTCGCTGACCCTGTCGCCAGCGCTGGCCGCAGTCCTGCTCAAGGCCCACGACGCGCCCAAGGACGGCTTTTCCCGCCTGCTCGACAAACTGTTCGGCGGCTGGCTGTTCGGTCCGTTCAACCGCGTGTTCGAGCGGGCCAGTCACGGCTACGTCGGGGCGGTCCGCCGCATCCTGCGGGGTAGCGGCATTGCGCTGGTGGTCTACGTCGGACTGGTCGCCCTCGGTTACATGGGCTTTGCCAACACGCCGACCGGCTTCGTGCCACCGCAGGACAAGCAGTACCTGGTTGCCTTTGCCCAGCTGCCCGACGCCGCCACCCTCGATCGTACCGAGGACGTGATCAAACAGATGTCGGAAATCGCCGGCAAGCACCCTGGCGTGGCGAATACCGTCGCCTTCCCGGGCTTGTCGATCAATGGCTTCACCAACAGCCCCAACAGCGGCATCGTCTTCGTTACGCTGAAGGACTTCGACGAGCGCCAAGACGCGAACATGTCGGCTGGGGCCATCGCCGGTGACCTGAACGGCCAGTTTGCGAGCATCCAGGAGGCTTACCTCGCGATCTTCCCACCGCCTCCCGTGCAGGGGCTTGGCACCATCGGCGGCTTCCGCGTGCAGGTGCAGGATCGCGGCAACCTCGGTTACGAGGAGCTCTACAAACAGGTGCAGAACGTGCTCGCCAAGAGCGCCGACTATCCCGAGCTGGCCGGCCTGTTCACCAGCTATCAGGTCAACGTGCCGCAGGTGGACGCCGACATCGACCGCGAGAAAGCCAAGACCCACGGCGTGGCGATCGACGAGATCTTCGACACCATGCAGGTCTACCTCGGCTCGCTGTACGCCAACGACTTCAACCGCTTCGGCCGTACCTATCAGGTCAACGTCCAGGCCGATCAGAAGTTCCGTCTGGCGCCGGAGCAGATCGGCCAGCTGAAAGTGCGCAACAACCGGGGCGAGATGGTGCCGCTGTCGACCTTCGTCAAAGTCACTGACAGCGCAGGCCCCGACCGAGTGATGCATTACAACGGCTTCCTCACCGCTGAAATCAACGGCGCGGCCGCCCCCGGCTACAGCTCCGGTCAGGCGGAAGCGGCGATGGAGCGCCTGTTGAAGGCCGAGCTGCCCAACGGCATGAGCTACGAATGGACCGAACTGACCTACCAGCAGATCCTGGCTGGTAACACGGCTGTGTTCGTCTTCCCGCTCTGCGTATTGCTGGCCTTCCTGGTGCTGGCTGCGCAGTACGAGAGCTGGAGCCTGCCGTTGGCGGTGATCCTGATCGTGCCCATGACGCTGCTCTCGGCGATCACCGGGGTGATCCTGTCCGGTGGCGACAACAACGTCTTTACCCAGATCGGCCTGATCGTGCTGGTCGGCCTGGCGTGCAAGAACGCGATTCTGATCGTCGAATTCGCCAAGGACAAACAGGAGGAAGGCATGACTCGCCTGGCCGCCGTGCTGGAGGCCTGCCGGTTGCGGCTGCGGCCGATCCTGATGACCAGCTTCGCCTTCATCATGGGCGTGGTGCCGCTGGTGCTGTCGTCCGGCGCAGGCGCCGAGATGCGCCATGCCATGGGCGTCGCGGTATTCAGCGGGATGCTCGGCGTGACCTTCTTCGGCCTGCTGCTGACCCCGGTGTTCTACCTGGTGATTCGCGCCTTCGTCGAACGGCGTACGGAGAAAAAAGCGGCACTCAAGGAGGCCCATGCATGAAGGCTGTCATTACTGCTCCGTTGCTGCTTGCCGCGGTCATCGCCTTGAGCGCCTGCGCCGTCGGCCCGGATTACCGGACGCCGGAAACGGCGCCGGCCAAGATCGAGCGTGCCCAGGCAGCAAGTTTCGACCGCTCGCGCTTCGAGTCCGCCTGGTGGCGTCAGTTCGACGACCCGACCCTGGACGCACTGGTTGGCGAGGCGCTGGCGGAGAACCGTGAATTGCGCATCGCCTTTGCCCGGTTACGCGCGGCGCGATCGATCCGTGACGACGCCGCCAATGATCGTTTCCCGACGGTAACCGCCGGGGCCTCTGCCGAGTACGGCAAGGCGCAGCAGCCAGGCACCAGCGAGGAGCGCAGCAACATCGAGCGTTATGACCTGGGCCTGGACATGGCCTGGGAGCTGGATCTGTTCGGTCGTATCCAGCGCCGCATCGAAGCCAGCGAGGCGCAAAGCGAGGCCGCTGAAGCCGAGCTCTATCAGCTGCAGGTCAGCCTGATCGCCGAGCTGGTCGATGCCTATGGCCAGCTGCGTGGCGCTCAGCTGCGCGAGCGTATCGCCCGGGAGAACCTCGACAACCAGCGCGAGTCGCATGAATTGACCGAGCAACTGCGCGACGCCGGCATGGGCAATGAGCTGGATGTACTGCGCGCCGATGCCCGGCTGGCCTCCACGGAAGCGAGCCTGCCGCAGCTGCAAGCGACCCAGACGCGTGCGCGCAATCGTATCGCCACCCTCCTCGGCCAACGTCCGGATCAACTCAGTGTCGATCTGTCGCCTCGTGAGCTGCCGGCGATTGCCAAGGCATTGCCGATCGGCGATCCCGGCGAACTGCTGCGCCGCCGGCCGGACATTCTCGCCGCCGAACGCCAGCTGGCGGCCGCTACCGCCAATGTCGGCGTGGTGACGGCTGATCTGTTCCCACGGGTGAGTCTGTCAGGCTTCCTCGGCTTCATCGCCGGCCGTGGCTCGCAGATTGGATCGAGCGCAGCGCAGGCCTGGGGCGTGGCACCGAGCATCAGCTGGGCGGCGTTCGACATGGGTAGCGTCAGAGCCCGACTGCGCGGTGCCGAAGCGGATGCCGAAGGCGCCTTGGCGAATTACGAGCAGCAGGTTCTGCTCGCGTTGGAGGAATCGGAAAACGCCTTCAGTGATTACGCCCGAGCCCAGGAGCGCCTGCTGTCACTGGTGCGTCAGTCCAATGCCAGTCGCGCCGCCGCGCAACAGGCGCAGATCCGCTATCGCGAAGGGACCGTCGACTTCCTGGTGCTGCTCGATGCCGAACGCGAGCGTCTCGCCGCCGAGGATGCCCAGGCCGTGGCCGAGGTCGATCTCTACCGTGGGATCGTCTCCGTGTACAAGGCGCTGGGCGGCGGTTGGCAACTGGCCAGCCGCTGAGCCTGGCGTACGGCGTTGCCGCACCGCGCGGCGACGCCCTCGGCGGGTAAAGTGTGATCCGTGCCCGTTCTTGTTCACCTGATCATGAATTTTGCGAGACAGCGCTTTAGGTGGTTCGGCTAATTTGGCATAACGTCCCGTTGCAGCTCTAATCCGGTCCGTAGCCGGGCCAAATGCCAACCAACCACAATAAAGAGCCTCTCAATGTTCAAGCCGATCATCACCCTTGTCGGTCTGCTGCTGGCACTGACGGCCACTGCCGTCGAGGCCGAGCCGATCGTCATCAAGTTCTCTCACGTCGTCGCCGAAGACACGCCCAAGGGCAAGGGTGCCCTGCTGTTCAAGCGCCTGGTGGAAGAGCGTCTACCCGGTCAGGTCACCGTTGAGGTTTATCCCAACTCGACCCTGTTCGGCGACAACAACGAACTTGACGCGCTGAGCAACAACGAAGTGCAACTGCTGGCACCTTCGCTGGCCAAGTTCGAGAAGTACACCAAGCAGGTGCAGGTCTTCGATCTGCCGTTCCTGTTCGACGACCTGGAAGCTGTCAATCGTTTTCAGAAGCGCGCCAAGGGCCGCCAACTGCTGCGTTCGATGGAGCAGGAAAACATCACCGGGCTGGCGTATTGGCACAACGGCATGAAGCAGCTGTCCGCCACCAAACCGCTACGCATGCCGAGCGATGCGGCTGGCCTGGCGTTCCGCATCCAGCCGTCCGGCGTGTTGGAGTCGCAATTCGCGCAGTTGGGCGCATCGACCAAGAAGATTCCTTTCGGCGAAGCCTTTGCGGCTCTGCAGAACGGCACGGTACAGGGTGCAGAAAACCCCTGGTCGAACATCTATAGCAAGAAGATGCACACCGTTCAGCCCTACATAACGGAAACCAATCACGGCGTACTCGACTACATGCTGGTCAGCAATACCCGCTTCTGGTTCGGTATTCCGCACCGCATTCGCACCGAGCTCGAGGGCATCATCGAGGAAGTCACCTACGAGGTGAACCGCGCCGCCGAGGAAGCCAACCAGGCCGACCGCGAGCGCATCCGCAAGGCGGGCACCTCGGAAATCATCGAACTCACCCCGGAACAGCGCGAAGCCTGGCGGGAAGCCATGCGACCGGTATGGAAAGAGTTCGAACCGGTAATTGGTGCCGATATCATCAAGGCGGCACAGACGGTGAATCGCAAGCAGCGTCACTGATCGAGCGCAGCAACAAAAAACCAGGCTCCGGCCTGGTTTTTTTGCTCGTGGTTATGGCGGGCCCGCGTCGGTTCCCAGCTGCTGGGCATCCCAACCGCCCCCCAAGGCCGCGATCAACTGCACGCTGGCCGTCAGCCGGTCGCCCAGTAGCGCCAGGTAGGTCCTCTCGTTGTTCAGTGCGGTGGTTTGCACCGTTGCCACGCTGAGGAAGTCGACCGTGCCGGCGCGATACTGGTTTTCGATCAGCCGCAGGGACTCTTGCGCCGCCTCCAGCGCTTCGCGCTGTACGACAGCCTCCTCGGCCAGTACCCGCAATTGCACCAGGTTGTCCTCGACCTCGCGGAAGCTGTCGAGCACCGTCTGCCGATAGCGGGCCACGGTCTGGTCATAGCTGGCCTCGGCCGCCTCCAGGTCGGCACGGCGCCCTCCGAAATCCAGCAGTGTCACGGCCAGTTGCGGGCCCAGCGACCAGAAGCGATTGGGCAGGCTGACCAGGTTGCCGAAACTGCTGTTGCGATAACCGCCGCTGGCGCTGAGGGTCAGGTCCGGGTACCAGGCCGCCTCGGCCACGCCGATCTGTGCGTTGGCCGCCATCACCTGGCGCTCGGCCGAGGCGATATCCGGACGGCGTTCCAGCAGCTGCGACGGCAACGCCACGGGCACCTCGGGCAGCCGGGGAATATCGCTACGCTCGGCGATGTTCAGTTGCGCAGGCGGCACGCCTATCAACACGGCAATGGCGTGCTCCATCTGCGCGCGCTGCCAGCGCAGGTCGATGGCCTGCGCCTGGGTGCTTTTCAGTTGCGCACGTGCCTGGCTGACATCCGATTTCGGCACGATGCCCGCCTGATACTGGTTATCCGTCAGGCGCAGCGAGCGCGCGTACGCCGCCACCGTCTGGTCGAGCAGCCGTTGTTGCTCATCCATCACACGCAGCTGCAGGTAGGTCTGCACCAGCTCGGACTGCAGGCTCAGGCGGACCGCTGCCAGGTCCGCTGCGCTGGCCTGCATGCTGGCGCGATTAGCTTCCAGGTTGCGCCGCAACCGGCCCCAGACATCGAGTTCCCAAGACGCATCGAGCCCCAGGCTATAACTCTCACTGATGCCACTGGCGCTGGTTCCGCCCTGCGCGGCCGAGCCGGTCGAACCGCCCTGCCCGGCACGGGTTGCCCCCGCGCTGGCCCCCACGGTGGGGAACAGCTGCGAGCGAGCCCCCCGAACCAGGGCGCGCGCCTGGCGATACTGAGCCTCGGCCGCTGCGAGGTTCTGGTTGGACAGGTTCAGCCGCCCGACCAGCGCATTCAGCTCGGCATCGCCATACAGCGTCCACCAGTCGCCGCGCTGCAACACATCGGCGGGTGCCGCCGTTTTCCAGCCTTCGGCCTGCTTGTATTCAACGGGAACGGCGAGGTCCGGGCGCCGATAATCGGGGCCGAGCGTACAGGCCCCCAGCGAAAACGCAGCGACAAGCAGGGCCAACGGGCGCAGTGGGTGTTTCAAGCACAACGAACTCATAGCGGATTTTCCAGTGCAGCGTCGGTACGCACACCACGCCAGCGGTTGAACCGATGGCGGGCACGGTCCAGGTACAGGTAGACCACAGGCGTGGTGTAAAGCGTCAGTATCTGGCTGAGCATCAAGCCGCCGATGATGGTCAGGCCCAGCGGCTGACGCATCTCGCTACCCTCGGCCCCACCTATCAATAGCGGCAGTGCACCGAGCATGGCGGCCATGGTGGTCATCAGGATGGGGCGAAAACGCAGCAGACAGGCCCGACGAATCGACTCGGCCGGGGATAGCCCATCGTTGCGTTCGAACTGCAGCGCAAGGTCGATCATCAGGATCGCGTTTTTCTTCACCACACCAATCAGCAGGAACAGCCCCAACAGGGAAATCAGGCTGAACTCCTCGCGCGTCAGGATAATGGCAAGCAGGGCGCCGACTCCGGCCGAGGGCAGCGTGGACAGGATCGTCAGCGGGTGGATGTAACTCTCGTAGAGCACACCGAGCACGATGTAGACCAACAGCAAAGCGCCCAGAATCATCAGGGGCTGGCTTTCCTGGGTGGACTTGAAGACATCGCCGGTGCCGCCCAAGCGCCCCTGGACCTCACTCGGCATGCCAATGGCGGCAACCGCCCGTTCGATCGCCCGCGTGGCCTGATCAAGGCTGACACCGGGCGCCAGATCGAAGTCGATGTTCTCGGCGGCGAACTGCCCGTCATGACTGACCCGGTCCTCTTCCAGGCTGCGTTCGTAGCGGGCGAAGGCGGACAGCGGTACGCGGCGACCGTCACTGGTGATCACCTGGATCTGCTCGAGCACCTCCGGATGCTGGGCGTAACGCGGGTCGATCTCCATCACCACCCGGTACTGGTTGAGCGACTCGTAGATGGTGGAGATCTGCCGCTGGCTGAAGGCATTGTTGAGCAGGGTGGTCACCGTGCTCATGTCGATACCCAGCCGTTTGGCCGCGTCGCGGTCGATCTTCAGGCTGATCTGTTGTGCGCCCTCGCCTTCATTGGCGTCGATGCTGGTGAGCTCCGGCAACGCCTGCAATGCTCGAGTAACTTGCGGCACCCAGGTGCGCAGGTCGTCCAGATCACTGGCCAGCAGGTTATAGGAGTACGCGGAACTGCTCTGGCGACCGCCGCCGAACTGCAGATCCTGATCGGCCATAAGGAACATCCGCCCGCCTGGCACCTTCGGCTGATTCTTGCGAATCCGCTCGATCACCTTCTGCGCGGAAATCTTGCGCTCAGCCAGCGGCTTGAGTCGCACAATCATGAAGGCGTTGTTGATCCCGCCCTGCCCGCCGACGAAGCCGGCCACGCTTTCAACACCCGGATCGGCCAGCAGCGCCTTGCGAAAAGCCTCCATCTTCGGCTGCATGACCTGAAACGAAAGGCCGTCGTCGCCGCGAATGAAACCGGTCAGCTGCCCGGTATCCTGCTGCGGAAGGAAGGTTTTGGGGACCTGGATATACAGAAAAACGTTGAGGCCCACGGTCGCTATCAACGTGAACAAGGTGATGCGGTGATGACGTAGCGCCCAGCCGAGGGACCGGTTGTAGTGCCGCAACAGCCACTGGTGAGCGTCGTGGCTCCAGCGATGGAGGCGACCGTCGTGCTCGGGCTGGTGCGGCTTGAGCCAGCGGGCGCAGAGCATCGGTGTCAGCGTCAGCGAGACCAGTAGCGAGACCAGGATGGCGGCAGCCAGCGTGATGGAAAACTCGCGGAACAGACGCTCGACGAGCCCGCCCATGAACAGGATCGAGACGAACACCACCACCAGCGAGAGGTTCATGGACAGCAAGGTAAAACCCACCTCGCGCGTCCCGACGTAGGCCGCCCGCATCGGCGGCATGCCGTCATCGATATGCCGGGCGATGTTTTCCAGCACCACGATGGCATCGTCCACCACCAGGCCGGCGGCCAGGATCAAGGCCATCAGCGACAGCACGTTGAGCGAAAAGCCGAACAGGTACATCACGGCGAAGGTGCCGACCAGCGAGACCGGCACCGCCAGGGCAGGAATCAGCGCGGTGCGGACTCGGCCGAGAAAGAGAAACACCAGGACGATGACCAGGCCCACCGCGATCAGCAAGGTCCGCTCGGCCTCGTGCAGCGTGGCGCGAATGACCGGCGAGCGGTCCATCGCCACCGCCATGTTGACGCTGCCGGGGACGATGGCCTGCAGGGCGGGCAGCTCGTTACGAATGCCCTCGATGGTTTCGATGATGTTGGCACCCGCCTGGCGGTTGATCACCAGCAACACGGCCCGATCGTTGTTGAAGAAGCCGTCGTTGTAGCGATCCTCGACCCCGTCGCGAACCTTCGCCACGTCGCCCAGACGCAATGCCGCACCGTCCTGATAACGGATGATCAGCGGCAGATAATCGGCTGCTTCGTGCAGCTGGTCGTTGGCCTGTACCTGCCAGTGGCGGTCCTCGTCTTCAACCATGCCTTTGGGACGGCGCACGTTGGCCGAGGCGATGGTCTGGCGGACTTCGTCGAGGGACACACCGTACTGCTCCAGCTGCTGCGGCTGCAGCTCTACACGCACTGCGGGCAGCGAACTGCCGCCGACCTGCACCTCGCCGACCCCCGGCACCTGGGAAAGCTTCTGCGCCAGAATGGTCGAGCCGATGTCGTAGAGCTGCCCCTTGTTCAACACCTCGGAGGTCAGCGACAGCACCATGATCGGCGCCTGGGCCGGATTGATCTTGCGATAGGTCGGCATGCTGCGCATACCGCTGGGCAGCAGGTTGCGCGAGGCATTGATCGCCGCTTGCACATCTCTGGCGGCGCCATTGATATCGCGCTCGAGATCGAACTGGATGATGATCCGCGTCGAGCCCTGACTGCTGCGGCTACTCATCTGGCTGACGCCGGCAATGCTGCCCAGCGAGCGCTCCAGGGGCGTCGCCACGCTGGAGGCCATGATCTCCGGGCTGGCTCCCGGCAAGCTGGCCTGTACGGTGATGACCGGAAAGTCCATGTTCGGCAGCGGCGATACCGGCAGCAATCCGAAGCTGACCCCACCCAGCAACAGGATCGCCAGGCTCAGCAGCATGGTCGCCACCGGACGGGCGATGAAGGGCGCGGAGAGGTTCATGGACGCGAACCGCAAGCGCGAAGCGGGAAGCCGGAAGCCAGACCGAAGCCCCGCTCTAGCCGATCACAGCCCGTAGGATGGGTGCAACCCATCACTCCGCGCTGATGGGTTGCACCCATCCTACGACTGGCCGCTGGCCGACGGTTGCCGGTCATACGCGCGCCTCCTGCCCGGCCGCATCCTTTCGGGCAAATCGATTGCCCAAGCGATCGAAGAACAGGTAGATCACCGGCGTGGTGAACAGCGTGAGCAGCTGGCTGAGCATCAGCCCACCGACCAGCACCAGTCCCAGCGGCTGACGCAGTTCGGCACCCGAGCCGGACGCCAGCATCAGCGGAACCGCACCGAACAGGGCCGCCAGTGTCGTCATCAAGATCGGACGGAAACGCAGCAAGGCCGCACGATAAATGGCGTCTCGTGGGCTCATGCCCTGTTGGCGCTCGGCCTCCAGCGCGAAGTCGATCATCATGATCGCGTTCTTCTTGACGATACCGATCAGCAGAATGATGCCGATGATGGCGATCAGGCCCAGGTCGTTACCGGTCAGCAGCAGCGCGAGCAAGGCGCCGACCGCGGCCGACGGCAGCGTCGACAGAATGGTGATCGGATGGATGTAGCTCTCGTAGAGCACGCCAAGCACGATGTACATGGTCACCACCGCCGCCAGGATCAGCAGCAAGGTGCTCGACAGCGATGCGCGGAATGCCTCGGCGGCGCCCTGGAAGCGGCTCTGGATGCCCGCCGGCAGGCCGATCTCGGCCTGAACGCCTTCGATCACCTCCACCGCCTCGCCCAGCGACACCCCCTCGGCCAGGTTGAATGACAGCGTTACCGCGGGGAACTGGCCGATGTGATTGATCAACAAGGGCGCGCTGCGTTGCTCCAGCGTGGCCAGGCTCGACAGCCGCACCGGGGTGCCGCCCTCGCTCTGTACGAACAGCTGCTCCAGTGCCTGCGGCCCGATTCGGTCGCCCGCCTCCGCCTCGAGTACCACGCGGTACTGGCTGGCCTGGGTAAAGATGGTCGAGATCTGGCGTTGGCCGTAGGCGTCGTACAGCGCATCGGTGATCGCTGATATGCCGATACCCAGCCGCGCCGCGGCGTCGCGATCGATGTCCAGGTATATCTGCAGGCCGTCGCTCTGCAGGTCGCTGGCGACGTCGGTCAGCTCGGGGCGTTCGCGCAGGGCCGCGACCAAACGTGGCGTCCACTCCTTCAGCAGCTCGCTATCCGGGGATTCGAGGCTGAACTGGAACTGGGTACGGCTGACCCGATCCTCGATCGACAGGTCCTGCACCGGCTGCAGGTACAGCTCGATGCCTGGCAGTTTCGCCAGCTCCGGGCGCAGCCGGTCGATGACCTGGCTGGCGGTGACGTCACGCTCGGCGTGAGGCTTGAGGTTGATCAACAGGCGGCCGCTGTTGAGGGTCACGTTGTCGCCATCGACACCGATATAGGATGACAGGCTGGCCACTGCCGGATCGGCGAGAATCACGCGGGACAATGACTGCTGCCGCTCGCTCATCGCTCGGAAGGAGATCGATTGCGGCGCCTCGCTGATGCCCTGGATCACGCCGGTGTCCTGCACCGGGAAGAAGCCTTTCGGCACGGCCAGGTACAGCACCACCGTCAGCCCAAGGGTCACCACCGCAACCAGCAAGGTCAGCGCCTGGTGCCCCAACACCCAGGTCAACCAGCGCGAATAACCGCTGATGAGTCGCTCCACCCAATCCGGCTGGGATTTCTCCACGCTGGCGGGCTTGAGCAGCTTGGCGCACATCATCGGCGTCAGCGTCAGCGACACCACCAAGGAGATGAGGATGGCGACCGCCAGGGTGATGGCGAACTCGCGGAACAGACGCCCCACCACGTCCTGCATGAAAAGCAGCGGAATCAGCACGGCGATCAGCGACAGCGTCAGCGAAATCAAGGTGAAGCCGATCTGCTTGGCCCCCTTGAGCGCGGCCTGCAGCGGCGTCTCGCCCTCCTCGACATGGCGAGCGATGTTCTCCAGCATCACGATGGCATCGTCGACCACGAAACCAGTGGCGATGGTCAACGCCATCAACGTCAGGTTGTTCAACGAAAACCCGGCCAGATGCATAACCGCGAAGGTGCCGATCAGCGACAAGGGCACCGCGATCGAGGGGATGATCGTCGCCGACAGGCGCTTGAGAAACACGAAGGTGACCATCACCACGAGGAAGGTGGCCAACAGCAGCTCGTGCTGCACATCGGTGATGGCGGCGCGGATGGTCTGTGTGCGATCGGTGAGCACCACCACGTCCAGACCGGTCGGCATGCTGGCGGTGACCTCGGGCAGCAGCGCCTTGATGCGCTCGACCACCTCGATCACATTGGCACCCGGTTGACGCTGGATATTCAGCAGCACGGCCTGGCTCTGATTGGCCCAGGCGGCCAGGCGCTCGTTCTCGGCACCGTCGATGATGTGGGCGACGTCCTTCAGGCGCAACGCCGCCCCGTTCTCATACGCCAAGATGAGATTGGCGTATTCCTCGGGCGTTTTCAGCTGATCGTTGGCGTCAAGCATCGACACGCGTGTCGGGCCATCGAAATTGCCTTTGGGCTGGTTGACGTTGGAGCTGGTCACCAAGGTCCGCACGTCGGCGAGCGACAAGCCGTAGGACGCGAGCGCTTGCGGATTGACTCGAATGCGCACCGCCGGTCGCTGACCACCGGCGATGCTGACCATGCCCACGCCGCTGATCTGCGCCAGTTTCTGTGCCATGCGTGTATCGACCAGGTCGTGCAGTTCCGGCAGCGCCAGGCTTTGCGAGGTGATTGCCAGCGTCATCACCGGGGTGTCCGCCGGGTTCACCTTGTTGTACACCGGCGGCGCTGGGAGGTCATTGGGCAGCAGATTGCTGCCGGCATTGATGGCCGCCTGGACCTCCTGCTCGGCCACGTCCAGCTCGACCTCGAGCGAGAACCGCAGGGTGATCACCGACGCGCCGCCGGAGCTGGTCGAGGACATCTGGGTCAGCCCGGGCATCTGCCCGAACTGGCGCTCCAGCGGCGCGGTCACGGCGCTGGTCATCACCTCCGGGCTGGCCCCGGGATACAGTGTCATCACCCGGATGGTCGGGTAATCCACCTGCGGCAACGCCGAAACCGGCAGCATGCGATAGGCGATCAGCCCGGCCAGCAGGATCGCAATCATCGTCAGGGTGGTCGCCACCGGCCGAAGAATGAACAGCCGCGAGATGTTCATCGCGCTGGACGCTCCTTCGCGCTCTGCGTATCGACCTTCGGATTCGCGGCCGCTTCCTCGGCGAGGGTTTGCCGATCCACCACTTCGACCTCGCTGCCGTCACGCAAGCGATCGGTGCCTTCCATGACGATCCGTTCGCCGACGCTCAGGCCCTTGGTGACGACCGTCTTGTCGCCATTGCTCGGCCCTACCTCGAGCACCCGCAGCTCGACCTTCGAGTCCTCGCCAACGACGTAGGCGTAGTTGCCGCGCGCGCCGAACTGCAACGCCGCAGACGGCATCAGAACGGCGTTGTCCAGGGTTTCCACACGCAGGCGGACGTTGACGAACTGGTTGGGGATCAGCAGCTCCGCCTCGTTATCGAAACGCGCCTTCATTTTCAGCGTGCCGGTGGTGGCGTCGATCAGGTTGTCGACGCTTTGCAGTACGCCTTCGCCGAGCAGCACGCGCTCGCCACGGTCCCAGGCCTGCACCGCCAGTTCGTCACCGCGACGAAAGCGCGAGATAACCGGCGGCAGCTCGCTTTCGGGCAGGGTGAAGCTGATCGCCATGGGCTGGGTCTGGGTAATGACAACCAACGGCGTGGTGTCGTTAGCGGCGACGAGGTTGCCTTGATCCAGCTGGCGCAGACCGACGCGGCCATCGATCGGCGCGCGAATCTGGGTGAATTGCAGGTTCAGCTTGGCCTCGTTGACCGCGGCCTGGTTCGCGGCGAGTGTGCCCTGGTACTGGTTGACCAACGCCTGCTGAGTATCGAGGGTCTGCTTGGCAATGCTGTCATCGGCGAACAGTCCCCGATAGCGCTTGAGATCCACCTGCGCGTTCTCCAGCAGGGCACGGTTCTGCTTGAGCGTCCCTTCGGCCTGTTGCAGCGCCACCTCATAGGGCCGCGGATCGATGACGGCCAGCAGATCGCCGGCTTTGACCCGCTGGCCTTCCTCGAAGCGCACCTCGACCAGCTCTCCGGCCACGCGGCTGCGCACGTTCACGGTGTTGAGTGGCGTCACCGTGCCCAGCGCCTTGGCATACACCTCGAACCGCCCCTGCTCGACTGCGGCGACGCGCACCGGCGTCGGGCCACCGAACGCACCGAAAGCCGCGTGTCCTCCTGGCTGTCGTTGTGGTTTGTCGGTAGCGGTTGGCCAGAGCCACCAGAGCAGCAGCAAGATCACGATGATCACACCGCCGATGATCAGCCAGCGCCACGGGGTGCCGGTGGAAGAAGTCTTTGCCTCGGACATGAACGGGGTTCGCCTGGAAATGAGCGTGAACCATAAGCAGTCGCACGCCCCTCGCAAAGGGGATTTACGGCATTTTTACGTATCCGGAGTTGTCGCAGGCCAAACCTAGCACTGAAGCGGCGATCGAGGTCCGAGGAACCATGCTTGAGCCTTTCAGTCTATGTATCGTTCTGCGGGCCGCTGACGACCGTGAGCCCCCGGAACTGCTCCGTCGAACCACCGTATTGTTCGATATGCCGCTATTGACCAGGCCACCCGATAATGGTCTGCACAGGATCAAGGAATGAACGCATCACTGGTTATTCTGGCGCTGACTGTCGCCAGCTTTCTCCTCGGTTTTCTACGCGACCTGTTCATCGCCAAGGCCTTCGGCCTCAGCTGGGAAGCGGACCTGATCTTCGTCGCACTGATCCTGCCGATGTTCTTCGAGAACTTCCTCGGCCTCGCCTTGCGCGATGCGATGATCCCGTACCTGCAAAAGCTGCGTAGCCAGTCCGAAGCCCTGTTCGAAGCGGTGAGCCGGTGGCTCTACTGGCGAGTAATGCTCATGGGAGCGGCCGTCAGTGCGGTGGCTATCCTCGGCAGCTATTGGATTCTCAACTTGCTGGCGCCTGGCTGGACCGATGCCCAGGTCGCCACCGGCCAGATCGTGTTCTGCGTCGGCGCGGCGCTCATTGCGGTCCAGGCCGTCCTGTATTGTCAGGGTGCACTGCTCAACATGGATGAGGTGTTCGTTCTACCGATGACGCGAACGGTGCTGCTCAACGCCGGCGCCATCATCGGCATCCTGTTGTTCCAGCCCACCGGCATGGTGATCTTCATCGGGATGTTGCTGCCCCAGCTGGCACTGATTCTGGTACAGCACCGACGCATCGCCTACCTGCGCACCGGCAAGTCCGTCGAGACGACCGGACACGCAGGCGGCTTCGGCCTCGCGTTCGCGCCAGTCCTGCTGGCCGCCGGCGCCCAGCAGGGTTGCATCCTGGCCGAGCGGATGTTCGCGTCCTTTCTCGACGAAGGCAGCATCACCATGCTGTCCTTCGCGTTTCGCATCGTCACCATTCCGCTCACCCTTTATGCCTTGTCCGTGCTGTCGGTGCTCTTTCCACGCTTCGTTTCCAGCTGGAGCGACAACGACCTCACCGAGCATGCCGCCGTGATCCGCAAAGGTCTGCTGGCCACCCTGCTGTTCCTGGTGCCAGCGGCTGTGGTGCTCTGCTCGTTCCCGCAGACGGTCGTATCGGTACTGCTGGAACGCGGTCAGTTCGGCGCGCCGCAGACTGACGCCACGGCAGCGCTGGTGGTCCTGTATGCGCTCGGGCTTCCGGCCATGGGACTGGCGCTGCTGTGGGGGCGCGCCCTGCTCGCGCAACATCAGTCGCGGTTGTTCCTGGTGGTCACCCTGGTCAGCTCCGCCTTCACCATCCTGCTCGATGCGCTGCTCTACGGACCTTACGGCGCGCAAGGGCTGGCCATGGCCTTCACCGGCGGCGCCATCCTGCAGGCGCTGTTCATGGGGCTGTATGTCTACCGCGCATCACCCCGTGGTCTGGCGCCGGGCGTACTGCTGCGCTGGATCACCACCGCCGCCGTGGTAGCCGCAGCACTGCACTGGCTGCCGACGCCGCACGGGCTGTTCCAGCTGTGCCTGTACATCCTGCTGGTACTCGGGGCCTTTGCGGCAGGTGTGTTGCTGCTCGGTGAGAGGGACCTGTTCAAACCCACCTACTGGTCGATGAAAAAGGCCTGACTGCTGGCCGTTGCACAAGCCAGACACGCGATCGCCGAGCCCGCCGTATCACGAGCAGGCCGGTTGAACCCGCACCACTGGCTTAGCCGGCGCCTGAAGATTGCGGTGGCAGCTGCGCTACTTCTACTCCGCCTGCTCGCCGCCCTGCCTCACAGGCGGCGCCGGGGTCTCGGGCGCAGGCCCGTTGGGTTTTCGGTCTGCGCGACCGGTGTTGCCGGGTTCGGGCTGGACGTCCGGGTTATCCGTGATGAAGTCGGGTGTGTGCGCAGGGTTCTGTTGCTGCCCCGGCACGGGTTGCTGATCGTGTGGCCGATCGAGCGGATCGATACTCATGACTCATCTCCGCAACATGTGAACGCTTGGGATTAGAGCTGTTCGAACCCGATTGGTGCGGACCACAGGTCGTCGGGGTACGCTGGGTATCGGGGTTTCAGCGTACCGCCTGGCATGCCGCCAGGATCAGCTAACAACCCACCGGGCGGCGTTGTCAGGCACAGACCGATCACCGCATCGATCTCCGCCTCCGGCCAACCAGGCAGCCCCCTTGGCGATTGCGAAGCGGCCGCAGCCTGCAAACGGATGACGGCTGTCGGCACGGCCCACATCGAGAACAACCGGCTCTGGTGCCGGCGACCCTCGAGCGCTTCCTGCACGGCATCTGAGTCAGGCCGCGGGACCCAGCGCCGGTACGCCCCTGTTGCCCTGGTCAGGCGTGGTTGAGATACCAGCGCCAGTCCTGCTCGCCCACCTCGCCCATGAACTGCCGGTACTCGGCCCACTTGATCGCCAGGAAGACGTCGAGAAATTCGGCGCCGAACGCCTCGCGCGCCCAGCTCGAGGCCTCCAGGTTGCGCAGCGCCGTCAGCCAGTCGGTAGCCAGGGTGTCCCGCACCTGCTCGTAGCCGTTGCCGACGGTGGCTGCGCCGGGGTCGATTTGCCCACGAATACCCAGGTGCACGCCGGCCAGCACCGCCGCGGCCGCCAGGTAGGGGTTGGCGTCGGCGCCGCAGATGCGATGCTCGATATGCCGGCTGGCCGCCGGCCCGCCCGGCACCCGGAAGGACACCGTGCGGTTGTTCACGCCCCAGCTGCGGGCCAGCGGCGCATAGCTGTTGGCCTGGAAACGGCGGAATGAATTGGCGTTGGGGCAGAAAATTCCCAGGGCATCGTCGAGCGTGGCCATCATGCCGCCGATGGCATGGCGCAACAGCGGTGTTCCGCAAGGGTCGTCCGAGGCCATCAGGTTGTTGCCCTCGGCATCGGCCAGACTGACATGCAGGTGCATGCCACTGCCGGCCTGGTCGCCGAAGGGCTTGGCCATGAAGCAGGCGCTCAGCCCGTGCTTGTTCGCCACGCCCTTGACCAGCCGCTTGTAGCGCACGCCCTCGTCAATGGCCTGAAGCGCGTCAAACCGATGCTCGAGCGTCAGTTCCAGCTGGCCCGGCGCATATTCGGAAATGGCCGTGCGCAGCGGCAGGCCCTGCACTTCGCAGGCCGCATAGAGGTCGTCGAGAAACGGCTGCAATTGCTCTAGCTCATAGACGCCGTAGACCTGCGGCGCGCTCGGCCGGACTCCGTTCCCCTGCCGGGCCGGCTGCGGGCGACCGTCGCTATCGCGCTCCCGATCGAGCAGGTAGAACTCCAGCTCCACCGCCATCACCGGGTGGTAGCCGTCGGCCTTCAACGCCTCGAGCGTGCGGACCAGCACATGCCGCGGATCGGCCACCGCCGCCGGCAGCCCACGGTCCGGGTGCATGCTTACCTGAACCTGACCGGTGGGCGCATTGCGCCAGGGTTGCAACGTCAGGCTACCGGGTAGCGGCTCAGTCCAGCAATCGGCGTCGGCGACCTCCCAGACCAGCCCGCTCTCCTCGACATCGGTGCCCTGCACCGTCAGCGCCAGAATCGAGCTGGGCAGCGGCCGCCCATGGTCGTAAATCGCCAGCAGTTCGTCGCGGTGCAGCAGCTTGCCGCGCGGGATGCCATTGGCGTCGATGAGAAACAGTTCGATGCAGCGCACCTCAGGGTGCGCGTCCAGAAAGGCTTGCGCCTCGTGTCGGTCGATAGGCATGACGGGTTCTCAGGCGCTGCGCGCGCCGTCCATGGACAGTAGCCGCTGCAGCGCCTCGTCCAGCGTGGAAAGAAGACGTGCGGTGTCCGCCGCGGTGGTGTCGGGGCAGCACAGCATCATGTTGTGGAACGGCGTTATCAGCACGCCGCGGTTGATCAGGTACAGGTGCAGCGCCATTTGCAGGCTGTCGTGAAAGGCCGCCTCAGCCTCGGCACCGGTGCGCGGCGGCACGGGGCAGAACTGGAATTCGCAGCGCGCACCCAGCTCGGTGACCGACCAGCCCAACCGGTGCCGGCTGAACAGGTCGCGCAGCCCCTGCGCCAGACTCGCCGCCAGCGGCAGCATGTGTCGATAGGCCTGCGCCGTCATGACCTGCTCGAGGTTGACGCGCATGCAGTGCATCGCCAGGGCGTTGGCTGAGAGCGTGGTGCCCATGCCGCTGTGGCCGTGCCCCGTCGAGGCATCGCTGCCCTGCTGCTGCACCGCGCGCATGCGCACCGCCATCGCCGCCGAGCAGCCATAGACCGCACAGGGGACGCCGCCGGCGATCGGCTTGCCAACCACGAAGAAATCCGGGTCGAGGTTCCACAACCGGGTACAGCCGCCGACGTCGGTAGAGATGGTGTGGGTCTCGTCGATGATCAGCAGGCTGCCGTAGCGGCGCGTCAGCTCGCGGCACTGCTGCATGAAGCCCGGATCAGGCAGCACCATGCCGATGTTGGTCATCGCCGGTTCGCACATCAGCGCGCAGACGTCTCCCTGCGCCAGCGCCGCTTCGAGCGCCACCACGTCGTTGAACGGAATCGAGCGGGTATACTGGGTGAGGTCATAGGCCTGGCCGACCAGCCCGGCGCGGTGCACGGTGCGGCCGTCGCGGTGGCGCACCATGACATCGTCCACGGTGCCGTGATAGCAGCCGTCGAACACCAGGAGGGTCTTGCGCCTGGTAACGGCCCGCGCCCAACGCAGGACGTAGCGGTTGGCATCGGTGGCGGTCGCGGTGACCTGCCAGTACGGCAGCCCGAAACGCTCGGCCAGCAGCTCGCCGCAGACCACCGCATCCTCACCCGGCAGCATGGTGGTCAGCCCGCGGCCGGCCTGTTCCGCCATCGCCCTGGCAACCGGTGCCGGTGAATGGCCAAACATGCTGCCGGTGTCGCCGAGGCAGAAGTCGACGTAGTCGTGGCCGTCGACATCGACGAAACGCACGCCGCTGGCCTGCTCGACGAACAACGGCACCGGCATCGACCAGTCATTCATCCAGTGCATCGGCACGCCATTGAACAGATGGCTACGCGCACGCTCGGCCAGGGCGACCGAACGCGGGTTGCGTTCGACGAACCGTTGGCGCTCGGCGGCGGCGAAGGCGGCAATGGCCGCGTCGTTGATTCCGCTGATGGACATGATTCACTCCCTTGCTGTTAACGGACCCGGCGTTAGTGCCCGGCCGAGACCCCACAATCGATGGCCAGGTCTGCGCCGGTAATCGAGCGCGCCGCCGGCTGACACAGGTAGAACGCCAGCTCGGCGACTTCGCCGGGCTGGATGAAGCGAGCGCCCTCGCCCTGCGGGTATTTCTCCAGCAGCGCGCGGTAGTAGCCCTGCGGGTCGCCGTCGCCGTAGCGCTCGGCCTGAAACCGCAACATCGGAGTCGCGATGTCGCCGGGCGAAATGGCGTTGCAGCGCACGCCGGACGGCGCCAGGTCCAGTGCGAGTGCCTTGGTCAGCAGGGTCACGCCGCCCTTGCTGGCGCAGTAGGCGGCGGCGTTGAGATTGCCCTGGCGGCCGGCATCGCTGGAGATGTTGACGATGCAGCCAGCCGCTTCGCGCAGCGCTGGGATGGCGGCCGAGCACATGAAGAAGGTGCCCTTGAGGTTGACGTCCATCACCAGGTCGAAATCCGCCTCGCTGAAATGCTCGACCGGGCCTTCACGCCACACGCCGGCCGCGTTGACCAGCGCATCCAGGCGGCCAGCGGCGGCGATCACCGCCTCGACCACCTCGCGGCAGGCGTCCGGCTGGCGCAGGTCGCGGGCCAGGCTGCCGAGCAGCGGCTGCTCGGCAGCCAACGCCTGCAGGCCGGAGGCGTCCAGATCCGTGGCGAAGACGCGCCAACCGCCCTTGGCGAAGCGCTCGACCAGTGCGCGGCCCACCCCACCGGCGGCACCGGTGACCAGCACGACAGGAGTCATCGGCACGTTCATGGCGCCTTGTTCTCGATCAGGCAGTTGCCGCCATCGACGACCAGCAGTTCGCCGGTGATATAGCTGGCCTCGGGTGAAGCGAGAAACGCCACGGCAGCGGCCACCTCTTCCGGCCGACCTGCACGGCCCACCGGCACATAGGCCGCCGCGCGCGCTTCTTCCGGGGTACTCGAGGCGGTGGCGATCCAGCCCGGGGCAACCGAATTGACGGTGATGCCTCGCCCGGCGACTTCCAGCGCGAGCCCCATCTGCAACCCGACCATGCCGGCCTTGGCAGCGCTGTAAGCCGCCTCGCCGAGATTGCTGCCGCGGGTTCCGGTGGTGGAGCTGACATTGACGATCCGCCCGTAACCGCGAGCCTGCATGCCCGGCAGCAACGCCCTGGTCAGCAGGAACGCTGTCGTCAGGTTGCGCGCGAGCGACTGGTTCCAGACCTCGAGGCTCATCGTGGCGACTTCGGCCATCGGCTCGGGGCTGCCCAGCATGGCCATCCCGGCGTTGTTGACGAGGATGTCAACGCGGCCCCAGCAAGCCTCGGCCCAGCTGGCGAATGCCTGCACCTGGGCCTCATCGGTCAGATCGGCCGGACGCCCATGCACCTCGAAGCCTTCTGCACGCAGCTCGGCCACACGCTCGGCGATGCGCGCGCTGCTTGCCGTAACCACCAGCCTGGCGCCGGCCGCACCCAGGCGCCGCGCGATGGCCATGCCGATGCCGTGCTCGCTACCCGCGCCACTGACGACCGCTACCTGCCCCTGCCACGTCGATCCACCCATTGCACCAACCCCTCGATCTGTCGTGGAGCTGGAACATAGCCCTGTCATTCTGCTAAACAAAGACAATCGTTATCAGTGGAACTGACAACCTGTCATGGCATTCAGCAGCGATTCCATCAAATTGTTCCTCGCAGTGCTCGACCAGGGCTCGTTTTCCGCCGCCGCGCGTGCCCTCGGTCGCGTGCCCTCGGCCGTCAACATGGCGGTGTCTCAGCTCGAGGCCGAATTGGACCTCGTGCTGTTCGACCGTTCGACGCGCAAGGCCCAGCCCACCGCTGCTGCCCGCGCGCTGGAGCCCCAGGCCCGGCAGGTCGCCAGCCAACTCAACCTGCTCGACGCCCACGCGCTGCAGTTGCACGCCGGGCTGGAACGGCGGCTGGTGGTGGCGATGGCACCGGAACTGCAGACCGGCGCCTGGAGTCGGCCGCTGACGACCCTTGCCGCAGAATTTCCGACGTTGGAAATCGAGGTGCGCTCCGCCGCCCAGGCTGATGCCGCGCGCATGCTGCACGAGGGCAGCGCGCACCTGGCGCTGGTCTTCGAGCGCCCGGGGATCGACGAGCGCGAGGCGTTCCAGGAAGCCGGCAGCCAGTTACTAGTGGCCGTCGCCGCGCCGGCCTACCTCACACGTGGCCGTGGTGCGCCGCTGGGCGAGGCTCAACTGGCTGACATGCGGCAGATCATCGTCGCCAGCGGCGATCCCGCCGCCTCGGACCCGCAATTGGTGCTGTCGCACCGCATCTGGCTCACCGACAGTTACCTCGCCGCGCTGGAGCTGGTGCAGGCCGGTGTCGGCTGGGCATACCTGGCGCAGCCGATGGTGCAACCGCTGATCGCCTCAGGGGCGCTCGATGCGGTCGTGTTCGACAACATGGCCAGCCAGCTGCGGCTGTGGGTCGATGTCATCTGGATCAAGAACCGACCGCTCGGCCTGGCTGCACGGCGCTACCTGAAGCTGCTCAACGAACAGAACGGAGCGGCACCACGGCGCAGCTAGGCGCCGTCATTTCGATCCTGCGTAGAGCCGCGACGCCGGGCGGCGTGTGGTGGACCGTTAGTTCAACAACGACGGCGCCGCAGCGACAGGCACGAAACGTCCATCCTTCAAGTATCAGCGAAGTAGTTCCTGGCCAATCCGTCAGAGGTTCTACCTGCAACCCACGCCCGCACGCGACCTCGGTCGCAGCCAGAGGCAGCTCCTACAAAAACACCGCGCCTCCTGTAGGAGCAGGCTCTACCTGCGACCTACGCACCCGCACGCCACACCGGTCGCAGCCAGAGGCAGCTCCTACAAGAAGCACCGCGCCTCCTGTAGGAGCAGGTTCTACCTGCGACCCACGCACCCGCACGCCACACCGGTCGCAGCCAGAGGCAGCTCCTACAAAAACACCGCGCCTCCTGTAGGAGCAGGTTCTACCTGCGACCTACGCACCCGCACGCCACACCGATCGCAGCCAGAGGCAGCTCCTACAAAAACACCGCGCCTCCTGTAGGAGCAGGTTCTACCTGCGACCCGCTCCAGCACGCCACCCCCAGTCGCAGCCAGAGGCAGCTCCTACAAAAAAGCACCGCGCCCCTGTAGGAGCAGGTTCTACCTGCGACCCGCTCCAGCACGCCACCCCCAGTCGCAGCCAGAGGCAGCTCCTACAAAAAAGCACCGCGCCCCTGTAGGAGCAGGTTCTACCTGCGACCCGCTTCAGCACGCCACCCCCAGTCGCAGCCAGAGGCAGCTCCTACAAAAAGCACCGCGCCCCTGTAGGAGCAGGTTCTACCTGCGACCCGGCACCCGCACGCCCCTGGTCGCAGCCAGAGGCAGCTCCTACAAAAAAGCACCGCGCCCCTCTGTAGGAGCAGGTTCTACCTGCGACCCGCTCCAGCACGCCACTCCCAGTCGCAGCCAGAGGCAGCTCCTACAAAAACACCGCGCGTCCCTGTAGGAGCAGGTTCTACCTGCGACCCGTTTCCACACGCCACCTCGATTGCAACCAGGGACGACGCCCACAAAACCACACCGCAGCCGCCTATGGGAGCCTCAGCCATCGGCCTCCACGGCGGAATCATCGGCGCGGACAGCGCTCTCGCCTCGCAGCGAAACCCAAAGGGCCATCGCCAATGCAGCCAGCAGTACCGCGGCCGCGCTCAGCACACCGGTATGCGCTTGGGAGAACGCCGCGCGTCCGGACTCGATCAGCGCTTCGCCCTGCAGTCGTGGCAAACCGGACGCCACCATCATAGTTTCGCCGATGGAAAGGCGTGCCTGGGCGGCGAGCGCCGGCGCAAGGATTTCTGGGATCGCCAATGCCCGGGTATAGGCGGTTGCCAGCAGCACGCCGAAGCCGGTGATGCCAAGCCCCGCGCCCAAATCATAGGCGGTCGCCTCCAGCGAGCCGGCCGAACCCGCCTTCTGTGGGGTGATGGCGGACATGATCGCGATAGACGAAGCCGTAAGGCCTACGGAAAGCGCCAGGCCGAGCGTGGCAAGCAGACAAGCCACGAGAATGCCTGCTGTGCTGAAATCACTCACCGCCAAGCCGCTCAAACTCGCCGCGGCTGCGCCCGCCGATACCGTTGCCAGCCAACGCAACCCGACACGGCCCGCTATCCAGCCGGCTATCGGTCCGCCGACCGCCGCGGCAGCCATAAGCGGTAACAGGAACAGGCCCGCCGCGAGCGGCGATTTGCCGATGACGAACTGCATCTCCTGGGCGATCGTCAGCTCGATTCCGGCCAGCGCGCCGGACGCTATCAGGGCCATGGCGAGCCCTGCTCGCACCTGCGCCCCTTTGAAAAGCGAGAGGTCCAGCATCGGGTGAGGCGAGCGAAGCTGGAAACGGACGAACGCAGACAACAATCCAATCCCGATAACAAGCAGCGCGGTGGTGAACAGGACGGATTGCCCCGGTTTGAGAAGCGCTTTGATAGCAAAGACACTGAGCATCAGCCCAGCGATCAGTACCAGCGCCTGCCCGATCGGCCAGGGCGCGCGCGAACCCGACCCGTCGTTCGGAACCAGTCCATACACCAGCGGCATGACCGCCAGCATGATCGGCACGTTGATCAGGAACACCGATCCCCACCAGAAATGCTCCAACAGCAAACCACCTACCAGTGGCCCCACAGCCGCGCCGGAAGCCGCAACAGTGCCCCATAGCCCAAGCGCGACGCCCCGCTCCTGCTCGTCGTCAAACGCGCGACGAACCACCGCAAGAATCGCCGGCATCATCATCGCCGAGCCCAGGGCTAGCGCGGCGCGTGCGGCGATAAGCGCGCCCGGGGTCGGCGAGAACGCCGCGCCAATCGAGGCTAGCGAGAACATCGTCATGCCAATCAGCAGGGTTCGCTGAGTACCGATCCGGTCGGTCAGAACCCCCATCGGAACCAGCAGACCGGCCATGAACAGCGGATAGATATCGACGATCCACAACACGTCGGTTCCGGAGGCGCGCAAATCAAGCGTCAGCGTCGGAATCGCAATGTGCAGGATGGTCACGTCGATCATGATCGGGGTGAACGCGAGCAGCACGGCGGCGAGCAACAACCAGCGGTTGACTACAGGATTCATCGTTGCACCTCGTCTTGCTAAGTCGCGTTGCGTTGAAGCGGGGCTGCCGGGATCGCTTTGTCGTCGCGGCAAATCAAGAGCGGCATGATCCTCTGGAGATATTAATGAGTCAATCTTGTCTCACTCGATTCATTGAAATCTTTTTTCTGGCCGTTGGTTGTCATTTGAGGCTTTATCTGGACAATACGCGGCGAGCCCGGCCCATGGAGTCCAGACCTGATGACGCAGCTTCTCCCCGATGATCGCCTGCTCAAGGCGCTGGCCGTCGCGTTCGTCGATCGCCCTCGGGCAACGTTGAAGGAACTCGCGGAAGCCGCGGGTATCAGCAAAGCGACGTTGCATCGGCTTTGCGGCACCCGTGACAACCTGGTTGAGATGCTGATGGCGCATGGCCTGAATGTCATGAACCACATCATTCAGCGGACGGATCTCGATAACGCAGAACCGCTGACGGCTTTCAAACACCTGATTCAGGAGCACCTGGCGCATCGAGAGTTGCTGATGTTCCTGATGTTCCAGTACCGGCCCGACTCGCTCGATCCCGCTAACGAAGGGGCAAAGTGGATTCCGTACGACAGCGCATTGGATGCGTTCTTCCTCAGAGGTCAGCGCGCCGGGCTCTTTCGCATTGAGATAGCGGCGCCGGTACTGACTGAGCTGTTCCTTTCGCTGATCTACGGCATCGTAGATGCGGAACGCCGAGGCCGTGCAGCAAGCGCGGCGTCAGCAGGCATCATCGAGCAGTTCTTTTTGCAGGGCGCGGGCGTGCGAGACAGCTGAGCGCCGCGAATCCATGTGCAAGGGTCAAGGATGGGCGATGACGACCGCCAGCATTGAAGAGCTGGCCGCCTCAGCGACATAGGCTGGATGCATCATGCCGGTGCGTCGCGGCTGGCACCGCCTGAGCCGTTCCTCCGGGTGAGCAGGTGTCGCTGGTTGCACTGCACGCTGTCGTGCGCAGGCGGCCAGCGACGACCGGGAGATGATGGACGGCAGCCTAACGCGAGGTAGCTGCCGTCCAGGCCATCAGTCTGTAGTGCTCAAGACACCACGTTTGATCTGGTCGCGCTCGATGGATTCGAACAGAGCCTTGAAGTTGCCCTCGCCGAAGCCGCTATCACCCTTGCGCTGAATGAACTCGAAGAACACCGGGCCGAGCAAGGTGCCCGAGAATATCTGCAGCAGGAGGCGCTGCTCGCCGTTCTCCGATGCACCGTCCAGCAGAATGCCGCGTGATTTCAGTTCCTCGACCGGTTCGCCATGGTTGGGCAGACGATCCTCGAGCATCTCGTAGTAGGTTTCCGGCGGCGCGGTCATGAACACCGTACCGCTGGCCTTGAGCTTGTCCCAGGTCTCGATCAGGTTATCGGTCAGGAAGGCGACGTGCTGGATACCCTCGCCGTTGAACTGCATCAGGAACTCTTCGATCTGCCCTGCCCCCTTGCTGGACTCCTCGTTCAGCGGGATACGGATCATGCCGTCCGGGGCGGTCATGGCTTTGGAGGTCAGGCCGGTGTACTCGCCCTTGATGTCGAAGTAGCGGATCTCGCGGAAGTTGAACAACTTCTCGTAGAAATCGGCCCAGTACGCCATGCGGCCACGATAAACGTTGTGCGTCAGGTGATCGATGATCTTCAGGCCGGCACCGACTGGGTGACGGTCCACGCCGTCCAGGAAAACGAAGTCGATATCGTAGATCGAACTGCCTTCGCCGAAGCGGTCGATCAGATACAGCGGCGCGCCGCCGATACCCTTGATCGCCGGCAGGCGCAGCTCCATCGGCCCGGTGGGCATATCAACAGCCTGTGCGCCAAGTTCCAGCGCCTTGGCGTACGCCTGGTGAGCATCCTTGACGCGGAAGGCCATGCCGCACACGGACGGGCCGTGCTCGGCAGCGAAGAAAGCCGCGTGGCTTTTCGGCTCGCGATTGATGATCGCGTTGATCTCGCCCTGGCGATACAGCGCTACATCCTTGGAACGGTGGTTGGCGACATGGGAAAAGCCCATGCTCTCCAGTACCGGCTCGATGACGTTTGGGGCGGGCGAGGCAAACTCGATGAACTCGAAGCCCATGAGGCCCATAGGGTTTTCAAACAGGTCGGCCATGATTGGCTCCTTTGACTGGCTGTGCATTGATAGGGATGACGTCAGAACACGTCAGCCCGGCGGCGCACAGGAAATGCCCCGAACACTGCGACCCAGATGGTCGCCAAGGGTCAGTCGAAAGCCGAGAATCTTCATTCAGCCCTACACCATGAAAGCACCCCATTACGATAGCTCCAGCTGGCGTCCCGCGCAGGGCACCCGCTGAGGCTTCCATGCGCCCACAGGGCAACTGGCCGGCTAGCGGCTGGAATGGAGTAATGGGCGGATGAACAGCTGGATAGGATCATGACGGTATGCACTGCGCGCCTGATTCAGGCGCGATTATTGTTTTTGCGTAATCAGATTACGTTTAGAGGAATCTGCGTGAGCGACGCGTGAGTGTCAAGCCTTTCTCAACGTACCTCATGACATCGACTAATCCGGTGCCGCTCGTCCCTCGCCCCGAACGCACCGCCCCGGTTGGCTGCCGAACCCATAGCGTCTGCCAACAACGGTGAGGAAACGAGCATGAACCGAAATTTTGACAAAACGACCCCACAGAACGTGCATGGCTGGGAGCGCGCGGCATCTACGGCTGGCGGGCTTGCATTGCTGGGCAAGGGCCTCCGTCGCGGCGGGCTGGGCGGTTTTCTGCAAGTGGCGCTTGGGGCCGCTGCGTTGGCGCGCGGCATCACGGGGCGCTGCGAGGCCAAGCGGTTACTCGCCGAAGAAGACCAGGCGCCTCAGCTGCATCAGGCTGGGCATGACAAGCAGCGCTACAGCCACATGCCGCTGGACTCGGAAGTACACAGTCCCGACTTTGCCGAACCCGGTACCCCCCTTCCTGACGCCACCCCGATGGGTCATGAGACACACCCGGACGCGCAACGGCGCCTCTGAGCGAAGCGGCACGAGACGAGCGGTTCGGCAGTAGGAAGCCCGTGCAGTTCGTCGCCTTTCTGGGTGGCCGCTTGCGCCCTGAACCCTGGCGGACCCGGTGGCGCCGTGTTCGGCCAGAATCGCCGCCGAACGGCAATTGTCGAGGTTTTGACGGCATGCTATCTATTCGCCGTGTTTCCGTCACAGCCGTGCAGACCCAGGGAGAAGGCACATGGACATAACGCAAATGGAGAACAACGACGCGAGCTATTGGGGAGTGGTCTATTCCTATGGCGGTGTGTTGACCGTGTTTGAAAACGAGCAGGACGCTCAAAACGAAGCGGCCGGTTTCAGCGGTGCCGTGGTCCGTATCGCTCGAAGCATCCTGTCGGCTATCGGCGACGCAGGCGCAGTGAATCCGCAACAGCCTATCTAAGCGAGGCGGTGCTCACGCCACGAATATTGTGATTTCAGGCTCATCGCAGGGCGCCGGATTCAGCTGGCGTCCCGGTAGGGTTTGCGCGGTTTTCGCCGGATTCATGCTCGACTCATGATGGTACGGGACCATCCCCGTACCGGTCCGCTGGAACTCGACGAAGCTGTGGCCATCCGCCCAGATTTCAGCCTCGTCACGAATCCTGTTCAGTTCCGCACCTGCAGTAGTACGCCGTCCGGTTGCGGGCTTGCCTCGAGTCGCTGCATGAGGTTCTGACGCTGCTGGAAAATGATGTCCAGTACGCGGCTGGGTTGGAGATCGACGTCATCGAAGGTGATCATCTGCCCAGGCTCGACGGCTCGTTTGAGCACCGTGTTGCGCAACAGGCCGATGGGCACATGATCGACCTCATCGACGAGCTTGACCGCTTCACCACGCACATCGAAGCCACCGATACCCCGGACGATCATCTCCCCGGCGCTCAGCTTGCGCTTGGCGATCGCGGCGACGCCCAGCGTCGGCTCGCTCGAGTTGTTCAACAGCACCCCGCCGCCAGCCAGTACGCGGCGTACCGTCTTGCCGACCTCCAGCGAACACAGGTGGAACGGACGTGTCAGCACATAGTACGGCCCGGAGCCCAGCTTGAAATACTCGATCGCAGGCGCCTGCGCCTCGTCGTGCCGTCCCACCAGGAATACACCGCCTGCCGCATACCCGTCGGGCAAGACATAGTCGACCAAGGGCTGACCAAGGCCTTCGGCGATCAGGCCAAGGACCGTTCCGCTGCGATTAAGATCGGTCGAGGCCAGACCTTCCATTCCGCGCCGGCTGATGGTTGCGCCAAAGCCATTTCCTACCACCACCTGTTCGATCTGCACCTTGGTGCCATCGGTGAACGATGTGGTCTGCTCGATGCTGATGCCCTGCCGCTTCGCCCAGTAGGCCATGTCCTCCGGGGTCGGGTTGTGGTTCAGAAAGCCTTTCATGTTGCCGTAGACCAGCGGCTTGAAGCCCATCTGCAAGGCGTCTTCCCGCAACGCCGCGAGAGAACCAGGTTGGTCACCTTCGGCTTCGGTCAGCAAACCCTTGCCGGACAGATAGGAGCCCGTCGTCACTTGCAACTCGGCATTGACCGTGACCACCGGAATTCCGGCTTCGAAGGCACGCTCGATGACTTCCGTCCCGAAAAACACGTCCCCCGTGCACTCAACAATGATGTCCGAATGCGCGATGAGATCGTCGATCGAATTGGTCAACCGGTCCGGCAGGGGAAAATCGCCCAAGGAGGCGAGACGCCTGCGGGTCAGGACGCGGCTGATCTTCAGATCCTGGTAATGCTGCATGATCAACCGAACGAAACAGTGGGAGATCATCCCCGTACCCGATACACCCACGCGTTTAACAGCTGAATCGGTCATCATGGCTTTCCATTGGTTTTGACGTGAGGATCAGACTGTTACATTTGGAAAAAGTTTTCGCCGATCAGATCTGTCCGGCACCCTGCGCAATTGCGAACTGCGTCAGGCTGGTTGCTTCAGCGCTGCTCTGCGGGTAGGTCCTGAATGGCACGCGGCTGGGTGCGGGCCCGAACGGCAGCGACGGCATGTCGCTCATCTGCTTGATGACATGGCGCAGTTCATCACGCCACGGCTTCGGCCGGATACCAAAGGTGCTTTCGATGCGACTGCAATCGAGCACGGACCATGCAGGACGCGCTGCGGCACGCGGCAAGCTGCCGCTGGTGACCGGAAGCACCTTCGGCACCCTGTCGATCAGCCCGGCCCGCTCGGCCTCGCGGAAAATCTCGACGGCAAACTCGGCCCACGAACAGGGTTCGGCACCGCTGTAATGGTAGATCCCCCACTCCAGATCCCCGTCGCGGCAGTAGCGCAGCGCCAGTTCGATCAGAACCCGTGCGACGCTGCGAGAACGAGTCGGACAGCCGATCTGATCGCTGACCACCGAAATCTCGTCCGTCTTGCGGCCGAGATTCAGCATGGTTTTCACGAAGTTGTTCCCGTGCTCGCCGTAAATCCAGCTGGTACGCAGAATCAGGTAGCGGTTCATCGCTTCGCCGATGGCCACCTCTCCCGCTCGCCGCGTCTCGCCATAGACACTGATCGGCAATGCCGGGTCGGTTTCTCGATAGGGCTCGGTACCGTCGCCAGTGAATACATACTCGCTGGACAGATGAAACAGTGGGATCCCGAAGCGCTCCGCTGCCTCGGCCAGGTTGGCTGCACCATCGCGGTTGACCGCCTCGGCATTCGCCACCTCGGCCTCTGCATGATCGAGGTTGGTATAGGCCGCAGCGTTGATGATCAACGCCGGCTGGTGCCGCTCGAGCGCCTGGCGGATCGACTCGGGCGACGTGATATCGAGGTCTTGATGCGCGAGGCCAATGGGCTCGAGTCCGAAACTGGCGGCCTGGTTGACCAGGCAGTGCCCCACCTGGCCACCTGCCCCGCAAATCAGGATGCGCATGTTCGGCCTCGGCTGCCGTGGGACGATCGATATCGGGTCATCCTGGCTCGACGCATCGCCTGCCGGCGGCGCGCTATCTACGGTACTGGAGGGCGCCTCAGTCGTTGAGACCACGCTTGATGGCTTTGGGATCAGCTCACGCACGGTTACCCCTAGCGCCTCCACGGGTGCGTTGGCCCGCTCTGTTTCAGGAGCGAAACGGAAACTCTCCAACAGCCCTTTCGTCACGATGCCAGCCTTGTTGAACTGGCGACTGCCGAGCATCTGCAGCACCTGCCACAGCCGCGATCCCAGAAGACCCAGCACGCGGCGTTTACGGAAATACTTGCGGGCAACGAACAGCTCGTTGCGCACCAGATGCCGGTGCAGGGCCACGCGCTTCGGATCGACTTCCCGCAGGATGTCGATCGCGCCACTGACCCGCCGCAGGTGCAGGACTTTACTCGCCGCCACCAGATAGCCCGGCACATCCTTGCTGATGCGCAAGGTAAATTCAGTGTCGTCGCCCCACATGAACATGGAAGCGAGGGGCAGACCGTGCTGCTGTAACGACGCACGCGGCACCAGAATCGAGACGAACGTCGCCGGGCGCACCGGTATCACGCCGATGTCGAGCAGTGCCGGCCAGTTCTCGTAGGCGATCGCATTGGTGCGCTCGTCGATACGCGGCACGTTGGTCAGCAAGCCGTCTTCTGTATGGGCCCGCGAGATGAGGTAGGAGAACGGCTCCCGGCGCGCCCGCAGCTGATCGTCAGCTTCGAGCAGCTTCTCCAGCGCGTCAGGCTCGGGGATGACGTCGTCATCCATCATCCAGACGAAATCGGCGCCCTGCTGATAGGCGATGCGGAATCCCGCGCTGAACCCACCCGAAGCACCGGTGTTTTGCGACAGCACGTAGACCTTGAGGTTATCGATACCGGACTCCAGCAGCATCTCCTCGGTACCGTCATTGCTGGCATTGTCCACGACGATCACGGCGTCGCAACGCCGCGTCTGGGCATTGATTCCATCCAGGCAGCGCTTCAGCAAACCCTTGCGTTTGTACGACAGTACGACGGCGTATATCTGATCCATTGAGATGCTCGGTATCTGGGCAATTAGACGGTTGGAATCGAACCCGGTGACTGAACGTCAACCTGAGCGCATAGCGCAGCAAACGGTGCGCTACGGCGACGTCATGGGCTCTGCCATGACGCTCAGCTCTGACCCGGGAAGCCAATCGGGGTTCAGTGAGTACAACGAAATATGACCGGCACTGCACACCACGTATTCAGCACGAGCGCGCTGCCAGTCGTTCGAATTCCCGAACTCAACGCCTGGGCCCTGTTCACATAGTGAATAGCCCTATGGAGGAAGCAGAATGAAGCGAGCTTTATTGGCGCTGGTCAGCCTGACATTTGCGCTCCCCACGCTCGGTCAGGAGCCCTTGGTCACCACACGCTTGAACGGTATGGACCTTGAGATAGAAGAATTGGGCGTACCGGGGACATCCTCGAGCAAGTCGGATCTGGTAGGCGTTCCAGCCATCAAGGTAACCAATCGCAGCGAAGCGATAGCCTCGTGTCAGTTTCATGCCCTGCCTGACGAAACCGCGATGACGGCTGCACCGGCGGTGTCGGTTAACCCAAACGAAGAAGCCGTCATGCGCGTGCCAGGCAAATATTCCTCCGGCGGGCCGGTCGCCTTGCTGGTATGCAAGCCTGAAGGCGCCACAACTCACTGACCCTTGACAGCCGGGCCTCTCAGCAAGGGGAGCCGGCCACCCGACCCGCTCATTGGCGTAGCGAAAGGAGAACAGTATGTACAAGCCCGTTCTAGCTTCATTGGCAATAGCCACGCTGTTGGCTGCCACGGCCCAGCCGGTGTTCGCCCAGCAGCCGGCAGGCATCCCGAGCGCGGACCAAGGGGCGCGGCCCAGCCCGATGGGCAATCCCACGCCGCAGGAAAAGCTCGAAACCCACCGTAACGAACAGGGGCAGATCGTCACCGAGGACGGCCGGGTGGTCAAAGGGCTTCCCGAGAACGATTCGGTGCCTAACCGGAACATGCACCGCACCGAGCAGGAAACGGTCACCGACGACCCGGCCCACACCTCCGCGACACCCGGAGAGCTCGAATAGCCATACGGCTGGATACCGCTGGTTATTTTTTGAGCGGCGAAACCCAGTCCCGGGCAACCCCTGCACGCGCACTGGCTTGAGGTACAAGGCGCAGGGCGACGAATAACGAGCTGGCCGGCTAGTCGGTTCAGGTTGGTGACTGCTCGTGTCGTCAGCCTGGACATGCTGTTGCGACCCAAGCGAACCGACAATCAGGAAATACATATCGATGAGCCGCTGCATGCTGGCTAGACAACTATTGGCCGCGGCTTCGCTCGGCATTCTGGCCGGTTGTGCCGGTACCGAACGCCTCGACTCTGCCATGGCGACCATCAACCAGGACTACAGTCGGCTACAGGACGAAGCGCTACTGCTCAACATCGTGCGCCGCAGCGCGTCGCTGCCTGCGCACTTCACAACGGTGACTACCATCCGCGGTCGCAGCCGTGTCTACGCCGGTGCCAATCTGACCGTACCGTTCGGTGGCGATGCGCCGTCGGACTTCAGCTTCAATCCGCACATGTCGGTCGAACAGGGGCCCGGGTTCGATGTATCCACGCAGGACAATCAAGAGTTCTACCGCGGCTATATCGCTCCGATCAGTACCGCTTCGTTGGCCCTCATGTTGCGCCAGGACCATGCACCCGAGCTGATTCTGTCCCTGTTTCTGGAAAGCGCACATATCCAGAGCCCCGAGGGCGCGGAGCGCTTCTACAACAACCCATCGGAACCCGCGGAGTTCGAGCGTTTTCAACAGCTGGTGAACCGTCTCGTCGATCAGGGGATCAGCATGGAAACCGTCCTGCTCGTTAGCCCTTATGGGCCGGAACTCGCACTCGAGCAGGCCCCTTCCCTCGATCAGCTGATTTCCGCGCGCAAGGAGAACCTGCTCATCGAAACCCGCGGAAAGGGCCGTTATCAACTCACTGAGTCGGTGGAAAGCGCACGGTTCTGCTTTTCACTGCCTAGCGAAGCGTTGTTCAAGCGTGCTCGCTGCGAGCTGGAGAACCAAAAGGCGTTCCGCCTGGGCGATCCTGACTTCTTCGGCAGCGTGGGCGGAGGTCGCGTGTACTTCGAAGCCGAGGGCATCGGCAAGGTTGAACTACGTACCCGTTCGCTCGCAGACGTCTTCGACTATCTAGGTGAATGCGTACGCGAACAGGAGAACGGCGCGTTGCTGACCACCAGAACGCACACCGGTGAGCAGCCCATCATCCGCGTGCTGAAGGGTCGGATCAGGGATTCGGTCGTCAACATCGAGTTTGCCGGCGACCAATACGCGATCCCCTCTGGGCTGGACGGTGGACAGTCCGGTGCCGTGCTGTCGATGGTTTCGCAATTGCTGTCCCAGGCCCAATCGGTTGAAAACATGCCCAACAACTCGATCAACCTGATCGGCCAGTAAGCCGACGCCGGACGCGAAGCGCATCGGCCGCGTGACCTTTTCAGTCGCCTGTTGCAGCAAATGCCAACCGCCTATGCGCTGAAAGGAACGCAGGACGCGCAGCACGCTCCCACCTTGACCTATCCAGCTCTTCTGGAGACATCCATGGCACAACAGACGCAACACAACCGTCGTATTCACCTCGCCTCACGTCCGCACGGTGCGCCGACCCCGAGCAACTTTCGGCTGGAAATCGGCCCGGTACCGGTGCCCGCTGACGGTCAGCTACTGCTGCGCACCGTCTATCTGTCGCTGGACCCTTATATGCGCGGTCGCATGAGTGCCGGCCCGTCCTACGCGCCGCCGTTGGAAGTGGGCGATGTGATGGTTGGCAGCACCGTTTGCCGGGTCGTCGAGTCGCGTCATTCCGATTATCAGGCGGGCGACTGGGTACTCGGCGGCAACGGCTGGCAGGACTATGGCCTGTCTGACGGAAAAGGGCTGATCAAGCTCGCCCCGGACATGCCGCATCCCTCACACGCGCTGGGTGTCCTGGGTATGCCCGGCTTCACGGCCTATATGGGCTTGCTCGACATTGGCCAGCCAAAGGCCGGCGAGACGCTCGTGGTGGCGGCAGCCACCGGCCCTGTCGGCGCGACGGTTGGACAGATCGGTAAGCTCAAGGGCTGCCGAGTGGTGGGGATTGCCGGCGGCCCGGAAAAATGCCGGCATGCGACCGAGACGCTCGGCTTCGATGCCTGCATCGATCACAGGGCCCAGGACTTCCCGCAGCAGTTGGCCGCACAGTGCCCGGAAGGCATCGACGTCTATTTCGAGAACGTCGGTGGAAAGGTGTTCGATGCGGTGCTGCCGTTGCTCAACACCAGCGCCCGAGTGCCGGTATGCGGCGTTGTCGCCCAGTACAACAGCACCGATCTGCCGGACGGACCGGATCGCCTGCCGCTGCTGCTCGATACCCTTCTGAAGAAGCGCATGCGCATGCAGGGCTTCATCATCTTCAACGACTACGGCCACCGCTACGACGAGTTCGCACGTGACATGAGCGCCTGGTACGCCCAGGGCAAGATCAAGTACCGCGAGCAGATCGTCCAGGGGCTCGAAAATGCGCCAGAGGCCTTTATCGGGCTACTCGAAGGGAAGAATTTTGGGAAGCTGGTGGTGCAGGTCGGCGAGGCGTGAGACCAGGGGCCAGCAACCCAGGCGGCTTCGCCGGAACTGCTGGCGAAGCCCTGGTGAGCGTCTGTCGGGGCACGATGCCGGTCGTTGACCATATCGTGTTGGCGACACGTTAGCGCCTACGAAAGCCGCGCGGCTTCCGCTCGCATAGCGCTGCAACATGGCTGCTCGCGGCTTTTACGTCGCCCCAAGCGCAGCCCAACGGGCAGGCCCGTTCAGCCCTGCCCCAGCCCAGCGGGCATCTCGCAGCGGCGCGCGTCCCTGGCCTGTTGAAGATGTGGCGGGCGCACACCGGGAATCGGACTGGCCAGGCGAATCTTCAGGAACTCGGTGACGTCCGCATTGAGACCGCGGCCTCCGCCGTACGGGAAATTGTTGTCATTGGCCACCAGCAAGGTGCGCGAATCCAGCGGCAGTACGCTCTCGATGGTCACGTACGGGAAGGTGAACCAGCGCTGACCGTCACCGTTCAGGTCGTTCGGATCAGCCAGCTGCATGAGGTCGACCAGCTCGGTCTTGCGCACCGTCCCGCCACTGGCGACACCGCGGATATCGATCAGGTAGATCTTCTTGAACGGCGTGCCGTTGGTGGCGGTCGCGCCATTGCGCTCGATCACCAGAAAGCGGGTGTCGTCGATGGCGGTCATGTCACCGATGGCATGTTCGGGCGCTTGCAGGCGATAGAAGAACAGATTGCCGGTGTAGCGCTCCTGATCGATGTCGAACTCGTTGATACGCAAGGTGCCGGCTGGATCACCGTTGACGGTCTTCTCCAGCAACGCATAGAGACGGTCGCCGCGCGGGTTGATCGCCATGCCCTCGAAACCGCCCGACCCCGCCAGGTTGGCAGTCGCGCGCCCCGCCACGACGTCAGCGTGCTGCGGTGCGTAAACGCCGGGCAAGGAAATGGCACTGCGCATGACGGTGCCGGAGGCGTCGGTCTTGATCAGGTAGGGACCGAACTCATCGCCAAACCACACGGCGCAATTCTTGTCGCGGCGCACCGACTCGACGTCCAGGTCGGCACCGGTCAGCAAGCGGCCGAAATTGATGGCGCTATCGACGCGCGGTTTGGAGCCATCGTTGTAGTAGAAGCGGTAATCGGCCTGGATCGGCAGTTCGAGCTTCTGGTTGATATCGTTGAGCGTCAGGCGCGACGGATGAGTAAAGCGCGCCAAGGGTGCACCGCTGAGGTAATCGCTCGCACTGACCTTGCCGCTGCCGCCATTGGCGGTACGGAAGTCGGGCCGCACGCTGTATAGCCGCAACAGGGTGTCGGCTGAGTTCGCCTGCCCACCGAAGCCGTTGTCGGTCATGAAAATGAAGCTGTTCTCGTCCGCGCCCGGCAGCACGGCGGAAAAACCCTGTACCGGCTGGCGGTCTTCGTACGGCGGTGTGAAGGTGCCGTAGGGGTTCGCGCTGGCCATCTGACCCGACGTCGGGCCATCGGAAAAGGTATCGGCAGGCATCATGGCCCAGCCCACCAAGGTGTTGCTGGCAGCCACGGCGGGGGCGGAGATCGCAGCGGCAAGCACCACGATCAACGGGTTCGGAATTCGCATGAGTCAGTCTCTCCATCCGGTCGGAGCCGGCGCCGCGCGACATGCACGACGCTCTGGCAACGGAGAACAACCATAAGAATCGACTATGTCAGAAACATGGCGACAACTGAGAAAGCGCCGATAAGCCGACGCACACCAACGCTACTGCCGCATACCGCCTGCCATGGGCCACGTATCAGGCGACTTCGTGACCTCGGGCCGCCTCCGCGAGGTAGAACCAGGCCTGGGTGTCCAGCGTCAGCTCGGCTCCGTTAAGTGCTTCCTCGATCCGCTCCCAACGCAGGCTGCCAAGGATTGGCACGGGCTTGCCGGGAAGCTTGCGCAGCCAGGCCAGGGCCACCTGATTGGCCGTGGCGCCCAGCGCTGCGCCAACCTCGTCGAGTGCACGCTGCAAGTGCGCGCCGAACCGTCCGCCACCCATCGGTGACCAGGCCAGCACGTGCAGCCCTTCGCTTTCCATGGCATGCAAGCGACCGTCCCAAACGGCGTCCTGCGCCTGCAAGGACAGCTCGATCTGGTTGCAGCGCAGCGGTAGTTCACGTGCCAGCGTCTGGCAGTGCAGCAACTCGGCGTTGGAGACACCCAACCAGCCGACCTTGCCACTACCAACCAGATCGTCCAGCGTTCGAGCGACCTCGTCGACTCGCAGCAAGGGATCGGGGCGATGCAGGAGAAAGCCATCCAGGCGTTCGACGCCGAGCCGCTTCAGCGAGCGTTCGACGGCCTCGGTGAGGTATGCCGCCTGAGTGTTGTAGTGCTTGACCTGCCAACGGGAGCGATCCTGCGAGGCCGGCACGATATCGGCCTTGCCGATCAGCTGGATCTGCTGGCGCAGCGCCGGCCGTAGTTTCAGCGCAGCCCCGAAGTGCGCCTCGCACTCACCTGCACCGTAAATGTCGGCGTGATCGAAGCCGCTTACGCCACGCTCGGCGCAGCGCTCCAGAAAGCCCAGCAGCGCCTGCGGCTGCGCCAGTTCGGGGTATTGCATCAGGCGCATCATGCCCAGCAAGAGGGGTTGCTCGACGACCTTGTTCACATGATCTCCGCGATTCGTCAGATGGATTGGCAAGTGGCGCGGACCGGGCTGTCAGGCCGCGAGCGCGACCTACGGGCCAGTCCACGGCGCCTGGTTCGGCGGCGTATGGCTACCTTAGTCGGTTATAGATGACGAAGTTCAGCCCATCGCCCCAAAAAAGGGAGCCACTAATGAGAACCGCACCCTTGTGGTTCAAGGGTGTCGCCAAACCAAGGCGACGCACGGCTCGGCCCTCCCCGTGCTCACCCGCGTAAAAGCGGGCTTCAGCCAACCCGCACCCTCTAGCAGCCCACACTGCCGAACGCCTCGTTCAGGCTGGCACGCAACCTGCAAAAGCCTGGTCAACGCCTGCCAACTGATTTGGCAGCGCACCCGCGGTCAGCGAAGACCATCCGCCGTAAACGGCGCGGGACAGGTGCAACGGGCAACGAGGCTCGAATAGTCACCTCCACAACCTACGAATACCAGGCAAAGGCGCCTGGAGCTGCCCGACAGCTCCAGGCGCCTTTTTGTTTTTGTGCGACGACGCCGCACCGCGGCTTCGACGGAGGAACCGGTCATGAACGCAATCGTCACCCCGATCAAGAGTGAAACGCTGGTCGTTATCGGCAACGGGATGGTGGGCCACCACTGCGTCGAGCAACTGGTCGAGCGCGGCGCGCTGGGCCAGTACCAGATCCATGTGTACGGCGAGGAGCGCCAGCGCGCCTATGACCGCGTGCATCTGTCCGAGTATTTCGGGGGTCGCGATGCCGACTCCCTGGCCCTGTGCGAAGCCGATTATTACGCCACCCACGGCGTGCACGTTCACCTCGGCGTGCAGGTGCTGGAGATCGACCGCGAGCGCAAGGAAGTGGTCACCGCCGAAGGCCGCCAGCCCTACGACAAACTGATCCTGGCCACCGGCTCCTACCCCTTCGTGCCGCCGATTCCGGGCGCCGAGGGCAACTCGCGCCTGGTCTACCGCACGCTGGACGATCTTGATGCCATCCGCGCCGCGGCCAGCAATGCCAAGCGCGGCGTAGTAGTCGGCGGCGGCCTGCTCGGCCTGGAGGCGGCTAACGCGCTCAAGTCCCTCGGCCTCGAAGCCCATGTGGTCGAGTTCGCGCCGCGCCTGATGCCGGTGCAGCTCGATGAAGAAGGTGGCAAGGCACTCAAGGCCCGCATCGAGGCGCTGGGCGTCGGCGTTCACCTATCGCGCGCCACGCAGGAAATCATCGTCGGCGAGGAATACGCCTACCGGATGAACTTCCAGGATGGCGCCGATGGTAGAAGTGAGTATCTGGAAACCGACCTGATCGTCTTTTCCGCCGGCATCCGACCGCAGGATGCCCTGGGCCGCAGCGCCGGGCTGGAAATCGCACCGCGCGGCGGCGTGGTGATCGACGGCGACTACCGCACCAGCGATCTCTCGATCTTCGCCATCGGTGAATGTGCGTCCTGGAACGGCATGGTCTTCGGCCTGGTTGCGCCCGGTTACACCATGGCGCGCAACCTCGCCGCCCTGCTCTGCGGCGAACCGCACCAGCCGTTCAGCGGCGCCGACATGTCCACCAAGCTCAAGCTGCTCGGCGTCGATGTCGGCTCCATCGGCGATGCCCATGCCGCCACGCCCGGCGCCAAGAGCTACCGCTTTATCGATGAGGCCAATGCCAGCTACCGGCGCCTGGTCCTTTCCGAGGACGGCAAACGCGTCATCGGCGCCGTGCTGATTGGCGACAACAGCTATTACGACACCCTGCTGCAATACGCGCAGAACGGCATCAAGCTGCCGGCCGACCCGTCCAGCCTGATCCTGCCGCTGTCCGATGGCGCGCCGACGCTGGGCGCGGACGCCCTCCCCGACACCGCCACCATCTGCTCCTGCCACAACGTCACCAAGGGCGCGGTGTGCTGCCAGGTAGACGCCGGCATCACCGATCTGGGCGAGCTGAAAGCCGCGACCAAGGCCGGTACTGGCTGCGGCGGCTGCAGCGCGCTGCTCAAGCAGGTGTTCGAGCATGAGCTGACCGCACGCGGCGTCGAAGTCGATAAGAGCCTGTGCGAGCACTTCGCTCACACCCGTCAGGAGCTCTACGGAATCGTGCGCGTCGAAGGGATCATCAGTTTCGAAGAACTGCTAGCCAAGCACGGCCGCGGCCACACCGGCTGCGATATCTGCAAGCCGGCGGTGGGTTCGATCCTGGCCTCCTGCTGGAACCAGCCCATCACCGATCCGGGGCTGATCCCGCTGCAGGACACCAACGACACCTTCATGGCGAACATGCAGAAGAACGGCACCTACTCGGTGGTGCCGCGCATCGCCGGCGGAGAAATCACCCCGGACAAGCTGATCGCGCTCGGTGCAGTCGCCAAGAAATATGACCTCTACACCAAGATCACCGGTGGCCAGCGCATCGACCTGTTCGGCGCGCAGCTGCACGAACTGCCGGACATCTGGGGCGAGCTGATCGAGGCCGGCTTCGAGACCGGTCACGCCTACGGCAAGTCGCTGCGCACGGTGAAATCCTGCGTCGGCAGCACTTGGTGCCGCTACGGCGTGCAGGACAGCGTCGGCATGGCACTGCGTCTGGAGGACCGCTACAAGGGCCTGCGCTCACCTCACAAGATCAAGTTCGGCGTCTCCGGTTGCACCCGTGAATGCGCCGAGGCGCAGAGCAAGGACATCGGCGTCATCGCCACCGAAAACGGCTGGAACCTGTATGTCGCAGGCAACGGCGGCATGCGCCCGCGCCACGCCGAGCTGTTCGCCACCGACCTCGACGATGAAACCCTGGTGCGCTACATCGACCGCTTCCTGATGTTTTACATCCGCACCGCGGACAAGCTGCAGCGCACTTCGGTCTGGCGCGAATCGCTGGAAGGCGGCCTCGATTACCTCAAGGAGGTGATCATCGACGACAGCCTGAACCTCGCCGCCGAACTGGAAGCGCAGATGCAGCTGGTGGTTGACCGCTACGAATGCGAGTGGGCCAACGCCATCAAGGACCCGGAAAAACTCAAGCGCTTCCGCACCTTCGTCAACGACCGGCGCGGCGATCCGGACATCCACTTCGTCAAGGAGCGCGGCCAGCGTCGGCCGGTGCATGCACACGAACTTCACCTGATTCCCGTCACCGAGGAGGTGCTCTGATGAGCCAGTCCAACGCCGTACGTATTGAGTCCGTTCAATCCGCCAGCTGGCGCGCGCTGTGCAGCCGCCGCGACCTGGTGGCCAATTCCGGAGTGGTCGCCTGGCTCGACGGCAAGCAGGTGGCGCTGTTTCACCTGCCTCATACCGAGACGGGTGATCAGGTGTTCGCCATCGAGAACAAGGATCCGAAGTCGGGCGCCAACGTTATCGGCCGCGGCATCGTCGGGCAGCTCAAGGGCGACCTGGTGATCGCCTCACCGCTGTACAAGCAACACTTCCGCCTGGCCGACGGTACCTGCCTGGAATACCCCGAGCAGCGCCTGCGCGTCTGGCCGGTGCGGCTCAATGGCGAAGCGGTGGAGATTGCCGTCGCCTGAGTTTTCGCGGTCGAGACCAGGCTCCCAAGGCTTCCACGATCGAGCCAACGGTGGGAGCGGTCTTGGCCGCGAGTTTTATCAGTCAGTAGCGCGCATTATCCAGCGATTCGCTGGGCCAGCAACGAATCCAGCTCGCCCCGTCGGGCTCTCACAACGCTCACAGAGTAACCGCCATGTCCTACATCATCCCTTCGGAATTCGTCACCAAAATGGTCGACGCCGGTGAATCGAAGATTTACATGTCCACCCGCGACACCTTGATCCGTGCCTTCATGGCCGGGGCGATTCTGGCCCTGGCCGCGGTGTTCGCGGTGACCATCGCGACCCAGACCGGCTCGCCGCTGCTCGGCGCGGTGCTGTTCCCGGTGGGGTTCGTGATGCTCTACCTGATGGGCTTCGACCTGCTCACCGGAGTGTTCGTCCTGACGCCGCTGGCGCTGCTGGACAAGCGTCCGGGCGTCACCGTAAACGGGGTGTTGCGTAACTGGGGGCTGGTGTTTGCCGGCAACTTCGCCGGGGCGCTCACGGTGGCCTTCATGATGGCCTTCGTCTTCACCTATGGGTTCAGTACGGCGCCAGGGCCGGTCGGCGAGAAAATCGCCCATATCGGCGAGTCACGCACCCTAGGCTATGCCGAGTACGGTCTGGCCGGCTGGCTCACCATCTTCGTGCGCGGCATGCTGTGCAACTGGATGGTCTCGATGGGCGTGGTCGGGGCGATGATCTCGACCTCGGTGAGCGGCAAGGTCATCGCCATGTGGATGCCGATCATGCTGTTCTTCTTCATGGGCTTCGAGCATTCGGTGGTGAACATGTTCCTGTTCCCCTCGGCGATGATCATGGGCGGCGGCTTTTCGGTGATGGATTACATGATCTGGAACGAAATCCCCACTGCGCTTGGCAACCTCGTTGGCGGCCTGGCCTTTACTGGCCTGACGCTCTATACCACCCACGTCCGGACTGCACCGAAGCGTGCACTGGCGCGCTGAGACTGACTTGGTACTGGCTGGGGCCCTGTGGTGTCGAAGCGTCATGCGTCCTGCCCACCGCCGCCCCTCACCCCAGCCCTCTCCCCAAAGGGGAGAGGGAGACAAGCCTGCGGCCACCGCACCAGTCAACTCGAATCGAGCCCTTTCATTCCTGGCGTGAAAAACCTGCGACCGCCGGTTCCCTGCCCAATGCGGCACCAAGCCAGCCACCGCGATCCCAGCCAACTCGGACCGCCCCCTCGCCCCTCTGGGGTGAGGGCTAGGGTGAGGGGGCGACGATGATCACCGTAGCGTCAGGCATGACACCCAGCGCACCTCCCTTCGCTGAGGCCAGGCGCCTGCCGTCAACACAACCACCATCGCCAACTGTCGATCTCAACGAATGAGCAGCCAACTTCAGGTTTCACTGGGCCAACACAGCGACAAGGGCCGCAAGGAAAGCAATCAGGATTTCCACGGCGCCTATATCCCCAAAGAGCCGCAGTTGAGCAGCAAGGGCATCGCCCTTGCGATAGCCGATGGCATCAGCAGCAGCGCCGTCAGCCATATCGCCAGCGAATCGGCCGTGGCTGGATTCTTCGCCGACTACTACTGCACCTCGGACGCCTGGTCGGTGAAAACCTCCGCGCAGCGGGTGTTGATGGCGACCAACTCCTGGCTGCATGCGCAAAGCCAACAGAGCCCGTATCGTTACGACAGGGACCGCGGCTACGTCTGCACCTTCAGCGCGCTGGTCATCAAATCGACCACTGCGCACCTCTTCCACGCCGGCGACTCGCGGGTCTATCGCGTCCAGGGCAAGACGCTGGAGCAGCTCACCAACGACCATCGCCTCTGGCTGTCCGACGAGAAGAGCTACCTGAGCCGGGCGCTGGGTATCCATCCGCAGCTGGAAATCGACTACCGCGCCGAACCGGTGGAGGTCGGCGATATCTTCGTCCTGGCCACCGATGGGGTGTACGAGTTCGCCAGCGCGCACTTCATGAACGAGGCCATCGCGCGGCATGCGGCTGATCTGGACGCTGCCGCGCGAGCGATCGTCAACGAAGCGCTGCAACGCGGCAGCGACGACAACCTCACAGTGCAGATTCTGCGCATCGAGCAGTTGCCACTGCATGCCCCGGACGAGCTCTATCAGCACCTCACCGAGTTGCCCTTCCCGCCCGCTCTCGAGGCACGGGCGCGGTTCGATGGCTACACCATCGTTCGCGAAGTGCATGCCAGCAGCCGCAGCCACGTCTATCTGGCAACCGACAATGACGACGACACGCCGGTGATCATCAAGACGCCGTCGATGGACCTGCAGCGGGACGTGGCCTATCTCGAACGCTTTCTCACCGAAGAGTGGGTCGCGCGGCGAATCAACAGCGCGCATGTGGCCCAGCCGTGCCGGCAGACACGCAAGCGCAACTTTCTCTACAGCGTCAGCGAATTCATCGACGGCCAGACATTGACGCAGTGGATGATCGACCACCCTTGGCCAGATCTGGAGACGGTACGCGGCATCGTCGAGCAGATCGCCAAGGGCTTGCGCGCCTTTCACCGGCTGGAAATGCTGCATCAGGATCTACGTCCCGAGAACGTCATGATCGATGCGACCGGCACGGTGAAGATCATCGATTTCGGTTCGACGCGCGTTGCCGGCATCCTGGAGGTCGCCTCGCCGATCGAGCGCAGTGAACTGCTGGGCACCGCGCAGTACACCGCCCCGGAATATTTCCTCGGCGAAAGCGGCACGCCTCGCTCGGACCTGTTCTCGCTGGCCGTCATCACCTATCAGATGCTGACCGGCAAACTGCCCTATGGCCTGCAGGTCGCGCAGTGCCGTAACCGCGCCGCCCAGAACAGACTCAGCTACCGCCCGATTCGCGAACATGACCGAGAAGTACCCGTCCCGGCGTGGATCGACGACGTGTTGCGCAAGGCGCTGCACCCCGATCCGTACAAGCGCTATGAAGACCTCTCGGAATTCGTGTTCGAATTGCGTCAGCCCAACCAGGCCTTTCTCAACAAGGCGCGACCGCCACTGATGGAGCGCAATCCGGTGTTGTTCTGGAAGGCTGTGTCATTGGGCCTGGCGATCACGCTCGTCATGCTGTTGATGCGCTGATGCGGTACGGCTTATTCAGGGCGTTGTGGTGCGTACACGTTGAGCGCCGGGTCAGCAATGCCATCTTTCGACGGGTCGAGGATCCAGCGCAGCTGAGTCACCAGCTCCTCACAGTTTTCGCCGCGCTGCTGCCAGTCCTGAAAGGCGATCCGTGCCGCAGCCAGCGAGGTCTCGGCGATCTGCTCGGTTTCCGAGCGCGCCTCACCGGGTTGCCACCCGTCGAACACGGCCTTGAGCCCGTGCTGCGCGTCTTCGGCACCCAGCTCGCCGTCGGCCCAGCGTGACGTGATGTCCTGAGCCTTCTGCAGCGCACTTACCGATGGATTCGACGTTTCCATTTAGGACTACCTCCAGCAGGGTTCTTGTCTGACTTGGAGTCTGCTGACGCCGGCAAATTCGTCCCCGCCCATCAGCCGGCCCGCGCGGCTCGGCCAATAGCGCCCTGCGTCCGTTTATCCGCAGCACACCGCCGAGCGGCGCAGGCCGAGGTCGAAGCAGGGAGAGCCCTACTGCGCGCGGAGCTGCCCATGCACCTGATCCACCTTCTCCTGCCGTTATACGACAACGACCGGGAGCCCTTGCCGAATGCGTTGTTTGCCCAGGTTCGCGAAGAACTGCTCGAACGGTTCGGCGGCTTGACCGCGCACACCCGAGCGCCGGCCAAGGGGCTGTGGCAAGAAGACGCCAATCACGCGGTGCGCGACGATCTGCTGATCTACGAGGTCATGACGGCCGAGCTCGATCGTGCCTGGTGGCAGGACTATCGGGCCTCCTTGGAGAAGCGCTTTCGCCAGGAGCAGGTACTGATCCGAGCGCAGCAGGTCGAGGTCTTGTAGCGACGCGCATCGACAGAGCACCTTTCTATGTCCGGCCAGGCCGAGGCTCAGGTCCAAATCTGGAAGGTGCGTTGTCCACCCCAACGGGACAGCCAGCACGAAAACATGAATATCTGGTGAACCTGCGCGGTTTTTTATTGTCAGTCCTGGCTGCGGCATTACGCCAGGCTACAGGCCAAACGGCGGGAGAATGCATCCTCCTGCTCGATCAGCACCTCCGGAAAACCTGCCTTTTCTCGTTTTCGGCAGGCTCTTGGCGGTTTCGTCAGCCGGTTCATTTTTTCGGTTTTTTGGCCCATCCACCGGGCCTTCATTTCAGTCAGCGCGAAGACCACCATGCCCTTATCTCGTCACTTCAATTCACGTCCCTCCCCCATTTCCCTGTCGATAGCCCAGCGCCGCACCCTTCGTGCCGGGCTGTTCGGCGCCTTGCTGGCAGCCCTGTCGCCAGCCCACGCCCAACAGGCCAGCAACGATCGCTGGGTCAGCGACACCTTGAGCACCTACGTACGCAGCGGCCCCACCGATGGTTATCGCATCGTCGGCAGCCTCACCTCCGGCCAGAAGGTCGAGTTGCTCGACACCAGTGGTGACTACAGCCAGGTCCGCGGCGAGAACGGCGACCGCGTCTGGATCCGCACGAGTGATCTGCAGGATGTACCTGGCCAGGCAGAGCGAGTACCGGAACTGGAACAAAAGGTTGCCGAACTCAGTGAGGAACTGAAAACCATCGACGACAGCTGGAAGACGCGCGTCCAGGGCATGCAGGAAACCCTCGATTCACGCAAAGCGCTGATCGATGAACTCGAAGCACGCCGCAAGGCGCTGGATGAAGCATTGACCGCCACCGAGTCGGAATTGCGCGACGCCGAGGCACGGCTGGGCGACGAGAACAATCAGGTGCTGATGCGCTACATGGTGTACGGCGGCAGTATTGCCGGCGCAGGATTACTGGCCGGTTTGATCATTCCCGCCATGACGCGCGGCCGCAAACGCAACGACCGCTGGTTCTGAGGTTCGTCTTTTTGACCGATCAGGCCGGCTCGATCTGAGCCGACCGCGTTGTCGTGAACACCGACTCTCCCGGTTGCGCCTGGGCAATCCGTGCGCGGATCTGCAGGGGCGTCATCGGCCGGTCCAGCAGAAAACCCTGCAGCGTTTCGCAACCAAGCCCGGTCAGGTAGTGCTGCTGCTCGGTGGTTTCCACGCCTTCGGCAACGACCTGCAGCCCCAACGCCTTGGCCAGCGCGATGATCGCCGACACGATGACGGAGTCCTCATTGCCCACGCTCATCTCCTTGACGAACGCGCGGTCTATTTTCAGCTCGCTGGCCGGCAGCCGCTTGAGGTAGAGCAAGCTCGAATAGCCGGTACCGAAGTCATCGATGGACGCCTTCACGCCCATTGCCGTCAGTTTCTCCAGCGTTTCGATGGTCGTTTCCGGGTTGCGCATGGCCACCGTTTCGGTGACCTCGATGGTCAGCATTTCGGCTGGGATGTTGTGGCGCTCGATGGCGTCGATAACCACCTCGAGCAGATCCGGTTGTTCGAACTGCACCGCCGACAGATTGACCGCCACCGTCCAGCTGCTTAGCCCCTGCTCATGCCATTCACGCAGCTGTCGACAGGCCTCGTTCAGCACCCACTTGCCTATCGGCACGATCAATCCGGTTTTTTCCGCCATCGGCAAGAACATGTCGGGCGACAGCATGCCGCGCCGAGGATGCTGCCAGCGCAGCAAGGCCTCGAAGCCGCGCACCGGGCCGGCCGGCGCTTCGAACTTGGGTTGGTAGTACAGGCGCAGCTCACCGTTGGCCTCGGCGAGCCGCAGATCGTGAAGCAGCTGCAGGTGTTCCACCGCATTCGCATTCATCGATGCTTCGAAGAAGCTGTAACCGTTCCGGCCCGCGTTCTTGGTGTGATACATCGCGGCATCGGCATGTAACAGGAGATCCCGCTCCACATCGCCGTCGCCCGGATACACGGCGATACCGATGCTCAGCGAGACGCTTAGGGTATAGCGCGACAGCACGAAGGGTTCATTGATGCACTGCACCAGTTTCTCAGCGAGGGTGGCGGCATCGTCTGGCCCCGAGATAGCGGCCAGCAGCACGAATTCATCGCCACCGAGGCGTGCCAGCGTGTCCTGGGCGCGCACGCAGGCACGCAGCCGCTCGGTCACGCCGATCAGCAACTGGTCGCCGAGATGGTGACCGTAGGCGTCGTTTACCGCCTTGAACCCATCGAGGTCCATGAACATCACGGCAAAGCAGCTGCCCTCGCGCTGCGCCACTTTCAGCGCCTGACTCAGGCGATCTTCCAGCAACAAACGGTTCGGCAAACGGGTCAGATTGTCATGCAGCGCCAACTGCATCAGTTCGGAATTGGCTTTTTCCAACGAGCTGGCCAGCACCGAGGTGCGCGCTTGCAGGCGTGCATCGAGCACCGAGACGATCAGCGTAATCGCCAGCACGGCCAGGGTCAGCACGATGACCAGCAAGGCCAGCCAGTTGGTATTCACGCCGTTGGCTGCGCCACAGAAGCTGCCCTCTGGAAAGCCCGCCGCGGCCATGCCGGTGTAATGCATGCCGACGATTGCCAGCCCCATCACCAGCGCAGCAGCGCCGCGCCAGGCGCGTACATGCTGCAGGTTGGCACGCAGCCGGAAGGCCAGCCATAGCGCCGCGCCCGAAGCAATCACGGCAACCACCACCGAGGCGACCAGCCAGGCAAGGTCATAGACGATACCGGGCTGAATGCGCAGCGCGGCCATCCCGCTGTAGTGCATTGCCGAAATACCGGCTCCGATCAGCAGCGCGCCCTGCACCAGACGCGCCCAGGGCAGTTCGCGCTGGCAGACCAGCCATAACGCCAGCGCAGAAGCGCCGATGGAAATGACCAACGAGCCCGCGGTAATCTCGGGGTCATACCCCAGCGGGATTGCCAGGCTGAAGGCGAGCATGCCGATGAAGTGCATCGACCAGATCCCCAGGCCCATCGAGAACGCGCCGCCGAGCAGCCACCATCTCGCCGCGCGACCGGTTGAAGTCGCAACCCGACCGGCCATGTCCAGCGCCGTGTAAGAGGCCAACATGGCAACAACAAACGAGAAGAAAACAAGAATGTTGTTATAGCTTCCGACCAGCATTGGTCTGCTTCCTGGGTTGAGGGGCGCGGATATTGACCTAAGAATTGATAAAGGCGAAGTGCCACTTATCAAATAGCCTTGGCGGCAGCTCTGCCTGGCCAGAACTGCTCTGTCTCGTTGTCGGCCCGGTTGGCGAACCTTGAAGTCAAGGCAGCAGATATCTGCCGGACGGTCAGCAAGTTGACGCCCGAAACTTGACCAAGCGTGCGACTTGAGGCGAAATGCGCGCACTTCGCCACCGGCGGGCCCAGGGCATGCGCACCCAATCAGGCATGCCAGACTTTCCACTCCGCCGTCACCTTTCAGCCGAGCGCGGCTGTCATGGCCCTCGACTCGTTCCACTCGTTCCGCTTGCTCAATCCATGCTGTCTGGCTGCGCGCCCGAAGAAGTAGTTCTGCTCTACTGGAACGCCTGTCAGCAATACGGATCAAAACTCGACGCTGCATCTCCCATAAGGACCCGCGCCAATGGCCTCATTGCAACAACGCACCTTCAACGTGATTGCCAAGAAAGAGCACGAACTGCTCGACAGCTGGACCCGTGAACTCGAAGCCAGCGGGATGTACCGCAACGTCAAGGCCGAAGAGTTTCGCCAGCAGACCGCCGATTTCATTCGGTTGCTGATCGAAGGCGCTGGCAAGGCCGAGACGACCGATCTGCGTGCAGCAAGCTGGGAAGAAATGCGTCACTTCCTCGAGCAGCTGTCGCACAGCCGCGTATTGCTGGGCTTCGATTCGCAGCAAACCGCTGGATTCATCTTCTCGTTCAAGCGCCCGTTGATGCCGCTGTTGCAGGCCGAATACGCCGATGAGCCGGCGATACTGGCCGAGCAGCTGTGGGCGCTGTCCGAGCTGATCGATCAACTGGGCCTGCACACGGTGCGTACCTTCCAGAAGTCCCGCGAGGCGGTCATCAAGCGTCAGCAGGAAGAGCTGCTCGAGCTATCCACGCCAGTCGTCAAGCTCTGGGACGGCGTTCTCGCCCTGCCGATGATCGGCACCCTCGACTCGCAGCGCACCCAGGTCGTGATGGAGTCGCTGCTGCAACGCATCGTCGACACCGGCTCGGAAATCGCCATCATCGACATCACCGGCGTACCTACCGTGGACACCCTGGTAGCGCAGCATCTGCTGAAAACCGTCACGGCAATCCGTCTGATGGGCGCCGACTGCATCATCAGCGGCGTACGTCCACAGATTGCCCAGACCATCGTGCACCTGGGGCTCGACCTGCAGGGCATTGTGACCAAGGCTTCGCTGGCCGATGCGCTGGCATTAGCGCTGCGCCGTTCCGGGCTGACTGTCAGCAAGGCGGTGTAATGGAGCGCATCCCAATACTGCGAATGGGCGAGTTTCTGCTCGTTACCATTCAGGTCGATATGCACGACCAACTGGCCATGACGCTGCAGGACGACCTGGCCGAGCGCATCAGCGCAACGTCCGCCAAGGCCGTGCTGATCGATATCTCCGCGCTGGACATGGTCGACTCGTTCATCGGCCGCATGATCAGCTCGATCTCGGGGCTCTCCAGCATCATGGATGCCGAAACCGTCGTGGTCGGCATGCAACCGGCGGTGGCCATCACGCTGGTCGAGCTGGGCCTGACGCTACAGGGCGTCAGCACGGCGCTCGATGTCGAGAAAGGCATGCAGTTGCTGCATAAACGGATGGCCGCTAAATGACCGTGCGCAGCAGCGGCAGCACACCGGTGCGGATCGAGCAGGACGTGGTCATGGCCCGCCAAGCGGTTCGCAAGCTGGCGCAGGACTGCGGCATGCGCCTGATCGACCAGACCAAGCTGGTCACCGCCGTCAGCGAGCTGGCTCGCAACACCGTCGTCTACGGCGGTGGCGGCGATATGGACTGGGAGATTCTGGACGAAGGCCCGCGCACGGGGATCCGTCTGATGTTCCGTGACGAGGGCCCCGGCATCGCCGATATCAAGCTGGCGTTGACCGATGGCTGGACCTCCGGCGGTGGCCTTGGCCTTGGGCTGACAGGCGCCAAACGCCTGGTGGACGAGTTCGAACTCGACAGTACGCCGGGCGTCGGTACTCGCATCAGCATTACCAAATGGTCATGAACATCCAGGGGGCGATGACCACCGTCCTGCCCATCGAAGACGAAAGCCAGGTAGGCCATGCCCGACGCTTCGCGCAGTCGTTGGCCGTCGAGCTTGCATTCGATCAGACCGATGCCGGGCGCGTCGCCCTGGTGGCTACGGAGCTGGCAACCAACCTGCTTAAACATGCGCACCATGGCGCTTTGCACCTGCGCCGGATTCCGGCCCAGAGCGGTCACGGGATCGAACTGATCGCCATCGACCGAGGCCCGGGCTTCAACCCCAACGAATGCCTGGCCGATGGTTTTTCCACCGGCGGCACTCAGGGCACCGGCCTCGGTGCGTTGAAGCGCCAGGCTCAACTGTTCGATATCCACTCCGACAACCGCGGCTCAGTGGTTCTGGCGCAGCTTTACCCCCGCCACGTTTCGGCCTTGCCACTTCGCTTCGGGGTCAGCCAGCACTCCCTGAAGAACGACCCGGCTTGCGGCGACGTCTGGCACCTGGCCGTGGATGGCGCACGGTTGAGCGCCTTGGTCATCGATGGCATCGGACATGGTGAAGATGCCGAAGAGGCTGGCCTGGCCGGGGCTGCCGCGTTCGCCTCGGACGCGTTTGTCGACCCGGCGCTCAGCATGCTCGACATGCACCGCGCCATGAGCGGTTCACGAGGCGGTGCGGCAGCCATCGCCCTGTATGACGCGGGTAAGGTACGTTTCGCCGGCATCGGCAACATCGGAGCCTGCCTGCTGACCGCTGAAAAAAGCCGCGGCCTGGCGTCTCACCCGGGCATCGTGGGCTCGCAGTTTCGCAAGGCCGTCGCGTTCGATTACCCGGTCGACCCGGGTCAGTTGCTGGTCATGTACAGCGATGGATTGCAATCGCGCTGGGACCTGCGCGACTACCCCGGCCTGGTGTATCGTCACCCGGCCGTTATTGCAGCGCTGCTGCACCGCGACTTCTGTCGCGGTCGCGACGATGTGACCGTTATGGTGATTGCGCTGGAGGCAATCGTTGACTGACTCGAATACGAACGACCTCATCGAACAGCTGCGTAGCGAGAATGACCTGCTGCGTGCCGAACTCGAGGAAACCAACCAGGGTGTCCTCGCGCTCTATGCCGAGCTCGACACTCAGGCCGAGCAGCTCAGACAGGCGTCGGACCTGAAAAGCCGCTTCCTGTCCTACATGAGCCACGAGTTTCGCACGCCGCTGGGCTCCATTCGCAGCATCACGCGGCTGCTCAGCGATGAGATGGACGGCCCGCTCAGCTCCGAACAGCACAAGCAGGTCCTGTTCATCAGCAGCGCCGCCGGTGAGCTCAGCGACATGGTCGACGACCTGCTCGACCTGGCCAAGATCGAAGCCGGCCGCATCACCATCTCGCCCGCCTGGTTCGACATGCTGGATCTATTCGCGGCCCTGCGCGGGATGTTTCGCCCGATCGTCGATGCCGGCACGGTCGATCTGATTTTCGAAGAGCCGCACGACATGCCGCGGCTCTATACGGACGACAAGAAGCTCGCGCAGATCCTGCGCAACTTCATCTCCAATGCGCTGAAGTTCACTCAAAGCGGCGAAGTCCGTATTTCCGCCCGCCCCGAGGGTGATGGCGAGGTTCGCTTCGCCGTGACCGACACCGGCATTGGCATTCCGCAGGACATGCTTGGCAACCTGTTCGAAGACTTCGTGCAGATCGATACCCCCTTGCAGAAACGTCTGCGCGGCACGGGGCTGGGGCTATCGCTGTGCAAGCGGTTCGCTGAGCTGCTGGGTGGCCGTGTCGGCGTGGACAGCAAGCCAGGCGTGGGCTCGACCTTTTACGTTGTGGTTCCCCTAGCGATCTCGACGGAGCCCGCCGATGGAGCATAAAAGCCGGCTGCTGGTCGTCGATGACAATGCGGCGACGCGCTACGCAATACGTCGGGTGCTGGAGCGCCACGGCTATGCCGTGCTTGAAGCCGGGACAGGAACCGAAGGAATCGGCCTGATCGCGACTGAAACGCTCGATGCGCTGATCCTCGACGTGAACCTGCCGGACATGAGCGGCTTCGAAATCGTGCGCCAGCTCAGAACGGATGACCGCACTCGCCTGCTGCCGGTGATCCATGTTTCGGCAGCCTCGATCCAGACTGGCGACATCATCACGGGGCTGGACGCGGGCGCAGACGCCTATCTCATCCACCCGGTCGATCCGGACGTGCTCCTGGCGACCTTGCGTACGCTATTGCGTGTGCGCGACACAGAGCATGCGTTGCGGGAAAGCGAGGCGCGTTTCCGTGACATCTTTTCCCAGGTTGCGGCGCCCATCGCCGTTATCGACCCGCAGCTGCAGATTCACGAAAGCAACCGTGCGCTGTCGTTGTTGCTGGGCGATCAAACCGAAGCCTCCGCGCTGACGGCGAGCCTTGCCGGCGGGCAGGACGCCAAGTTGCGAAGCCTGCGGGAAAGCCTGGCGAGCGGTGCTCGCTGGCATGACACCCTGATCATGCAGGTGGCGGGCGAGCGGCGCGAAACCAAGTGGCAGGTATCGCCTTACCGGGCGGCGGAACTCGGTCTGGTGGTCATCGAAGACGTTACCGAGCAGCGCCAACGCGAGCGCACGCAACGCCAGCAGCTCGATAACGTCAATAACGAGCTTGCCCGCGAAGTCGCCGAGCGCGTCCGCACCGAAGGGCAGCTGATGCAGGCGCAGAAGATGGACGCCCTCGGCAAGCTGACCGGGGGCATTGCGCACGATTTCAACAACCTGCTGACCGGCATCATCACCGGCATCGAACTGCTGAAGAAGCGCATGCAGGAAGGCCGCACCGATGCCGTTCTGCGTTTTGCCGATACAGCGCTGAACTCGGCTCGCAGTGCCGCGTCGATGACTAACCGTTTGTTGGCCTTCGCTCGCCAGCAACCCCTGGATGCCCGCCCAGCCGACCTCAACGAGCAGGTCCGCTCGCTTGAGGAGTTGTTGCAGCGAACCATCGGCGAGCACATATCCTTGCATCTGGAACTGTCCGAACAGGGCGCGGTGGCACAGGTCGATGCCAACCAGCTCGAAAGCGCCATTTTGAACCTGGTCATCAATGCGCGCGATGCCCTGCCCCGTGGCGGCAACATCACCATCCGCACCGCGGCCTTGCGGTCTGAAGGCGATGCGGACCTGGCCGACGGAGACTATGTCGTGCTGACGGTGAAGGATGACGGTACCGGTATCGCACCGGATGTGCTCGGCAAGGTCTTCGATCCCTTCTTCACCACCAAACCACTCGGCCAGGGCACGGGGCTGGGGTTGTCATCGATCTACGGCTTCGCCCGCCAATCCGGTGGCGAAGCCAGGCTAAGCAGCGTCTTCGGCGAAGGCACCGAAGTGTCGCTGGTGCTGCCGGCGGCCTTGGCCGACCACAGCACCACCGCCTCGATCAACGAAATGCCGCAGGGTAATGGCGAGCATGTACTGATCGTCGAGGACATGCCGGCGGTACGCATGCTGGTGGCCGAAATGCTGAGCGAGGCCGGCTACCGATGCAGCGAGGCGGGCGATGTCGCCACCGCCTTGTCGGTACTGCAGGATGATTCGAGCATCGACCTGCTGCTGACGGACGTGGGGCTTCCTCAGGTCTCCGGACGGGACCTGGCTGACACAGCGCGAACCCACCGCCCTGCGCTACCGGTGCTGTTCATGACCGGTTATGCCGAAAACGCGGTGCGGCGTGATCGCTTTCTCGCGGCCGGCATGGACATGGTGGTCAAGCCGTTCCAGATCGGCGACCTGCTCGGCAAAGTACGGCAAATGCTCGACCAATCGGCCAAGACGTCTGCCGATTGAGGCGCAGCAGCGGCGCTAGCTTTTAGCCTTGACCGCCTTGTCGGTGGCGATCAGGTCGCCCCAGTCGCCGTATTCATACCAGTCGTCACCCATCATTTCAGCCGGATGCTGGGTTCTGCCGGCGCCGTTGCCGCAGGCCAGAGAATCGGCTGGGCAATAGCGGTCGCAACCCCAGCAGATGCGCTCGGGATGCGGCGGGTTGAGTGGAAACTTCTTGGCCATCGCAGGCCTCGGTCTTCGCTGGAGAATGTGCCCTCAGGCTAACCAGTGCAGCCGATTACAGACTTGACCACGCTCAAGAATCGTCCAGCGACCGGCCTCAGACCTTGACCTCGGTGAGTTCCATGACATGGGTAATGGTCTTTGTACGGGCGTCCCAGACATAGCGGAAATGTGGCCCCTGCACCGGCAACGAGACGGCACGCGGGCGAAACGCCGCAGCGCACTCATGCCCTTCCAGGCGAACGCTCTTGTACAACAAGCCCCAGGTCTTGCCATCGCGCTGCTCTCGGGCAAATGCCTGGCTGTTGCCATAGGCCGCCGGATCGGGCTGATGCAACTCGGGCAGGTCGCGCACGTCGATCAAGGGTTTGACGATCTTGTTGACGTAGGCACGCACGGTGATTTCCACGTTGGTCTCGCGAGTCGCCGCCAGGAAACGTTCCTGATGGAACTTGGTTTCGGCGATGGCGGCGTCTATCGAGCTGGCGCAATAGTAGACGCCGTAGCTGCCGTCGCTGAAGCGGCTGGGATTGCCGATATGAGTGAAGGCGGCCATCACCGCTGTCGAGCCCGGTCCGCTGACGCGGTCGCCGGGCGCGACGCGCTGGAGCGACCCGGCCTCTTCACGCAGGCGATCATTGGTCATGGCTTCAAGCGCGAAAGCGATTTCCAGGTCATCCGGGCTGAGCGTGTCTTCGAACACGGCCAGCGGTGGAAACGAGCTGTTGACGATACGGTACGCCCGTCGCCAGGCCGGTAGGATCGCCTGCATCAGCCCCGCACCCAATCGAGATAGCGTCGCACATCGGCCAGATCGACCACCTGCCCACCGAGCATGTAGTCCAGCGCACTTACGCCGTTGAACGGCGCGGCATCGTTGGGTTTGTGCACCCATTCGTATGCGCGCTCGGTCTGGTTGCTGAAGATGATGCGCAGGGCCTTGTGAATGCCCATCAAATAGGAAATCCGTTCCAAGGTGTCGCGCGGCAGACGGACCTCCGGAAGCTTCTTGTACTTGAAGTAAGTGGTGTTACCCACCGACCCCAGTAGCACCCGCTGTTGTTCGGCGCTGCAATTCCAGAGGCGCATGAGGTTGAAGAAAAACGTCAGCGCCACTCGCCCCGCCTCGGGCGAAGCAATATCCGGTTTGCTGTCCGTTTGTTCGACTTTCATCTTGGATTCCGCCTGGTTATTGCCACTGAACACAGACTACTACACATACGTATTATTTCAACAAATAACTACGTATATGTATAACGACTGTTCACACAGGGTGTAACGCGGCACGACGGCAATATCCGGATATTTGCAAAGCTTCGCTCGTATAACGCTCGGACCAATGCAGGCGTTCTTTGCAACGGTGGTCAATCGTTTAACGCGCCGCCGCAACTCGATCCCTGCCCTGCTGTACAGGCGTAACAGTGGTCGCGGGTGACGATGGGGTTGCCGTCCAGATTCGACACGGCGAGCAGATCCCGCAGGTGCGCGCGGTCTCGGTGAACGAGCCCGGGCCCTGTCATTGGCAGGTCGAGCATCTGGTTGAAGTCGCAGTCATACAGATAGCCCTGCCAATCGACGCTCACCAGATGGCGGCACATCACCGCGTCGAGATTCGCGGGCCTATAACTGTCGCGCAGCAGCTGCAGGTAGTCGCCAAATTGGCCCTTGCTCACCAGCGTACTGCCGAAGCGGGCGATGGGCTGGTTGGTGATGGTCAGCAGGTGATTGAAACGAATGCCGAAATCCTCGGCCAGATGCTCCTTGTAGTCCGCCTCCAGTTGCGCCTGTGGCGGTGGCAGTGACGGTCCCTGCGGGTTGTACACCAGATTCAGCGTCAGCCCACCCCTCTCGTCTCCGTAGCCCAGCGCGTTGAGCTGGCGCAGCCCGGCGATGCTCGCCTCGAAGACGCCATCACCGCGCTGCCGATCGACGTTTTCCCGCGAATAGCACGGCAGCGACGCGGTCACCTCCACCCGCTGCTCGGCCAGGAACTCGGCCAGGTCTTCCTGCCCCGGCTCGCTCAGAATCGTCAGGTTGCAGCGATCGATCACGCGCAGGCCTTCGCGGCGAGCATGCCGAACGATCTCGCGGAAACGTGGGTGCAGCTCCGGGGCGCCGCCAGTCAGGTCGAGCGTCTGCACCGGATGCGCATCGATCACCTGATGCAGCACGTCCAGGTTCTCGTCAGTCATCGCCTCCTCACGCGTCGGTCCGGCATTGACGTGGCAATGCAGGCAACGCTGATTGCAGCGGTAGGTCAGATTGATCTGCAGCGCCTCCAGCCGGCCACGACGGATCGGTGGGAAACTCAGCGCATCGAGCAACGGCAAGGTGTCATGCATGGCGATCGTTCTCCCCGGACCAGTCATTCGACGCCCCAGGTATTAAAGGATTACAGTCCGCGTGAATGCGCGTTCCAGACAGCCGTCCACGAAGCGTAGCCAAGCCGCCCAGATTCAAGCGGTGACAGGAGAACCCCTCGGCCATGGATACTGCGATGCCCTGCCTGGTGCTGCTCTGCAAGCGGCCCGCCCCAGGCTACGCCAAGCAGCGGCTAGCCGCCACGCTGGGGCAGGAGGCCGCGCTGGCGGTCGCACAGGCTCTGCTCGCCTGCGCGCTGGAAGACCTGCGGCAGTGGCCGGGCCAGCGGGTAATCGCACCGGATCACCCAGAGAACCTGCCTTGGGCACATTCGTTGGCCGGCGAGGCGCTGTGCAGGGCGCAACACGACGGCAACCTTGGCGCGCGGATCAACCAGCTCGACCATGAATTGCGCCGCGACGGCCAGCATCGATTGATCTTCATCGGCAGCGACTGCCCGACCCTGTCGCCCGCTGATTACCGGCACGTCGCCCAGCTATTGCAGCGTTTCGACACGGTGCTATTCAACGCCCGCGACGGCGGCGTCGTATTGATGGCATCCAACCGCCCCTGGCCGGACTTGCGGACGCTGCCCTGGAGTACCGATCGGCTCGGCAGCGCCCTCGCAGCGCACTGTCGCCAGGCCGGACACAGCGTCGCCAGCGCCGGCGCCTCCTTCGACATCGACCGCGCCGAAGACCTGTCGTCTCTCCCCGCACTGCTGCGCGAGGACCCGCGACCGGCGCGTCAGGCCTTGCGCACCACGCTCGAACGCCTCGGAATCGGCCACGATGCCTGAGCGTCTTGCCGTCAGCGTGATCATCCCTTGCTGGCGCGACGAGGCGGCGCTGCAACGGCTGTTGGATCGTCTCGTCTCGCTACTCCAGGACGCAGAGGTGGACGGCGAAATCATCGTGGTGGACGGTGCCAGCCGCGAGCCGTGTCGACTGCTTTGCACGCGTTATGGCGCCGCCTGGCTGCCGGCCGCGTCCTGCCGCGGTACACAGCTTCGCCTGGGCGCCACGCATGCGCGGCATCCTTTACTGTGGTTCCTGCACGCCGACGCTCATCTGCATGGCAACCCGCTGCCGCGGATGCAGGCCGCAATCGCCACGGGTGCGGTTGGCGGTTATTTCCGCTTCCGTTTCACCGGCGACCCGGGTTGGCAGGCCGCCCTGCTCGAACGCCTGATCGCGTTGCGCAACCGTTTCGGCGTGCCCTACGGCGACCAGGGGTTGTTCGTCACGGCGCAGGCCTACCAGCGCGGCGGCCAGCACAGCCCATGGCCGCTGTTCGAGGAAGTCGAATTGGTCAGGGGGCTGCGCCGACAGGGCCGGTTCATTCGCCTGGACGATGGCGTGCACGTCGACCCACGGCGCTGGCAGCGCGACGGCTGGTGGCGGCGCTCGCTGCGTAATCGCCTGCTGGCACTGCAATTCGCCTGCGGCGTGCCGGCGCAACACCTGGCCGAGCGGTACACCGCCCGCGGTTCCAAACATCCGCATGCTGACGAGCGCTGACGCCCGATCCGTCAGAACAAGCCGAGCTGCTCGTCGATCAGACCACTGAAGCTGTCGCCCACGAACGGCAGGATGGCATCGGCGATCGGCTGCAGCTGACGCGTCACGTAGTGGTCGTAGTCGATCGCAGCGCGCCGCACCTCCAGGGGTTCCGGGCCGCCCACGGTCATCAGATAGCTGATCCAGCCGCCATTCTGGTACTGCCGCTGACGACCCTGCTGCAGGTTGTAGTCGTCGGCGATTCGTGCGGCGCGTACATGAGGCGGGACGTTGCGTTCGTAGTCATCCAGCCGTCGCCGCAGCCGCTTGCGCAAGATCAGCAACTCATCCAGCTCACCGGCCAAGGTGCGGCGGACATAGTCGCGCACATAGTCCTGATAGGGTTCGCGGTTGAAGATGCGCCGGTACAACTCCTGCTGGAACTGCTGGGCGAGCGGCGACCAGTCGGTGCGCACCGTTTCCAGCCCCTTGAACACCAGCCCGTCGCTGCCGTCGGGGCGGGTCACCAGGCCCGCATAGCGCTTCTTGCTACCCTCCTCCGCCCCGCGAATGGTTGGCATCAGAAAACGCTTGAAATGACTTTCGTACTGTAGCTCCAACGCGCTCTGCAGGCCGAACTCGCGCTGCAGATGCTCGCGCCACCACTGGTTGATCAGTTGAACCAGACGCTTGCCGATCCGCGCCGCATCTTCGTCGTTGTGGGCGCGCCTGAGCCAGACGAAGGTCGAGTCGGTGTCGCCGTAGATCACGCTGTAGCCTTCTGCCTCGATCAGCTCGCGGGTGCGGCGCATGATTTCGTGGCCGCGCAGGGTGATAGACGAAGCCAGCCGTGGATCGAAAAAACGGCAGCCGCTGGAACCGAGCACACCGTAGAAGGCATTCATGATGATCTTCAGCGCCTGGGACAGCGGCTTGTTGCCCTCGCGCTTGGCCGCCTCGCGCCCTTCCCAGACACGCTCGACGATGGCCGGCAGGCAGTGCCGTGTGCGCGAGAAGCGGGCCCCACGAAAACCCGGCACCGAGTCGCTGTCATCAGGATGGCGGATGCCCTCGATGAGCCCCACCGGATCGATAAGGAAGGTGCGGATGATCGACGGGTAGAGACTCTTGTAGTCCAGCACCAGCACCGACTCGTACAGGCCCGGCTGCGAATTCATCACGAAGCCACCGGGGCTGGCCTCCGGCGGCCGCTCGCCGAGGTTGGGCGCGACGAAGCCCTGGCGATGCATCAGCGGGATGTAGAGGTGCTCGAATGCCGCCACCGAACCGCCCATGCGATCGGCCGGCAGGCCAGTGACCGTGGCGCGCTCGAGCAGAAAGGTCAGCAGCTCGGTCTTGTCGAAGATCCGCGTGACCAGCTCGCAATCCTTGAGGTTGTAACGCGCCAGGGCCGGCTTGTCCTCGGCGAACATGCGGTTGATCTCGTCCATGCGCTGATACGGCGTGTCGATCGCCTTGCCTTCACCGAGCAGCGTCTGCGCGACGTTCTCCAGGCTGAACGAGGGGAAGCTCCAGGTGGCCGACCGCAGCGCCTCGATGCCATCGATGATCAAGCGGCCCGCCGCCGCAGCAAAGAAATGATTGCTGCGGCTGCCATGCTCGCGCCAGGTCATCTCCTCACCGCCACGCCCCAGGCGCAGCGGCACCTGATAACGCTGGGCCTGTTCACGCAGCACGCGCAGGTCGAACTGAATCAGGTTCCAGCCGATGATCGCATCCGGGTCGTGTCGCTCCAGCCACTCGTTCAGTCGCTCGATCAACTGTTTGCGGCTGTCGCAATACGCCAGCTGGAAATCCACCACGCTGGCGTCGCCGTTGGCCGGGCCGAGCATGTACACCTGACGCTCGCCGCAGCCCTCTAACGCGATGGAATACAGCTCGCCGCGCATGGTGGTTTCGATGTCCAGCGAGACCAGTTTGAGCTGCGGCCGATAGTCCGGTGCCGGCTTGATTTGCGCGTCGACGAGCACGCCTTGCGCATCCGGCTGCCCGGCAAAGCTGACCGGCGCCGTGATGAAGCGCTCCATCAGATAGCGCTCCGGCGGGCGAATGTCGCCTTCGTATACGTCCAGCCCCGCCCCGCGCAAGCGCTTGTCGAGGTTCATCAACTGGCGATGCTGCTTGCAGTACAGCCCCAGCACCGGCCGATGGCGGAAGTCGGTCAGGCTCAGTGGCCGTAGTTCAACGTCACGCTCGCCCTGGAGCAACAGCTCGACCTTGCGCTGTTGCGCCGCCGGAATAAACGCAACCGACGGTTGATACGGCACGCGGAGCCGACGCGGCCCGGCATCGGTCGCCAGCCAGAACTCCACCTCGGTGCCGGCCGCCGTGTCGCGCCAGTGTCGGGTCAGGACAAAGCCCTGTTGCAGATTCACCGTCCGCCGTCCTCATTCGCTCGAGGCGCCCATTCTACGTGGCAATGCCCAGGCGGAGGCGAACAAGCAAAAGCGCCAACTTATATGATGTCGAATGAGTAGAAACCATTAGTTATCTCGCAGATTGCCTGAATTCAGCTTTGACAAGCCCCAATACGCTAACAATACTGGCTCACGTTGTACGACAACTGTGACCAATAAGAACAATGGATAGTCGCATGTCCCCTTCGCCACACCCGACCGTCGAGCGGCCGATGTTGCGCCACGTGCACAGCCCGCCTCGACCCAGTCGCTGACCACCCGTGCCTTTGCCGTGCACCGTTCCGGTGGGTCGGTTTCGCTCGCCTTCAAAATCTTTCGTAGGACGCACGCCATGACCGCAATGAACGACGACTCTGCCAACAACGACCCACGCAGCGCCCGCCGCGCGTTTCTGAAAAACTCGCTGATGGTGTCCGCCGGTATCGCCTCGATGGGCAGCCTGGGCTTGCCCCGGCTCGCCTTCGCCGAACCGCTGACCCAGCGCTACCCGGACGAGCTCGTCGAGATTCTCGATGAGAGTTTCGCCAAGTATCGACTGTTCAACGCCAGCGTCGAGAAGATCGCCAGCGGCATGCGCTGGGCCGAAGGCCCGGTCTGGGTCGGCGATGGCCGTTACCTGCTGGTCAGCGACATTCCGGAAAACCGCATCATGCGCTGGGACGAGATCACCGGTTCGTTCGATGTCTATCGCCAGCCCTCGAACCACTCCAACGGCCTGAGTCGCGATCTGCAAGGGCGGCTGCTGGCTTGCGAAGGCTCGACCACCAATGACCAGGGCCGTCGCGTCACGCGGACCGAGCCGGACGGCAGCATTACGGTGCTGGCTGACAACTTCGAGGGCAAGCGTTTCAATTCGCCGAACGATCTGGCCGTCAGGCAGGACGGCTCGATCTGGTTCACCGACCCGCCCTTCCAGACCAGCAACTTCTACGAAGGGCACAAGATTCAAACCGAGCTGCCGGACGCGGTCTACCGCATCGATGGCAAGAGCGGCGCCGTGACCCGCGTGATCGACTCGATCTCCGGCCCCAACGGGCTGTGCTTCTCACCGGACCAGAAGACGCTCTATGTCGTCGAAGGCCGGGCAAAGCCCAATCGCCTGGTCTGGGCCTATCCGGTCAAGAATGACGGTACGCTGGGCGAGCGCCGCAAGCACATCGAGGCGCCCGCCTATGGCGCGCTGGATGGCATCAAGTGCGATGAAGACGGCAATCTCTGGTGCGGCTGGGGCAGCTCGGGCGCACCGGAAGCCAACACCGCGGAGCTGGACGGGGTGATGGTCTTCAACACGCAGGGCAAGGCCATCGGCAAGATCCGCCTGCCCGAGCGCTGCGCCAATCTCTGCTTTGGCGGTAGCAAGGGCAACCGCTTGTTCATGGCCAGCAGCCATTCGCTGTACGCCCTGTACGTCAACACACGTGACGCAAGCTTCGGCAAGTACGGCAGCTGACCGCCTGCGCCCGGTGCACCACCCGTACCCCGTTAGGGCTTCTGTCAGCATCAGGTATAGGAGCAGGCTCTGCCTGCGACCGAGGCGGAGGTCATGCACCGAGGCGTAGACCGAACACCGGGTCGCGGGCAGAGCCCGCTCCTACAAGTCCGTGTGGCTGCCCGGCGAATTCGAGCATTCAGCACCGCGTGTAGGAGCAGGCTCTGCCTGCGATCGGGAGCGGAGGTCATGTACCGAGGCGTAGACCGGACACCGGATCGCGGGCAGAGCCCGCTCCTACAGGTCCGTGTGGCTACCTGGCGAGCTGGGACCGTCAGCAACGCGTGTAGGAGCAGGCTCTGCCTGCGACCGGGGCGGAGGTCATGCACCGAGGCGTAGACCGAACACCGTATCGCGGGCAGAGCCCGCTCCTACAAGTCCGTGTGGCTGCCCGGCGAATTCGAGCATTCAGCACCGCGTGTAGGAGCAGGCTCTGCCTGCGACCGGGGCGGAATTCATGCACCGAGGCGTAGACCGAACACCGGGTCGCGGGCAGAGCCCGCTCCTACAAGTCCGTGTGGCTGCCTGGCGAATTCGCGCATTCAGCACTGCGTGTAGGAGCAGGCTCTGCCTGCGATCGGGGCGGAGGTCATGCACCGAGGCGTAGACCGAACACCGTATCGCGGGCAGAGCCCGCTCCTACAAGTCCGTGTGGATGCCTGGCGAGCTGGGACTTCAGCACCGCGTGTAGGAACAGGCTCTGCCTGCGATCGGGGCGGCATTCATGCACCGCGGTGTAGACCGAACCCCCAGGGTCGCGGGCAGAGCCCGCTCCTACAGGTACGCGGGCGTGACTCAGGCGACCGAGGCATCCTCGCCGAGGTGGATCACCCGCGCTGCGCGCAGCATGCACTTGGCCATTTCCGGTGGGGAGAATTTGGTAAGAATGTCGTTGGCGCCTGCTGCCTTGGCTTTATCGGTGCTGATCGTGCTGTCCAGCGAGGTGTGCAGCAGCACATAGATAGACGAGTAGTCCGGGTGCTTGCGCAGCGCCTGGGTAAAGGAATAACCATCCATTTCTGGCATTTCGATGTCCGAGACCACCACGTTGATGGCCTCGTAGCTGCCCTTGAGGCTGTCGAGCTTCTCGAAGGCTTCGCGGGCGCTGCGGACCGCATGGCAGGTCACGCCCATCTTGGTCAGTGCCGACACGGACATGTGGATCGCCACTTGGCTGTCATCGACGATCAACGCCCGGGTCTCGGTGAGCAGTTGGGCGTCCTGGTCGTCGAGGTCGGAGATGTCCGCATCACCGGGCACCGGTGCGATGTTATGGATCACCTTCTCCACATCGAGGATCTGAATCAGCTCGCCATCGACTTCAGCCGTGCCGGTGATAAAGGAGCTGTTACGCGCACCGTAGGGCGGCGGCAGGATCTTCGAGGACTGAATGTGCACGATCTTGACCACCGCCTGGACATGCAAGCCCTGCTTGGAGCGGCTGATTTCGGTGACGATCAAGCAGCCACCCTTCGGATCCTGCAAAGGCGCCATGCCGATGGCCAGGCTCAGATCGATCACGGACAACGGCTGGCCGCGCAGGGTCGCGACGCCGCGCACGTGGGGATGGGATTCGGGTAGCCGGGTCAACGCCGGCGTCGGAATGATCTCGCTGACCTTCAACAGGTTGATCGCCATCTGTTTGCCGCTGCGCAGCGTAAACAGCAGAAGCGATAAGGCGTCGGTGGCGGATACGTTGTTCATGGATAGTCCTGTGGGAAGCCGGTCTCTTGGCGTAGATATCACCCTCGCCGAAGGTTGTCGGCCAGCGAGGGCAAATCTTCAATCGCGGCAAACGATGCCGGACGAACGAGCGCTGCTTTCAGACGCGCTCGAATACCGCCGCGATACCTTGGCCGCCGCCAATGCACATGGTCACCAGCGCATAGCGGCCCTGGATGCGCTGCAGTTCGTGGATTGCCTTGACGGTGATGATCGCACCGGTCGCGCCGACGGGATGACCGAGGGATATCCCTGAACCGTTGGGATTGACCCGCTCCGGGTCCAGGCCGAGTTCCTGCATCACGGCGCAGGCCTGCGCGGCGAAGGCTTCGTTGGCTTCGATGACGTCGATCTGTTCCAGGCGCACGCCGGTGCGTTCCAGCACCTTGCGTACCGCCGGCACCGGACCGATGCCCATGTAGGCCGGGTCGACGCCGGCATGGGCGTAGCCGACCAGCCGCGCCATGGGAGCCAATCCAAGCGCCCTTGCCCGCCCCGCCTCGGCCAGCATCAATGCCGCAGCCCCGTCGTTCAGCCCCGACGCGTTGCCGGCCGTCACGGTGCCCTGCTCTTTCTTGAAGATCGGTTTCAACGCCGCGAGGCGCTCGGCGGTCAGGTCCGCGCGGACGTGCTCGTCGGCCTCGAACTGGGCGCTTCCCTTGCGCGTCTGCACGGCGACCGGGACGATCTGCTCGCGGAAACGCCCCTCTTCGATGGCGCGAGCAGCACGCTGCTGGCTTTGCAGCGCCAGGGCGTCCTGCTGTTCCCGACGGATGCCATAGCGCTCGGCGACATTCTCGGCAGTCACGCCCATATGGAACTTGCCCCAGGGGTCATGCAGCAGCGTGTTCATGTAGTCGATCGCCTGGCTGTCGCCCAGCCGGGCGCCCCACCGCAGGTTCGGCAGGATGAACGGGCCGCGGCTCATGCTCTCGGCGCCGCCGCCGATGGCCACGTCGGTGTCGCCCAGCAGGATCGACTGGGCCGCCGAAATCACCGCTTGCAGGCCCGAGCCGCACAGGCGGTTGACGTTGAAGGCTGGGGTTTCCAGCGGAATGCCGGCATCCACCGCGGCCACACGCGCCAGGTAACCGTCGCGCGGCTCGGTGGGAATGACGTTGCCCATCACCACGTGGCCGACGGCATCGGCCGGTGTACCGGAACGTTCCAACACCCCGCGGCAGGCAGTCGTGGCGAGGGTGATCAGGTCGACGTCCTTCAGCGCACCGCCAAAGGAGCCGATCGGGGTGCGCACCGCACCGACAACGACGATTTCACGTTCAGCCATGGGGTCCTCTTCGCAGCAAGGGGTACGGGCAGGCCGGTCCAACCGGCGCGCCAAAGGCGTCCGATGCTAGCGAACTTGTAAAGACGAACAATAGCCACGGGCGCACAGCCGCTGTGCAGCGTTGCAGAACCAGGCAGTCAGGTCGCGAGCCTGCCCATGCCCCGGCTCGTCTTCAAGGCGCGGGGAGCGGCTGCGGCGCCATGGCATCGGTGGCGATCAGCTCGCCCCGGTGCCCCGCCTTTTCCGCGCGCTTGCGAGCGCTGATGCTGGCCACGCACTGGTCGCCGTTGTTGAGGATGACGATGCACTCCAGGCATTGGATGCACTCGTCGTAGTCGATCCGTCCGTCACGCTTGATCGCCCCGATCTCGCAGTGATTCTTGCAGTGCTGACAGGGCTGGCCACAGGCGTCGATCCGCTTGAGCCAGGCGAACAGGTGGAACTTGCCGAGGATTGCCAACCCGGCGCCCAGCGGGCAGACGTACCGGCAGTAGAACTTGTGCACGAACAGGCCCAGCCCGAGCAGCACCACAGCGTAAAGCACGAACGGCCAGGAACGCATGAAGAACAGCGTGATGCTGGTCTTGAACGGCTCCACCTCAGCAAGCCGCTCGGCCAGCGTCAGCGAATAGAAGGCCACCGGCACCAGCCCGATGAGGATCAGGTATTTGAGCCACTGCAGGCGCGAATGGGTGCGGTCGGAAATCTTCCACTGGCGAATCCGCAGGCGCTTGGCCAGCCAACCGAGCATTTCCTGGAGCGCGCCGAACGGGCACAGCCAACCGCAGAACACACCGCGCCCCCAGAGGAACAGGCTGACGAAGGTGAAGCTCCAGAGCATGAAGATCACCGGATCCATCAGGAACACGCGGATATCGAAGTCCTGCCACAGGGCCAGCAGCAAGGTGAAGATGTTCACCACCGACAGCTGCCCCTGCGCGTACAGGCCGATGAACAGCAGGGTGAACATCAGGTAGCCAGCGCGGAACAGGTGGAAACGGCGGCTGTGCCGGCTGATGCGATGCTGCCAGACGAATACCCCGGTGAGTATCAGCAGCGCCAGCCCGACCAGACCGACCTGCCACCAGCGCTCATGCCACATGTGCAGCCAGATCGGCACCGGCTTGGCGACGGGCTTGGCCTCCTGGATGTCGAACAATGCGGGGTCGAGCTGAAAGGCCTGCGTGAACTGCGTGTTGGTTTCCACCAGATGGTTGCGCTGCAGCTTGACGTTGAGTCGCAGCCCGGCTGGCTCGGCGGGGTTGAAGGCGTTGTGCGCCTTGATCCGGAAGATGTGGGCTTCGGTTGGTTCGACCGGCGCATCGACCAGGTCCATGACCGCCCCGTTGTTGAAGTTCATGTCCTGCAGGTCGATAGGATGTTCGTTCTGCATCAACACCAGCCGGCTGGGCGCGGTGGCCGGGACGAAGTCGTCCGGCACGTGCGGATACAAACCGGAAGACAACACTAGTAGCGCCTGCTCGTTGGGCAGCAATTCGCCCATCAGCTTCTCGAAACCTGCCTCGCCGAGCAGGTTGCGGCCAATAATCGGTGCGTTCAGGTAGGCGAAGTACAACTCGCTGAACGGCTCGTCGGTCTCGCCATCGAGCGCCTGATAGCCATCCAGGGCATGGCCGATGTCCGCTTCCACCTCCTCGCGGCTCACCGTCCAATGCCGGACATAACCGCGCTCGAGCAATTCATCCCAACCGAGCGGCTCGTACAGGTCCGGCTTTGGCGTCGCCAGCGGCCCCTCCGCGAACCCCTCGAGTAATTGCCGCGCCACGCTCAAGGCGGACGTCAGCACGGTCTCGTTGACAATCACCACCGATACCGTGGCCTTGCTCACGCCGTCGATGCGAGTGACCGAGTCGTTGCTGGTCGCGCTGCCTTCGCGGCCGCCAACGACGATGGGTTTGCTGATCGGCTGCAGGCGGTATTGGTCGACGAAATCGAACAGCGCCTGCTCGCCCAGGCCGTGGAGGAACACCGGCTCGTGATGCTCCAGCACGCGGACGCCGGTGAGCACGCCCTGCGGGTTCATGCCGATCAGTAGCTTGATCGGCTTGCCGGAAAAGCCCTGCAGATCGGAATAGTCAGTGGATTCGAAGGCGTAGCCGAGCAGCTCGTCCAGCTGGTAGGCGCTGTAGACCGGCGGGTTTTCCTGCTTCGGCTCGATGCGCGTCGCCTTGGGAAACAGTTGCAGGATCTGGTCGTCCAGCTCCTGCGCGGCCAGCCATGGACTGGCCAACAGGCACAGCCACACCAGGAAGGTGCGCAACGATGACGGCAAACAGGCGCGGCGAGCCATGAGGGCCTCTCGGTTTTGTAGTTATGCGCCCATGCTAATCAGCCGCGTCGACAGCGCCATGCGACTTGCCGGTCGGTCACCCAGTACTTCGGTCTAGGTCGCGATCCGGCGCAGGCCGCCAGTCGCCGATGTTAATGAAGTCTCCATGCCACGCTCCTGTAGGAGCAGGCTCTGCCTGCGACCGGATGGTGGGGCCATATACCGAGGCGTAAACCGAACGCCCAGCGTCGCGGGCAGAGCCCGCTCCTACAGGTTGGCGTCCGGGCCTCCGGCATCGCATGTAGGAGCAGGCTCCGCCTGCGACCGATGGTGAGGCCATATACCGCGGCGTAAACCGAACGCCCAGGTTCGCGCCCGGGCTCCTGCATCGTGTGTAGGAGCAGGCTCTGCTTGCGACCGTTGGGTGGGGCCAGATACCGAGGCGTAAACCGAACAGCCCGGGTCGCGGGCAGACCCCGCTCCTACAGGTTGGCGTCCGGGCCTCCGGCATCGCGTGTAGGAACAGGCTCTGCCTGCGACCGTTGGGCAGGCCATATACCGTGGCGTAATCCGAACGCCCAGGGTCGCGGGCAGAGCCCGCTCCTACAGGTTGGCGTCCGGGCCTCCGGCATCACATGTAAGAGCAGGCTCTGCCTGCGACCGATGGTGGGGCCATATATACCGAGGCGTAATCCGAACCCCCGGGTCGCGGGCAGAACCCTGTCCTACGGACACTGGTGCGCTTTTTTCTGGCCAGGGGAACGATGGGCTGTCGGCTCGGCCCAATCCTGACAAACCATCCGATCAGCCACGCAGAGAAGGCCCGCCATGACCAAAGCCGTGAAACCGGACGCCGAGCAGCCCTACTTCGAGACGCCCGGACATATCCCGAGTGGCAGCGACCACCAGATTCCGCACAGCCATCGCTTGAGCTACCGCGGCTACGACGTGATCGTGCACATCACTGGCTACGAATATGAAACCTTTGGCGAGACGCTCTGGGCGGTGGGCGCGGAGGTGGTCAAAGATCGTGAAATCATCGTGCCGGTCAGCGTCGACCAGGCCGAGCACTACCGCAGTTTCGACGAAGCGCTGCAACAGGGGTGCGACATGGGCCGCGCGCTGGTGGACGCGCTGTAACCGAGGCCCGATTGCTTCCAGCAACGCGTCGATAGATTTGCCAACAGGAGTACAGGAATGTCCGACAACAGCAACGCACGCGTGCAACATGACGAGCAAGCCAACCGTTACGTACTGGAGGTCGATGGCCAAGCGCTGGGCCTCGCCGAGTATCAGCCAGACGGCTCGCGCCGTGTTTTCACCCATACCGAGGTGGATCAGAGCCTCGAAGGGCAAGGCATGGGCAGCCTGCTGATCCGTGAAGCCCTGGACGACACCCGCCGCCAGGGCAAGCGCATCGTGCCGGTTTGTGAGTTCGTCGCGGCCTACGTCAAGAAGCATCATGACTGGGACGACATCGTCGAACGCAGCGAGGCTTGAGGCCTGGTTGACTTACACGTCACGGCGCCGCTCGCGTACCATGCGCGCCCATCTTCGCTCCTAGCCATTCCCCATGAGCTGCACCCAACGCAAGATCGATCAACTGCGCCGCCGCATCCCGAGTTTCGCCTGCGAGCCCGGCTGCCATGATTGCTGTGGTCCGGTGACGGCCTCTTCGGAAGAAATGGCGAGGCTGCCCGTGCGCAGCGCCGCCGAGCACGACAAAGCGCTGGCCGAGTGGAATTGCGTGCACCTCGGGCCGCACGGCTGCGAGGCCTATGACGAGCGCCCGCTGATCTGCCGGCTGTTCGGCACCACCGCCAGCCTGCCCTGCCCGCGCGGGCGAGGCCCGGAGACGCCCACCGCCCCCCATGTTGAAAAGCAGATCCACCGCCTTATAGCCAGCACCCGCCAGGTGCTGGTCTAGACAACCGTGAGCAAGCCCATGAGTGACGAATTACAGATCGAGGACATCGTGCAAGGCGACGGCAAAGCCGTGGTCAAGGGCGCGCTGATCACCACCCATTACCGTGGCCAGCTAGAGGACGGCACCGTCTTCGACTCCTCCCACGAGCGCGGCAAACCCTTCCAGTGCGTCATCGGCACCGGCCGGGTGATCAAGGGCTGGGACCTGGGCCTGATGGGCATGAAGGTCGGCGGTAAGCGCAAGCTGTTCGTCCCCGCCCACCTCGCCTATGGCGAGCGCCAGATCGGCAAGTTCATAACGCCGCATTCGAACCTGCTGTTCGAGATCGAACTGCTGGAAGTGCTGACTCGCGACGACTGACCGCCCTGGCCCTTCGCCGAGTCGATCAAGCCAGGTTGCGGCGACCGGGCGCCGCAACCTAGGGGCTGAATCACGCGTGGACGGGTTTGCCGCTGGCCGAAACCGAAGCGCTGGTCGGGCCCATCGACTGAGTCACCACATCACCGATCATGTCGGCAGTGATGGCGCAGAGCGTCCAGCCGAGATGGCCATGGCCGGTGTTGTAGAACACGCACGGCGCGCTGCCACGACCGACCTTGGGCATCATGTTCGGCATCATTGGCCGCAGGCCGGCCCATGGCACGACGCTCTGGGTACTGACGCCGGGGAAGCACTCGGCCACCCACTCCACCAGTGGTCGAATACGATCGGCCCGGATGTCGCGGTTGTAGCCATTGAACTCGGCCGTGCCGGCCACCCGCAGGCGGTTATCGCCCAGACGGCTGGTCACCAGCTTGGTTTCGTCGTCCAGCAGGCTGACGGTCGGCGCAGCCGCGCGGCTGGCTTCGTCGTTGAGGTTGACTGTGATCGAGTAGCCCTTCACCGGGTAGATGTTCACCCGGTCGCCCAGTTGCGCAGCCAGGTCCCGGCTGGCGGTGCCAGCGCAGATGACGATACCGTCGAACTGCAATCGCTCCTCGCCTCCCGCCACCCCGACGACGACACTTGCGCGCCTGCCGTCAGTCTCTACACGTTGCACATCCTGACCATAGCGGCAGTCGACGCCCAGACGTAACGCAGCCGTTGCCAGGCCGTTTGTGAACTTGTGGATGTCGCCTGTGGAATCGCACTCGGTGTAATAGCCACCGTAATATTGGCCTGCCAGCGTTGGTTCGATGGCGCGCATTTCTTCCGGTGTCACACTGCGCCGGGGCAGGCCGCCTTGAGCCAGCAGCGTCGAAACCTGGCCGGCATGGTCGAACCCGGCCTTGTCACGGTAGATGTGCAGAATGCCGGCCTTTTTCAGGTCGAAATCGATGCCCTCTGCGGCGGCCCAGGCAAACAGGTGCTCACGTGCGGCAATGGCCAGACGTGCGGTTTCGATGGTGTTTTGGCGGTACTGGGGAATGGAGCCAATGAACTCGGCGAACCAGGACAACTTGTGCCAGCTGGGCTTGGGATTGACCAGCAGCGGTGCGTCGCTTTTGAGCATCCACTTGATGCCCTTGAGGATCGTGGACCAGTGTGTCCAGACCTCGGCGTTCGACGCGGACAGCTGCCCACCATTGGCGAAGGATGTCTCCATCGCCGCATAGCGGTGCTTCTCGAACAGGGTTACGGTAAAACCGCGCTTGGCCAGCGCGTAGGCGGTGGTGATACCCGTGATACCACCCCCTACAACGGCGATCGTCTTCATGGTGCAACTCCAGAATGTCAGGGTCAGAGCCGTCCGCGACATGCGGATCAGCGCCCCCTCTGTTCTGGACCTGAGAGTTTCATGGGTGAGGCCCACTTGCTCCTTCGGTGCACCGGGCGACGACCCGGTGGCTCTTCAGAGTTCACAAGCGATATCGGTCCTTTTGCCTGAGAGTTTCCGGGGCGGTTGCTCCTTCGGCGCTGCGCACGGCGATGCCGAGGCAGTCTCTCCCGATATCACGCGCCGAGCGCTCAGAGCGCCCCGCGGCTAGTACATTGGCACGCAGCCGGCACACACAGCCTGCCGAAATTCATTGCGCCTGATCCGATGTCGCGCGTGCCGGCCAGCGTTCACACGCTCGGTGGCAGTCCCGCTGCGCTCAACACCGAAACACTGCGACCTTTTACCGCAGTTGCGCATCGGAAGATAGCCCCGCGCACCAATCGGCCGATCAGCCGCCGACCACGTCCACCAGGTGCGTAATATCGACCGGCTTGGTCAGGTGTACATCGAAGCCCGCCGCAATCGCGTTTTCCTTGTCGCTCGGCTGCCCCCAGCCAGTGATCGCCACCAGGCGAACCTGCGCATCCTCCGCACGAATCGTTCGTGCCACCTCATCGCCGCGCAGCCCCGGCATGCCGATGTCCAGCAGCACCACTTGCGGTTTGAGCTGCCGATAGCGCTCCAATGCCTCGGTGCCATCGTAAGCCAGATGGACCTCATGACCTTCGAGGCGCAGCACTTCGGCCATGATCTCGGCGATGTCCCGGTTGTCATCGGCAATGAGCACACGCTGCGCAGCGCGCACAGTCTCCTGCAGCGCGGGGCTCGGCCAGGCGGACGCCTGGGTCGGGAGTGCAGGCAGGCTCAGCCGGAATTCCGCACCCTGGCCCAACCCCGCGCTGCTGACGCGTATGTCCCCGCCATGCAGGTTGGCCAAGCCCTTGGCGAGTGCCAGGCCAATGCCGAGCCCGGTATTCACCTGAGCCCGCGAGGTTGGCACCTGGGCGAATCGCTCGAAGATCAGCTTGAGGTGTTGGCGCTCGATGCCCAGGCCGTTGTCGATGACCGAGACCACCGCCGTATCGCCCGCCAGCGCCGCACTGATGCGAATTCGCCCACCCGGCTCAGTGAACTTGGCGGCATTGTTGAGCAGGTTGACCAGGATCTGCTCAAGCCGCAATGGATCGGCTTCCAGCAGTACCGGCTGCGTCGGCAATTCGACGATCAACTCGTGCTGCCTGGATTCGATCTTGGCGCGCGCGGTCTCGACCGCCGCCTCGATCACCGCACCGAGATTCAGCGACTCCTTGCGCAGCGCCAGCTTGCCAAGCGTGATCCGGGAGATGTCGAACAGGTCGTCGAGCAGCAGCGCCATATGCCGCACCTGTCGCTCGATGATCTGCTGACTGCGCAGCTTCTGCGCTTCGGAGGCACCGGGCGAGCCGAACAGACCCGCGGCCAGCCGGATGGGTGCAAGCGGGTTACGGAGTTCGTGAGCCAAGGTCGCGAGGAACTCGTCCTTGCGCCGATCGGCCTCCAGAATCGCCTGCTCCTGATGCTTCGCATCGGTCACGTCCGCGAACCAGACGGCGATGCTCTGCTCGAACGGCGTCGCGACCAGGCGAACCCAGCGCTCGCCTCCAAAGGCCGTGCTGCGCAATTCGATATCGTGCGGTTGCTGGTGGGTGGCGACCGCCACGAGCGTTTCCAGCGCCTGGGTGTTCGCTTCGGGCCCCAGTACCTCGGTCAGGCGACGTCCTGTCAGTTCCGTCACGGTGCCCCGCAGAGCGGCCGCCCCGGTCGTGTTGATGAACGACAGCAGGAAGTCGATCACCTGCCCCGACGCGTCGCGAACCGTCGACAGGATGCTGAACGGCACCGTGGACGAGTCCAGCGCGACCTGCAGGCGCTGCTCGAACATGCCGGCCTTGCTCTGCGCGCGCGCACGGTCGATGAAGATGGCCGCCAGGCCCGCCGCCAGATCGGCCAGGCGTATCTCACGCTCGGTGGGCAATCGCGCCTCGCGCAGATGTACCGTCAAGCCTCCCAGCACGCCGCCGTCGCTGTGCCGGACGGGCGTCGCATGCAGCGAGCGAAATCCTTCGGCGCGGGCAATCGGCACCAACCCGGCTAAACAGGGCTTGGCTTCGATATCCGCGAGCGTCACTCGCTGCCCCTGGCGGACGGCGGCGATATCCGCCCGCTGCTCGGTCGGCAGGCTGTTCATCTCTTCCAGCGAGGCGGACGAGAACCCCTTCGATGCATGGACCCGCAACGCATTCTCGCCTTCGCTGAGCGTCAGCAAGCCGTGCTCGGCGCCGTGCAGCTCACACAAGACCTCGACGATGGTCTGAAGCTGCGCATCCAGCGTCGGCAGTTGCAGCAATTGGTTGCCCAGCGCCTGCAACGCCTGCAAGTCGCTGACCTGCTCGGTGAGGTCCTGCTGAGCAAGCTCCAGACGCGATAGCATGTTGTCGCGCTCGGCCTCGCTTTCCCGTCGCGCCTGCGCCGCGGCAACCAGCGCACGCCCCACCTCGCGGAGCTCTTCGATCTCGCTCTCGGGCGCCTCGTCCACCGACTGGCCACGGCCGATCGCCTGCGCCGCGCGACGCAATTGACGCATCGGCCCATTGATCCGACGTGTCGCGAACAAGGCCGCCGCAACCGCAAACAGCAGCGACAGCAGCAGACCGCCGCCATACAGCGTGAATGCCCTGACAGCGCCGGCCTGCACCACATCGGTGGGAACGCCGGTAGCCACCACCCAGCGCGACGGGTACAGCCGCACGAACGCGGTAAAGGCCGACACGCCCTCGATGGTCGTGCTCATGCCGGTGCCTTCGTCCGCCGTGTTCTCCTTGAGCAATTCCACCAGGGTTGGCGAGGCAGGCTGCCCCAATGTATCGATATGGTGCCGGGACCTGGCGATACGCAGGCCGTTGGCATCCAGCACGGTGGTCACCCAGCCCTCCGGCAGGCGGCGATTGCCGATGACATCCGCGATGGCCTGCGGCTCCAGCACAGCGGTCAGCACATAGCGGACCTCATCGCCCACCCGCACCGGTACGCGCAGCGGGATCCCCCACGAGCCACGCGGCCCCTGCCCCATGTTGCCGACCTGAGGCTGCTCCGTGCGCAACAGTTCGGCGAGACTGTCCGGCTCTGCGATACCGCCTGATTCGGCAACTTGCTGCAGGGACACCCGGTGCAGCACCTCGCCGGTGGGCGCAATGATCAACAGTGAATGCCAACCCGGAACGGTGGGCAGCACACGTCGCACCATATCGGCAAAGGTATCGATAGCCCCTTCATCGAGCAGCGGCGACTGCGACAGGGCCTGCAGGACGTTCAGGGAGCGCACCAGCTCCAGCTCGATCGCCGTCGCCGCCAGGCGCGTGGCCTCGAGACTGCGCTGCTTGGCCAGCTGCTTCTGGTCGTTGATGATCGATACCAGGCCAAGACCCGCGACCAGCGCCAGTGGCAGTATCCCAGCGAGTGCGATGGTCAGCAGGCGGCTGCGCAGCTGTACCGAGCGGGCCGGTTTCGCCCCACTTGCATGACTCAAAATAGCGTTACCTCAAGTGCCCCATCAGGACGAAAGCGTGAATGGTCGAGCGCAGGCACGGGGTGCGGCGCGGGTTGGATCGTGCTCAGGGGCCGCAAAATAAAATGCACGACCGGATCGAAAAACCTTAGCTTAAGCGATTCGCAAGGACCGCCCCTACACCAGGACGCGCCCTTGCCCAGACCTCTGGCCCGAAACGGTTCATCGCACCATCCTGGACCACGGCTGCGCCTGGAGATTCGGCCAGAATAGCCAAAATAAGGTAATCGACATGCTCGAGCTACGACCTGGTTGCGAATGTTGCGACATCGACCTGCCGCCCCATTCACCCGATGCGCTGATCTGCTCGTTCGAATGCACCTTCTGCATTCACTGCGCGCGAGACACGCTTGGTTTCACCTGCCCCAACTGCGGCGGGGAGCTGGTCGCGCGCCCTCGGCGGCCCGCTGCAAAACTGGCCAGCAATCCGGCCTCGACCCAGCGCGTCTACCGGCCGGGTGGCTGCCGCCCATCCGCCCAGGCGAGCGAGTAAAGGACTCAATCATGCGAATTAACGCAATCCCCTTCTGTACGACCGACTGGGCATCAATCCAGGCCAGCGAACATCCGGGCGAGACCGGCAAGGCGCTATGGCGCACCGGCCACTTCGGTGAAGTCCGGGTCCGAATGGTCGAATACAGCGCCGGCTACCTGGCCGACCATTGGTGTACGAAAGGCCATGTCCTGCTCTGCCTGGAAGGTGAGCTGCACACCGAACTCGACGACGGCCGCACCTTCGTCCTCACGCCCGGCATGAGCTACCAGGTCGCCGACGATGCCGAAGCGCACAGGTCGTCTACTGCCACGGGGGCCAAACTGTTCGTCGTCGACTAACGATCATCGCGCCTGTGGCCAGGCATCCACTTCACCCAGCAAAAGGCCCGCACTAGGCGGGCCTTTTTTCGTCGGACCGATCAGCGGTCAGTTCGGCAAACGGAAAGTGATGAAGCTCGCTCGCCCTTCCCGCAAAACGCGCATGGATACGGAGCGATTCTTCGGCAGTGCCTTGACCACCTTGCTGAAGGTCTTGACCGAATCGATCGCCTCGTTGTTCAGGTGGGTGATGACGTCACCCGGACGCAGGCCGATCATCGCCGCCGGCCCCTGGCTGACTTCCCTGATCACCACACCACTGTTGATTTCAAGCGCCTGACGCTGCGCATCGGTCAGTTCGGCCACCGAGACGCCGAGGCGGTTGTCGCTGTGCATGGCGCCACCGGGACCCGCAGAAGCCAGCAGGTCGCCATCTTCCGGCAAGGCACCGATGCTGAGGTTCAATGTCTTGCGATCACCGTTGCGGATAACTTCCAGCTTGGCCTTGCTGCCCGGCTTCATCGCACCGATCAGATGCGGCAGGTCGCCCGACATGTCGATCGGCTGGCCGTTGACGCTCAAGATCACGTCGCCCACCTTCAGGCCGCCTTTGGCCGCGGGACCGTCGTCCATCACCTGCGCGACCAGCGCACCGGCAGGCCGCTCGAGTCCGAACGACTCGGCCAGGTCCTTATTCACTTCCTGGATGACCACGCCGAGCCAGCCCCGATTGACCTTGCCGCCTTCGCGCAATTGATTGGCAACGTCCATCGCGACATCGATCGGAATGGCGAAGGACAGCCCCATGAAGCCACCCGACCGGGTGAAGATCTGCGAGTTGATCCCCACCACCTCGCCGCTCAGGTTGAATAGCGGCCCGCCGGAGTTACCAGGGTTGATCGCTACGTCGGTCTGGATGAACGGCACATAGCTCTCGTTCGGCAGGCTGCGGCCGGTAGCGCTGACCACGCCCGCGGTAACGGTGTGATCGAAGCCGAACGGCGAACCGATGGCCACCACCCACTCGCCCGCCTTGAGCTTCTCGGAATCGCCGATCTTGACGGTCGGCAGATCGTCGCCATCGATCTTCAACAACGCGACATCGCTGCGCGGGTCAGCGCCGATCAGCTTGGCTTGCATCTCGCTGCGGTCCGGCAAGCGCACCATGATCTCGTCGGCATCGGCGACCACATGGTTGTTGGTCAGGATGTAGCCATCCTCGGAAATGATGAAGCCCGACCCCAGCGACTGCACTTCGCGACGGCGCTCGGGCTGCCGCGGCATGCCGCGCTCGAAGAAGTCGCGGAACATCGGCGGAATGTCTTCCAGGTCGGGCATCTGCGCCTGCGCGCCACGCATCGATTGCGTCTGTTTTGTGCTGATGTTCACCACCGCTGGCGACGCGTCTTCGACCAGCGGAGTGAAGTCCGGCAGGTCGGCATAGGCTACGAGCGTCTGACCAAACAGCGCTACGCCGGCCATGACAGCTAGAAAGTTTCTTCGAAGGATCATGGTGACGGGTCTCTCCACGATAAAAAAGGATTAAAGCCAGTGGCCTCATTCGACAGCCGAGTTCGGAAAAAAACAGCGGGTCGCCGCGCCCAGGGAGGCTGCTGCTCATTTCAGCCCAGCGCGGCAAACCCACTCAACGGGAGCTGGCCGTTCCATCAGCCTGAAACGAACTCTACGCCGATGATAGTCAGCTTCGTGTGAAGCGGACGTAAAGGGAAAGTAAGGTTTTGTCGGGTGCTAGGGCGAGGTGTTGATCGTGTTGCCGAGAGCGGCTAGAGGCAGCCGCTTCGAAATGGCAGCATTCGGCCAAGAGCTTTCACTAAGGAGCATTCGTTACCGGAAGCTGCGAGCAAGTGAAATGACATAAATGCTACCGCATCAATGCATGCAGGCCTTATACGTAAGCTCATCTGCGAGGCCAACTAAAGATTCAAGCTCGCTGCCTGAGCTCGGATTTGGATTCGCCCCGAAGGAGGGCTTAGGGGCGATTCACGATTACAGCCCTAGCCGGGCAAGCTCAGATGTAGCAAGGGAAAGGGACGGCCCCCGCCATCAAGCGGAGAGCGACCTGTTTGAACAAACCCGTAATGTAAATAGAACCCTACCGCTTCGGGGTTCTGCTCATTCACATCAACACTCATCTGATCGCACGAACTGCGGGCATGATCTAGCAGCGCGCGGCCAATACCTTTTCCTCGCAGGTCTGGCTCGATGAAGAGCATTTCTACATGGTTTTCATTGAGCCCAATAAAGCCTAGCGGCGAGTCCTCGGCATTTACCTCAACCCATAGCTCAACAGCGGGTAGGTAGACATCGCGCAGCTGAGGAAGCAATACCTCGATATCGGCTTCTTGCAGGAAGTGATGAGTGGCGCGAACGGAGCGCAGCCAAATGTTGAGCAGTAGCGGATAGTCGGCGTTAGTAGCCTGACGAATGATCATAGAATCATCCTTTACACTTGATACCGGAAATGAAGCCGCTGGCAGATAGCGACCGTATAAGTGTCGGCAACTTGTATGACCGCTTCGCGAGTTAACGCCTGGGCGGTTCACGGCAGAGGTAGCCGAAAAGGAGGGAGGGCGGACACTACCGAGAGGTTCTCGGGGGTGTCAATGAAAAATGACGGATGGAGCGCTACCGATAACGTTGAACTGACCTGTCCGTTGTGGCTACCGATGTCTAATCGGCCGCTATTAGCCGCATGCCGCCCCCGGCCGACTAGAGACAGCTACCTAAGGCTGCTTTCGGCCAGCAGCGGAGGGACTTATCGAAGGATCGGCCTACTCTTCAAGCCATCTAGCGGGAGTGCGATTTCCAGCGTGCTAGATGTCATGGCGCGATGCGGGGCGTTTATGGGCGCTCCCGCCATCGCAGAGCACGCTCAGCGTGCGAACACCTCTTTGCTCATGAGTATGTCTAAACGATAGACATGAGCCAAGGCCCAGCCAGCGGCAAAAGGCGAGTGGCTCGGGGAACCAATCTATCGGAAACACCTTGGATTTCCGCCAATACAGTCCTGCGAAGAAGCCTCGTCCTCGAACCTGGCACGCACTCATTGGCTGACAGCTTCCGCTGTGCGATTCAAAAAGTAGATCCGCTATAACGGAATTGGGGGATGGGAAGAGAAAGCGGAAAAGAGCAAAGGAGCAAAGGAGCAAAGGAGCAAAGGAGCAAAGGATCGAGCGTCACCCGGCTGGGCCGGGTCGCGCTGGCGTGCTTCGCATCGAGACGGACGGGGCCGGCCGTCTCGACCCAGAGGGCGCTCGTCGCTGACGCGGGCGGTGGGGATGGCGGGTTTCGGCCAAAAGCGGCCTTTTGCCACGGTTGTATATGCCCAGATCTTTTCCTGCAGATCATCTCGGGACTAAAGGCAGTTCAGCCATCCTGTGAGCCGCTTCCAACTCCGAGCGATGCTGGCCCTCCCGCAACTCGGCGTCTTGTTAAACTCGTCCGCCTCCGATCTGCCGATTCAAGGACGAAAACAAATGAACCCTATCCGTACACTTGCCTTGCTTATAGGCTGCGCCGCAGCGGCTGCCTGTAGCTCTGCCAATCTCCCAGAAAGTCAGAAGCTCTCCGCTGACAAGGTCGCCGAGATTGCTTCGCGGATCCAAACGCAGTACCCAAAACTGTCTTCAGACAAGAGGGAAGAAGTGCTTCGCGTGGTAATCCGCTCGATTGACGAGATGGTGTTCATCGAGGGTGGCACCTTCGAAATGGGTGATTTCGGCTGGAAGTGCGACTTCAATCCGGCCGAGGTCTGCACTTGGCCATGCGGCGCGCCGGAGGACAATCTATGCAATATCACAATGAATAGCGACGCTCCTCTTCATGAGGTTGAGGTGTCGAGCTATCACTTGGCGGCGAAAAAAACGACGCTGGGTGACTTCGACTTATACCGATCTTTGATTGGACAGGAACCGGTATTGAGCGAATTGCGAGACCGTGAACGCCTTAAATATGCATTCGATCCGATGAACGTCGCTCCCATCAGGGATTGGCAGGAGGCCAAGGACTATTGTCAGTGGCTTGGAAACGTAAGTGGTTACCCCGTTGATCTACCCACCGAAGCTCAGTGGGAGTATGCGGCGCGAAACAGAGGCCAAAACGTTCTCTACCCGACTAACGATGGCAGCTTGAAGTTCGGAGAGAATTTTCCCGGTACGGGTCGTCGCCCAATGACTGAACGCGTCGACAAGTACCCTCCCAACCCACTCGGGTTGTACTCAATGGCAGGCATGGCGATCGAGGTGCTGGATGATTGGTACAACGACAGTTTCTACCATGAGTCACCTAGGAAGGACCCCAAAGGCCCCTCATCAGGTGAAGAAAAAGTAGCGCGGGGAATCGACTCGATCGATACGCCATGGCTAGCGGCTAACACTGTCCTGCGTAGGAATCACCGCCTAAAACTCGACACGCATTATTTTGATGTCAGCTTCAGATGCTCGCTTCAAATGAGCAACCAGCTGTAACTTTGAGGGCCGAATGGCCCCCCCGATTAAGCAATTCTCGTGTCGCTATGGCGAGCCGCAGAGGCAAGAAGGGTGGTCTGTCCCGGGCTGAGTGGACACTGACTTAAGGTGGATAATGTCCGCCGCAAGGAGTGTTCATTACCCAGACCAGACGACGCTTTCCCGAATCCTTCAAACGCGAAGCGGTAGACCAGGTGCTTGCCGGCACGCCGCTTCGCCATGTCGCCGAGACGCTCGGCATCGCTGAAAGCCTGCTGGGCAAGTGGAAGCGCCAGTAAGAGCAGCAAGGTGACGATGCCTTTCCGGGCAATGGCAAGCAGCGCGGTGATAGTGCGGAGCTGCGTCGGCTACGCCAGCAACTGGCTCAGGTCACTATGGAGCGCGATGTTTTAAAAAAGGCGCTCGCCATCTTCTCGCAGCCCACGAAGTGAAGTTCCGCGCCATCGAGGCGTTGGCCGGTCGCTATCCCGTAGCGCCGATGTGTCGGCTGTTACGGGTATCCCGCAGCGGCTTGCATGCCTGGCAGCAGCGCCCACCTTCGGCGAGAGAGATGGCGAATCAGCGTCTGAGCAAGGAGATTCGCACCATCCACCATGAGGTGAGTGGGATCTATGGCCATCGCCGAATCAAGGCCGAGTTGGCGGCCATGGGGCATGCGTGTAGTCGGCGCCGGGTTGCTCGACTGATGCGTGAAGCCGGTCTGCGCCTTCGCTGACGCAAGCGCTGGCGGCTGGCTTCTAGCAATAGTCACGCTCTGCCGATTGCCCCGAACCACCTGGATCGCCAGTTCGCCTCGGATCGCGCTAACCGGCACTGGATCTCGGGCATGACCTACGCGCGGACAGCCCAAGGCTGGCTGTATCTGGCCGTCGTGCTCGATCTCTATTCACGCGCCGTCGTCGGTTGGGCGATGCACCGCCGCATGCAGCAGGCCTTGGTACACGCCGCGCTGGAGATGGCCGTTGCACGCCGACAGCCGAAAGAAGAGGTGCCGCTGCACTCCGATCGTGGCAGCCAATACTGCGCATATGACTACCAAGCTTTGCTTCGGCGACATCGCATCGTGCCCAGCCACTCACGTCCAGGGAACTGCTGGACAACGCCGCGATGGAGAGCTTCTTCCGTTCACTGAAGGCTGGGAGGGTGTACCTGACGCGCTATGCCAGCTACCACGAGGCGAAAACCGACCTATTTGACTACATCCGCTTTTACAATCGTCACCGACAATCGACGCTGGGCTACCTCAGTCCGATGGAATTTGAGCGGCGCTATGCGAGCGGTAATTCTTAACTACCCGTCCACCAGCTCCGGGGCAGACCATCAGGCGCAGCGACCTATCGCGCTGCTGCACCCCAACACGTTTTAATAAGAGGTGTGAGCCCCTTCCAACTCTGAGCCATGCTGGCCCTTACGCACATTCGCGTCTTGTTAAACTCCTCGCCTTCGATGCACCGATTCAAGGACGAACGCCAATGCTCACCATTCGAACACTTGCTCTACTCATCGGCTATGCCGCAGCAACGGTCTGTAGCGCGACCAACCTTCCCGAAAGCCAAAAGCTCTCCCCTGATAAGGTCGGCGAGATCGCCTCTAGGATCGATGCGCAATATCCAGCACTACCGCAGGGCATGCGCGATGACATACTCGGGCTGGTGGTGAAGTCCCTCGATGAAATGATCTTTATCAAGGGCGGGGAATTCGAAATGGGAGACTTCGGCTGGAAGTGTGATTTTGACCCGGCTGAGGTTTGCATCTGGCCGTGCGGTGTGCCAGAAGACAATGTCTGTAACATCACGATGATGGGCGATTCGGCACTTCATCACGTGGAACTATCTAGCTACCATTTGGCCGCAAAGAAGACCACGCTAGGTAGTTTCGATCTGTATCGTTCAGCTCAAGGGTTGCCACTAGTCCGTGCTGATCAGCGAAATAGGGAGCGTCTGAAGCACCGTTTCGATCCCCTGAACCCTGCACCGATCCGGCAGTGGCAGGAAGCCAAGGACTATTGCCAATGGATTGGGAAGCTCAGCGGCTATCCTGTGGATTTGCCTACCGAAGCTCAGTGGGAATACGCCGCGAGAAGCGGTGGTCAGAAAGTGCTCTATCCTACTGACGATGGCAGCCTGAAGCCCGGCGTTAATTATGCGAAGCAAAGCGGAAGGATTCTGCCTGAGCGAGTCGATACTTATCCCCCAAATCCGATCGGCCTGTATTCCATGACCGGGATCGCCACGGAGGTGGTGAATGATTGGTACTCGAAGGATTATTTCGAGAGCTCGCCGATCAGAGATCCTCAGGGCCCTGAAGCAGGGACCACAAAGGTAGCTCGAGGCACCAATTCGATAGAGACTCCTTGGCTTTCAGCCAACACGGTCATTAGACGAAGCCGCCCCCTCGATGTAGATGAGCACTTGTTTACCGAAAGCTTTCGTTGCGCTGTAAAGACTAGCGAGCCACTTTGAAAGAGGGGCCGCAATAGGCCCCAACTCCCTAAGCAAATCTGCTTTCGCCTTGGCGGGAGGCCGCCGCAAGGAGAGCTTCCTTCTTGTCTCGATAAACGACCGAATCTACGACGCGCCAAGCAAATTGCGTAGCTGGCATGGATGGATGGCCTTGCAGCGCAAATTCGTCCAAATGCCGGTTGAATTCGGTCTGCTGAGTAGCAAGCAAGAAGCTATTTATCCGCTCCAGACTTTCGATCGCATTCACCTTAGCGCCATCTACCGACATATGCTCAAGGACCTCGATCATATGCCGCCATCGACGAACCCTGGACAGCAGCTCAACGATGGCTTGCTCTTTGAAGAGAGTGCCCTCTCCTATGTAGGCCTCGGTCAGGCACGCGTGAAGCCCGGACCATCACCACGACCTGGCATCCAACCCTATTTTTACCCGTCATCGTCACCGAGCCAAACCAGATAACGTATTACTCCTATGATGCGGAGGGGCGGCAGCTCAGCCAGACCGTCACTGAGCGTTGATCAGAAGGGTCTGGGAGACAATGGGGTATAACATGATGCAGCGCCTGCAGCTGTGGACTAGGAGCAACAAGCTCCGCTTGCCAGCGTTGAGAAGCTGTGCCCAAAGGGTCTCAACACTCCGCTCCTGCTGTTGGCTGCGGGTGTTCCTGGAGCGATCTGCGGTGCTCTCGCTTGAGCTACCGAGCGAGAGCTCTGAATAGACTGCAGCCTCACGTGACCGCCTGCAATCGGCCAAAAGCGGCCTTCTGCCACGGCTGTATATGCCCAGATCTATTCCTGCAGATCATCTCGGGACTAAAGGCAGTTCAGCCATCCTGTGAGCCGCTTCCAACTCCGAGCGATGCTGGCCCTCCCGCAACTCGGCGTCTTGTTAAACTCGTCCGCCTCCGATGTGCCGATTCAAGGACGAATGCCAATGCTCAAGATTCGAACGCTTGCCCTACTCATCGGCTGTGCCGCAGCAACAGCCTGTAGTTCGGCCAATCTCCCAGAAAGCCAAAAGCTCTCCCCTGACAAGGTCGCCGAGATCGCTTCGCGGATCCAAACGCAGTACCCAAAACTATCTTCAGACAAGAGGGAAGAAGTGCTTCGCGTGGTGATTCGCTCCCTTGACGAGATGGTGTTCATCAAGGGCGGCACCTTCGAAATGGGTGACTTCGGTTGGAAGTGCGACTTCAATCCGGCCGAGGCCTGCACTTGGCCATGCGGCGCGCCGGAGGACAATCTATGCAATATCACGCGTGATAGCGAGGATCAGCCCCACGAAGTTGAGCTCTCTAGTTATTACTTGGCGGCGAAAAAAACGACGTTGGGTGACTTCGACTTGTACCGATCTTTGATTGGACAAGAACCGGTATTAAGCGAATTGCGAGACCGTGAACGCCTTAAATATGCATTCGATCCGATGAACGTCGCTCCCATCAGGGATTGGCAGGAGGCCAAGGACTATTGTCAGTGGCTTGGAAACGTAAGTGGTTACCCCGTTGATCTACCCACCGAAGCTCAGTGGGAGTATGCGGCGCGAAACAGAGGCCAAAACGTTCTCTACCCGACTAACGATGGCAGCTTGAAGTTCGGAGAGAATTTTCCCGGTACGGGTCGTCGCCCAATGACTGAACGCGTCGACAAGTACCCTCCCAACCCACTCGGGTTGTACTCAATGGCAGGCATGGCGATCGAGGTGCTGGATGATTGGTACAACGACAGTTTCTACCATGAGTCACCTAGGAAGGACCCCAAAGGCCCCTCATCAGGTGAAGAAAAAGTAGCGCGGGGAATCGACTCGATCGATACGCCATGGCTAGCGGCTAACACTGTCCTGCGTAGGAATCACCGCCTAAAACTCGACACGCATTATTTTGATGTCAGCTTCAGATGCTCGCTTCAAATGAGCAACCAGCTGTAACTTTGAGGGCCGAATGGCCCTCCCTCTGATTAAGCAATTCTCGTGTCGCTATGGCGAGCCGCGGATGCAAGAAGCGTTCGCTTCTGTTCGCCATAGACCAACGAATCGTTAACGTTCCAAGCATATTGCACAGCCGGCGCGGAAGGCTGCCCTTGGAAGACCAGGCCGTCCAAGTAACGGTTGAAGTCGTCTTGCTGCTTTTCCACTAGGAAGCTGTTGATACGGTTCAGGCTGTCAGTAGCCTTTACCTTATGGGCATCCGGCGACATATGCTCTAGCGCCTCAAGTAGGTGCCGCCACCGACGGATTCGAGAAAGAAGCTCTACGATCGCTTGCTCCTGTTCCAAGCTGTTACTTTTGCCGATGTAAGATTCAGTCAACACCCATAGCATCGGACCGATTGTTTCAGGAGGGAGCCTGTCGATTGGCATTGTGCGACTGCCAACCTTCACGGCCTTATGCTTGAGAATTCCCTTCGTAAGGAGAGCTGCTTCTGCCATACCGGCCTCACGCCGGTCCCACCATGCGTCTAGAGCCAGGACGCCGTCTCCTATAAGGCTTTCAACGGCGTCTCCAGGGGAGAGCGCGGCTTTATAGAGAAGTTGGCAGATGGACAGAAAGGCTTGTTGCTGAACGCCAATCAAATAACGATATTCAATCTGGTTGAGGGTTTCGCATACGAGTCCAATCAGGTCCCAGACTTTCTCCAAATCCACCACGGTTCCAAATCCACCGCCTGCGCCGGGACCAAAGACCAGATTGGCCTTGCACGTAACCGCGAAATTGCCCTCGTGCAGACTGACTCCAAAGTCGCCTTCAAACCCGATGCCGAGCGCCAGGTTGCCTTCGGCCTTGACCTGCGCCAGGGCACTCCAGCCGGAGTTACCGCTGGTGAGTGTGCCGGATTTGCCAGCGCCCTTGCCGTAGTCGGCTGGCGGCAGCCATTCGACGGCGCCGCTGAGCGCACCACCGGCTTCGGCCCCGGCGAAGCCTTCTGCTTTCAGGCCGAGCCGACCACCGGAGTTGTTCGCATCGATCGAGGGCGTGCCGAGCAACGCAAGGGCGCCGGAAGGTCCTTCAGCGGCGCCCTTTCCCGTCTTGACGCCCGCCTCGAGGCTGCCCTTGGCACCAGCGAAGCATGACAGCTCCAGGCTACCGTTCAGGCGGAAGCTACCGAACGAATGCCGCACCGGTTTGCCGACCGCATTGCGGTAGCTGATCTGTAGCGTGCTCCCTGCGCGATTGGGAAAGTAGGTTGTCGTGGTGATTTTGCCCTCTGCCAAGGCAAAGGCCGCCTCGCATTTGACGCCCACATCAATCTCGCCCTTGGCAGGGTTGAAGCTCTTGATGCCGGCGCTGGCGCTGGCGGCAAAGCGCAGGGCCTGGGCCTCGGCCGACAGCGCGTAGCGGTCACCGTCGGCCTGCTTCGTTTCGAACTTGTACAGCTCGCAACGCAGCGCGTTGAGCGGATGGTCTTCCTTTGCTTTGATAGTCCACAGTTTGGCTTCAACCTTACCGAGTGGGCCTGCCTTCGCGCTGTCGCCGATGGCCTTCTTGATATCGTCAAAGAGGTCCTTGACCATCGCCGGACTGAAGGGCTTCTCGCGCAGGATTCGAGCGCTGGCCTTGTGGGCCCAGACCCGCTTGACCCTTGTCCAGAATTGCGCACGCACGTAGTAGCGGCGGTCGGGACGGCTGAGGATGATGACTTCCTGGATGTAGTGGCTGACCTGCTTGCCGGCGCCAGCTTCGAAGGTACGCTTGCTCGTATAGGGGCTATTCGAGTCGGGTTTTCCACTACCTGCGAAGGTTTCGGCGTTTTGCGGCCCCTGCGCTTTGAGCTGCCCCTGAAGCGTGCCGATCTCGGCATTGAGTTGGGCGACTTTTTTCTCGCACAGCTTGCGCCAGTTGCCCTCAATCACGTTATGCACCTGACCGCTGCGTGCGGCGACGAAGCTGTCATAATTAAGGAAGAAATCTCGCGCCTGTTGCAGCTCGCCAATCTTGCCCTGAATATCGTTCTCCGTTTTAACCGATTCGGCCGCCGACGCTATGGGTCGATCAATAGGCTGGAGCAGGCCCACCTCGCCGGCCTTCTTGGCCCAGTCAGCCTTCTTGCATGCGGTGCAGCTGCAAGCCGCTTCGGGATGAGCAGCGGTTTTCTTGCAGGGCGCTGCCGTCGCAGCCACGACGATACCGTGGAACTCGTCCATCAGCTTTTGGACCAAGTCGACCTCGGTCTTGAGCTCCTTGGCCTGAGCCTCGGTCAATACGAAAAGGCGATCAGCGTCCGCGGTGAAGTGCACGACATCTACGAGCTCGTCGGCACATGGCGGCGCGCCTTTGACGGCGGCACTGCTTGTATCTCCGGCGTGCTTGGCTGGCGGAAGTGCCGCGGCGGGTTTTGCCTGTGTGGCTTGCGGCTTGGATGTCGGCGCACTGGCTTCCGTCGCCTCGCCGGGAATGCTGAGCTTCCAACCGGCCTGGATCTTGTCCCGGTTTTTGATAATCGGATTGGCAGCCTGTATCTCGGCCGGGCTCGTGCCATGAGCCTTGGCAATCGAACCGAGCGTATCGCCTGCGCGGACGATGTAAGCGTTAGTAGTCATGGTGCACGTTCCTTATGCAGTCGTTTGCTCGAGCGCGTCGAGCTTCTCGCCCTTGGCGAAGTCCTGGCGGGTCAGTATCTGGCGGGCCGAGGGGGAAGAAAGTGTGCCGGCGGGAAGCTGAAGATCCAGACGCAACCATCGTTCCTGGGAGGCAAGGTCATCGAAACCCCACTGCCCCGCTTCGATCAGCGCGTCATGAACACGCTCTTCGGTGGCTTGCGGATGATGAGGCAGGTAATCGCTGGAGAGCTGTGCAGCAATCATCGGCAGGCGCGCTCGGCTGAGCTGCGCCTGCCGCTCGCCGTCAAGCCAAAACCAACCACGATCGCTGACCATGCCGCTCCATGAACCGAACCGCGTCACCTGGCGCCAGCCTCGCTCGTTGCGCCACGCGATAGCGGTGAATGGCCCGAGAAAACTGCAGGCCTCTTCAGGCGACATGACGGAGAACAGCGGCTCGAGCCAGCGCGGCTCGAAAAAGCGAAAGAATCGCTCCTGGTTACGCTCGTCCCGCGCGCTCAGCAGGCTGCGGCAGTGCGCGGCCGCCTGGTCCGGATGCACACCGCCTTCAAGCCACAGCACGCAACCCGCATCGAGTTGGTTAAGCATGGCCGATGCATAGTCGAGCAGTTGGGGTTGATCCTCGCACTCGACGAGACAGGGGCTGACCTTGTAAAGCTCAGCGTAAGGCGTGTCGACGACTAGCGGATACCAGATCGGGAGACCGTCGTTGGCCTTGAGGTAAACCTGCATCGCAAGGTCTTCATCGAACGCGCCGTCGAGAATGACGAAGCAGCAGCCGTCTGCAACCTCTGCGTCTGGGTCGAACGGCATCACGATGGGCTGGACGGCAGACACCTTAGACATAGGCGTGCACCTCGCAGGTACCCTGCGCGCACAGGCTGCAGTTTTTCTCGACCAACAGATGACCGGCCAGCGCCTGGGTACGATAGAAATTGACGGTCGTGCCAGGGCCAGCACCCGGGTCCACCGGCTCGCTGTTTACCGGCAGGATGGGGCGGGCGCCCGCCCCTTTTCCTGGCGCGCCACCCGAGTTGATCTTCACCTGTGCGCCGACGATGGTCACCCCGCCCGGATCAAGCTTGATAAAGCTGCCACCGGCCTGGATGGTCAGCTCGGCTCCTGCGTCGATGACCACTTTCTGCCCAGCCGAGAGGTGAAACTCTTTACCGACCTGGACGTACTGTCCGGTCCCGATCCTGGTGTGCTGATCACTGCCTACCGTCAGGTGGTCGCTGGCCTTGAGCTGAACTTTACGATCGAGATACGTGGTGCGGTGCTCTTCCTTGCGCAGCTCGGTGTAGCTATTGGCCTCGACCGTATCGTGTCGCTCGTGACCTACACGGATATGCTGGTCGTTCTCGATGTTTTCATCCCAATCGCGCTGGGCATGGACGAATATCTGCTCTTCGCCCTTACGGTCCTCGATACGCAGCTCGTTATAACCGCCGCCGCCGGGAGAGCTGAGGGTTTTGAAAACGGTACGGGTCTTATGCGTTGGTAGCTCGTAGGGCACCTCGTTGGTGGCGTGGTACAGGCAGCCGGTGACCAAGGGCTGGTCGGGATCGCCCTCAAGGAAGGTCACCAGGACTTCCATGCCAACGCGAGGAATTGCGATACCGCCGTATTGCCCGCCCGCCCAACTGCTGGAGACCCGTAGCCAACAACTCGACTTGTCGTTCAGCTGACCATCACGGTCCCAGTGAAACTGGACGCGGACGCGGCCGTATCGATCACAGTGAATCTCTTCACCCTCCGGGCCCGTGACGCAGGCCGTCTGGCTCCCGCTAATGGTTCGCTTGAAGTGGCGTAGCGGTGGCCGATAGATCGCGTTCCAGGGGGTCGCCACAAACGCGTTGCGGTAGCCCTGCTGGAAATCATCCCCATCATCTGCCGATAGCGTCACGGATTCTTCGAGCACTTGGGGTTGTTTGCCTTCGTGCAACACATCGGTGAGCAGCCATAGCTCATTCCAATCCGGTCGAGGATGGTCGGCGAGCGGCATGAAATGGCCGCTGCGCAACTCTGCGATGTCGCTTCGGCCTTCGGCGATATGCTGATCGGCCTGATGGCGTTCGGTAGCCCGGCGACTCAGGTGCTTTCCGCGAGACCGGTCCAGGAAGCGTCCTGGATAGTCATAGTCTTCCAGGTCCGGGGTTTGCACACTCGAATGTCCCGCTTGCATGACCAGGCGCGGCGTCTCGAAATTGTAATCGCGTCGCGTGACGCGCGAGGTGCGCGTGTTCCCCTGGGCGGAGAAAGCCCTCACAACCTGATGGTCTGCGACCATCCCGGAATCTTGCTGGTAGGTCGCAGCGCCCAGTTCGGGAAACACCGTCTGGTCGTCACCAAACACCAACACGTGTTCTGTCTGGCCGTGCTCGAAGTGGTAGTGAATGCCCTCTTCCTCGCATAGGCGATTGACGAAGTGAAGATCGCTCTCGTCGTACTGAACGCAGTATTCGCGTGGTAGGTACTCACCGGACAGCGTAAAGCGGAACGTGTTGGCCAGGATGCCGTGCTCCTGTAGCACCGCCGCGATGATGCTCGGCACGGACAGATGCTGAAAGATGCGCTGGTTGTAGCGATGGGCCAGGTACTGCAACTGAGGGACGAGGGACACACGATAGCGCGTCATTCGCTTGCCGGATTCACCCTGGGCTGCGCTGTGAATCAGACCATGAAAACCCGTTCCGCCAGGGCCAACCTCAAGGAACGCCGACTTGTTTCGTAGCGCGAGGTAATCGAAATCAGGGCGGTCGCTGATCAGCTCGATATCGAAGGCATAGGGGCTATTGAGACCTTCGCGCCCTTTGAACGAGAGCACCTGAAAGTCATGCTGGACCCCAAGGATTCTGAGCGCAAATTGCTTCTGGTTGGCCGGTGAGAACATCCTGTTTCCTCTGCTTCCTGCACATGACCGGCCAGAGCCAGCATGACGACTTATTCCAAGGCGCGAAGGCTAGCCGCAAAGCAATGGCAGGTTCTTGCACACCCTCGTGCGCAAATCACGTTTGGATAAGAAACAGTTTGGAAACAAGACGCAGATCAAACTTAGTCAGGAACTACACAGGCCGTTGGCCAAATTCCTGGCTGATCACGGGGTGCCTGGACGAGCGCCACGGAGCAGCCTTTCGTAATGCTGCTCGCCACCAGCCGAGCGAAACACGCGATGATCAATCCCCGCGAGTTGACGATCACGTTCGGCGATCGCATGCGCTTTCGCCTGTTGCTCACCATACAGGTCGATCCGAAACGACTTTTTGATCGGCTTACCGTCGCGGCGTTTGGTCTGTGCGACCCAGTACCAGTACCTACCCATGCGATAGCGCGTGACGCCCGGGTGGCCACTCGTATTGGTCTTGCGAACCTTTTTCCGTACCTCTCGGCTGTGTCTCGGCGGGTACTGGAGCATCATTTCGTCACGGCAGGCCTGGGCTTTCTGCAGCGCCAAAGCCTCGCCTCCGTGCGTCAGATGCGGGAACTCCTTATCAATGACTTTTCTACCGTCACGAAAAAGGGTCACTCTCCAGGCTTTTGCGCCGCTGGAGTGAGTAATGGCTGTAATGCCGTAGAGCTCGGTCGACATGGTACTGGTGGGTGCGGCAAGAGAGGTTGGCTGCATGGTTTTTGGGCTGGCTCGATGGTATCCCGATCCTATCAATCGGCCATAAGACCTGTTACGCATGGGTTCTCAGTCCGCGCTTCTACTGCCGCCCGCGCCACGCTGCGAGTCGGGCATTAGCACTTCAAAGTCTTCGATCTCCTCGCCTGCTGCACGGGCTGTTATTCACATAGCATCGAATACGCCCTTTCGGCATCGGCCGCCGCAGATCGACGGATTGGGGCCGGTAGCTGCGTCTGGGCAGAGGCGGCTACCGGCCAAAAGCCGCCATTGGGCGTAGACCGAATGCGAGGCCACGACGCCACCGACTGATTAAGTTGATAAAAACAACGGATATAACTAATCGGCCAGCGTGTCCTTTATGCATGCCGAACCTGTCGAGCGGTTGCATTCCTATTAGCGCTTATCCTCTAATCGCGATGACGATGTGTTTTAGTGGGTCGCGGTGCATTGCCGGTTTCCGCCATCGGTATTTCCGAGAGTACGCGGCGGGCATTGGCGGCGCAGTCCATATCCAGCGGCTTAGCTTCGATCTGCGCTATCAGCCCAATCAGCTCTGCTTTGCTTTGTGCGAGTTGCGCTTGCAGTGTCTCGATGTCTTGAACCTTGCGGCGTAGAGTTTCGAGCAGATTGCCATGTTCCCAGCTAGCGAGATCGCTGGGCAACAGCGCGCGCAACTCGTCCAAACTGAAGCCTGCACGCTGCCCGGCGGAAATGAGTTTGAGAGCCAAGACTGCATCGTTGGGGTAACTGCGATACCCGTTTTGCTTTCGTTCGACCATCTTAAGCAGACCGATACGTTCATAGAATCGGATACGTGAAGGCGCGAGACCTGTGCGCTGTGCGAGCTCTCCAATTTTCATGACTGAGTTGCTCCAAGTAGTGTGACGTTAAACATTACTTCAAAGTTATTATCGAACCACACACAGATAGTGAGCATTGGGGCAACAACGAATGTTGTTCATCCGGCGAAACCTACGTTCTACCCGTTTGAAATCGGCCGAAGCATGAACCCGCATTTTTGCCATGATTGCGACAGTCCATGGCGTGCCGTTTCGCTCTCGTCAACAAGCCAATACCTTCGTCAGATGCAGACGTACTGTGCTCTCACACCGGTCGAGCTCTCCGGTGGTCATCGCGATGATGTCTTGTTTTGTCCCAAAGTGAAGGAGATGGCCATCTTGGCAAGCTTGCCAAACGGAGCATGAAGTAGGCCGGGGAAGTTCCAGCGGCCTTGCACGAACACGCCCTTGGCATGGCTCATCGCACGGAAGCCCTCGATGCCGTGATAGGCCCCCATGCCGCTCGCGCCGACCCCACCGAAGGGCAGATCATCCTGTGCTACGTGCATTAGAGTGTTGTTGATGCCCACGTTGCCGGAGGTGGTGCGCGCCAGCACCTGGCCGCAGTCGCCGTCCTCGGCGCCGAAGTAGTAGAGCGCGAGCGGGCGGGGCCGCGCGTTTACGTAGGCGATAGCCTCCTCGATGTCGGCATAGGTACGTACCGGAAGGATCGGGCCGAAGATTTCTTCCTGCATGATCGGCGCTTCATCGCTAACACTAACGACAAGCGTGGGCACCAGGGTGCGCTGGCGCCCAGGCAGGTGATCAGGGCGCGCGCCGACTTCGATAACGCGTGCGCCGTTGCGGCGCGCATTGTCTACCAGCCCGCGCAGCCGGTCGTAGTGGCCGTCGCTAACTATGGTCGTGTAGTCGGAGCTGGCCGGGCCATCTGGGTAAAAGCGTTGTACCGTAGCGGTATAGCGGGCGATAAACGCCTCAAGGTCGTCTTCATGTACTAGCGCATAGTCCGGTGCCACGCAGGTCTGGCCCGCATTGGAAAGCTTGCCGTACACCAGGTTTTGCAGAGTACGGTCGTTGACGTGGCCGCGCGCCACGATGGCGGGACTCTTGCCGCCCAGCTCCAGGGTCACGGGCACCAGGTTGTCACTGGCGGCGCGCATCACCTTACGACCCACCTGCGTGCTGCCGGTGAATAGCAGGTGATCGAAAGGCAGGGCGCTGAATGCGGCGCCGACATCAGGGCCACCCAGCACCAAGGCCACTTCATCTTCCGTGAAAGTCTCCGCCAGCATCTGCCGCAGCGCCTCGCTGATGCGCGGGGTCAGTTCCGAGGGTTTGAGCATGGCACGGTTGCCGGCCGCCAGCGCAGTGGCCAGCGGCACCAGAGTGAGGGAGATGGGGTAGTTCCACGGCGCCATAATGCCCACGACACCGAGCGGTTGGTATTCCACGTAGGCGCGCGCTGAGCGGTAGACAAATTGCACATGGCGACGCTCACGCTTCATGAAGCGGCGCAGGTGGCTGGACAGGTAATCAATGGCCTGGACGACACAGGACAGTTCCATGATGTCGGTCTCGTGGCGCGAACGGTTGCCAAAATCGGCGCTGACCGCGTCCTTCAGCGCCTCGCGGTGTGCGAGCACGGCGGCGCGCAGCCGGGCGAGCCGCGACTTGCGCAGCGGCAGATCCGGCGGGCCGTCGTGGAGGAATGCTTGGCGCTGGCGGTGCAGCAGGTCGGCTATGCGGGCGCTGTCTTCATCGAGCATGATGATGTGTCTCCGGCGGTTAGGGCTTCAGCGGTTTGGGCGCGTACAGCGCCGCCTGGAAGTCGGGGACGTACTCGTACTTGACCATCTTTCCCAGCTTCAGCGACTCGATGAAGCGAGAAAGGCTGCCGTCCGTCAGCGTCAGCTTCACCGCACCGGCATCCGACGTGCTGGCATGGCGCAACTGACGGGAAATGCTGTAGCCGGTGGTCAGTTGCCCTTGCTGGTCGATGTTCGTGAAGCTGGTCGTTACCAAGTTTTCGTTGCTGGAAGAAACGTCGAGCTTGCGCGTCTCCAGCGTCAGGTCCAGCGCCTGGGTTTCGCTGTCGAAGATTTTGACGACAACGTTGTTCTCGCCCTCGTTGTAGTCGATGCGCGTCAGCCATTTGGGAAGGTTGTAACCAACAACGCCACGCACCTCAGCCAGCTTGGTATCGACGGGCAACTTCAGCACATAGCCCCAGAAGTCATCGGAGAACGACTGTCCCATCAAGGAGAGCGGCCCCCAGTTCGACGATTCGGGTTTGTTGGTGACGACAGACAGGCCGATCTCGTTGTAGCTGTCGTTATCGCAGTAGTGGTAGGCGTAAGCGGTCAGCGCGACAACCCCTCGGCCAGGCCACACTTGCAGCGGCTGCACCTGCTCCAAAATCTCGGGCGGCATCAACTCGCGGAGGCGCGCCAGGTCAGCGGTGAAAATGGCGGTGACCCGGCTGTTTTCGTAGTAGAAGTTCGGGGAATAACTTTCAAAGCCAATATCGACTTTTTCCTTCTCGATCCCGTTGAACCAGCTCAAGTCGGTTTTCGGTGATTCGGCGGCAATGACGGAAAGTGGTGGGTTGGAGCGAAAGCGGTCATACAGGCCCCCTTTCACCACGGGTACGTCGTGGCTGCCGATCTGAATAGTGGTGGTTTCGGCCGCATGCACAGCTGCGGCTTTGGCCAGCAGGAAGGTGGCTAAGATGGGGGCTAGGTAAGTAACGTTCATTTGTATCGCCTCGGAGATGAATGGCATCGCCGGGCGAGGGTAAGTTTGAAGTTAGCTTTAATGTCAATCGAGGGTTTTGTGTCCAGTTGTTAGGACTGTGGCGCCCCGTGATCGCCAGACATGCAGCACATCCAACCGAAGATTGAGGAACGGGCTTCGATAGTTCTAACGAGCTCTACTGGAGCGGAGCGTGCCCATGGTCCGGTGTTGTAAATTCGCCTTGACCTTAAACTTATGTTCAAAGTTTTAATGCCCCCTAGTATCCACTTAGGGCGCACATCATGCTGGCGTTTACTCCCCTTACGCTGCCCAACGGGGCGGTCATTCCGAATCGTTTTGCCAAAGCTGCAATGGAAGAAAGCATGGGCGATCAAGACCACGCGCCATCGGCTACCTTGATTCGCCTGTATCGGACGTGGGCGGAGGGCGAGGTGGGCCTGATGCTCACTGGCAATGTCATGATTGATCGTCACGCAATGACCGGGCCGGGCGGCGTGGTTCTGGAGAGTGATGAATTTGCCGATCGATTCAAGGCGTGGTCAGCCGCAGCTCGATCCAGAGGCGGCCATGTTTGGATGCAGATCAATCACCCTGGTAGGCAAATGCCGGCCGCGCTGCAACAGGACACCATTGCCCCGTCCGAGGTGGCCATGCAAATGGGCAGCTTTTCCAAACAGTTCAAACCACCTAGGGCTATGACTGAAACTGACATCCAGAATGTAAAGAGCCGTTTTATCAAGACTGCGATGCTTGCCGAGCAGTTTGGATTCAATGGCGTACAGGTTCACGCGGCACATGGCTACCTGCTAAGCCAGTTTCTCTCCCCAATCACGAACAAGCGGCAAGACCAATGGGGCGGTTCGGTTGAGAACCGGGCGCGGCTGCTGGTCGAGATCGTCAAGGGCGTACGCGCTAGCGTGGGCAAGCAATTCGCGGTTGCGGTGAAGATCAATTCCGCCGATTTCCAGCGTGGAGGCTTCAGCTCGGACGATGCAAAGAGGGTCGTCGAGATGCTCGATCCGCTTGGGGTTGATCTGATCGAGCTGTCAGGCGGCAGCTATGAGGCGCCCGCCATGCATGGGCAGGCCCGTGATGGGCAAACGCTGGCGCGCGAAGCCTACTTTCTGGAGTTCGCCAAGGAAATCTCCTCTGTCGCAACGATCCCGATCATGGTCACCGGCGGGATCCGACGATTGCCGATTGCTGAACAAGTTTTGAACAGTGGCATCGGTATGGTTGGCATGGCCACTGCGTTAGCAATTGACCCTCACTTGCCGAAAGAGTGGCGCGAAGGTGCCCAGAATGCACCGGCGATGCGAGGCATAACCTGGAAGAACAAGGTTCTTGCCTCCATCGGCTATATGGCAATGGTGAAGCATCAAATACGTCGTTTGAGTCGAGGGCGGCCAACCAAACCCAACGTGTCACCTGCGTATGCGCTTCTGGAACAACAGTTGGACATTGCAATTCGTAGCATGCGCTACCGTCGCTGGATTCGGCGTCTGATGCAGGCGTGATGGAGCCAAGATAGCCATCCGCTTGCAATCTGAATCAGCCCTTCTTCTGTAGACACTTCCAGATCTTAGGGCAGGGCATCGAACGTGCTCCGGCCGCTTTTGGCCGAAAGCAGACGTTACGCCTCAGAACCAACTGGTAACGGAGAGTGAGCCGCCAGCAGATAACCGGCCCTTCCGGGTCCTACGCTTACTCTTTCGACATACTCTGCAGTCAGGCCGGCTCATGACGTGCGAACAGTGGCTCCATCGACAACCGTTGGCGTGCCGCCTCGCATTCGGCCTTTACTGTTTCCTCGCCGGCGACCAGCCCTTGCAGATAGACGAAGTGCACATCGAACAGGCCGATGGTGCTCAGCACATGGCGCAGGTATGCGGTCAGGAAGTCGGGTTGGCGCGCTCGAACACCGCGGTGGAAACCACCGGAACTGACGATCACATAAACGGGCCGGTCCGCTAGCAACCCGACTTTGCCATCGGGCGTCGCGGCGAAGGTACGACCGATCCGGACGACATGATCGATCCAGAGCTTTAGTACCGCCGGTATCGTGAAATTGTGCATGGGCGTGGCGATCAGCAGTGCGTCGCTGCGCTCGAGTTCGCCAATCAGGCTTTCAGATACAGTGAAGACCGGGTCGGTATCCGGAGTTCGACGCGTGAGTGCATCTGCATAGGACTCGCTCAAAGGCGCGAGCGCGACGCCGGCTAGATCCCGTCGCGTCACAATCAGATCGGGACGACGGATGCGCACGACATCGACCAGTTCATTTGCCAGCTCGTATCCAATGGACACATCTGGGCGCGGGCTCGCATTGATCAACAGAATCTCACGCATGGAGCGGTCCCTCATTGTGCAATGGCTGAACGAAGTGCATCCCTTTGGCAAGCAGGCCTTCGCGGAAGTAGAACCGCTGCGCGAGCGGCATATGCAGTCCGGTATCGAGCACCAGATGTGCGTAACCATCGCGTGTTGCCTCGCGTCGCACGACGCCCAACAGCTGCGCCCCTACGCCCTTCTGACGCTGTGATTGTGCGACCACCAGATCGTCCACATAGACGAACCGGCCATAGAGCAGGTTCTCCTGCGCGCGGAAGCCCGCCAGGCCGACCAGTTCATCGTCGCGCCAAGCACTTAGCAACCGATAATGTTGCTCGAACTGGCGCGCCATCTGGGCGAGGAATGCCGCCTCGTCCACCAGGTGGGGTCGTAGCTCGCGCATCAGTTCGAGGGCTCCGCGCAGATCGGTTTCCTCGCTCAGATAGCGAAAGGTTGGCGCAGTCTTCATGGTCGATTCCTCTACGAAAGGGGTCCTCACCATAGGTCCGCCGCCGCCCTGCTCACAGGGCCAAAAAAGACAAGGATGCATGGGGCATCGTATACGCGACGGCTCGCCACGACGCGGTGACCGGGCATGTCACGCTGCGCCACTCGCCGCCGACCGCTACGCCCGCGTGCGCTACTATTCGGCAGCCATCTGTAGGAGGTCTCGATGCCAGGTCGCGAAATGCCGGATCGCGCGAATACCCTTCCCGTTTTCCGCCAACTGTACGTCCGCTACCGCGACGCCATCAGCACCGGTCAGCTGAAGCCCGGCGATCGGGTTCCATCGGTGCGGGCGCTGGCGTCCGAGCTGAATCTGGCACGAGGCACGGTGGAAGCGGCCTATCAGCTGCTGATCGGGGAAGGATATCTGGAGACTCGAGGTCCGGCGGGGACGATCGTCTGCCCACAGCTGTCGCCGGCGCCGCCCAGCATAAATCCGGCTTCGCCTGCACCTACTGCCTATGAAGTAATTCACACCGGCCGCGCGCCGCTACCTTTGCAGATGGGCCTGCCGGCGCTCGACGCATTTCCGCGCAAGACCTGGACGCGCATCGCCAGCCGCGCCATTCAACAAGGCGGCCTGGACGGCATGATCTATCCCAACCCGCACGGCGATGAAGCGCTGCGTATCGAGCTTGCCCGCTACCTCGCCATATCCCGAGGCATCGCTTGCACGCCGGATCAAGTGTTCATTTGCGCGGGCTATCGTGCCTGTCTTGAACTGATCTCACGCTGCGTATTGAAGGCGGGTGACCGTGGCTGGTTCGAGGACCCGGGCTATTTTCTGGCGCGGCGATTTCTCGAAGAAGCCAATACCCAACTCGTTCCTGTTCCGGTGGACGAACAAGGGCTGCGCGTTGATATCGGTATCGAGCGCGCGCCCGACGCGCGTTTTGCGGTCGTCACCCCGTCGCATCAGAGCCCTTTAGGCGTCTCGCTGTCGCTGCCCCGTCGGCAGGCGCTATTGGCCTGGGCAAACGAGCAGCGCAGCTGGATCATCGAGGACGACTATGACAGTGAGTATCGCTACATCGGGCGACCGTTGCCTGCCCTGAAGAGCCTAGATACTCAAGGGCGCGTGCTCTACACCGGATCGTTCAGCAAAGTGCTGATACCCGGTCTTCGCCTAGCCTATCTCGTGGTGCCGAATGAGCAAGTCGCGCAGTTCGTACGAATGGCCGACACCTTGCACAACCATTGTCCCCAATTGCTGCAACGCGCCACCGCGACGTTCATCGAAGAAGGCCATTTCGCCCGTCACTTGAAAAAGATGCGCAGCCTGTATGCGCACCGCAGAGCATTGTTGTGCGAAGCACTGACTGCACGGCTCGGCGAGCGTATGCATCTGGAGCTGAGGGCGGGTGGCATGCACGTGCTGGCCTGCCTGGCCGATGGGCTGGACGACCGCGCCATAGCCGCACGCGCACCGCGCGCCGGTCTGGCACTGCAGGCGCTGTCCGACTGGTACCGAGACGTGCCGGTGCGCCAGGGGTTGCTGATGGGTTTCACCAATGTGAATGATGCGGACTCGGCAGCAGACATCGCCGAGCGCATCGCGGGATTGCTCGACTGATGCACTGCCCACCGCAAGGACGATCGGCTGCCGCCACCTGGACGTCCCGCGGCGAGCGTTCGGCCCGACCTCTAGGCTTTGTACGAAAAGTGCCTGCGCTCGGGGATGCTGCGTTGAAATCGCTCTGGTACGCCAGCCCGGTCAGAATGCTCATTTACAAGGCGTAAACTGGGCTTCTTCGAGCGTTTTCGCCTTGCCTGACCTTCGCTCGACAACTTTTCGTATAGAGCTTAGTGAAGGTCGGCCTTTTCCAGTCCGTAAAGCTTGTCTGCCGACCCAGGAACTGCCCGGAACGCGACGCTCAGGCGGTTCCAGCCGTTGATTGAAATGATCAGGAAGGACAAATCTGCGAGCTCGGCATCGGTCAACTGTTCGCGCACGCTGTTGTAGATCTCGTCAGACACGCCGTGCGCTTCAAGCCGGGTCAAGGCCTCGGTCCATTCCAGCGCAGCGCGTTCGCGCGCCGAGAACAGCGTCGACTCACGCCAGACCGTCACGTGGTGCAAACGCAATTCACGTTCGCCGTGAAGCTTGGCTTCCTTGACATGCATATCCACGCAAAAAGCACAGCCATTGATCTGCGACGCCCGTAGCGTGACGAGGTGCCCCACCTCGGCGAGGAACGGCTTCTTGCTCAACAGCTGGGATAATTCGGCGTATTTTCCAGCGGCGTCGGGGGATAGCTTGAAGTAGTCAAGACGTTGGGACATGGCGTTCATTCCTAGTAAGAGAGGGTTGCACCGGTGCCGTAACGCAAGCGGTAGACACACTCTATCGTTGCCACGTCCTAGCCCACAGGGCCAAGAAACAGGTTCGCGACTAGGTCATCAAGACCCAGCAAAGCACTTGTCAAAACGCCACTGCAGGATGGCTTACGGGCTCGGAAAAACCGTTACAACAACCCCTTAACGCGCCGCATCAGGCAAATCGAAGCGGGCCACCGCCTACCTGACACGCTGCCAATGCTCCGCCAGGGTCTTTTCGGCGCGTTCGGGTACCAGTTCGGCCTGGTGGTTGCGGCGCCGAGGCGATCAAGTGAGGCCAGGGCCTGTTGCAGGCCTACGTCCATGATTGCGGTGCCGTCACGGGCGATGAGTGTGAAGACGTCATCGATCATGCCCGTCCCCCCAAGCCCTGGCGCGAATGCCCGCTCATAGCGAGGCTGTTCCGGTGGCATCGGTCTGCTCAGGTACGTCTGCACGCTCAGGCCGTGACCGATGACCTTGTTCAACGCTTGGCGCCGCCCTCAGAGCGCTCCGCGCGGCCGATCGCGGTAGACGCGGACGATATCGGCGACGGCGGCTAACGCAATTTCAGCCGGTGTCTTGCTTCCCAAAGCCAGGCCTATGGGCATGTGCAGACGTGCGATATCGGCCTCACTCAGACCACCGGAGCGACGTAAGCGCTCGGCCCTTGCGGCAGAGGTTCGCTGCGAACCCATCACGCCAATATAAAAGGCTGGCGTACGCACGGCCTCTATCATGGCCAGGTCATCGATGCGCGGATCGTGGGTCAAGGCCACGATTGCAGTGGCTCGATGGCAACCATCGGCGGCAATGAATTGCGAAGGCAGTTGCAGACGAACCTCAACGCCAGCCCCGTCGAAACCAGCATGCACCTCCTCGCGTGGATCGCAAACGATCACCTCGAAGCCCAAGGCTCGAGCGAACTGTGCACAGATAATCGAAACCGGCGAGATACCGGCGATGATCAACCGTGCAGCCGGGCCGACGCGAATCTGTATCGAGTGCCCGTCCACCGCCTCGACCACGCAGGGGCCCAGGCCATCGTCTTCGCACAGCTGCGTTTGACCAGTGCGCAGATCAACGCGGCGGATCAGATGGCGCTGGCCCAGCAGCGTGGCGCGCAAACATTCCAACTGATCCCAGGTTGCCGCATCCGCCGGCAACCGTTCGACCAGCACTTTCAGGATGCCGCCGCAGGGCAGTGAAATCCGCGGCCCCGTGGGTCCGCTCGGGTCGCCATAGCGCAAGGTCGTAACCGCACACTCGAACTCACCAGCCTGTAGCCGCTCGAGAAAGTCTTCCTCGACGCAGCCTCCCGACAGCGAACCGATATGCCCACCCTGACGACGTGCCGCCAGTAGCGAACCGGGCTCACGCGGCGAGGAGCCGAACGTGGCCAGCACCGTGCACAGCCAGACGACCTCTCCGGCACGGGACCAGGACAGGGCCTGTTCAATAACCTGTAGATCCAGATGCTGCATGGTCAACCCGCCCCTCGCTTAGGTTCATCTGCTACCAGTCCGCGCGACAGCACAACCGAGTCATCAGCTGCACGGTGGGCCGCGTACAAAAATGCTCGGGTAGGCATGGGCTCACACCAGCACAACTTCCGCCGCGGCCGTTTGCTCCCGAGAGGCCGGGAGCAAACGGCCCTAGTGTTGGCCTGTACCAGACGGAGCAAGGTTTGCGCCTCAAACGTTCGTGCGAACAGCGAGTTCCAGTGGGGTGCTGCGCTGCCGATCGCCGGTTAGCCGGAACAGTGCGTTGGCGATAGCCGGCGCGACGGGCGGGCTGGTCAGTTCCCCCACCCCGCCAGGTTTGTCGCGTTCCTCTTGCAGCAGGATGATTTCGATTTCAGGCATGTCGCTCATGCGCGCCACGCGGTAGTCGTGGAAATTGCTTTGCAGCACTCGGCCATTCTGGATGTCCATGCGATCGAACAACGCATGCCCCAGGCCCCACATCAGACCGCCGTAGATCTGCTCCTCGACCCCGCCCGGCGATACCGCCAAACCGCAATCGACTGCGCATGTGAGTTTGTCGATACGTATCCGACCTTGCTCCTGAACAAGCTTGGCGACCACAGCCACATAGCTGTGATAAGCCTGGTTAGTCGCGATACCCAGCGAAGTGCCGGCCGGTTGCGGCCTGCCCCAGCCGGCACGCTCGGCGGCCTGGCGCAACACGCTGACGTGCCGTGGCCGTTCATGCATGTGCGCCAGACGAAACTCCAGCGGATCACGCCCGGCCGCATCAGCCAGTTCATCCATGAAGCTTTCCACGGCGAATACGTTGGGAATGAAGCTGACGGAGCGATACCAGCCGGTGGGAACCCCGGTTTCGTGACGCACCCAGCCGATGTCCATATGCTCGGCACGGTAGGCGAAATCCCAGGGCGAGATCGCCTCGGTGGTGCTGTAGTCCATCTGATCCGGGCGCTCCAGGTAACCCGGCTCCCATTGCTCCGGCGAGGCCGGCGACACAGCGCGCAGTTGCAGGCCGCTGAGATTGCCCTTGGCATCCAGCGAACCCTTTAGCCGATGAAACGTGGCTGGATGGCCAAACAACGAGCGCATTTCATCCGTGCGGCTGTTGATCAACTTGACCGGTCTACCGGTCCTGTTGGCCAGATAGGCCACTTCAAACAGCCAGTATTTCGATTCACGCGCACCGAAGCTGCCGCCCGACACCGTATCGTTGATGGTGACGTTCTCCATCGGAATGCCGCACACCACCTGCGCAGCTTCGCCTGCCGAAGATGGCACCTGCACACCGCCCCAATAACTGATGCCGGCATCCTTGACCCAGGCCGTAATGCACACCGGCTCGAGCGGGTTCTGCACCTTGTAGGGCATCAGGTAATCGGCTTCGAGCAGCGTGCCCGCCTGCGCCCAATGAGCCTCGACGTCGCCGCTGACGATGGTCGGCACCAAGGGGGCTTGCCCACTCTCGAGATACGTCGCTTGTTCAGCGCCTAACGCCGCGCTGTTGAAATCGGCAAAGCGACTCTCGCTCCAGCGTATTTGCAACGCCGCCCGGCCTCGTTCGGCGGACCAATAGTCCTGGGCCAGCACCGCGACCCCTTCGAAGTTGCCGCCAAGCACCTCCGGATGCGCCGGAACCTGCATGACCTGATACACCCCTGGGACCTGCAAGGCCGCGCTGGCATCCACGTCCAGCACCTTGGCACCGATGACCGGGGCGCGCTCGATCACCGCTACCCACATACCAGGCAAGGTCACGTCGATGCTGTAGCGGAAGCTGCCATTGACCTTCTCGGCGGCGTGGCGCTTGTGTTTCAGCTTGCCGATGTACTTGAACTGCGCCGGGTCCTTCAGCGCCACGTGTTCTGGAACAGGCAGCTGCGCAGCGGCTTCGGCCAGATCGCCATAGCTGGCGCTACGCCCGCTTGCCGCGTGCACGATACGGCCATCCTGGCTGCTGCAGCTGGCCGGGCTAACCGTCCATTGCTCGGCAGCAGCAGCCAGTAGTAACGCTCGCGCAGTGGCGCCAGCTTGACGCAGACGATCGTATTCCAGCGAAACACTGGTACTGCCGCCGGTCGAGAAGACCTTCCAGACCGGGTGGATATACACCTCGAAGAAGGGATTCTCTGGGGTGATGACCTCGATCTGCATGGGGTCGACATCCAGCTCCTCAGCCACGCAGGCGGCCAGCGCCGTCAGCGTGCCGGTACCGGAGTCGTGCTTGTGCGCGACGATCTTGACGCTGTTGTCGGCCAGTACGCGCACCCAGGCGTTCGGCTCAAATGGCGTGCCCGCTGCCACTGCGCTGTCCGCGGCAACGGCGCTGCTCAGTAACTGCGGCCAGTGAAAGCCAATCGCCAGTCCCGAAGCCAGCACGGTACTGAGCTTGAGAAAATCGCGACGTGGCAGTACTACCACCTCTTTATCCTGGCTGGACATCAGGCCTCCTGCGGCGAACTGGCCGCGCGTTTGATGGCTTTGTTGATGCGCGCATAGGTGCCACAGCGGCAGATGTTTCCGGACATGGCTTGAGCGATGGTTTCATCGTTTATGACCTTGCCCGATGCCAGCAGCGCTGCCGCGGACATCAGCTGGCCCGACTGGCAGTAGCCACATTGCGGAACGTCTTCGGCAACCCAGGCCAGTTGCAGCGGGTGTTCGCCCGTGGGCGACAGCCCCTCGATGGTGGTGATCTCACGGCCAGCGGCAGCCGATACCGGAATCTGACAGGACCGCACCGGCATGCCGTCCAGGTGCACCGTGCAGGCGCCGCAAAAACCGCCGCCGCAGCCGAATTTGCTGCCCGTCAGGTGCAAGCGGTCGCGCAGCACCCAGAGCAGTGGCATGGATTCCGAGGCGATATCCAACCTATGCTGGGTACCGTTCACCAGGAGTTCGATCATCAGCAGTCCCTCTTCCGCCGGCGCGATTTTCGCTTGCCGTGTCTGCCGCGATTATTGAAGTCCGGTTAACAACCCAGCCAGCGACCATTTCTGCCAACCTCTGTAAGTAGAGCTAACAGCCATGTACAAACGCTATCCGTCGGTGCAGTCGATGAACGCCTTCTTGCATGCGGCGCGCACTGGGAGTTTTTCCAGCGCAGCGCGGAAGCTGGATCTAAGCCATAGCGCAATCAGCCAGCAGATTCGCTCGCTGGAGGAATTCATCGGCCAGCCGCTGTTCATCCGCGAAGGCGGCGGCAGCAACCTCACCGATGCAGGGCAGCTGTTCGCCAGCGTCCTCGCGGACGGCTTGGCCCAGGTCGACCGGGCCTTGTCGTCAGTCAAGAACCGCAAGGTGCCGCTACGCATGACCATCGATGTCGACAGCGAGCTGGCGCAGAGTTGGCTGAATGCCCGGCTGCCAGAGCTGCTCAGTGCACTGCCGGGCCATGAGCTGATGCTGATGTCGATGCCGCGCGCCGAACGGCCCTCGTTCGAACGGGTGGATGTGTCGCTGCGCTATGGCTACGGCGACTGGGATGACTGCGAGATGATGCAGATTTGCGCCGATCGCGTAATCGCCGTGGCCGCACCTGCCCTGCTAAGCCGCTATGAACTAACCGCGCCGATCGGCCCGGAGCAGGTGTTGGAACTGCCCCTGCTGGGCTATACACGGCGCTCCTGGATTCCCTGGCTGGACGCCGCTGGCCTGCCGCCGGAGGAGCCGGCAGCGGTCGTGGTATTCGACAACGCCGCCAACCTGATGGCCGCTGCCGAGGCCGGCGTGGGAGTTGGTTTGGTGCGCGGCTTGCTGGCCGCTGACGCGTTACGCGCAGGGCGCTTGGTGGAACTGACCTGCGCGGAAATCCCGGCTCATTACAACCTCTATGCCGTCTGGTCGCATGGCCAGGCCGAGCGAGTCGCGCCGCTGGTCGAAGCGGTCAAGCAGATGGCCGCAAGCACCCTATCGACGACTGACTGAGCGCCGTTTCATCCACCCGGCTGCCCGGAAAAATCGTTACAGCAACCCTAACGCGCCGCGTCAGGCAAATCGAAACGGGCCACCGCCTGCCTGACACGCTGCCAATCCTCCCCCAGGGTCAGTGCCTTTTCGGCGCGTTCAAGTGCCAGTTCGGCCTGGTGTCGCGCGGCCAGCGAGACGGTCGCGTCGCCGAGGCGATCGAGCGAGGCCAGGGCCTGTTGCAGGCACAGCCCGACCTCCACGATTGCAGCGCCGTCGCGGGCGATGGGGGTGAAGAAGTCGTCGATGATGTCCGCCACCCCGAGCCCTGGCGCGAATACCCGCTCATAAAGGGGCTGCTCCGGCGGCGTAGGTCTGCTCAGGTGCGACAGGACGCGCAGGCCGCGCCCGATGACGTCGACAGCGGTGCCCTGGTCGTTGATACCAGGCGACAAGGCGCGCGAGGCGATTTCGGCCAGAACGGTGATACCGAACCGCGGGTCGCGCTCGAAGGTGCGTTGCGCGCCAATGACGAAAGCGGCGCGCAGCTTGGCGTCACAACGCTCTTCGATCCCCACCGCCCAGGCGATCGGTTGGGTCGGCTCGATGAACACGCCCGGCAGCACGCAGATGTAGACCGCGCTGGTATCGTCTTGCGTCAGCGCCCCGAGCGCGGGCATGTCGATGTGTTGGACGAATCCGATCTTGTCGGCGTACAGCGGGCGTGCACCGGGTATCGCGATCGGGTTGACGTCGAGTGGGCGGCCACCGAGAAAGGGTTGCTCCATCCGCTGGCACAGCGCCCGGGTCGCAGCCTTCTCTACCCGCGCCGTGGTCTCCGCGACCCGTCCCAAGCCAGACAGCTGGTCGATCCAGCGCAACAGCGCGTAGATCACCATGACCACCACGAGCAAGGTGGCGGCGAAGAGCACCACGCGCCCCTCTTTGCTGTACAGCCCAGTGCTCAAGGCGATGATGCCGACCAGGCTGAAGATGAACGAGCCGATGAAGGTGGACAGCGTGTTTTGCGTGGTCGGGTCCTCGACCAGCAATGAGATGGCGCGAGGCGTGACGTTGCTGGTCGCCGACCCATAGGCCGCCACCATGATGCTCAGGGAGAAGGTGGTGACGGCGAGCATGCTCGACGCCAGCACGTTGAGGATGTTGTCGACGGCGTCCGACCCGATCTTGGTCGGCACCGAATCCGGTATGTAGGGCGCCAGCGCGAGGGCCAGCAGGGCCGTTGCGACGCCCAGGATGGAAAACAGGCTGGCCCGGAACCAGGGCCGCTTGAGGATACGAATCAGAAACCACTTCCAGCGCTTGCCCATCGGCTGTTCACCTTGTCCGTTACAGTACTGACCAGAACACGGCTGGACGGTTGCGCGCCATTAGACGACCGCTCAGCTGTCGCGCAGGCGCGCAACCGTTGCCGGCAGGTCACGCATGTCATGAACGACAGCGGTCACACCCAGTTCACGCAAGGCCTGATCATGGCCGGCCGGAATGTGGCTGGCGCCGGTAAAGCCGATCACTCGCATGCCCGCGGTGCGCGCTGCCAGTACGCCGGTCGGGCTGTCCTCGACCACCAGGCAATGCCCCGGCAGCACACCCATGCGCTCGGCGGCCAGCAGGTAGACATCCGGCGCCGGTTTGGGCGATGGCACCATCTCGGCGCAGAAGATATGGCCCGCGACACGCTCGGTCAGCCCAGCGCGCCGCAGCGATGCCTCGACGTTATGCAGACGGCTGTTGGAGGCCACGGCCAGCGGCAGATCGATGGCGAGCAGCGCGTCGCGCACGCCCGGGATCGCCTGGACCTCCTCGGCCACCACCTGCTCGCTTTGCCGACGCAGGTCGGCATCGAAAGTGGCAGGCATCTGCAGGTCGAAGCGCTTCTCGATGAGGTCGATGATGCTTGGCACCGTCAGGCCGAAGGTCCCTTCCAGGGCTTCGTCCAGGCGGTCGGCGGGTATGTGCAGGCTCAAGGCCTCGAACAACACGCGGTGGCTGATGATTTCGCTGTCGACGATCACGCCGTCGCAATCGCTGATCAGCAGGTCGATAGTAGCCATCGGCTCTCCTGGTGTTGAGGCGCGGTATCGGCAGCGTATCTGCCGAATGCGCGGACAGCCGTTGGACTGCCACAAGCCTGTCGAGTTTTATCCTGGTTAAGTTCTGCCGCGACCTCGGCTAGCCCCACAGGTCGCAGGCAGAGCCAGCTCCTACAGCACGGCGGCTCTATGTAGGAGCAGGTTCTACCTGCGAACAGGGCCACGACACACCGGCTGAAACCTCGGGTCGCAGGCAGAGCCGGCTCCTACAGCACAGCCGCTTTAGGTAGGAGCAGGTTCTACCTGCGAAAAGGACCGCGACGCACCGGCTGAACCTCGGGTCGCAGGCAGAGCCTGCTCCTACAGCGCGGCGGCTCTATGTAAGAGCAGGTTCTACCTGCGAACAGGGCCACGACACACCGGCTGAAACCTCGGGTCGCAGGCAGAGCCAACTCCTACAGCGCGGCGGCTCTATGTAGGAGCAGGTTCTACCTGCGAACAGGGCCACGACACCGGCTGAAACCTCGGGTCGCAGGCAGAGCCGGCTCCTACAGCACAGCCGCTTTAGGTAGGAGCAGGTTCTACCTGCGAAAAGGACCGCGACGCACCGGCTGAACCTCGGGTCGCAGGCAGAGCCTGCTCCTACAGCGCGGCGGCTCTATGTAGGAGCAGGTTCTACCTGCGAACAGGGCCACGACGCACCGGCTGAACCTCGGGTCGCAGGCAGAGCCTGCTCCTACAGCGCGGCGGCTCTATGTAGGAGCAGGTTCTACCTGCGAAAAGAGTCGCGACGCACCGGCAGAACCTCGGGTCGCAGGCAGAGCCTGCTCCTACAGCGCGGCGGCTCTATGTAGGAGCAGGTTCTACCTGCGAACAGGGCCACGACGCACCGGCTGAACCTCGGGTCGCAGGCAGAGCCTGCTCCTACAGCGCGGCGGCTCTATGTAGGAGCAGGTTCTACCTGCGAAAAGAGTCGCGACGCACCGGCTGAATCTCGGATTGCAGGCAGAGCCTGCTCCTACGCCACAGCGGAGCCGTTCACCCGCACGGCTCAGCGAATCCCCAACAACCGGTCCAGTGACCACCAGCCGGCACCACGACCGATGACCACCAGCATCAGGCCGATCCAGGTGAGATGGGTGGGCCAGGCGTCGGGATAGACGAACACCTGAATCACCAGCGTCATCCCCAGCAGCGCCAGCGCCGACAGCCGCGCCAGCAGCCCCAGCACCAGCAACACGGGAAACAGATGCTCGGCGTAGGTGGCCAGGTGTGCCGCCAGGTGCGGCGGTAGCAGCGGCAAGGCGTACTCGGTCTCGAACAGGTCGTAGGTGCCCGGCTTGATGGTCAGGATGCCGCTGACCTTGGTCCGCCCGGAATAGAAGAACACCGCGGCAATGCCCAGGCGCGCGACCAGCGACAGCGTCGAATCGCTGATCACGCCCTGCAGCCAGCCCGCGATGCGATTCCAGGGGTGCAGCAACCGCGATGGTGTGGTGGATAGAGGGCTGCGTGTGGCGTCCATTTCAATTACCTCCACTGTGGGTCAGGTCGCTCGGCTCAGCGGCAAAGACACCGGCCTCGAACAGGCGAGCCAGCAAGTCGTTGAAGTCCAGATCGGGTTGGGCCTGTAGCGCCCTTGCCGAGGCTTCGTCCAGGCTGCATTGCGCTGCGCAGGCATCGAGAAACGCGCAGCCGCCAGCCCCTAACGGCTGCCAGCCCACGCGTTCGCCCCGGCGATACAGCAGGCCACCTTCGCCCTGCCAGAGCAGCAACTGGGGCACCTCCTGCTGCTCTCGGTTGCAGCGCCAGATGGTGAAGACCGGCAATGCGAACCACTGCCAGCGCGCGGCCGCGGTTGGCCTGAGGCGCAGCCCGGCGAGCTGTTCGGGCGCCAGTCCCGCGATTGCAGCCAGCGTCAGCGGGGCTTGTTCCGCCGCGCTGAACGCTTCGATCCAGAGCCGATCGAGTCGCGCCACCCCGGCGAGATAAGGCAGCTCGCGGGCGGGCTCGAAGGCCTGCAGAAAGTCCGCAAAGTCGGCGCCATATTCGATCAGTTGCGCCATTACCGGCGGCGAGCGCCGGGCATAGACCGCCGCCGCGGCGGCAAACCATTCGCCGCCGACCAGCCGCTCGACCGTCGGGAAGTTGGCCCGCAGCGCATCCACGCAGCCTTTCATCACGGTATTGCGATAGACCGCGAAGCCGGGCTGCGCGGCAAGCGCCGCGATCACCGCCTCCGCTTCGTCGTACGCGGCCGGCTCGACACCTTGCAGGGCCTCGACGAACGCGTCCTGAAAATGTCCCAGCGACAGGCTCATCCCACCCTCCTCTGGCCATCGAGTACGCGCTGCGCGCAGTCGCGCTCGCTCAGCAAGTCGGTGAACGCCGGCAATTGATCATCCCGTTCGATCAGCGTCGGCCGCGCGCCGATCCGCTCGATCAGGCGCTGGTACAAGGCCCATACCGCTGCGGTGATCGGTGCGTCGTGGGAGTCGATCAACAGGCCCGAATCGCCCTGAGCATCCTGGCTGTGGCCGGCCAGATGAACCTCGAGCACGGCTTGGGCCGGGAATCGATCGACATAGGCACGCGCATCGAACCCCAGGTTGTGGGCGCTGACGTGTACGTTGTTGACGTCGAGTAACAGACCGCAGCCGCTGCGCCTGGCGAGTTCGGCGAGAAAGTCGATCTCGTCCCACTCGTGCCCCTCGATGCGCAGGTAATGGCTGGGGTTTTCCACCGCGATTTGCCGGCCCAGGTACTCCTGGGTGCGTTGCACGTTGTCGACGATCCGCGCAAGGGCCGCATCGGTGCGAGGAAACGGCAACAGGTCGGGGTGGTACTGACCTCGCCAGGCGGACCAGGCAAGGTGCTCCGAAACAAGGGCTGGCCGAACCCGTTCGGCCAAGGTTTTGAGGCGTTGCAGGTGCGACTCGTCCGGTGGGCAATCGGCTGCCAGCGATAACGACACACCGTGCAGCGACAGTGGATGGCGCTCGCCGACGGCTTCCAGCCAGGCCAGACGAGGGCCGCCGCTGAGCATGTAGTTCTCCGGATGCACTTCGAACCAGAGCCCGGAGGCGGTACAGGCATGCGCCGCCTCGTAGTACTCCGGCTTGAGACTGAGGCCGGCACCCAATTGAGCAGACATGTTCATCGGCAGCCTACGCAATCAGGATTCGATCGGGGTCAGCGAGCCCATGCCCTTGGGCGTCTTGATCGAGGTGCAGGTGCCGGCCGGAACGTTTTTCCAGGCATTGCCCTGGTAGTCCATTTTCGAGGTGCCGGCACAGCTGGTTCCGGCGCCGGCCTTGCAATCGTTCTGACCCGCCAGGGCCACGCCATAGCACTTCTCCATGGCGCCTTCGGTTTTTTCGGCTGCCGTGACACCAGCGGCAAGGGATGCGAGTGCAACGGCAGCAGCGGTAAGAGCGAGCGTATTCATGGGGTTCTCCATTGAGTTCCAGATTGTGGTCAGCGGATTTGCTAGCCACTCAATCGATAATTCGCACGGCGCGGGGCAACGGTTACAGGCAGGCAAAAATATTTTTGAGATTTTTTTAGAGCCGTCCTACCGTAGCGACGCCTCGGCCGCTGGCGCCACGAGCCGGGCAATATTGCAGCAGCAAAAATTTCTCTTCTCTTGTAACCAGAGCGTCCGATGGAACGAACTACCCACCAAGAGGCATTGCAGGCGCGCGAGACACGCCTGCAAGCGCTGCTGTTGAAAGGATTGGAGGGTGACGAGGCGTCTTATCGACAGTTCCTGACGTTGCTCGGCGCGCATCTACGCAGCTTTCTCAGGCGCCGATTGCATTCGGCCGATGTCGAAGACCTGCTTCAGGAGGCCCTGCTCGCGGTACACAACGCACGGCACACCTACCGCGCTGACCAGCCGCTGACCGCTTGGGTCCAGGCCATCGCGCGGTACAAGCTGATGGATTATTTCCGCGCTCATGCCCGAGGTGACGCTCTCAACGACCCGCTGGACGACGACGCCACGTTGCTGGCCGAGGAGGACCACCAGGCCGACCAGGCACAGCGCGATCTGGCCCGGCTATTGGAGCAGTTACCGGACAAACAGCGCCTGCCGATTCTTTACGTGAAGCTGCAGGGGCTGTCGGTGAGCGAAACCGCGACCCTGACCGGCCTGTCCGTATCGGCCGTGAAGGTCGGCGTGCACCGCGGCTTGAAGGCGCTCGCCGCCCTGATTAGAGGTTCCCGATGAAGACCGATGACCTGATTTCAATGCTCGCCAGCAACGTGCCGCCGGTCGAACGCCGGGTCGTCGCCAAGCGCTTCAGTCTCGCCGTGGTGATCGGCCTATTGCTCGCCCTGCTGGTCCTGCTGACGTTCTTCGGCGTGCGCGCGGACCTCGCCGAGGTGGCGGCCACACCGTTGTTCTGGGGCAAATTGGCGCTGCCGGCTTCGCTGCTTGGCGGCGCCCTGGTGATGACCACCCGCCTGTCTCGGCCGGGCGTGCGCGCTGGCGGCAGCTGGGCGGCGATCACCCTGCCGGTGGCTGCCGTGTGGCTGGCGGCGGCGGGTCTGCTGCTCGGCGTATCGGCCGACAGCCGCTGGGCGCTGGTGCTCGGCAGCACCTGGCGCACCTGCCCGATGAATATCGCGGTGCTGTCGATACCGGCATTCGTCACGGTGTTCTGGGCCATGCGCGGTTTGGCGCCGACCCGGCTACGCCTGGCCGGTGCGGCGAGCGGCCTGCTGGCCGGCTCGATGGCGACGCTGGCCTACAGCCTGCATTGCCCTGAGATGAGCGTCGCCTTCTGGGCGGTCTGGTATGTGCTGGGCATGCTGGTGCCCACCGTCATCGGTGCCCTGCTGGGACCACGACTGCTGCGCTGGTAAACCGCTACAACGCGCATTTCGTTCAATACCGGCTCGACGCCCCCTCTTATCTTCGCGCTGTCTTCCCTGCGTGAAAGAGGAGTTTCGATGAGCCTGTTCCTGTCCATGGCGGCCTTTGCGCTGGCCTCGTCCATCACCCCCGGCCCGGTCAACATCGTGGCGCTGAGCAGCGGCGCCCAGTTCGGCCTGCGCGCTGCCATGCGCCACGTCAGCGGCGCCACCCTCGGCTTTACCCTGCTGCTGGTGCTGATTGGTCTGGGGTTGAGCGAGGTCCTGGCGCGATGGCCTTGGCTGACCGAGTCGATCCGGCTGGCCGGCGTCGCGTTTCTGATCTACATGGCCTACCGGCTGGCCAGCGACGACGGCCGGTTGAACACCAGCAAACCGACCCTGCAACCGACGATGCTCTACGGCGCGATGATGCAGTGGTTGAATCCGAAGGCCTGGCTGGCTTCGGTGGCCGGCATGGGGCTGTTCGCCGCTGCCGGTGATATGCCTTCGGTGTGGCGCTTCGCGGCGATCTACTTCGTGATCTGCTACGCCTCGCTGGCCTGCTGGGCGTACGCCGGCACCTTCGTGCGGCATTACCTGAACAACCCGGCACGACTGCGGGTGTTCAATCGGGTGATGGCGGCGCTACTGGTCGGCTGCGCGGTCTATCTGTTGGCGCTTTAGCGCTGCGCTGGCCTGCCGAAGCGCCAGCAACCGCGCGCCCATCCGGCCGCGAAACGCTAGGCGCGGCGTTGGCCGCGGTAGTGCCCGGGGGTCGCCGCCAGCAGTTGCTTGAAGGCGCGCTGCAGATGCGCCTGGTCGGCAAAACCCGCGGCCAGGGCCACCTCGGCGATCGGAATGCCTCGGCGCAGTTCCGCACGGGCGAACTGCACGCGGCGGTTGGTCAGGTAGGCGTGCGGCGTCATGCCGTAGTGCCTTCTGAACGACCGGATCAGGCCCGATATCGACACGCCGGCTGCCGCGCAGATCTCTTCCAGCTTGAGTGAGCGTTGGTAATTGTCGGCGATGAATTCGGCCGCTCGCCTCAGCTTCGGATCGCTCACCGGTTCCTCGGCCTGTATCCCCAGGCGCTGATGCATGGCGCCGAAGAATTCCACCACGGTGCTGTGTTTGTGCAAGAGGTCGGCCTGTTCGTCGGTCAAGACCGCATGCAAACCTCTGAAGCCGGCCTGCAGGTTCGGATCGCGCGAGAGGATCGGCGCGAAGCAGCGAAACCCCGCACCGCCCATGCCCAGCTCATCCTGCAGATCGCTCAGCCAGTCGGCATCGACATACAGCATGCGGTACGCCCAGGGCTGATTGCGGATCGGGTTGCAGGCGTGCACGTCACCGGGATTCATCAGCACCAGCGTGCCCGCCTCGATGCGGCACTGTTGCTCACCGTTGAGGTAGGTGCTGACGCCACTGTCGATCAAACCGACCGAAAAGGTTTCATGACTGTGCCGCGCGTAGCAGACGCGGCGGCCGTCCGCCACGCTGCGCGACTCGATGAACGGCAACGCCTGGTCCCGCCAGAAGCTGGAGCCAGCGAGGCTGTGCCGATCCGTGGTGTTGGGCTGATGCATGACGGGTTGCCACAAGCTGCTGCGAAAGGGGCAGGTTAGCCGAAAAAAGCGTCCCCTACGATGCGCCCCGCAACCGTGGGAGCGGTCTCGACCGCGAAGGCTTTCACGCAGAGGGATCGTTCGGTGCGGGTTATCACTGGGAGACTTGAGCGGTACGCAAATGCCGAAAGCTCGCGGTCAAGACCGCTCCTACAAAATGCACCACGCTCCCACAAAAAGGCACCGCGCCCCCGTGGGAGCAGTCTCGACCGTGAAGCTTCCAGGCGCAAGGCTTCGCTGCTGCACGGTGCGCCCTTTCGGGCAAATGCTCGCCTCCTTATGCCACGCGCCTCTCGTCGCGGTTCCTGAACGATCAGATTGACCATCAGTCACCTCTAGTAGCCATCCACCGCTAGGAAACCGGAGCAGGCTCGGGGACCGCTGCGCCGCCCGACGCTCTGTGCCGACGCCTCGGCGTAAAACAACCCGGAGGCCTGATGACCGCTTGCACGATTCACTATGACGGTACCCCCTTGGTCGGCGAAGCCGACACCCCGCTGATCGACTTCCTCGCCAAGCATGACATCGACCTGCCCCACGTCTGCTACCACCGCGCACTGGGCTCGCCGCAAACCTGCGACGTCTGCTGGGTGCAGGTCGACGGCGAGCTGGTGCGCGGGTGCACGCTGAAGGCTCGCGACGGGCTCGAGGTCACCAGCCAGATCGCCGAGGCCAAGGCGGCCCGCGAGGAAGGCATGGACCGCCTGGTGGCCAAGCACGAGCTGTATTGCACGCTGTGCGAGCACAACACCGGCGACTGCACCCTGCATAACACCTATGCGCAGATCAATCCGCCGATCCAGCGCTACGAATTCAAGCGCAAGCCCTATGAGAAGGATCACTCCAACCCCTTTTACACCTACGACCCGGACCAGTGCATTCTCTGCGGTCGCTGCGTCGAGGCGTGCCAGAACGTCGAAGTCAACGAGACACTGTCGATTGACTTCAACATGGAGCATCCGCGCGTGCTCTGGGACGGCGGCAAGCCGATCGACGAATCGAGCTGCGTCAGCTGCGGCCACTGCGTCACCGTCTGCCCCTGCAACGCGCTGCTGGAGAAGACCATGCAGCCGGACGCCGGCCCGTTCACGGCGCTGCCGCAGGACATCAAGCGGCCAATGATCGACATGGTCAAGAAGCTCGAGGAAACCATCGGCGCCCGTCCGATCACCGCCATTTCGAAAATGGACATGCACTGGCGCCAGCCGGAGATCAAGCGCACCAAGACCGTGTGTACTTATTGCGGTGTGGGCTGCTCGTTCGAGATGTGGACCCGCGACCGGCACATTCTCAAGGTGCAGCCGGTGGTCGACGCCCCGGCCAACGGCATCTCCACCTGCATCAAGGGCAAGTTCGCCTGGGACTTCGTCAACGACCCGAAACGCCTGACCACTCCGCTGATCCGCGAGAACGGCCAGTTCCGCGAAGCCAGCTGGGACGAGGCACTGAATCTGGTCGCGCATCGGCTGATGCAGATCCGCGACAGCCACGGGCCGGACGCCATCGGCTTCATTGGCTCGAGCAAGGCTAGTAACGAAGAGGCCTATCTCACGCAGAAGATCGCCCGCGCGATCATCGGCACCAACAGCGTCGACAACTCTTCGCGCTACTGCCAGAACCCGGCGACGAAGGGCCTGTTCCGCACCGTCGGCTATGGCGGCGATGCCGGCACCATCGCCGACATGGAGAAGGCCGACCTGATTGTCGTCGTCGGCAGCAACCTGTCCGAGAACCACCCGGTGATCGCCTCCAAGCTCAAGGCGCAGAAGAAGCATCGCGGGCAGAAGTGGGTGGTGTTCGACCCGCGCAAGCACGAGATGGCCGAGCGCGCCGACCTGCATCTGCGTCCCAATTCCAGCACGGACATGGTCTGGGCCTCGGCCCTGTCGCGCTACATGTTCGAGCACGGCTACGCCGACCAGGATTTCCTCGCTGCCCGGGTCAACCAGATCGAGGAATACAAGCAATCGCTCGAACCTTTCACCATGGAGTTCGCCGCCGAGGTCACCGGCATCGCGAAAGACAAACTGATCGAGGCCGCCGAGCTGATCGGTCAGGCCAAATCGGTGTGCCTGCTCTGGGCCATGGGCATCACCCAGCACAGCCACGGTTCGGACACCAGCACGGCGCTATCCAACCTGCTGCTGGTCACCGGCAACTACGGCCGGCCCGGCACCGGCGGCTACCCGATGCGCGGCCACAACAACGTGCAGGGCGCCAGCGATTTCGGTTGCCTGAAGAACATGTACCCGGGCTACGAAAAGGTCACCGAGGAAAAGAACCGCGACAAGTGGGCCAAGGCCTGGGGCGTGCCGAAAGAGAAGCTGTCGCTGGAGAAAGGCAACGACAACTTCACCATGGTCAAGGGCGCCGACGAAGGCTCGGTCAAGGCGATGTACATCATCGGAGAGGAAACCGCGTTCTCCGATGCCGACAGCACGAGCGTGCACAGCGGCTTCGAAAGCCTGGACTTCATGGTGGTGCAGGACATCTTCCTCAGCCGTACCGCGCAGTTCGCCGATGTGGTGCTGCCGGCCTGCCCTTCGGTGGAGAAGGAAGGCACCTTCACCAATACCGAGCGACGCATTCAGCGCTTCTACCAGGTGCTGCGGCCGCTCGGCGACAGCCGGCCGGACTGGCAGATCCTCACCGACCTGGCCAAACGCATGGGCCACGACTGGGGCTATGGCCACCCAAGCGAAATCATGGACGAGGCCGCCAGCGTCGCCACCATGTTCCAGGGCATCAGCTACGAGCGGCTGCAAGGTTGGGAATCGCTGTTCTGGCCGATGCAGAGCGACGGCAGCACCACGCCGCTGCTCTACACCGACCGCTTTCATACCGATGACGGCAAGGCCGTGCTCTTTCCGCTGGAATGGAAGCAGCCAGCCGAAGCGGCGGACGCCGAGTACGACATCATGCTCGACAACGGCCGCATGCTCGAACAGTTCCAGAGCACCAACCAGACCGGCTGCGGCCCGCGGATCTGGTCGCAGGCACCGAACTGGTTCGTCGAGGTCAGCCCGGAGCTGGCGGCCGAGCGCGGCATCGAGGACGGCACTTGGGTCCGCGTCACCTCGCGCCGCGGCTCAGTGGCAGTGCGTGCGACCGTGACCGATCGGGTCGCCGGCAAGACGCTGTTCATGCCCATACATCAAGGCGAACCCGGGCTCAACCTGCTCACCGGTGAGCACCATGACCCCGACGTGAACACGCCGGCGTACAAGGAAACCGCGGTGAACCTGGAGGTGCTGGCAGAAAAAGGCGAACCGCCGCTGCCACCGAACAGCTTCCGCCATGCCAAACGCACGCCCAACGATGGCGTGCCCGTCGAGGTGAAGTGGTACCGCGACGACTACGTCGCCCCGCCCGCCCAAGCCCCGCACCCGGAGAGATTCTGATGGCCCAGCGAATCGACTACGACGTCAAGCCGACGCCGATCGGCCCCAGCGCGCGCGAAGAGCTCGACACCCTCCTCGATACCCTGCACCAGCGCGGCGTGCTGCGGTTTGCCAACGACCTGGCCGGCTCGCACGACCGGGTGCTCAAGGTGCTGGTCGACGGGATGAGCAAGGAGGGCTCGCTCAACGCCGTTCAGAACCTGTCGATTCTCGGCATGGCGCTGTCGCGCATCGAGCCGGCGCAATTCTGCAAGGTGGTGTTCGCCTTACAGGATGCGTTTCATGCGATCGGCCACTACAAGCCCGACGGCAAGCACGACGAGGCGCCGGGTGTGACCGGTGCCTACAAGATGCTGCATGACGACGAACTCTGGGCGGCGCTGACGCCGATCATCGAAGGGCTCAAGTCGTTCGCTGGCGGGTTGGACAAGGAACCGGAAAAGCCCATCACCGCCTTCAGCGGCAAAAAGACGGAGCAGTGAGACAACGCGAGCCTGGCGTCAGTGCTGACGCCAGGCCGTGACCTGTGCCGCAAATTCTTGTAGATCACTACTGTGCAAGTCCGGCTGGCTGCCGGCCGGATTGAGCACCTTGCCCGGTCGGGCGATGAACGCGGTACGGCAACCGGCAACCGCCGCGCCGGTAATGTCCCAGGCATGAGCGGCGACCATCATCATCTCGTCCAGGCCAATGCCGTGGCGCTCGGCGACCATTCGATAAGGCTCCGGTGCCGGTTTGTAACGCTTCACCTCCTCCACTGACAGAACGGCATCGAAGCTGTTGGCCAGGTCTGCCGACTCCAGCTGGTGGCGTACCGCCTGCAGACTGCCGTTGGACAAGGCAGACAGGCAGAACCCCTCGCCGCGCAGTTGGTCGAGTGCTTGACGCACGTCCGGATGGGCGGGCAAGCACTTCATGCCATCGACCAGTTCCTGGCACTGGGCCTCGCTCACCGTTACGCCGCGTCGATGCCCGACCATCACCAACGCCGCCTTGGCCAGTTCGCCGAAGGGCTGGAAGTTATCGACGATGGTGGCGGTCAACCAGCCTTCTTCCAACGTCAGAAACCATTCGACCCGACTCTCCCTATCGCCAAACAGGCGCTCGAATAGCGGATCGAGCGCGGCGACATCCAGCAGTGTTTCGTTCACATCGAATACCAGGTGGCGAAGCATGCACGTTCTCCTATGCAGATGAGTCGGTGGATGGGTGATCTTGAATGAAGAGCACGAAGCCACCGATGAAAGCGATCACCGGACGGCGACAAGCTGCTGAGAGCAATGGCTGCACGTCTGTTGGGTTTGCTGGCCAGCATCAGTCAATGGGCCGACAGCGGCGCCGTTTCGCCCGGCACCGGGGTGCCTTCGCTCAGCCGCAGGGCGGCGTTGATCAGCCCGACGTGCGAGAACGCCTGAGGCACGTTGCCACGCTGGGCACCGTTCGTGGGGTCGATTTCCTCGGCAAACAGGCCGAACTCGCCCTGCAGGTCGCGCATGCGCTCGAACAGGTTCTCGGCCTCGGCGTGTGCACCGACCATCACCAGCGCCTCGACCAGCCAGAAACTGCAGATTACGAAAGCGCCCTCGCGGCCGCTCAGCCCATCCACCGCGCGCGGGTGGTAACGGCGCAGTAACCAGGGCCGGTCTTCGATCACCAGGGCGTCGCGCACGGCATCGACCGTGTGGCGAAACAACGGCTCCTCGCCGCCGACAAAGCCGCTGCGCGCCAGCAACAGCAATGCGGCATCCAGGCCTTCGTCAGCGTAGGCACGGATGAAGTGACTGCCGTCCGCACTGAGACCTTCTCTCAGTAACTGCTCGCGAATCGCCTCGGCTTCGCGCCGCCAAGTCGCCGCGTCGGCTTCCAACGCGTGGCGCGTTTGCAACCACAAGGCGCGCTGCAGCCCGGCCCAGGCCATGACCTTCGAATGCACAAACTGGCTGGGTTCGCTACGCACCTCCCAGATGCCCTGCCCCGGTTCGCGCCAGTGCGCGGCGATGAAGTCGGCGGCCGCACGCATGTGCGGCCAATGCCCACGCAATGCCGGCGCGTTCATGTCATCGCAGATGTAAACGCACTCGAGCAGTTCGCCGTAGATATCGAGCTGACGCTGATTATTGGCAGCATTGCCGGTACGTACCGGCGTCGAGCCACGGTAGCCTTCGACATCCTCGACAGCGTGCTCGTCGGGCGTCGGCTCGCCGTCGACCGTGTAAAACGTCTGCAGTGGCAGCCCGTGCCGCTCGACGGTGTTCTGCAGCCATTGCGCCCAGCGGTGGGCCTCATCATGGCAGCCGAGGCTGAACAGCGCGGCGAGGGTCAGCCCGGCGTCGCGGAACCAGGTGTAGCGGTAGTCCCAGTTACGCGTGCCGCCTAGCGCTTCGGGCAGCGAGGTGGTGCCTGCCGCGACCACTGCGCCGGTCGGCTCGTGGATCAACAACTTGAGCGTGATGGCGCTGCGCACGATCAGCTCACGATACCGGTCGGGGCAGCGCAGCTTCCTGCTCCAGGCCCGCCAGGCCTCGGCCGTGGCGTCCATGCGCGACCAGCGTTGCGCGGAGGACAGCGACGTCGGCAAGGTTGAATCGAGCCCAACCTGCAGCGCCACGGTAAAGCGTTCGCCGGCCTTGACTGAACGTCGGCCGCACCAGCCCCTGTCGGTGCGTTCGAACGGGCACTCGGCGTCGAATCGCAACGGCGGCTCGTCGGCCCGAAGCTGCCCGGTGTCGTCCAGCGACCAACGCACCGGGGCGTCGCCGAAGCCTTCCGCTGGATCGACGGTCAGCTCGAACATCACCTCACCTGACACACCCTCGACGCACCACAACAAACGCTGCCCCTGCTCGTCCGCCGGCCAGACCATGCCCAGCGTTACCCGTGCTTCGCCCTCGGCTGTCGCCCACTGCTGCTCGAGCACGGCGGTGTCGTCCAGATAGCGCATTCGAGGTTTCGCAACGCCTTGTGCCGCCAGACGCAGCCGCCCGCCTCGGGTACGGTCGATCAGCGGCCAGAACAGCGGCGACGCGTCGAAACGGCGCGGGCAGAACCATTCGAGCCCACCATCGGGGCCTATCAGTGCGATTGAATGACCATCGCCTAGCGCTGCCAAGGAGCTGATCGCGGGATAGTCGGCGGATGGGTTCGAGGAGCAGGTCATCACAGAGCCTCGTCTTGTTCGAAACAGCGTGCCAGCCAATCGCCGACCTCCATGATTCGAGCCCTTTCGGCACCAGGCGTTCGGTGCGTCTGCCATCGCTCCCGCCTTCGGAGGCTTCGCAGCCGTGGGTGCATGAACCCACGGAGGCCGAACAGGGGCAGTGATCGCCATAGAACGGCTTCGTCTGTTTTACTGTCCGAATCTCATCACTGATCACATTCGGGACCGCATGACTGCCCACATATTCAACCACCGTGCTGCGGCGGGCGACGTTCAGGTTGCTCCCGCCACGCGCCGACTCACGGGCGCGTTAGTTGCCGCCCTGCTGCTCGGCCTGACCGGCTGCGGCATTCAGCAGCCGAAAACACCTGCGCCACAGCCGGATGAGGTACGGGCGAAGATCGTCCGGTTGATTCCCAGCAACATTGCCGATCGCCAGGGCTGGGCAAGGGACATCTACAGCGCCTTCGATGCGCTGGATATCCCGCCGAGCAACGAGAACATCTGCGCGGTACTGGCCGTCACCGCGCAGGAGTCGACGTTTCAGGCGACCCCGGCCGTGCCGGGGCTGGCGAAGATCGCGCGTGAAGAGATCTACCGCCGCGCGTTCCGGCTGCACGTCCCGCAATTCGTCGTCAACGCGGCACTGGACGTCCGCTCGCCCAACGGCAAGACCTATAACGAACGCCTGGACAAGGTGCGTACCGAGGAACAGCTGAGCCTGATCTTCGACGACTTTCTCAGCATCATGCCGCTGGGCAAGCAGCTGTTCGGCACGCTCAACCCGGTCAAGACCGGTGGCCCGATGCAGGTCAGCATCGCCTTCGCCGAGGACCGCCGGTGGGACTACCCCTACGAGCGCAAGGGCTCGATCCGCGACGAAGTGTTCAGCCGCCGTGGGGGCATGTACTTCGGCATTGCCCACCTGCTCGACTACCCGGCCAGCTACACCCAGCCGCTGTATCGCTTCGCCGATTTCAATGCCGGTTGGTACGCCAGCCGTAACGCCGCGTTTCAGGCCGCGGTCAGCCGCGCCAGCGGGATCAAACTGGCCCTCGATGGCGATCTGATCATCCACGGCAGTAGCAAGGCCGGACAGACCGAGCGCGCGGTGCGTTCGCTGGCGGGCAAGCTGGACATGAGCGAGACGGCCATCCGCAACGCGCTGGAACGCGGCGACACTCACGGCTTCGAGAAAACCACGCTGTATGAGCGCGTGTTCGCGCTGGCCGAAAAGCGCGCGGGCAAGCCCTTGCCGCGAGCGGTGCTGCCCGGCATCCGCCTGGAGAGTCCGAAGATCACCCGCAACCTGACCACCGCCTGGTTTGCCAACCGGGTCAATGACCGTCACCTGGCGTGCATGAAGCGCGCGGGCGGCTAAAGATGCTGTGGCGGTCGGACGATTGCGGTGGGCGCGCTGCTTGATGGCATCCCCGAGTCCATCGTGATCGGCATCAGCCCGCATTCACCGCGAGTCGCGACTACCACAGGTTCGGTGTGCGCCGATGCTCAGAGGTGAACACCGCAGCGCTTTGTGGGAGGCCCGACCCCGGGCCGAAGCCTTTTTTGCCATTGAGGTGGCCGAAAACCCGCATTCGCCGCGAGTCGCGACTCCCACAGGGTTGGCGTGCGCCGATACTCCAGCGGGCATCGCTACTTTGGTGTTCGGTTGTTTGGGAGAGCATCTCTGTGTCGGGTGAACACCGCAGCGTTTTGTGGGAGGCCCGACCCCGGGCGGGGGCTTGTTCCAAGGCGTACCGCCCGAGGCGATTGCGCTCACCACCGCCGTTGCAGCCGGGGCCATTCTCGCCATGCTGGTGGATACGATGATTCCCGAAGCATTCGAAACCACCCACGACCTGACCGGGATCATTACTGGGGTCGGCTTTCTGGTGGCGTTCGTTCTGAGCAAAGCGGGCGCCTGAGCAGACGCTCAGAAGCCTGCCTGGCGCGTCAACAGATCGGTGAGCGTCAGGGTGAACATCAACAGCAGCCAGAACCCGGCACCCAGCGCGAAGAAGCGCACCAACGCCGAGTGCTGGCCCAGTTGCATGAAGCCGAACAGCACCAGTGCCGCCTGCCCCGCTGCCCCGAGCAAAGCCCAGTCGGACCAGGCGGGTAACCACAGCGCCAGGAGCACATTGGCGGTCAGCAGCAGGATCAGGCCGAGGTAGGTCAGCAACAGATTGCGAAGACTCATGCGGGCCTCCCGAGCAGGTACAACGCGGGGTACAGCAGAATCCAGATGACATCGACCAGATGCCAGTAGAGGCCGACCATTTCCAGGGTAATGGCGCGCTCGGGCAGCTTCATGTGGCCGACATGAATACGGGCCGCCATCCCCAGCGCCAGCACCACGGCGATCGACACGTGCAAGGCATGCAACGCCGTGGCGAACAGGTAGATGACCATGTACAGCCGCGACCCCGGATTCTTCAGCGGCGACTCGTTGGGCGAGCCCGGCAACAGCCCTTCGCGGTATTCCCAGGCGTACTCGAAGCCCTTCAGGCCGAGAAACCCCAGCCCCAGCAAGGCCGCCAGCACCAGCCAGAGCTGCACATGCTGGTGGTACTCCTGGCGCGAGGCCTTGACCACCAGGCTCATGCACAGGCTGGCTGTGAGCAGCAACGCGCTGTTGAAGCCGGCCAGCAGGAAATGCAGATGATGCACCGCCTCGGCGACGGCCTGCGGGTAATGCAGGCGGTAATAGCCGATCACCAGAAACAAGGCGCCGAACATCATGATTTCCGTGGCCAGGAACAGCCACATGCCCAGATAGGTCGCCTCGCGCTGCTGCGAGGCGGTACTGAACTGCTCGGCGAGGTATTGCTTACGAACGGCCATGAGTCGCCTCGGGCGGATATTCGTAGGCGTCGAAATCGACAATGGGTGTTTCGACGAAATTGTGCGTCGGCGGCGGCGACGAAGTTCGCCACTCCAGTCCAGCCGCTTCCCAGGGATCGTCATCGGCGATTGGCCCGTAGCGCAGCGACCACAGCAGGTAGAAGAACGGCAGGATATAGGCCACCGCAAGGATCGCCGCGCCCGCCGAGGACAGCACGTGGAGGAACTGAAAATCCTCGCCGTAGCTGTGGTAGCGCCGCGGCATGCCCAGGTAACCGAGCAGGAATTGCGGGAAGAAGGTCAGGTTGAACCCGAGGAAGATCATCACCGCGGCGATCTTGCCCCACAGCTGCGAGTACATCCGCCCGGTCATCTTCGGCCACCAGAAATGCAGGGCGCCGAAGAAGCCCGCCACCGCGGCACCCACCATGATGTAGTGGAAATGCGCGACTACGAAGTAGGTGTCGTGCACGTGTACGTCGGCTGCCAGCAGCGCCAGGAACAGGCCCGTCACACCGCCCACCACGAACAGGCCGATGAAGGTCACCGCATAGAGGAACGGCGCATTGATGGTTAGGTTGCTTTTGTAGAGCGTCGCGGTCCAGTTGTAGACCTTGATCGCCGAAGGAATGGCGACCAGGAAGCTGAGCAGCGAAAAGACCATGCTCGCGTACATCGACTGGCCCGCGACGAACATGTGGTGCCCCCAGACCATGAAGCCGATCACCGCGATCGCCAGGCTCGCATAGGCGACGAAGTTGTAGCCGAAGATGCGCTTGTGCGCGGCGGCGGTGACCAGTTCGCTCATCACGCCCATGGCCGGCAGGATCATGATGTACACCGCCGGGTGGCTGTAGAACCAGAACAGGTGCTGGAACAGCAACGGATCGCCTCCCAGCGCGGGGTCGAACACGCCGATATGGAACAGGTGCTCGGCGGCGACGAGTATCAGCGTGATCGCCAGTACCGGCGTAGCCAGCACCAGAATCACCGAGGTGGCGTACAGCGACCAGCAGAACAGCGGCATGCGGAACCAGGTCATCCCGGGCGCACGCAGAGTGTGAATGGTGACGATGATGTTCAGCCCGGTGAGGATCGAGGAGAACCCGGTGATGAACACGCCGAGGATCACCGCCACCACATGGCCATTGGTGAACATCGTCGACAGCGGCGTGTAGAAGGTCCAGCCGGTGTCCACGCCGCCGGCCAGCAACGCGAAGATGGTGAACGCCCCGCCACCGACCAGCAGATACCAGCTGAACAGGTTCAGCTTGGGAAAGGCCATGTCCTTCGCGCCGATCATGATCGGAATGAGGAAGTTGCCGAACACCGCCGGAATCGACGGGATGAGGAAGAACCACACCATCACCACGCCATGCAGGGTGAAGGCGCGGTTGTAGCCATCGGCGGTCAGCAGGTCGCCTTCGGGGGTGATCAGCTCGATGCGGATCGCACTGGCGGCCAGCCCGCCGAGGAAAAAGAACGCGGTCACGGCAATCAGGTACATGATCGCGATGCGTTTGTGGTCGGTGGTCATGAACCAGGTGCGCAGGCCATGCTCATCGGCCAGGTAGCTGGGGCGCTGGTTCGCGGCGGGGTTCTTCTGGCTCAACGGGGCAGACTCCTGTGCCGAGGCAAGGCGCTTTCAGCGCGGATCGTTTCAGGGCGCATCAGGGTCATCCTCCCCGCCTTCGCCGGCGTGGCCCAAAGACTTGATATAGGCGGTAAGGCGCAGCACCGCTTCCTCATCCAGCACATTGTCGAAGCTGGGCATGATGGGCTCGAAGCCCGCGACCACCTGCTTGTTCGGCAACAGGATGCTGTCACGGATGTAGCTGTCGTCGGCCAGCACCGACTCGCCGTTCTGCAACGCCACCCGACGGCCGTAGAGACCGGCCAGGTTGGGCGCATGGGCCACGTTGGCAGCGCCGTGGCAACCGCTGCAACCGAACTGGCGGAACAGCGCGCCGCCCTGGTCGGCCAGGCTTTCGGAGGTGCCGGCCTGTTCCAGCCAGGCGGCATATTCCTGCGCCGGCAGGATGACCAGATCGGCCAACATCCGCGAGTGGTCGGTGCCGCAGTACTCGGCGCAATAGGCCTGGAAGCGACCGGTCTTGGTAGCCTTGAACCAGAGCTGGGTGTAACGCCCGGGCAGCAGATCCTGCTTTACCCGCAGGGCCGGGAAATACAGGCTGTGAATCACGTCCTGGGAGATCATGTTGAGCTTGATGGCCTGATCGACCGGCACATGCAGCGTGTTGATCTCGCGCTGGCCGCCCGGGTGTTGGAACTTCCACATCCACTGCTTGGCGACGACCTGTATTTCCATGGCGTCCGGCGGCGGCGTGCGCACCTCGTAATAGAGCTTGGCGGAGACGAGGTAGATGACCATGGCGCCGACGAAGGGCAAGGCGATCCAGGTCATCTCGACCTTCATGCTGCCGCGCGGACGATGGTCGCGCGGCACCTGGGTGCCCTTGCGGTAGCGGAACGAGAACAGCACCAGCAGGACGAACACGGGCACCACGAAAAACATCATCATCCCGGTGAACGCGAAGACCAGCCAGTCGACGTTGCCGGCGTACTGGGACGCCGCTTGCGGCCAGAAGCGGACAAAGGTCTCGTTCATGCGTCCACCTTCCGCTTGCGGTGCTCGCGCCAGAGCGTGACGCCAATGAAGCCGCCCAGCGCGAGCGTGGTGCCGATGCCACCGACCTGTAGCGCACCGATGACCAGGTTGTCGTAGCCACCGGTGCGCGGGTTGTAGTGGTAACAGAGCAGCAGCAGCTGGTCGCCCAGCGATCCGACCTTGCCCTCGCCGGCGTCAGTCAGCGCCAGGCGCATGTCGTCCGGTTGATAACCGAGGCCGTAAAGCCAGCGCACCAGCTTGCCCGCCGGGCTGAGGGTGGCGACGGCCGAGGCATGGGCGAATTCCTGAATCTGCGGATCCCAGCTGTAGGCAAAGCCGATCGCCTCGGCCAGCGTACGGCCGGCCGCCTGATGCGCAGGGTCCGGCTCTGGGCGAGCCGCTGGCGCGACTTCGCTGAGGAAGTGCACATGCGGCGAATCCACCAGCTGCGGCCAGCGCTTGCGCAGCTTGGCGCGCTCGGCCTCGGCATCTTGCGGGGTCTCACGTGGGTCGATGCTGAACGCGATCACCTCGTAATCCTTGCCGAGCTCGAAGGACAGCGCCAACAACAGGTTGAACAGGCTGGAAAGTTGCGCGCCGCAGACGTTCGGGCAGCGGTAATAGACCGGCGCGAGAATCACTGGGCGCCCTTCGAACAGGTCGTCAAAGGTGACGCGCTCGCCGTCTACGTCGCGAAAGTGCAGATCCAGCGGCACCTGCGCGCCGGGTTTCTGCTCGATGCCGGCTGCGGCGAACGGATCGACCGGCGCTTCGGCCATGACTGGGCCGCCGTACAGCAGAACGAGAACAGCCAGAACCAGGCTGGCAAGGCCGCGTTGAAAGCGAGCCGCAGCCCGAGGTCGCTGGATCGGCGGCCGCTCGCCGCACAGGACGTAGGATGGGGGCAATCCCATCGCCGTCGCCCCATCCTGGTACGGAGATCGATGCATCACGGCTGCGCCCTCCCCCTGGCTTGCTGCTCGCGAGGCGGCAGGGTTTCACCCGGTTCGGGCTCTGCGCGTGAAGGCCAGCCGCGTTGGGCCAGAAGCAGGATGCCGCGATCCACCGGAATGCGCGCGAGCCCGGCATCGCGATCGACCCAGCCGTAGTGTTCGATCAACGCGCGTCCCGCTGCCACCACCTGATTGCCGCCAGCGCGCGGGTCACTTTCCAGCCGCGGCTCGGGCGGTTTTTCGGTCTGTCGTTCCAGGGCGGAGACCGGCTTGTCCGGTTGCAGGTCGTACCACCAGAGCAGCCCAGCCACCCCGATGCCTGCCACCAGCAACGTGGCGAAAATGCCGAAACCGATGATCAGCAGCATCTTGACGTTGGCGTCGTGATGCTCGAAACCGTCCTCTTTCGAAACCGGATCGACCGGCACACTCATGGCGTTCTCCTCGGCAGGGTTCGACGCGGCAGCAAGGCCAGCGCCAGCAGCCCGCCACCGGCCAACCAGGCGGCGGCCAGTGACAACCACAACAGCAGCGGATGCATTGCCTCCAAGCCCGGCAGACTCATCCAGACACCCTCAGCAAGCCCCAGCAGCAGCGTTGCCGCCGCCAGCGTCATCAACACCCGGCGTCGCTGTGAGAGCGGCCAGAGCAAGACGGTGAACACCAGTGATTGGCCGGCGCCCAGCAGCCAGGTCAGCCACAGCCAGCCGCCGTCAGTCCGGTGCTGGTACCAGCGGATTTCGTCTGGCAGGTTGCCGTACCAGATCACCAGGTACTGCATGAAATGCAGGTAAAGCCAGGCCAACGCCGCGGCGGCCAGCATGCCGCGCAGTACACCCGGCCGAGCACTGCCACGGCCCAGCGCCAGGAGGCAACAGAAGGCGATAGCCGTGAGCATCAACCGGCCGAACCAGACCATGCCGAACAGGCTGGACTTGAAATGCGGGTCGAGTGACATCGCCCAGTCCACCGCGGCCAGAGAGGTGGTCATCACCAGCGCGATCAGGCCAAGACCGGCCGCTGCGGGCCGCTCGACGCTCAGCGGTAGCACCCAGGTCGCCAGGGCCCACCACGCCGCCAGATAGAGCACGCCGCGTACCGCAAAGCTCGGCCAGGCGAGCCAGAACCCGCGAAAGCCGCCTTCATCGACGCCGACCCATTGGTATAGCGCTCCGGCCCCGGCCAGCACCGGCAGCGCGATCAACGCCAGCATGGGCAAGGCACGGGCGCTGAACAACGTCCACGGCCATAACTGATCACGTGCATTGCCGCTGACCAGCGCCACGCTCAAGCCCAGGCACAACGCGCCCAGCGGGATGCCGGCCAGGCCCAGCAGGCTGGCCACACTCGCCGCCACCGCCTCGCGGCCGGCCAGCAGCAGACAGGCCAACAGCACGAGCACGCCGAACGCGGTCCCGACAATTGCTCCTTTGCGCAGGTTCATGGCAGGCGCTCCAGGGTGTCGCGGTCGATTTCCGGCAGGCTGCCGACCTCGGCGCGACGGCTGAACTGCAAGGCGCGGATATAGCCGACGATGGCCCAGCGATCGGCGGGCCGCACGCGCGCGGCGTAGCTGTACATCTGGCCGTAGCCATGGGCGATGACGTCCATGAAATGCCGGTCGGGGGCGGCAACGAGCCGGGACTCGGCGAAATCCGGAGGCCGCGGGAAGCCGCGGTTGACCACGGTGCCGTTGCCGTCCCCGGCCACACCGTGACAAGGCGAGCAGTAGATCTCGAAGCGCTCCCGCCCGTGTTGCATGAGTGCCACCGTCAGCGGTGGTCGCTCGGCCAACACGGCTTCCCAGGCGAGATCGCCCCGGGCGACGGTGCCGGCAGGCGGTACCTGGTTGACCTTGCCGTCGGGGAAGAACCGGCTGGCTTCCTGCGCATCGGCCCGCGGCTGTTGGGCCATGTCGTCACAACCGACGAGGCAAAGCAGCAACGCACCCAGCATCGGCCAGCGAATCATGCCGGCACCTCCGTCACCGACACCGCGCGCTCGGCCAGCCAGAGCGCCGTGCCGGTCTCGTCGTAGAGGGGATCATCGGCCCGGATACAGAGCAGGAAGCGATCGTCGGTGGCGCGATCGAACGCGCTCGCATCGTGCAGGGGGTGCCAGAGCAAGGGCAGCCGGCACAACCAGAGCAGGCCGAATACGGCGAAGATCGTCGCGAAGCTGACCATCAGCAGAAAGGTGACGATGCTGAAGCTCTGCAACGCGATCAACGGGCGCCCGCCGATCTCCAGCGGGTAGCTGAGGTTGGCGTAGATCTGCATGCCCAGCCCGATGGCGATACCCACCAGCGCCCCGACCACGCCAAACCAGTAAGGGCGATTGCTGCGGTGCTCGAGTACTTCCTCGATCCCTTCTACCGGGAACGGGCTATAGGCCTCGATCCGCCGATACCCCGCCGCGCGGGCAGTGCGTGCAGCGTCGAGCATCGCATCGGGATGGGCGAAATCGGCCAGCAGGCCGTACTGGCGCTTAGTCATTCGCGCCTTCCCGGTAGCGATGCAGCACCTCCTTGAGCTCGAAGGTCGAGATCATCGGCAGGAAGCGCATGAACAGCGAGAACGGCACCATGAACAGGCCGAAGGTGCCGATGAACAGCGCCCAGTCCCAGAACGACGGGCTGTAGGCCTGCCAGCTGGAGATCAGGTAGTCGCGTGTCGGCGGCTGGATGATCAGCATGTAGCGCTCGCACCACATGCCCACCAGCACGCCCAGGGCGATGATCAGCATGGCCCGACCGTTGCGCCGCACCGCCGGCCACCAGAGCGCCTGAGTCACCACCAGATTGAAGAAAATCGCCGTCCAGAAGCTCCAGGCCGTGGGCCCGGCGATACGGTTCATGGTCACCAGGATTTCGTGTTCCTTGCCCGAATAGAAGGCAATGAAGGGCTCGGCGAAATAGCCGTAGCTGGTCATCCAGCTGGTCGCCAGCAACAGCAGCCCGAGCTTGTCCAGGTGGCTGTCGGTGATCAGCTCGTGCCAACCGAAGAATCGCCGCAACCCGAGCGCGATGACGATGACCATGGCGAAGCCGGAGAACACCGCACCGGCCACGAAATACGGTGGAAAGACAGTCGAATGCCAGCCGGTTTCGGGCGCCAGGTCCAGAAGGAACGAATAGCCACTGGACACCGAGAACACCAGCGGCACCGCCAGCAGCGCGATGAAGCGGTAGGTTCGCCGCCAATGGCTCCAGTGCGAGGACGCGCCACGCCAGCCGAGCGCAAGCAGGCCGTAGAAATACTGGTAGTGCCGCTTGGTGGCGCGATCACGCGCCGAGGCGAAATCAGGAATGGAACCAACATAGAGGAACAGCAGGGACACGCCGAGGTAACCCAGCACCGCAAAAAAGTCCCACGCCGTCGGGCTCTTGAACTGCGGCCAGAGCTCCATGGTGTTGAGGTAGGGCGCGGTCCAGTAGAACAGCCAGGGCCGTCCCAGGTGGAGGATCGGATAGACGCCGGCGCACACGACCGCCATCAGGGTCATCAGCTCGGCCAGTCGGTTCAGCGAGTTGCGCCACGGTCGATTGAGCAGCAGCAACAAGGCGGAAATGAAGGTGCCGGCGTGGCCAATGCCGAGCCACCACATGTAGTTGAGAATGGCGAAGCCCCAGTTCACCGGGATGTTGTTGCCCCAGACGCCAACGCCCCGCCACAACACCACCGCCGCGGCAACGATGAACACACCCAGCAACAGGCAACTGAAGGTGAACAGCATCCACCAGGCCCGCCGGTAGCGATTGAAGTCGGTCGGCAGGTCGAGCACACGCTCCGACACCGCGCCAAGCGGCATCCCTCGCGGCAGGAAGTGCGGCGCATCAGACATCGCGTTCTCCCTTGGCTGAGCGCAGCTGCAGCGGCTCGGCATCTCCGGGTAATGCCGCCGCCTCCTCGACCAGGCCCAGATAGGTGGTCTTGGGCCGGGTATTGAGTTCTTCGAGGAGCGCGTAGTGACGTCTGGTGTGGCGCTCGCCGTTGACCTTCGCGTCCGGCTCCTTGAGGTTGCCGAAGACGATCGCCTGAGTCGGACAGGTCTGCTGGCAGGCTGTCTTCACCTCGCCATCGGCGATCTCGCGGTCTTCGATACGGGCGGTGATCCGCGCTTCGCTGATGCGCTGCACGCAGTAGGTGCACTTCTCCATGACGCCGCGCGAACGCACCGTGACGTTGGGGTTGCGCTGATGCTGGATCGACGGCGGATCGTCTTCGGTGAGATCGAACCAGTTGAAGCGACGCACCTTGTACGGGCAATACGACGAGCAGGTGCGCGTGCCGATGCAGCGGTTGTAGACCTGCTCGTTCAGCCCATCGGGCCCATGCACGGTCGCGTTCACCGGACACCCCACTTCGCAGGGCGCCTGATCGCAATGCATGCACGGCACCGGCTGGAAAACCGAGGTCGGTTCGCGCGGGTCGCCGCCGTAATAATGGTCGACACGCAACCAGTGCATGTTGCGACCCATTTCGACCTGCTCCTTGCCCACCACCGGTATGTTGTTCTCGGCCTGACAGGCCACCACGCAGGCGTTACAGCCGATGCACTGGTCCAGGTCGATGACCATCCCCCAGGCGGTATCGCCCTGCTTCGGTGGCGGATACAAGGTGACCTGCTCAGGCCTGGGGCTGACCTCCTCGAAGGCCACCGCGCGCGGCTGGCTGCGGATCAGCTCCTTGCCGTGCAGAACGTGATGCGGCTGGGTCGACGCCAACTTGATATGACGCTCCAGCCGGGTCAGCTGCGCACCCTCTCGCCTCCAGGGCTGCTCCGCCGTGCGCAGCGGTGAAACATCGTAACCAAGCCCATCACCGACGCGCCCTGCCCGGTCACGCCCGTAGCCGCCGAACAGGCTCAGGGTGTCATCGGCCTGGCCCGGCATGATCCAGGCGGGCCCTTCGACCACGTTGCGCCCGAGGGTGACACGCAGCCGGTCGCCGCTGGCGATGCCTTCCCGTTCGGCGAGCGCCGGCGACAGGCCTATAACGTTGTCCCAGGTGAGTTTGCTGATCGGCTTGGGCAACTCCTGCAGCCAGCCCAGATTGGCGAAGCGCCCGTCCCAGACGCTCGGATCGGGCCGGAACAACAGGCTCAAACCGGGCGCGTCGGCCGTGTCTGCGGCGTCCCAGCGTGGGGCGCTCGCGCTGGCCTCGACCAGCGGGAACGCACTGTCGCGGATAAAGCCGAGCTCCAGCGCCTTGCGCCAGGCGCTATCGTCCAGCCCCTGCCAGGTCTGCCGAACCAGCGCCTGGGCGTCTGGCGACAGCTCGCCCATCATCAGCGCCAGCACCTCGGCGGCGGTGCGGCTGCCGTAAAACGGACGCACCAGCGGCTGTGTCAGGCAGACGCTGCCGTCGGCGGCCCGGCTGTCGCACCAGCCATCCAGCGCGTGGGTCAGGGGTAGATGCCAATGGCTGTGAGCCGCCGTTTCGTCGTAGTAAAGACCGGCATGGATGCGCAGCGGCACCCGTTGCAGCGCGTCAGCGAACTCGAGGTCGCCCGGCGCGGTATGCGCCGGATTGCAATCAAGCATCAGCAGGGTTTCGACGTCACCCGCCTGCATCGCCGAGACCAGTTCAGGCAGGCCGGAAACGCGCTGCCCTCCGGCTTCCAGCCAGGTCACCGGCTCGGTGTAGCTTAGGGTCGTGCCGAGGTTGCCGAGCTGTTGGTTGAGCCAGTGCACGGCGACCTGGACGTCCATTGGTGCAAACTCGCCGGCGGTGATCAGGCACCGGCCGCGGCGCGCCTGCAGTTGCCTGGCCAGCTCATCGATCCAGGGTTGCGCATCGGCTGGCAAGCCCGGCGCAGCGGCACCGCCCAGCGCGGCCACCAGGGCCTGCACATAAGCACGTAGCTGGGACGGTTCGACGCGCCGCCGATTGGCCGCCTTGGCGCCAGTCACGGTAGACAACGATTCGACCACGACCAAGCGAGCATCGCCCTCTCCGCGCGCTGCTCGTCGCTTGCGCTCGCTCCAGGCAAGCGCCTGCGGTAATTCCCGCGGGCCCGGCCCAAGCCAGTCATGCTCGAAGCTCACCACCCACTCGGCTTCTTCGAATCGATAATGCGTTTGCAACGGACGTCCCAGCGCGCGCTCGCTGGCGGCATAGGCATTGCCTTCCCAGGGCTCGAAGCGGTATAGCCTGGCCTGCGGCCAGCGCTCGACTATCGCCGCGAACTGGCGCTGCAAGGTTGGCGAACTGTTGGCCCCCATCAGCACGTGGAGGCCCTCGCCCTGCGCGGCATCGGCGCGGGCCGCCTGCTCCACCGCAATGCGCTGAAAGGCATTCCAGGTACCGACGCGCCCTTCATGGCGAGGCGCCTGGGAACGATCGGGATCGTACAGCTGCAAGATCGCCGCCTGGGTGAAGGCGGTTGCGGCGCCCTGGCTGAGCGGATGGTCGGGGTTGCCCTCGAGCTTGGTCGGCCGACCGACGTGAGTGCGCCCCAGTACCGGTTGCGCGTAGCCGGCAAACGGAACGGCGCTGGCATACCAGCGCGCTTGCCCAGGAATCATCTTCTCGGGCTGCATGACGTAGGGCACACCCGCCTCTGGCTCTTGCCCGCAGCCGGCCAAACCGGCCAGCGCCATGGAAGCCCCCATCACCTGAAGGAAGCGGCGGCGGTCCATGTGCGGTGCGATGCCGGGAAACTCCGCCTCGACGAATGCGGCGAACGCCGGTTCGTCGGCCAGCTGTTCAAGGCTGCGCCAATAGCGCGGCCCGTGCTGACCTTCGAGACGTTGGCGGATGGCGGCGTAGTCGAGCGGCGTGCGATCCATGGGCTACCTGTGGCAGATATAGCAGTGGGTCAGGTGTTCGGTGTCGATGTGGTGCTCCTTGATCATCTGTTCGCCGACCGCACGGCGGTCATGCTCGGTCGTCCATCCCATGGTGGTCACTGCCGCCCTGGGCCTCAGCCGCGGTGCGGGATCCTGGTGACAATCCAGGCACCAGCTCATGGTGAAGGTCTCTGCCCGATACATGAGCGGCATGGTGTCGACCTGGCCATGGCAGGTTTCACAACCGACCCCGGCGTTGACATGCACGTTGTGCTGGAAATAGACGTAATCAGGCAGTTCAGCCACGCGGTTCCAGCGCAGCGGTTTGTCCTCGACCAGGCTCTGGCGCACCGGCGCAAGCATCTCGGCACCCGTCCATATCTGTGAGTGGCAACTCATGCAGGTATGCGTCGCAGGCAATCCCGCCACGGCGCTGACCTCGACGCTGTCGTGGCAATAGCGGCAGTCGATTTTCAGCGCTCCAGCGTGATGTTCGTGGCTGAACGGGACGGGTTGCCGCACCACCCAGCCCTTCGCGCTGTTGTAGTCCGAGCGGTCCAGCACGGCGAGCGCCACGAAGAGCGAAGCCAGCCCGCCAAACAGGACGAGCAAGGCCAGACGCAACCACATGTCAGCCGAACGAGGAAAAATCTGGGCCATGTCCTACTTCTGTTTTTGTATCCATGTATTTCGGCCCCGCTGGGCTCGATGAGTTCAACGGCGCAGGACGCGACCGGCCATCGCCCGGGCCAAATGGCGCTCAACTCCGCTTATCAGAAAGATATCGATAGTTGAAACTTTCGAAGCATGAGCACCGATAGTTGATATTTAAAAATCCCTATAGAACGTGTTTTATTAATTAACACGAGCAATCTGACCGAAGCACATTCAGCTATTAACCTAACCGCGCAATTAAATTAGCAGACATAAAAAAGCGGGACCTGTTTCCAGGTCCCGCTTATATCCGTATGGCTGCCGCTAAAGCGGCAACGTCTTACGAATTGCGGCCGCCGCCGTGGCTGTTCTGGCCGCCTTTCTTGCCGGCTTCAGACGCTTTTTCACGGTCGTTGGCAAAATTACCGCCGCTGTTATGACCGCCCTTCTGGCCCGCTTCGGACGCTCTCTCACGGTCATTGGCGAAGTTGCCGCCACTGTTCTGGCCGCCTTTTTGGCCGGCTTCAGAGGCGCGCTGCGGATCGTTGGCAAAATTGCCGCCGCTGTTGTGGCCGCCCTTCTGCCCAGCTTCGGAAGCCTTCTCGCGATCGTTTGCAAAGTTGCCCGGATTTCCGCTCTTATCATTCGACATGAGATTTCTCCGTTTACGTGAGTGATGCTATTTAAAAATGGCGACTGCATTACAGCCGCCTCACTATCTCCGAGGGCAAGACACCGGTGAGAGTTCGACCGGAATGAGCAAAGGACGATGAACGGTAAATAAATAACCGGCTCGGTATCAGGGTCTTCCTTTATATATAAGCGCTGCCGGCTGATTGCACTTCAATAGCAACGAGACGGCAATTCCAGACATGACACCGCTTACCGCGAATGTGCCCAGTCGCGGGTCATCTCGCAAATGCCGCACTGCGATGGATGGACCGTTCGTCTGCCTGTGAGGTGCTGACCGAACTGTCAACAAGGTGTAACCCACCCGAGGCAATCTCAAGCCATGGAAAGCCGCGACGGCTGGCGCAAGGACGCGATTTCTAGACCACCAACCACTCGATCGAGCTAGTGGAGGCCGTATGAGCAGCAAGACTCTGGAAACGCTGGTGAAGCAGTCGGACCTCAGCGTCAAGCAACCGCTGGAAATCTGGAAGCAGCTACCACGCGGCAAGGGCAGCTACCGGCCGAGTGCGGCTGCCCTGGCAAGACGAGCGTCACTGGACCTGGGCATGTGTGCCGCGGGACGCTGATCGACGCGATCCGCTTGGTGCCCTCTCCTTTGCGTCGCGCCTGCATTTGCTGGTCTGATTTTCAAGGGTGAGCGTGCTGCAGCAGGCAACGCGCGACGTCGCACCGGTCACGGCGCGAGCTTGCGCTCCTGCTTGAGCAGCCCCCAGACAATAGCAAGGCCCGCCACGGCCATCGCCGCCGCGCCGAGAAAAATGTTCTGCATGCCGATATAGAGGGCCAGCGCGCCCATGATGGCTCCAGACAGGCCCAGGGCCAGGTCGAAGAACATGGCGAACACGCTGAGCCCTGAACTGCGGTTGACCGCGCCGACACGCGAGACAACCCCCACCCCCAATGCCGGGTACAACAAGGACAACCCGCACCCGGTCAGGGCCGAACCGGCCAAGGCGATACTGGGCGCGTCGGCGAGCCACAGCATGATCAAGCCGAGGATCTCCACCACCAGGCAAACCACGGCGACCGAATAGCCCCCGACGCGGTTGATCAGATTGGGCAGCAGCAGGCGCGTCCCGATGAAGGCGAAGGCAAAGGCCGTCAGGCACCAGGCCGCGCCGTCCCAGCCGCGGGACCGGTAGTACAGCGCGATGAAGGCCGTCAGCGTGCCGTAGCCGATGGTCGCCAGCGACAGGCTCAGGCCAGGCGGAGCGACCTTCCACAGCACCTTGCCGAACGGCAAGCGCTCGCCCGGGTTGAGCGGCGCGTCGCCACGCCGCCATGCCAGCGCCAGTCCGGTCGCCGCCAGCAGCATGGTCACGACGCCGAGGCTCCACAACCCCAGCGACTGCTCCAGGAACACACCCAGTGGCGCACCGATACCCACCCCGCCATACGCGGCGACACCGTTCCAGGAAATCATCCGCGCAGTACTCTGCGGCCCCAGTCGACTGATGCCCCAGGTGATGGCAGAGATCCCGATGAGGCTTTGGGCGAAACCGAGAATCAGGCGACTGCCCAGCATCACGACAAGGCTCGCCACGGGCCAGGACGACAATAGCGCCGCGATCAACAGCAGCAAACCACTGCTCAAGCCCGACGCCATGCCGATAAGCACCGTCTTCTTCGCGCCGCGCTCGTCGGCCAGCCGACCGGCTAGCGGCCGGCATAACAAGGTGGTCAGATACTGCGCGCCGATGACGATGCCCGCGATGGCGGTGCTGAAACCCAGGTTTTCATGGATATACCCAGGCAAGGACGCCAGCGGAATCCCAATGGAAATGAACGAAATGAAGTTGAAGATCACCAGCGAGAGGATGAAGACGGTGTCGTTGGCGGCAGGGGTTTTCGCAGCGGGCATCGGTTCGCCTGTCGATGGAAAAAATTCGGTTTCGAAGTGGCCGGCCTGCTCGTAGACGCCAGCGGGTCGAGGCGCCTGCACCACTCGATCAGCGACCGTTGATTGTCACGCTCGCGGTGCGCGGCCTGCAGAACTCATCATACAACCCTAGCGGGTCGATAGACGATTTACCATTCAAACGGCTTTGGGATCCGCTACAACCGCAGGCTTACGCCACTTAGGCAAACCAATCAGCACGACAGCAGATACGATGACCGTCATTGCCAACCACTCTTCGGTACCAATTCGCTCACCCGCGAAGGTCACGCCCAGCAACACCGCGACCACCGGGTTGACGTACGCGTAGCTGGTGGCAGCCGCAGGCCGTACATGCTTGAGCAAGTAGAGATAGGCGCTGAAGGCGACGATGGAGCCGAGCAGCGTCAGGTAAGCCAGGGCGAACCAGCCAGCGGCATCGGGCATTTGCTCGAGGCGCTCCCCACTGGCGAGGCTGCCGATCAGCAAAACCGCCCCACCGACGAGCATCTGCGCTGCACTGGCCATGGCTCCGCCCGGCAGGCTGAGATGACGGCTCCACATCGAGCCGAACGCCCAGCTTGCCGCCGCCAGCAACACCAGCACCGCCCCGAGCGGGCTCGCCTGCAGGTTGTGGCCGAGATTGAGCAGACCGATGCCCACCAGCCCGAGAACGATACCGCCCCACTCCAGCCCGGTGGTGCGCTGGCCCCAGATCAAGCCGAACAGCAGCGCGAACAGCGGCACGGTGGCGATCGCCAATGCGGCCACGGCTGACGCGACTCCGAGGTGCTCGGCGACCGTTACCCCGCCATTACCGCAGCTCAGTAGCAAAACGCCGACCATCGCACAGGCGCGCCACTCCTTTGCGGTTGGCATCGGCACGCCGCGCCAGCGCAACCAGCCGAACATCAGGCTGCCGGCGATGACGAACCGTAGCCCGGCCAGCAGCATCGGCGGCCAGGCCTGGACGCCCAGTTTGATCACGAAGTACGTGGAACCCCAGATCAGGTAGAGCGCGAGGAAGGCGCCCACGAGCAGCAGCGAGATGCGGCGCGAAGTCATGCGATGAGGCCCGAGCGGGTGTTTGGGCCCTCGATTCTAGACAGGCCCCGTCGCCGTTGAACAAGCACAGTCAGGCTTTTGTTTGCCGGTGCAGTTCGACGCTCCGGCCGGCCTGTCAGCCATCGAGCCCGAACGGATCGTCGATGCTGTGACTCGGCTCGGTAAACCAGCGCGGACCCTCCTCGCTTATGTAGAAGTGGTCCTCCAGGCGGATACCGAACTCACCCGGCACGCAGATCATCGGCTCGTTGCTGAAGCACATGCCAACCTCGATGGGCGTCAGATCGCCGCGCACCAGGTAGGGGCTCTCGTGGATCTCAAGGCCGATGCCATGACCGGTGCGGTGCGGCAGCCCCGGCAGTTGATAGCCCGGCCCCAGACCGCAAGCCTCCAGCGCATGGCGCGCCGCCGCGTCCACTTCTTCGCAGCGAGCCCCTAACCGCGCGGCAGCGAAAGCGGCCAGTTGCGCCTCCTTTTCGAAGGCCCATACCGCTCGCTGGCGCTCGTCCGGCTCGCCGAATACATAGCTGCGGGTGATATCCGACTGGTAACTGTGTACACAACAGCCGGTGTCGATGAGCACCATATCGCCTCGTTTCAGCGTCTGCGGGTACTTCACGCCATGGGGGAAGGCGCTGGCCTGACCGAACAAGACGATGCAGAACGTCGAACCCGACGCGCCCACCGCACGGTGCGCACGCTCGATGAAGCGCACGACCTCGGACGTGCTGATGCCCTCGTGAAGGATGCTGGCGGCGGCCTTGTGCACCGCCAGCGTCATGTCCTTGGCCCGTTGCATGAGCGCGAGCTCGGCGCTGGACTTGCGTTGCCGGCAGTAGGCCGTCACCGCACTGGCGTCGGTGAAGGCATAGCCGGGATCGAGCTGGCGCAAGCCGTCGAACATGAAGAATGGCAACGACGGACACAGGCCTATGCGTGGGCGCACGCTGGTGTTGGGGGCGACTCCCATGCGCTGCAGACAGTCGAGCAGCAAGCGATAGGGACTCTCATGCTCCTGCCAGCCGTTGATCGCGCCATCGACCACCATGAAATCGCGAATCGTGCCCTGTTCGAAAGCGGGCGCCAGATATTCCAGCGCCCCGCTGGCAGGCAACAGCGCCCCAACCATGCGCTCGCTTGGAGACCAGCGCCCCCCGGTGAAGTACTCGAGATTGGCGCCGGCGCTGAGGAACATGGCCTCCAGCCCAAGATCCCGCATACGGTCCTGCGCCTTGAGAATGCGCGCCTGGTATTCGGCCGCAGCGATGGGCTCGACGCCGTCGAGCATAGGACGCAAGCGACCAAGCGCTTGCTCTTGAGTGCTGCCGCCGACACCTGTGGTCATGCCTGTTCCCCATTCAAGCGAAATGAGGGCAGAATTTAAGTAAAGCTTAAATTCTCAAGCAAAGGTTTTTTCATCATTCCAGCCAACTGGCCGGAACCGGGGCTGGCACGCGCGCATCGGGCTGGCCGTATACTGGCCACTTTCACAAGGCGGGCCCTCATGACTGTCGATCGCATCGGTGAACGTTTACGCCGGCACAGACGTGCCGCGAATAAGACCTTGAACCAGGTTGCCCGGGAGTCCGGGCTGACCGCGAGCTTTCTTTCCCAGGCCGAACGCAACCTCACGGGCATCTCGATATCGTCCCTGGCAAACATCGCCAAGTCGCTCGGCGTACCGCTCAATTCGCTGTTCGATCAACCCAGCCAGGCGCAACCGGACTCGCATCAGGGCGAGCGTGTGCGCTACACCATCGAAGGTCAGCCGCTGACCTATGAGCGTCTGTCGACGAACTTTCCGGGCAATCTGCTCAACGCCGTCAAGGTCAGCCTGCCGGTGGGTTACCAGTCCGAACTCATCGCCCACGACGGCGCCGAGTTCGCCTATGTGCTATCCGGACGGATCGTCTACACCGTTGACGGTCGCGACTATCCCCTGGCGTGCGGTGACTCCATCCACTTCGATGCCGGCAAACCCCATCACTTGGCGAACGTCGGCGATCAGGTGGCCGACGTGTTGACCGTTACCACCATGGGGCTGTTCGATGATCTGACCAGCCGTTGAACCCGGACCCTTCCCCGTCCAACGGCTGCCCTCGATATTTAGCACCACTTAATTTCGGTTGACCCTGTTTTCAGCATGACTTAATTTCGGGTCAGGCTAGGCTGTAGTTTCCGGACTCGGTCTCCAACAGTGTTCTGCGCCGAGCGGGCGACCCCCAACGGCGGCACCGGCGTGCAGTGAGTCACTGTTCGGTCCACAAGACCAATCCTCGATGAACATAAAAAAGAATGAGGTTTGCATGCGAAACAATTTGTCCATCCGAACGCTGCTCGCTGCGAGCATTCTCCTCGGCTCACCCCTGAGCTTCGCCGCCAGCAATCTGGTGTACTGCTCCGAAGGCAGCCCCGCCGGCTTCGACCCTGGCCAGTACACCACGGGCACCGATTTCGATGCCTCTGCCGAAACCGTGTTCAACCGTCTGGCGCAGTTCGAGCGCGGCGGTACCCTCGCCAAGCCGGGCCTGGCGACCAGTTGGGACATCAGCGACGACGGCCTGACCTACACCTTCCACCTGCGCCCCGGTGTCAAATTCCACACCACGGACTACTTCACGCCCAGCCGCGAATTCAACGCCGACGACGTCGTCTTTACCTTCCAGCGCATGCTGGACAGGAACCATCCGTTCCGAAAAGCCTATCCCAGTGAGTTTCCCTACTTCACCGACATGGGGATGGACAAGAACATCACCAAGGTCGAAAAGGTCGACGACATGACGGTGCGTTTCACGCTCGGCGAGGTGGACGCCGCCTTTATCCAGAACATGGCGATGCACTTCGCCTCGATCCAGTCGGCCGAATATGCCGATCAGTTGCTCAAGGCCGGCAATGCCGAGCAGATCAACCGCAAGCCGATCGGCACTGGGCCCTTCGTCTTCAGTCGCTATCAAAAAGACGCGCAGGTGCGGTTCAAGGGCAACAAGGAATACTGGATCCCGGAAGACGTGAAGATCGACAACCTGATCTTTGCCATCACCACCGATGCCTCGGTCCGAGCGCAGAAACTTCGCGCCGGCGAATGCCAGGTCACATTGAACCCTCGCCCCGCCGACCTGAAGGCGCTGCAGGACGACCCCAACGTCAAAGTGCCGAACCAACCCGGCTTCAACCTTGGCTACATCGCGTACAACGTGGAGCACGAGCCGCTCGGCAAAGTTGAAGTACGCAAGGCGCTCGACATGGCGATCGACAAGAAGTCGATCATCGAGGCGGTTTATCAGGGCGCAGGGCAGCTGGCCGTGAACGCCCTCCCGCCTACCCAGTGGTCCTACGACGAGAGCATCAAGGGCACCGAATACGATCCTGATAAGGCCCGCGAATTGCTCAAGCAGGCCGGCGTCAAGGAAGGCACCGAGATCACGCTCTGGGCCATGCCGGTACAACGTCCCTACAACCCCAACGCCAAGCTGATGGCGCAGATGATCCAGGCTGACTGGGCCAAGATCGGCATCAAGGCGCGCATCGTCAGTTATGAATGGGGCGAGTACATCAAGCGCTCCCACGCGGGCGAGCACGACGCCATGCTGATCGGCTGGACGGGCGACAATGGTGATCCGGACAACTGGCTCAACACCCTGTATGGCTGCGATGCGGTGGGTGGCAACAACTTTTCCATGTGGTGCGACCCTGAGTACGACAAGGTCGTCAAGCAGGCCAAGCGCATGACGGATCAGGCTGAGCGCACCAAGCTTTATCAGCAGGCGCAGCACATCATTCAAGAGCAGGTGCCGATCACCCCCATCGCGCATTCGACGGTCTACCAGCCGATGCGCAACAGCGTTGAGGGCTTCAAGATCAGCCCGTTCGCACTCAACTCCTTCTACGGCGTGGAAAACAAGCGCTAGTCAGATGAACGACCGGACTGGCTGCAGGCGGGTCCGGTCGTCAACCGCGCTTTTTTCTTGTCCTCCGCAATCCCGTTCGGCTGCAGCCGCCGCGGTCGCGGTCGATCAGCCGTTGCGGAATCGCCTCGCCGACGCGCCTGTAGCCGGCAAGGCCTGATAGGAGTTCTGTCACGATGTTCAGTTTCGTTGCCCGCCGACTGGGCTTGCTGATTCCGACCTTTTTCGGGATTACGCTGCTCACCTTCGCCCTGATTCGCATGATTCCCGGCGACCCGGTGGAAGTGATGATGGGCGAGCGCCGGGTCGACCCGGAAATGCATGCCCAGGCCATGGAACGCCTTGGTCTGAACAAACCGCTCTACCTGCAATACATCGATTACATCGCACGGCTCGCACAGGGTGACCTCGGCGAGTCGCTGCGCACTCGCACCAGTGTCTGGAAGGAATTCACCACGCTGTTCCCGGCCACCCTCGAGCTGGCCCTTGCCGCGCTGTTCATTGCCGGCACCCTCGGGATACTGGCCGGCGTGATCGCGGCGCTCAAGCGCGGATCGCTGTTCGACCACGGCGTGATGGGCGTGTCGCTGGTCGGGTACTCGATGCCGATCTTCTGGTGGGGGCTGATCCTGATCATGTTCTTCTCGGTCGGCCTGGGCTGGACGCCCGTATCAGGACGCATCGACCTGCTCTACGACGTGCAACCGGTGACCGGTTTCATGCTCATCGACACCCTCCTCAGCGATGAAGAAGGTGCGTTTCTCGACGCGTTGCACCATATGATCCTGCCCGCCATCGTATTGGCGACGATCCCTTTGGCGGTGATCGCTCGCATGACGCGCTCGGCCATGCTCGAAGTGCTGCGCGAGGACTACGTGCGGACCGCGCACGCGAAAGGCCTGTCGCCGAATCGGGTGGTATTCGTCCATGGGCTGCGCAACGCGCTGATTCCCGTGCTTACCGTGTTCGGCCTACAGATCGGCACGTTGCTGGCCGGAGCCGTGCTGACCGAAACCATCTTCTCCTGGCCCGGCATCGGCAAATGGCTGATCGAATCCATCGGTGCGCGTGACTACCCGGTGGTGCAAAACGGCATTCTGCTGGTGGCCTGCCTGGTCATTCTGGTCAATTTCACCGTAGACATTCTCTACGGGCTGGCCAACCCCCGCATTCGTCACCAGCGCTAAGGAGGCCGGGCACATGAATAACGTCGATACCCTGCCGGTCGCCGAGCCGACGCCCTACTACCCATCCCCACTGCGAGAATTCTGGAGCGCCTTTTGCCGCAACAAAGGCGCGCTGGGCGGCCTGATCTTCATGGTATTGCTGATCGTCTGCGCCTTGTTCGCGCCTGTGCTGGCGCCCCATAACCCCACCGAACAGTTCCGTGACTTCCTGCTCACGCCGCCCGCATGGCAGGACGCGGGCACAGCGCAATTTCTTCTGGGCACCGACGAGCTGGGACGGGATATGTTGTCCCGCCTGATCCACGGCGCACGCCTGTCCCTGCTGATCGGCCTGGCTTCGGTCGTCTTCTCGCTGATCCCAGGCATCCTGCTCGGGCTGATGGCCGGTTTTTCGCCCACCGCAATGGGGCCGTTCATCATGCGTTTGATGGACATCATGCTCGCGCTGCCTTCGCTGCTGCTGGCAGTGGCCATCGTGGCGATTCTCGGGCCCGGCCTGATCAACACCATTTTCGCCATCGCCATCGTGTCGCTGCCCTCCTACGTGCGTCTGACCCGTGCAGCCGTCATGACCGAGCTCAACCGCGACTACGTCACCGCATCCCGGCTGGCGGGCGCCGGCACGCTCCGGCTGATGTTCATCAGCGTGTTGCCCAACTGCATGGCGCCGCTGATCGTGCAGGCGACCTTGAGTTTCTCCTCGGCGATCCTGGATGCGGCTGCGCTGGGTTTTCTTGGCCTCGGCGTACAGCCGCCTACCCCGGAATGGGGCACGATGCTGGCATCGGCGCGCGACTATATCGAGCGCGCCTGGTGGGTGGTTTCGCTGCCCGGCCTGGCGATTCTGCTCAGCGTGCTGGCGATCAACCTGCTTGGCGACGGCCTGCGCGACGCGCTGGATCCGAAGCTCAAGAACGCCACCTGAGGAGCTCATCGATGCGTTATCCAAGAACACTGCATAGGGAGATCCGCCCATGAGTCTCCTGGAAATCCAGAATCTCTCCGTACGCTTTGGGGACGCCGGCGCGCCGCCTGTGGTCGACGGGCTCGACCTGCGTGTCGAACGTGGCGAAGTGCTGGCCATCGTCGGCGAATCCGGTTCGGGCAAATCCGTCACGATGATGGCGCTGATGGGCCTGGTCGACCCGCCAGGCAAAGTTACCGCTGAGCGCCTCCAGTTCGCCGATCATGATCTGTTGACCCTGAAGGGGCGCCAGCGCCGACGCGTAATCGGCAAGGACCTGGCCATGGTGTTCCAGGATCCGATGACAGCGCTCAACCCCAGCTACACGGTGGGGTTCCAGATTGAGGAAGTGCTGCGTCAGCACCTGGGGCTCAAGGGCAAGGCCGCTCGGCAGCGCGCACTGGAGCTGCTCGAGCGCGTCGAAATCCCAGGCGCAGCCAATCGCCTCGATGCCTATCCGCATCAGCTCTCGGGTGGCATGAGCCAGCGCGTGGCCATCGCCATGGCCATCGCCGGTGAGCCGCAGCTGCTGATTGCCGACGAGCCCACCACGGCACTCGACGTGACCATCCAGGCGCAGATCATGGAATTGCTGCTGAGCCTGCAGCGCGATCAGAACATGGCGCTGATCCTGATTACCCACGATCTGGCCGTCGTGGCCGAAACCGCCCAGCGGGTCTGTGTGATGTATGCCGGTCAGGCTGTGGAAACCGGTCGTGTGCCGGCGCTTTTCGAGGCCCCGGCTCACCCTTATACCGAAGCGCTGCTGGCCTCGATCCCAGAACAATCCAACAACCGCCGACTGACGACGCTGCCAGGTATCGTGCCCGGCCGCTACGACCGACCAGCCGGCTGCCTGCTTTCACCACGCTGTCCTTATGCCCAGCCACGATGTGCTGAACGACCGGCGCTCGAGCCTTACGACCGCGGTGAAGTGCGCTGCTTTTTCCCGCGCAACATGACAGCTGGCGAAGCACCCGACGTGCGGCCAGCAGCGCAACGTCCGAGCCAGCGACCCGGAGAACAACATGTCTATTGAGGTAGCGACAGGCAGCGTGCTGTCGGCACGTGAGCTGACCCGCCACTATGAGATCTCGCGTGGGCTATTCAAACCACACGCCACTGTACGAGCGCTCAATGGCGTGTCTTTCGAACTGGCGGCCGGAGAAACCCTTGCCGTGGTAGGCGAATCTGGCTGCGGAAAGTCCACTCTTGCGCGCGCGTTGACGCTTATCGAGGAGCCGACTTCCGGTTCGCTGCAGATCGCCGGGCAGGAAGTCGCAGGCGCCGACAAGGCCCAGCGCAAGCAGCTGCGCCGCGACGTGCAGATGGTCTTCCAGAACCCCTACGCGTCACTCAATCCAAGGCAAAAGATCGGTGACCAGCTGGCCGAACCGCTGGTCATCAATACCGGACTGTCACGCAGCGAACGCCGTGAGCGGGTGCAGGCGATGATGCAACAGGTCGGCCTGCGACCCGAGCACTACCAACGCTATCCGCATATGTTCTCCGGCGGCCAGCGCCAACGTATCGCCCTGGCGCGCGCCATGATGCTCAACCCCAAGGTGCTGATTGCCGACGAGCCGACGTCGGCGCTGGATGTCTCGATCCAGGCCCAGGTGCTGAACCTGTTCATGGACCTGCAGGAGCAGTTCAACGCCGGTTACGTCTTCATCTCCCACGATCTGGCGGTGGTCCGCCATGTGGCCGACAAGGTGCTGGTGATGCACTTCGGCAGCCCGATGGAGATGGGCCCGGCCGAGCTGATCTACACCCGTCCCCTGCATCCTTATACCCAGGTATTGCTCGCGGCGACCCCCAGCATCCGACCCGACACCGCACGACCGAAGGTCCGCGTCAGTGGCGAACTGCCCAACCCGCTCGATCCGCCCGGCGGCTGCCCCTTCCATACCCGCTGCCCGCACGCCACCGAACGCTGCAGCGCGGAAGTGCCGGCCTTCCGGCCATTGGACGACCGGCTGGTGGCCTGCCATTACGCCGAGCAGGTCGGTGAACCTTCACGCACTGCGTCGGTGGCCTGACGGGCGCAGATCGGCGGGCTGTTGCCTGCTCATGCGCTCGAACAGAGCCGGTCTCACGGCGGCCACGTCGAGTTCGATCACGCTGACGAGCGTGGCCAGCTGAGCCCGGGTAACCGATACGCCACAAGGCAGCCCGGGAAGGACCAGCGATTCGCCGGTCAGCTCGTCGAGCAGCATCGCCTGGATGGTCTGGGGAGAATCCATCGTGGCGCAGAACCGCAATGGCTTGAAATGTTCCTGCACGAGCGCCAACGCCTCAGGCAGCCTGATCCGGGTCATCCGACAATTCCTTTGTCTGAGCGGACAATCTGACAGCCAAGCGTACCTGCCGCCTGGCCAACAAACGCTTCGTGGATCGGAAGCCTGGACCTCCGACCCGCGATTTGTCATCCATGAAACGACGAAGGCCCCGGAATCCGGGGCCTTCGGTCTGCAATATGGCGGAGGAGGTGAGATTCGAACTCACGGAAGAGTTTCCCCTTCGACGGTTTTCAAGACCGTTGCATTCAACCGCTCTGCCACTCCTCCGCAGAGAGCGGCCGCCATAGTACCCGAACGAAACACACTGTCAAACTCTGTTATTAGGACGAAACGAAAGCTCTGTTATGATCGAGCCAGTTCGTTAAAGGCTGAACCCATCTACAGGAGTGTCGCCATGCTCAGGCAACAGTACGCATCCACGCACACGCAGGTTGAACAGAAGGAAGTCAGTCGCGTTCTGCGCAACACTTACGGGCTTCTCGCCATTACGCTGGCCTTCAGTGCGTTCGTCGCCTATATGGCCATGCAGGCCAACGCAGCCTACCCGAACATCTTCGTGGTGCTGGTCGGCTTCTATGGTCTGTTCTTCCTGACGGTCAAACTGCGCAATTCCGTGTGGGGTCTGGTTTCGACCTTCGCCCTGACCGGTTTCATGGGCTATACGTTGGGGCCAATCCTCAACATGTACCTGGGTACCGCCAACGGCGGCGAGTTGATTGCCTCGGCGTTGTCGATGACTGCCCTGGTGTTCTTCGGCCTGTCAGCCTTCGTGCTGATCACACGTAAGGACATGAGCTTCCTCAGTGGCTTCATTACCGCGGGCTTCTTCGTCCTGCTGGGCGCGATGGTTGCCGGGTTCTTCTTCCAGATCAGCGGCCTGCAGTTGGCAATCAGCGCCGGCTTCGTGCTGTTCTCGTCGGCCTGCATCCTGTTCCAGACCGGCGCGATCATCCATGGCGGCGAACGCAACTACATCATGGCCACCATCGGTCTGTACGTGTCGCTGTACAACCTGTTCATCAGCCTGTTGCAGCTGATGGGGATCATGGGCGACGACTGACCGCTACGGTTAGAAAAGCCCGCTTCGGCGGGCTTTTTCGTTTTTGCAGCTGGCGTATCATGTCGCGCACTGATGATTCGGTGACTTATGAAGTTTGTGATAGCCCTGTTCGAGCCCCCCCACTCCCCTGCATCGAGGCGCGCCCTGCGCTTCGCCGAAGCCGTATTGGACAGCGGACATGAAATCGTCCGCCTGTTCCTCTACCAGGATGGCGTGCATAGCGCGTCGGCCAATGCCGTGAGCGCTCAGGATGAACTGGACGTTGCTGCGCAATGGCGCGACCTGATCAACCAACACGGCCTTGACGGTGTCGTCTGCATTGCCGCCGGATTACGGCGTGGCGTGCTCGACGCGCAAGAGGCCAAACGGTATCAGCGCCCTGCTGCCAACCTCGCGGAGGGCTGGGAACTTTCGGGGCTGGGTCAATTGCATGAAGCCAGCCAGCAGGCCGACCGGCTGGTCTGCTTTGGAGGGCATTGATGGCACGTTCGATGTTGATCATTAGCCGTCAGGCACCCTGGTCCGGTCCATCGGCAAGAGAAGCGCTGGATATCGTTCTGGCTGGCGGGGCGTTCGAACTACCGCTCGCCATGCTGTTTCTCGACGACGGCGTATTCCAGCTGGCCGCTGAGCAGCAGGCCAATCGGCTGCAACAGAAGGACCTCACGGCAAATCTCCAGGCGCTGCCCATGTTTGGGATCGAGGCATTGTTCGCCGCACAAAGCAGCCTCGACGAACGCGGACTGAAGCACACCTCGCTCTCGCTCCCGGTGAAGCTGCTGGACGATGCCGGCCTCGGCGACCTGATCAACCGCTACGACCACGTGATTACCCTCTGATGGCCACCTTGCACCTGCTCTCCCATTCCCCCTTTGCCGATAGCCGCCTGGCCAGCTGCCTGCGTCTCTTGGCTGCCGACGACGCACTCCTGCTTTGTGGCGATGCGGTGTATGCCGTACAGGACGGCACGGATCAACGCCAGACGCTGGAACGGTTGCCCGCCGGTATCGCCTTGTTCGCCCTGGAGGAAGACCTCGATGCCCGCGGCCTCGACGCGCTGCCATCGCGGCTACAGGCGGTCGACTATGCCGGCTTCGTGGCGCTCTGCTGCCGTTATGCGCGGACCAACGCCTGGCTATGAATACCTTGGAGGTCAATGGCAGCTGTGTAGCGGTGGACCCGGAAGGCTTTCTGGTCAACCTCGACGATTGGACCGAGCCGGTGGCGTCGGCTTTGGCCGAAGCTGAAGGGATCGACCTGCAGCCTGAGCATTGGGAGATTCTGCGATTGCTGCGCGAGTTCTATCAGGAATTTCAGCTGTCACCTGCAACGCGCCCGCTGATCAAGTACACCGCCTTGAAGCTCGGACCGGAAAAAGGCAATAGCATGCATCTGAATCGTCTATTCAAAGGGACCCCGGCCAAGCTCGCAGCCAAACTGGCGGGCCTGCCAAAACCGAGCAACTGCATATGAGCCTGGTTACTCCACCCGAACACCCCTTCGCGACCTTTGTTCGCATACTGGGCAAAGGCAAACGCGGCGCGCGCGACCTGACGCGGGATGAGGCGCGCGAGGCCATGGGCATGCTGCTGGACGGCAAGACCGAAGAGACGCAACTTGGCGCCTTCCTGATGCTGCTGCGTCACAAGGAAGAAAGCGCCGAAGAACTGGCCGGCTTCACCGAGGCGGTTCGCGCCCGACTGCACGCGCCAGAGATCGCGGTAGACATCGACTGGCCGAGCTATGCCGGCAAGAAGCGTCACCTGCCCTGGTATCTGCTCGCGGCCAAGTGCCTGGCGCAACAAGGCATTCGGATCTTCATGCATGGCGGTGGCGCTCACACCGCAGGACGCGTCTATACCGAGCAGCAAATCGAGCTGCTGGGAATCGCCCAGTGCAACGATTGGGCAAGCACCGCAGCGGCGCTGGACAGTCACAACCTCGCCTTCATGCCCCTTGCTGCCTGGATGCCAGGGCTGCAGCGAATGATCGACCAGCGCAACATCCTTGGCCTGCGCTCGCCGATCCATTCGCTGGCGCGCATTCTCAATCCGCTAGGCGCTCGCTGTGGCTTGCAGAGCATCTTCCACCCCGGCTATCAGGCCAATCATCGCGAAGCCAGTCGGCTGCTCGGCGATACATCGATCGTGATCAAGGGTGAAGGCGGCGAAATAGAGGTCAACCCCGATGGCGTCGCGCACCTGTACGGGACCCAGGCGGGCAACGCCTGGGACGAAGACTGGCCTGCGTTGTCGGCGCAGCGTCACCTGAAACCGGTGCAGCTCGATCCGCAGCAGTTGCTTGCCGTCTGGCAAGGCTCGGCTGAAGACGCGTATGGCGAGCTGGCAGTAGTGGCGACCATCGCCCTGGCGTTGCGAGGCCTGGGGCGCCCGCGCGATCAGGCGTTCGTCGAGGCAAGGCGGTATTGGGCGCAACGCAACCCATCGAGCTAGGCGATGGGTTTGACCGGTGATTGCGGCACATCCGTCGAACCAACCCTTCTAGACTGCCCCTAAACCTGAAAGCGTGAGGAGGCAAATATGGGGCTGCTGGTCGATGGACATTGGCAAGACCGTTGGTACGCGAACAGCGATGACGGCGAGTTCCAGCGCGAGCAGGCGCAACGTCGGGACTGGGTGACGAAAGATGGCGCTCCCGGTCCGGACGGCCAAGCGGCCGTCAAAGCCCAAGCCGGGCGCTTCCACCTCTATGTATCGCTCGCCTGCCCTTGGGCACACCGCACCCTGATCTATCGCAAGCTCAAGCAGCTCGAACCGCTGATCGACGTGTCGGTGGTCAGTTGGCTGATGGCCGATCATGGTTGGACGTTCGACACCCAAACCGGCTCAAGCGGCGACGCGCTGGACGACCTGCAGTACCTGTACCAGCGCTACACCCAGGACGACAGGCATTACACCGGACGGGTAACCGTGCCGGTGCTCTGGGATCGCCAGCAACAACGCATCGTCAATAACGAGTCCGCTGAGCTGATCCGCATATTCAACAGCGCCTTCGACGAGTTGACCGGCTCGACGCTGGACCTGTACCCCGAATCGCTGCGCGCCGAAATCGACATGCTCAACGAGCGGATCTATCCGCGCGTCAATAACGGCGTCTATCGCGCCGGTTTCGCCACCACCCAAGACGCTTACGAAACCGCGTTCGATGAGCTCTTCGCTGAGCTTGACTGGCTGGAGCAGCGCCTCGGCGAACGGCGTTATCTGACCGGTGAATACCTGACCGAGGCGGACTGGCGACTATTCACCACGATCATTCGCTTCGATCCTGTCTACCACGGTCATTTCAAGTGCAACCTGAGACGAATCGAGGACTACCCGAACCTGTCCAACTGGCTACGCGAGCTCTACCAATGGCCCGGAATCGCCGAAACCGTCGACTTCACCCATATCAAGAGTCACTACTACGCGAGCCACCGCCATATCAATGCCAATGGCATCATCCCCAAGGGGCCGGAACTGGCGCTGGATCGCGCGCACGATCGCGACCGCCTGCCGGGGAAGGGAATCTGCTCACGCTGAGCAGGTGATCAGCCGTAGCGCCGCCCCTGGCCGCACCGGCACCATGATCACTCAGACGCGGTGCCGGCTCCTTCGAACCAGGCAAGCTTTTCACGCAATTGCACCACTTCGCCGACGATCACCAGCGTCGGCGCCTGCACCTGTTCGCTGGCGACCGTCTCGGCCAGATTGGCCAAGGTCCCGGTGAACACCCGCTGATGGTTGGTGGTGCCCTGCTGGATCAACGCCGCGGGCGTATCGGCACTGCGGCCATGGGCGATCAACTGCTGGCAGATGACGGGCAACCCCACCAGCCCCATGTAGAACACCAGGGTTTGGCCGGGCGCGACCAATTCCGCCCAGGGTAGATCGCAACTGCCGTCCTTCAGATGGCCGGTGACGAAACGAACCGACTGGGCATGATCTCGGTGGGTCAGCGGGATTCCCGCGTAGGCGGCGCAACCACTGGCGGCCGTGATGCCCGGAACGACCTGGAACGGTATGCCATTGGCCGCCAACTCTTCGATCTCTTCACCGCCGCGCCCAAAGATGAACGGATCCCCGCCTTTCAGGCGCAACACGCGCTTGCCTTGCAACGCCAGCGTCACCAGGCGCTGATTGATCTGCTCTTGAGGCACGGCGTGATCGGCGCGCTGTTTACCGACATAGACTCGATCGGCGTCACGGCGGCAAAGGTCGAGAATGGCCGGAGCGACCAAGCGGTCGTAGAGCACTACGTCGGCTTGCTGCATCAGACGCAGTGCGCGGAAGGTCAACAGGTCCGGGTCACCTGGGCCTGCACCGACGAGGTACACCTCGCCAAGACGCTTCGGCGAGGCGCCAGCGAGTTTTTCCTGCAGCAGTCGCTCGGCCTCATGCACCTGCCCTGCCATGGCCCGCTCAGCGATGTTGCCCTGGAAAACCTCCTCCCAGAAAACGCGGCGTTGCTGCACGTCAGCCAGCGCTGCCTTGACCTGGCTGCGAAATTTCTTTGCCAGACCGGCCAGTTGGCCGTAGGCCGCCGGAATCCAGGTTTCGATACGCGCACGTATCAGGCGTGCCAGTACCGGGGCATCGCCGCCGCTGGACACGGCGATCACCAACGGCGAGCGGTCAACGATTGCAGGGAAAATGACCGTACACAGCGCTGGCGAATCCACTACGTTGACTGGCATGCCAAGGGCTTTGGCATCGTGCGACACCTCTGCATTCAACGGTTCGTCGTCAGTGGCCGCTATCGCCAGAACGCAGCCGCTCAGGTCATCGCGGGCATACCCGCGCCGCAGCGCCTGCCCTGCTCCTTGCTCGACCAGCTCGATCAGCTGTGGCTCGATCTGCGGCGCGACCACACGCAACACCGCGCCGGCCTCTGAAAGCAGGCGCGCTTTGCGCAAGGCAATCTCACCCCCGCCGACCACCAGCACCGTGCGACCCTTGAGATTGTGAAACAGCGGCAGAAATTCCATCAGCGAATCCAGGTGTCCAGAAAGGTTGAGCCATCTCAGCCACTACACGGGAGCGGGCCCTTGTCGATAATCAAGGAGTCGGGATAGTGCCGACAACCGCCCCCCTGGGCGACGATTCACCGCACCGCACCGCACCGCACCGCCTCGCCCCGCCCCAAGACGATCTCGTGCGGCGCTGATCAGCCGATGACTTCGATTCCGCCCATGTAGGGTTTCAGGACGTCCGGGACCTGGATGCTGCCATCCGCCTGCTGGTAGTTCTCGAGCACCGCGACCAGCGTCCGGCCGACCGCCAGGCCAGAACCATTGAGCGTGTGCACCAGCTCAGGTTTACCCGTCTCCGGGTTGCGGAAGCGGGCCTGCATACGCCGGGCCTGGAAGTCGCCACAGTTGGAGCACGAGGAGATTTCACGGTACTTGTCCTGGCTCGGCACCCAGACTTCCAGATCGTAGGTCTTGGTAGCGCCGAAGCCCATGTCGCCCGTGCACAACGCCAGCACGCGATACGGCAGCCCCAACAGCTGCAGCACCTTTTCGGCGTTGGCGGTAAGGCCTTCAAGCGCGTCGAATGACTGGCTCGGCTCGACGATCTGCACCATCTCGACCTTGTCGAACTGATGCTGGCGAATCATGCCCCGGGTATCGCGGCCGGAGGCACCCGCTTCGCTACGGAAGCACGGCGTGTGCGCGACGAACTTCAACGGCAGCTGTTTGGCGTCGAGGATCTCACCGGCGACGATATTGGTCAGCGATACCTCGGCGGTCGGGATCAGATAGAAGTCGGCCTCGTTTTCACGGCTGATCTTGAACAGATCCTCTTCGAACTTCGGCAGCTGACCGGTGCCCAGCAGCGCAGGTGCTTGGACCAGATAGGGCGTGTACGCCTCCTCATAGCCGTGTTCGCGGGTATGAAGGTCGAGCATGAACTGCGCCAGCGCGCGATGCAGGCGCGCAATCGGCCCACGCATCAGGGCAAAGCGTGCACCCGAGAGCTTGGCGGCGGTTTCGAAGTCGAGCCAGCCATGCTGCTCGCCAAGCGCCACGTGATCCTTGACTTCGAACTCGAACGACTTCGGCGTGCCCCAGCGGCGCACCTCGACGTTGTCGTCTTCGTCCTTACCCACCGGGACGGACTCATGCGGAAGGTTCGGCAGGCTCAGCATCAGCTGATCCAATTCGGCCTGGATGCCGTCTAGCTCGACTTTGCCGGCATCCAGTTCGGAAGCCATGCGATCGACATCGGCAAGCAAGGGAGCGATGTCTTCACCGCGCTGCTTGGCCTGACCAATCGACTTGGAACGCGCATTGCGTTCGGCTTGCAGTTGCTCGGTACGGGTCTGCACGGTCTTGCGCTGTGCTTCCAGCGCCTCGATACGCGCCACGTCCAGCTGGTAGCCGCGAGTAGCCAGGCGATCGGCGACTTCTTGCAGCTGTGTGCGTACCAGTTTCGAATCAAGCATGGTGGGTCTCGTCTATGAAAGCTTTGAGGAAAGGCAGAGAGGAAACGGAGTTTACTGTCATCGCGGCCAGGTTCATAACCTGGCGAGTGAAAGTCCGGCCCACGCGGCCAGCAGCCCGCCAAGTACGCTGACGCCGATATAGCCGAAGGCGGTTGCAACCTGGCCGCTCTCGAGCAGGCGCAACCCATCGAGCGAGAAGCTGGAGAAAGTCGTCAGGGCACCCAGAAAACCGATGATGAGCCCACCCCGCAGCTCCGGCGAAATATCCGGACGCGCCAAAAAGAACGCGTACAGGTAGCCAATCAGCAGGCAACCGACCAGGTTGACCGCCAGCGTGGCCAGATAGAAATGGCGGGGCCATTGGGTCGATACCCAGGTCGCGGCAGCGAAGCGGATCAGCGTGCCGAGCACGCCACCGACCACGACGGCCAAGGCCATCCGAATCATGTCTTTCTCCGCTGACGTGGACTTTCGCGATCCAGGCGCGCCAGATGCTCGAGCTTGTCGCGAATCTTGCTCTCCAGCCCGCGCGGCACCGGTTGATAGTACTGACGCGGCGCCATGGCGTCCGGAAAATAATCTTCGCCCGCCGCGTAGGCATCGGGCTCGTCATGGGCGTAGCGGTACTCGTTGCCGTAGCCGAGCTCTTTCATGAGCCGGGTCGGCGCATTACGCAAATGCAAAGGCACTTCCTGCGAGCCGTTTTCGGCTACATCACGCAGCGCCGCCTTGTACGCCACGTAGACCGCGTTGCTCTTTGGCGCGCAGGCCAGGTAGACGATGGCCTGCGCGACTGCCAGCTCGCCTTCCGGGCTGCCCAGACGCTCCTGTACGTCCCAGGCGGACAGGCACAGGCCCATCGCACGCGGATCGGCATTGCCGACCTCCTCGCTGGCCATCCGCACCACGCGGCGCGCGATATAGAGCGGGTCGCAACCGCCGTCGATCATTCGCGCAAACCAGTACAGCGCAGCATCCGGATTGGAGCCGCGAACGGACTTGTGCAGTGCGGAAATCTGGTCGTAGAACGCTTCGCCGCCCTTGTCGAAGCGCCGGCGGCTATCACCCAACAGATCCTGCAGCAGCTCGACGCTGATCTCACCGCCCTCTTCAGCCAGATCAGAGGCGTTTTCCAACAGGTTCAACAGGCGTCGGCCATCACCATCGGCCGCAGCCATGAGTACCTGGAAACTGTCCTCGGGCAGGCTGAGGTGCATGTCGCCCAGACCTTTGGATTCGGTCAACGCGCGCGTAACCAGTTTGCGCAGCGCCGCCTCGTCGAGACTTTTGAGCACGTACACACGCGCTCTGGATAACAGGGCGTTGTTGAGTTCGAACGAAGGGTTCTCGGTTGTGGCACCGATGAATATCAGCGTGCCGTCCTCAACGTACGGAAGGAAAGCATCCTGCTGCGACTTGTTGAAACGGTGCACCTCGTCGACGAAGAGGATGGTGCGACGCCCATATTGCGCCGCCTGTTGCTTGGCGACTTCTACCGCCTGGCGGATATCCTTGACGCCTGCCAGCACCGCCGAGACGGTCTCGAAGTGCGCGTCGGAAACCTTGGCCAGCAAGCGCGCCAAGGTCGTCTTGCCTACCCCGGGCGGGCCCCAGAACACCATTGAGTGCAGCGCCCCCTGCTCCAACGCTTCGCGCAGCGGCTTGCCACGTGCCAGTAGATGCTCCTGCCCGACATATTCGTCGAGGCTGGTGGCACGCAAGCGAGCGGCAAGTGGCTGAGCGACAGGTTCGCGACTGAACAGGTCCATCGCGGGCAGGTACCTCTCTATGCGAACGGCCAGCTGTTAAGCGGGCCGCATCGGTGCGTATAGGCAGCGGCTGGCGTCATTCAGAAATGACGTCGGCGCCTTTGGGAATCTCGAACGTGAACAGATCCGCCTTGAGCGGCTGGTTCAACTTGACCCCTTGAAACAGGATATTGGTGCGCTGGCCCACGCCATCGATCATCTGCATGTCATTGATCACGCCACCACGAAACGACAAGCGCAGGCTATCGAACAGGGTGTCTTTCGCCTTGGGCTTGAGCGTGAAATCGACCACCTCACCCGCTTCCTGATGCGACACATCGAAATTCTCGCTAATCGCCGACACGTCACCTGAAAGCAACAGCGCCGGCGTATGTGTCAGCCGCTGATCGAGCGTCTGGATGGTCACCTGCTCGAGGTCCGGGTCGTACAACCAGACCTTCTTACCGTTGGAGACCAGCAGCTGCTCCATCGGCGCGTCGGTATGCCAGCGAAACTGCCCGGGACGCTTCAGGGCCATCTCGCCGGATGTCTCCTGGAGTTGCGTACCGGTACCGTCGAGCGATAGCTGAGAGAAACGGCCGGTCAGAGTCTCGGCCTTCTCCAGCAGACCGGTAAGGCGCTGTACCGAAGCGGCCTGGTCGGCATAAGCCGGGACCAGGGTAAACAGCAGCGCGGATGCAAACAGCGTGCGAATCAATTGCATGAAACCCTCGGTGCGACTAGTCGCGGATGGGAGGCGGCGCGAGCACTTCGCGCGAGCCGTTGGTATTCATTGAGGTGACGACACCGGCCATTTCCATGGCTTCGATCATTCGAGCCGCACGGTTGTAGCCGATCTTGAGTTTGCGCTGCACCGCGGAGATCGAGGCGCGACGGCTCTCGGTGACGAAACGTACGGCTTCGTCGTAGAGCGGGTCTTCCTCGCTGCCTTCACCGCCGCCGCCCTCGCCACTGGAGCCATCGAAGCCGCCGCCGGCGTCTTCCACTCCGGCGAGGATTTCTTCGATGTAATCTGGCGCGCCGCGGGCCTTCCAGGCTTCCACTACGCGATGGACCTCGTCATCCGAGACGAAGGCCCCGTGTACGCGAATCGGCAAGCCGGTGCCAGGCGGCAGATAGAGCATGTCGCCATGGCCGAGCAGTTGTTCGGCGCCGCCCTGATCGAGGATGGTGCGCGAGTCGATCTTGCTGGATACCTGAAAGGCCATACGCGTCGGAATGTTTGCCTTGATCAAGCCGGTGATTACGTCCACCGATGGCCGCTGGGTCGCGAGAATCAGATGGATACCCGCTGCTCGCGCCTTCTGTGCGATACGGGCGATCAGCTCTTCGACCTTTTTACCGACGATCATCATCATGTCGGCGAATTCGTCTACCACCACGACGATGGTGGGCAGCTTCTTCAGCAGCGGCGCTTCATCTTCCATGCTCTGGCGGCGATACAACGGGTCGGTGAGCGGCGTTCCGGCCTCCTCCGCTTCTTTCACCTTGCGGTTGAACCCCGCCAGGTTGCGCACGCCCATGGCCGCCATCAGCTTGTAACGACGCTCCATCTCGGCGACGCTCCAACGCAGCGCGTTCGCCGCCTCCTTCATGTCGGTGACGACCGGACACAGCAGGTGCGGGATGCCTTCATAGATCGACAGTTCGAGCATTTTCGGGTCGATCATGATCAGCCGGGCATCTTCCGGCGTGGATTTGAAGAGGATCGAAAGGATCATCGCGTTCACGCCAACCGACTTACCGGAACCGGTGGTACCGGCCACCAACAGGTGGGGCATTTTCGCCAGGTCGGCGATCACCGGCTTACCGCCAATATCGTGACCGAGTGCGATGGTGACCGGCGATTTGGCGTCGTCGTAGGGCGCTGACGACAGCACTTCCGAGAACCGCACGATCTGACGATCTTCGTTGGGAATCTCGATGCCTACGGTGGTTTTGCCGGGAATTACCTCGACCACCCGCACACTGATCACCGCCAAGGACCGTGCGAGGTCCTTGGCGAGGTTGGAGATTCGGCTGACCTTGACCCCGGCGGCTGGCTGTATTTCGAAACGGGTAATGACGGGACCGGGATGGACCGACTCGACGATGACCTCGACACCGAACTCCTTCAGTTTGATTTCCAGCAGCCGCGACATCGCTTCAAGCGATTCGGGCGAATACTGCTTGTGCTGTTTTTCAGCCACGTCCAAGAGTGACAGTGGAGGCACACTGCCCTCGATCAGCGGATCGACGAACAGGTTGGCCTGCTTTTCTTTCAAGACGCGCTTGCTCTGCTCGACCGGCTTCGGCGGCGCGGCCGGCGGAATAACCGGTGCTGGGCGTTTCTCCCGCTCGCTCATGTGCTTGCTCAGCGACTCTTCGCGCTCGAGCAAGCGCTCCTTTACCTTCGCGCGTTCGCGCTGGTCGGAGAGCGACCCTGCCACGTCGTTAACCACGTCATCGGCTTCTCGCAGTTGCGCAACGAGCTGCTTGCGTTCATTACGGGCGGACCACCAGCGGCTGAACAGGCTCTGAATCAGCTCGATCAGATCGAGCGTGATCTTGCCGGTCAGATCCATCACTTTGAACCAGGACAGGTCGGTAAATACCGTCAGGCCGAACAGAAAAAACGCCAGCAACAACAGGGTGCTGCCTTGCACGTTAAGCGCCGCTTCGGCCAGCTGTCCGAGGCTTTCACCTAGAGCGCCTCCTGCCGACGCCGGTAGGTTGTTGGCGAACTGGAAATGGATATAGGCCAGCGCGGAGCCGGAAAGAATCAGGAATACGAGCCCGATCAAGCGCCAGGAAAACAGCCAGCCGTTCCAGGTCCATGGCTGATGCCGCGCGCGGAATACCTGCCAGGTCTTGATGCCCAGCAGCAATGGAAACAGGAACGCGAAATAGCCGAGCGCCATGAACAGCACATCGGCAAACCAGGCCCCGGCGCGGCCGGCGGCGTTCTGGACTTGCTGGACGTTGCTGGTATGGGTCCAGCCTGGGTCGGCCGGGTCGTAGGTGAGCAATGCCATCCAGAGGTACGCGCACAGCGCTCCGAGCGCGATCAAGGCACCCTCTTTGAGACGGTAATGCAATTGCTGTCGCCAGACGGAAGCCGGCGCGGTAGAGGAGGTATTCTTCAAAACGCTTTATTTCCTGCGCCTGCGGCGCGCTCTATGAACCGTAGTCAGCCTGAACCCGGCCATTGTACGGGTTTGTCGATTCGATGGCATGCCGGTTCCTCGCCGGCTTGGGCTTTTCTCGATGCTTCGGTGTAGCATAAACGCCAGTTTTTACTATGCGGCTCGACTGGAGCACGCTTCTCTATTCGCAACAAAGGCTTATGAGGGCTTTTTATGAATGAAGTCAAGCATTCACGTCTGATCATCCTCGGCTCAGGCCCGGCCGGTTATACCGCCGCGGTGTACGCGGCCCGCGCTAACCTGAAGCCACTGATGATCACCGGTATCCAGCCGGGCGGCCAGCTCACCACCACGACGGAAGTGGATAACTGGCCAGGCGATGTGGAAGGCCTTACCGGCCCGGCATTGATGGAGCGGATGCAGAAACACGCCGAGCGCTTCGATACCGAAGTGGTGTTCGACCACATCCACACCGCCGAACTGCAGCAGCGCCCCTTCATTCTCAAGGGTGACAGTGCCACCTACAGCTGCGACGCGTTGATCATCGCCACCGGCGCCTCAGCCCAATATCTTGGCCTGCCGTCGGAGGAGGCATTTGCTGGACGCGGCGTATCGGCCTGCGCTACCTGTGACGGTTTCTTCTACCGCAACCAGGTAGTGGCCGTGATTGGCGGTGGCAACACAGCGGTCGAGGAAGCGCTGTACCTGTCGAACATCGCCAAGGAAGTTCACCTGATCCATCGTCGCGACAAGCTGCGCTCGGAGAAGATTCTTCAGGACAAACTGCTGGACAAGGCGACCAACGGCAATATTCGGCTCCACTGGAATCACACCCTGGAAGAAGTGCTTGGCGATGCCAGCGGCGTCACCGGTGTCCGCCTGAAAAGCACCCTGTCTGGCGAAGAACAGAAGCTTGAGCTGTCGGGGGTTTTCATCGCCATCGGCCACAAACCCAACACTGACCTGTTCCAGGGTCAGCTCGAGATGCGCGATGGCTACCTCAAGGTCAAAGGCGGCAGTGAAGGCGACGCCACCTGCACGACCATACCAGGCGTATTCGCAGCGGGCGATGTGGCCGATCACGTCTATCGCCAAGCCATTACGTCTGCTGGCGCCGGCTGCATGGCCGCACTCGATGCCGAAAAGTACCTGGACCAGTAAGACACGCCGGGGCGGCATCGCCGCTCCTTTCTGGCGACCAATATGCTGACCTGGCTGCAACGCGACGACCTGTCGTTCCCCCCCTTGGAGAAGGCCATGCGAGAACCCAATGGGTTGCTCGCGGCTGGCGGGGATTTGTCGCCCGAGCGCTTGATGGCGGCCTACCGTCACGGCTGCTTTCCCTGGTACCAGGAGGGCCAGCCGCTGCTCTGGTGGTCGCCTGACCCCCGCACGGTTCTCTATCCCGAGGAACTGCATGTCTCTCGCAGCCTGCGCAAGAAGCTGCGCCAGGAAGTATTCAACGTCACGTTCGACCAAGCCTTTAGAGCCGTGATCGAAGGTTGCGCCGGGCCTCGCAGCTATGCCGACGGCACCTGGATCACGACGCCAATGCAGGACGCCTACGTGACGCTGCATCGCCTCGGCGTCGCACACTCGGTCGAAGTCTGGCAAGACGGACGATTGGTCGGCGGGCTCTATGGGCTCGCAATGGGTCGACTATTCTTCGGCGAATCGATGTTCAGCCATACGACCGATGCTTCCAAGGTGGGATTCGTGACATTAGTGGAACGTCTCCGCGACTGGGATTTCAAATTGATTGACTGCCAGATGCCGACGCAACACCTGGCCAGTTTCGGCGCACGGCCCATCCCCCGCCAGGTCTTCGCCGAAGCGCTTGCGAAGCATCTGGACGAACCCAGTTCAGCCCGATGGGAGCCCTAGTCGACGAAGCCAAGCTGACCTACACTGATTTCAAGTTTTCCGAGAGCTGACCATGACTTCTTTGGCTCGTCTCAAGTTCTACGCGACCCAGCCTCATGCGTGCAGTTATCTGCCCGATGAACAGGCCACCACACTCTTCCTCGACCCCAGTCAGCCGATGGATGTGCAGGTGTACGCCGAGCTGTCTGAAATGGGCTTCCGCCGTAGTGGCGACCACCTTTATCGTCCGCATTGCCAGCGCTGCACCGCCTGCATCCCCGCGCGGATACCGGCCGACGGACTACAGCTCAACCGCCAGCAGCGACGCATCCTCAAACGCAATGCCGACCTGACGGTCACCAGCGTCCGCCCCTCGTTCACCGAAGAGTATTACTCGCTCTACGCCACCTATATCGAACAACGTCATGCGGACGGCGATATGTACCCGCCGAGCCGGGACCAGTTCCATACCTTCCTGGTCCGCGATCTGCCGTTCTCCCGCTTCTACGAGTTCCGACTGGAAGGACGACTGCTCGCGCTGGCCGTCACCGATGTGCTGCCCAATGGGCTATCTGCGGTTTATACCTTCTACGACCCGAACGAAGAACGCCGGAGCCTTGGTCGCTTCGCCATTCTCTGGCAGGTCGGCGAGGCAGCGCGGCTTGGTCTGAAGGCGATCTACCTGGGCTACTGGATTAAGAACTGCCGCAAGATGAACTACAAAACCGAGTACCGCCCCATCGAACTACTGGTTAACCAGCGCTGGATTACTCTGAGCTGAGCCCTTGGCTCTCGGGACCCTTTCAGGCACAATACTTGCCGCTTTTACCCGGGCATTTTTCGCGCCGGGTTACTCATTGGACACCGAGGGCTTTACTGAATGTCGAAAGAAGACAGCTTCGAAATGGAAGGTACTGTCGTCGACACCCTGCCCAACACCATGTTTCGCGTGGAGTTGGAAAATGGGCACGTCGTTACTGCGCACATCTCCGGAAAGATGCGCAAGAACTACATCCGGATTCTGACCGGTGACAAAGTTCGCGTCGAACTGACGCCCTACGACTTGAGCAAAGGTCGTATTACCTACCGCGCTCGTTAACGAAGCGCGAGAACGAACGCCCGGTAACCGCCGGGCTTTTTGTTGTGCTGAATTATTCCACGGTCAGCCAAAGCGTCATCTGTACCCGGCACACCGCCACCGACACGGTCAAACGAAAAACGCCCGGCAAATGCCGGGCGTTTTTCGTTTCGATGCACCTATCCGGACTATGCCAGCTCGGCTGACGTTTCGAACTCGAAGAAGGGCTCGTCGTCGCGAATATCGATGTGCACCACACCGCCATGTTCGGCCAACTCACCGAACAGAATCTCCTCAGCCAGCGGTCGCTTGATCTTGTCCTGAATCAGGCGAGCCATTGGCCGCGCACCCATTTGCGGATCGTAACCACGCTCGGCCAACCAGCCACGGGCCGCATCGGACACCTCGAGCGTGACATGCTTGTCCTCGAGCTGCGTCTGCAGCTCGATGAGGAACTTGTCGACAATACTCTTGATGACCTCGTGGCTCAGGCGACCAAACTGGATGATCGTATCCAGGCGATTACGGAACTCCGGCGTAAAGCTCTTCTTGATCACCTCCATGGCATCCGAGGCGTGATCCTGATGAGTGAAACCAATCGAAGCCCGGGCGGCGGTCTCCGCACCGGCATTGGTGGTCATGATCAGGATTACATTACGGAAGTCGGCTTTGCGACCGTTATTGTCGGTCAGGGTCCCGTGATCCATTACCTGCAGCAGCAGGTTGAATACTTCCGGATGCGCCTTCTCGATCTCGTCGAGCAGCAACACGCAATGAGGCTGCTTGGTAATGGCCTCGGTCAGCAATCCGCCCTGATCAAAACCGACATAGCCGGGCGGCGCGCCAATCAAACGCGACACCGTATGACGCTCCATGTATTCCGACATGTCGAAACGAACCAGCTCGATGCCCAATGCCCGCGCCAATTGCCGCGCCGCCTCGGTCTTACCGACACCGGTAGGGCCAGCGAACAGGAACGAGCCGACCGGCTTGTCCGGCGCTTTCAACCCAGCCCGGGATAGCTTGATGGCGGTGGCGAGCGAGTCGATGGCGTCATCCTGACCAAAGACCGTCAGCTTCAGATCGCGCTGCAGATTGCGCAGCAACTCCTTGTCGGACGTACTGACGTGCTTGGGTGGTATGCGCGCGATTTTCGCGATGATGTTTTCAACCTGCTCCACATCGATCCGCGGCGCCCGCTTGTCTTCAGGCAGCAGACGCTGATAGGCACCCGCCTCGTCAATGACGTCGATGGCCTTGTCCGGCATGTGGCGATCATTGATGTAACGCGATGACAGCTCGGCCGCGGCACGAAGAGACTCATCGCTGTACTCGATGCCGTGATGCTGCTCGAAACGACCCTTCAAGCCGCGCAGAATGCCGATCGTGTCCTCCACCGAGGGTTCGGAAACGTCGACCTTCTGGAAGCGTCGGGCCAGCGCACGGTCTTTCTCGAATATGCCGCGAAACTCCTGGAAGGTGGTCGAGCCGATACAACGGATCTCCCCGGAAGACAACAGCGGCTTGAGGAGATTGGACGCATCCATCACCCCACCCGACGCCGCGCCGGCACCGATAATCGTATGGATTTCATCAATGAACAGAACAGCCTGAGGCCGCTTACGCAGCTCGTTCAACAACGCCTTGAAGCGCTTCTCGAAGTCCCCACGGTACTTGGTCCCAGCCAGCAATGCACCCAGATCGAGTGAATAGACGACACTGTCCGCCAACAGGTCCGGAACCTGGTGATCGACGATTCGCTTGGCAAGTCCCTCGGCGATCGCCGTCTTGCCGACCCCAGCCTCACCAACCAGTAGCGGATTGTTCTTACGCCGACGGGCAAGAATTTGCGCCACCCGCTCGACTTCATGCTCACGCCCAACCAGTGGATCGATCCGCCCCTGGCGGGCGAGATCATTGAGGTTGCTGGCGTACGCATCGAGCGGATTGCCAGATGCGGTGGCTTCGCCGCCCTCTTCGTCTTGCATGTCCGAGTCGCTTTCAGGATTGCCGTTGTGGCCTGGCACCTTGGAAATCCCATGAGCGATGTAATTGACCACATCGATGCGCGCGACATTTTGCTGCTTGAGCAGGAATACCGCCTGACTCTCCTGCTCGCTGAAAATGGCGACCAGGACATTCGCTCCTGTGACTTCGCGCTTGCCGGAGCTCTGGACATGGAAAACAGCACGCTGGAGCACACGCTGGAAGCCCAAGGTTGGCTGCGTTTCACGCTCCTCGTCATGCTGAGGAATCAACGGCGTCGTGGAGTCGATGAACTCCTGCAAATCATGGCGTAACTTGTCGAGACTGGCCCCACAGGCCCGCAAAACCGTTGCGGCTGCTTCGTTATCCAGCAAGGCTAACAGGAGATGCTCGACGGTCATGAATTCATGACGCTTGGTACGAGCCTCCTTGAAAGCCAGATTCAAAGTGACTTCGAGCTCACGGTTCAACATAGCTTTCACCTCTTACCCAGCACTCGGGGTTAACCGTCCTTCTCGATCTCACAAAGCAACGGATGCTGGCACTCCCTTGCATATTGATTGACCTGCATCGCTTTGGTTTCAGCAACGTCCCGTGTGTAGACACCACAAACGGCCCGCCCTTCCGTGTGAACCGCCAGCATGATCTTGGTGGCGAGCTCCCGATTGTGATTGAAAATACCCTCAAGCACCTCCACGACGAAATCCATCGGCGTGTAGTCATCATTAAACATGACAACTTTGAACATCGGTGGTGCCTTTAGCAGCGGCTTGGCCTCCTCGACAGCAAGGCCGGTGGAGTCGTCGTCCAACGGTTTGGGACGATCATGATTGAATATTAGTCGAATCTCTGGAGATGCACGCATGCGTATAACGGTTCTAGATCGGGGCGCCGAGGCCGGGTAATTGGAAAGGCTTCACAGCCACCTGACGAGTCGCCTTGACTATCGGCAAAACGGTGATACAAACAGTATGTGCCACAACGGCAACGGGCTGCGCGTATGGGCTATGTGCTGCATCAGCGCGGAATGAAATGGATGTTACTCCAGTGATGGACTCCTTTGCAGAGGGATAACAGCATGCTAAGCGGTAAGGTCAAGTGGTTCAACAACGCCAAAGGCTACGGATTCATCGTAGCAGACGGCGGCGATGAGGACCTGTTCGCCCATTACTCAGCCATTCAGATGGAAGGGTATAGAACGCTCAAAGCTGGGCAAGCGGTCATGTTCGACATTCTGCAAGGTCCCAAGGGCCTGCACGCAACCAACATTCAATCGCTGCAGAGCACGACTGAAACAGTGGCGCCTGTTTCACAGAGCTCGACCGTAGACGCCTGACCCCAGGTAACGAAAAGGCCGATCAATCGATCGGCCTTTTCGTGTTGCCTGCCACAAATTACATGTGGGAGATCATGGCGTCGCCGAACTCGGAACAGGACATCAGCCTCGCACCCTCCATCAGGCGCTCGAAGTCATAGGTCACCGTCTTGGCCGCGATCGCGCTCTCGGTCGATTTGATAATCAGATCCGCTGCTTCTACCCACCCCATGTGGCGCAGCATCATCTCTGCCGAAAGGATCAGCGAACCAGGGTTTACCTTGTCCTGGCCAGCATATTTGGGCGCCGTGCCGTGCGTTGCCTCGAACATGGCGACCGTGTCGGACAGGTTGGCACCTGGCGCGATACCGATGCCGCCCACCTCCGCCGCGAGTGCATCGGACAGATAATCACCGTTGAGGTTGAGCGTAGCGATCACATCGTACTCGGCGGGACGCAGAAGAATTTGCTGCAGCATGGCGTCGGCAATGGCGTCTTTCACGACGATGTTCTTGCCGGTCGTTGGATTCTTGAACTGCATCCAGGGGCCGCCGTCGAGCAGCTCAGCACCGAACTCGTCACGCGCCACCTCGTAGCCCCATTCTTTGAAGGCACCCTCGGTGAACTTCATGATGTTGCCCTTGTGCACCAGCGTAACCGAGCTGCGATTGTTATCCACCGCGTATTGCAGAGCCTTGCGAACCAGGCGTTTGGTCCCTTCGAGCGAGACCGGCTTGATGCCGATACCGCAGTTTTCCGTGAAGCGAATCTTCTTGACGCCCATTTCTTCGGTGAGGAACTTGATGACTTTCTCCGCCTCAGGGGAGCCTGCCTTCCATTCGACACCGGCATAGATGTCTTCGGAATTCTCACGGAAGATCACCATGTCCACGTCAGCCGGCTTCTTCACCGGACTGGGCACACCGGTGAACCAACGAACGGGACGCTGGCATACATAAAGATCGAGCTCCTGACGCAGCGCGACGTTCAGCGAGCGAATGCCACCGCCGACTGGCGTGGTCAAAGGGCCCTTGATGGAAACGACGTAATCACGCACGGCCTCCAGGGTTTCCTTCGGCAGCCAGGTATCCTGATCGTAGACTTGGGTCGCTTTCTCTCCGGCGTAGATCTCCATCCAGGAGATTTTGCGCTGGCCACCGTATGCTTTCTCGACGGCGGCATCGACCACTTTGATCATCACCGGACTGATGTCCACGCCAATGCCGTCACCTTCTATATAAGGGATGATCGGATTGTTGGGGACATTCAGGGTGTTATCGGCATTGACGGTGATTTTGTCACCGCTGGCAGGCACCTGGATCTTTTGGTATCCCATGCTGGACTCCGTTTTGTGGTTAAACATTAAACAGTGGTCATCTTCAAAGAGTACCCCAGTTGAATCGGCCGAAACCATATGTTCGTTCGTCGTATGGCTCGGGCATTCTTCGACAACGGGCTGCGGTGATATACTGCTTAGGTGACTAACGAGTCATGAAGGGGCAATGGCTCTCCCTCGGGGGGCTTGCTCCTGAAACCGCCAGGCTGCCCACCGCGGCCGGACGGTTCGAACGCTCAACACTCTAGTGGTGCTGCAACCAACATCATCGCGGCGAGCTTCGTAACTGGCGCAACACCAGCCAGCGCGCCTACCTGCGCACTCGAGGCTCTGTGCACGCTCAGCAAGAGAGAGTCAACACTACATGTCCACCCGCTCGAAGATCATTTATACCTTCACCGACGAAGCCCCGGCTCTGGCCACCTACTCGCTTCTCCCCATTGTAGAAGCCTTTGCCGCCTCTGCTGATATAGCCGTCGAAACACGTGACATCTCTCTTGCAGGGCGGATTCTTGCAAGCTTTGCCGATCAGCTGGCCGCTGACAAAGCAGTCGACGACGACCTGGCCAAGCTCGCCGAGCTGACCAACCAGCCCGATGCGAACATTATCAAGCTGCCCAATATCAGCGCCTCTGTACCCCAGCTCAAGGCGGCCATCGCGGAGCTCCAGGCGCTCGGCTACAACATTCCCAACTATCCCGAAGATCCGAAAACCGACGCCGAGAAAGACGTCCGCGCGCGCTATAGCAAGGTACTCGGCAGTGCCGTGAACCCGGTACTGCGCGAAGGCAACTCCGATCGCCGCGCACCCGCCGCCGTGAAGGCCTTCGCCCGCAAGCATCCGCACTCGATGGGCAAGTGGAGCAAGGCCTCCCAGTCGCACGCAGATTACATGCGCGGCGGCGATTTCTTCTCCAGCGAGCAATCCATCACCATGGACAAAGCGGGCGACGTCCGTATCGAGTTCGTTGGCAAAGACGGCCAGGTCGAAGTGAAGAAGTCGCTTTCTCTGCAGGAAGGCGAAGTGCTCGATGGCATGTTCATGAGCTGCAAGAAACTGCGCGCCTTCTTCGAAGAAACGCTGCAGGACTGCAAGGCAACCGGTGTGATGTGGTCACTGCACGTCAAAGCGACGATGATGAAAATCTCCCACCCGATCGTGTTCGGCCATGCCGTCAGCGTCTATTACAAGGACGTGTTCGACAAGTACGGCGATCTGTTCAAAGAGCTGGGCGTCAATCCCAACAACGGCTTGAGCAGCGTCTACGACAAGATCAAGAGCCTGCCCGATTCACAGCAGGAAGAAATCCTCCACGACATCCATGCCTGCTATGCCGAACGCCCGGAAATGGCCATGGTCGATTCCGTCAAAGGCATCACCAACCTGCACATCCCGAGCGACGTGATCGTCGACGCCTCCATGCCGGCGATGATCCGCAACTCCGGACAGATGTGGGGCAAGGATGGCAAGCAGAAGGACACCAAAGCGGTGATGCCGGAGAGCACCTACGCTCGCATCTACCAGGAAATGATCAATTTCTGCAAAACCAACGGTGCCTTTGACCCGGTCACCATGGGCAGCGTGCCTAACGTTGGCTTGATGGCACAAAAAGCCGAAGAATACGGTTCGCACGACAAAACCTTCGAGATGCACGCCGACGGCACCATGCGCGTCGTGCTGGCTGACGGCACCGTGCTGATGCAGCACGAAGTCGAGAAAGGCGACATCTGGCGCGCCTGCCAGACCAAGGACGCCCCGATCCGCGACTGGGTCAAGCTGGCCGTTACCCGCGCCCGTCAGTCGAACACGCCGGCGATTTTCTGGCTCGATCCGGAGCGCGCGCATGATCGCCAGCTGCAGAACAAGGTCGAAACCTACCTCAAGGATCACGACCTGAGCGGCCTGGATATCCGCATCATGGGTTACAACGAAGCCATTCGTGTCAGCATGGAGCGCATGATTCGTGGGCAAGACACCATTTCGGTAACCGGCAACGTGCTGCGCGACTACCTCACCGACCTCTTCCCGATCATGGAACTGGGCACTTCGGCGAAGATGCTGTCCATCGTTCCGCTGATGGCGGGCGGCGGCATGTACGAAACCGGTGCTGGTGGTTCCGCCCCTAAACACGTGCAGCAGCTGATCGAAGAGAACCATCTCCGCTGGGATTCCCTTGGCGAGTTCCTCGCGCTGGCCGTGTCGCTGGAGGAAACCGGCATCAAGACGGACAACCTCAAGGCCAAGCTGCTCGGCAAGACGCTCGATGCCGCGACAGGCAAGCTGCTCGATACCAACAAGTCGCCGTCTCGTCGCACCGGTGAGCTCGATAACCGGGGCAGCCACTTCTACCTGGCGCTTTACTGGGCGCAAGAGCTGGCAGCGCAGACCGAGGACCTGGAGTTGCAGGCTCGCTTCGCACCGCTGGCCAAGCAGTTGGCCGACAACGAAGAAGCCATCACCGCCGAATTGGCAGCGGTGCAAGGCAAGCCGGTTGATATCGGCGGCTACTACCGCTCCAACCCGGAGCTGACCAGCCGGGTCATGCGTCCCAGCGCGACCTTCAACGCCGCGCTCGCCGCATTGGCTTGATCAGCTGACGTAGACCGACGTTTGGTCCATGCGAAACCCCGGCCCATGCCGGGGTTTTCCGTTTTCGCCACACGCGAACGATACTTTTGCCGTTTAACGCAGGAAGGCCCAAAACATGACTTGGCACCCTCATATCACCGTTGCGACGATCGTCGAAGCAGATGGCCGCTTTCTCATGGTCGAAGAAAGCAAAGGCGGCCGGCTGGTACTGAACCAACCGGCCGGACATCTCGAGCCCGACGAGACACTGCGCCAGGCGGCTGTGCGCGAGACGCTCGAAGAAACCGGCTGGACCGTCGAGCTGCGTGGCGTGGTCGGGGTCTATCTCTATACCGCGCCGAGCAACGGCGTGACCTATCAGCGTGTCTGCTTCATCGCCGCGCCACTCGAGCACGATCCGCAGCGCGAACTCGACGAAGGCATCGTGGGCGCGCACTGGATGACTCGTGATGAGTTGGTCGCTCAACCGGAACGTTGGCGAAGCGAGCTGATAATGCGCTGCATCGATGACTACCTATCGGGCAAGACATTTGACCTGGCGGTCGTTCGCGACTGATCCGCCCTAACCGCTCACTTGACCGGCCTGTTAGAATCCCTTTTTTTGCAGTTGACTTCGACTATCTATGCCCGCCTCAACATCCCCTGCCCCTCGAAAACCTCGCGTCATTGTCGGCATGTCCGGCGGAGTCGACTCATCGGTCTCCGCTCTGCTTCTACTCGAGCAGGGGTATCAGGTCGAAGGCCTGTTCATGAAGAACTGGGAAGAGGATGACGGCACCGAGTACTGCACGGCACGTGAGGACCTGGCTGACGCCCAAGCGGTGTGCGATCGGATCGGGATTGCGCTGCATACGGCGAACTTCGCCGCTGAATATTGGGATAACGTGTTCGAGCATTTCCTTGCCGAGTACAAGGCCGGACGGACCCCGAACCCGGACATCCTCTGCAACCGTGAAATCAAGTTCAAGGCATTCCTGGACTACGCCCTGACGCTGGGCGCTGACCTGATCGCGACGGGACACTATGTACGCCGCCATGACCACGATGGGCGCAGCGAGCTGCTCAAGGGGCTCGACCCCAACAAGGACCAGAGCTACTTTCTCCACGCCGTAGGCGGCGAGCAGTTGAGCAAGACCCTGTTTCCTGTCGGCGAACTGGAAAAGCCGGCGGTCCGTGCCCTTGCCGAGAAACATGGCCTCGCCACGGCCAAGAAGAAAGATTCCACTGGCATCTGTTTCATCGGCGAGCGCCGTTTCAGCGATTTTCTCAAGCAATACCTACCGGCTCAGCCCGGCGACATTGAAACCGTGGAAGGCGACGTCATCGGTCGCCACCATGGCCTCATGTATCACACCATTGGCCAGCGTCAGGGGCTGGGCATCGGCGGTCTCAAGGACGCGGGCGACGAACCCTGGTATGTGTTGAGCAAAGACCTCGAACGCAATGTCCTGATTGTCGGGCAAGGCAATGACCATCCCTGGCTGCTTTCCCGCGCCTTGCTGGCCTCCGATATCTATTGGGTCAATCCGATCGAGTTGTCCGCACCCTTGCGTCTGACAGCCAAGGTGCGCTATCGCCAATCTGACCAAGCGTGCACGCTAGAGCGAACTGTCGATGGCTATCGAGTCGTTTTCGACGAGCCTCAACGCGCGGTGACTCCCGGGCAGTCGGTGGTGTTCTATGACGGCGATGTCTGTCTCGGCGGAGGCGTGATCGAAGCGGCTGAGCGCTGGGTTTCCGGAGCTCGACCATGACACCGCAGCAGGAACAGCTGATTGCCCTGGGTGCGGTATTCGAAGCGGCGGTACTGGTCGATCGCATCGCCCGAACCGGTCAAGCCCCCAACGCAGCACTCGGCAGCATGCTGGGCAGCTTGCTGGTACGCGAGAGCAAGCCGGCGCTTGAAATCTATGGTGGCGATGACCTGAACCTGCGCGATGGTTACCGGGCGCTGGTCGGCGCGCTCGAGCGTGATACCAGCAGCCTGCAGCGCGAGCCCCTGCGCTATGCGCTTGCCATGATCGGTTTGGAGCGGCAGCTGGATAAACGCAGCGACATGCTGCAGGTCATCGGCAACCGGCTGGACCAGATCCAACAGCAGGTCGACCATTTTGGAGTGACTCACGAAAACGTGATCGCCTCGTTCGGCGGCCTCTATCAGGACACGCTCAGCACCTTTCGCCAACGCATCCAGGTGCAAGGCGACATGCGGCATCTGCAGCAAACCGACAACGCGGCCAAGATTCGTGCGCTTCTGCTGGCCGGCATTCGCGCCGCGCGGCTCTGGCGCCAGCTGGGCGGCCATCGGTGGCAAATGGTCTTTAGCCGGCGTCGGTTGCTCGACGCGCTTTACGTCATGCTGCGCACGGAATGAAGCAAGCGCCGCGACGCAACTGAGCCAGTCAAAGCGGAGGAAACCGGCCCGCTTTCATGTATAATCTCGGCCCTCTTTTCGTTGCTCGACTGTCCGAGAATGCCCTCTATGCAGCTTTCCTCGCTCACCGCGGTTTCCCCTGTCGATGGCCGCTACGCCGGCAAAACCAGCGCTCTGCGCCCCATTTTCAGCGAATTCGGTCTGATTCGCTGCCGCGTTCAGGTTGAAGTTCGCTGGTTGCAGCGTCTGGCCGCACACACCGGAATTCCAGAAGTCGCGCCCTTCTCGGACGAAGCCAATGCCCTGCTGAATCAGTTGGCAGAAAACTTTCAGATCGAGCACGCCGAGCGGGTCAAAGCGTTCGAGCGCACCACCAATCACGATGTGAAAGCGGTGGAGTACCTGCTCAAGGAGCAGGCCAAGCAGCTGCCCGAACTGGCCAAAGTGAACGAGTTCATCCACTTCGCCTGCACCAGCGAAGACATCAACAACCTCTCGCATGCACTGATGCTGCGCGAGGGCCGTGACGAGGTGCTGCTACCGCTGATGCGTCAACTGGCGGACGCCATCCGCGCCCTGGCTGTCGCGCATGCCGAGGTCCCGATGCTGTCCCGCACCCACGGCCAACCTGCCTCGCCGACGACCCTAGGCAAAGAGCTGGCAAACGTGGTTTACCGGCTCGAACGACAGATCGCTCAGGTTGCCGCGGTACCGCTGCTGGGCAAGATCAACGGCGCCGTGGGCAACTACAATGCGCATCTCTCGGCTTATCCGAACGTCGACTGGGAAGCCAACGCGCGCGAGTTCATCGAGAACGATCTAGGCCTGTCGTGGAATCCCTATACCACCCAGATCGAGCCTCACGACTACATCGCCGAGCTGTTCGACGCGGTGGCGCGCTTCAACACGATTCTTATCGATTTCGATCGGGATATCTGGGGCTACATCTCGCTGGGCTACTTCAAGCAGCGCACCGTCGCGGGCGAGATCGGCTCGTCGACCATGCCACACAAGGTCAATCCGATCGACTTCGAGAACTCCGAAGGCAACTTGGGGATCGCCAATGCGCTGCTCCAGCATCTGGCGAGCAAGCTGCCCATTTCCCGCTGGCAGCGGGACCTGACTGACTCCACTGTTCTGCGCAACCTGGGCGTTGGTATCGCGCACAGCGTCATCGCCTATGAGGCGAGCCTCAAGGGCATTGGCAAACTGGAGCTCAACGAAGCACGCCTGGCCGAAGACCTCGACGCCTGCTGGGAAGTACTGGCCGAGCCGATCCAGACCGTCATGCGTCGCTACGCCATTGAAAACCCTTACGAGAAGCTCAAGGAGCTGACACGCGGCAAGGGCATCAGCCCCGAGGCGCTGCAGACGTTCATTGACGGTCTCGAAATCCCCGCTGAAGCCAAGGCCGCGCTACGCCAGATGACCCCGGCCGGCTACATCGGTAACGCCGCCGCCCAGGCCAAGCGGATCTGAGCGATCTCCCCTATTGCACGCCCGGCTGTGCCGGGCGTTTTTATTTGCAGCCCTGTAGCAGGGCAAGGTAACAGGCATGACTTCCGATATTCCTTTGCAAATTCTCGGCGGCATCAGCGCACGCGAGTTCCTGCGCGATTACTGGCAGAAAAAGCCGTTGCTGATTCGCCAGGCAATCCCTTCGTTCGAAAGCCCGGTATCGCCTGACGAACTGGCTGGCCTCTCGCTGGAAGAAGAAGTCGAGTCGCGACTGGTCATCGAGCATGGCGACAGCCCTTGGGAACTGCACCGCGGGCCATTCGGCGAAGATACTTACCAGAATCTGCCAGAACGCGACTGGACGCTGCTGGTCCAGGCGGTCGACCAGCTGGTCCCCGAGGTCGCCGACCTCATCGAGCACTTTCGCTTCCTGCCGAACTGGCGGATCGACGATGTCATGATCAGCTTCGCGGCACCGGGCGGTGGTGTTGGACCGCATTACGACAACTACGACGTATTCCTTTTGCAAGCCCAGGGCCAGCGTCGCTGGCGAGTCGGCCAGATGTGCGACAGCGACAGTCCGCTGTTGCCGCACGCCGATCTGCGCATCCTCGCGGACTTCCAAGGGACCGACGAATGGGTGCTCGAGCCTGGCGACATGCTCTATCTGCCGCCTCGGTTGGCGCACTTCGGTACAGCCGAAGATGCCTGCATGACCTATTCGCTGGGCTTCCGAGCACCTAGCGCAGCAGAGGTCCTGACTCACTTCACGGACTTCCTCGCCCAGTTCCTGCCGGATGAAGAGCGCTACAGCGACGCCGATCTGACACCCGCTGAGGACCCGCACCAGATCCAGAGCGACGCACTGGTGCGCCTTCGCGCCATGCTCGCCGAGCATATGGGTGACGAGCGGTTACTGCTCACCTGGTTTGGTCAATTCATGACCGAGCCGCGTTATCCGGAACGCGTGCAGGGTCCCGATATCGACGAGCAGGAATTGCTTTCAGCGCTCGACGACGGCGCCATCCTGGTGCGCAATCTCAGCGCTCGCCTCGCTTGGAGCGAAGTCGACATTGGCTTGCTACTCTTTGCCAGCGGCCAAAGCAGACTGCTGCCGGGCCACCTGCGCGAGCTGCTAAAGCTGATCTGCTCCGCAGATGCACTGCACGCCGAGAACCTCGCTGCCTGGCTGGGTGATGAGGATGGGCGTAATCTGATGTGGCAATTGGTCAAACAGGGAAGTCTGGAGTTCGCTGATGAGTGAAATAGAAGTTCGCATCGCCGACTGGCAACGGGACAACGCCGACCTGCGTCGGATTCGCGAAACCGTGTTCATTGCCGAACAATCCGTTCCCCCCGAGCTGGAGTGGGATGCGGACGATGCCGAGGCCGTTCATTTCCTCGCACTTGAAAGCGGCTATCCCATCGGTACGGCCCGGCTACTCAGCGACGGGCATATCGGCCGAGTTTCCGTGCTACGTGACTGGCGCGGCATGCACGTCGGCGGCGCGCTGATGAAAGCGGTGATTCAGGAGGCCGAACGTCGTGGCCTCAACGAACAGCGCCTCACTGCCCAGGTACACGCGACCGCCTTCTACGAACGGCTCGGCTTCGAGGTGGTCAGCGATGAGTTCCTGGAGGCGGGCCTGCCTCATGTCGACATGCTCCGTAAAAGCAGTTGAGCATGCGATGAGCATTGACGACTCGGATCGCTCGGACGCTGCCCCTGAACTGGCCGCTATCGAGTTCCTATCGCCGGGTCGCTTCGAGATCGACAATCCGCCTGCCATACAGCCCCCAACCGAGCCGTGGCAGGCCGCACCTTTCGTTCTGGGTGAAACGCCGGGGATACAACGCTTCGAAACCGCCGACGGTGCGCGCCGACACGCCCTCACCTTGCTCGGCCAGGCACAGCGAAGCTTGAGCTTGTACAGCCCCGACTTCGAACCCCTGCTGTACAACCACAGCAGCATTCAACAGGCCTGCTTGCGGTTTCTCCTGGCGCACCCGCGCAATCGCCTGCGCGTGCTGCTCGATGATTCCTCGCGCGCTGTCAAGAACGGCCACCGGCTGCTCGGCCTGGCACGCCGGTTGAGCAGCAACATGGAGATTCGCAAATGCCACCCCGACCACCCAACGCAGCTAGCCGCCTTTGTCATCGCGGATAATTGCGGCGCGCTGGTTCGCCCTACGCCCGACCAACCGAACGGTTATGCGCTGTACAGCGATCCAGGCCGTGCCCGCCAACTGCTAAGACAATTCGATACCGCCTGGGACCATAGCCTGTCCGACCCCGACCTGCGGAGCTTCTTGATATGACTCGCCACCTGCTCGCTGGCCTTGCATTAGTCACCAGTCTGTCCTTGCAGGCAGCCACCGAAGTGATCCCGCTGAACTACCGCATGGCCGAGGACGTGCTGCCCATCGCCCAATCCGTTGTAGGCGACCAGGGCAAGGTCAATGCCTATGGCAATCAACTGATCGTCAATGCGCCCGCCTCGGTGATCAGCGAACTGCGCGACGTACTGTCTCAGCTCGATAACGAACCGCGAAGACTGCTTATCAGCGTCGATACGCAAAACACGGCGACCGGAAATGACAGCGGTTACAGCGTTGACGGCTCAGCGCGGGCCGGCAATGTTGAAATCCAGACCGGGCGCGGCGAGCAGAACGGCCGCGATCAGGTCCGCATCATTCGCCGTAGCACCAGTAGTCAGGGCAGCGGCGTTCAACACGTTCAGGCAACCGAGGGATATCCGGCCCTGATTCAGGTCGGCCAAAGCGTGCCACTGACCACAAGCGGCACCGATGGCTACGGCCAGATCTATCAGCAAACCCAATACCGTAACGTCACGCGCGGCTTCTATGCCACTGCAACCGTCCACGGAGATCGGGTACAGGTGGATATCAGCAGCCACCAAGATCGCATGAGTCAGACCCTCCCCGGCGCCATCGATATTCAGGAGGCCGATACCCGGGTCAGCGGTCGACTGGGAGAATGGATTTCGCTCGGCGGCGTAGACGAAAGCGCGAGTGCAAACCAGAGCGGGACCCTGCGACGGTACTCTACCCAAGGCCGCCAGGATTACTCGCTACGGATAAAAGTCGACACGCTTGATTAGCCAAGGTTGACGAATCGCCGCCCTGTAAAAATATGTAGTGCTGAAAAAAAACCACTACAAAACATTTGACGAACCAGTTCCTCCAGCGCATTATGGCCCCGCTCCCGCTAACCAGGGGCCCTGGCAAGGGCCTCCGGATCGCGCTCAGCCAACCAGCAGAGCCGTTCCGTGACTGTACTGCCCACAAGGCGGACTGACGAGGTTGCGACTGGAACGAGTCGTCCTGAGGGACGGGGAAGCGATTGACGCACAGCTCGAAGATGCCAGTACGCTGAGTCATCCATGGCGCCACGCCGCAGATGACGGAATGCCACGACCATTCCGCAGCCCGCTCAAGCCTTCTAGCGGTCGTAACTGCACACCCTCCTCTCCTCGGTTCAATCCTCGTCTCGGTCGGTATTTCGACGCTCCGCCGCGTGTTGCCCGCATCATCAGCGGAAGCATGCAGGTTCAAGTGGGAAAGTCGGTGCTCAACCAACCACGTATTTTTTGAAGGATTGACCATGTCCGCTTATCAAAACGACATCAAGGCCGTTGCCGCTCTGAAAGAAGCAGCTGGAAGCAGCTGGAGCGCTATCAACCCTGAATCCGTCGCTCGCATGCGCGCTCAGAACCGTTTCAAGACCGGTCTGGAAATTGCTCAATACACCGCCGACATCATGCGCAAAGACATGGCCGAGTACGACGCTGACTCGTCTGTCTACACCCAATCACTGGGCTGCTGGCATGGTTTCATCGGCCAGCAGAAGCTGATTTCCATCAAAAAGCACCTGAAGACCACCAACAAGCGCTACCTCTACCTGTCGGGCTGGATGGTTGCCGCGCTGCGCTCCGAATTCGGACCGCTGCCGGACCAGTCGATGCACGAGAAGACAGCTGTTTCCGACCTGATCGAAGAGCTGTATACCTTCCTGCGCCAGGCTGACAGCCGTGAGCTGGACCTGCTGTTCACCGCGCTGGATGCCGCTCGTGAAGCCGGCGACACCGCCAAGGCGAACGAAATTCAAAGCCAGATCGACAACTACGAAACCCACATCGTGCCGATCATCGCCGACATCGATGCCGGCTTCGGCAACCCGGAAGCCACCTACCTGCTGGCCAAGCGCATGATCGAAGCAGGCGCTTGCTGCATCCAGATCGAGAACCAGGTTTCCGACGAGAAGCAGTGCGGCCACCAGGACGGCAAAGTCACCGTCCCGCACGCTGACTTCCTCGCCAAGATCGCTGCCGTACGTTACGCATTCCTCGAGCTGGGCATCGACAACGGTGTCATCGTTGCGCGTACCGACTCCCTGGGTGCAGGCCTGACCAAGCAGATCGCCGTGACCAAAGAGCCGGGCGACCTGGGCGACCTGTACAACTCGTTCCTGGATTGCGAAGAAATCTCCGAAGCCCAGCTGGGCAACGGCGACGTCGTGATCAAGCGCGAAGGCAAGCTGCTGCGTCCGAAGCGTCTGCCGTCCAACCTGTTCCAGTTCCGCAAGGGCACCGGTGAAGACCGTTGCGTCCTGGACTGCATCACCTCGCTGCAGAACGGTGCCGACCTGCTGTGGATCGAGACCGAGAAGCCGCACGTTGGCCAGATCAAGGCCATGGTCGATCGCATCCGCGAAGTGATTCCGAACGCCAAGCTGGTGTACAACAACAGCCCGTCCTTCAACTGGACCCTGAACTTCCGCCAGCAGGTGTTCGACGCCTTCGTTGCCGAAGGCAAGGACGTCTCCGCCTACGACCGCGCCAAGCTGATGAGCGTCGAGTACGACGAAACCGAGCTGGCCCAGGTTGCAGACGAGAAGATCCGTACGTTCCAGCGCGACGGTTCGGCTCACGCCGGCATCTTCCACCACCTGATCACGCTGCCGACCTACCACACTGCCGCGCTGTCCACCGACAACCTGGCCAAGGGCTACTTCGCCGACCAGGGCATGCTGGCCTACGTGAAGGGCGTTCAGCGTCAGGAACTGCGTCAGGGCATCGCCTGCGTCAAGCACCAGAACATGGCTGGCTCCGACATCGGCGACAACCACAAGGAGTACTTCGCTGGCGAAGCGGCTCTGAAGGCAAGCGGTAAAGACAACACCATGAACCAGTTCCACTAAGAGCTGGCACGACCCGAGCACAGCTCGGGTCAGTGGTGAGCAGATGCCTCCGGCATCTACCGAAGGAAGCTGCTCCCTCACCGGGAGCAGCTTTTTTTTGTCTACTGCAGGGGGTGCTCAACCAAGACGCCTTCTTGCTTGCCTGGATACCCGGCCACACTTCCCTCCGGACGGATGCGTCCCGGGCCCGCGTCGCGCTCTCGATGGCTCAACGATACTGCCGCGCTCTATGTGGCAGCATTCAGACCCGCTAATTTCGGCAGCGCTCCTGTTTCTGCTCCGCTCGACGCCGAGCCCAGCCGACTCGATTGAAGATGAAGGCCGCCACGCGCGCCATAAGCGAGGTGCTGTGGAAGGAACACAAGCCCGCGCTTAGGCTCGACCAATGCATTCGACTTCGCGACGAAGCCGCATCCGCCATCGGAAACATCGCAGTCAGGGTCCTTAAGAACAGACCGGCCTGCTTTCAGGTAGGCGAGCACGCATTGCGAGCAGTGCCAGTCCACCCTTAAAGCAATCGTATGCTGGTAGCCAGCGCCCACAGCACGAACCAATCGATCGGGTTTTAGGCGTGGCCTAGAAATCCAAAGCTGGCCGCCTCGGCACGGCTGTCCTGGTCGAGCCTTGGACGCTCGCTCCAAGACATCAGGAGGCTCGCTGCAGCCGCTGCGAAGCATGCGGACGGAGCGCTAACGGTCTGCCGCTCCCATAGCCCCAGCCTCTTCGCAGGAAACGAGGACCTACAAACGCAAAAAATCCGATGCCAGAAGCTGGCATCGGATTTTTCAGTAAAGCTATTGATCGCGCCAATCTAAATCGGCGCGATCAAGCGACGGGGCGAGGTACGAATTAACGAACCTGCGCTTCGACTTCAGCTTCTACACGACGGTTGATCTGACGACCTTCCTCGGTGCTGTTGTCGGCAACCGGGCGGGTTTCGCCATAGCCAACCGAGTCGACACGCTGGCCCGACACGCCGTACTGATTGACCAGAACGTCACGTACTGCCTGAGCGCGGCGCTCGGACAGACGCTGGTTGTACTGATCGGTACCGACGGAGTCAGTGTGACCTTCAACGGTGGTGCTGGTCTGCGGATACTGCTGCATGAAATCCGCCAGGTTCTTGATATCGCTGTAGCTTTCTTCGCGAACTTTCGCCTTGTCGAAGTCGAACTTGACGTCAAGCTCAACGCGAACCAGCTCAGGCTCCGGCTCTGGCTCGTTGTCGACGATCGGTGCCGGTGCGGGTTCAGGAGTCGGCTCGACCTGAGCGACTTGCTGCTGCGCGCCACCACCGAAGTTCAGGCCTACGCCTACGCCTGCCATCCACTCGCCTTCGTTGGCATCGATGTTGTACATGCCGTCGACGCCAGCTTTAGCGAAGAAGTTTTCAGTGAAGTAGTACTTCACGCCAGTGCCTACATTGGCGAAAGTGCTGTGGTCGCGGCCGCCACGGTTTGCCTGGCCGATGCTCTGATGAGCAGCGCCTGCCGACACGTATGGGCGCAGGCCCACGCCTGGCTGGCCGAAGTGGTAGGTCGCGTCGAGAGACGTCAAGCTGCCCTTGATATCCTTGTGGCCGCCGGCACCAACCGGGTCACGGGACGTCAGATCATGGTATTCGCCGTAGGAAAGTCCGAGCGAAACGTCATCTGTCAGGAAGTAGCTGGCGCCGGCACCGTAAAGCTCGCCATCACGCTGAACGTCGCGAGAGCTGTCGGTAAAGTAGTGCTTGCCGAACGCTTCCATCTCTACGGCACCTTGACCTTGAGCCAGCGCGCCAAAAGAAGTAGCAGCAACCATGGAGCCAATTACAACGCCCAAGGTGTTTTTAACTTTCATCCGTAAATCCCCATCTGGTGGTGAGTATCAGAACAATCTAAGGAAACCGGCTGTCTCGAGGTCCAAGCTGTTCGCTATTCACTAAGACAGCTTGTTGCCGTTAAGTTTCAGCAATTCCTGAAAATTTTTCGCGTAGTTTATCCAATGCCCGCTTGTACCGCATCTTCGTTGCGCTTAGCCCCATATGCATAATGTCGGCTATTTCCTGGAACTCGAGCTCTGCGACAAAACGTAGCACCAGTATTTCCCGGTCAATCTGGTTTACGTGCACAAGCCACTTGTCTAGCCCGGCCTTCTCCTCGACATTGGGCGCTTTGTCGTCGGAAGCCTCTTCAACCGGATCGAGGCTCAACGCATCGAGTAGTCGGCGCTTGCGCCGCTCTTTTCGATACTGAGTAATACATTCGTTGTAAGTAATACTGTATAGCCATGTCTTGAACTTCGACTTCCCTTCGAAGTTCTTCAGGCCATACAACACCTTCAGCATCACCTCTTGGCAGACATCATCCGCGTCCCGATCGTTGCCTAGATAACGCGCGCACACATTAAATAACGTTCGCTGATAGCGCCGCATCAGCTCCTCGTAAGCGCGCGTTATATGAAACAACTCGCCATGCGCGCGCTGCACCAGCTCTTCATCGGAAAGCAGGCGGGGGTCGTAGCTCATGTTGGGTGAATGGGCTGTAGTCAAGACGCTTCGAACCGGCAAAAGTCGTGGCCGCGATTTCCGCTAATACGCGAAAAGCGGCGGCGCACTTTAACAGATTACCGGGCCTAGCGGCTGCTCACTCGCTGCTCCAGAAGCACAGTATTTGCAACTGAGACCAGCTCACCGTCGTCGGTTAGCAACAGCGTTTTGGCCGTACCGATCTCTTCGATGACGCCGTCCGAACCTTCCAGCCGTATCCGCTGCCCGACTTCGTAGAGCTCGCGCACATAGATGCCAGCCAGGATCTGGCTGACCAATCCACGACTACCCAACCCGAGCGCGAGCGCAACGGCGAGCCCGACCGAGATCAGCGCGATGGCGATCACGTAGTTGAGCAACTCGGTTTTCACCTCGAGCTGGCCGATGGCAACAGAGATGCTGATGATAATCACCAGCCCCTGCGCGATCCGCCCCAGGCCACCGGCGTAATCCAGCCCAACGCCCTCAGCGGCACCCCGCACCAAGCCGTTCACCAGCTGAGCGAGCAGCACGCCGGCAAGCAGAATCAGAGCCGCGCCGAATACCTTCGGCACGTACAGCGCCAGCATGTCCAATACCGCCGATACGCGCGCAAGACCGAGGGACTCGGCAGCAGACACGAGGAAAACCAGTAGCACGAACCAGTAAACGATCTTTCCAATCAGCGCGGACGCGGGCGCGCGTATACCGGCGCGCCCCAACAGCTTATTGACCCCGGTCCCGGCAACCAGCCGATCGAGCCCGATCTTTGCCAAGACCTTTGAAAGCAGTGCATCCAGTAACTTGGCAACGATGAAGCCTATTGCGACGACCAGCAGCGCTCCAAACAGACGCGGGATAAACGCTGCGATAGGTGCCCAGAGCGCGTTCATCGCGCCTAGCAGGCTTTGGCTCCAGGGATCGAATTCCATGCTCAATCAGCCTTATCGTTAAAAGTGGTTCGAGAAGAGGAACGACGCGTGACCGCCGGCGCCCGCCCGGCGCTGCCGCTCGCGGCGATCAACACAGCCTGCAGCCAATTCCCCATCAAGCCGAACAGGTCTCCTGCCCCTACCTGGCGGTTGGCGGTTTTCAAGACGCGGCTCAGGCAGGCATTGTCATCACGCGAAGACTGAGCATTGAGCATGTCCCGCAACGACTCTTCGAAGGGATCGCGCATGGTTACCTCGCTAAATTGTGTGATCTAGACGGCACAACGGCAGCGAAAAGTCACATTCACACCCATTTGAGGCGGCGAAAGATACACCACTGAAAGGCGGCAACCACAGCGATAACGCCACAGGCAACATAGAAGCCGTACGGATGCTCCGATCCAGGAATACCGCCGACATTGATGCCCAGCAACCCCGTCAGGAAGCTCATGGGCAGGAAGAACCCCGTGATGATCCCAAGCAAATACATGGTTCGATTCATGCGTTCACGCATGCGTCGTTCTTCAGCTTCCAGGATCAGGTTGACGCGTTCGCGAACCAAGTCCAGTTCTTCCAAGTAGCGAATCAACCGGTTGCTCAGCTCGTTCCAGTAATCGGTATCGTCATCGACGAACCAGGGAAGGCGATTGCGGGTGAGTTGCCCGTAGATTTCTCGCTGGGGTAGAAGAAAACGGCGCAGGCTGGCAGCTTGCCGTCGCAGCGAGAGCATCTCGTCCTGCGGCGGCGAATAGCGCTCGTCGGTCTCGACCCGATCTTCCTCGTTATCGAGCTTCTCGGTCACCACCTCGACGAGGTCATCGACTCGACTGGTCAGCGCATCAGCGAGCGCGAGGAGGATTTCCGAGGAGGTCTTCGGTCCGACGCCAGCATCCAGTTGCTGCATCACCGTCTCGGTGGAGCGCAACGGCCGCAAGCGCAGGGAAATGACACGGCGAGCATCGGCAAAGACGCGCAACGACACCATGTCTTCCGGCTCGGCGTCCGGATTAAGGTTGACGCCCCGGAGAAAGAGCAGCAACTCGTCGTTCGGCAGCGCGAGCAGACGAGGCCGCGTATTCTCCTCCAGCAACACGTCGCAGGCGAACGCACTGAGTCCACTGCGTCGACGCAGCCAATCGCGTGCCGCCGCCTGTCCTCGATCCCAGTGCAGCCACAGGCTCTCGGTTTCGCCTAACTGCAGCGTGGCAATATCGGCATACGCGATCGGCCGCGCGCCGCCCTGTCCGTCAAGTACCAAGGCATGCAGCAGCCCGGATTGAGAGGTCTCGTCGCGCAAATCAGTCGTCTCGTGCACATTGCAAAAAAGCCCGGCATGGCCGGGCTCGGGTAAGCGGAGCTCGTGAATCAGGCAGGCATTTTCAGCGGTTCAGGCGAAACCACGATGCCGTTATTGTCGGCGTAGATGTACTCACCCGGGCGGAAGGTCACACCGCAGAAGGTGACGGGTACATTCAAGTCGCCGATTCCCCGCTTGTCAGTTTTCATTGGATGGCTGGCCAGCGCCTGAACGCCTAGTTCAGTTTGGGCAATCACGTCGACATCGCGCACGCAGCCGTAGATCACCAGACCTTCCCAGCCATTGCGCGCCGCCTTCTCAGCCAGCATATCCCCCAGCAGCGCGCGGCGCAGCGACCCACCGCCATCGACCACCAGGACCTTACCGGCACCGGCAACCTCGACCTGTTCCTTGACAAGGGAATTGTCTTCGAAGCACTTGATCGTAACGATCTCGCCGCCAAATGAATCCCGACCACCGAAGTTGCTGAAAATGGGCTCAACGACCTGAACCAGGTCAGGGTATGCGTCGCACAGATCCGGGGTGACGTATTGCATGGGAAACTCCTTGCTGAAAATACCGATGCCACTGCCCCACCGGGCCGGACCTCGAGTATGAAAAAGCACTTTCCATTTAGCGCGCAAAAGGGGCGAGATTCGCCCCTTCTGCCTTGCCTCTAGCTCACTGAATCTCAGCGTCAGCCAAGAAGAACCAGGTGTCCAGCACCGAGTCGGGGTTCAGCGAAACGCTCTCGATGCCCTGCTCCATCAACCACTTGGCCAGATCGGGATGGTCGGACGGTCCCTGGCCACAGATGCCAATGTACTTGCCCGCCTTGTTACAGGCCTCGATCGCATTCGCCAGCAGCTTCTTGACCGCCGGATTACGCTCATCGAACAGGTGCGCGATGATGCCCGAATCGCGATCCAGACCCAGCGTCAGCTGCGTCATATCGTTAGAGCCGATGGAGAAGCCGTCGAAGAACTCGAGGAACTCGTCGGCCAACAACGCGTTGGATGGCAGCTCGCACATCATGATGACGCGCAGCCCGTTCTCACCACGCTTCAGGCCGAACTGTCCGAGGATGTCGATAACCTGCGCCGCTTCGCCCAGGGTGCGGACGAACGGCACCATGAGCTCGACGTTGGTCAGCCCCATCTGCTCGCGCACCTTGCGCATCGCGCGACATTCAAGCTCGAAGCAATCCCGGAACGATTCGCTGATATATCGCGAAGCACCACGGAAGCCGAGCATCGGGTTTTCTTCTTCCGGCTCGTATAGCTTGCCGCCGATCAGGTTGGCGTATTCATTGGACTTGAAGTCCGACAGACGCACGATGACCTTTTTCGGCCAGAACGCAGCGGCCAGGGTACTGACACCTTCGACCAGCTTCTCGACGTAGAAATCGACCGGATCACCGTAACCGGCGATACGCTTTTCGACACTCTTCTTGACGTCCGCTGGCAGGCCGTCGAAGTTCAGCAGCGCCTTAGGATGCACACCAATCATGCGATTGATGATGAATTCGAGACGTGCCAGACCGACACCTTCGTTCGGCAGCTGAGCGAAGTCGAATGCGCGGTCCGGGTTGCCGACGTTCATCATGATTTTGAACGGCAATTCGGGCATGGCATCGATGGAATTCTGGCGAATGTCGAAGCCCAGCTCGCCCTCGAAGATCAGGCCGGTATCGCCTTCTGCACAGCTGACGGTGACTCGCTGGCCGTCTTGTAGCAGCTCGGTGGCATTGCCGCAGCCCACGACCGCCGGAATGCCCAGCTCACGCGCGATGATGGCTGCGTGGCAGGTACGTCCGCCGCGGTTGGTAACGATGGCGCTGGCGCGCTTCATCACCGGCTCCCAATCCGGATCGGTCATGTCGGAGACGAGTACGTCACCCGGCTGAACCTTGTCCATCTCGGATACGTCATGGATGATTTTCACCGGACCGGCACCAATGCGCTGGCCGATAGCACGCCCCTCGACGAGCACCTTGCCCTTCTCTTTCAGCAGGTAGCGTTCCATCACGTTGGCGCTGCTGCGGCTCTTCACGGTTTCCGGACGCGCCTGGACGATATATAGCTGGTTGTCGTCACCGTCTTTGGCCCACTCGATGTCCATCGGACGACCGTAGTGCTTCTCGATGATCATCGCCTGCTTGGCGAGGTTGGAGACCTCCTCGTCGCTCAGGCAAAAGCGCATACGGTCAGCCTGATCGACGTCGACCGTCTTGACCGACTTGCCGGCACGGGCTTCTTCGCCGTAGACCATCTTGATGGCTTTGCTGCCCAGGTTGCGACGCAGGATGGCAGGCCGCCCGGCTTCCAGGGTGTGCTTGTGAACATAGAATTCGTCAGGGTTGACGGCGCCCTGCACGACGGTCTCGCCGAGGCCGTACGCACCGGTGATGAACACCACGTCACGGAAGCCGGACTCGGTGTCGAGCGTGAACATCACACCGGCAGTGCCGGTCTCGGAACGCACCATGCGCTGTACACCGGCAGACAGGGCGACCAATTTGTGATCGAAGCCCTGGTGGACCCGGTAGGCAATTGCACGGTCGTTGAACAGCGAGGCAAAGACCTCCTTGGTGGCGCGAATCACGTTATCCACGCCACGAATGTTCAGGAAGGTCTCTTGCTGACCGGCGAACGATGCGTCCGGCAGGTCTTCTGCAGTCGCCGAGGAGCGGACGGCGACTGCCATGTTGTCGTTGCCGGCCGCCATTTCCGCAAACGCGGTACGAATGTCGGCGTCGAGCTGCGGCGGGAACTCCGCATCCATCACCCAGCCGCGGATTTGCGACCCGGCTTTGGCCAGCGCGTTGACGTCATCGACATCCAAGGCGTCGAGCAGCGCATGAATCTGATCGTTCAGGCCGCTGAGTTCCATGAAATCGCGATAGGCCTGCGCCGTAGTGGCGAAACCACCGGGCACCGATACCCCGGCGCCAGCTAGGTTGCTGATCATCTCGCCCAGGGAGGCGTTCTTGCCCCCTACACGCTCAACATCATGGTTGCCGAGCTTATCGAGGGAAACTACGTACTCTACCAAGGTGATCTCTCCACGTTGTGTTGGAAACTCGATTCGTGCCGATCCGCGGCACGGTGGCCTGACCCTGCAAAATAAGTAACAATGCCCGCCAGTCGAGGCTCGGCGAAGGGGCCTACTATAGCTGAGAACCGTTCTTGACTTAAGGTCCCAGGCGCAATGAAACGAACTGCATTTTTCATATCCGACGGTACCGGGATTACGGCCGAGACACTTGGCCAAAGCCTGTTGGCACAGTTCGAAACGATCCACTTCACCAAGCTCACGCGGCCATATATAGATACGGCCGAAAAAGCGCGGGCAATGGTACAGCAAATCAACAAAGCGGCGGAAAGCGACGGCGCGCGGCCGATCATATTCGATACGCTGGTGAACCAGGAAATTCGCGACATCCTGGCTGAGTCAAATGGCTTCATGATCGATATCTTCTCGTCCTTCCTTGCTCCGCTGGAGCATGAGTTGATGTCACGCTCTTCCTATTCGGTCGGCAAATCCCACTCGATCAGCCATAACGCCAACTACATGGAGCGAATCGATGCGGTCAATTTCGCTCTGGATAACGATGACGGTGCCCGCACGCACTACTACGACAAGGCGGATCTGATTTTGGTCGGTGTCTCCAGGTGCGGCAAAACGCCCACCTGTCTGTACATGGCCATGCAATACGGTATCCGTGCCGCCAACTATCCGCTGACCGAAGACGACATGGAGCGTCTGCAATTGCCGGCCGCGCTCAAAACCCATCGCGACAAGCTGTTCGGGCTGACCATCGACCCGGACCGCCTTACAGCGATCCGCAACGAGCGCAAACCCAACAGCCGCTATGCCAGCTTCGCCCAGTGCGAATTCGAGGTTCGCGAAGTGGAGAATCTCTTCCGCCGTGAGAACATCAATTTCATCAATTCGACGCATTTTTCCGTTGAGGAGATCTCGGCGAAAATACTGGTCGAAAAGGGCGTCGAGCGTCGCCTCAAATAACTGTCGCTTCGGCTAGACCACAAAAAATCCGCTTGGTGCGGATTTTTTGCTTTTCAGCGGCTGAAATTGGGGGATTCACGTAAGCAGAGGTCGCTTCTGCACACGTTGCGACCTGGGCTAGAAGGCGTCGCCTGGTACGCGTACCCAGCCCTCCATCAGCACCCTTGCACTACGGCTCATGACCGCCTTGGTCACGGCCCACTGACCGTCTACCTGTTGCGCCTCGGCACCGACACGCAGCGTTCCGGATGGATGACCGAAGCGAACTGCCTGACGTTCGCCGCCACCAGCAGCCAGATTGACCAGCGTACCCTGAACGGCTGCGGCAGCCCCGATTGCCACCGCACAGGTGCCCATCATTGCGTGGTGGAGCTTGCCCATGGACAAGGCTCGAACCAGGAGATCGACATCGCTTGCCTCGATGGTCTTACCCGAAGAAGCGAGATAACGCTTCGGCCGGGACACGAAGGCAACCTTGGGAGTATGTTGGCGGGTCAACGCCTCTTCCGCGGTATTGATCAATCCCATGCGCAATGCGCCGGCTACTCGAATTACCTCCAGCCGTGCCAGCGCTTCCGGGTCGCCATTGATGTCTTCACGCAGCTCGGTGCCCTCATAACCGATATCTTCGGCGTTGACGAACACCGTCGGAATGCCCGCGCTGATCATGGTTGCCTTCAGCGTACCCAGGCCGGGGACTTTCAGGTCGTCGACCAGGTTGCCGGTGGGGAACATCGACCCCCCCTCCTCGCCGTCATCGGACGGATCGAGGAACTCGAGCACGATCTCGGCAGCTGGAAACGTCACGCCGTCCAGCTCGAAACCCCCGGTTTCCTGCACCTGACCGTCGCTGATCGGCACGTGGGCAATGATGGTCTTACCAATATTGGCCTGCCAGATACGCACCACGCAGGTGCCGTTCTGCGGAATGCGCTCGGCATCCACCAGGCCGGCATGCAGGGCAAACGCACCGGCTCCCGTGGAGAGGTTGCCGCAGTTGCCACTCCAGTCGACGAAGGCCTTGTCGATCGACACCTGCCCGTAGAGGTACTCCACGTCGTGATCAGGCCGAGCGCTCTTGGAGAGGATCACGCACTTGCTGGTACTGGATGTGGCCCCGCCCATGCCGTCGATATGCGCCGAATACGGATCGGGGCTACCGATCACGCGCATGAACAGCTTGTCGCGCGCCGCGCCAGGCACCTGGCAGCTTTCCGGCAGGTCCTGCAACCGGAAGAATACGCCCTTGCTGGTGCCGCCCCGCATGTAGGTCGCGGGAATCTTGATCTGGGGTTGATGAGCCATGAGTGACTCCTGGCTGAAAAATGAATGGGCCGTAGGGTGGATCACGCTTCATCGATCCACCGCGCGATGATGCGGCGGATGGAAAAAGCGCCATCCGCCCCACGGAATCGGGCGGTCATGCCTGTTGAAGGAAGTCCTTGGCGAAACGCTGCAGCACACCGCCGGCCTGGTACACGCCGACTTCGGCCGCGGTATCGAGCCGGCAGGTCACCGGGACCCGGACGTCTTCGCCGTTCTTGCGATGAATGACCAAGGTCAGGTCGCAGCGCGGTGACGGCTCACCTTCGATATCGAAGGTCTCGGTGCCGTCAAGGCCGAGGGTCAGGCGGGTAGTGCCCGGCTTGAACTCGACCGGCAGCACGCCCATTCCCACCAGGTTGGTGCGGTGGATACGCTCGAAGCCTTCGGCGACGATCACCTCCACACCGGCCAAACGCACACCCTTGGCCGCCCAATCACGCGAGCTGCCCTGACCGTAATCGGCACCGGCGATGATGATCAGGTTCTGCTTGCGGTTCATGTAGGTTTCAATGGCTTCCCACATACGCATCACCGTGCCTTCCGGCTCGACGCGCGCCAGCGAGCCCTTCTGCACCTTCCCGTCGACCACCGCCATCTCGTTGACCAGCTGCGGGTTGGCGAAGGTGGCGCGCTGGGCCGTCAGATGGTCGCCACGGTGGGTGGCGTAGGAATTGAAGTCCTCTTCGGGAAGCCCCATCTTCGCCAGGTACTCACCGGCCGCCGAATCCGGCAGGATGGCATTGGAGGGCGACAGGTGATCGGTGGTGATGTTGTCCGGCAGGATTGCCAGCGGCCGCATGCCCTTGAGTGTTCGCTCGCCAGCCAACGCGCCTTCCCAGTACGGTGGGCGGCGGATATAGGTGGACATCGGGCGCCAGTCGTACAGCGGGCTTTTGGCTTCCTCGATGGTGCCCAGATCGAACATCGGAATGTAGATCTGCTTGAACTGCTCGGGCTTGACCGAGGACGCGACGATGGCATCGATTTCCTCGTCAGACGGCCAGAGGTCCTTCAGAGTGATCGGGTTGCCACTCTTGTCGGTGCCCAGCACGTCCTGTTCGATATCGAAGCGCACCGTACCGGCGATGGCATAGGCGACCACCAGCGGTGGCGAGGCCAGGAACGCCTGTTTGGCATAGGGATGAATACGACCATCGAAGTTGCGATTACCCGACAGCACTGCGGTGGCGTACAGGTCACGGTCGATAATTTCCTGCTGGATCTTCGGGTCCAGCGCACCGGACATTCCATTACAGGTGGTGCAGGCGTAGGCGACGATGCCGAAGCCGAGCTTCTCCAGTTCCGGCAGCAGGCCGGCTTCTTCCAGGTACAGCTTGGCGACCTTCGAGCCCGGCGCGAAGGACGTCTTCACCCAGGGCTTGCGTACCAGACCCAGTTCGTTGGCCTTTTTGGCCAACAGGCCCGCCGCGACGACGTTGCGCGGGTTGGAGGTGTTGGTGCAGCTTGTAATGGCCGCGATGATCACCGCACCATCCGGCAGGCGGCCTTCAGCCTCTTCGGCCTTGGCGGCGGCCAGCTTGGCCTCGTCGGCGATACCGCGCTCGTGCAACGCCGAGGTCGGCAAGCGCTTGTGCGGATTGGACGGGCCGGCCATGTTGCGGACCACGCTGGACAGATCGAATTCGAGCACACGCTCATACTCGGCATTGGTCAGAGCGGTCGCCCACAGGCCGGTTTCCTTGGCGTACTGCTCGACCAGCGCGACCTGCTCCGGCTCACGACCAGTCAACTTGAGGTAGTCAGTGGTCTGCTGATCGATATAGAACATCGCCGCCGTGGCGCCATATTCGGGGCACATGTTGGAAATGGTCGCACGGTCTCCGATCGTCAGGCTGTCCGCGCCTTCGCCGAAAAACTCGACCCAGGCTCCCACCACCCGCTCCTTGCGCAGGAATTCGGTCAACGCAAGGACGATATCGGTGGCCGTGATGCCCGGCTGACGCTTGCCCGTCAGGCGTACACCGACGATGTCCGGCAGGCGCATCATCGACGGCAGCCCGAGCATCACCGTTTCCGCTTCCAGCCCACCGACACCAATGGCGATCACGCCCAGGGCATCCACGTGCGGCGTGTGCGAATCGGTGCCCACGCAGGTGTCAGGGAAGGCCACGCCACCACGCGCCTGGATCACCGGCGACATTTTTTCCAGATTGATCTGGTGCATGATCCCGTTCCCGGCCGGGATCACATCGACATTCTTGAACGCCGTCTTGGTCCACTCGATGAAGTGGAAACGGTCTTCGTTGCGGCGCTCCTCCACGGCTCGGTTCTTGTCGAACGCCTCGGGATCGAAGCCTGCGAATTCCACGGCCAGCGAGTGATCGACGATCAACTGAGTAGGCACGACCGGATTGACCTTCGCCGGGTCGCCGCCTTGCTCGGCGATCGCATCCCGCAGGCCCGCCAGGTCGACCAGTGCGGTCTGACCCAGGATGTCATGACAGACCACGCGCGCCGGGTACCAGGGAAAGTCCAGATCACGACGACGCTCGACGATCTGCGTCAGCGCTTCGGTCAGCATCGCCGGATCGCACCGACGAACCAGCTGTTCGGCCAGTACGCGGGAGGTATAGGGCAGCTTGTCGTACGCGCCCGGCTGGATGGCTTCGACGGCCGCACGGGTATCGAAATAGTCCAGCTGGGTGCCAGGCAGCGGTTTGCGGTGTTCTGTGTTCATGCCGGAAGAACTCGATCCAGTAAATGTTGAAAACCAGAGGGGGAGACCGTCGCGGCCTCCCCTCCTATGAATCAGCGTTCGGCGATCGGGACGACCTTGCGCTGTTCCGGGCCGACGTAATCGGCACTCGGCCGGATGATGCGGTTATTGGCCCGTTGCTCGATTACGTGAGACGCCCAACCCGTTACGCGCGAGCAGACGAAGATCGGCGTGAACAGCTTGGTCGGGATGCCCATGAAGTGGTACGCGGAGGCGTGGTAGAAATCGGCGTTGGGGAACAGCTTCTTCTGAGCCCACATGGTCTCATCGACCGCCACCGATACCGGATACAGGACGGTGTCACCCACCTCGTCGGCGAGCTTCTTCGCCCACACCTTGATGACTTCGTTGCGCGGGTCCGACTCCTTGTAGATCGCATGGCCGAAGCCCATGATCTTGTCCTTGCGCTCGAGCATGCCGAGGATGCCCTGTACCGCCTCGTCGGGAGACTTCCAGCGCTCGATCATGTCCATTGCCGCCTCGTTGGCGCCGCCATGCAAGGGACCGCGCAACGAGCCGATGGCGCCGGTGATGCAGGAATACATATCCGACAGCGTCGAGGCGCAGACCCGCGCGGTGAACGTCGAAGCATTGAACTCGTGCTCGGCGTAGAGAATCAGCGAGACGTTCATCACTTTCACGTGCAGCTCGCTTGGTTTCTCGCCATGCAACAACGCCAGGAAATGCCCGCCCAGCGTGTCTTCATCGCTGGTGCATTCGATTCGCTGCTGCTGATGGGTGAAGCGGTACCAGTAGCACATGACTGCCGGGAACGCGGCCATCAAGCGCTCTGCTACGTCGCGCTGTTGATCGAACGAACGCTCAGGCTCCAACGTCCCCAACATCGAGGAGCCGGTGCGCATGACGTCCATCGGATGAGCATCGGCAGGAATGCGCTCCAACACTTCCTTCAGCGCAGCGGGCAGGTCGCGCATCGTCTTGAGGCGCGCCTTGTATGCCTCTAGCTGCTTCGCGGTCGGCAGTTCACCGTAGAACAACAGGTAGGCGACTTCCTCGAACTCGGCCTGCGCGGCCAGTTCACGCACGTCGTACCCGCGATAGGTCAGACCAGCCCCGGTCTTGCCAACCGTGCACAGGGCTGTCTGCCCGGCAACCTGGCCACGCAGGCCGGCGCCGCTCAATACTTTTGCTTCAGCCATTGCTCTCTCCTTATTGGATTTGTTCTGGATACCGCCAATTGCTTTGCCGTAAACGGGGCGCTACCGGAGCGCCCGGTCATCTCAACCCTTCTTCTGCGCGAACAAGGCGTCGAGGCTTTCCTCGAACGCGTGATAATTGATGCGCTCGTACAGCTCCATGCGGGTCTGCATCGTGTCGATCACATTCTTCTGCGTGCCATCGCGGCGGATCGCGGTGTAGACATTCTCAGCCGCCTTGTTCATGGCGCGGAACGCGGACAGCGGATAGAGCACCAGCGAGACATCGGCACCTGCCAGCTCTTCGGTGGTGTACAGGGGCGTCGAACCGAACTCGGTGATATTGGCCAGGATCGGCGCCTTTACCCGCTCAGCGAAGATCTTGTACATCGCCAGTTCGGTAACGGCTTCGGGGAAGATCATGTCAGCGCCCGCCTCGATGCACGCCGCAGCACGCTCCAGCGCGGATTCCAGTCCCTCGACCGCGAGGGCATCGGTGCGCGCCATGATCACGAAGCTGTCGTCGGTACGGGCATCGACCGCCGCCTTGATCCGATCGACCATCTCCTGCTGCGAAACGATCTCCTTGTTCGGGCGATGCCCGCAGCGCTTGGCGCCCACCTGATCCTCGATGTGAATGGCCGCCGCGCCGAACTTGATCATCGACTTGACGGTACGCGCCACATTGAAGGCGGACGAGCCGAAGCCGGTGTCGACATCCACCAGCAACGGCAGATCGCATACGTCCGTGATGCGCCGAACATCGGTCAGCACGTCATCCAGGCCGCTGATGCCCAGATCGGGCAAACCCAGGGAGCCGGCTGCTACGCCGCCACCAGACAGGTAAATAGCCTTGAAACCGGCGCGTTTGGCCAACAGCGCATGATTGGCGTTGATCGCACCAACCACTTGCAGGGGATGCTCACTGGCCACTGCATCGCGAAAACGCTGGCCGGGGGTAGGAAGTGTCATGCCTCACCTCTTGGTTGTGTGTCTGTTGCAGCGTGGTAATGCCGCTCGATATTGCGTTTGGAAGCACCGATGTGTCGGCGCATCAACAGCTCGGCGAGCTCGCCATCGCGATCCGCGATGGCGTCGAGAATGCGATGGTGTTCGGCGAACGCCTGGCGTGGGCGGTTTGGCGTTGCCGAGAACTGAATGCGGTACATGCGCACCAACTGATAGAGCTCACCGCAGAGCATCTGGGTCAGGGTTCGATTGCCGCTGCCTTGAATGATCCGGTAGTGGAAATCGAAGTCGCCCTCTTGCTGGTAATAGCCGACGCCAGCCTGAAATGCGGCGTCCTGCTCATGGGTATCCAGCACGCGCCGCAACTCATCGATCTCCGCTTCGCTCATGCGCTCGGCAGCGAGCCGACAGGCCATGCCTTCCAGTGATTCGCGAATCTCGTATAGCTCGATCAGCTCTGCATGGCTGAGCGACACCACACGAGCACCCACATGCGGCACTCGCACCAGAAGCTTCTGCCCTTCGAGCCGATGTATCGCTTCGCGCAACGGCCCGCGACTGATCCCGTAGGTCCGCGCGAGCTCGGGCTCCGAGATCTTGCTGCCCGGGGCGATCTCGCCCTTGATGATGGCGGCTTGAATCAGTCGGAAAACATGTTCAGACAGGGTTCCGGTATCGACCAGATCGGCGCGAGGCGCATCCAAAGCATCCAGCATATTGTTGACACCTATGTACAAGGTACGAACAAAATAAGCCTGTCTATGCGGGCCGGTCAATCATACAAAGGTAGATTGTCGACAATTAGAAAATTACCTTGATGGCAGGATGCATTAATGGCCGTCATGCCCCGCCGGTTAGGTCTAGTCGCCTGATTCAGCCGCCATGCTAGAATGCCGAGCTATATGCCGCGCGGGGCACCAGCCTCGCCACGCCCAACCTCAGGGGTCGTCGCTCCGGCCATCGTTCCCCGACTCGATTAACTCTGGATCTATGCCCGCCAAACCTCGTCTGTTGCTGTTCTGCCTCCTGGCCCTTCCCTGTCTCGCCCACGCTGGTGAAAAAACCATCTATGGCCTGAACGAGCACGTGGGACTGCCCGAATTCGGGCTTGAAGTGCCCGCCAAACTGGACACCGGCGCCCAGACGGCCTCGCTCAGCGCACGCGATATCGAGCGATTCAAGCGCAACGGAAAGACCTGGGTCCGCTTCTACCTCGCCATCGATGAAGCGCACGATCGTCCGATCGAGCTGCCCTTGCAGCGCATCAGCAAAATCAAACGCCGTGCCGCCGACTTCGATCCAGAGGAAGAAAAAACCTATACGCCACGCCCTGTCGTAGAGCTGGTCATGTGCATGGGCAAGGCCAAACGCAGCATCGAAGTGAACCTCACGGACCGAAGTGCATTCCAATACGCACTTTTAATAGGTTCCGATGCGCTCTCGCGCTTCGGCGCCCTGGTCGACCCAAGCCTTAAGTACGCTGCTGGCGAGCCCGGCTGCACCACCGATTCCGACGCTGACGAGTAATTCCATGCGCGCCCTTACCCTGCATCTGAAAGTTCTGATTTTCCTGCTCGTCACACTGGGCATCGCGATTACCGCCTACCAGATTTTCATCCTCGGCATACCGATTACCGAAGATGAAACCGACGACCTGTGGAACATCGACGCCAAGGTCGAATTTCAGGCCAACCCGCGCGACCCGGTAAAGCTGCAGATGTACGTACCGCCGCTGAACCAGGAATTCGTCAGCCTCAACGAGAGCTTCATTTCCAACAACTATGGCGTGAGCATTAACCGCACCGACGGCAACCGCCGGGTGACCTGGTCGGCTCGGCGGGTCAGTGGCAATCAGACGCTCTACTACCGCCTGGTACTGACCCGACGCTATAGCGGTGAGCAAACCAAGGCCAACGGCCCGATTTTCCGCGACAGCATCCCGGTCGAAGGCGCCGAAAAAATAGCCGCCGAAGCCCTGCTTTCGCCGATTCGCCAACACTCCGCGGATGTCGAGACCTTCATCAGTGAGGCCATCAAGCGCGTCAACAACGCCAACGACGACAACGTCAAGCTACTGCTCGGCGGCGATGCATCGCCGGCGAACAAGGCCCGAATCATCGAGCTGCTGCTGTCCATCGCGCATGTGCCCATGGAACGCGTACACACCGTGCGCCTGGCCAGCGACACCGCGCAGACGCCTGAGCTGTGGCTGCGCAGCTTCAATGGCGACAAGTGGCTGTACTTCAACCCGGAGAATGGCGACCAGGGACTGCCAGCGGACCGGCTGGTGTGGTGGACCGGCGACGAGCCGCTGGTCAATCTCGAGGGTGGCCGCAACGCGCAGGTGACCTTCACGCTCAACAGCAGCGAGATGAATGCCATTCGCCTGGCCAAACTGACCGACGAGAACACTGACGCGGACTTCCTGGAATACTCGCTGTACGGCCTACCGCTGCAAACCCAGCAGACCTATCAGATCATGATCATGATTCCGATCGGCGTACTGGTGATTCTGATTCTGCGCAATCTCGGCGGCCTGCAGACGCTCGGCACCTTTACGCCTGTGCTGATCGCGCTGGCGTTTCGCGAGACCCAGCTCGGCTTCGGCATCATCCTGTTCACCATCATCACGGCGCTCGGCCTCTCACTACGCTCCTATCTCGAGCATCTGAAACTCCAGATGCTGCCGCGTCTCTCCGTGGTGCTGACCTTCGTGGTGGTACTGATCGCGGTCATCAGCCTGTTCAGCCACAAGCTTGGCCTGGAACGGGGGCTCTCGGTTGCCTTGTTCCCGATGGTCATCCTGACCATGACCATCGAACGTCTCTCCATTACCTGGGAGGAACGCGGCGCAGGGCACGCGTTCAAGGTGGCAGTCGGCACACTGATCGCCGCCACGCTCGCGCACCTGCTGATGAGCATTCCCGAGTTGATCTACTTCATGTTCACCTTCCCTGCCGTACTGCTGATCATGGTGGGCTTCATGCTGGCGATGGGACGCTACCGCGGCTACCGCTTGACCGAGCTGTTCCGCTTCAAAGCCTTTTTGAAGGATTGAGCCATGTTCGGTCTGATCAAGACGTGGAAGGCCCTCGAAGCCAAGGGCATCATGGGCATCAATCGCCGCAACGCGGATTACGTGCTCAAGTACAACAAGCGCAACCTGTATCCGATCGTGGATGACAAGATCATCACCAAGGAACGGGCGAACGAGGCCGGTATCGACGTACCGGAGATGTACGGCATCATCGAGACCGAGAAAGACATCGACAAGCTCAAGGACATCGTCAAGGACCATGTCGATTTCGTCGTCAAGCCAGCGCAAGGCGCTGGCGGTGACGGCATCCTGGTGATCGCCGACCGCTTCGAAGGTCGCTACCGCACCGTGTCGGGCAAGATCATGACGCACGATGAGATCGAGCATCAGATCTCCAACATTCTCACCGGCCTGTATTCGCTCGGCGGTCACCGCGACCGTGCACTGATCGAATACCGCGTCACCCCGGACCCGATCTTCAAAAGCATCAGCTACGAAGGCGTGCCGGACATTCGCATCATCGTGCTGATGGGCTACCCGGTCATGGCCATGCTGCGTTTGCCGACCCGGCAGTCCGGCGGCAAGGCCAACCTGCATCAGGGGGCAATCGGCGTTGGCGTGGATTTGGCCACAGGCATCACTCTGCGGGGCACCTGGCTGAACAACAAGATCACCAAGCACCCCGATACCACCAACGCCGTGGATGGCGTCCAACTGCCTAACTGGGACGGCTTCATGAAGCTGGCCGCGGGCTGTTACGAGCTGTGCGGGCTGGGCTATATCGGGGTCGACATGGTCCTGGACCAGGACAAGGGCCCGCTGATTCTGGAGCTCAACGCGCGGCCTGGGCTCAACATTCAGATCGCTAACGACTGCGGCCTGACCCATCGCACGCAAGCCGTGGAAAGCCGGATCGAAGAGCTCAAGGCAAAAGGCATCCAGGAGACACCTGAAGAGCGCGTGCGATTCTCCCAAGAACTGTTCGGCCACATACCGAGCCACGCATGAGCCAAAACCCGGCCGCCAAACGGCCGGGACTCCCCGGACCTAAACCTCCAATGCCTCTCTGCACGGTTCACCCCCTCGCGTATCAACCTGATCCGACGCTTTGGTTCGACCGTATTCGCCGCTCTCCCGGAGCGATACTGCTCGACTCAGGCCGCCCGATCGCCGAGCGTGGACGCTATGACCTGCTCAGCGCCTGGCCTGTTGAAACCCTGGAACCAGACGCCACCGAAACCGGACGCGCATTCTTCGCGCGCGTCCGGACAGCCTTGCACAGGCTTGGCGAAGCGGGGCTACCGGAAGGCCGCGAGCTGCCCTTCGCGGGGGGCATCCTGGGCTTTCTTGGCTACGATTTCGGCTCGCGACTCGAACGCCTACCCGCCACAGCAACCAAGGACCTGGCGCTGCCGCCGGCTCGCTTTGGCCTCTACGCCTGGGCCTTGATCAGCGACCATCAGCATCGGACGACACAGCTAGTTTTTCATCCCACCTTGGCCGAGGCCGAGCGCGTTCGGCTGATTCAGCTCTTCGAGTCGGAGCGGGACCCCGAGCTCACCTCGTTCAAGCTCGAGTCGCCCTTTTCTGCCGATCTGCAGCGCTCCGACTATCGACAGGCAATCGAACGCATCCAGCGCTACATCCAGGCCGGCGATTGTTATCAGGTGAATTTCGCACAGCGCTTTCGCGCACCCTGCGCGGGCGACCCCTGGCAGGCCTATCAAGCGCTACGAGCTGTCTGCCCGACGCCCTATTCGGGGTTCATTCCGGTCGAAGGTGGCGCCATCGTCAGCCTGTCCCCGGAACGCTTCCTGCAGCTTGCCAAGGGCGTCGTGAACACGCGGCCGATCAAGGGCACCCGCCCACGTCGGAGCGATCCGCAGGCGGACCGGGCCGAGGGGCATGCACTACTGGCCAGCGAAAAGGATCGCGCGGAAAACCTGATGATCGTCGACCTGCTGCGCAACGATCTCGGCCGCAGCTGCGAAACAGGCAGCGTGCGCGTGCCCGAACTGTTTTCGCTGGAAACCTATCCGAACGTGCACCATCTGGTGAGCAGCGTCTGTGGCAACCTGGCGACTGACAAGGATGCACTGGATCTGCTGGCTGGCAGCTTCCCCGGCGGTTCAATCACGGGCGCGCCGAAGATCCGCGCCATGCAGGTAATCGATGAGCTGGAGCCCACCCAGCGCTCCATCTACTGCGGCTCGCTGCTTTATCTGGATGTTCGCGGCGAGATGGACAGTTCCATCGCCATTCGCACGGTGCTGATCCAAAACGACCAGGCTACGTGCTGGGGCGGCGGCGGCATCGTCGCGGATTCGCACTGGCAAGCTGAATATCAGGAAACCCTCGATAAAGTGAGGGTGCTGATGGAGACACTGGAGGGCATGTAGCTGGACTGGAGGCCGTGCGCGCCCGAAAAACCGCGCCCCACCCGGGCCTCCAGTCCCCGCACCGCTTACATTGTCAGCGGGCGGTTCGAGGCCTTGATGAACTCCTGCTTGAGCTCGGCGAAGGTGTGCACGGCTGGGAATTGCGGGAATTCGCGTATGACGTTATCCGGCGCGTGGAAGAGAATGCCGGCATGCGCCTCGGCAAGCATGGTGGTGTCGTTGTACGAATCCCCGGCGGCGATGACGCGGTAATACAGGCTCTTCAGCGCGATGACCGACTGGCGCTTGGGATCCTTCTGACGCAGCTCATAATTGACGACCCGCCCCGTTTCATCGGTGATCAAGCGATGGCAGAGCAGCGTGGGGAAGCCCAGTTGGCGCATCAGCGGTTGCGAGAACTCGTAGAAGGTGTCGGACAGGATCACCACCTGGAAGCGTTCGCGTAGCCAGTCGACGAACTCGACAGCGCCATCTAGGGGTTTCAGCGTAGCGATAACCGCCTGAATATCGGCCAGCTTCAAGCCATGCTCGTCGAGAATACGCAGGCGCTGCTTCATCAGCACGTCGTAGTCAGGAATGTCCCGCGTAGTCGCCCGGAGCGATTCGATTCCGGTGGCCTCGGCAAAGGCGATCCAGATTTCCGGAACCAGCACACCTTCCAGATCGAGACAGGCTATTTCCACGGGCCACTCCTAAACGCAAAAAATGGATGGGCACTCTAGCGACAAGGGTGAAGTGGCGCAACGCTAGCGCTTATTCGTTAAAGTTAGCGTCAGCCTCGATAAACGTTATTTAGAGACATAACGCCTATTTGTTAACATCCGCGGCCTGCAGAGCGCTAAAGCGCCAATCTAGGAAGCCGCCTGATGAGCCAATCAATTGATGTAGCCGAGCTGGCAGTCGCCTATGCCGGTAAATCCCCGCAAGACATCCTCAAACTTGCCTTCGACCTGTTCGGTGACGATCTCTGGATTTCCTTCAGTGGCGCCGAAGACGTCGTACTGGTGGACATGGCGTGGAAGCTGAACAAGAACGTGAAGGTATTCAGCCTCGATACCGGCCGCCTGCACAGCGAAACCTACCGTTTCATCGAGCAGGTTCGTGAGCACTACGGCATCCCGATCGAAATCATGACGCCGGACCCTGCTCTGCTCCAACCCATGGTCAACGAAAAAGGGCTGTTCAGCTTTTACCGCGATGGGCATGGCGAGTGCTGCGGGATTCGCAAGATCGAGCCGCTGCGCCGCAAGTTGGCAGGCGTGCGCGCGTGGGCGACCGGCCAACGCCGTGACCAGAGCCCGGGCACCCGTAGCCAGGTATCGGTGCTTGAGCTCGATAGCGCCTTTTCGACGCCGGAGCACGCGATCTACAAGTTCAACCCCTTGGCGCAGATGAGCAGCGAGGAAGTTTGGGCCTACATTCGCATGCTGGAAGTGCCCTACAACAGCCTGCACGAGCGAGGCTTCATCAGCATCGGCTGCGAGCCATGCACACGCCCGGTGCTACCGAATCAGCACGAGCGCGAGGGTCGCTGGTGGTGGGAAGAATCTACGCAGAAAGAATGCGGCTTGCATGCTGGAAACCTGATCGCCAAGGTCTGATCAGCGCCGCCGTGCTTGGTTATCCTGAGCCGGCTTCGTCGAGTCGGCTCGGCGTCAGCCTTTGGTCACAGATTTGCTAACGCCCACGCTGCAGTGTCAGCACCGACCGCGACGCGGTCGAGCTGGGCGATGAGTGATAAGCGCTAAGTAATGGGCGTGCGGTCCTAGAAGGTAGGCAGGTCGACGTGCTCGAATAACTGGTCCAGCTCGGCCTTGTTTCGGCATTGCACCGCCTTTTCGAGCATCTCCCGATCCAGGTGCGGCGCAAAGGTCTCGATGAAATCGCACATGAAACCGCGCAGGAAGGTCCCCCGGCGGAAACCAATCTTGGTAACGCTGGCCTCGAACAGCTCACTGGCATCGAGCACCACCAGATCCGGATCGAGCTTGGCGTCGACCGCCATGCGCGCGACGATGCCCACACCCAGCCCCAGACGCACATAGGTCTTGATGACGTCCGCGTCCGCGGCGGTGAAAACCACTCTGGGTGACAATCCCTTGTGGCTGAAGGCCTCGTCGAGTTTCGAGCGACCGGTGAACCCGAATACATAGGTCACGATGGGATGCTCGGCCAACGCCTCCAACGTGAGGGTTTCGAGTTTCGCCAACGGGTGCCCCTGTGGCACTACCACACAGCGATTCCAGCGGTAGCACGGCATCATCACCAGATCGCCGAACAGCTCCAGGCCCTCGGTGGCAATCGCGAAGTCCACAGTGCCGTCAGCCGCCATCTCCGCGATCTGCGTGGGTGTGCCCTGGTGCATGTGCAGCGAGACGTCCGGGTATTGCTTGATGAACGCACTGATGACCTGAGGCAGGGCATAACGCGCTTGCGTATGGGTAGTGGCAATGCTCAGGGTGCCGCGCTTTTCGTTGGAGAACTCCTGCGCGATCTGTTTGATGCTTTCACATTTTCGAAGAATTTCGCCGGCTGTGCTGATGATGCGCTCGCCTGCGGGGGTGACGCGAGTCAGATGCTTACCGCTACGCGCGAAGACCTCCACACCCAACTCGTCCTCGAGCAGCCGAATTTGCTTGCTGATGCCAGGTTGTGAAGTGAACAGACTCTGGGCTGTAGCCGAAACATTGAGGTCATGGTGCGCCACTTCCCAGATGTAACGCAGTTGCTGAAGCTTCATAGAGTTCCCTCAAAGGCCAATGGCGCCTGCACGCCACCACTTTTATAACTTCGTGCACCAGAACGTCCGAATTCTAGGCCATTTCCCCCTGTACCGCTCGTCACGAATCAGGTGCTCGTCACTACAAGGCCACATTCGCCACGTAGAGAGGGACGCTCAAGGGGCCTACGCCTTGCCAGCAACACAGCGCGAAGCGTGGACGCACGGTCAAAATATGACGCGGCCCGTTTGAGATTAGCACCCCGAAGCGCTAAGCATTACCGCCTCAGGGATTTGTCAGGCACTCGGCTCAGCTCGAATGAAGAATCGAATGGTCTAGCCGGTCGTCGCCGCAGAGATGAAGCGCAGCGTCTGATATAACGCTTCGGTCTTGGGCATCGCGAATCCGGCATTCGCGGCTGCCGTCAACGGTGCGGCATAGATCGCATCGAGCTCCATCGGGCGGCGGTTCGCATGGTCGTGATACATGCTCGGCAAGTAATTGGGCATATGATCAGTGGCCAGCAACATACGATCCACCAGCGCATCGGGCAGCGGATGACCGCAAGCGGCCGCGGCACCGTGCCCCTCCAGCATGATCGACCTGATCAGTGCGCGGCTGTCCGAGTTGGCCATCAACGGGGCCGTCCCGGCGTTCAGGAGCACCGAAAGCCCGTTGTAGGGCATGTTCCAGATCAGCTTCTGCCAGCGCGCCTGGGCCAGATTGGTCGCCGCGTTGGCATCAACGCCCGCCGCACGGAACATCGCCACACCCTCTTCGACTATCGCCTGTTGCTGTTCAGGGGTTGCTGCGGGGCCCGAGTGATAGCCAATGTTTATACCCCCAAGCGCCTGGTGCTCGACAACACCCAGCGCCGAGCGATGCGCGCAGATGAAACACAGACCGCCAAGCAGGTGAAGCGCTTCAGGTAGTGAGCGACGCAGCTGCTCTTCGATACCCAGGCCGTTCTGCAGTACCACGACTTTGGCGTCGGGCCCCGCCGCCTGGGCGATCAAGGGTGCCAATTCGGAATTGCTGGTGGCCTTCGCGCCCAGCAAAAGCCAGTCGCATTTAGGCATATCCCTCGCGCTGCGGTACGCCTGCACGGCATCCAGATGCAACGAACCATGCACCGCGCTGTTGACCTGCAGCCCATTCTGCCTGACCACGTCGTACTCACTGCGCAGTAAAAAATGCACGTCGTAACCTGCCCGCGCGAGCATGACACCGTAGAAGCCGCCGATAGCGCCGGTACCGATGATTCCGATTCGGGGTTTGGATGCGGTCATGCAGAAGACTCCGACTATAGATCAGTTGAGCGCCCACACGGGCGTGCTTGAATTCCCACCTTATCAGCGTCCCGAAGCATCGCCCAGCCGTGCCACGCAAGCGCTCACGGCATTCACTGACACGCAGGCGGCAGACGTACTTCAAGAGCATTGTCGAAGCGACGCAATACGCGATAAGGTTCCGCTTCCCCGCTGCGCCCTGAGCCCTTCCGCCGCACCGGGATGGCTGGCGGACGGCATCTGCGACCCTGACGAGAACACGATGGCTGATTTACCGATCGATGACCTTAACGTTTCCTCCAACGAGACACTCATCACACCGGAACAGTTGAAGCGCGAAATACCGCTGACACCCACCGCACTGAAGACGGTTTCCGAAGGACGCCAGGTAGTACGGGACATCCTCGACGGCAAGGACCACCGCTTGTTCGTCGTGATTGGCCCCTGCTCGATTCATGACCTCAAGGCAGCGCATGAATATGCCGAGCGTCTCAAGGTACTGGCCGACAAGGTCTCTGACAGCCTGTTCCTTATCATGCGGGTCTACTTCGAGAAGCCGCGTACGACGGTCGGCTGGAAAGGCCTGATCAACGACCCCTACATGGATGATTCATTCAAGATTCAGGATGGTTTGCACATCGGTCGCCAGCTGTTGCTCGACCTCGCCGAGATGGGGCTGCCGACCGCTACCGAAGCGCTGGACCCGATCTCCCCGCAGTATCTGCAGGATCTGATTAGCTGGTCGGCCATCGGCGCACGAACCACTGAATCCCAGACACACCGCGAGATGGCGTCCGGCCTTTCTTCGGCGGTGGGTTTCAAGAATGGAACCGACGGCAGCCTGACGGTCGCCATCAATGCGCTTCAATCGGTGTCCAGCCCGCATCGTTTTCTCGGCATCAACCAGTCCGGCGGCGTATCGATCGTTACCACCAAAGGCAATGCTTACGGTCATGTCGTGCTGCGCGGCGGTAACGGCAAGCCGAACTATGACTCGGTCAGCGTCGCGGTATGTGAACAGGAACTAACCAAGGCCGGTATCAGCCTGAACATCATGGTCGATTGCAGTCACGCCAACTCCAACAAGGACCCGGCATTGCAACCGCTGGTGATGGACAACGTGGCCAATCAGATCCTCGAAGGCAACAATTCGATCGTCGGACTGATGGTGGAGAGCCACTTGGGCTGGGGCAACCAGCCGATCCCCAAGGACTTGGCTGATCTGAAGTACGGCGTATCCATTACAGATGCCTGCATCGACTGGGACGCCACCGAGAAGGCGATTCTCGGGATGCACGCTAAATTGAAGGAAGTCCTGCCCAGCCGCGCTCGCGGCTGACGCAGATTAGATGAAAGAAAACGCCACGCACGCTGGCGTTTTCTTCATTGATCGGGATCGACACTTGCTGCCGAATCGCCCTGGCGCTCGATATACCACTCCACGTACGAGCATGACGGTATGACCGTGTAGCCTTCCCGCGCCGCGTAATCGAGCGCGTGCTGTGTCAGTACTGCCGCGACGCCACGACCACGAAGCGCGTCGGGAACGAAGGTCCGGTATATATCCAGGGTTTGCTTGCCTAAATCGACATAGGCCAAATAGGCACGATAGCCGTCCACGGTAGTTTCGAACTGGTGGCCCGTTCGATCATGGTGGACGGTTAGCTTGTCGATCATCTCGCCTCCTTTGCAGGCGTGCCTGCCCTTATAGTTGGAGGTGCGCACGATAGCCCGCACGATCCCATTGTTGTAAGTGGACGTTGCATGCTACCGCCATGTAAGACCTTGCTTCAATTGCTCTAAGCATGAGTACCTGCATCCAGGTCGATCGACCTGACATTCATTGCGCGTAAGCCTTCAGTTGTGCAACTTTTAGGGCGCCGCGCCGGTCCATGTATCGAGTGCAACGGCCGTTTTGATTGTTTTTCGATCAACATGGCCGTCTGGCACCCTAAAAAGAAATGAGCTTGCAGAAATATTGTGGTAGCGGCTGCTTGCCTCAGTTTACTTAGCGCAACAGATAGGTAGTATGTGCGCGCCAACTTTCCATAACGGAAGTTGCCATGGATTTCATCCTTAAGGGGAACACGATGAACAACGTTCTGAAATTTTCTGCTCTGGCTTTCGCCGCAGTTCTGGCTACTGGTTGCAGCAACAGCATGACCAAAGAAAGCGAAGCCCGTCTGACCGCGACCGAAGACGCCGCTGCCCGTGCCCAGGCCCGTGCGGACGAAGCGTACAGCAAAGCCGACGAGGCTCTGCAGGCTGCTCAAAAGGCTCAGCAAACTGCTGACGAAGCCAACGAGCGTGCACTGCGTATGCTGGAACGCGCCAGCCGCAAGTAAGCTTCAGGCACAAAAAAAAGCCGACCTCACGAGGTCGGCTTTTTTATGGGCGATCGGATCGTAACGATCGCCGCAGCGGAACCTTAGAAAATCGGTTCGGCGTGATTCGCCAGGGATTGCCCCTGTTCGGCGATCTGGATCGGCAGGCCATCCTCGCCAGCGATGATCTCGCGCACCATTTCCCAGTCCAACTCCAATACGCCGGCGGTTTCGTCACGCTTGAGCAGCGAGTTGACCACCACTGCGTGCTTGTCCATCAGCGTCATGTGCTTGTCCTCATCCTGCAGGGGCGTATGCGCCTCCAGGTAGACCTTACCGCCGCTCACGCCGAACTTGTAAGGCTCGTCGATGATTCGCACCGTGGTGCCCACCTTGACCAGCTGAGCCAGCTGCAACACATCGGGATTGAGCATGCGGAAGCAACCATGGCTGACTCGCATGCCGATACCGAACTTCTTGTTGGAGCCATGGATGAGATAGCCCGGCAGCGCCAGGTTTATCTTGTATGGACCGAGCGGGTTATCGGGACCGGGCGGCACAACCTTGGGCAACGGATCGCCATCGGCCGCGTGCTCGTCTCGAATCGATTGCGGCGGGTACCAGGCCGGATTGCTGGTCATCGCCGAGATGCGGGTGTTGCCTACCGGCGAGCCCCACCCTTCCCGCCCGATGCCGAGCGGAAAGGTATGCACCACCTGCTCGCCTTTCGGGTAGTAATACAGGCGGTATTCAGCCAGGTTGATGACGATGCCTTCGCGCGGTCCCGGTGGCAGGATGTAACGAGTCGGCAGAATGATGTCGGTTCCTTCTCCCGGCAACCAGGGGTCTACGCCCGGGTTGGCCGCCACGAGCTCCAGATAGCCCAGATCGTGCGCTTCTCCCAGCGCCGCAAAGGTGTCTTCGTACTTGGCCTTGATCACCTGAATCTGGCCAACCACGTCTTCGCCCTCCGGCGGAAGAGGCAACTCCAGCGCCATGGCCTGCCCGGCCAGCAACAGAGCAGCGAATGACATACAGGAGGCGACTGCAGACGCACGCGAGAGCATTGAGGTGTTCCTTGGGGATGATATCTATGTGGCGGCATTGTACTCGAAGCGACAGCTGCCGCCGAGCTACCAGACGCTGACGGCAGACGGAAGGCCTTTGCGCTGTGCACTGAGCGCATCACGACAGGCTGAGCAGAGTCGACGGTCCTTCAGCATTGGCCGATCCAGGTCCTGCCACCGAGGGCGGGCTGGCAGGAAGCCACCGCAAAGTGTCCGGTCGACCTGTCCATCCAATTCCAGTTGCCGCAAGGCCAGGTGCAGACGATTCTCTCGACAGGCGAACAGGTCGAACTGCTCGTCCGGCACAATGAGGCGATAGGCAAAGAGGGTCCAGGCTGGGCGCGGCATTTGAGGCTCCGATCGAGGGCGCGACAGTAGCCGCGCGCACGCTTCAAAGCAAGGGCTCGAGCACCGGCCAGACGTTATCCAGCAAGCGTTGCTGCGCGCCAGCTGCAGGGTGGATGCGGTCGGCCTGCATCATGCCTTCGACCCCGCCCACGCCCTCTAAAAAAAACGGCACGTACGGCACGCTCTTTTCCTCGGCAAGGGCGTCATACACCTGAGCGAACGCTGTGGTGTAGCGCTGCCCGAGATTGGGCGGCAGGCGCATGCCGAGCAGCAGCACGCGGGCGTCAGCCGCGCGAGACTGGTCGATCATCGCCGCGAGGTTTTGCTTCAGCTGCGCCGGCGGTTGGCCGCGCAAGCCGTCGTTGCCACCCAGTTCCAGGATCACCACGCCAGGCTTATGCTCTTCGAGCAGAGCGGGTAGCCTCGCCAGCCCTCCAGCACTGGTGTCACCGCTGATGGATGCGTTCACGACCCGATGATCCAGCCCTTCTGTATCAAGGCGTTGCTGGAGCCTATACACCCACCCTTGACTGGTTTCCAGGCCGAAAGCGGCGCTGATACTATCGCCGACCACCAACACCGTTCCCGCCAAGGCTCCCTGAGCCCAACACAGCAGCACCAGGACGCCACTTCGCAGCCAATTTCGCATCGGAACTCCCATGACGGTCAGCATTCTCAACGCCCGGAACCTTAGCAAAGCGGTACCCAGCGCGGAAGGCGAGCTGGTCATACTCGATGACGTGTCGCTGAGCGTGAACAAGGGCGAGAGCCTGGCGATTGTCGGCACTTCCGGCTCCGGCAAGTCGACACTGCTCGGCCTGCTGGCGGGCCTCGACCTGCCCAGTACAGGCGAGGTCCATCTGGCCGGGCACCTGCTCGGAACGCTGGACGAGGACGAGCGTGCCCGCGTGAGAGCCGAGCACGTCGGCTTCGTCTTTCAGTCGTTTCAGCTACTCGACAGCCTCAACGCGCTGGAGAACGTCATGCTGCCTCTCGAGCTGCATGGCCGACGCGATGCGCAGGCGAAAGCCAGCGAGCTGCTCGGACGGGTCGGACTGGGCGCACGCCTGCATCACTATCCCCGGCAACTGTCAGGCGGTGAGCAGCAGCGTGTCGCCGTCGCCCGCGCGTTTGCAGCCGAACCCGAGATCCTCTTCGCCGACGAGCCCACTGGCAATCTCGACAGCCACACCGGCGCGCACATCATCGAATTGCTTTTCGAGCTGAACCGCGAGCGCGGCACCACCCTGGTATTGGTCACCCACGACGAACGTCTGGCCCAGCGCTGCGAGCACCTGCTCCGGCTCGAAGGCGGTCGCCAGCTCAATAACGAGCGGGCCCGATGAAGCGCGTCTCCGCCACGCAACTGGCCGCTTTAGCGCTGCGCCAGCTACTCAGAGACGCACGCGGCGGTGAGCTGCGCATACTGTTCGGCGCGTTGCTGATTGCGGTCGCGGCAAGCACCGCCATCGGCTATTTCGGCGCTCGCCTAAACGACGCCATGTTGCTACGGGCGACGGAATTTCTGGGTGCCGACCTGGTGCTCAACGGCAGCGAGCCTGCAAGTCCCGAACAGATCGAGGCAGGGACCTCATTGCAACTCGACCACGCCCGAGTGGTCGAGTTCTCCAGCGTCGTGGCGACCGATGACAACCTGCAACTCACCAGCGTCAAAGCGGCCGACGACCACTATCCACTGCGCGGAACCTTGCGCAGCGCCGCGGCGCCCTACCAGCCTGAACAGCCCGGCGCCGGACCGAAGCCAGGGGAAGCCTGGGCCGAAGCACGCCTGTTCGCCGCGCTCGACCTGCAAATCGGTGACTCCATCGAAATTGGCAACAAGCCGCTGCAGTTGACCCGGGTATTGACATACGAGCCCGACCGCGTGGGCGACTTTTATAGCCTGACGCCACGCGTACTGATGCACCTTGACGATCTGGATGCCACCGGCGTGGTGCAACCTGGCAGCCGGGTTCGCTATCGCGAGCTATGGCGTGGCGCGCCTGCACAGCTGCAGGCCTATGAACAGGCGATCAAACCGCAGCTGCAAGCGCATCAGCGCATCGAAACCGCGAAAGACGGTAACCGCCAGATCGGCGGCGCGCTGGCGCGTGCCGAGCGCTACCTCAACCTGGCGAGTCTGGCCGCGGTCCTGCTGGCCGGCGTTGCGGTAGCGCTTTCGGCCTCACGATTTGCCGCGCGCCGCTTCGATGCAAGCGCCCTGCTGCGATGCCTGGGGCTGTCACGGCGCGAGACGCTGGTGCTTTACGGCCTTCAGCTTGGCTACCTGGGCGTAGCGGCGAGTGCGGCGGGTGCGTTACTGGGCTGGGCTGCGCAACATGGCTTGTTTTTCCTGCTACGCGAACTGGTGGTCGGTGAAGTGCCACCCGCCACGCTCTGGCCCGCGCTGGCGGGCATTGCCACAGGATTGGTCGCGCTGGCCGGTTTCGCTTTGCCGCCGCTGGCAGCGCTGGGTCGCGTGCCACCGTTGCGAGTGCTGCGTCGGGATGTCCTGCCGGTCCCGCCGAGCACCTGGCTGGTCTACGGAGCGGCGGTGGCTGCACTTGGCCTGATCATGTGGCGCCTTAGTCTGGATCTGAAAATCACACTGTCGCTGCTTGGCGGCGGCCTGCTCGCCACCATCCTTCTGGGGGGCCTCCTGTTACTGGCGCTGCGGGGGCTGCGTCGGTCCCTTTCAGGGGCGTCGCTGAGCTGGCGGCTTGGCCTCGGACAGCTACTCCGTCACCCGTTGGCGGCGGCCGGACAGGCCCTGGCCTTCGGCCTGATATTGCTCGCCATGGCCCTGATCGCGCTGCTGCGTGGGGAGCTGCTCGATACCTGGCAGAACCAGCTGCCGGAGGATGCGCCCAACCACTTCGTGCTCAACGTGCTGCCTGACGACCGGGATGCGTTCGCCCAACGCATCGAGGCACTGTCGGACCACGCCGCGCCACTGTACCCGGTGGTACCAGGGCGCCTGGTGGCAATCAACGGCGAGCCGGTGCGCCAGGTGGTCAGCAAGGATAGCCAGGGGGATCGGGCGACTCGACGAGACCTGAGCCTGACATGGGCTCGCGAACTGCCATCCGACAACCGCCTGACAGCAGGTCACTGGTGGGGCGAAGACCATGGCGAGCTGCCTGGTGTGTCGGTGGAAGCCGAACTGGCAGAAAGCCTGCAGATCAGCCTCGGCGACCGGCTCAGCTTCACGGTAGGCGGTCTGACGCGAGAGGTCAGTGTGACAAGCCTGCGTGAAGTCAGCTGGGACAGCTTTCAGCCCAACTTCTATATGATCTTCGAGCCGGAAACGCTGCAGGACTTGCCGAGCACTTACATGACCAGCTTTCACCTGTCCGACGGCAAGGATCGCGAGCTGGTGCAATTGGCCCGGGACTTCCCGTCAGCGACCATCCTTCAGGTTCAGGCCTTGCTCGATCAGCTGCGCAGCATTCTGGCGCAGGTCTCGTTGGCGGTCGAATACGTACTGCTGTTCGTGCTCGCCGCTGGCCTGGCCGTGTTGTTCGCGGGCCTGCAGGCGACCCTAGACGAGCGCATTCATCAAGGCGCGTTGCTGCGTGCGCTAGGTGCCGAGCGCCGCCTGTTGCTCAGAGCCAGGCGCACGGAATTCAGCGTGCTTGGCGCAACCAGCGGCCTGCTTGCCGCCCTTGGCTGTGAATTGGTCAGCGCCCTGCTGTATCACTTCGTCTTCGACCTGCGCTGGCAGCCGCACGCTTGGCTGCTTGCACTGCCGTTGATCGGCGCGGTGCTGGTCGGCCTAGCCGGAATAATCGGCACACGCCGAGCGCTGAGCGCCAGCCCGCTCACGGTGCTCCGTGAGAGCTGAGTCTGGAAGCCGATGTCTTTAGAATGCTCATCTTTTTCTGATCGGGATTATCCATGAGTCGCTATCGCCCGCCCCGCCCCGCCGGCACGCCCCTGATCACGCCCGAAGGCGAAGCGCGACTGCGCGCAGAACTGCATGAGCTTTGGCACGTCAGGCGTCCGCAGGTCACCCAGGCGGTCAGCGAGGCGGCCGCTCAAGGTGACCGTTCCGAAAACGCTGAGTACACCTACGGCAAGAAGATGCTGCGCGAGATCGACAGCCGCGTTCGCTTTCTCACCAAGCGCCTGGAGAAGCTCAAGGTGGTCAGCGACAAGCCAACCGATCCGGGCAAGGTCTACTTCGGAGCCTGGGTAACCGTCGAAGACGAAGACGGCGAGGAGGCTCGCTATCGCATTGTCGGTCCGGATGAGCTGGACCTGCGCCAAGGGCTGATCAGCATCGACTCGCCGCTGGCCAGAGCGTTGGTCGGCAAGCCCCTCGACGCGGAAGTGCGGGTCGAGACACCTACCGGGGCGAAACTGTGGTACATCGTGGCGATCGACTACCCATGACCAATCGGTACAAAGATGACTAACTAGTCGCCTTTTTCATTGAACACCGACGAAAATCACTACAACGTGATCATTTATCACTTTCCTACACACGTGGCCGTTCCGCCAGGTAACAGCTGCGCCGCGAACGGCTTATAGCTAATTGCTATCGATCGAGCCGGAATAGCCGTGCCAGAGCACGAGCACACATACGCACCAAAGATGGCACGATTGCTGCGCTTGTCGTGCGGCAGTACGCGCAGTGCGCGGTGAATGGCGAGGGATTGCCCATAGCCCGATTCACCCAACGATGAGTGCATCCATGAATAAGAAAAAGACTCTGATCGCTCTAGGCCTCGGCTCCGCCATGGCCCTCTCCACTCAGCTACAAGCAGGCCTGTTCAGCTCGAGCAGCTACACCCAGACGCGCTACCCGATCGTACTGACACACGGCATGCTGGGCTTCGACAGCATTCTTGGCGTCGACTACTGGTACGGCATACCGCACGCCCTGCGGCGCGACGGTGCAGAGGTTTATGTGACCGAAGTCAGTCAACTCAATACCTCGGAACTGCGGGGCGAAGAGCTGCTGGCACAAGTCGAAGAAATCGTCGCGATCAGCGGCAAGCCGAAGGTCAATCTGATCGGCCACAGCCACGGTGGGCCGACCGTGCGCTACGTAGCCGCGGTGCGCCCGGATCTGGTCGCCTCGGTCACCAGCGTCGGCGCCCCGCATAAGGGGTCGGACGTCGCCGATCTGCTCCGCAGGATTCCTGAAGGTTCCGGCGGCGAAGCCATCGTCGCTGGCCTGGTCAATGGCTTAGGCGCACTGATTAACGCCTTGTCCGGCAGCTCGAGTACCGAACCGCAAAACGCGCTGGGTTCGCTCGAGTCGCTCAACAGCGAAGGTGCCGCACGCTTCAACGCCAAATACCCTCAGGGCATACCGACCAGCGAATGCGGCGAAGGCGCCTACAAGGTCAACGGCGTGCGCTACTACTCATGGAGTGGCACCAGCCCGCTAACCAACCCGCTGGATGTCAGCGACGCCATGCTCGGCGCGGGAGCGCTTGCATTCAGCGGCCCAAACGACGGCTTGGTCGGGCGCTGCAGTTCTCACCTGGGTATGGTCATTCGTGACAACTATCGGATGAATCACCTGGATGAAGTCAACCAGGTGTTCGGCCTGACCAGCCTGTTCGAAACCGATCCGCTGACGGTGTACCGGCAGCATGCCAACCGCCTGAAGAACACGGGCCTCTGAGAGCGGCCGGGGCCGCGGGCCCCGGCACTGGCACTGGCACTGGCACTGGCACTGGCACTGGCAAGGATTACTCATGAAAAAGCTCACCGCATTGATGCTGTTGGCCATTACCGCTGGCGCCGTTTGGTACTGGCGCCTTCCGGCCAACGAGCAGCACGCTTATCGCCCGCTCTCATCCGTCCCGGCAACGGTCAAGCCGCACGCCGTGGCGCAGGTGCAGCCATTACCCGCCGCGCAAACCGCACCGGCCGATACGCTCCACCGGCTGCCGCCCTCGTTTAAGGGCACCCAGGTCGATGGCCGGCTTCGCGCAGACGCGATGGGTAGACTAATCATCGAGCCCGACATCCGTCGTGTCTTCGACTACTTCCTGGCCTCGATCGGCGAAGAACCGATCGAGACCAGCGTTAATCGTCTACGTCGCTATATAGAGGCCCAGCTCCCACAACCCGCACGCGGTCAAGCCTATCATTTGCTGGGCCAGTATCTGGACTATAAACGCCAGCTGCTGGCGCTCGAACAAGACCATCCACAGCAAGCGGACATCGGCGCGATGCGCGAGCGGCTACAGGCGGTCAAGCAATTGCGGGCAACCCTCTTCGACGAGCAGGTCAATAGCGTGTTCTTCGCATTCGAAGAAGCGGCCGACCAGTTCACGCTGGAGCGATTGGCGATTCGCCTCGACCCGGCTCTGGACGCCGCAGCAAAAGGGGCTGCGCTGGATCGCCTGCACAACGAGCTGCCACCCGAGCTGCAGGCAACATTGGCGCCCCAGCTTCAGAGCGAGCTGCGCCAGCAGACCAGAGCGCTACAGGCCAAGGGCGGCACCCCGGCCGAGGTGCGCCAGCTGCGCCAACAACTGGTTGGCAGTGCCGCGACCGCTCGCCTGGAAAAGCTCGATGAGCAACGCCAGCAATGGCGGAGCCGGCTGGCCGGGTATCAGCAGGAGAAAGAACGCATCGAGAACAGCCGAGGGCTTAGCGAGACCGATAAACGAGCAGCAATCGAACGGCTGGCCGCCGACCGCTTCGATGAGCACGAACGGCAACGCCTGCCGGCAGCCGAAGCGCTGCTCGCCAGAAAGAGCGAGTAAGCCCTCAGTTACCTGCGCTCTGCAGCTGGCCCTCAAGCAGATAGCGCTCTCGCGTGTAGGCCAGGTAGTACTTGTTCACTGCGTTAACATAGCTGACGACGCCCATGCCCATCGTGGCCATGGCGACCCGCTCGACTTGAAAAAACCACTGATCAGGATTCAACCCACGACGGCGGGCCTCGGCCCGCATGCTTTGAACCCGCTGGGGCCCCAGGTTGTAGGCGGCGAGGATGAAGGCCATGCGCTCACGTTCATTCAGCCTTGGGCTGGCAAAGTATCGGCGGCGGATGTTGGCCAGATACTTCGCGCTCGCCAGCACGTTGTTGTCCAGCTTGCCAATATCATTCACGCCCATGCTTTGAGCCGTCGCCTGAGTGACCTGCATCAAACCGGTCGCGCCGGATGCCCCCCGCGCGGTCGGATTGAGCGTTGACTCCTTGAATGCCAACGCGGCCAGATTGAGCCAGTCGATCTCCTCGTGCTGGGCGTGTCGCTGCAAGGTGGGCCGTACCTTTTCCAAGCGTTGCCGCCCGACCCGGTCAAGCGGGTATTGCACCCGATACAGACGCCGGTAGACCCGGACGAACGCCGCGTCCTGGTTCTCCGGCGCGCTGTAGCCGGCAAGAAAGCGATCGACACTGGCCAGCAGCATGCTGGCCTCCTTGCGCAGGTACCAATGCATGTCGGCCGCCTTGCCGAGGGTAAGGCGCGTTTCGATACGCAGTTTGGGCAGCACCTTCGCCCAACGCTCGGCGATCGTTTGCTCGACAACGGTGGCCGGGTAGATACCCGCCTGCACCATTTCGAGCACGTCCTCGACGGCCAAGGTCGGATCAACCCACTCGATGACGATCGGTGCTCGTCCGGCCTGCATCAATTGCCGATTGACCTGCTCCAATGCAGGTCCGGCCGCGCTACCGGCTGACAGCGCCAGGCTACGCCCGGACAACTGTTCGAAACTTGTATAGTGGCGAGCGCCCTGTCGGCCGACGAGCACCAGTGGGACGCCATCGACGACCGCCCGGCTGCGGCTGACACGCCCCGTCGGTGCCTGGGGCATGAGCTCGCCGGGTGCCACCAGATCCCCTTCCCCGCGCTGCAGCGCGCCGAGCAACTGGTCCTTGGCCTTCGGGACGATCTCCAGCGCCACCTGCGGCCCTTTCGAGTTGCGATTGAGAAACTGCTCGAACGCACGCAGCCGGACATACTCGACGCCGATGGCTTCACCCTTGATTTCACCCGAGCTGTTACGGCTCTGGTTGACCAACACGCGAAGCACGCCGCTGCGGCGAATCTCCGCCAGATCGCGTACCTTGTCCGTGGGCTGCCAGACATGCGGCCCCATGACACGCGCAGCAGCCGGCAACGGTGTCAGCACCCACAGACATATCAGCAGTGACAGCAGCCGGATCTTCACAACGTATCGACTCGATTGGACAGCACGCAACGCGGCCATCCAGCCACAGGGTGGCGAAGGTTCTCACAAGCAGCACCCAGCCGCCAGCACGAGCCACTATCTGGCTTTAGCTTGCTATATAACCTATTGATAATCAACGTTATATCTTTTCGAACCATAAGGGAGGCACATCCATGCAGCTCGTCGACATCGGTGTCAACCTGACCCATCCAACCTTTGCTCGGGACCCAGGCGCGGTGGTAGATCGCGCCGTTGCGGCCGGCGTCGCCCAGATGGTCCTGACCGGCACCAGCCTTAGCGAGAGCGAAGCAGCGCTCGCTCTGTGCCGGGAGCTGGACCAAAACCAGAAACGGCTGTACTGCACGGCCGGAATCCACCCGCATGATGCAAGTCGATGGGCCAGCGACAGCGCCGCGCACCTCAAGCAGTTGCTCGCCGAGCCCGAGGTACGAGCGGTCGGCGAGTGTGGCCTGGACTTCAACCGGGACCTGTCGCCGCGACCTCAACAGGAGCGCGTACTGGAAGAGCACCTGCAACTGGCGATAGAGACCGGTCTCCCCTTGTTTCTTCACGAACGCGATGCAAGCCAGCGGCTGGTCGAGATCATCCGCCCCCTGCGTGATCGGCTCAGCGCCGCGGTGGTGCATTGCTTCACCGGTGAAAAGCGTGCCCTGTACGCCTACCTCGACCTTGACCTGCACATCGGTATCACCGGCTGGATCTGCGATGAGCGCCGGGGAACGCATCTGCATCCGTTGGTTCGGGAAATACCGGCGTCGCGCCTGATGCTCGAAAGCGATGCGCCTTACCTGCTACCGCGCACGCTGCGGCCAAAGCCCAAAGGTGGCCAGAACGAGCCGGCGTTTCTGGTGGAAGTCCTGCGCGAGGTCGCACGCCACCGCGGCGTAAGCGAAGCCGAACTGGCGGCCTCCAGCACCGAGTGCGCCCAAAAGTTCTTTAGCATCGCTCCCTTGGCTCAGCTCGAACAAGGCTAAAGCCCAGCCGTTCGCCGCCGTTAAATGGAATTAGCAGAACGACTTCGCGCCGGTCTGCGGACGTCTTCTGCCAATTACTCGATAAGAAGCGCACTCATGGTTCTATGGATTCGTGATCTCTCGTTGAAGTACAAATTCTGGGCACTGAACATGGTGACCTTCGTCACCACGCTGCTGCTGGTCCTGTTCGCACTGCAACTGGAACAGAAGTCGCGCAGCCTGGACGCCAAGACAAGCGCACAAACGCTCGCCTCCGTCGTGCAACGCTGGCCCGAGGGTAGCCCGCTACCCAGAGATCCGAACCTGATCGTCCTGTCCGCTGGCCAGCCGCTGTCCGTGGACCAGCGCACCGTCCCGGCCGTCGAGGGATGGAACGAAATCGATCATGACCGTTTGTTTGCCAGCACACCGGTGATCGGCGCTCAACTGGTCACCCGCCCGGGTGGCGAGAAGCTCGCCGTTCTGGTCCGCACACCCAGCGTCTGGCAGCTGCTGACCGAGCACTTCTTCAGCTATGCCCTGGCGGTCGCCGTGCTGATGCTCGCGCTGCTTGCAGCGTCCCAGGTGATGATCCGTTTCCTGCTAAGCCACCTGAACACGCTCAAGGATGTCATGTTGCATGTAGAGCGCAGTGGCGACCTGGCGGCTCGAGTACCGCTGGACAGTCGCGATGAGGTTGGCCAGATGGCCGGCGCGTTCAACGCAATGCAAGCGGGCTATCAGCGCATCGTCAGCACCGTGACACAAGCCGCCACCCGGCTGAACGACGGGGCTGGTCGCCTGGCCACGGGCATGAACGAGGTCCGCCAGGGCATGCTCGGCCAGAAAAGCGAAACCGACCAGGCCGCTGCAGCGATCAACGAAATGACCGCGACCGTCCATCACATCGCCGACCATGCGCGCGATACGCGTGACCAGTCGGAGCAGGCCGATCATCTCGCCGGTGACGGACACCGCGTCGTCACCCGCGTCGAACGCTCGATTTCCAACCTGTCGCAGGGTGTGCAACAGACAGCCGAGACGATTGGCCGGCTTGCCGCCGACAGTCAAAAGATCAGTGGCGTCGTCAGTGTCATCCACAGCATCGCCGAGCAGACCAATCTACTGGCACTCAATGCCGCCATCGAGGCGGCGCGGGCCGGCGAGATGGGTCGAGGCTTCGCCGTGGTTGCCGATGAGGTGCGCAGCCTCGCCAGAAGCGTGCAGGTTTCGACCGACGAAATCACGCAGATGATCGAGGGCCTGCAGGCCATGACCCGCGACGCGGTGGAGTTCATGCAGGAGAGCTCGTTCAAGGCTGATCAATGCGTAACCGAAGCCCGCGAGGCTGGCCTGGCCCTGGAAGCGATCACCGCAGCGGTGGCACAGATGCGCGAAAACAACACGCAGATTGCCGTTGCGGCCGAGCAGCAAAGCGGTGTCGCCGAAGAACTCAATCGTTCCGTGACCGGCATTCGCGACGTGACCGAACGGACCGTCCAGCAAACCGCCGCATCGGCCACCACTAGCGCCGAACTGGCGGCACTGTCCGGGGAGCTGGGCAAGGCCATCCAGCAGTTCAAGCTGTGATTCGTTGAGGGCGACGAGGCCGGCGGCTTTGCAATTCGCGCGCCGGGCCAGATCCGATCGCCAGACTTGGTGGCCAGTTGTGTTCAGCCGAACACCGTCACCGTCTGGCGACTCAACGCCACCAATTCGCCCGTCGGACTCCAGAGCGCAGCTGCACAGTGCCCGTAGCCATCCTGGGCATGTTCGATCACCGCGCGGTACTGGCACCAGTCATGGGTGTCGAGCTGCGGCATTGGCTGGATGAACTCGATGGTCCAGGTCAGCGAGCTGCCAGGAGCGAAGTGCTTCAAATGAGACAGCACCGCTGGCGGCCAGGCATCGACCAGCGCCAGCAGGTGCGACACCGTCACCGGCTCGCGCGCGACATCGCCGCGTAGCCGGACCCAGCCTCCCATTTCACGCGACGTATTGCCGGTGAATGGAAGACCGCCGACTCCCCAGCGCATCGCCAGGTAACGTGTGAACTCAGGGGCCATGCCGGGCACGTAGGGCAACTCCTGGCACTGCTCCACCGGTGGCATCGAGGGCGCCGGTTCGGCCGCGACCCGGACGGCCGATTCACGGGCCGCACCGAAACTGCCCTGAACCATTGTTACCACCTGGCCGCCCTGTACCGCCCGGCCAAGCATCTGGCTGACGGCCTTGCCTTCGCGCAACACCTCGGCCTCGAAGCTGACGGGCGTATCGACCGCCAACGGGCCGACGAAGGTAATGGCCAACGAGCGCACCGGACGACCGTCGGCCACCTGCGCCTGCATGGCCTCGTAGACCAGCGCTGCGACCACGCCACCGAAACCTGCGCGCCCTTGGCCCCAGGTGGCGGGCACGACGACGTTATGGGGATTGTCACGCACGGCCGCTATCAGTTCGGAAAAGGTCATTCCTACCTCGGATCGTTTTTAAATCGGTCGTCATCTTAGCGTCGGCGCACCACGAAAGGTGCGCCGGTCGACATCACTGATGGGACGTCATCGCGTACAGCTATTGCGCCCGTGTGGCGCGAATGCGCCACGGCAGCTGCCGTCGCACACGGGTCAGCGACAACTGCAGCTCGCGCTCGCTCACCGGGCGTTCGGCATAGCGCGCGCCTTCGTACAGCCGCGCGAAATCGCCAATCGACTCAGCGGCTGCAGGCATCTGGAGCGCGGCCCGTATGGCGAAGTCCCGCTCACCCTCGCCCACTTGCCGGTCGATCCCCTGACGTGCGAGCAGCCGCTCGAAACGCCGGAACAGACGCAACTGCGCGTCTCGCTCGCGACGCCAGGGTTTCAGCAATAGCAAAGCCATGACCGCCAGCAGCAGCGCGCTGGCAAGAACCGTGAAGACCCCGAGCTTACCCGCATCGAGCTGGCTGAAGAGTCGCTTCAAGAGACCCAGCTGGCGCTCGCCCTGATAGCCGAGCACCCACCGCTGCCAGCCATAATTGAGGTTGTCCCAGCCGAGTCGCAGCTGGTTCAGCCAGCCGATGTCGCGATAGCGCCGCAGTGCCAGCGGAGAATCCTCGATCAGCTCACGCTCGCCGGCGAGCGCGTGCTCCAGGCCGAGTTCGATGCGCTCCGGCGCCACCTGGAATGTCGGGTCGATCGCGACCCAGCCCTGCTCGGGGCGCCAGTATTCGACCCAGGCATGGGCGTCCAGTTGGCGGACGGTAAGGTAATTGCCGGCGGGATTGAGCTCGCCCCCCTGGTACCCAGCGACGACCCTGGCGGGAACGCCGGCAGCGCGCAACACGAACGTCATCGCGCCGGCGTAGTGGATACAAAACCCGTTTTGCGTATCGAACAGAAAGCCGTCGACGATATCGGCGCCCACCGCGGACGGCTTCAAGGTGTAGCGATACGGCTGACGATTGAAATGCCGCAGAACCGTCTGCACGATGGCCGACGCCGACGCGTGCTCTCGGCGCAGGGCCGCGGCCCAGGCGCGACTGCGTGGATTGCCTTGCTCAGGCAGCTGCAAGGCTCGCTCCAGCACTGCCGCTGTTGCCACCGGCTCGCGCAGCGCCTCCGGCCACGAGGTTGCCTGATAGAGCAACGCCTGCTCGACCGGCCGGTGACGCTGGACATGAAAATCAGGCATCAGCCGAGCACCGCCCGCCTCGAATTGGGGCACGTCCAGGGCATACAACCAGGGCCGCCCACTGGGCTGCATCACAACGCTGTAACGTACCGGTGCGCCTCGCGGCGTCCAGTCCGGCGCTTGCGGAACCTGGGAAGCGAGCGACTGAGACCAGCGACGGCCGTCGAAACGCTCGAACGTCACAGCCCGCCAGTAGAGCTGCTCCCTTGCCGGGATCGGACCCTCGAAGTTGACTCTGAACGCCAGCTCGGCGGATCGGCTGAGCTCGGCGATATCCCCTGGCGACATGCTGTCTGCAAGCCCGGTCACGCCGCGGTCCTTGGGTTGCGGCAACGTCCAGAGCGGCCCCAGCCGCGGGAATAGCACAAAGAGAACGAGCATCAGCGGCACGGCTTGCAGCAACAACGCACCCGCCAGCCGTAATGTCGCCCAGGAATGCGTGCTGCTACCGCTCTGTTGCAAGCCGATCATCGCCGCCAGCAGAGCCGTGACCGGCAACAGGCTGTAAAGCCCCGCCAGCAGGCTGTCATTGAACAGATAGCTGGTAGTCACCGCGAAAAAGCCCAGGAAGATCAGCACCCAGCCGTCGCGACAGCTGCGCATTTCCACCAGCTTGAGGATGAACGCGGCGATGAGCAGCACCACCCCGGCATCGAGCCCGATCAGCCCGCCGCGCGACAGATAGACACCCAGGCCGGCACCGATCATCAACAGCGCCTTTACCCAGCCACTCGGATAACGCGCACGCATGCGAAAGATCTGCACGCGCCAGGCGGCGCATGCCAGCCAGAGGCCAATGATCCAGATCGGCAGATGGCCCAGGTGCGGCAGGATCACCAGCACCTGCGCGACCAACAGCCAAATCAGTCCGTCGCGCGGAATCGCCTGCACAGCACTCATCCTATGCCCCTCTGAGCGATCCCGAACAGGGCCAGTTCGCGCAGACAATGATTGCGATGCTCGGTCCCTTGACCCGGCCCGATCATCGCCGCCCCGATGCGCAAGACAAAAGGCTGCTGGCGCGCGGACAGCTCCACCACCCAATAGCAAAGCCGGGAAAGGCGTGCCTCGGTCTCACCTTCGAGCGCATCGAAGTCCAACAGCGGTTCCTGGCCGGCCAAGGCGACGAAATCCTTGACCAGCAGGCCTTGCCCACGTGAATAGGCCTTCCAGTGCAGACGCTGTCGCGAATCCCCGGACTGCCAGGGCTTCAAACCTCGGTAGTCATCGATGCCGAGCCCTGCGGCATGACTTCCTTCGTGCGACTCCTCGGCCAACGCCCCGCCTTGAGGGAGTTCTCCAGCCATTGGTTGCGGGTACACCAAGGCCGCCAATTGCAGATCGACCCAGCTCCACGCGACCAGGATGCCCAGCGGAAAGCGGCTTTCCACACGCAGACGACCGGGCTGCAGCCAACCCCGCTGCCGGGTAGGCAGGTTGAGGTCGACCTCGCAGGTGCCTGCGGCCGGCACATCGACCTTCAGCAAACCACTACCGGGCCAGCCCAGCGCAACGGCGTGATATTGACGACCGGCGCTTTCCAGCCGGACCCTGAAACGCGCCTGCTCGCCCAGGAATACCGCTGGCGAGCCGCCGGCCTGGAGCACCAGTCCGGCGAGGTTGCGCCAGGTGTGCAGGATCGCGAGCAGGTACACCGAGCCAAGCAGGAAGGTCAGCGCGTAGGCGAGGCTGTTCTGGTAATTGATCGCCGCGATCAGCATCAGCAACAGCGCCAACAGAAAAGTCATGCCGACCGGTGTGGGCATGATGAATATCCGTCGCTGATCGAGCCGCATGCTCGGTCCAGGCGGCAGGCGCTTCAACAACCAGCGTTCACGGAGGCGCGGTAACAGTCGCATGCAGGTCCCCTTGGCCGTTGCCGCAGTTGAACGTCAGATCGCCGGGACTTCCCGCATCAGCCACTGGACCAGCGCCCCACCACCATGCCCGGTAGCATCGGCACGCTCGCGCAGACGATGGCCCACCACCGAGGGCAACACCGCCTGGACATCTTCAGGTATCACATAGTCGCGGCCATCGAGAAATGCCCAGGCGCGTGCGGCCGCCAACAGCGCAAGACTGCCGCGCGGCGACAATCCCCAGGCGAACTGCGGCTGCGTACGGGTCGCCTCGACCAGCCGCAGCACATAGTCGACCAGCGCGTCGCTGACCCGGACCTGAGCCACGGCTTCCTGAATCGAGGCCAACGCAGCGCGATCGAGTAGCGGCTCCATGCGCACCAGCAAATCGCGCCGCGGATCGCCCATCAGCAGGGCCTTTTCCGCCGCTTTTGCCGGATAACCCAGCGAAAGGCGCATGAGAAAGCGATCGAGCTGGGATTCCGGAAGCTGAAAGGTGCCACCGGAGCTGACCGGATTCTGCGTGGCGACGACGAAGAACGGATCCGGCAACGGACGCGTGGCGCCTTCAATGGTCACTTGGCCCTCTTCCATGGCCTCGAGCAGCGCGCTCTGGCTTTTCGGCGTGGCCCGGTTGATTTCGTCCGCCAGCACCAGCTCAGCGAACACCGGCCCCGGATGGAACACGAACTGGCCGCTGTCCTTATCGAAAACCGAGGTGCCGAGGATATCCCCCGGCAACAGATCCGAGGTGAACTGGATCCGTTGAAAATCCAGGCCCATAACCTTGGCCAGCGCGTGGCTAAGGGTGGTCTTGCCCATGCCAGGCAAGTCCTCGACCAGCAGATGGCCCCTGGCCAACAGGCAGGCCATGGCCAAGCGCACCTGTGATTGCTTGCCAAGCAGTACCTCGTTCACCGCTCGCAGACAGCTCTCCAACCTTGCGCGCATGCCACTCTCCTTTTCCGGTGCGGTCGATGCTACTGATCCCGAAGCCGTTCGGGAACGCATTTGGGTGTCGTAGTCGAGATATCGAGCACAGTCTTGATCCAGTCCGGTATCGGCCAGGGTGATCGCACTTAGGCTGGACGAGGCATAGAGGTCAGAAACGCTCAGAAGAATTCTGACTGCCGTTGCCTGGCGCTGGCAGCCCAGCCTACTGAGCACTGCGCCAGCGCTTCGCGATCCGGTTGTCTCGCTGACGATCGGCCCGCTGCCCTGACGCGTGCTCTTCATCGCTGCGATCATGGAGATTGACCGTAAGGCTCATCTACCGACGGCACGAATGGAGCTTGAGCGCTGGCCTTATGATGCTGGCCGCGTGCGAGGCCGGCGGTTAAACAATGCCTGCATCAACGCACCAGCGGAAACGCCGTGCACTGGCCTCAACAACCCACGCCGATCATGAAGCGAAAACTGGCTGCGAGCGGGAAACCGGCTGGACGCTATAGCCGCACATCGGACACGCTCGTCGCTCGTACGGCCGTGGATCAGGGGCGTTGCATGTCGAAGCGCTGTCGGGTGAAGCAATAGTGACTACCTCCCAGCCGCCCGACCAGGTCGAGACGAGCAGGATCCACGCGACCTCGCTCGTCGAGCACCTTGTCATCGACATGCGCCAGCAACACTTCGGCGAAGATAAGGTGGCAGTTAGGGGATTGCGCCGGGTATGGCAGGATCTGCGCGACCCGACATTCGAACGCCACCTGCGCCCCACGTACCCGCGGCACGTCCACGAGCTGGGCCGGTACGCTGTCGATGCCACAATGCTCGAACTCGCTGATTCCATGCGGCAGCACCGCGGCAGACGCATTCATCGCCTCGGCCTGCTCGGCCGCGACCAATTGAACAACCAGCTCACCGGAATCCCGGGCATTACGGGCGGTGTCTTTGGCCACGCCTTCCTTAAGGCCGACGTTGATCAACAAGGTCGCCGGCTCGCTGCTGATCACCTGGAAAAAACTGAACGGTGCAAGGTTGCTCACGCCTTCCGTGGAACGGGTCGACACCCAGGCGATCGGACGGGGCGTAATGGTCGAGGTGAGCCAACGATAGCGCTCAGCCGACGTCAACGCGGAAAAGTCGAGCTGCATGAAAGGTCCTTGCTGAACGGCCCTGCCCTATAAGCTCGGGCAGAGGAGACGGTGGCACCCTTGACGGTGCCACCTGGAGAGTGATCAACGCCCTGCGCGGGACTCGCGCAGGTAGAAACGCGCTTTCTTGGCTTTTTTCACGCAGCCCTGGTACGCCTCGAACTGCTGCTGGGTTTTCGCACCGGTCAACAAGGCCATGGCCTTGGAGTAGCTCACCGTACCGGCGAAGCCCTCTGCCTCCGCCAGGCTTTGCTCTTCCCAGGCCGCGTTCAGCTGGGATGCGCAACTGTCACGATAAGCGGTTTTCGCCGCGCAGCCGGTCAATGCCAGCGCCAGCACAGACAAACAGATCAGATTTTTCATCGCTACATCCCTCGTTGTTAAGCCTTGCCCTGTCCTGCCGCACGTTCGCGCAGGTATTCGACCACGGCGTCCTGCTCACCCGCGAACTCGATACGGGAGGCTTTGCTCTCGCGCTGATAGGCGTACATCGGATCGTAATACTGCGTCAGCAACGCCTCTATCCAATCGCGGTGCAGATCAACCGCCCCGCTGCTGGCTTGCTCAGCGAGCGCCTGATCCATGATCGCCGCCAGACGCTTATAAGCTTCACCGCCGAGCCGCTTGCTGATATTGACCAGACTTTGCTGCAAACGCTCGGCGAATGCCGTGAATCCGCTCTCGCCCTGCTCGACGATGAATTCAGCGCACAGATCGATCACATAGTCCTTGAGGATGCGCTCGACGCGGCTTTCAAGACTGTCTTCCAGCCACACCAGCGGATAACGCTGCATGCCTTGGAACAACGGCAACGGGATCGAGCAGCGGCCGACCAGGCGCGCTTCGTCTTCGAGTACGAACTGACGCGCGCCGGCGTGCTGCATCTTCAGCAAACGAATCGCCAGGGTGTTTTCGAAGTCGATCTGAACCGGTTGCGGGGTGGCGCGCTTACCGAAGCTGGAACCGCGGTGATTGGCAATGCCCTCCAGATCGACGCTATCGTTCAGGCGCGCCAACACCTCGGTCTTGCCGGTCCCGGTCATGCCGCCCACCAGCACCACATCCGCCTGAGCGGCAACCTGCTCGATGGTGTCCAGCAGAAAATGACGCATCGCCTTGTAGCCGCCGGTGACGCGCGGGTAGTCGATGCCCGCCTCGGTTTTCAGCCACTGCTGCACCAGTTGCGACCGCAAGCCACCGCGGAAGCAGTAGATATACCCCTGCGGATGCTGGCGTGCGAAGTCGGCCCAGGCCTGGATGCGCTCGGCCTTGATCGCGCCACTGACCAGCCGATGGCCGAGCTCGATGGCGGCCTGTTGACCGTGCTGCTTGTAACAGGTGCCGACCTTCTGTCGCTCGATATCGTTCATCAGCGGAAGATTGACCACGCCAGGGAAGGCGCCCTTGGCGAACTCAACCGGTGCGCGAGCGTCCATCATCGGCACATCGTTGAGGAACAGCTCGCGGTAGTCATCAGTATCGCGGCGCATCAACGGACCTCGACAGCAAAGGCGCCGGCTTCGACCAGCTCGCCGATCGGCTCGAGTGCCAGGCCGAGCTCGGCCGCGACCGCAAGAAACTCCGCCTCGCCCTCCGGCGCCACCGCCACCAGCAACCCGCCGCTGGTCTGGGGATCGCAGAGCAGCGCTTTATGTGCCTCATCGAGTGCTGCGATGCGCTGCCCGTAGCTGTCGAAGTTGCGTCCGGTACCGCCGGGCACGCAACCCTGCTCGAGGTAATATTCGACCCCCTCCAGCCGCGGCACCCGGGCGTAGTCGATGCGCGCCGTGACGCCGCTTCCGTCCGCCATCTCGACCAGGTGTCCGAGCAATCCGAAGCCGGTCACGTCGGTCATGGCGCGCACACCGGACAGTTTGCCGAAACGGCTGCCGGGCGTGTTCAACGTGCACATCCAATCGCGGGCACGGCCGATATCCTCAGGGCGAAGCTTTGCCTTCTTTTCGGCGGTAGTGAGGATACCGATGCCCAGCGGCTTGGTCAGATAGAGCCGGCACCCGACCGTTGCCGTATCGTTACGCTTCATCTGGGCCTTGTTCACCAGCCCGGTCACCGCCAGGCCGAAGATCGGCTCGGGGGCATCGATGGAGTGACCACCGGCCAGCGGGATACCCGCCGCGTCACACACCGCTCGGCCGCCAGCAATCACCTCGCGAGCCACTTCCGGCGGCAGCAGGTTGACCGGCCAGCCGAGGATCGCGATGGCCATCAACGGGTCGCCGCCCATGGCGTAGATGTCGCTGATGGCATTGGTCGCGGCGATTCGTCCGAAATCGAACGGGTCGTCGACGATGGGCATGAAGAAGTCGGTCGTCGAAACCACGCCACGCTCGTTATCGATACCGTAGACGGCGGCATCGTCTCGCGACGCATTGCCGACCCACAGGCGCGGGTCAAGATTCTGAGCGCCGCTGCCGGCGAGGATCACGTCCAGCACCTTCGGTGAAATCTTGCAGCCGCAGCCGGCACCGTGGCTGTACTGAGTGAGGCGGATGGGTTCGCTCATCTGGAATGCTCTCGCGACGCTGGCAAAACGGGCGCCGATTGTAGCAAGAAGGCCGGTGCCTCGCGGTAATCCCGGTTGCACCGATCGGCTGAACAGCACGCCCACGGTCAAGTAGAAGTTGCGGCGCTCGACAGCCCTCGAACTTGGGCCACGCAGGGGTTGATGCGACGCGTCCGAGACTGGAAGCTATCACCCTTGCCAACAGGGAGAATCGCATGGGCAACAAGGTTGCACTGGTACTGGGATCAGGTGGCGCACGTGGCTACGCGCACATCGGCGTCATCGAGGAGCTCACGGCCCGGGGCTATGAAATCAGCTGCGTTGCAGGCTGTTCGATGGGCGCGGTCGTGGGCGGAATATATGCCGCCGGCAAACTGGGCGAATACCGGGACTGGATCGAGAGCCTGGACTACTTCGACATGCTGCGGCTGGTCGACCCGAGTTTCAGCCTGGGCGCGATACGCGGCGAAAAGATCTTCGGGCGCATTCGCGACATGCTCGGCTCGGTCAACATCGAGGATCTGCCGATTCCCTTTACGGCAGTTGCGGCGGACCTCACCAACCAGCAGGAAATCTGGTTCCAGGAAGGCAATCTGGAACTGGCGATGCGCGCCTCCGCCGCTATTCCCAGCCTGTTCACGCCGGTCATGCAGGGCAACCGAATGCTGGTCGACGGCGGGATATTGAATCCGCTGCCCATCGTCCCGGTCGTCTCGAGCCACAGCGATATCATCATCGCGGTCAACCTCAACGCCAACAATCATCGGCAATACCCGCTGCCCGAGATCATCCGGCCCGGTCGCTTCGATGCGATGGTCAGCTCGATCAGCTCGCATATCCCGTTCTGGCGCAACAAGGGCCTTGAGGAGCATATCGCCCAGTTGCAGATCGATGACGGCCCTGATCAGCAGCAGCCGCCTGCTGCCCCCACCGGGCAGAGCGCGCCTAAGTCGGCCGAGGGTTCCATGGTGGTGGACGTCGGCGGCCCGGCGTCGCTGCTGGAACTGATCAACCAGAGCTTCGAGGTGATGCAGTCCTCGCTGACCCAGTACAAGATCGCCGGTTATCCTCCCAACGTGCTGATCAACATTCCCAAACGCGCCTGCCGGTTCTATGAGTTCTACAAAGCGCCTGAGCTGATCAAGCTGGGGCAGATCATCGCCAGCGATGCGCTCGACAAGTACGAGGAAGAACAGGCGTAACCGCGGTGCTCAACGGCCGCTCTCGTCAGCGGGACCTGCCGCCTCGGCCGGCCCGCCCGACGCTCGTTCCGGGATGGCTGCATACGGCACTTCCTTGATCAGCCAATCGCCCAACAGACTGTAAGCGACCGCCAGAAGTGTGGGACCGACGAACAGCCCCATGAAGCCGAACGCCAGGACCCCGCCAAATACGCCCAGCAGCACCACGACCAGCGGCAGATTTCCGCCGCGGCTGATCAGGTAGGGCTTGAGCACGTTGTCCACGCCGCTGATGATGAACATCCCCCAGATGCCGAGGAATATCGCCATGCCGTATTCCCCCTGCCAGGCGAGCCAGGCCACGGCCGGGCCCCAGACCAGCGGCGGCACCATCAGGAAGCTGAAGGCGAACGTCAGCAGGCCCAGGATCAGCGCACCCGGGACCCCGGCGATGCTGAAGCCCACATAGGCCAGAAGCGCTTGGGCAGCGGCGGTACCAATCACCCCGTTGACCACCCGCTGAACCGTGCCGGCCACCAGCTCGAGGTAGTGGTCGGCACGATCGCCGATCAATCGATGCAGGAGACTGTGGACGAACGCCGCCAGTTTCGGGCCGTCCCGGTAGAAAAAGAACACCAGCACCAGGCTGAGCGCCAGTTCCAGCATGCCGCCGCCGATCCGCGCGCTGCGGACCAGTAGCCAGTTGCCGACCTGGCCGACGTAGGGGCGGATCGTGGCGAAGAACGCCGTGCCTTGCTCGTCCAGCGTGCCCCACAGCGCCAGCAGCCGATCGCCAACCAATGGCACCTCGCCCAGCCACCCGGGCGGGGCAGGCAGCCCTTGCACCTGCAGGTTGTGAACCAGCACGTTGACCTCGCGTATCTGGTCGGCAATGTTGAACCCCAGCCAGACCAGGGGTATTGCCACCAGCACCATCCAGCCGAAGGTCAGCAAGCTGGCGGCCAGAGTGGAGTTGCCGTGCAACCAACGCGTCAGCACACGCATGACCGGCCAGCTGGCGAACGCCAGCACCGCTGCCCAGAACAGCGCGGAGACAAACGGAGCCAGCACCCACACGCAGGCACCGAGCAGCACCAGGAGCAGAATCTGCACCAGCAGACGATCATTGTTCAGCATCGGGATACCTATGAGGAACTCGCAGCGCCCGTGAACCAGGCGCGGAAGGTGCTATTGCAGTCTGAAACACGCCGTCAACGCAACAGCTCGATGCGCAGCCCGTCCTCGTCCGAGACTTCCGCCTCCAGCCGCCGCGCCTTGATTCGCTCCTGCGTCAGCGCCTCGTGCCAGGCCGCCGCGCCCTTGCCTTTCAACACCACGCGAATGGTGCTGTCGAGCCGCAGCACGTTCGCTAACAATGCACCCCACTCCGCTGTAGGCACCTGCGGCAAGCGAGGCAGCCGGAGCACGCCGGTGTACTTCAATTGACGCAAGAGGGTCGCCGGATTCGGCAGGATGACGCCGAGTGGCTCATCAGGCGTGAACTGCTCCGCCTGCAGATACGGGCGGCCGTTGCCACGGGTGATGCCATAGAGCGCCACGAGCCGGTCGGAATCGCCAGACAATCGCGCCAGCAGATACGCCTGGCTTGCGTCAGGACCATACAGGGTCGAACGGTGGAATATGTCATTGGCCCACAGGCTGCTCGACCCGCACTCGCGCCCCTCACACCAGAAGAGCATCTCGGCGCCCTCGCCCATCAAGCGGTTACGTGCGCGCTCGAACGCATCAATACCGGTGTGCACATCCGGGAGCCGATAGGTGATAGCGGTGAGCTGGCCGCCCGAGCTGATCTGGCTGCTCATGCGCAAACGGCCGCTGATGCGGCGAATCGAGTCGAGCGGATAAATCCGCTCCGGCACGCGCTCGTCCTTGAACCCTACGATCTGCGCCTGCGGATATCGTGGAAGGGCCTCCAGATCCCAGCTACCGGGCAGGTCGGCAGCACTGGCGACACTGGCGAACATCGCCAGCGCGACGATACGGACCCCGTGCGCCGGCAGTGCAATTCGACCGCTTAGCGTGGCGGAGGCTCGGTGGTGGATCATCGATGTCTTCCTGCTGAGGTGATGGCCCAGCCTCATCAGTTGGCAAAAGCAAGTCAAGCGGCGCTTTGCGACAGATTCTTGCGCAACCGGCCCATACCGGCTCAGGCGGCGAAGTACGGATTGAAAACGGACGCCACCGCCTCGGCACCGGCCTGGTCATCCAGATGCAGATGATGACCACCGGGCAATCGGTGCAGCTGGAACGGCAAGGCCTCGCACAGTTCGCGCATGGTCTGCTGCGTCATCAGGCCCTGCTCCGCCACGATCAGGCTTGCCGGGCAGGCCACCCGCTGCACGAAGGCCAGCGCGTGCGCGCGGCTCAAGCGCATCGGTGAGGGCAACATCAGGCGTGCGTCGGTACGCCAGGTATAGCCACCCGGCACCGGCATCAGCCCTCGCTGGGCAAGCCGCTCTGCCGCCTCGTAGGAGACGGCGCCCACACCCTTCATGCGCGCCGCCACGGCCTGTTCGAAGCGGGCATAGACCGGTTTGCGTTTGCCATTTACCTCGAGCAGCGCCTGCAGCGCTTCGCCGAGTTTGTGCGGCGCGGTATCGGCCTCGCCGGTATAGGGGATCACCCCGTCGATCAATGCCAGCCGCTCGATGCGCTCGGGCATGGCGCCGGCGAGCAGCACCGAAACGATGGCTCCCATCGAATGGCCGAGCAGGGAGAAGCGCTTCCAGCCGAACTGTTCAGCGGTCTGCAACACATCATGGGCATAGTCCCAGATGTTGTACGCCGCACCGGGTGGACGGTGATCCGAATGGCCATGCCCCGGCAGATCCAGCGCGACGATGCGTACGCCTTCGAGCAACGGTGCCAGACGCGAGAAGGTCGCGGCATTGTCCAGCCAGCCATGCAACGCAATGACCGGCCGGCCATCTTCCGGGCCGTACAGATGCGCGGCGACTTCGATATGCGGCAGGCTCAAGCGGACCTCTTCGAACGCGACACTCATGCGGCACCTCTGCGCTGCAAATCAGTCCAGCGATTGAACAGCTGTTTGAGCAGCTGGGCCGTGGCCTGGGGGTGCTCAAGCGGAAACATATGCCCACCGGGTAAGGTATGCGATTCCCCGTGCGTCACCAGCCGAAGCAGATAGGCATGATGCGGCAGAACGACCCGGCTCTGGCGACCTCGGACCACGGCCAGCGGCATCTCCAGCGCGTGAGGCCAGCCAGGCGTCGTATGCGGCACGCTGCGGTAGATACGAATTTCGGTTTCGGGATCGAAACGCAGGCGCAAGCCCTGTGCGGTCGGCTCGAGTCCGTGCTCGATATAGGCCTCCAGGCAATCGGGATCGAACGAGCGAAACAACGACTTGCTGGAAAAATATCGACGCGCTTCGTCCACGCAGCCGAATTGCTCGCGACGGCCCAGGGTACGCCCGGCCGGTGTCAGGCGATCGATGAAGCCCAGGCGCTTCGCTGCCCAGATCAGCGTCTGATCGAACCAGGTGGTCATGGGTGAGTCGAGCATGACCACGCCGCGGTAGAGCGCTGGCCGCCGCAGAGCGGCATGATAGTGCAGCATGCCACCCAGCGAGTGGCCGACGCCCCAGATCGGCTCATCGAATGATTCGAGCTGCTCGATCAGCTCCTGCACCAAGTTCTGCCAGTTATCGTCGACCGGAAACCGCGGATCGTGGCCGTGCCGATCGAGATGACTGATCTGGTACTCGGGACCCAGTGCCTGAAAAAGCTTGCGATAGGTAGCCGAAGGAAACCCATTGGCATGGGCGAAAAAAATGCGCTGCGTCATGGACTCTTGGCGATTCGGAAACAGACAGCCATTGTCTGGCTGCCTTCCCTTTACGGCAATCGGTCTGCGCGGCAGAACCCAAGGCAGTCCTGCCAAACAACGCGCCTACGGCGCCTCTTTACGTCGCGGGCTGTTCTCCCCGAGCGGCATGACCGCCACGGTCAAGCGGGAAATGCAGCTGAGCTTGCCGTCCTCCCCGCTCAGGCGTATGTCCCAAACATGGCTCGAGCGCCCCAGGTGAACCGGCCTGCAGGTCGCCGTGACACGACCGTCGCGCAGCGCGCGAATATGGTTGGCATTCACCTCCAGGCCGACGCAATAGAATCGGCTCGGATCGATGCATTGGTAGCTGGCGGTGGAGCCGACCGTCTCGGCAAGCACTACCGAGGCGCCGCCGTGCAGCAGGCCATACGGCTGATGGGTACGCGAGTCGACCGCCATGCTCGCCGTCAGTGAGTCGTCGCCAACCGCCTCGAAGCGGATGTCCAGCAGGTCGAGAATGGTGTTCTGGCGGTGCGCGTTAAGCTGTTCGAGTTGCGGTGGGCTGTGCCAAATGCTCAAGTTGCTTGCTCCATGATCCTGTTGTTCGTTTTTATGGAAAAGAAGAGGCGTCAGTCGAGTCGCTTATGAGGGGTGCCGTAGCCCGACGAGGTGCATCAAGCCTGCCGCCAGGTGTTCCCCCTCCAGCTCGGCCAGACTTGCGGTCGCCATTGGCAGCGGTGCCTCACGATGGCCACTGACCAACCAGCCACCCAGCGCACCGACTAGGGGCTGATGGGTAACGAGCAACAGGCGCTGCTCGGTACGCCGGTCCAGGTAGAGCATCGCATCGGCCGGGTCGGAATCAGGCGTCAGCCAGGGCACGGTTTCCACCGGCCCGGTAAACCCGAGCGCCTGGCGGACAATCTCGGCGGTTTGCTGGGCCCGTTGATAAGGGCTGACCAGAATGACCTGCAGCGACTGACCCTGTAACAGCGCGGCGGCGTCCTCCACCTCCTGGCGCCCCGCCTCCGTCAGATTGCGCTGGGCGTCGGTACGCGCTTTGGGTTCGGCCTGGCCATGGCGCAACAGCCATAGCTTCATGGCTGCGACTCCTGCGCAGGAGCTGCCGGCTCGGCTGGCGGTGGCGTCTCGCGATCAGCCGGGCGCGGCGTCGGCCAGTCGGACATCGGCCAGGGCTTGCGATCGGTATTGAATGTACCGAACCGCCCGATCTGCGCCACGTACTGGCTGAGGCTGTCACCCAGTCCTTGCAGACTATCGCTACCCTTGCCACTGACGGCGTGCAGCACCAGCTGCGCGACCACAACCACCAGCAGCACGACCTCGGCAATTTGCCAGACGAAAAAGAAAACCAGCATCCAGATGGCGCGCAAGATCAATGACTCGCGATCGGCACCGTGTTGTGTGCTCATCGATGTATCCCCTGTGGTTTGTCAGAAGCCGTCAGTGGAAATGAAATCCACATCGGTTTTCGGCTCGCCGCGCATCAGCAGCGCAATCACCTGTTCCAGCGTACGCCCCTCGAACAGGATGGCATGCAGCCCAGCGACCAGCGGCATATAGACCTGCAACTCCTCGGCCTTGGTCTTCAGCACCTTGATGGTATTGACGCCCTCGGCGACCTCGCCCAGGCGTGAGACGGCCTGTTCGAGGCTGAGCCCCTCGCCAAGCGCATACCCCACCTGAAAGTTACGGCTTTTCGAGGAGGTGCAGGTCACAATCAGATCGCCGACCCCAGCCAGCCCGAGAAAGGTCATCGGGTTCGCCCCCAAGCGGACGGCGAAGCGCGTCATCTCGGCAAGCGCCCGCGTGATCAGCATGCTGCGCGTGTTCTCGCCCATGCCCAGCGCCGCGGCCATGCCGGCCATGATGGCGTAGACGTTTTTCAAGGCGCCGCCGAGTTCGACGCCGAAACGATCGGAACTGGCGTACACCCGAAAAGTCCGCCCGTGCAGCGCGTGCTGCACGCTGCGGCATAGTGCCTCGTCATGGCTGGCGACCACGGTTGCGGTCAGAGCATGCTCGGCCACCTCTCGCGCCAGGTTCGGCCCCGAGATCACGCCGATGCGGGCCTGTGGTGCGATTTCCTCGAGAATCTGGCTCATCAGCATGAAGCTGTGTGCCTCGATGCCCTTGGTCGTACTGACCAGCATCTTGCCCGCCAGTTGTGCGGCGAAGGGCGACAGGGCCTGGCGCAGGGCGCTGGACGGAAGCGCGACGAACACCAGCTCGCAGTCCGCCAGCGTCTGCCCCAGATCGGTCACCGGGTCGACCCTCGCCAGCACCGTCACGCCTTTGAGGTATCGCGGATTCTGCCGCTGGGTGCGAATGTTCTCGGCCTGCTCGCTATCGCGCATCCAGAGGCGGACATCGTGGCCATTTTCGGCCAGCAAATTCGCGATGGCGGTACCGAAGCTACCGCCGCCAAGCACCGCTATGGGTTGCTGTTCAATCATGGTGTATCCGTTCTAAGCCACTCGGTGGCAGTGTTCTGCATTATTGCGTAGCGCTCCCGGCACAGCCAGTACAAACCCCGCAGCCGATGGAATCATAAGGTTACAGGTCCAAGCGACCACCAATGAGCGGAAGCATCCCCGCACCCAGCCCGGTTAAAAGCCCTTCTTCGCGATCCACCTCTCGATGGTCTATAAGGGACAGGACGTCACATGGTCGTTGTAGCAGGTGATGAGTGTTAAAGTATTGGCCCGTTTCTGCCGTGGTCTTCTCGTAGTCGGTCGAAACGAGCGGTATCAATCTCCTTGCGCTGTGACTTTCAGCTCAGGGTGGCAGTCTATGACTAGTCTTTGTGATCAGACTCTCGGTTTACGAGTCAGATAGAAAGCAGCAAGCCCTCCATAAAGGGACCATTGAGGAATACGCATGACCAAACAACAGGCCTTTACTCGGGAAGATCTGCTCCGTTGCAGCCGCGGCGAGCTGTTCGGTCCCGGTAATGCGCAACTGCCCGCGCCAAACATGCTGATGGTCGATCGCATCGTTCATATCAGCGAAGTTGGCGGCAAGTACGGCAAGGGCGAATTGGTCGCCGAGCTGGACATCAATCCCGATCTCTGGTTTTTTGCCTGTCATTTCGAAGGTGACCCGGTCATGCCAGGCTGCCTGGGCCTCGACGCCATGTGGCAGCTGGTCGGTTTCTATCTCGGCTGGCAAGGTAATCCTGGCCGTGGCCGCGCCCTTGGCTCGGGCGAAGTGAAGTTCTTTGGCCAGGTTCTGCCAACCGCCAAGAAGGTCACCTACAACATCCATATCAAACGCACCATCAATCGCTCGCTGGTCCTCGGCATCGCCGACGGCACCGTCAGCGTGGATGGGCGCGAGATCTACAGCGCCGAAGGTTTGCGTGTCGGCCTGTTTACCTCTACCGATAGCTTTTGAAGGACTTCCGCATGCGTCGCGTCGTGATCACCGGCCTGGGTATCGTTTCCTGCCTCGGCAATGACAAAGACACCGTCTCCGCTAACCTGCGTGCCACTCGCCCTGGCATACGCTTCAACCAGGCCTATGCGGACATGGGTCTGCGCAGCCAGGTTTCGGGTTCCGTCAACCTGAACCTCGAAGAGCTGATCGACCGCAAGGTCCTGCGCTTCATGGGTGATGCGGCGGCCTACGCCTACCTGGCCATGCAACAGGCGCTGGAAGATTCCGGCCTCAGCGCCGACGATATCTCCAATCCGCGCATCGGTCTGATCGCCGGCTCCGGTGGTGCATCGACCATCAATCAGATGGAAGCCATCGACATCCTGCGTGACAAGGGCGTCAAGCGTATTGGCCCATACCGCGTACCACGCACCATGAGCAGCACGGTATCCGCGTGCCTGGCCACGCCGTTCCGCATCAAGGGCATCAACTATTCCATTGCTTCGGCCTGCGCGACCAGCGCGCACTGCATCGGCCATGCCATGGAGCAGATTCAGATGGGCAAGCAGGACGTCATCTTTGCCGGTGGTGGCGAAGAGGAGCATTGGAGCCAGAGCTGCCTGTTCGATGCCATGGGCGCCCTGTCCAGCCAGTACAACAGCACGCCGGAAAAGGCCTCGCGCGCCTACGACGCCAAGCGTGACGGTTTCGTCATCGCGGGCGGCGGCGGCATGGTGGTTGTCGAAGAACTCGAGCACGCACTCAAGCGCGGCGCCAAGATCTACGCCGAAATCGTCGGCTACGGCGCCACTTCCGATGGCTATGACATGGTTGCGCCGAGCGGTGAAGGCGCCCTGCGCTGCATGCAGCAGGCGATGTCCACCGTCGAAGGCTCGATCGACTACCTCAACACCCACGGCACCTCCACACCAGTGGGCGACGTGGCGGAGATCAAGGCCGTGCGTAATATGTTCGGCGACAAGGTCCCGGCCATCAGCTCGACCAAGAGCCTGTCCGGCCACTCGCTGGGCGCAGCAGGTGTACACGAGGCGATCTACTGCATGCTGATGATGCAGGGCAACTTCATTGCCGGCTCGGCGAACATCGAAGAGTTGGATCCGGAAGTCGCTGACATGCCGATCGTTCGCGAAACCCGCGAAAATGCCCAGATCGACACCGTCATGAGCAACAGCTTCGGCTTCGGCGGCACTAACGCCACGCTGGTGCTCAAGCGCTGGAAAGGCTGACCTGCAGCACGATGAAAACAACGGCGCCCTAGGGCGCCGTTTTTTTGTATTACCGATCAACCATCGATGACCTCAGGCCCGGCGTACCTTGTCGAGCGAGCCCCACCCCGTGGGCGGGACTCGCGCCGCACGCTAGGGTTGCACGCTCTCTTGTGCCACATCGCCATGGGCGATACAGGACGCTGCGGTGAACAATGCATCGGTCGACGAATTCAACGCAGTCTCCGTGGAATCCTGTACCACACCGATGATGAAGCCGACCGCGACCACCTGCATAGCCAGGTCATTGGAGATGCCGAACAGGCTGCACGCCAGCGGAATCAGCAACAACGAACCGCCCGCCACGCCGGATGCACCGCAGGCACAAATCGCGGCAAGCAGGCTGAGCAATATGGCAGTCGGCATGTCGACGACGATACCCAACGTGTGGACAGCTGCCAGGGTCAGCACCGTGATGGTGATCGCCGCCCCGCCCATGTTGATGGTCGCCCCCAAAGGAATCGACACCGAGTAAGTATCCTTATGCAGCCCAAGGCGCTCGCAAAGCTGCATGTTGACCGGGATATTCGCCGCCGAGCTACGCGTGAAGAACGCAGTGATCCCGCTTTCACGCAGGCAGGTGAACACCAGCGGATATGGGTTCTTGCGAATCTGCCAGAACACGATGAGCGGATTTATCACGAGCGCCATGAAGACCATGCTGCCGACGAGCACCAGCAGCAACTGCAGATAGCCAACCAGCGCCGAGAATCCGGACGCGGCAAGCGTGCCGGCAACCAGGCCGAAGATGCCGAGCGGCGCGAAGCGAATGACGACTTTGACGATCAGCGTAACGCCGTCAGCGATGTCTGCGATCAGATCTCGGGTAGTTTCTCGGGCATGGCGAAACGCGATGCCCAACCCGATGGCCCACGCCAGAATACCAATGAAGTTGCCTTGGATGAGCGCGTGTACGGGATTGTCCACGATGTTGAACAACAGCGTCTGCAGAACGGCACCTACACCGGACGGTGGCACGACATCACTGGCCTGACTGATCAATGTGAGGTTCGTCGGGAACAGGGTGCTGGCGATGACCGCTACCACCGCAGCGCTCAAGGTGCCCAGTGCATACAGACCCAGAATCGGCCGGATGTGGGTGGGCTGCCCGCGTTTATGGTTGGCGAGCGACGCGGTCACCAACACGAAGACCAGTACAGGGGCAACGGCCTTCAAACCTGCGACGAACAGATCGCCCAGCAAGCTGACCGAGTTGGCGGTCTGCGGTGACAACCATGCCAACAGGCAACCGGCGACCAGCCCGACAGCGATCTGGGTCACCAGGCTGACACGGCTATAGGCTCTGAGCATACGATTAGAGAGCGTGGACATTGCGGAGTCTCGGCGTAAGAGGCTGGACCGGGCGCAACGCATGACGCTAGACGCGTCATCGCGATGGCCGACTCAAAACGCCGGATGGTACGCATATCAGCCCGTTATGCCCAGCGCTGAACACGCGGGGCTTCGCCAACAGGCTATCCGGTACCAGCTTGCCGAATTCATTTTTTACTTGCGAGGCAGGACCGCCAGGAAATTGTCGCGCGCGACTTTATGGGCAACGGCTTCGGGCAATGCGTCAAGGAAGGGATCGAAGGCGCGAATGCTCTCGGCCAGGCTGTCAAACCGGCCAACCACGTCGGTGCCGATCATGAAACGTGTGGGGTGGCGCTCGACCAGCGCCAGCCATTCCTTGTCCGGCACGCCAGCATCATTCAGCAGGTAGGGCCTGAGCATCGTCCATGACAGGTCGATGAAAAGGTTGGGGTAGTCATCAAGCAGCCGGCTAACCGTAGGCAGTAGAAACTCAAGCTTTTCCTGATGGCGGTGCAGCTCCATGCTCGTGCCGGCATGCGCCCAAATGAACCGGGTATGCGGATGGTTGCGCAGAGGCTCTTCCAGCTCGGCCAGATACAGCGGGTTGCGTTCGCGCTTGGACGTGATGTTTGAGTGGAGCATCACCGGCAGGTCGAACTCGGCGGCAAGATGATAGACGCGACCCAGCGCCTCGTTGTTGGCGCGAGGCGTATCGCCCTCGGTCAAAGCGGTCACATCGTCGTGACGCGTAAACACTTCGCCCAGCCCCTGCCAGAGCCCGGGATCGAGATCGAGCATTCGCCGAATGTGCGCGTCCGCGTTCTTGTCGTTGGGATTGAAGCCCGAGAGAAACGGATGGAATCGGTGCCGCTGCTCTTCGTCCAGCTCCTTCAATGCCGCAGCAACCACCACGTCGGTAGCGCTGTACCAGTAGACAGGTGCGTCGTCGCCGGCATAGTAGCGAGGTCGCTTGGGTTCGTTCTCGTGCCATTTCTTGGCGACTGGAATTCCGCTGATCATCACATGATCGATGTCCCCAGCGTCCATGGCCTCGAGCAGCTTGCGCATGCCGTCGCTTTCCTGGAAGAAATCGACGAAGTGCAGATGCGCATCGCTGTAGCGGTAATCGCGCGCGTGAACCGGCCCAATCGCAGCGACCAGACACAACGCAGCAAGACAGCTTCTTAAGTTGAACAACCAATGACCTCCTGACAGCCAAGCGGATAGACCTTCCGCGCGCTCGACGGTTCAGTGGTCGCTTACCGTTCCGGCCATGGGAGCGTCGCCGACTCACCGCTCGCCCGGCCCGTCTGGCTCAACGAAAAAGGCCCGTCAATGACGGGCCTTTCTGCGTACACACTGCAGAAGTTAAGCCGAAAGCTCGACCAGCAGCTTGTTCAAGCGCTGCACATAGGCGGCTGGATCCTTGAGGCTGTCGCCCGCGGCGAGCGCGGCCTGATCGAAGAGAATGTGCGACAGGTCGGCGAAGCGATCCTCATCCGGCTCGGCATCGAGCTTCTCGATCAACGGATGCTGCGGATTGATCTCGAAGATCGGCTTGGACTCCGGCACCTTCTGCCCACTCGCCTCGAGAATCTGGCGCATCTGCAACCCGAGGTCCTGCTCCCCGATGGCCAGGATCGCTGGCGAGTCGGTCAGCCGGTGCGATACGCGCACTTCCGCCACGGCGTCGCCCAGCGACGTCTTGAGGCGCTCGACCAGCCCTTCCTTGGTCTTGGCGATTTCCTCCAGGGCCTTCTTGTCCTCTTCAGTGTCCAGCTTGCCGAGATCCAGATCCCCGCGCGCGACGTCCACGAAGTGCTTGCCGTCGAACTCGGTCAGGTAGCTCATCAGCCACTCGTCGATGCGGTCGGTCAGCAGCAGCACCTCGATGCCCTTCTTGCGGAAGACTTCCAGGTGCGGACTGTTCTTGACCTGCGCGTAGGACTCGCCGGTGAGGTAGTAGATCTTGTCCTGCCCCTCTTTGACGCGTCCGAGGTAGTCGGCCAGCGAAACACTCTGCTCTCCCGACGCGTCGCTGGTGGAAGCAAAGCGTAGCAGGCCGGCGATCTTCTCCTTGTTGGCGAAATCTTCGGCCGGACCTTCTTTGAGCACCTGTCCGAACTGCTTCCAGAAGTTCTTGTATTCCTCTGGTTTGTCCTTCGCCAACTTGTCCAGCATATCCAGGACGCGCTTGGTCAGTGCCGACTTCATCGAATCGATGACCGGATCTTTCTGCAGGATCTCACGCGACACGTTGAGCGACAGATCGTTGGAGTCGATGACGCCCTTGATGAAGCGCAGGTACAGCGGCAGGAACTCGTCGGCCTGATCCATGATGAACACGCGCTGGACATACAGCTTGAGGCCCTTGGGCGCTTCTCGCTGGTACAGGTCGAACGGTGCACGACCCGGCACGAAGAGCAACGAGGTGTACTCGAGCTTACCCTCGACCTTGTTATGGCTCCACACCAGGGGATTCTCAAAATCGTGGCCGACGTGCTTGTAGAACTCCTGGTACTCCTCGTCCTTGATTTCGGTACGCGGACGGGTCCACAGCGCGCTGGCACGGTTGACGGTTTCCCACTCGGGCTCGGCCGGCTTGTCCTTTTCCTCGCCGTGGAACTCTTTCGGCAATTCGATAGGCAGGGCGATGTGATCGGAGTACTTCTTGATGATGTTGCGCAGGCGCCAGCCATCGGCAAAGTCTTCTTCGCCGGACTTCAGATGCAGAACGATACGGGTGCCACGCTCGGGCTTGTCGATGTTGGCGACTTCGAACTCGCCCTCGCCTTTCGAGGACCAGTACACACCCTCTTCAGCCGGAGTGCCGGCACGACGGCTGAACACCTCGACCTGGTTGGCCACGATGAACGCGGAGTAGAAGCCTACGCCGAACTGACCAATCAGGTGCGAATCCTTTTTCTGGTCGCCGGTCAGGTGCTTCATGAAGTCAGCGGTGCCCGACTTGGCAATGGTGCCCAGATGGGTAATCACGTCCTCACGATTCATGCCGATCCCGTTGTCCTCGAGGGTCACGGTCTTGGCGTCCTTGTCGAAACTGACGCGGATCTTCAGGTCTGCCCCGCCTTCGAGCAGCTCAGGCTTGGCCAGCGCCTCGAAACGCAACTTGTCAGCCGCGTCGGATGCGTTGGAAATCAGCTCACGAAGAAAGATTTCCTTGTTCGAGTACAGGGAATGAATCATCAGGTGAAGCAACTGCTTCACTTCGGTCTGGAAGCCCAGGGTTTCTTTGTTTTGAGTCTCCACACTCATCGTCTTGCAAACTCCACATCGTCAATGGCCATGCCGCGGCTGCGGCGATGACGAACAGATGGGGGCTTGGTACGGAAATTCAAGTGGCGCAGACCGACGGGCTACGCCGATCACGCCGGGGCAACGTTAGGGCTCGAGCAGTTCGAGCAGGACGATGTCACTCGGCGTCAGGTTATAGATGGCTTCGCCGGGCCCTTTCAGAATACGGCGGATGGCCAGGTTGCCGTCCGCATCAACGCCAACGAAACGCCCTTGCGCAAGGCCGCCACGACTCGTATGCGCTCGCAGCAGCAACTGTTGGTAGCGTTCGGGGTGCTCCAGCAAGAGCTCCAGAGAGAACCGTTGCGGCCGCTTCGGGCCAGAGGTGTCCTGCGGCTGGGGCGCGCGCTCAATGACTGCAACAGCGGGCGGCGTTTCAACTTCCTCGGGTAATGCCGGGTAGTTGTTGCCTTCTACCGCCCAGCCTTGCGTGCCTTTGCGAATATTCAACCGATACCGGCCTGGCGAGCCATTGACCTTCGCCTGTACCGCCAACACCGCTGTCGGCACGTGAAAGTCGATCGGGTCTGTCGAATCGATCTCGACCGCCCAGGTATTGAAGCGCCGCTGCAGATGGTCGCGGGCCAAGTACACCAGCGTATCGACCGAATCGTGGCTGAGGTCCACCCGCCCCGCGCGGTACCGCAGCCCATCGGTGAACAGCTCTACCTGGCCGCTGAGGCTCGTATGGTAACGGGCCGGCAAGACCAGGTGAAAATCGCCGGCCAGCCTGTTCGGTGGTACGGGCTGCAGGTCCAGATGCAAGGTGTAGCCGCTTTTCACTCGACGCGCCTCAGGAAGTTCCTGGTCCGGGCGCATCCAGTTGATTTCGATCTCAGGTACCGGATCGAGGTCCTCAGGCAGAACATCGACTCGCAAGGCACCGGATGAAATCGCCCCAAGCCGAATGTTCACTTCCTGCCGAGCGAAGAGGTCATCCCCTTCGCGCAGCGTCAGCACACCGTCCACGAGCCGGCCCGTTCCTGGAGTGAATGGACGACCGTCAAGCTTTCCTCGCAACTGAATCGCCAAGCGATGGCTTTGTACCTGCTCATCAGGCTCCAGCCACTTCAGGCTGGCGATGGCCGCCAGCCGGTCCGGATCTTGGCTGGCCAGCAAGGTGAATCCGACGACCAGCGGAATGACGCCCAACCCGGACAGACCGACTGCCTTGCGCGCAACGTCCCAGTGTCGAACGACGTAAAACAGATTGATCGGTGGCAGCAGGCTGCCGACACCCCACAGCAGGCTGCTCTCGAAGGCCAGCACAACCAACCAGACAAGCCCTGAGACGATCAGCAACAGCCCGCCCAGTATCAGCAACGCATCCATTCAACATCCTTGAAACGACTAAGGGGTCGCCGCCAGGAGTCAGGGCTCGTTGACCTTGAAATGGCAACGCGCTGTCGCGATGGGCTCGGCCTGATTGGTTTGCCAGGCGGTCACCGCAACGTTGGCTACGCGACGCCCCTGGCGCCAAACCTGGCAGGCGGCAAAGGTGTCACGATAATGACCAGCACGAAGATAATCTATCGAGAAGTCGATGATTTTGGGCAAATGTGGCGCGCCCATGAACATCAGCAGATGCAGCATCGCGGCATGTTCCATGAACCCGGCGATCACACCGCCATGGATCGCAGGAAGCATTGGATTGCCAATGTTGTCCTGGTTTTTTGGCAGCCGGAAAACCATCTCGTCGCCCAGCCGCAAGCATTCGATACCGATAAGCCGCGCGTAGGGCACCATTTTCAACAGGGCATCGTAGTCATTGCTGGCGTGCGCTTCCTTGACCAGCGCGTCGAGATCCAGACTGCTCATTGGCGCACCTGCGGCTGGCTTACGATTGCACCCTTGCCCATGCGCATGAACGCGCCCACGACATGAGCGATCGGTTCGTTGATATCGCGCTGATAAGCGACTCCGCGCGTAAAGATCACCGTCGGTGTGACCCGATAACATTCGGCGAAGCCGAAGACATCATGATTCGGCTCCGCGGGGTGCATGTAGTCGATGCGTAAATCGAGAGTCGGGCAGATTTCCAGCTCGGGCAATGCGCATGCCGTCGAGATGCCGCAAGTCGTGTCCATCAGCGTGGTAATGGCACCACCATGAACGAGTCCGCTCTCCGGGTTGCTGACGATCATCTCGCTGTACGGAAGACGCAGGGTAAGCCCCTTGCTGTCCGCATGCTCGACGCGCATTCCCAGGACCTGGCAGTGGCGTAACAAGGAGAGGAAATGCTGGGTGCGTTCCAATATCAGACTGTCGCTCATGCGGGTTCTCGAATCTCGATCAAGCCGGCCATTCTAACCTGCCGCTCCGAACGCCCCTATTCCTTGGGCGAATCGATAGGCAAGGTTGGCGTAAACACCATGACTTCCAGCACATCGGAGTGAAATTCGCGTCGATACAACACCAGCACCACGCCCGTGGTAACGACCATGAAAAACCAGGGATGGATGAACCAGGCCAGCGTAGCCATTCCGAAATAATACGCACGCAAGCCAAAGTTGAACTGGTTAGCCGCCATGGAAACGACCCGAGCGGTGCGCTCAGCGAAGGACTTGCGCTCCAGGTCGCTGACGTTGCGCTCCCCCGCCATCGGTGCCGAGGCGACCAGTACCGCCGCGAAGTTATATTGCCGCATGCACCAACTGAAGGTGAAAAAGGCATAGACGAAAACCACGCCGAGCGCGAGCAGCTTGATTTCCGATAGCCCCCGGCTCACCGGTTGGGCAAACGGGAGATCGGCCAGCAGCGAAACCGCCCGCTCCGAGGCGCCCAGTGCAGTGAGAATGCCGGCGAGAATGATCAATGTGCTGGAGGCGAAGAAACTCGCATTGCGCTCGAGATTGCCGATCACGTTGGCATCGGCGATCCGGTTGTCGCGCAGCAGCATCCGTCGCATCCAGTCCTGACGATAGAGGTGCAATACGCTGGCCAGGCAGGCCGTGTCTCTGCCGCGCCAACTGGCGTATCGGGTGTATCCGGCCCAGCACACGACGAACCAGAGAACGGCGATCAGATGCGGCACTAGATGACTCGGAATTGACATATAAGCCCCTGGAGAAATCGCATCTGATTATAGGCCCGCTTCGTGCTCAGCGCGTGCCCGTTTCCTTGCTGGCTTGCGGGACGCCGAGCGCACGATCGATAGCGATCGCGGCGACCAGGGTCAGCAACACCGGCGCCAGCCAACCCATGCTCTGTGCCGCCAGCGGCAAGGTCGTGAACGCCTCCGGCACCCAGGTGGATAGACCCGCAGCCGAAAGGCCGTCCGCTACACCGAATACCAAGGTTACCGCCATCACCGGAATGAATATCCGGCTCGGCGACAACCAGCAACGGTCGAGCAGGCTCAGGGAAACCAGCATGATGGCCAGCGGATAAAGCCCGACCAGTACGGGCACCGACACGCTGATCAATTGAGTCAGCCCCTGATTCGCCACCACCAGGCTGAACAGCGTGAACACCACGACCACCGAACGGTAACCCACCGGAAGGAGGCTGCTGAAGAATTCGCCGCAGGCTGCCGTCAGCCCGACCGCAGTCGTCAGGCATGCCAGGGTGATAACCATCGCCAGCAACAGACTGCCGGTGGTACCGAACGTATGCTGAACATAGGTGGTCAGGATCTGAACACCATTTTGCGCATCGCCCGCGATGCCTTGGCTGGTGGCACCGAGGTAGAACAGCGCCAGATAAACAAGCGAAAGCCCGACGGCGGCGATGGCCCCGGCAATCATCGAGTAACGGGTGATCAACGCTGGCGCGGATACGCCGCGATCACGAATGGCGGTAGCGATGACAATGCCGAACACCAGCGCGCCCAGCGTATCCATCGTCAGGTAGCCTTCGAGGAAACCCTTGAGCAATGGGCCGTTGCGGTAGCTTTCCGCCGTTGCGCCGATCTCACCGGCCGGCGCAAAAAACGCTGCGCCGCCCAAGACCAGCAAGGCGGCGAGCAGCACCGGTGTAATGAACTTGCCGACGCGATTGACCAACTGCCCCGGGTTCAAGACGAGGAACAGCGTCGCGGCGAAAAACACCACCGTATAGACCAGCAGTGGCGTACCGGCATTGCCCGTAAAAGGGGCTACGCCCATTTCGAACGAGACGACCGCGGTGCGCGGGGTGGCGAACAACGGGCCGATAGCCAAGTACACCGCCACCGCCAGTAACGTGCCGGCAACCCGCCCCAATGGAGCGGTCAACCGATCCATCCCACCGCCCACACGGGCCAGCGCGACCACCGTAAGCAGCGGTAAGCCGACACCCGTCAGCAGAAAGCCCGTCGCAGCCGGCCAGATGGTTTGCCCGGCAGCGAGCCCCGCACTGGGCGGGAAGATGATATTGCCCGCACCTAGAAACAGTGCAAACGTCATGAATCCTAGGGCCAACAGATCCAGGCCTTTCAATCGAGTCATCGGTAGTTACCACGGCAGGAGGGTTCTGGTACGGCGAACGCACCCAAGTGTGTTTGATCGTCGGTGCCGAGCGGCCTCGCCGCCCGAAAAAAGCACGCACCTTAATGGAAACGCGCCGTCAGGGCGAGAATCTGCGTCATTTTGGCTGAACGGCGCTGGTTGATCCGTCTTCGCGGTCGAGCTGACGGCCGCGCCAGGCCAGGAATTATCCCTCAGAAACAAAAATGCCAGTCAGCGAGCTGACTGGCATTCTGTTACGCATGGCGGGGCGGGGATCAGCCCTGCTTGACCGCCCAACCGGTCAGTTCAGCAAGCGCCTTGCCGATGTCGGCAAGCGAGCGCACCGTCTTCACACCGGCATCCTGCAGCGCTGCGAATTTCTCGTCAGCGGTGCCCTTGCCACCGGAGATGATCGCCCCGGCGTGGCCCATACGCTTACCGGCAGGCGCGGTCACGCCAGCGATGTAGGAAACGACCGGTTTGGTCACGTTGGCCTTGATGTAGGCCGCGGCTTCCTCTTCGGCAGAGCCGCCGATCTCGCCGATCATCACGATGGCTTCGGTTTGCGGGTCTTCCTGGAACAGCTTGAGGATGTCGATGAAAGTCGAGCCCGGAATGGGGTCGCCACCAATACCGACACAGGTGGACTGACCGAAACCGGCATCCGTGGTCTGCTTGACCGCTTCGTAGGTCAGCGTGCCGGAGCGCGAAACGATACCGACCTTGCCTGGCAGGTGGATGTGGCCGGGCTGGATACCGATCTTGCATTCGCCGGGGGTGATCACACCCGGGCAGTTCGGCCCGATCAGGCGAACGCCGAGCTCATCACACTTGATCTTCACCTCGAGCATGTCGAGGGTCGGAATACCTTCGGTAATGCAGACGATCAGCTTGATGCCACCAAAGGCCGCCTCGAGGATCGAGTCCTTGCAGAACGGCGCCGGAACGTAGATGACCGACGCATCAGCACCAGTCGCCTCGACGGCTTCCTTGACGGTATTGAACACGGGCAGGCCAAGGTGAGTGGTACCACCTTTGCCCGGGGTGACACCACCGACCATCTTGGTGCCGTACTCGATCGCCTGCTCGGAATGGAAGGTACCCTGCGAGCCGGTAAAGCCCTGGCAGATGACCTTGGTGTCTTTATTGATCAGGACGCTCATTATTTGCCCTCCGCGGCTTTAACGACTTGAATGGCCGCATCGGTCAGGCTGGTCGCGCCGATGATATTCAGACCACTTTCACCCAGCATCTTCGCGCCAAGCTCGGCATTGTTGCCTTCCAGACGAACGACCACCGGCACTTTCACGCCGACTTCCTTGACCGCGCCGATGATGCCTTCAGCGATCATGTCGCAACGGACGATCCCACCGAAGATGTTGACCAGAACGGCTTTGACGTTGTCATCGGAGAGGATGATCTTGAACGCTTCGGTCACGCGCTCTTTGGTCGCGCCACCACCTACGTCGAGGAAGTTGGCCGGCTGACCGCCGTGCAGGTTGACGATGTCCATGGTGCCCATGGCCAGGCCCGCGCCGTTGACCATGCAGCCGATGTTGCCGTCGAGGGCGACGTAGTTCAGTTCCCACTTGGCCGCATGCGCTTCACGCGGGTCATCCTGAGAAGGATCCTGCATGCCGCGCAGCTTCGGCTGGCGGTAGATGGCGTTGCTGTCGATGTTCAGCTTTGCATCCAGGCAGTGCAGGTTGCCGTCCTTCTTGATCACCAGCGGATTGACTTCCAGCAGGGCCAGATCGTAATCGACAAAAAGCTTGCCCAGGTTGACGAAAATATGGGTGAACTGCTTGACCTGGTCACCTTTCAGACCCAGCTGGAATGCCAGTTCACGACCCTGGAATGGTTGAGCGCCAACCAGCGGATCGATAGTCGCCTTGAGGATTTTTTCAGGCGTGTCGTGCGCGACCTTCTCAATGTCCACACCACCTTCGGTGGAGGCCATGAAGACCACCCGGCGCGTGGCGCGATCGACCACGGCGCCCAGGTAGAGCTCCTTGTCGATGTCAGTGCAGGCTTCGACAAGAATCTTGCTGACCGGCTGACCGTTGGCGTCGGTCTGGTAGGTCACCAGACGCTTGTCCAGCCACTGCTCGGCGAACGCACGGGCTTCATCCTTGCTACGCACCAGCTTGACGCCGCCTGCCTTGCCGCGACCGCCCGCGTGCACCTGGGCCTTGACCACCCACTCGGTGCCACCGATGTGGTCACACGCCTCAGCCGCTTCTTTCGGGCTATCGACCGCGTAGCCCTTGGAAACTGGCAATCCGTACTCGGCAAACAGCTGCTTACCCTGATATTCGTGAAGATTCATCTTAGCTACCGTTCGGTTTGATGTGCATCAGACGTTGCATTTTTTTTTTTTTTTTTTTTTTTTTTTTTTTTTTTTTTTTTTTTTTTTTTTTTTTTTTTTTTTTTTTTTTTTTTTTTTTTTTTTTTTTTTTTTTTTTTTTTTTTTTTTTTTTTTTTTTTTTTTTTTTCCCGGCCCCCCCCCGCCTCTCTACCGCAGCGCCTTTAGCGCTTCTTGCGGTTGGCAATGTGAATGGCGTGACCATTCACTGCCAATGCTGCTTCGTGCAGCGCTTCGGACATGGTCGGATGGGAGAAGACCATCATGCCGAGGTCTTCAGCGCTGGTGCCGAACTCCATGCCGATCGCACCCTGCTGAACCAGTTCCGCCGCAGCCGGCCCCATCACGTGGACACCCAGCACACGGTCAGTCTTGGCATCGGCGATGACCTTGACTAGACCGGCGGTGTCGTTGGCCGCCATCGCACGACCGCTCGCGGCGAACGGGAAGGTACCGACGTTGATTTCCACGCCCTCGCCTTTGAGCGCCTGCTCAGTCTTGCCGACCCATGCGATTTCCGGATGGGTATAGATGACCGACGGAACCAGGTCGTAGTTCATTTGCGATTTGTGGCCCGCGATGCGCTCAGCCACCATCACGCCCTCTTCCGAGGCCTTGTGCGCCAACATCGCGCCGCGCACCACGTCGCCGATGGCGTATACGCCGGGAACGCTGGTAGCGCAGTAGTCGTCGACAAAAATGAAGCCACGCTCATCCATGTCGACGCCAGCATCAGCGGCCAGCAGGTCGGTGGTCACCGGACGACGGCCGACGGCGACGATCAGCTTGTCGAACGTCTGCTGCTGCTCGCCTTCGGCGTTGGTGAAGTTGACGGTGACCTGATCACCTTTCACCTCAGAACCGGTCACACGCGCGCCCAGCAGAATCTTCAGACCCTGCTTGCTCAGCACTTTGAATGCTTCTTTGGAAATCTGCTCGTCCGCGGCTGGCAGGAACTTGTCCATGGCTTCCAGGACGGTGACTTCGGCGCCCAGACGCGCCCACACCGAACCCAGTTCCAGACCGATCACACCAGCACCGATGACGCCCAGCTTGGCCGGTACGCTCTGGAAATCCAGCGCGCCGGTTGAATCGACGATGATCTTCTGATCGACCGGAGCCGGCGGAATGTCAACCGGCTTGGAGCCGGAAGCCAGGATCACGTTCTCTGCGCCCAGCACCTGGGTGTTGCCGTCCAGGCCGGTCACTTCGACTTGCTTGCCGCTGAGCAGCTTGCCGTGACCTTCGAATACGGTCACGCCGTTCGCCTTCATCAGCGCAGCTACGCCACCGGTGAGGTTCTTAACGATCTGGTCCTTGCGGGCCACCATGGTCGGTACGTCCATGGCCACTTCGCCGGTGCTGATGCCGTGCACCTTGAAGCTTTCATGGGCTTCATGGAACTTGTAGGAGCTATCCAGCAATGCTTTGGACGGGATGCAACCGACGTTCAGGCAGGTACCGCCCAGCGCGGTCTTACCTTCCTTGCCCTGATATTTTTCGATACAGGCGGTCTTCAGGCCCAGCTGCGCGGCACGAATGGCAGCCACATATCCGCCGGGGCCGGCCCCGATGACGACGACGTCGAATTTATCGCTCATTAGCAAATCCCTCATTCAAGCAGAAGCAAAAAAAGCCACAAGCCGCAAGCGGAGCCGCCATAACCGCGGCTCTCCACTTGCAGCCTGTAGCTGCTTTATCAGATGTCCAGCAACAGACGAGCCGGATCCTCAAGCAGATTCTTGATCGTCACCAGGAAGCTGACCGCTTCTTTGCCATCGATCAGGCGGTGATCGTAGGACAGCGCCAGATACATCATCGGCCGAATCACGACCTGACCATTGACGGCCATCGGGCGCTGCAGAATGTTGTGCATGCCGAGGATGGCGGCTTGCGGCGGGTTGACGATGGGGGTCGACATCATCGAGCCGAACGTACCGCCATTGGTGATGGTGAAGGTGCCGCCAGTCATCTCGTCGATCGACAGCTTGCCATCACGGGCCTTCTTGCCGAAGGTGGCGATGCCGCTTTCGACTTCGGCCAGGCTCATCAGCTCAGCGTTGCGCAGTACAGGTACGACCAGACCACGGTCGCTGGAGACCGCCACACCGATATCCTGGTAGCCATGGTAGACGATGTCGCTACCGTCGATCGAGGCGTTGACCGCCGGGAAGCGCTTGAGCGCCTCGACCGATGCCTTGACGAAGAACGACATGAAACCCAGACGCACGCCGTTGTGAGTCTTCTCGAACAGATCCTTGTACTTCGAGCGCAGCGCCATGACCTCGGTCATGTCGACTTCGTTGAAGGTGGTCAGCATCGCCATGTTCGACTGGGCTTCGACCAGACGCTCGGCAACCTTGGCCCGCAGACGGGTCATCGGCACACGCTTCTCGGTACGATCGCCACCGCCGGTAACGACCGGCGCCGCAGCAGTGCTGGCGGCAGGCTTGGCCGCAGCGGGTGCGGACTTCTTGGCTTCGATGGCGGCAACCAGATCTTCCTTGGTGACGCGACCGTCCTTGCCGGTGCCTTTGACGCTGTTGGGGTCGATGCCGTTCTCTTCGGCAAGCTTGCGAGCGGCAGGCGCCAGAATGGCATCTTCACTGCTGGCGGCTGGCGCTGCTGCTGGCGCAGCGGCAGGGGCTTCGGCGGGAGCGGAGGCCGGTGCCGCAGCACTGGCGGTCGCGCCGGCGTCCAGCTTGCCGAGCAGTTCACCGCTGAGCACCGTGTCGCCTTCGTTCTTGACGATTTCGGTCAGCACGCCGTCGGCTTCCGCCAGTACTTCCATCACCACTTTGTCGGTCTCGATATCGACGATCAGCTCGTCGCGCTTGACCGCATCGCCCGGCTGCTTGTGCCAGGTGGCAACGGTGCCGTCAGCAACCGATTCCGGAAATTGGGGGGCTTTGATCTCGATAGCCATTAGCTGGGTCCTATTGATTCGGTTTCTACATCGAGGCCGCCTGAGCGCGGCCTCTTGCAAGAATGAGTTAAACGGTGAACGCGTCCTGCAGCAGCTTTTCCTGCTGTTCGGCGTGCATGGAGGCGTAGCCAACCGCTGGAGCAGCGGACGCTTCACGACCTGCGTACTGCAGGAACAATTCCTTCTTGTGCGCGACGGCAACACGACGCATGTGGTGTTGGCTGCAGTACCAGGCGCCCTGGTTCATCGGCTCTTCCTGACACCAGACGATGCTCTTGAGGTTCTGGTACGGCGCGAGCACCTCTGCCAGATCATCTTCCGGGAATGGATAGAGCTGCTCGAGACGAATGATCGCGATATCTTCACGGCCCTCGTTGCGACGCTTGTCCAGTAGATCGTAGTAGACCTTGCCGCTACACATGATCAGCCGTTCGACCTTGCTCGGTTCGATCTGATCGATCTCGGGGATCACGGTCAGGAACGAGCCTTGAGTCAACTCTTCGAGGGTCGAGGTCGCCAGCTTGTGGCGCAGCAACGACTTGGGCGTCAGGGCCACCAGCGGTTTGCGCAGCGGACGAATCGCCTGGCGACGCAGCATGTGATAGACCTGCGCTGGCGTGGTCGGCACGCAAACCTGAATGTTGTGCTCGGCGCACAGCTGCAGGTAGCGTTCCAGGCGAGCGGACGAATGCTCAGGACCCTGCCCTTCGTAACCGTGAGGCAGCAGCATGGTCAGACCGCACAGGCGTCCCCACTTGTGTTCGCCGCTGGTAATGAACTGGTCGATGACGACCTGTGCACCGTTGGCGAAGTCACCGAACTGGGCTTCCCAGATCACCAGCGCGTTGGGCATGGTGGTCGCGTAGCCGTATTCGAACGCGAGTACAGCCTCTTCCGAGAGGAAGGAGTCGTACAGATCGAAACGCGGTTGACCTTCGTACAGGTGCTGCAACGGGATGTAGGTGCTGCCGTCCTTCTGGTTGTGCAACGCGGCATGGCGGTGCGAGAAGGTGCCGCGCCCTACGTCCTGGCCGCTGATACGCACCGGGTGGCCTTCGAACAACAGGGTCGCGTAAGCCAATGTCTCGGCGTACCCCCAGTTGATTGCCAGCGCGCCGGCGCCCATCCGCTGACGATCCTCGAGGATCTTCGATACCTGACGCTGAACCACGAAGCCTTCCGGGATCGCCAGCATCTTGCCGGACAGTTCCTGCAGGGTCTTGAGGTCGAAGCGGGTATCGTGGCGGGCGGTCCAGGCGTGCCCCAGGTAGGGGCGCCAATCGACGAAGAGCTCCTTGTTGGGCTCTTTGACCAGGCTCTTGACCACGTGCAGGCCGTTATCCAATGCAGTGCGATAGTCATCAACCTTCGACTGGACCTGCCCTTCCTCCAGCACCTTGGACTGGATCAGGGAGTCGGCGTACAGCTCGCGGGTGGTGCGCTGCTTGGCGATCTTCTGGTACATCAGCGGCTGAGTACCGCTCGGCTCGTCGGCCTCGTTGTGGCCACGGCGACGATAGCAGACCAGATCGATGACGATGTCGCGCTTGAACTGCATGCGATAGTCGACAGCCAACTGCGTGACGAACAGAACAGCCTCAGGATCGTCGGCGTTCACATGGAAGATCGGGGCCTGAATCATCTTGGCCACGTCGGTCGCGTACTCGGTGGAGCGCGCGTCTTCCTGCTTGTTGGTCGTGAAGCCCACCTGGTTGTTGATCACGATCCGGATCGTCCCGCCGGTGCGATAGGCACGGGTCTGAGACATCTGGAAGGTTTCCATGACCACGCCCTGGCCCGCTACAGCGGCGTCACCGTGAATGGTCACCGGAACAACCTTGTCGCCAGCCGGGTCGCTGCGGCGATCCTGACGGGCGCGAACGGAACCTTCGACCACCGGAGAAACGATCTCCAGGTGAGACGGGTTGAAGGCCATCGCCAGATGGATTTCGCCACCGGGCGTCATCACGTTGGAAGAGAAACCCTGGTGATATTTCACGTCACCGGAGCTGAGCCCTTCGACCTTCTTGCCTTCGAATTCGTCGAAGAGGTCACGCGGATTCTTGCCGAAGGTGTTGACCAGCACGTTCAGACGACCGCGGTGCGCCATGCCGATGACGATTTCCTTGGCACCGTAAGAGCCGGAACGCTGGACGATCTCATCGAGCAGCGGAATCAGGCTCTCGCCGCCTTCCAGACCGAAACGCTTGGTACCCGGATACTTGGTGCCCAGGTACTTTTCCAGGCCCTCGGCAGCCGTCAGACGCTCGAGCAGGTGGCACTTGATTTCGCCCGAGAACGCCGGACGGCCACGAACGCTTTCCAGACGCTGGATGAACCAGTTGCGCTGATCGGAATCGACGATATGGGTGAATTCGGCACCGATGGTGCGGCAATACGTCTCTTGCAGCGCCTGGTGAATTTCACGCAAGGTTGCCTGATCTTTGCCCATGGCAAGATCGCCGGTACGGAAAACCGTATCCAGGTCGGCATCGGTCAGACCATAGTTATTGATGGCCAGATCGGCCGGAACCGGACGCTGCTGCAACCCGAGCGGGTCGAGCTGGGCAGCCTGATGGCCACGCATCCGGTACGCCTGGATCAGACGCAGAACTTCGACCTGCTTCTTCTCGTGCTCACTGCTTACGCTACCTGCCGAAACCGGCTGGGCGCGCCGCTGGTTCTTGGCCAGCAGGACGAAATGATCGCGAATAGTCGAATGCGATACGTCAGCCGCGGCGCCGCCACTGACGGGCAGCTTCTGGAAGTAGGTGCGCCACTCTTCGGGCACAGCGTTGGGATCGTGCAGGTAGAGCTCATAAAGCTCTTCCACATAGGCAGCGTTACCACCGGATAGGTGGGCACTGTCCCACATGCGCTGCATTACGCTTTCTTGCATGTCTGGTCACCTTCGATAAGGAGACACCACCAGCGTGGAGACCGCAGCATGACTTCCCAAGTTCTGAAGCAGCGACCCAGGTAAAGCCACTACGGACCGCGCAGATAGTTTCCGAGAACCACCCCGGATGCTCCTGCTGGTCAACAAATTTTCAGAGCGGAATCCGGCTTTGTGGGCTGAGATTCCTGCTAAAACTTCGGCGCCGAGTTTGAACTCCGGCGCCGAAGGTGTCGCGGTGAAGCATTACGGACCTGCAATTACGCAAATAGTTACAGGCCCCTGCTCATCAGGTTGCACTCTGCAGCAACATGTTGCGCACGTGACCAATCGCCTTGGTCGGGTTCAACCCTTTGGGGCAAACGCTGACGCAGTTCATGATGCCGCGGCAGCGGAATACGCTGAACGGATCATCCAGCGACGCCAGACGGCTCTCGGTCTCGGTATCACGGCTGTCAGCCAGGAACCGATAGGCCTGCAGCAGTGCGGCCGGACCGAGGAACTTGTCAGGGTTCCACCAGAAGGACGGGCAGCTGGTCGAGCAGCAAGCACAGAGGATGCACTCGTACAGACCATCCAGCTTCTCGCGGTCTTCCGGGCTTTGCAGACGTTCGATAGCCGGTGCCGGCGTATCGTTCATCAGGTAAGGCCGAACCTTCTCGTACTGCTTATAGAAGATGCCCATATCCACGGCCAAGTCACGAATGACAGGCAAACCAGGCAGCGGACGAACCACCAGCTTGTTGCCCTTGACCACGGACGACAGCGGCGTGATGCAGGCCAGGCCATTCTTGCCATTCAGGTTCATGCCGTCGGAACCGCACACACCCTCACGGCAGGAGCGACGATAGGAGAAGCCCTCGTCCTGCTCCTTGATGAGCGCCAGAACGTCCAGCACCATCAGGTCCTTACCATCGGTATTGACCTGAAAATCCTGCATGTACGGCTTTTCGTCTTTATCCGGGTTGTAGCGATAAACGCTCACTTGCAACATATCGGCGACCTCAGTAAGTCCGGACCTTGGGTTCGAAAGTCGGAACTGTCTTCGGAGAGAAGTTCACGGCACGCTTGGCTACGCGCTTCTCACCCGGGAAGTACAGGGTGTGGCACAGCCAGTTCTCGTCATCACGCTCTTCAAAGTCTTCGCGGGCATGCGCGCCGCGCGATTCCTTGCGAGTTTCCGCAGCGATGGCAGTCGCCTCAGCAACCTCGAGCAGGTTCTGCAGCTCCAGCGCTTCGATACGTGCGGTATTGAACGCCTGGCTCTTGTCGGAGATCTTGACGGCAGCGATGCGCTGACGCAGATCAGCAAGCTGCGCGATGCCTTTCTGCATGTACTCGCCTGTGCGGAACACGCCGAAATAGTTCTGCATGCAGCTCTGCAGCTCTTTGCGCAACGAGGCAACGTCTTCGCCAGTTGTACGTTCGTTCAAGCTGGACAGGCGGTTCAGCGCGACGTCCAGATCGGTTTCGGTCGCACCGCGATGCTCGATACCGTCTTTCAGCGCCTTCTCGAGATGCAAACCAGCCGCGCGACCGAAGACCACCAGATCCAGCAGCGAGTTGCCGCCAAGACGGTTGGCACCGTGGACGGATACGCAAGCCACTTCACCTACCGCGAACAGGCCTTCGATGATCTTGTCGTTGCCATTGGCGTCCTGGGTGATCGCCTGACCATGGATGTTGGTGGCGACACCACCCATCATGTAGTGACAGGTCGGCACAACAGGAACCGGAGCCGTGACCGGATCGACGTGCGCGAAGGTCTTCGACAGCTCGCAGATACCCGGCAAGCGGCTATGCAGTACTTCTTCGCCCAGGTGATCGAGCTTCAACATGACGTGGTCGCCATCCGGACCACAGCCGTTGCCAGCCAGGATTTCCTTGACCATGGAACGAGCAACCACGTCACGGCCAGCCAAGTCCTTCGCATTCGGCGCGTAGCGCTCCATGAAACGCTCGCCGTGCTTGTTGATCAGGTAACCGCCCTCGCCGCGGCAACCTTCGGTGACCAGCACACCGGCACCGGCAATACCGGTCGGGTGGAACTGCCACATCTCGATGTCCTGGACCGGCACGCCCGCACGCAGCGCCATGCCGATACCGTCACCGGTGTTGATCAGGGCGTTGGTGGTGGATGCATAGATCCGGCCTGCACCACCGGTCGCCAGGACCACCGCCTTGGAGCGGATGTAGACGGTTTCCCCGTTTTCGATGCAGATCGCGATGATACCGACGATGGCACCATCCTGATTCTTCACCAGATCCACGCCATACCATTCATTGAGGAAGGACGTGCCTGCCTTCAGGTTGGCCTGATAAAGGGTATGCAGCAGCGCATGACCGGTACGGTCGGCGGCCGCACAAGTACGAGCGGCTTGCCCGCCTTTGCCGTAGTCCTTGGACTGGCCGCCGAACGGACGCTGGTAGATGCGACCTTGCTCGGTACGGGAGAACGGCAGGCCCATGTGCTCGAGCTCGAAGACCGCTTCCGGCCCAACGGAGCACATGTATTCGATCGCGTCCTGGTCACCAATGTAGTCGGAGCCCTTTACGGTGTCATACATGTGCCAGCGCCAATCATCGTTCGGGTCAGCCGAAGCGATCGCGCAGGTGATGCCACCCTGGGCCGATACGGTGTGCGAGCGCGTCGGGAAGACCTTGGTAACCACTGCCGTTTTATGGCCGCCCTGGGCCAACTGCAGCGCGGCACGCATGCCTGCGCCGCCACCACCGATGATGATGGCGTCATATGAAAGAGTACGAATGCTAGCCATGGATCAGATACCCCAAAGAATCTGCACACCCCAGACGAAGAATGTGAACATGGCGATGCCACACACTGCCTGGAAGAGGAAACGCACACCGGTAGCCCACTTACCGATCGCCATGTTGGTCAGGTAGTCAGTGGAGATCGTCCACATACCAACCCATGCATGCACGCTCAGCGCGACGAGCGCCAGAAGACTGAAGATGCGCATCCAGGTGGAGGAGAACAACCCCTGCCACTGGGCGTAGTCCAGCCCTGGATTTGCGACCAGGTATCCGATCAGAAACAGAAAATAAGCCGCGAGCACCACTGCCGAAACGCGCTGAGCCATCCAGTCATAAAGACCCGAACGCGAGAAGTTCGTGACATTAGTTACCATATCCACACTCCCGCCAGAACGATCAGCACCGCCGAGACGGCCAGAACGATTTTCGAGCCCAGCTTGCCGCCTTCCAGCGTCTCGCCATGGCCCGAATCCATGATCAGGTGACGTACACCGGCCACCAGGTGGTACAGCAATGCAGACAGCAGCACCCAGATCACCAGCTTGGCCAGGGGGCTATTGAGGTACGCCTTCACGTCTTCGAAGCCTTCGGCAGAAGAAAGCGATGCATCCAGCGCAAGCAACAGAATGGCCACGCCTACAAACAGGATCACGCCGGATATGCGGTGGAGGATCGAGGTGTAAGCAGTGATAGGGAGTTTTATAGTCCTAAGATCTAGGTTTACAGGTCGTTGGCTTTTCACGGCTTTTTTTCACACTTGAGAGCCCCTAATACGCAGGGCAAAGTTGTTGGGAAGAGTACGCAGCGGTACCCGCCACCCACGAGTGACAACCCACAGGAAACTGCCTGTAAGGCCCCTGCCGGTCGGTCGCCGAGTATAAACAGTTAGGTCGCTAATGACAATGTGGTGAAGTGCCACTAAAGGCGCATGGCGCCCCCGGTTACAAATGCCGTAAATAAGCGTTTCTGTGTTGCGAATTCACCCCTAAACCCCCTCTGCTGCGGGGCGCCCGCGCAAATTGACTTTGAGATTTATCTCACTATAGTGATGCGGGCCCTGCGTGGGGGGCCATGATGATTCCAAGCATAAAACAGGAGGCCATACATGGCTGACAACAAAGCGCAGTTGATCATCGAAGGCGCAGACGCCATCGAACTGCCCGTTTTAACCGGCACCGTAGGGCCTGACGTAATCGATGTTCGGGGCTTGACCTCCACGGGTCGCTTCACGTTCGATCCCGGCTTCATGTCGACCGCCTCTTGCGAATCCAAGATCACCTACATCGACGGTGACAAGGGCATTCTGCTGCACCGCGGCTACCCCATCGAGCAACTGGCGGAAAAAGCCGATTATCTCGAGACCTGCTACCTCCTGCTGAATGGTGAGCTGCCAACCGCCGAAGAAAAGGCGAAGTTCATCAGCACCGTGAAGAACCACACCATGGTTCACGAGCAGCTCAAGTCATTCCTCAACGGCTTCCGCCGCGATGCGCACCCGATGGCCATCATGTGCGGCGTCGTCGGCGCGCTCTCGGCCTTCTACCACGACTCGCTGGACATCAACGATCCGCACCACCGCGAGATCTCGGCCGTGCGCCTGGTTGCCAAAATGCCAACCCTCGCGGCGATGGTCTACAAGTACTCCATGGGCCAGCCCATGATGTATCCGCGTAACGACCTGAACTACGCGGAAAACTTCCTGCACATGATGTTCAACACGCCATGTGAAGTGAAGCCGATCAGCCCGGTGCTGGCCAAGGCGATGGACCGTATCTTCATTCTCCACGCGGACCACGAACAGAACGCCTCCACCTCCACCGTTCGCCTGGCAGGCTCCACTGGCGCCAACCCCTTCGCCTGTATCGCTGCCGGTATCGCAGCGCTTTGGGGACCAGCACACGGCGGTGCGAACGAAGCCGTTCTGACAATGCTGGACGAAATCGGCGACGTATCGAACATCGAGAAATTCCTGGCCAAGGCCAAGGATAAGAACGATCCGTTCAAACTGATGGGCTTCGGGCATCGCGTCTACAAGAACTTCGACCCGCGCGCCAAGGTGATGAAGCAGACCTGCGACGAAGTCCTCGGCGAGCTGGGCATCAACGACCCGCAGCTTGAGCTGGCGATGAAGCTTGAAGAAATCGCGCTGAACGACCCCTACTTCGCCGAGCGCAACCTGTACCCGAACGTCGACTTCTACTCGGGCATCATCCTCAAGGCCATCGGCATACCGACCAGTATGTTCACCGTGATCTTCGCCCTGGCGCGTACTGTCGGCTGGATCTCCCACTGGAAGGAAATGATCGCGATGGGCCAGAAGATCGGCCGCCCACGCCAGCTGTACACCGGCCACCCACAGCGCGACCTGCCACGCTGATTCCTTAGCCGGAAATGACAAAAGGCCGCCCAACTGGGCGGCCTTTTCGTATCCCTCCTCGCCCTGGTCAATCCTCCTGTCAGCAACTGTTTCGGCGGCCGTCCGGGCAGGCGATAGCTTGGCGAATGATCCTCGGCTGCCATTAGCAAGTATCGCCAGGTCAGGAGCAAGATTCCGCCTTAGGTCCGCCGTGCTGGTATGGCGCGCGTCTCTGACAAAAAGCTTCGCGCCGAGGTCGGCGCTCCCACAGTCGCACTGGTTAGTTATCCCGTCGCCTGCTCAAGCCAGCCAAGCAGGCGGATCGCGTCCTGCCGACTCTCACCACAAACCGCATGATCAGCCTGGAACGCAGCACAGACTGCCGGACGCGTTGACAGACCAAACAACCCGCAAAGATTTTGCTCGGAGAGATGCATGCAACGCTCGCCGGCTGGCTTTCCGAAAGGCATGCCGGGAATCGGGGAGCTGATCGACGGGGCAATGCAACACGCGCCACAACCAGGACGACAATCCATTTCAAACATCCGAGATGAAAAAACGGGCGGCGATAATAATGGCTGCTCACGCAAAACGCACTAGCACCGCGAGACCTGACTTAGAGCACTTGCGAAGCCATGTGCAGGGCCATAGGATCCGCCATCGCCCCGGAGTACGCCCATGCCCATCTGGCTTCAGACCGCTGCCCTGCTTTGTATTTCCAACCTTTTCATGACCTTTGCCTGGTACGGCCACCTGAAGACACTCGGGACCAAGCCATGGCTGATAGCCGCCCTCGTCAGCTGGGGTATTGCCTTGTTCGAATATTTGATCATGGTGCCAGCCAACCGAATCGGCTATACGGAGCTCTCGATCGGACAACTGAAGATCATGCAAGAGGTGATCACGCTCGGCATATTCCTTCCCTTCAGCGTGCTGTACATGCAGCAACCGATGAAGCTCGACTACCTATGGGCCGGACTCTGCCTGCTGGGCGCGGTGTACTTCATTTTTCGGTCGTGAGCGCAGCGCGGACCGAAAGGAAAGTGCCGCTTTTTGGATAGCTGATCAGATGACGCCACTACGCCGCTTCGGCATACTGGCCGCCCATTTTCTTCACCGAGAGTTGCGAATGTTCAAGGTCAACGAATACTTCGACGGCACCGTCAAATCCATCGCGTTCGACATGGCCGCAGGCCCGGCCACAATCGGCGTCATGGCGCCCGGCGACTATGAATTCGGCACCAATCAGCTGGAGGTCATGCATGTGGTGGCAGGCAGCCTGGACGTTAAGCTGCCCGGAAGCGAGAACTACCAGACGTTCGGCACAGGGAGCCAGTTCACCGTGCCGGCCAACAGCAAGTTTCAGCTCAAGGTCGCGACCGATACCGCCTATCTTTGCGAGTATCGCTAAACGCGACGAAGCCTTTCGTTGTGCTGCAGCCTGAGGGTGGATGGGAGTACCGTTCACCCCCAGGGGAGCGAGAAGCCAGTCGTGCAAGCAGGCATTCAACAAGAAACGTCAGAGGAAATTGCGAAGCGGCTAGAGAGACCGCAACCCCGACGGCCGTGTGAATGGCTTATCCCAGCGGCTCGTAGGCTTGCCTCACCTGCTTCGATTGGTTCAAGCGAATCAACTCGGCAGCTAAGCGTTCCCGCTCCGCTCGACCGGACTGCTGAAGCTCGAGGTATAACTGCGATAGCTCTGCAAGTTGCTCACGCAACCCGACATCCAGAGCTTCAGCGCCGTTCAATGTCGCCATTTGCGCACGGCATTCATCGTCCAGCCGCGCGATGGCCTCCCAATCGTTTGCCGCCAACGCATCGCGCAGTTTGCCAGTCAGCGTAGCGAACGCTTCTTTGCTTGATGGCATGTCGGTCCTCTATAAAACAGATGGGTACGATGCGCTGACGGTGTTCTGCTGAGAAGATGACCGAGTCAAGCCTTGGGTGCGATCTGATCCCAGGCCGACTTGATCTCGGCTAGCAATCTGCCCACTTCGTTGAGCTTGTCAACATCGTTATGGCGGCTGGCCTCGAACAGGCGCATCGTCATGTATTCATAGAGGCTGTCGAGGTTTTCCGCCAGCTCACCGCCAACGCTCTTATCGAGCGAATCGCGCAGCCCGCCGATGATATTGATAGCCTTGCCAATCAAGACGCCTTTTTCCGCGAATTCTTCGCGCTCCATAGCCCCTTTTGCCTGCGCGATACGATCCAGGCCACCTTGCATCAGCATCTGGATCAACTGGTGAGGATCGGCCTCGTTGACCTGAACCTTAACGCCGACCTGCTGATACTGCTTCATTGCTGACATTGCGTACATTTGGATGAGCCCCTTGCCACATCAGTTTGCATGTAAAGCTTATCGGTCGAACGCGCTCAAGCTTGATAGCAATGTCAGGCTTTAAATGAAAAAACCGCCTAGCCGGCGGTTTGATTCATTAGAAGCAGGACCTACCTCTTCGAATTGCTAGCCGCCCACGGCAAATTCTCAAGGGATGCCAGCAAGCTCGAGGAGGTGTTGGACAACTGCCCCACCAGCAAATCCATCGCATTGAACTGCTTGTAAAGTCGTTCCTGTAGTGAGGTGAGGCGCCGGTTAAGGTCTTCCTTCTGCTTGTCGATGCCTGCAATGGTCTCGGTCATCTGCTTGTTGCGCTGCTCGAGAATGCCACCGGTTTCGGTATAGGGCTTGAGTTTGGCATCGAGACGTGTCGCCAGTCCGGTCTCTCCGGTAAACAACCCTGATAACTGCTCGAAATTATCAGCCAGCGCTTTGTCGAGCTTCTTGCTATCGACCGTCAAGGTGCCGTCTTTCTGAGTGGTAATTCCAATATCGGTGAGGGCCCGTATGTTTCCGTCACCCTGGACGTTAATCAGCTCGTTTCGGATAGTGCCGAGCAGCGTACGAGCCGTCGCATCGCCGACTAGCGCACCCGTAACAGGCGCCTTGCCATCCCCTACAGAGGTGACCTTGGTCTGGGCGTTGATGACGCCGATCAGCTTATTGTAAGCATCAACAAAGGACTGAACCTGGGTTTTAACTCCGCCTTTATCCAGACCCACCGTCACCGTGAGCGGTGTATTCGGCTCAGTTTTCGTCAGGAGATTGAGTGTCACCCCCTCGATGGCATTGCTCAACTTATTCGATTTGCTTGTGACTGGCAGACCGTCGATGGTCAAGGAGGCAGAGGCGGCGGTAGCAAGCACCTTAGGCGCTCCGGCGTCATTGGTAGCGTCGGCTGGCCCAGCAAAGGCAAGCTTTCCTAGGTCGCCAGTGGCATTCTCGATCTGGACGGTAATATCTTCCTGCGCCCCGGTAGTAGAACTGCTCAATACCAAGCGCGAGCCATCGTCGTCGGTCACTATGGTCGCCGTAACGCCCTGCTCGGCGCCAGCTTTGTTGATCGCGTCGCGAATGCCTGCCAACGTATTGTTGCTGGCATCCACATCGATAGCCGGCAGGGCATTATTGCCAACACTGACGGTCAGCTTGCCCGTCCCAAGGGTCACGGGTGCAGCTGGGTCATCCGCGATCGCACGTAGCGCCACCTTGCTGCTCGCCGCGAGCTGACTTACTTCGACCTTGTAACTACCGGCCCCAGCGGTTGTACCTGCAGTCACGGAAAGAATGTCCGGCTTGCTCGACGTGGCGGAGCGAGCCTGAAAAAGTGCGGGCTTGTTCAACGCGCCCAGCGCGGTCTGGAACTCGCTGATTGCCCCCCTGAGGGCGCCAACAGCGGTAATCCGTGTAGTAGTTTTCTTTTCGAGATTGGCAAGCTGCGTTTCTTTGGGCGCACGCTCAGCGGTCACCATGCTGGCGACGATACTGTCGATGTCGATCCCCGATCCGATGCCTGTTACGCCTGCCATAGCCATACCCCGTCAAGAAAATGTTACCTGCGAAACCTTAAGCATAAACAAACAAAAACCATGCCGTTTATGCCTTGGTCTCAAACATCAAACTGCGCATCTCATCCAACCGCTCAGTGAGCCGGAGGATCTCCTCAGATGGAATCTGTCGAACAACCTTGCCTGAATTGCCATCGATGACTTGAACAACTACATCGCCAGTCGAATCATCCACGCTAAAGCTCAGATCACGCTGAATGCTCTGCACCTGTGAACGGAACCGCTCGACCAGGTTGGTCATGCTCTCTGGACCTTTCTTCTCGTCCTGCTTCTCCGGTGCCTGACGCTTGTCCAACGAAGAAAACCCAGCCTCCTTGAGAAGGCTGGGTGACGACCCAGTCACTATCGACGATGCGGTGTTGCCAGCTATCTTTCCGATGTCCATTGATTCACCCTCATGAATCAATGGAGGTAGAGCACCGCCCTACCTCCATCGTCAACGCCGCTGCCCGGTTACTGCAGCAGACTCAAGACTGCCTGCGGCAGCTGCTTGGCCTGGGCGAGGATCGCGGTACCAGCCTGCTGCAGAATCTGGTTCTTGCTCAGGTTGGCAGTTTCAGCCGCAAAGTCGGTATCTTGAATACGCCCGCGGGCGGCGGAGACGTTTTCAGAGATGCTTTGCAGGTTGGCGATCGTGTTGTCGAAACGGTTCTGCACGCCACCGAGGTCAGCTCGCTGAGAGTCGATCTTGGCAATCGCACCATCGATGATTGCCAGAGCGTCCTGCGCACCTGAGGCGGTAGAGATGTCGATGCTGCCGACCGAGGCCAAGGTACCTACACCAGAGCTCAGAGCCTCAGTGAGGTCCGTTGCGGCGGTCATTACGTAACCGGATGCAGAGTTTACCGTGACGTTTCCAGTCACAACCGCACCATCAGTGGCGTCGTCGGCAGTACCCTCTGTACCGTCAGCGGCTACGCCGGCAATGGTCAGCGCAGGCGTGGTGCCGTCTCCGGTTACCGCCGCGATGGAGATATTTTCGCCCTTGTCGTTAGTCAGACGAAGCTTATCGCCTTCAAGCACTGCATTCAGGCCAGATTTACCCGCCTGGGAGTTGATCTGATCAGAAACATCCTTAAGCGAAGTCGCACCAGCGATACTAACAGTCTGAGTTCCTACGGTTACATCAAACGACAGCTGAGTACCGTCATCCACACTGAAGCCACCTAGAATCGCCTCAGTGCGCGCCGTGGCGGAAACGCCTGTACTGCTGGTGGTGGAGTTGACAGCGGAGGCAAAGTCTTTCGCCGATGCGTTTGCTGCAACAGTAGCAGTAGCTGTTTTGCCGTTTCCGGTGATGGTCAGGTCACCGATAGCTGAACCGTTAGCACCCGCGGCACTATCGACGGCCGTTCCGAAGATCGAACCGCCACCTTTGACCTGGTAGCTACCGATAGCATTCGCACCAGCACCCGCCAGCGCTACAGAAATGGTCTCGTTGGCATTCGCGCCAACCTGGAAGTTGGACGAGCCAAACGAACCATCGAGCAGCTTGCGTCCACCGAAGGTTGTGGTTTCGGCAATCCGCGTCAGTTCGCTTTGCAGTTGGGTTACTTCCTGCTGCAGAGCGCTACGTTCGGTACCGGCGTTCGAGCCGTTAGCAGCTTGCAGAGAAAGGTCGCGCATACGTTGCAGAATGTTGGTGGACTGCTGCAGGGCGCCTTCCGCGGTCTGCGCCAGGGAGATACCGTCGTTAGCGTTGCGTACCGCAACACCCAGACCATTGATCTGGCTGGTCAGACGGTTGGAAATCTGCAGCCCGGCCGCGTCATCTTTGGCGCTGTTGATGCGGCTGCCTGTGGAAAGACGCTGCATAGAGGTGCTGAGAGCGTTCGAGGAACTGCTGAGGTTCCGCTGAGTGTTCAGGGACGCTACGTTGGTATTGACTGTGAGAGCCATGATGAGCCTCCAAGGGCGCTAGTTACTTTGGTTGCCTGAGCTTGCGACTCCGGGCCGGCTATTTGCCCAGGCACCCATTGAGTTCGCATTCGATTAGCTTATCGGCGTCGTTTCGGTGAGCTTTAGGAGGCATTTGAAATTTTTTGCAAGCCCCGAGAACAACCTGTACGACACCGGCGAACGCGCTAGCAAACGAGCCCGCCTGCGAAGGTTTTCGGACAGGCGGGGAATTTCTTTAGAAAAAATCACGGACGTTGCCTTGATATTTCCAAGCATGCCAACTTCGGCGCGAGGCCTTGCGTATGTGCTGGCAGGACGGTCCTTTCGCCGCGGGGGCGCGGCTCCACAAAAGCACAAAAAGCGCCGCCTGCGCTGGCTGAGCTTAATGTGGGAGTGCCGACCTCGGCGCGAAGCTCTTGCGTATGGGCTGGCAGGACGGTCCTATCGCCGCGGGGGCGCGGCTCCCACAAATGCAGAAAAACACCGCCTGCGCTGGCTGAGCTTGCGTGGGAGCGCCGACCTCGGCGCGAAGCGTTACGCCTGCGCTGGCAGGACGGTCCTTTCGCCGCGGGGGCGCGGCTCCCACAAAGCACAAAACCGCCGCCTGCGCTGGCTGAGCTTGTGTGGGAGCGCCGACCTCGGCGCGAAGCGTTACGCCTGCGCTGGCAGGACGGTCCTTTCGCCGCGGGGGCGCGGCTCCCACAAAAGCAGAAAAACACCGCCTGCGCTGGCTGAGCTTGTGTGGGAGCGCCGACCTCGGCGCGAAGCCTTGCGTATGGGCTGGCAAGACGGGTCTTTTCGCCGCGGGGGCGCGGCTCCCACAAAAGCAGAAAAACACCGCCTGCGCTGGCTGAGCTTGTGTGGGAGCGCCGACCTCGGCGCGAAGCCGAGGAGCTGATACTGAGTTAGTGCTCGAGTTCAGCGAGCCGTTGCAGGAAGGATTCCTCATCCGCTACTACAAGGCCCAGCTCGTTGGCCTTGGCCAGCTTCGAACCCGCGCCCGGCCCAGCAACTACCACGCTGGTCTTGGCCGAGACGGAACCCGAGACCTTGGCACCCAAGGCCTCCAGCTTTGCCTTCGCCTCGTCGCGGCTCATGCTTTCCAGCGTGCCGGTGAGCACCCAGGTCTGGCCCGCCAACGGAAGTCCCTCCGTCGCCTTTCGTTCGCTCTGCCAGTGCATTCCGAACTCACGGAGCTGGGCCTCGATGGCGCGGGCGCGCTCGGCGTTGGCCGGATCGTCAAAGTAGTCGCGTAGCGCACGGGCGGCCTTTTCATTGAGGCGTTCGACCTGGCGCAGGTCCAACCAGTCGGCCTCGATGATGCCGTCGAGACTGCCGAAGCGGTCAGCGAGACGCTGGGCACCCGTACTGGCGATGAAGGGAATGTCGAGTCTGTCGAGCAGACCAGCCAGGGTTGCGCAGGCGGCAAACTCAGGATGCACTTCGCCCTCCTCCTGCAACTGCACGCTGCGCTCGCGCAGCTGCTCGATGACGAGCTGGTTATGCTCATCCTCGAAGAAGCTATGGATCTCGTGCGCGACTTCCAGACCGATATCGGGCAGATAGACCAGCACGTCCGGCAACGCCCGGCTGATCCTGTCGAGCGAACCCAATGCTCGTGCCAATAGCTTGGCAGTGCCCTCGCCCACATCTGGGATGCCCAAGGCAAAGATGAAGCGCGCCAGGGACGGCCTACGACTGGCATCGATGGCTTTGAGCAGGTTGCGACTCGACACTTCAGCAAAGCCTTCCAGCGCTAACACTTGCTCGAAGGTCAGGCAGTACAGATCGGCTGGCGAGCCAACCAGTCCGGTATCCACCAACTGCTCGACGATCTTGTCGCCAAGACCATCGATATCCATAGCTCGGCGAGAAACGAAATGGATAATTGCCTGCTTGAGTTGCGCCTGGCAGGCCAGACGGCCTACGCAGCGATAGATCGACCCCTCGCTGATCGACTCGCGCCCCTTGCTGCGCTTGATCAGTTGGGTGCGCTCCACCGCCGAGCCGCAGACCGGACACTGCTCCGGCACCTGCACCTGACGTGCGCCGGCAGGACGGCGTTCCGGTATCACGCCAAGAATCTGCGGGATGACATCACCGGCCCGGCGCACGATGACCGTGTCGCCGATCATCACGCCCAGACGCGCCACTTCATCCATGTTGTGCAGCGTGGCATTGGAGACCGTCACGCCCGCGACCTGCACGGGCTTCAGCCGTGCCACAGGTGTGATGGCGCCGGTGCGGCCGACCTGAAACTCGACATCGAGCAGCTCGGTGACTTCCTCGCGAGCCGGAAATTTATGCGCGATCGCCCAGCGGGGCTCGCGTGCGCGGAAGCCCAGTTCGCGCTGCTGCGCGGTCGAGTTCACTTTGAACACCACGCCATCGATCTCATAAGGCAGCGCATCGCGCTTCTCGCCGATCGCCTGGAAATAGGCGCGACATTCAGCGACGCCCTTGGCCAGCTTCAGCTCGCGACTGATGGGCAAACCCCAGCCCTTGAGTGCCTCGAGAATACCGATGTGGGTGTTCGGCAGCTCGCCATCACTTCGGCCGACCCCGTAGGCACAGAGCTCCAGCGGTCGACTGGCGGTTATCTTCGGATCGAGCTGGCGCAGGCTACCGGCTGCGGCGTTACGCGGATTGGCAAAGGGCTTGTTCCCCGCTTCGAGCTGACGCGCATTGAGCGCCTCGAAGCCCGCCTTGGGCATGTAGATCTCACCCCGCACCTCGAGCATCGCCGGCCAACCGTCGCCGTGCAGCTTCAGCGGAATGTTGCGGATGGTGCGCACGTTGGCGCTGATGTCTTCGCCTGTGCTGCCGTCACCTCGAGTCGCACCGCGCACCAGCTTGCCGTTTTCGTAAAGCAGGCTGACGGCCAGACCGTCGAGCTTCGGCTCGCAGCTGTACTCCAGCACGGCACCGCCGCCCAGAAGATCGCCCGCCGGCAGATCCAACCCCTCGCGCGCGCGCCGGTCGAAGTCAATCAGATCCTGTTCTTCGAACGCATTGCCCAGGCTCAGCATCGGTACTTCATGGCGAACCTGGCCGAACGCAGCCAACGCCGCACCGCCAACGCGCTGGGTCGGCGAGTCCGGCGTGACCAGTTCCGGATGCTCGCCTTCGAGCGCCTTGAGCTCATTGAACAGGCGGTCGTACTCCGCATCGGGGACGCTGGGCTCGTCGAGTACGTAGTAGCGGTAATTGTGGGCGTCGATTTCGCTGCGCAGTTCGGCGATACGCTCTGCGGCGGTTTGGGCGGAAGGCATATGACGGAGCCGTGGCTGTGGCAGTGCAGATACAGACAGTATCAGCGCGCCTTGGTTGATAGGTAGGCGCAGCATTTTAGCCGATCGGGGAGGTGAAATCGGTTCTGGCCGCTTACAAAAACGCGCTGCGCGCGGTTCATTTCAGATCGTGCGCGGCCAACACCCGCCTCCGCGCGAGGCCTTGTTTTCGAGTGCCCGAGTGCGCGCTCTAGGCCGGCGTGCCGCTCACCAGGCGCGTTCGAGAATGGCTATGGGCGCCACTCTCAACCCAAAAAAGAACCGCTCCTGAGAGCGGTTCCTGGGTTCAGCGCTTGGTAGTCATCTGCCGGCGCTCGTAATCGACGATGCGCTGGCGGTAATGCTCGATGGTTTGCGCCGTCAGCACGCTGCGCTGATCGTCCTTGAGCTCACCGTTCAGTTCCTGAGACAACTTCCGCGCGGCCGCGACCATCACGTCGAAAGCCTGCTTCGGGTATCGCGGCCCCGGCAGACCGAGAAAAAAGCTTACGGCGGGCGTGGTGAAATGATCGATGTCGTCCAGATCGAAGGTGCCAGGCTTGACGGCATTGGCCATGGAAAACAGCACCTCGCCGTTGCCGGCCATGCTCTCGTGGCGGTGGAAGATGTCCATCTCGCCAAACCTCAGACCGCTCTCGAGGATGTTCTGCAGCAAGGCGGGACCGCGAAAGCCATGCGGATCGCGCGAGATCACATTGATGACGAGCACTTCCTCAACCGGAGGCAGGTCCTGATCAGATTCTTCAGCCAAGTCCTCGTCATCATCCGAAACCGGGTCGAGCAATGTTGGCACCGGCGCGTCGTCGTTGGAGAAACGCAGGTCGCCTTGCTGGGGTTCCGTTGAGCGGCGCTTGTTAGTATCGCGCGCACTCATCGAAGGGAGCTCTTCTTCGTCCAGCGATGGCTCGTTGCTGCGACTCACCACACGCGGCGGCCCCAGCAATTCGTTGGAATCGTCATCATCCGGAAAGCTATTGGCGATATTACGGTCCAGCTTGAACTTCAACTTGCCCTTGCTACCGCGCATCCGCCGCCAGCCATCGAAAAGAATGCCGGCGATAACAATGATGCCGATGACGATCAGCCACTCGCGCAGACCGATATCCATTAATGCTTAAACCCCTGAAATCGATGATAAAGACGCAGATTCCCAGCCGCTGAACAGGCTCATCTGCGCATCGTAAAAATTGCGCCCTAAACTAGCACGACGAACGGTAGATGTGCACCGCCCGGCGCGGCTCTTTTATTGGTCTCCACTTGCCCTCGATCCGTCTGGATCACACGCCACTCAGGCTTCCGCCAATGCAACCGCTTGCTCCACATCGACCGCCACCAGCCTTGAGCAACCCGGCTCGTGCATGGTCACGCCCATCAGTTGGTCAGCCATCTCCATCGCGATCTTGTTATGCGTGATGTAGATGAACTGCACCTTTTCCGACATCTCCTTGACCAGACGCGCATAGCGCCCGACGTTGGCATCATCCAGCGGCGCATCCACTTCATCGAGCATGCAGAACGGCGCCGGATTGAGCTGGAAGATCGCAAAGACCAGCGCTAGAGCGGTCAACGCCTTCTCCCCTCCTGACAGCAGATGGATGGTGCTGTTCTTCTTGCCCGGTGGACGCGCCATGATCGCCACCCCGGTATCGAGTAAATCTTCCCCGGTAAGTTCCAGATAGGCATTGCCGCCACCGAAAACCTTGGGGAAAAGCGCCTGCAGACCGCTATTGATCTGATCGAACGTTTCCTTGAAGCGGTTGCGGGTCTCCTTGTCGATCTTGCGAATGACGTTTTCCAGCGTTTCCAGCGCCTCGGTGAGGTCGTCGTTCTGGGCATCGAGGTAGCGTTTGCGCTCCGATTGCTGCTGATATTCGTCGATCGCGGCGAGGTTGATCGGTCCGAGCCGCTGAATTCGTGCCCCCAGGCGCTCGAGTTCGGCTTCCCATTCCGACTCGCTGGCCTCGGCCGGAAGGGTCCCGATCACGCCATGCAGATCGAACCCATCCTCGCGCAGTTGATCCTGCAGGGCTTTGCGCCGCACCGTAAGCGCTTGCCATTCCATACGCTGCTGTTCGAGCTGCCCGCGCAGCAGTTGCGCCTGCTGCTCGGCCTGGGTACGCCGCTTCTCGGCGTCACGAAGTTCGCGATCGGCGTCTTCCAGCGCCAGTCGTGCCTGTTTGAGTTCGTCCTCGACCCCCATGCGCCGCTCCAGCAGCTCCTCGAGCTTCATGCGCAACTCTTCGAGCGGCGCCTGCCCTTCGTCCAGATTCAGACTCAGCTGCTCGCGTCGCTCCAGGGCACGCTCGAATTGTTGCTCCAAGCGCTCGAGCGCCTGGCGGGTCGAGTCGTGCTGCGCCCTGAGCGATCCGACCCGAACGGCCAACTGATGGGCGTGGTCCTTGTGCTGACGGGCTTCCTGGCGGATGCGATCGAGCTGCTCACGGATGCCGTCACGGCTCGCCAACAGCGTCTCTCGCTGCTCGGTCACCAGCGCCATGGCATCCAGCGCGTCCTGCAGCTGCAGCCGCGCCTCGCCGAGCTGCTCGGTTTCCACGGCTCGCTGTTCAGACAGCTCGATCAGCTCTTCATCCAGCCGCTGGCGGCGCAAGGTCAGCTGCTCCAGTTTGGCCTGGCTGGCAGAACGTCGCGCATTCAGCTCGCCTTGCTGGCGGGACAGCTCCTGATGCTGCCGACGCTGCTGCTCGCGGCGCTCTTCCCATTCGCGCTGCGCCTCACGAAGCTGGAGGAGCTGTTCACTCAGCAGTTCAAGAGCCGCTTCGCCTTCGTCGCGCTCGGCTTGCAGCCGCTCGAGTTCCTGGCTGCGCGCCAGCAAGCCGGATTCGGCCTCCCCGGCTCGACGGATTCGCAGAAAGTGGCGGCCGACCCAGTAACCGTCGCGACTGATCAGGCTTTCGTCGTCAGCCAGCGACGCGCGCTCCGCCAACGCCTGATCGAGATCCTCGACCGGTTTAACGCGGCCCAACCAGGGTGACAGGTCCGAGGTGGCGGTTACCTTGTCCAGCAAGCTGCCGCGGACGGCTCGCGCTGCCAGCTGGGGACTGACAAGACGCAGATCGCCCTGCTCGAAGCCGCCAAAGTCCAGGTCGTCGAAACGATCCAGCAGGACCGCTTGCAAATCGGCGCCCAGCACGGTTTCAACTGCCAACTCCCAGCCCGGCTCGACACGTAGCCCGTCGGCAAGACGTGGCCGTTGATCGAGCCCTTGGTCCTGCAGCCATTCAACGACGCCTTTACCCGGGTCCATTGCGGCCTGCTGCAGCGCTTCCAGCGAGGCGATACGGCCATTCAGCCGCTGCAGTTCACCCTGTGCGTGCTGCTCGCTGCGGCTAGCCTGCTGAATCTGCTCGCGTAGCTGTTCGAGCTGCTGATCGGTCTGCTCCTGAGCAACGGCCAGTTCTTCGAGGCCAAGCTCACCGAGCGCCAGCTGTTCGTTCAACTCGGAGAGTTCGACGCCTTCCGGATCGCCGGCAAGCGAGGCGCGTTCGTCATCAAGACGCCGTCGACGCTCGACCAGGCGTTCGAGGCTCTGTTCCAGTTGCTGGATGCGTGACTGTTGTACCTCGGCGGCGCGACGTGGCTCGGTACTTTGCTGGTTGAAGCGCTCCCATTGTTCCTGCCAGGCCTGCATGGAAATTTCGGCTTCTTCGAGCTGCGCCGCGGATTCCTCGGCCGCCGCGCCGGCGATGTCCTGCTCCGGTTCGAGCATCGCCAGTTCCTCACCGAGCGTGGCAAGCAGCGTGCGGTCGTGGCCCAGATGCGATTCGGTTTCCAGGCGCGCCTGTTCCGCCTCGCGCAGATCATCCTGCAACTGACGCAAACGCTGCTGACCGTGCTGAATGCTCTGCTCGACCCGTGCGATGTCGCCGCCAACGGAGTAGAAGCGCCCCTGAACCAGGTTGAAGCGCTCGGATAGCTCGTGGTGCCCGTCGCGCAAACGCTCGATGCTGGCGTCCGCATTGCGTTGTTCGGCGTTCAGCGCCTCGAAGCTGACTTCCTGGCCGCCGATCACCTGTTCGCGCTGGCCGACCTGGGCATTCAGTGCCTGCCAGCGCAATGCGGTCAATTGCGCCTTGAGTTGGCGCTCCTCGGCCTTGTACTCCTGATACTTTTCAGCCGATTGGGCCTGACGATGAAGGCGCTCAAGCTGGCGTTCGAGCTCCTCGCGCAGGTCAGTCAGACGTGCCAGGTTTTCGTGGGTACGGCGGATACGGTTCTCGGTTTCCCGGCGACGCTCCTTGTACTTGGAGATGCCCGCCGCCTCCTCGATGAAGTTGCGCAATTCCTCCGGCTTGGCCTCGATCAGCTTGGAGATCATTCCCTGCTCGATGATTGAATAGCTGCGCGGCCCCAGACCCGTACCCAGAAAGATGTCGGTGATGTCACGGCGACGACATTTCACGCCGTTGAGAAAGTAGGTGTTCTGCGCATCCCGCGTGACCCGTCGGCGAATGGAGATCTCGGCGAACGCCGCGTATTCGCCGGTCAGGGTGCCATCGGAGTTGTCGAAGATCAGCTCGATGCTGGCCTGGGTTACGGGCTTGCGGGTGTTGGAGCCGTTGAAGATGACGTCGGTCATCGACTCGCCGCGAAGATTCTTCGCCGAGCTTTCGCCCATCACCCATCGCACGGCATCGATGATGTTGGACTTGCCACAACCGTTGGGCCCAACGACGGCGGCCATATTGCTCGGAAAGCTGACCGTGGTCGGATCGACGAACGATTTGAAGCCGGCGAGCTTGATACTTTTCAGTCGCATGAGCCCTGTCCGTGGCAATCAGCGTGAGGATGAACAAGCAGGGTCGCCAACATCGGGGCTCCTACATCGGGTGAGTAGTGGCGCAAAGCCGCGAAGTTTATCACGCCGTCTGGCAGCGATCTCGGCACGCTCGGGCGCCGTGCTCCGAACCGAGTAGTGGTAGGCGTAAAGGAGAGGTTTGCAGGCGAGAACGTCGCGCCACGGTTCGCGTCGACGCGCCAAGGTCGAGGCGCGTCGGAGGGATGGGAGTCAGAGATCGATTTGCGAATCGCAGGGGGATTGGTGGGCCGCAGCCCACCCCGGGAAACCCTGGTAGGGTTCAACCACCGGTCATGCTCATGAAGCGCACCACCTGCACCTGCTCGTCCGTACGAAACTCATGCTTTTCCGGCTTGAGCTGCAGCGCGTCGATCAGCGCCTGACGCAGGCGCTCGCTGTCGCCCGGATGACGACGCATCAGCGTCTTGAGATCCAGCGCGCCTTCATGACCGAGGCACAGCACGAGTTTGCCTTCGGCCGTGACCCGCACACGGTTGCAGCTGCCGCAGAAATTGTTGCTGTGCGGCGAAATGAAGCCCACCTGGGTTTCGCTGCCGGCGACCTGCCAATAACGCGAGGGGCCGCCCGTGGTGTGGCTGCTGCGCACCAGCTGATGGCCCACCTCGATACGCTCGCGCACCTCGTCGCTGGAACAGAAGGTGATCTCACGCGCGTGACTGGAGACGTTGCCCAGCGGCATCTCTTCGATAAAGCTGATATCCAGGCCCCGGTCGACAGCAAAGTTCACCAGGTCGAGCACTTCGTCGTCGTTGCGGCCTTTCTGGATCACACTGTTGAGCTTGATTCGGCGGAAGCCGGCAGCACGCGCAGCATCGATGCCCTCGATCACCTGATCGAGCTTGTCGCGGCGGGTGAGCTCGGCGAAGCGTTCGCGCTTGAGCGAATCGAGGCTGATATTCAGCCGCTTGACCCCCGCGTCGCGCAGTACCGGCGCGAGCGTCGGCAGTTGCGAGCCATTGGTGGTGATGGCCAGATCTTCCAATTCTTCACGCGCACCCAGGCGGCTCAACAGGGTCGGCAGGCCCTTGCGCACCAACGGTTCGCCGCCGGTCACGCGGATACGCTTGACCCCTAGGCTGATAAAAGCGTCGGCTACGGCGTAGAGCTCTTCCAGCGAGAGAATCTGCGCACGCGGCGCGAACACCATGTCTTCGCTCATGCAATAGGTGCAGCGGAAGTCACAGCGGTCGGTAACCGACAGTCTCAGGTAGGTGATACGTCGGCCGAACGGATCGACCAACTGGGAATCTGGCATGTCGCTCTCCGAGGCTTGATGCCCCTTAAGACTATGTCGGAACGTGACGCGAGGCAAAGGGATGGAGCCGAATGGTCCACTCGACGGGCGAAATCGGCACCTGCCGGTATTGTTACCCCGCGGCGTCGAACGAGCCAACGACAAAACCGTCACTTACTTAGCTGTAGCCGCAACCATGTTTTGCGGCGGCGGTTCGAACACTGGGATAACCTCGCTTCATCGATTCACCAGGAGCTATGCAATGGACAATGACGCCCTCCGCTCGATGGGCTGGCGCGAGCGCCTCTACGTCATCATCTTCTTCACCAATACCTCGGCCGGCCGGCGTTTCGATACCTGGCTGCTCGTCATCATCTTCGCGAGCCTGGTGGTGGTGCTGTTCGACAGCGTCGCAAGCTACCGGGAACGCTACGGTGACGTGATGGCCGGTCTGGAGTGGGGGTTCACCGCGATATTCGCCGTCGAATACCTGCTGCGCATCTACTGCCACCCGCAACCGCGAAAGTATGTCTTCAGCTTTTACGGAGCCATCGACCTGCTGTCGGTGCTACCCGCCTTCATCGCTCTGGTGCTGCCCGACTCGCAATACCTGATCGTGGTGCGCGCGATCCGCATGCTGAGGGTATTCCGCGTGCTGGCGCTGACCCACTACCTGAGCCAGGCCACCTTCCTGCTGGTCGCGCTGCGTGGCAGCAAGCAAAAGATCGTGGTGTTCTTGCTCAGCGTGACCACCATGGTGCTGATCTTCGGCACGCTCATGTACGTGATCGAAGGGCCGGAGAACGGATTTACAAGCATCCCGATGAGCATCTATTGGGCCGTGGTGACGATCACCACCGTCGGTTTCGGCGATATCGTCCCGCAGACGGCGCTGGGCAAGGGCGTGGCCGCGCTGACGATGATCACCGGTTATTCGATCATCGCGGTGCCGACCGGCATCTTCACCGCCGAACTGGCCACCGCCATGCGGACCGACAGCCTGCAGCACCGTTGCCCGACGTGCGAAAAGCTCAGCCATGAGCCCAACGCAGCGTTTTGCAGTCGTTGCGGCTCGCAACTGTTCCAGCAGGCAGCCGCGACCGCCGACGACGACTGAGGGTTGTCCGCGCTGCTCGGGGCGCGTAGCGGCGCCCGCCACTGCTGCTGACACATCGGCACATCAGCACCAGCCGAACCGGCCAGGCAGCGGGCTGTCACAACTCTGACTTGCCCCGGGCCGGACGGAGACGCGAATGCCCCTGCTCAAACTGCTGCATTTCGCGAGCTTGCTGTGTTGGTGTGGCACCCTGCTGTATCTGCCGGCACTCGTCGCGGCCGGCACTCGCCAGACCAGTGCCCTCTTCTACCGCGACCATGCGCACCTGACGCGCATGGTGTTCACCCTCGTCGGCACGCCTGCGGCATTGATCGCGATCGGCTCTGGCACGGCACTGTTTTTGCGCGACGGCATCCTGGCGGGCTGGCTGATCGTCAAGCTCAGCACAGTGGCCGGCATGGTTCTCTGCCACGCCCTCTGCGGCGTCATGGTGCTGCATATCGAGCGCTCACCGGAACAGAGCGTGAACCTTCGCTGCCTGTTCCTGGGCATCGCCATCGCCACCTTCATCACCGCAACGCTCTGGCTGGTATTGGCCAAGCCGTTCTAGCCCAAACGTTCGACAGAACCGAAAAATGCTCATGACCGAACGATCCAAGCGACACGCGGCGCCCGACTCAGACCTTTTCCAGGTCGACTCCGACGGCATGCTCGTAGACCAACCGGCCGCCGAGGTACGCCGCCAGGGCGATCATCGCCGCGGTGACGGCCGAGAGGTACAAGGCCCAGAGTTCCATACCGCCACCCTGGTTCTGAAAGCGCAGCAGCCAGTTGAGCGAGGCCAGCGACAGCATCATCACGGCCAGAATGGCATGGCACCAGGCGGTAATCTTCAGGCGAATCTCGCGCACCGTGAGCAAGTCGATCAGCCCGAAGAGGCTCGCCACCCAACCGCCCAGCGCGCCTACACCGGACAACCACAGCCCGGCACGCCACCAGAAATCATCCAGCGTCCAGAGATGGGCCAGGTCGACGGGCAACAGGCCGGTCAGGGCGGCCACCGGAAAATGAATCAGCATCGGATGCAGCGGGTGGCCAGCAATTGCCGCGCGGCTATGGATAGAGTCTCGGTAGTTGGCCATTCGGCCCTCCAGCAGCAGAAAGGGAAGCAGGCAGCACAACGATCGGAACGAACCGGACGCCTCTTGAAATGGACCATCCTGGCGCTGGCAGTTCCTTTATTGAGTGCATGCGGCGGGCCACTATCGGCACTGAACCCGGCCAGCCCCATGGCGCGGCAGGTCGCGAACGTCTGGTGGGGCATGTTTGCGTTCGCCACCCTGGTGCTCGTGGCCGTCAGCGCCATCTGGATCTATGCGCTGGCACGCAAGCCGCGCGAAACGTCCGAACAGCAGGCGCTGAAGATCAACCGTCGCTGGGTTATTGGTGGCGGCATCGTACTGCCCAGCCTGAGCATCATCGTGCTGCTGATCTTCGGCATACCGACCGGGCGCAGCATGCTGCCGTTGCCGGTACAGGGCGAGCAGCCGCTTAGGGTGGAGGTCATTGGCCATCAATGGTGGTGGGAAGTCCGTTACCCGGACAGCGGTGTCGTCACTGCCAACCAACTGATCATCCCGGCTGGCCGGCTGATCGACGTGCAGGTCAGCAGCGCCGATGTCATCCATTCATTCTGGATCCCGCGGCTCGGCGGCAAGATGGACATGCTGCCCGGGCGCACCAATGTCATCCGTATTCAGGCCGGGCATGCGGGCATCTTTCATGGCCAGTGCTCGGAGTTCTGCGGCCTGCAGCACACCCATATGAAGCTGCACGTCGAGTCGATGGAACAAGCCGCCTTTGACGGCTGGATAACCGCACGTGAAAACCTGCGTTTCAGCGATGGACCGCCAGGCGAAGCGGGACAACTGTTCGGCAACCGCTGCGGGCAGTGCCACCGCGTGGCCGGCATCAGCGAAGGCGATCGGGCGCCGGACCTCAGCGATCTGGCGACTCGCCCCGGCCTCGGCGCCGGGGTGATCGAGAACGACAGCGAAGGCCTGCGCCGCTGGCTGAAAGAGCACAAGACGCTCAAGTTCGGCAATGCCATGCCCGCACACGACGACATCCCCCCGCAAACGCTCGACCAGATAGCCGACTGGCTGGAGACGCTCGCGCCATGAATTCATCCTTCAGGGACAACGCCCCCTGCACCGAACCGGACCAGTTGCACGACCAGTTCAACGAGGTCTGGGGCAATCCGCGCGGCTGGCGCGCGCTGACCATCGTCAACCACACCAGCATCGGCCTGCGCTTCCTGGTCACCGGTGGCGTGTTCTTCCTGATCGGCGGGCTGATGGCCATGCTGATCCGCACCCAGCTTGCCCTGCCCGGCTACGTGCTGATGGAGCCGGAGGTCTACAACCAGGTCTTCACCATGCACGGCTCGGTGATGATGTTCCTGTTCGCCGTGCCGATGATGGAAGGCCTGGCGGTCTACCTGATCCCGAAGATGATCGGCGCGCGCGACCTGATCTTCCCGCGGCTCTCGTCGCTCGGCTATTTCTGCTACCTGTTCGGCGGCATCATCCTGCTGTCCAGCGTGTTCCTCGGCGTCGCACCGAAAGCCGGCTGGTTCATGTACACGCCCTTGTCCAGCACGTCGCACATGCCGGGCGTGAATTCGGACTTCTGGCTGCTGGGCATCACCTTCGTCGAGATCTCCGCCGTCAGTGCAGGTGTCGAGCTGGTCGTGTCGATCCTGCGCACCCGCACCAGCGGCATGGCACTGCACAAGATGCCGCTGTATGCCTGGTACATCCTGGTGATGGCGCTGATGATCGTCTTCGGCTTTCCGCCGCTGATTCTCGGCAGCATCCTGCTGGAACTCGAGCGCGCGGCCGGGCTGCCCTTTTTCGATACGGCCAAAGGCGGCGATCCGGTGCTCTGGCAGCACCTGTTCTGGCTGTTCGGCCACCCCGAGGTGTACATCATCTTCCTGCCTGGCGCCGGCATCGTCTCGACGTTGCTGCCAGTGTTCTGCCAGCGCCCGCTGGTAGGTTATCGCTGGGTGGTGCTTGGCGTGCTGACCACCGGTTTCTTGAGCTTCGGGCTCTGGGTGCATCACATGTTCGCCGTGGGCATTCCGGCGCTGGCGCTGGGGTTCTTCTCGGCGGCGAGCATGCTGGTGGCGATCCCGACGGGCGTGCAGATATTCGCCTGGATTGCCACGCTCTGGCTGGGCAAGCCGGTGTATCACGTACCGATGCTGTGGCTGGTGGGCTTTTTGATCGTCTTCGTCTGCGGCGGCCTGACCGGCGTGATGGTCGCGCTGGTGCCCTTCGACTGGCAGGTACACGACACCCATTTCGTCGTCGCGCACATGCACTACGTGCTGGTCGGCGGGATGTTCTTCCCGCTGATGGCTGGGCTGTACTACTGGCTGCCGCATTTCTCAGGCCGAATGCCTTCGGTGCGCCTGGGCCGCTGGGGGTTCTGGCTGGTCTTCATCGGTTTCAACATGACCTTCCTGATCATGCACTGGACCGGCCTGATCGGTATGCCGCGGCGCGTCTACACCTATGACACCGGGCTGGGTTGGGACATCCCTAACCTGATTTCATCGATCGGCAGCTTCATCATGGCGATCGGGATCGGCACCATCCTGCTGGATATCGTGCTGCACTTCCGCTTCGGTCAACCGGCCAAGACCAACCCATGGAACGCCGATACCCTGGAGTGGGCGACCGCTCTGCCACCCAGCCCGTACAACTTCGTCAGCCTGCCCGATGTCACCGATCGCCACCCGCTCTGGCAGGACCCGGATTTGCCCCACAGCATTGCCCGCGCCGAGCACGCACTCAAGGCCATCGACCACGGACGACGCGAAACCTGGGGCTCTGACCCGCTCACCGGCGAGGTACGTGAGGTCATCCATCTGCCCGGTAACAGCTGGTGGCCCTTCGTTGCCTCGGTGTTCCTCACCGTGCTTTGCCTGAGCCTGTTGAACAAGGTCTACATGCTGGCCCTGGTGGCGACGGTGGCGACGCTGATCGTGCTGTTCCGCTGGTCCTGGGAGAACGGCGCGCACCCGGCTGCCGCACCCGATGCCCAGACCCAGCCCGACGAGCCGCCCCTGCATTCGCGCACATTCGACGGCCCCGGGCTCTGGGGCATGGGCGTCACATTGCTGGCGAACGGCACCCTGTATTTATCGCTGCTGTTCGGCTGGTTTTATCTCTGGACCGTCTCACCAGGCTGGCAGGTCCCGGAAGCGTCCGGCCTCAACGGCTGGCTGATGCTGGCAAGCGCCGTGGTGCTGACCGCCGGCACCCTATGGATGCGCCTGGTGCCCGGCCGTCTGCGCCGCGGAAATGGCGGGCGTCTGATGCTGAACCTGAGTGCTATCGCGGCTATCGGCCTGGTGCAGTTCGCGCTGCTGCTCTGGGTGCTGCTGTCGGCAGGCCTGCAGGTGACCGAAACGGCGCACGACGCAGTGATCTTCGTCATCCTCGCCTACAGCCTGATCCATTGCGGTCTCGCGACCATTTTGACCATGCTGCAGGCGCTACGGGTGAGATACGGCTACGTCGGTGACAAGGCGCCCTATGAGGTGATCGTCGTGGAGCAGCTCTGGTACTACAACCTGGCTGTGGTCTGGAGCGCCTATGCCGCGGTCGTTCTGCTACCGCCGGCGCTGGGAGGTATCTGATGGAATATCGCCGCACATCCGTTTTCCACCCGATGCAGATCCCGTTCGGCCTGGCCATCTGGAGCGTCTGGTTCGCTGCCATGTACGGCTCGCACGCCGTGGTCTGCTCCATCGCTCCGCCGGATCCTGAGCAAGGCATCTTCAACTGGCTGAACATCAGCTTCGGCGCCGGCACGCTGGTGGTCGTCTGTGCGCTGCTCTGGCTGGGGCGTCGATCCTGGAAGCTCTCGCGCCCGCCGCATGACCTGAACGAGCGTCAGGTCTTCGTCACCAAGGTGGCCTCCGGTATTCACTTCATTGCGGCGCTGGCGACCGTATTCATCGGGCTGCAGCTCGCGTTCCTGCCGCCCTGTGTTTGATTGCTTCCGCGTGGACATTGAACCGGGTGGGGTTGTGGTGGGTTACACCCATCCTACGTCGGGCCCGCCGTATGGATTCAGCTGTAGGCCGGCTAAAGCCCACACCACCCGTAGGATGGGCGAAACCATCGGCCCGCTTCACCGAACCGGCTGCGCGCTAATCTGCTTCCAAGTCACTCGGTCTTCTTGCGAATCCAATAGAGGTAGGTGCCGTCGCCTGCCTGCTGGTCAACCAGTTCGTGCCCGAGGAAGACGCAGAATTTCGGGATATCGCGCTGGGTCGACGGGTCGGTCGCGATGACCTTGAGCAGCTCGCCGCCGCCCAGCCCACGCACCTTGTTATGCAGCATCATCACCGGCTCAGGGCAGTTCAGGCCGCTGGCGTCGAGTACCGCATCGACAGTCAATTCAACGGATTGGGACATCACAGGCTCCTCATTCGGGTCGGCATTGTCGCTCAGACGATGCGGATGGTCATTCGTGCATCACAGCCGACGCAGGTGGCAGGTGACTTCCTCACGATCATGATAAAGCTGCTTGCAGCCGATACTCGCCTTCACCCCTCGTTCGGCAAGCCCATCGGCGATGCGTTCCAGCAGGCGCTTCACCTCGGCATAGCGTTGCTTCATGGGTAGCTTGAGGTTCACCACCGCCTCACGACACAGGCCTTCGCCGATCCAGGTTTCCAGCAAAGCGGCGTTCTTTGCCGGCTTCTCGACGATATCGCACACCATCCAGTCCACCGGCCGTTTGGGCCGGAAGGCGAACCCATCGGCCCGGTAGTGGCCGACCAGACCTGACTCTAGCAGTTGCTCGTTCATCGGCCCGTTATCGACGGCCATGACCTCGATGTCGCGGTTGACCAACTGCCACGTCCAGCCGCCAGGTGAAGCGCCCAGATCCACCGCCGTCATTCCTGCAGCCAGTCGCGTATCCCACTGATCGCGAGGAATGAAATGGTGCCAGGCTTCTTCCAGCTTGAGCGTCGAGCGGCTCGGCGCCTGCCGAGGGAATTTCAGACGCGGAATGCCCATCGGCCACATTGCACCGTTATCGGCTTCGGCAAGGCCGAGAAACACCTCGCGGCCGCTCTTGAAGGTCAACAGCAAGCGTGGCCCGTTGTGCCCTTCCTTGAGTCGCCCGGCCTTGATCAGGGCCTTGCGCAGCGGCGCCTCGAACTTGCGGCAGAAGGTCGACAGCTCCTTGCCTTCATTGGTATCCAGAACCTCGAGCCAGAGACTGCCACACAGGGGATAGCCTTGGAGCTGGTCGAGCAGAACGCCGATGCGATCGGTTTCCGGCAACGCCAGGTACTCGCCACGCGCCCATTGCCGGGCAAAGATCAGCCGGGAGAAGCGCAAGCCACGCATCAGGCGCTCCGGGCCGCCGTCATCGCTGCAGATGAACTCGGCGCAGGCGCTGTTCGGCTTCGCCTTGGCATAGCCGGCCACATCGAGGCGGGCAGCCTGATCGCTGATTTCAGCGCAGACTTCGTTCTCGAAACCCGGTCGACAGTGCAACAGCAGTGTTTTCATGTACGAACCTTATCGTCCCCAGGGGCTGGCGCCGAAGCGTCCGGCAAAAGCCGCACATGATAACCGAGTGGGGAACCCCAGGCTTGCTGCCTCGGTCCAGTGAACAGTCAGCTCCAGTTCAGTGCGGCAAGCGCGACCTCACCGCATTGGCCCATCGCGACCGCGGCCCGATTCCAACTGCCAACTGGATTGGCAGCCGGTTTCTTGGCGAAACGAATCGCCAGAAGCTAGTTTCAACAGACCGCTCCCTACTCAGTCAGCCCGACCGTGCGGGCACAAGGAGAGACGAATGCCATCCCTGGATAGTCTGCAATGCCGTCGAAGCCTCGAGGTGAACGGCAAAACCTATCACTACTACAGCCTCCCCGAAGCCGCCAAGCAGCTCGGTGACATCAGCCGCCTGCCGACGTCACTCAAGGTGCTGCTCGAGAACCTGCTGCGCTGGGAGGATAACGTCACGGTGCGCGCCGATGACTTCAGCTCGCTGGCAGTCTGGCTGAAGACCCATACGTCCGAACGCGAGATCCAGTACCGCCCCGCGCGCGTGCTGATGCAGGACTTCACCGGGGTTCCCGCGGTGGTCGATTTGACGGCCATGCGCGATGCGGTGTCGCGCGCCGGCGCCGACCCTCAGCGCATCAATCCGTTGTCACCGGTAGACCTGGTTATCGATCACTCGGTCATGGTGGATCGATTCGGTAGCGACCAGGCCTTCGAACAGAACGTCAAAATCGAGATGCAGCGCAACGGCGAACGCTACGAGTTCTTGCGCTGGGGCCAGCAGGCGTTCGACAACTTCCGCGTGGTGCCACCGGGGACCGGTATCTGCCACCAGGTCAACCTGGAATACCTCGGCCAAGTGGTCTGGACCAAGGAAGAAGACGGCGAAACCGTCGCCTACCCTGACACCCTCGTCGGCACCGACTCCCACACCACGATGATCAACGGCCTCGGCGTGCTGGGCTGGGGCGTGGGCGGTATCGAGGCAGAGGCGGCCATGCTCGGCCAGCCTGTATCGATGCTGATACCCGAAGTGATCGGGATGCGCTTGACCGGCAAGCTCAACGAAGGCGTGACCGCGACCGATCTGGTGCTGACCGTGACGCAGATGCTGCGCAAGCACGGCGTGGTCGGCAAGTTCGTAGAGTTCTTCGGCCCGGGGCTGGACCATCTGCCGCTCGCCGACCGAGCCACCATCGGCAACATGGCGCCGGAGTACGGCGCGACCTGTGGCTTCTTCCCGGTCGACCAGGTGACGATCGATTACCTGCGCCTGACCGGCCGCGACCCGGATCGCATCGCCTTGGTCGAGGCTTATAGCAAGGCTCAGGGCATGTGGCGCGACAGCCAGTCACCCGATCCGGTCTTCACCGCCACACTGGAACTCGACCTCGGCCAGGTGCAACCATCGCTCGCCGGCCCCAAACGCCCGCAGGATCGCGTCTCGCTCGGCGATATCGGCGCCAGCTTCGACCTGCTACTGGAGACCAGCGGCAAGACGCAGCAGGCCAATACGGCGGTCCCGGTCGAAGGCGAAAGCTTCCACCTGAAGCATGGCGCGGTGGTCATCGCCGCCATCACGTCCTGCACCAATACGTCCAATCCCAATGTGCTGATGGCCGCAGGCCTGGTTGCGAAGAAGGCCCTCGAGCGCGGCCTGAAGCGCGCGCCCTGGGTGAAATCCTCGCTGGCACCCGGCTCCAAGGTGGTGACTGACTACCTCGAGCGCGCCGGCCTGACCACCTATCTGGACCAGTTGGGCTTCAACCTGGTTGGCTACGGTTGCACCACCTGCATCGGCAACTCCGGGCCCCTGCCCGAGCCCATCAGCAAGGCGATCACCGACAACGACCTGATCGTGTCCTCGGTGCTCTCAGGCAATCGCAACTTCGAAGGACGCGTTCATCCGCTGGTCAAGGCCAACTGGCTGGCTTCGCCGCCGTTGGTGGTCGCCTTCGCCCTGGCGGGCACCACCCGGATCAACATGGACAAGGAGCCACTGGGCTACGACGAACAAAACCAGCCGGTCTATCTCAAGGACATCTGGCCATCCAGCGCCGAAGTCAACGAGGCGGTCAGCCGGATCGACGGGCAGATGTTCCGCACACGCTATGCGGACGTCTTCAGCGGCGACCAGCATTGGCAATCGATTGCCGTGACCGCGGGCGACACCTACAAATGGAACAGCAACTCCAGCTATGTGCAGAACCCGCCGTTTTTCGAAGACATCGGGCAACCTCCGGCCCCGCCGGCCGACGTGGAGAACGCGAGGATTCTGGCGCTCTTCGGTGATTCCATCACCACCGACCACATTTCGCCGGCCGGTAACATCAAGGCCAGCTCGCCCGCCGGGCTGTACCTGCAGCAGCTGGGCGTCAAGCCGGAAGACTTCAACTCCTATGGCTCCCGGCGCGGTAACCATGAAGTCATGATGCGCGGCACCTTCGCCAATATCCGTATCAAGAACGAGATGCTCGGCGGCGAAGAAGGCGGCAATACCTTTCATCAGCCAAGCGGAGAGCGGATGTCGATCTATGACGCCGCTATGCGCTATCAGGCCGAAGGTGTGCCGCTGGTGGTGGTCGCCGGCAAAGAATACGGCACTGGCTCCAGCCGCGACTGGGCAGCCAAGGGCACCAACTTGCTGGGCGTCAAGGCCGTCATCGCGGAAAGCTTCGAACGGATACACCGCTCGAACCTGATCGGGATGGGCGTGCTGGCGTTGCAGTTCGTTGGCGATCAGAACCGGCAGTCGCTGGGCCTGACCGGCAACGAGAAACTGTCGATTCGAGGCCTGAGCGCCGACATCAAGCCACGTCAACTGCTGACCGTCGACATCGAGCGGGCGGACGGCGCACGGGACAACTTCCAGGTGCTTTGCCGTATCGACACCCTCAATGAGGTTCAGTACTTCAAGGCCGGCGGCATTCTGCACTACGTGCTTCGGCAGCTGATCGAGAGTTAGGAACGGACCGCCTGTCCGACGGGCCCGTTGCAGCCGGCTGCAACGGGCTTTTTTGCGTTCTACGCGCGTGTCGTCGCCCTTAAGTCCTTGGGATATCAGCCGTTACGATGGCTAACACAACGGTCACCGAGTTGGCGTCAATTTGCCACCACGCTATAAGCGCCGCTTCGAGCGGCCCTGACCGATCACGTGGCGACGGCCACCTCGACTGCCAGGCGTATTCCCATGCGAAACAACCAACCCGTTACCCAACGCGAATATGCGTTTCCCGATCAACAACGACTGATTTCCACGACGGATCTGAAAGGCAAGATCACCTATTGCAACGACGTCTTCGCGGAAGTCAGCGGCTATGACCGCGCCGACCTGATCGGCGCTCCGCATAACCTGATTCGCCATCCGGATGTCCCTCCCGCTGTGTTCGCCCATATGTGGGCCACGCTCAAGGACGGCAAACCCTGGATGGGTATCGTCAAGAATCGACGCAAGGACGGTGATCATTACTGGGTCAACGCCTACGTAACGCCGGTGCTCGACATGCAGCGTGCCGTTATCGGTTACGAGTCGGTGCGCACCAAACCCACCCGCGAACAAGTGAAGCGCGCCGAGGCGCTCTATGCGCGGCTGAACGCAGGCAAGAGCGGTGTGCCACAGCGAGACAAGTGGCTGCCCGTCGCCATCGACTGGTTGCCCTTCATCGTGATCAGCCAGATAGGCTTCATGATCGGCGCATGGTTCGATCATGCCTGGGGCTTTGCCCTGGCGGCGCTGCTCTCCGTGCCGCTGGGTCTCGCCGGGCGCCACTGGCAGATGCGCGGCATTCACCGCCTGGTACGGCTGGCCGAGCAATCGACCAGCGACCCCCTGATCGCCCAGATGTATACCGACAGTCATGGCGTTGAAGCCCGCCTGGAAATGGCGATGCTCAGCGAGCATGCGCGCCTCAAGACGTGCCTGACACGTCTGCAGGACAGCGCCGTTCAGCTGCAACAACAGGCCAAGCGTGCTGACGAGCTGGCGCACAGCTGCTCGGATGGCCTGGCTCGCCAGCATCATGAAACCGAGCAGGTGGCAACGGCGATCAACCAGATGGCCGCGACTACCCAGGAGGTCGCCGGCAATGTGGCCCTGACGGCCGAGGCAACCGAGCAAGCCAGCCAGCTTGCCGCGCAGGGTCAGGAAATCAGCGCCCAGACGCGCAAGGCCATCGAACTGCTGGCCCACTCCGTGACAGAAACCGGCGATGCCGTGAACGCACTGGCGCGTAACAGCGACGAGATCGGCACCGTGGTCGACGTCATCAAAAGCATTGCCGACCAGACCAACCTGCTCGCGCTCAACGCGGCTATCGAAGCGGCGCGCGCCGGCGAAAGCGGTCGCGGCTTTGCGGTGGTCGCAGACGAAGTTCGCCAGCTGGCCCAGCGCACCGCGACGGCCACCGGGCAGATCCATCAGCTGATCGAACAACTGCAGCAACAAGCGCGGCAAGCCGTGGGCACCACCGAGCAGGGACGTGCGCAGGCCAGTCGCGGTGTCGAACGGGTCATTGATGCCGACAAGGCGCTGACCGGTATCAGCGATGCCGTCGCGCGCATCATCGACATGACGGCGCAGATCGCCTCTGCGACAGAACAGCAAAGCGCAGTGGCGGACGAGATCAGCCAGAACGTCGGCAATATCGCCAATCTGGCTGATCAGACGTCAGGCGATGCGCAGAGCTCGGCCCTGCTTTCCGAGGATCTGGCGGCAACCGCGCAGTCGCAATACAGCCTGGTGGAGCGCTTCAACCGCTAAACCGGCACGGTCGGCCTTCGCGCAGCAAAGCCAGGCGTTGGATTACGCCCGGCCTTGCTGCGGCTGGCGCAGAAACGTCAATACCAGATCGGCGGCTCGATCCAGGTGCTGGTCATGGGTCAGCCCGGAGCGTTTCAGCGGTTTGAGGTCATGGTCGGCCGCCTCGAGCCACTCCACGTCTATTGCCGACGACAACGCATAGCGCGACACCGTCTGCCGGTCACCGAGCGCGTCGCGCTCGCCCTGAACGATCAGCGTTGGGGTCTGCAGCTCGGCCAGATGGGCCACACGGGGCTTTTCCGGTTTACCTGCCGCATAGAACGGATAACCCAGGCAAACCAACGCATCGGCGACCAGCTCATCGGCCACCAGACTGGCCATGCGCCCGCCCATCGACTTCCCGCCGATCGCCAACCGACCCGCGGTTTGCTGTCGCACCGCCTGGTATACCTCCCGCCATTGCTGCAACAGCTGCGCCTGTGGATTGGGTGGTCGCCTGCCCCCACTGACCCGTCGCTCGGCCATATAAGCGAACTCGAACCGAACCACCGCAATGCCCCGCGCCACAAGCCGCTCCGTTATCTGCTGCATGAACGGGCTGTCCATCGGCGCCCCCGCACCATGCGCCAGAATCAGACTGGCGCACGCCTCGCCTGGCGGCCGATCAGCTCGGACGAACGGAATTTCGCCGGCTTGCGAGTATTGATCGGCGTCAATACCGGCCATTTGCCCATTGCCCATCCTTGCCCCCGCTTTTCAATGAAAGAACTGTCTGCTCACCGCAACAAAAACTGCTCATTACCGTGGATGGAAGCCCATACATGAACACAGCAACCAGTACCGCCTACGACTATAAGGTGGTCCGCCAATTCGCCATCATGACGGTGGTGTGGGGAATCGTCGGGATGGGGCTCGGCGTTTTCATCGCATCGCAATTGGCCTGGCCGTTTCTCAACTTCGACCTACCCTGGACAAGCTTCGGGCGCCTGCGTCCATTGCACACCAACGCGGTGATTTTCGCCTTCGGTGGTTGTGCCCTGTTCGCGACGTCCTACTACTCGGTCCAGCGCACCTGCCAGACCACACTGTTCGCGCCGAAACTGGCCGCCTTCACCTTCTGGGGTTGGCAACTGGTGATCCTGCTGGCGGCGATCAGTCTGCCACTGGGCTACACCAGCTCCAAGGAATACGCAGAACTCGAATGGCCGATCGACATTCTGATCACCATCGTCTGGGTTTCCTACGCCATCGTGTTCTTCGGCACCGTGGCCACGCGCAAGGTCAAGCACATCTATGTCGGCAACTGGTTCTTCGGCGGGTTCATCCTGACCGTTGCACTGCTGCACCTGGTGAACAACCTGGAAGTGCCGGTGACCCTCACCAAATCCTACTCGCTGTATTCCGGCGCGACCGATGCGATGGTGCAGTGGTGGTACGGTCACAACGCGGTGGGCTTCTTCCTGACGGCGGGCTTCCTCGGCATCATGTATTACTTCGTGCCCAAGCAAGCCGAACGTCCGGTGTATTCCTATCGCCTGTCGATCGTGCACTTCTGGGCGCTGATCACCGTTTACATCTGGGCCGGTCCGCACCACCTGCACTACACCGCACTGCCGGACTGGGCGCAGAGCCTGGGCATGGTGATGTCGCTGATTCTGCTGGCACCGAGCTGGGGCGGCATGATCAACGGCATGATGACCCTGTCGGGCGCCTGGCACAAACTGCGTAGCGACCCGATCCTGCGCTTCCTGGTCGTGTCCCTGGCGTTCTACGGCATGTCGACCTTCGAAGGTCCGATGATGGCCATCAAGACCGTCAACGCCCTCTCCCACTACACCGACTGGACCATCGGCCACGTACATGCCGGTGCCCTCGGCTGGGTCGCGATGGTATCGATCGGTGCGCTTTATCACCTGATTCCGAAAGTGTTCGGCCGCCCGCAGATGCACAGCATCGGCCTGATCAACGCGCACTTCTGGCTGGCCACCATCGGCACCGTGCTCTACATCGCCTCGATGTGGGTCAACGGCATCGCCCAGGGCCTGATGTGGCGCGCGATCAACGAAGACGGGACCCTGACCTATTCGTTCGTCGAAGCCTTGGAAGCCAGTCATCCCGGCTTCGTAGTGCGCACGATCGGCGGTGCGATCTTCTTCACCGGCATGTTGCTGATGGCTTACAACACCTGGCGCACCGTAAGCGCCGCCAAGCCAGCCGAATACGCAGCCGCCGCGCAGATCGCCTGAGGAGCCGATAATGAAGAAGCACGAAATACTTGAAAAGAACGTCGGCCTGCTGACCCTGTTCATGGCGCTCGCGGTAAGTATCGGTGGCCTGACCCAGATCGTTCCGCTGTTCTTCCAGGACGTCGTCAACGAGCCGGTCGAAGGCGTGAAGCCCTACACCGCGCTGCAGTTGGAAGGCCGTGACCTGTACATCCGCGAGGGCTGCGTCGGTTGCCACTCACAGATGATCCGCCCGTTCCGTGCCGAGACCGAGCGCTACGGCCACTACTCGGTCGCTGGCGAAAGCGTTTACGACCACCCCTTCCTGTGGGGCTCCAAGCGTACCGGCCCGGATCTGGCCCGTGTCGGTGGCCGCTACTCCGACGACTGGCACCGTGCGCACCTGTACAACCCGCGCAACGTCGTACCTGAGTCGAAGATGCCCTCCTACCCATGGCTCGTGGAAAGCACCCTCGATGGCAAGGATACCGCCAGCAAGATGAAAGCACTGCGCTCGGTCGGCGTGCCCTACAGCGACGATGACATCGCTGCGGCAGGCGACGCGGTCAAGGGCAAAACCGAGATGGACGCTCTGGTGGCTTACTTGCAGGTACTCGGCACGGCGCTGCAGAGCAAGCGCTAGGCCAAGGCTATCGAACAACGACGCGCTGCCGAGGTGGCCGTCAGGGAATAAACATCGCGGGGCAGCTCGAGCGTTCGGGCTGCTCAGGAGTAACAAATGAACGCTTTCTGGAGTGGTTACATCGCCCTGCTCACGCTGGGCACCATTGTCGCTCTGTTCTGGCTGATCTTCGCTACCCGAAAAGGCGAGTCCGCCAGTACTACCGACAAGACCATGGGACATTCCTTCGATGGCATCGAGGAATACGACAATCCGCTTCCCCGCTGGTGGTTCTTGCTGTTCATCGGCACCCTGGTATTCGGCATCCTTTACCTGGTGCTCTACCCAGGCCTAGGCAACTGGAAAGGCGTGTTGCCTGGCTACGAGGACGGCTGGACCCAGACCAAGCAATGGCAACGCGAGGTCGAACAGGCTGACGCCCAATACGGCCCGATTTTCGCCCGCTACTCGGCGATGGATGTCGCTCAGGTCGCCCAGGACGAACGCGCACTGAAAATCGGCGGGCGTCTGTTCGCCAACCATTGCGCGGTTTGCCACGGATCCGACGCCAAGGGCGCCGTGGGCTTCCCTAACCTGGCCGATCGCGAGTGGCGCTGGGGCGGCGATGCCGAAACCATCAAGACCACTATCCTGCACGGTCGCGTAGCGGCCATGCCGGCCTGGGGCCAGGTGATTGGTGAGGAAGGCGTAAAGAATGTCGCAGCTTACGTGCGCAATGGACTGGCCGGCCTGCCGCTGCCTGAGGGCACCGAGGCGGACGTTGCTGCCGGCGCTCAAGTCTTTGCCCAGACCTGCGCGGTCTGCCACGGCGAAAAAGGAACCGGAACGGCGGCCATGGGCGCACCGAACCTGACCAACCCGGGCGGTTGGATCTACGGCTCGAGCCTGCCCCAGCTGCAACAAACCATCCGTCACGGGCGCAACGGGCAGATGCCGGCACAGGAGCAATACCTGGGCAACGACAAGGTGCATCTGCTGGCCGCTTACGTGTACAGCCTCTCGCAACAGCCAGAGCAGATGGCCAAGCGGTAACCTCCCTACAGGGCGGCGTAGTACGCCGCCCTGTGCGAAAACAACTTCGTCGCGAAAACGCCTCCATGCGACGCTCTGTCGCAGACCGCCCGATCCCTCCCCAGTTTGCCTTCTGCCTGCCGGCTTCTATAGTTCTTCCCCATTCGCCGGACTTCCCAGAACTACAAGGCGAAACCCTCGACTCCACACGTCGGCATGACGTGTAAAACGACCCTGCAAAGCGTATGGAAAACGCTTGGAATCAGGGTCCGAACGGCGCGAGATGGCCTGGGCGTTGATTGCATTGCCCCCCTCCTTTCTCCATACTTGCCGCCGTTTTTGCCCCCTTGATATGCCATTAGCGTGGAAGCCTTGCATGAGCACAGCAATAAGTGAGACTGCATATAACTATAAGGTGGTTCGCCAATTCGCCATCATGACGGTGGTTTGGGGAATTATCGGAATGGGCCTGGGTGTGTTTATCGCCGCACAGCTAGTATGGCCTCAACTGAACTTCGACCTGCCCTGGACCAGCTTTGGTCGCTTGCGCCCACTGCACACCAACGCGGTGATTTTCGCCTTCGGCGGCTGTGCGTTGATGGCGACGTCCTTCTATGTGGTCCAGCGCACGTCGCAGGCCCGGCTGTTTTCCGACGGTCTGGCTTCGTTCGTGTTCTGGGGTTGGCAAGCCGTTATCGTGCTGGCCGTCATCACCCTGCCGCAAGGCTTCACCAGCTCGAAGGAATATGCCGAGCTGGAATGGCCGATCGACATCCTGTTGGCGATCGTCTGGATCTCCTACGCGATCGTGTTCTTCGGCACCATCATGAAGCGCAAGGTTGCCCACATCTATGTAGGAAATTGGTTCTACGGCGGCTTCATCCTGGTCACGGCGATGCTGCACATCGTCAACAACCTGGAAGTTCCGGTCACCTGGTTCAAGTCGTACTCGATCTACTCCGGCGCGACCGACGCGATGGTGCAGTGGTGGTACGGCCACAACGCGGTAGGCTTCTTCCTGACCACCGGCTTCCTCGGCATGATGTATTACTTCGTACCGAAGCAGGCTGGCCGCCCGGTCTACTCCTATCGCCTGTCGATCGTGCACTTCTGGGCGCTGATCACCCTGTACATCTGGGCTGGCCCGCACCACCTGCACTACACCGCGCTGCCCGAGTGGGCGCAGAGCCTGGGCATGGTGATGTCGATCATCCTGCTGGCACCGAGCTGGGGCGGCATGATCAACGGCATGATGACCCTGTCCGGCGCCTGGCATAAGCTGCGCACCGACCCGATCCTGCGCTTCCTGGTGGTATCCCTGGCGTTCTACGGCATGTCGACCTTCGAAGGTCCGATGATGGCCATCAAGACCGTCAACGCGCTGTCCCACTACACCGACTGGACCATCGGCCACGTACATGCCGGCGCCCTCGGTTGGGTCGCGATGATCTCCATCGGCTCCATGTATCACCTGATTCCGAAAGTGTTCGCTCGTGAGCAGATGCACAGCATCGGTCTGATCAACGCGCATTTCTGGTTGGCCACTATCGGCACCGTGCTCTACATCGCCTCGATGTGGGTCAACGGCATCACCCAGGGTCTGATGTGGCGTGCGATCAACGAAGACGGCACCCTGACCTACTCCTTCGTCGAAGCACTGGAAGCCAGCCATCCCGGCTACATCGTTCGGGCACTGGGCGGGGCGTTCTTCGTCACCGGTATGTTGCTGATGGCTTACAACACCTGGCGCACTGTGCGTGCCGCCAAGCCGGCCGAATTCGAAGCCGCTGCGCAGATCGCCTGAAGGAACGGATAAATGAAGAATCATGAAATAGTTGAAAAGAACATCGGTCTGCTGACCCTGTTCATGATCCTCGCGGTAAGTATCGGTGGCCTGACGCAGATCGTGCCGCTGTTCTTCCAGGACGCCGTCAACGAGCCGGTTGAAGGCATGAAGCCGCGCACCGCGCTGGAACTCGAAGGCCGTGACATCTATATCCGTGAAGGCTGCGTTGGCTGCCATTCGCAGATGGTCCGTCCGTTCCGTGCCGAGACCGAGCGCTACGGCCACTACTCGGTCGCTGGCGAAAGCGTCTACGACCATCCGTTCCTCTGGGGCTCCAAGCGTACCGGTCCTGATCTGGCACGCGTCGGTGGCCGCTACTCCGACGACTGGCACCGTGCGCACCTGTACAACCCGCGCAACGTCGTACCGGAGTCGAAAATGCCTTCCTACCCCTGGCTGGTAGAGAACAAGCTGGACGGCAAACACACTGGCGACAAGATGGTAGCCCTGCGCAGCGTTGGCGTGCCTTACACCGACGAAGACATCGCCGGTGCCAAGGACGCGGTCAAAGGCAAAACCGAAATGGATGCCCTTGTCGCCTTCCTGCAGAGCCTTGGCACAATTCTCACCAACAAACGGTAACGCACCATGGATATCGGGACTCTTCGCGGCCTGGGCACCATTATTGTCTTCGTCGCCTTTGTCAGCGTCGTGCTCTGGGCCTATAGCAGCAAGCGCAAGAAAGGCTTCGACGAAGCCGCCAATCTGCCCTTCGCCGACGAGCCCGACACCAAGAAGCGTGATGAAGAAGCTTCCAGGAGTAAGAAATAAATGACCACGTTTTGGAGTTGGTACATCACCCTGCTGAGCCTGGGGACCATTGCCGCACTGGTCTGGCTGCTGCTCGCGACTCGCAAGGGACAACGCCACAACAGTACCGAAGAAACCGTTGGCCATTCCTATGACGGCATCGAGGAATATGACAACCCGCTGCCACGCTGGTGGTTCATGCTGTTTGTTGCCACGGTGATCTTCGCGCTCGGTTACCTGGCCCTGTATCCAGGCCTGGGCAACTGGAAAGGCATGCTGCCGGGCTACGAAGGCGGCTGGACCCAGGTGAAGGAATGGCAACGCGAGATGGATAAGGCGAACGAGCAGTACGGTCCGCTTTACGCCAAGTTCGCAGCAATGCCGGTGGAAGAAGTCGCCCAGGATCCGCAAGCGTTGAAGATGGGCGGCCGTCTGTTCGCCTCCAACTGCTCGGTATGCCATGGCTCGGACGCCAAAGGCGCCTATGGCTTCCCCAACCTGACCGATAACGACTGGCTGTATGGCGGTGAGCCTGAGACCATCAAGACCACCATCATGGGTGGCCGTCAGGCAGCGATGCCGGCATGGCGCGACGTGTTGGGCGAAGAAGGTATTCGCAATGTTGCCGGTTACGTTCGTAGCCTGTCCGGTCGTGACGTTCCCGAGGGCATCAACGCCGACATTGAGCAAGGTCAAAAAATCTTCGCAACCAATTGTGTAGCTTGTCATGGTCCTGAAGGCAAAGGTACGCACGCCATGGGCGCGCCGAACCTGACCGACAACACCTGGCTATACGGTTCGAGCTTCGCACAGATCCAACAGACCCTGCGCTATGGCCGGAACGGCCGCATGCCAGCCCAGCAAGACCACCTTGGCAACGACAAAGTGCACCTGCTGGCCGCTTATGTGTACAGCCTCTCGCAAAAGTCGGAGAACTGATCCGAACGATTCAGGCGCGACCGACGGTCGCATCTGACATCGACTATCGAGGCGTACCATTCGCAGCAGGTAAGCAAAAGATCCCGGCCGGCATGTATCGGCCGGGACACTCACCCTTCCGCCGTGGTACGTAATCGATGTCCCAGCAAATTCCCGTTCGTGATGTGACGCCCCCGTCGAAGGTCAATGCTTCATCGGACCTCTACGCCGCTCGCGAAAAAATCTACACCCGCGCCTTTACCGGCCTGTTCCGCAATTTGCGACTGGTTGGCGGCGGCCTGCTTTTCATTCTCTATTTCGGAACCGTGTGGCTGACCTGGAACGGTCGTCAGGCGGTGTGGTGGGATTTGCCCGAGCGCAAGTTCTACATCTTCGGCGCCACCTTTTGGCCCCAGGACTTCATCCTGCTCTCGGCGCTCCTGATCATCTGCGCCTTCGGACTCTTCTTCATCACCGTATTCGCCGGCCGCGTCTGGTGCGGCTACACCTGCCCGCAAAGCGTGTTCACCTGGGTGTTCATGTGGGCGGAAAAAGTCACCGAGGGTGATCGCAACCAGCGCATGAAGCTGGACAAGGCGCCGATGAGTGCCAACAAATTTTTGCGCAAGTTTGCCAAGCATTCGATCTGGCTGTTCGTCTCGCTGGCGATCGGCATTACGTTCGTCGGCTACTTCACCCCTATTCGCGATCTGGTGCCGGATCTGTTCACGCTTCAGGTTGGCGGCTGGGCAGCCTTCTGGGTTGGCTTCTTCACCCTGGCGACCTACGGCAACGCCGGCTATCTGCGCGAGCAGGTGTGCATCTACATGTGCCCTTATGCCCGCTTCCAGAGCGTGATGTTCGACAAGGACACGCTGATCGTCTCCTACGACCCACGGCGTGGCGAGCGTCGCGGCCCGCGCAAGAAGGATGCCGACTACAAGGCCATGGGGCTCGGTGACTGCATCGACTGCACCATGTGCGTGCAGGTCTGCCCCACCGGCATCGACATCCGGGACGGCTTGCAGATCGAGTGCATCGGCTGCGCGGCGTGCATCGACGCCTGCGACACCATCATGGACAAGATGAATTACCCGCGCGGGCTGATCAGCTACACCACCGAGCACAACCTTTCCGGGCAAACGACCCACCTCGTGCGGCCACGCCTGATCGGATACGCGGTCGCGCTGATAGCGATGATGAGCGTGTTCGGCTATGCGGTCAGCGATCGCTCGCTGGTCAAGCTCGACGTGCTCAAGGATCGGGTGCTGTATCGCGAAAACGAGCAAGGCAGAATCGAGAACGTTTATACGCTGAAGGTCATGAACAAGGCGCAGAACGAGCAGACCTTCATCATCGAGGCCACCGGATTGGACGGCCTGCAGTATGAGGGGCGCCGGGAAGTGCATGCCGAGGCCGGCGAGCTGGTTACCATCCCGGTAGAACTGTCGGTGGCCCCAGAGAAGCTTCCCTCGAGCACCAACGAAATCGTCTTCCACGTGCGATCGGCAGATGATCCGTCCATAGAAGATGCATCGGACAGCCGCTTCATCGGCCCGAGCATTCGCTGAATAGGTAGTACATGAGCCATTCTGAGCAAGAGAACACCCGTTGGTATACCCAGTTCTGGGCCTGGTTCGTCATAGCCATTCTGCTGGCATCGGTGATTCTCGGCACATCGATGCTGACCATCGCGATCCGAAACTCCGACACCCTGGTCTCGGACAACTATTACGATGCCGGCAAGGGTATCAACCAGTCGCTGGAGCGCGAGAAGCTCGCCGAACGTCTCCAGGTGCGCGCCCAGGTGACGCTCAATGACGATCGTGGCCTGGCCGAAGTGCAACTGAGCGGTCACAGCGGCCCCCAGCAACTGGTCCTCAACCTAATCTCGCCGACCCAGCCAGAGCGTGATCGCCGCATCGTCCTGCAGCCACAGGGCAACGGCTTTTACCAAGGCCAGATGCAGGAACCGGTAACCGGCAGGCGTTTCGTCGAACTGCTCGGCCGCGAGGGTGATCAGGACTGGCGCCTGTTCGAAGAGAAGGAAATCGTCACCGGACAGACGCTCGAGCTGAGCTACTGACCGGTCGATGGCAAGCCCAACCCCCTGCTATCACTGCGGGCTGCCGGTGCCGGCCGGCAGCACCTTTCACGCCCGTGTGCTCGGTGAGCAGCGGGCGTTGTGCTGCCCGGGCTGCCAAGCCGTTGCGGAGGCGATCGTCCAAGGTGGCCTGGAAAGCTACTACGTGCATCGCAGCGACACCTCCGCCAATCCCGGCGCCTTGCCGCAGGCGCTGACTGACGAGCTGGCACTCTACGACCGCGAAGACGTGCAGCAACCCTTCGTACAACACGAAGGTGAGCAGGCCAGCACCTCCCTGCTGATAGAAGGGATCAGCTGTGCCGCTTGTGGATGGCTGATCGAAAAGCATCTGCGGGGCCTCGAGGCCATCACCGAGGCCAGCCTGAACCTTTCCAACCATCGCCTGCGCGTACGCTGGAACGATGCGTCCATGCCACTCAGCGAGTTACTTGCCGAGTTAAGACGCATCGGTTACGCGGCGCACCCCTACCAGGCCGACCAGGCGGCAGAACGTCTCGCCCAGGAAAACCGGCGCAGCATGCGCCAGCTGGGAGTGACGGGGCTGTTGTGGATGCAGGTGATGATGGCAACCATGGCCACCTGGCCCGAGTTCAACCTCGATCTGTCAGCCGGCATGGCCAGCATTCTGCGCTGGACGGCGCTGCTGCTGACGACACCCATCGTGTTTTACTGCTGCACCGACTTTTTCAGGGGCGCGCTGAGGGATCTGCGCACCCGGCACCTGACCATGGATGTGTCCGTGTCGCTGGCTATCGGTGGCGCCTATGTCGCCGGAATCTGGTCGACCGTGACCGGTCAGGGAGAGCTGTACTTCGATGCCGTGGGGATGTTCGCCTTGTTCCTGTTGGCCGGACGCTTTCTCGAACGTCGCGCCCGCGAGCGCACGGCTGCCGCAACCGCACAGCTGGTCAACTTGCTGCCCGCATCCTGCCTCAGGCTCGATGAGGCCGGCCAGACGACGCGTATTCTCCTGAGCGAGCTGCAGCTCGGCGACCGCGTGCTGGTACAACCCGGCACGCTGATCCCGGCCGATGGCGTTATCGTCAGCGGGCACTCGAGCGTCGACGAATCGGTGCTCACTGGCGAATACCTGCCACAGGCGAGGAGCACGGGCGATACCGTTACCGCCGGCACGCTTAACGTAGAAGGCGGCCTGACCGTGCAGGTCCAGGCGCTGGGCGACAATACCCGTCTGTCTGCCATCGTCGGCCTGCTGGAGCGCGCTCAATCGGACAAGCCCCGGCTGGCGGAGCTGGCCGACCGGGTGGCGCAGTGGTTTCTCGTCATCGTACTGCTGAGCGCGGCCGTCGTTGGCATCGTCTGGTGGCAGATCGATCCGCAGCGTGCCTTCTGGATCGTTCTCGCCTTGCTGGTTGCGACCTGCCCCTGCGCTCTGTCACTGGCAACACCGACGGCCCTGACCACCGCTACGGGCACGTTGCACAAGCTGGGGCTGTTGCTCACGCGCGGCCATGTGCTCGAAGGGCTCAATCACATCGACACGGTGGTTTTCGACAAGACCGGCACGCTGACAGACGGCCGCCTGACCCTTGGTGAAGTGCGCCCGTTGGCGGAACTGGATGCCGATACCTGCCTGGCGCTGGCCGCTGCGCTGGAAAACCGTTCGGAACACCCGATCGCCAAGGCATTCGGCCGCGCACCACAGGCCGCCGACACCGTCGGGAGCGTTCCCGGGCTGGGCCTGCAAGGTTCGGTCGGCGGACGCACGCTGCGCATCGGTCAGCCCGATTTCGTCGCAGCGGGCTACGGGGCGAAGGCTCCAGCCATCCCGGGGCGCGAGGGTCAATGGTTGTTACTAGGCGACGCGACAGGACCGCTGGCCTGGCTGGTACTCAGCGATCGCCTGCGCGAGGACGCACCTACCCTGCTGCAAGCCTGCAAGCGCCGCGGCTGGAAAACGGTCCTGCTGTCTGGCGACAGCTCGCCAATGGTTGGCGAGATCGCGCAGCAGCTCGGCATCGAGTCGGCCCACGGCGGTCTGACGCCAACGGACAAGCTCGATTATCTGCAGCGGCTGCAAGCCGAAGGACGCCGCGTATTGATGGTCGGTGACGGCGTCAATGACGCACCGGTGCTCGCCGCTGCCGATATCAGCGTGGCCATGGGGTCGGCGACCGACCTGGCCAAGACCAGCGCCGATGCCGTCCTGCTCGGCAATCGCCTCGATACCCTGGCGCAGGCCTTCGTGGTGGCACGGCGTAGCCGCCGAATCATCATCGAAAACCTGGCCTGGGCGAGCCTCTACAACGGGCTGGTCCTGCCGTTTGCGGCCATCGGCTGGGTCACCCCGCTCTGGGCGGCGCTGGGCATGTCAGCCAGTTCGCTGATGGTCGTGCTCAATGCCCTGCGCCTGGCCCGCATCCCCACCAACCGACAGGCCAGTCGTGGCGTAGGATAGGACTGCTCCGACCCGCCCTGCCGTATCGTTACTGGGAGGCCCCATGGCCGCGCTATACATCTTGATTCCTGTCGCCGTGATATTGGTCGCCTTGGCCATCTGGGTATTCTTCTGGGCGGTCGACAGCGGTCAGTACGACGATCTCGACGGCCCGGCACACAGCATCCTGTTCGACGAGGAAGACCCGAAGCACCGCGCCGGCATCGAACAGGCCGACGGTCGCGATGAGGAGAAATCCAATCGTGACTGACCTGCTGCCGCAGCTGGCTTCGGCGCTGGTACTCGGGCTGCTCGGAGGCGGGCATTGCCTTGGCATGTGTGGCGGCCTGATGGGCGCCTTGACCATGGCGATCCCGGTGGAACAACGCGGCAAGCGCTTGCGACTGCTAGTGGCGTATAACCTGGGGCGCGTGCTCAGCTACGCTTCGGCCGGCCTGCTCATCGGCCTTGCCGGTTGGGCGGTGGCCAACAGCCCAGCGGCCATGGCGCTGCGCGTCGTCGCTGCGCTGCTGCTGATCTCCATGGGACTGTATCTGGCCGGCTGGTGGAGCGGTCTGACGCGCGTCGAAGCCGTGGGTCGTGGCTTGTGGCGGCATATCCGTCCATTCGCCAGTCGGCTGATGCCGGTCAAGAGCGTACCCCGAGCCCTGTTGCTCGGCGCGCTATGGGGCTGGCTGCCGTGCGGTCTGGTCTACAGCACCCTGCTGTGGGCGGCAAGCCAGGGCGATGCCACGGAAAGTGCCTTGTTGATGTTGGCGTTCGGCCTCGGCACTTGGCCGGTGCTGCTGGCCACTGGCCTGGCCGCCGAACGGCTCATGGCCGTGTTGCGCAAACGCGGCGTGCGGATACTGGGGGGCATAATGGTGATTCTATTCGGCTTGTGGACCATGCCCGGTCCGCATCAAGACTGGCTGATGGGCCATGGCGGCGGCAGCGCCGAACCGCAGCCAGCCATGCATCATCATTGAAACGCCGGGCAGGCCAGCGCCAATGCGCTGCTCGCCCGCCGACCCGCTCTCGCTCAAGGCTCTTTTGGCAGCTGGCGCTTGTGCGCCGACTTGTCGTAGGTCTCGATGATGATGCGCGCCGCCTCGTCTGGCACTGGCTGACCCTGCAGAAAGGCATCGATGTTCTGGTAGGTCACACCATGGGCGGCTTCGTCCGGTTTGCCGGGAGACAGATCCTCCAGATCAGCGGTCGGGACCTTCTTCACCAGTTGCTCGGGCGCGCCCAGGGCGGCGGCCAGCTCTCGGACCTGATGCTTGACCAACCCCGCCAAGGGCGTCAGATCACAGGCGCCGTCGCCGAACTTGGTGAAAAAACCCATCACCGCCTCGGCCGCATGGTCGGTACCGATCACCAGCCCCTGGCGCGCATTGGCAATCGTGTACTGAGCCACCATGCGCATCCGCGCCTTGGTGTTGCCGAGCACGAAATCACGCTTTTCGGGCGTGAGAGGCTCAAGTGCCTCGGTCGCCCGCGACAGCCCGAGCACGGCGGCACCGATGTTGACCGTATGACATTCGTCCGGCTTGATCGTATCGACCGCCAGCTGTGCCTCGTCTTCATCATGCTGAACCTGATACGGCAGGCGGACGGCAATGAAGCGGTAATCATCGCCCTCGCCTGCGGCGCGCATGCCTTCGACCGCACGCTGCGCGAGCATGCCGGCAGTGGTGGAGTCCACACCACCGCTGATACCGAGCACCAGTGTCTTCATCCCCGAGTCGCGCAAACACGACTGGATGAAGGCCACCCGCCGCTCGATTTCAGTCTGTACGGCGGCTGGACCGTCAAAGGGTGGGCAGACGTTGAGTGCGGCAGCGATCTCTTGCTGGCGGGCGTGCATGAGTTTCTCCTGTGCGGGTGAGCAATCTGGAATGCTAGTTTGACTAATCGACCACAATCCAGCGAATAAATCTCCTGCCTTGTTACCGCCAGTCTCGGCGTCTCCTGTAGGTCCGGACTCGCTTGATACAGGTCAAGTCTGCCCAGCGGCGTGCACCCTAGAATCCCGTCACCCCACTCAACCGAGAACGTGAGATGCTCGACGCCATTCGCTGGGATGCCGATCTGATCCATCGTTACGATCAGGTTGCGCCGCGCTACATGACCTACCCCACGCCAGTCCAGTTCAGTGGCAAGCTGGGCTCGTTCGACCTGCTGCACGCGCTGCGTCGCAGCCGGCAGGCCAATCGGCCACTTGCGCTGTACGTCCATCTGCCGTTCTGTACCAAGGCCTGTTACTACTGTCGCTGCAACAAGGTCATCACCGACGATCGCAGTCGCGCATTGCCCTACCTCGAGCGGTTGGAGAAGGAAATCGAACTGATCGCCTGCCATCTGGGTGACGACCAGGTCGTGGAACAGCTGCACGTCGGTGGCGGTACGCCGACCTTTCTCAGTCATGGCGAGCTGCGTCGCGTAATGGCGCATCTGCATAGGCATTTTCATCTGCAGGATGACGATCACGCCGACATCAGCATCGAGATCGATCCACGCGAGGCAGACTGGCCAACGATGGGGTTGCTGCGCGAGCTGGGCTTCAACCGGGTCAGCATCGGACTGCCGGACCTGGATCCGGACGTGCAGCGCACCATCAACCGACTGCAGACGCTCCAGCAGACCCAGACGATCATCGAGGCCGCTCGGACGCTGCAATACCGCACGATAGACCTCGATCTGCTCTATGGACTACCCCTGCAAACACCGGAAACCTTCGCGCGCACACTCGAGACGGTGATCGCACTGCAGCCGGACCGGATATCCGTGTCCAGCTACATGCACTCGCCAGAACGCTACATGGCGCAACGACGGATCAACGCAGCCGACCTGCCCTCCGACGAGCAGTTGCTCGCGATGCGGCAGCACGCGGTGAAGCAGCTCGGCCGTTCCGGCTACCGCTATATCGGCATGGATCACTTCGCGCTACCCGATGACGAGCTGGCAATGGCGCAGGAAGACGGCACGCTGCAGCGCAACTATCAGGGCTATACCACGCATGGCCACTGCGACCTGATCGGCCTGGGCGTATCGGCCATCAGCCAGATCGGCGACCTGTACGTTCAGAACAACAGTGACCTGACCCTCTACCAGCAAGCGCTGGACCAAGGCCAACTGCCCACGGTGCGCGGCGTGCGCTGCAGTCAGGACGACCAGATCAGGAAGCACGTCATCCAGGCCCTGCTATGCAATTTCGAGTTGCATATCGGGGAGCTAGAAGCGCTCTACAAAATCGACTTCAAGACCTATTTCCAAGCCAACTGGCCCGCCCTCGAACAGATGGCCGCGGACGGACTCATCGTACTCAGCGAAGACGTCCTCCGCATTCAGCCCGCCGGGCGGTTGTTGGCCAGTGTGGTCTGCATGCAGTTCGATCACTACTTGCCGTCACGACCTGTTCCGTATATGAGCCGCGCGATCTAGTCCAAGCGTCGCCTGCGACCCTTGTACCAATTGGCCTAAGGCCTCCGCCTGAGTTAATCTTGCGCGTCCCGTAGGGTTTTTCAGGAACCGCCAATGTCCGAGTCGATCAAGGTCCGCAAGCAGCCGCAAGCGCATTGCAAGGACTGCAGCCTTTCCGGCCTGTGCTTACCGCTTTCATTGAACATGCAGGACATGGAAGCGCTGGACGACATCGTCAAGCGCGGGCGCCCGTTGAAGAAAGGCGAAATGCTTTTCCGTCAAGGCGATGCGTTCAGCTCGGTGTTCGCCATCCGCTCCGGAGCGCTGCGGACATTCAGCGTCACCGACGCCGGTGAAGAGCAGATCACCGGCTTCCATCTGCCCAGCGAGCTGGTTGGGCTGTCGGGCATGGATACCGAGACCTACCCAGTCTCCGCGCAAGCGCTCGAGACGACATCGGTCTGTGAAATTCCATTCGAGCGTCTCGACGAACTCAGCGTTTTGTTGCCGCAGCTGCGCCGTCAACTGATGCGCATCATGAGCCGCGAAATTCGTGACGATCAGCAGATGATGATGCTGCTGTCGAAGAAGACCGCCGATGAGCGGATCGCGACCTTCCTGGTCAATCTGTCGGCACGCTTCAGCGCGCGCGGGTTTTCCGCCAACCAGTTCCGTCTGCCCATGTCGCGCAACGAGATCGGCAGTTACCTGGGCCTGGCGGTCGAAACGGTCTCCCGCGTGTTCACTCGTTGCCAAGCCAATGGCCTGCTGGAAGCTGAAGGCAAGGAAGTCCGCATCCTCGATTCCATTCGTCTATGCGCCCTGGCGGGCGGCAACATGGACGCCTGAGGCGTCCGGAGCCCGTTATGATTTTTGACGAATTCTCCATCAAGAAGCTGATACGCCCGGTCCCGGATTTTCCCAAACCAGGCGTGGTATTTCGCGATATCACACCCCTGTTGCAGTCGCCCAAGGCATTGCGCATGGTGGCCGACAGCCTGATCCAACGTTATGTTGAAACCGGCTTCAGCCATGTTGGCGCGCTGGATGCCCGCGGGTTCATCATCGGGTCGATCATTGCCTACGAGCTGAACAGGCCGCTGATCCTGTTCCGCAAGCAAGGCAAGCTGCCAGCCGATGTGCTGACGGCGTCCTATACCACGGAGTACGGCGAAGCCTTCCTCGAAGTGCACGCTGACAGCCTCTGCGAGGGAGATTCAGTTCTGTTGCTGGACGATCTGATCGCCACCGGCGGCACCCTGATCGCCGCCGCTCAACTGGTGCGCCGGATGGGTGCCCAGATCCATGAAGCCGCTGCCATCATCGACCTGCCCGAGCTTGGCGGATCCCGCAAGTTGCAGGACATGGGCATTCCGACTTTTACCCTGACCGCATTCGAGCTGAACGAGCGGTAGCCGTGCGCCCTCGTGCGATGCTCCTCGGCGCCGCCACGGTGGCGCTGCTGGCCTGCAGCTCATCGTTGTTCGCGCTCGATCGCAACGCCTTGCTCGACGAAGCGAACCTGTTATTGCTACCGCGGGAACGGCCGTTGCCAAGCGTGAGCCTGGTGGACGAACAAGGCGAACCGGTTACGACCGAGGCGTTGCATGGCCGTTGGCATCTGTTGTTCTTCGGCTTCACTGCCTGCCCGGATGTATGCCCTACGACGCTGAGCGACATGCGACAGGTGCTGGGGCAATTGCCAGCAGAAATCCGCGAGCAGCTCCAACTGGTACTGGTCAGCGCCGACCCAAGGCGCGACACGCCGGAAACCTTGCGCACCTACCTTGGCCACTACCGCGCAGGATTCAAAGGCTGGACGGGCGAGCTGGCACAACTGCAGATCCTGTCCAAGGCGCTTGGCCTGCCTTTCGTTCCAGCGAGGGAAACCAATGGCGACTATAGCGTCAGCCACAGTGGCAATTTGGCGATCGTCGATCCCAAGGGACGCCTGCGTGGCCATATCCGAACCCCGCTCGACCGCGAAGGCCTGCGCCAGGCGCTACCCCAGCTGATCGAAGCCGAGTGAGCCAACGGCACGTCAGTGGCAATCGAGTGTGTCGGCCAGTACATAAGCCTGAAACGCGACCTCGTCGATCCAGTGCTGGGTGACGTCGGCCAACGCTTTCTGCCCCGGCTCGCTTGAAAGGTCCCGCTCGATCCGCTGCTGCAGCGCCGCGTCGGACGCTTCGATTCGCAAACTCAGAACAATGTCATTCAGCGCCGGCAACAGCCGGTTGTAGCGACGCCATTCGGGCAGTTCAGCGACCTGCCGCAGCAGTTTCCGATCGCCAACCACCGCCTGGCATTCGCCGAGTTTCAATCCAATCAGGGCCTGCGCCGCGCTGTCATAGCCGCGCGCGATGCCGCCAAAGCGGGATGTGATTACCGCAGCGTAAGGGTGTCCAGCTGTAACACAGAACGGCTCGCCAGCGAGCTGCTCCCAACGAGTCGGCCCCGCTTCCGCTGACGTGAGCGCTGCAACTTCGCTGGTGTAATAGGCAACGCCTGATGCCAGCGCTCCCATGCGCAGGTCCGCCTGTGCGACTGAGCCCGCCAGCGAAACGCTGCGCCCCAGCCGTTCAGCCAGCGTTTTTAGCCAGGCGGCTTCGAAACCCTCGCTCAGCGGCTCATCCGCCGTGGCCTTGAAAGGCCGATATCCATCGACCAAGGCAGCCTGCAGCGGCGCCCCATGCACGCTGACCGGGATCGACAGCACGAGCATCAGCACCAGCCGCAGCAGACGGGCGTTCACAAGGCCTCTCAGACGTACTGATAACGCAGCAGACGTTGTTTGAATTTTTCCAGCACCACCTGATCAATCATCGTTGCCAGGATAGCGATGACCAGGATATTCATCATCACACCGACCATATCGGCGATCTCGCCAGAGTAGGCCAGCGAGCGACCCAGGCCCTGGCCGAAGCCGATCAGCATCTCGGCGGAGATCAGCGCCCGCCAGGCATTACCGAAGGCAAGCTGCGCACCGGTGATCAATTCGGGCATGACCGCTGGCAGGTAGACGCGACGCAGCAGCTGCCAGCGCGAGGCGCCCATGACCCGGGCAGCCGCTACGTGAACCGGTTGGACACTTTCGGTCGCGTTCATGACCGACAGCGCCATTGGGAAAAACGCCGCCAGCGCAACCACCACGATGATCGGCAGGTTGCCAAAGCCCATCACGATGAGAAACAGCGGCACCCAGGCGATGGACGGGATTGACTGCAAGATCACGATGGCCGAGCGCAGGATCTCGCGGAAGAAGAACAACACCCCACCGACCAGCCCGAAACCGATGCCGAACAGCAAAGCGAAGCTGTAACCACTGCCCAGTCGGCTCATGCTGCCGTAGAGCCCTTCGCGAAACGCCGGCTCCTGCACCGTGGCAAATAACCGCTCGAACACGACCGGAATGCCGGGCATCAGAAACGCAGGCAGGCTCCACGCCGCGATCTGCCAGATCAGCAGGATGAACAGAATCGCCAGTACGACAGCGAGGTATTTTTTCGAACCGGTCAGACGACGTCCCTGACTCATCAGTGCCCTACCTCCGTCTTGATACCCAGCAAACGCAGGATTTCGCGCCGCTCGGCCGCGAACTCGGAGAGGTCGTGGCTCTTCTCGCAATGGGTGAAATTGAAGGTTTTCAGCACCCGTGCCGGCCGGGCACTGAACACCAGTACGTGATCAGCCAGATACAAGGCTTCATCGACGTCATGGGTCACCAGCAACACCGTGGGCAGATGCTCGTCGATCAGTTCGCGCAGAACATCCTGCAAAGCCATGCGGGTAAGCGCGTCGAGGGCGCCAAAGGGCTCATCGAGCAGCAGCACCTCCGGTTTGGCAATAAAGGCGCGCGCCAGCGCCGTGCGCTGACGCATCCCGCCGGAGACCTGATGCGGGTAGTACTGCTCGAAGCCGTCCAGGCTCACCCGGGCGAGCCACGCCTTCGCTTGTGCGAAAGCCTCGGCCTTGGCGACACCTTGCAGTTCCAGCGCCATGGCCACGTTGGCCTGCAGCGACAGCCAGGGATACAACGCATGCTCCTGGAAAACCAGGGTGCGACGCGGACTGGGCCCGGGGATGGGCTTGCCGTCGGCGAGCACGCGCCCTGCCGTCGGGTTCTCCAGCCCAGCGACGAGGTGCAGCAACGTCGACTTTCCGCAGCCCGATGGGCCGACCAGGGCAACCAGTTCGCCCTGGGCAAATTCGCCGCTGAACCCTTTGATGACTTCGAGCTGCCCGAAGTGCTTGTCTACTGCTTCAAACCTGAGCTGCATAACGCGTTGAGGTCCTTAAGGATCTGCCGGTACGGCGAGCTGTAATGACACTGCCCGGCGCTGAGGCCGGGCAGTTAGTGCGAGCCTGTTCGATCAGAGCTCGCGAGACTGCTGCCACGACAGGTCGAGAATGGCGCTGGTGTCGAACGGCTTGCCGTCGCGGGTCTTGAGCGAACCCAGGTCCTGGAGGATGTCGGCCAGTTGCTGGATGCGGGCCAAATCGTCGCTGCCCAGCTTGGCGTTGAAGGTCTGAGTGGCGATGGCCTCTTCGATGACTACCTCACGGGGCAGATCACCGCGGTTGAGCGTTTTCAACGTCGGCTCGGCGATGAAGTAGTCAGCGATGAGTTTGGCCGCGTCGGCCGGCTGCTTTTCCAGCAGCTCGATGGCATCGCGCTGGGCGTCCAGCGACTTCCAGACAGCGTCCTTACGCTTTGCCAAGGTTTCCCCGGAGGTGATCACCACCATGCAGGGGAAAGGCCACACCTCGCCGATTTCATAAATCTGCTTTACCGGTGCCACGAGCTGGGCGATGCGGTCGTACGGTTCGAAGAGAAACGCGGCATCGGTGCGACCCGAGACCAGGGACTGGACCGCGACCGCCGGGCTGGTACCCATGATGTTCACGTCGCTGGGCGACAGTCCGGCATCCTTCAGCGTCACACCACGCAGAACCGCATCGGCAGTGCTGCCTTCCTTCTGCGAGGCAAGAATCTTGCCTTTCAGGTCAGCGACTTTTTCGATACCGGTGCCTTCACGCGCGACGATGGAGTGATAACCCTGTTGCGCGCCACCAACGACCTTGAGGTCCGCGCCCTTGGATGCCCAGGCCACTGCATTGGTGAACCCCAGCACGCCGGTATCCAGTTGGCCACCGATGATGGCCTTGATCAGGTCGGTACCGGAACTGAACTCGACGAGTTCGACATCCAGGCCGTGCTTCTTATAGAAATCGCCTTCGTAAGCGACCATCGCTTGGGCGTCATCCATCACGCGGATGTAACCGACCTTGAGCTTTTCCTGTGCCTGCGCAACAGCACTCAACAGCAACAGAGCAGGAACCAACCAGCGTTTCGCTTTCATCTCGACCTCGCGTTCGTAGCGTGCAGTTATAACCAAAACAAAGGACAAAATTTCTTTTGGTTATTAAGCTAATCTGGCTTAGAACTTTACACGAAGCACTGGCAGTTCGGCACTACTTAGCAGCGATAAGCCACAAACGGAGCGTTATAAGCTTGTTACAGCGTGATCGCCTTTCGTCCTGCGAAAGCGTGGGCAAGCGTGCCGCCGTCCACCAGATCAAGCTCGCCGCCCAACGGCACCCCGTGGGCGATACGACTGAGCGTCAGCCCCTTGGGGATCAACAACTGGGCAATGTAGTGAGCGGTGGCCTCGCCTTCGACGGTGGGATTGGTCGCCAGAATCGCCTCATGAAAGTTCCCTTCGGCGACACGGGCGAGCAGTTCCGGGATACCAATGGCTTCAGGCCCGAGACCGTCAAGGGGAGACAGATGCCCTTTGAGCACGAAGTAGCGGCCACGAAAGCCAGTCTGGTCGACCGCGAACACGTCCACCGGGCTCTGAACGATGCAGAGCAACGAGTCGTCTCGTCGCGGGTCGGCGCATTGCGGGCAGAGATCATCCTCGCTCAAGGTGCGGCATTGGCGACAGTAACCCACTTCGTCCATGGCCCGGGTGAGCGCCTGAGCCAGTCGCAAACCGCCGCTACGGTCACGCTCAAGCAGCTGCAGCGCCATGCGCTGCGCAGTCTTCTGCCCCACTCCGGGAAGAATTCGCAGGGCATCGATGAGTTGACGAATAAGAGGACTGAAGCTCATAAAATCTCGGCGGGAAACTCAACGTTGAAGCTACAAGCGGTCAGGCTGGGGCGGTTCGGTGCGCCGACCAGCCTCGCTTGTGGCACCTGGCTTGTAGCTCGTGAACGCTTTAGAACGGCATCTTGAAGCCGGGCGGCAGCTGCATGCCATCGGTCATGCCCGCCATCTTTTCCTTGCTGTTCTGTTCGATCTTCCGCACGGCGTCGTTCATGGCCGCAGCGATCAGGTCTTCGAGAATTTCCTTGTCTTCTTGCATCAGGCTGTCATCCAGGCTGACGCGTTTGACGTCATGGCGTCCATTCATCACCACGCTCACCAGGCCGGCTCCGGATTGACCGGTCACTTCGGCATTGGCTAGCTCTTCCTGCATCTTCTGCATCTTTTCCTGCATTTGCTGCGCCTGCTTCATCAGCCCGGCCATGCCACCTTTCATCATGAGATATCCCTCGGGTCAGCTTTCGGAGTGTTCGACGGGTTCGATAGTACCGTCGCGAATGACGGCGGCGAACTGCTGCATCAGTTGCTGCACGACCGGGTCGGCCTGAATCGACTGTTCTGCAGCCCGCTGGCGCTCGCCACGGCGCCGCGACGCAGCCTGAGCAGGCGTTTCCTGCTGCGGCGCCTGCAGTTCGATATCCAACCGCAGGGTGCGTCCATGATATTGATTCAAGGCGTCGTTCAAGCGTCGGTGTTGGGTGGCGTTGAACAGCGCACTTTGCGCCGGGTCCAGGTGCATGAGCCAGCGGTCGCCTTCGACGGAGACCAGGGTGCAATTGGCTGCGATGCTTCCGGTCAGCCCGCCCAATCCCAGCTTCAGATAAATGTCTTGCCACTCTGCGGCCAGGCCGGTGGCGGGCTCGACTGCAGGCATCGGTTCGGCAGCTTGAGGCTCAGGCGCCAAATCATCCAGCCCATCAAGGAAGGCTTCGGCCTGCGTCTCAACCTCGAAGTAATCCTCGTCGGTGAGCGGTGGCTCGTCGTCATCCGGCTCGCTCACCTCAACCACAGCCGCTACGTGCTCCGGCTGCTCGATCGGGGTGGTCCGCTGTTCAAGCGCCTCGCTTTCTACCGCGATCGGCGGCGTACTGGGCGGTTCGTTCCAGGGAACGTCGACGACAGGGGGTTCGGAGGTCGGAACTACCGGCTCGGGCAGCTCTTCGGATACGAGCTGGCTCGCCGGTGCTGGCTGCGGCTCGACGCTCGCATCAACCGACGCCGGCGCGGGGGTCAGCCGTTCCGCTGGTGGGCCTGGTGGCGTAGCGACCGGCGGCTCGGCTCGCGCAGTAACCCCATCATCAACCGGCGCAGCCGATGCCGCTGAACCGGCCACCTTCGTCGTTACGGAATCAGTCGTGGCCGGACTGATTCCCAAGTTCTTTAGCGGTGTTCGCGGCGCGTTTTCACTGTCTGCGGGACGGAACGCGAGCATGCGCAACATCACCATTTCGAAACCGCTGCGCGGATCAGGTGCCAATGGCAAGTCACGGCGACCGATCAGGCCCATCTGGTAATAGAACTGCACGTCTTCAGCCGGCAGCGCCTGAGCCAGCGCCAGCACTCGATCGCGGTCGCCCTGCCCGTTATCGACAGCATCCGGAAGCGCCTGCGCAACCGCAACACGGTGCAGTACGTTGAGCATTTCAGCTAACACGCCGCCCCAGTCAGGCCCCTGCTCCGCGAGATGGCGCACCGCCTCGAGCAGTGCTCGAGCGTCACCTTCGAGCAGCGCCTGCAATACCCCGTAAACCTGGCCATGATCGAGTGTGCCGAGCATGCTGCGCACGTCGGCCGCGAGCACCCGGCCTTCACCGAACGCGATGGCCTGGTCAGTCAGGCTCATGGCGTCACGCATCGACCCGTCGGCAGCCCGGCCTAGCAACCAGAGCGCATCCTCCTCGAAGGGAACCTGCTCGACACCCAGCACATGGGTCAGGTGCTCGACGACACGCTCGGGAGGCATGTTCTTCAGGGAGAACTGCAAACAGCGCGAAAGAATGGTGACCGGCAGTTTTTGCGGGTCCGTGGTGGCCAGCAGGAATTTGACGTGAGGTGGCGGCTCTTCAAGCGTCTTGAGCAGCGCATTGAATGAGTGCGACGAGAGCATGTGCACTTCGTCGATCAAGTAGACCTTGTAGCGGCCCCGACTGGGGGCGTACTGCACGTTGTCCAGGAGCTCGCGCGTATCCTCGACCTTGGTGCGGCTCGCAGCATCGACCTCGATCAGATCGACGAAACGTCCCTCGTCGATCTCGCGACAGACCGAACACGTTCCGCACGGCGTGGAGCTGATGCCGGTCTCGCAGTTCAGACACTTGGCGATGATGCGTGCGATGGTGGTCTTGCCGACGCCACGCGTACCGGTGAACAGATAGGCGTGGTGCAGACGCTGACTGTCCAGCGCGTTGATCAGGGCCTTGAGCACATGCGTCTGGCCGACCATTTCGCGGAACGAGCGCGGACGCCATTTGCGGGCTAGTACCTGATAACTCATAACACCATCGCGGGCTAAAGCAGAAGACGCGTAATGCTAGCGGAGCAGGCCAAAAATTGCATCCAGCCCGTCGTCTGCCCGCTGCCTGGCATCACGCAGCGCTGCCTCATCCATCAGCGGCTCAGGCAAGCCCCCAGCGCCCGCACGAGGTTTTCCTGCACTGGTTGCGCTTGATTGATTTCGATCTGCAGACCCTCGATTTCCCGGCGCGGCGGGTACTGCTTGCGCAGTTGGTCGAAATCAATACGACGCTGCGTTTCGTTGCCATTCAGGCTGCGCCGGAATGCGGCGTCGTCCCGGCGCGGGTCGTAGACCGCGCGGCAGATGGTCGACAGCATGTCTGCCGGACTGACCGAGCCATCGAACACCAGCCCGCGTAGCGGTGCGGCAGGCATCAGCCCAGCGAGATCGACCTTGGGTTCGATGTCTTTGCTGGCACAGAACGCTTGATAGATCTGGGCCGTTCCGCGCAGCTTGCCGTCCAGGCTGTAACCTGCGATGTGCGGGGTGGCGATCCAGCACAACTCGGCCAGCTCGACGTCGACCTGCGGCTCGCCTTCCCAGACATCGAGGACAGCCTGGATATCCGGCCGTCTGGCCAGTTGCTCGCGCAGCGCGACATTGTCGACGATTGCGCCACGGGCGGCGTTGATCAGCCAGGCGCCTGGACGCAGGCGCTCCAGACGAGCCTGATCCAACAGATGGAACGTCGAATGCTCGCCCTCCAAGGTCAAAGGCGTGTGCAGACTGATGACATCGCACTCGTCGAGTATCTGCTCCAGCCCGACGAAATCGCCGGCCTCTTGCGCCTGGCGTAGCGGATCGCACACGCGGACGTCCCAGCCGAGGCCACGCAATACGTTCACCAGCCGGCCGCCGACCTCACCCGCCCCGACAATGCCATAACGGCGGCTATCCAGCGCCACACCCTCACCTTCGGCCAGCGCCAGCAGGCTGCCTAGCACGTAATCGACGACGCCACGCGCATTGCATCCTGGTGCGCTTGCCCAGTCGATACCCACCTCATCGAAATAGTCGATGTCCAGATGGTCCGTGCCGATGGTACAGGTGCCCACGAAGCGCACCGCACTGCCTTCGAGCAGCTCGCGATCGACCCGGGTAACCGAACGAACCAGGAGCACTTCGGCCTGCTCCAATGCCGCTCGGTTGATGCTACGGCCCGTCATGCGGCGAATGTCGCCGTGCTCGCCAAAAAAGTCGTCAACCAGCGGAATGTTTTCGTCGGCAAGGATTCGCATCAGTGGGGCTCCGTCATCGATGGGGGCCATTCTAGACCGGGTGGCGGCGCTATGCTGCCTTTCCGAGTGGTGCCTCGGCGGCGTAGACTAGCGCGCTTCTGTATACAATCCGGAATGTCTGTAATGCCCACTGAGTCGAAACTCAGACGGATTCGCGTAGAATTGCGCACCCTCTTCGCCCTGGCTCTGCCGATGATGGTCGCCCAACTGGCGAACACGGCCATGGGCTTCGTCGATACGCTGATGGCAGGCCGCGTCGGCCCCTACGATCTTGCCGCGGTGGCCCTCGGCAATTCGATCTGGGTGCCGGTGTTCCTGCTGGTGACAGGCGTCATCCTGGCGACCACCCCGAACGTGGCCCAACGCTTTGGCCGCGCTGAACATGAACAGATCGGCCCGCTGGTGCGCCAAGCACTTTGGATGGGGTTCGGCGTGGGCTTGCTGTTCGCCGTGCTGATGTGGAATGCCGAGCCCGTGCTTCACCTGCTACGGGTCGAACCCGTCCTGATCGAGCCCACCATGGCTTATTTGCGCGCAGTGGCCTGCGGCTTCCCTGCCGTGGCGCTGTACCAGGTGTTGCGCTGTTTCAGCGATGGACTCGGTCATACCCGACCGAGCATGGTGGTGGGCATTCTCGCGCTGACTTTGAACATTCCGCTGAACTACATCTTCATCTACGGCAAGTTGGGCCTGCCCGCGATGGGTGGTGTCGGCTGCGGATGGGCAACTGCGCTGGTCATGGGCTTCATGTTGCTGGCGATGCTGTTCTGGGTGCGCCGAGCCGGGTATTACCAGCCCAGCCAGCTGTTTGCCCGCTTCGATTGGCCACAATGGTCAGTACTGAGCCGCCTGCTCTCGGTGGGTGTGCCGATCGGCATCGCCGTGTTTGCCGAGGCCAGCATCTTCTCGGTCATTGCACTGCTGATCGGCGCGCTAGGCGCCACGGTAGTGGCGGGCCACCAGATCGCGCTCAATTTCACCTCGCTGATCTTCATGATTCCGCTGTCGCTGGGTATGGCGATCACCATACGGATCGGCCAGGCCCTGGGGCGTGGCGCACCTCGCGATGCACGTTTCGCCGCTGGCGTCGGAATCGTGTCCAGCCTGGTCTATGCCTGTTTTTCGGCCGGCTCGATGCTGTTGTTCAGCGAGCAGATCGCCCGGATCTATACCCCCGACCCGGCAGTGATTGCGGTGGCCGCCAGCCTGTTCTTCTACGCCGCACTGTTCCAGTTCTCCGACGTGGTCCAGGTAACCGCAGCCGGCGCCTTGCGTGGTTACCAGGACACGCGCATGACCATGATCTTTACCCTCTTCGCCTATTGGGGGATCGGCCTGCCGGTCGGCTACACCTTGGGCCTCACCGATAGGTTTGGCGAACCGAGCGGCCCGGCAGGTCTCTGGCAGGGGCTGATCGCCGGTCTGAGTTGCGCCGCGATCCTGCTGACCATCCGCCTGGCGCGCAGCGCACGCCGGGAAATTCGCCGGCAGCCGGCGACGGCCATGCAAACCCAGCCATGAGCGGAGCTGGCGGCTAGATCTCGAGCGCCAGCATGGCCGCACTCAGCAGCAGAAAGCCACTGAACATAAGACGCAGCAGACGCTCCGGCAGCGCGTGCGCAAGCTTCACGCCCAGGCTGATGCTGAGCAACCCGCCAATGGCCAGCGGCACCCCCAACGCCCAGTCGACCTGACCGTGGGTGGCATAGGTGACCAGCGTGACGGCCGTACTCGGTGCTGCCAGCGACAGCGATAGCCCCTGTGCCACAACCTGCGAGGTGCCGAACACCGCCGTCAACACCGGCGTGGCCAGCACCGCGCCCCCCACGCCGAACAAGCCGCCCAGCGCTCCTGCCCAGGCGCCCAGCACGCCTAACCATGGCCATGGGTGGCGCAGCTCGGTTCCGCCAGGCTGGTGCTTTATGAATACGCGCGACAGCGTATAGATGGCCAGGGCGACCAGGAAACCGATGAAGCCGATACGCATGCGTCCAGCATCCAGCGAGACAGCCACGGCCGCACCGGCGATGGCGAAGCAGAAACTGGCCACACCCAAGGCCGCAGCGTGACGTGGGTCGATACGGTTGCGCTGGTGATAGCGCCAGATCGCCAGCAGCACGTTGGGCACCACCATGACCAGCGCCGTCCCTTGAGCCACCTGCTGATCCAGATCGAACAGCACGCCGAGGACCGGGATCGCAATGAGCCCGCCGCCAATGCCGAACAGGCCGCCAAGCGTCCCCAAGGCCAAGCCCAACACCACGTTCAGCCCGAATTCGACGAATCCCATGCTCGTTTTCCAAAAGAAAACGCCATGCTACGCAGCCGCTTCTAGCAGGTACATGCACAAGCGCGCACAATGGTTTTGCCTTTCACGCATAGCAGAACGATCGATATGGACGCCAATGCCCTGACCAGTCAGCTCAAGCTATTTCTCGATGTGCTCGACGCGGGTAGTTTTTCCGGGGCGGCTCGCCTGCACGCACTGACGCCCTCAGCCGTGGCACGGCGTATCGATTCGCTGGAACGGTCACTCGATTGCCAGCTGGTCAGCCGCAACACCCACTCAATCAAACCGACCACGGCCGGACATGCATTCGCCGAACGCGCCAGGCGCATCGTCCAGGAGCTGCAGCTGGCGCGTGCAGAGATCACTTCTTTGCAAAGCGCACCGCAAGGCCGTATCCGCATCGATGCACCGGCGCCGTTCGGGCGCAGGCATCTGGCGCCCGCGCTGGCGGAGTTTCTGCAGGCTTATCCGGGCGTCGATATTCAGCTGCGGCTAATCGACAGCTTCGTCGATCTACAGGGGGAACACCTGGGCGACGTCGATCTGGTCTTACGTATCGGTCCGTTGGCCGATACGCGCCTGGTCGCCACGCCGCTAGCGCCCATGCTGCGCATCGTCTGCGCCAGCCCGGCATATCTTCAACAACGGGGCATGCCGCAAACGGTCGCGGATCTGCCGGCCCACGACGGGTTGGACTGGGATGCGCTGGCACCGCAATATGCCTGGCGCTTCGACCAGTCGGGCAAACAGCAACTGCTCCGCCCCAAACGCTTGCGCATGGTGGCGAACAATGCCGAGGCGCTGTTGAGCGGTGCGCTCGCCGGCCTGGGCATCGCCCACCTGCCGACCTGGCTGGTCAGCGAGCACCTGCTACGGGGGGAGCTATTGCCCCTATTCTGCGAGCAGGGGCTACCAAAACCGGAACCAAGCGGCATCTACGCGCTGCGGCTCACCCGGGAGGCCGATTCCCGGAGCCGGTTATTGCTGGAGTTTCTGAAACGCCGCTTCGGCCCGGTCCCGCCATGGGACCAGGCACTGCAAAGCGGACTCCGTTTCAACTGAATGAAGCGATGCTCAGACGGAACACCCGGACAGTTCCTGGGTGACACCCCAGCCGTCCACGACGCCACCCAAGGGCTCGACCAGGTTCTCCAGGTCCTGTTCGAAATCACCGATGCCATCGAACGTGGCATACATCACCTTGCTGACCTGCAGATCCCAGGCCCCATCATCGCGCGGGGCTATCTGCGTATTGACCGACTCGCCGCGAAAATTGCTGGCGGCAGCGCAGGCGCGCTCTCGATCTGGAAATACTGCGTAGAACTCTATCGGGTGGACCCGGGCGAAATCGAAACCGCCCTCTTTCATCCTTAGAAGCACGTTGCTGCTTACATCCTCATGGAAGGTGGTACTCATAAAACAACCTCCTCTCACCCATGGATGACGATTTTCAGGAATGGAAAGCTTTGTTCTCACCTCGTTGCGGAGTTGGCTGGATAGCCAACAGGGAGTCGCCGTTGCCTGGTCGTACGAAGCGGAAAAACCTTGTGGTCTTTCTAATAGGCCACTGCATGACCCGGTAGTTCGATGAAGCCGGCCTAACGCCCATCGCCCGGCGGCCTCATACAGCTCACACGGCACAACCACCATTCGAACATACGGTGTATAGGTCGCTGCCGCAATGGCCTATCGAGCGGCAGCGGCCACCGTGCTCGGGTGTTGAAAGGCCTCGGTGCGCAGCCAAACCTTGGCCGCGCACCAACCAGCTTAGCCGTTGCTGGGCTTGTTGATGGCCTGTAACACGTACTGCGGCAGCGCAAATGCGCCGAGATGGATATGCGGATTGTAATAACGGGTCACGATGCCACTGCCGTTGAACCGCTGGTGCAGGGTTTCCAGCGACAGCTTGCGGCTGTCGGAATCGCAGGCGCCCCAGGCGAAGGTCATGGCACCGCCGATATAGGTAGGCACCGCAGCCTGGTAGAAATGCCAGTCCGGAAACAGGCCGGTCATGCGTTTGGCGGTGGTCTGCACCTCGCTCAACTGCATGAAGGGAGTACCGTTCTGGGTGACCAGAATCCCGCCTTCGTTGAGGCATCGACGGCACGCCTGATAGAAATTCTCCGAGAAAAGCACCTCGCCGGGCCCGATGGGATCGGTCGAATCGGAAATGATCACGTCGAATTTTTCTTCGGTGGTCGCCACGAAACGCATGCCATCATCGATCACGAGATTCAGACGCGGGTCATTGAAGGCACCCTTCGAATGCTCGGGCAGGAACTCCTTGCACATCTCCACCACGGTGCCATCGATCTCGACCATGGTGATGCTCTCGACATCGCTGTGCTTGGCGACTTCGCGCAGCATGCCGCCGTCGCCACCACCGATGATCAGTACCCGGCGCGCCAGGCCGTGGGCCAGAATCGGTACGTGGGTAAGCATCTCGTGGTAGATGAATTCGTCCGCCTCGGTGGTTTGAATCACCCCATCGAGTGCCATGACGCGACCCATGCGGGCGTTCTCGAAGATGACCAGATGCTGGTGCTCGGTGCGCACCTCATGCAGCATCTTGTCGATCCTGAAGCGCTGGCCGTATCCCTCGTAGAGAGTTTCCTGATAATCGCTCATGGGGTGTCTCCCTGATGGATGGCTAACAGACGGGCGATGCACGCCCATTGGCAAAGAGTCGCATTCTACTTTGGTCCCATGACAGGTTGGAACCATCTGCTTTGAAAGCGCATCCGGTGAAGACGTACCCATCAATGGCAGCTATCGTCGACTCATGACGCCCTTCAACCTTCCCTACCTGCCACCATGGAATTGGTCACAGTTCCACGATCACTTCGCATTGCGCCTGCTGCCCGGCGTCGAGGCGCTTCAGCCCACGCGCTATAGCCGCACCGTGCGGGTCGGCGCCGACGCCGGCTGGCTCAGTGTCCAACCGCTACCGGAACAGACGGCTCTTGAGCTGACCCTGAGCGATTCGTTACAGGGCCACGCCCCCATGCTGGCGGCACGGGTTCGCAGAATGTTCGATCTGGACGCGGACCCCGCCGCCACGACCCGGCATTTTGCCGATGATCCGTTGCTCGCCCCGTTGGTCAGTGCCAATCCCGGTCTGCGTTTGCCCAGTGCCTTCGACCCCTTTGAACAGGCCGTGCGCGCGATCATCGGTCAGCAGGTCACGGTCAAGGCCGCGGTGACCATCACCCGACGCCTGGTGGAGCGGCTTGGCGCGGACCTATCGCCGGACCGGTCCGACAGATCGAGCGACCTGCTCCGGCTGTTTCCCAGTCCCCAGGCCATCGCCGATGCCAGTTTGGATAACATCGGCATGCCGGGTAAGCGCGTGGCAACGCTGCAACGCCTCGCAGCCGCGGTCGCCGACGGCTCCCTCGAATTGCAGATCGATAAGGGCGCGAATGCGCTCATCAGCCGGCTCTGCGAGCTGCCTGGCATCGGACCCTGGACCGCCGAATACATCGTCCTGCGCGGGTTCGGCGAGGCTGACGCGTTTCCCGCCGCCGACCTTGGGTTGTTAAAGGCACCCCTCTGGGGAGCCCAGGGCATCACTGCCAGGCAGTTACTGATCCGCGCAGAGGCGTGGCGACCTTGGCGGGCGTATGCCGCCGTGCATATCTGGTCGGCCTACGAACGTGCGTTGGCGTTAGCGAAGCACAAGCCCACCAAGAGCACAGCAATGGACGCCAGAGCCATCGTGAAGCGCCGAACACAGACGTCGACGGGGTGACGAGATGCCGAGGTCCGCAATGCCTAAGCATTAAAGCGAGCAGGCCGCGGCCGAAGCCAGCGTCTTCCATATCTTTGCCCGGAATGTCAGTGCAGCCTGACCGAGCGTCCCTCGTTCGCACCAACGAGATCGGACCCTGACGGGCCCGATCTTCATCTGGAATTACAAGCGGACTTTGCCGAGGTGTCCGGCGGCCACGAACCACATGATCAGACCCACGACCGGCAGCAGCAGGACAACGAGGCTCCAGATGATTTTGCGGCCGACCTCGATACGCGTGCGCCAGACCTGAACGATGGCGATTACATCGGCCACCAGCACGACCAGGGCCAGCAGCGTACTCCAGGTCTCCACGCGTCAAGGCCTCAGGTTGCGGTCGTCGGGACGGTTACCGCGTGGCCCCATGATGCCCCAGATGATCAGGCCCAGCACCGGGAGGATGACGATCAGCAGTACCCAGAGGGCCTTCTTGCCCGTAGTGCTGTCGCTACGGAGCACGCTGACAATGGCCCAGATATCCAGTGCCAGGATAAGCAGGCCGAAAATACCGCCAAAGGCATCGGTCATGGCAAGACTCCAAATTACGGTGAGTTCGTAATTAGGATGCCAGGGCGGTATGAGGGTTCAGTAGCCGCCGGTTCGGATTCAGAAACGCGCCGGATCGATTGCGTCGAAGCTGCTGACCACGTCGTGACCCGGCAGTGCCCCGCCTTCGCGTGCCAGGCCGCAGGTGCGCATGCCGGCCTGGCGCGCGGCGTCCAGTTCCTCCACCACATCGGAGAGGAACAGGATCGCGTCGGGTGGCAATCCGATCGAGGCGGCGATGCCTACATATGAGCCCACTTCGCGCTTGTGTCCGCTGCTGGTATCGAAATAACCGGAGAACAGCGGAGTCAGATCGCCCGCCTCGGCACAACCGAAGATCAGTTTCTGTGCCTGAACCGAGCCTGACGAATAGACATACAGCGCATAGCCCTGTTCGTGCCAGCGGTGCAGCGCGCGAACCGCGTCTGGATAGACATGCCCCTTGAGCTGCCCGGCGCGGTAGCCTTCGGCCCAGACCATGCCTTGCAGCGCTTTCAACGGTGTGGCCTTGCGGTCGGCCGCGATCCATTCCAGCAGAATCGAGGCGACGCGTTCGACGCTGGCGTTCGGCTCGCCGCTTTCACGCCGTACGGCCTCGATCTGAGCCGCCACCGACGGCTCCTCCGCATGATCGCGCACGTAGGCCGGAAGATGCTCGCGAGCATATGGAAACAAGACGTCGAAGACGAAGCTCACCGCACTGGTGGTGCCTTCGATGTCGGTCAGGATGGCTTTGATCGGCATCATCAATCCTCCAGTCGCGGGAAGCGGCCAGCGATATCCTCGCCGGTGAACTGCGCAACCCAACCCTCGGGGTTGTTGAACAGACGAATGGCGACGAAGTGGGGATGTTCGCCCATGTCGAACCAGTGCCTGGTGCCAGCCGGCACGGAAATCAGATCATTCTTCTCGCAGAGCACCGCGTATACCTTGTCTTCGATATGCAGGGTGAACAGGCCACGCCCTGCGACGAAGAAGCGAACCTCGTCCTCGGCATAGCGATGTTCGTCGAGGAATTTGGCGCGCAGTTCCGCCTTCTGCGGATGGTCGCTGCTCAAACTGATCACATCGACAGTGACGTAGCCGCGCTCACTCATCAGCCGATCGATCTGAGGACGATAGGCGGCGATGACCTCTTCCGGGCTGGCCCCGGCACCAATGGGAGCGCAGGCCTCCCAGCGCTCCAGGCGCACGCCAACCTCGGCCAGCGTGGCGGCGATATCATCGATGTGCGTCAGCACCTTGAGGGGTTGCTCGGGATGGCTGTCCTGGTAAACGCTGAGAATGCTCATGGTTGTCTCCAGCCGGCACGTTCGTGCCCGGCTTGTCATCAGTGGTTCGGCACGCGTCAGACGCGGTGAAATCGGTGCGCAGTCAGGGTCGCTGCAGCATGCGCATTTTCAGTTCGCATTCGAAGAGAAATTCAAACGCCTCGATCTGACGCAGCGCATCGCGCATCTGCGCGCCCCAGGTGTAGAGACCATGCCCGCGGATCAGATAGCCGACGCAGTCGGGATGCTGATCCAGCCAGGGCTGGACACGCGCGGCGAGTCGCTCGATGTCCTGGTCATTGTCGAAGATTGGTACGACCACCTGCGATTCGTGCGTGGCAACGCCGCTGAAAGCCTTCTGCAGCTCATAGTCTGCAAAGACCAGCGACTCACTCAGACAGAGACGAGAAAGCACGGTGGCGTTGACCGAGTGCGTATGCAACACGGCCCCGATCTCGGGGCGCCAGCGATACAACTGGGTGTGCAGCAGCGTTTCGGCGGAGGGTTTCTTGCCATCCTCCAGGCTGCGCCCGTCCATGTCGACGGCCAGCAAGTCCTCGGGCGTCAGTTGCCCCTTGTGCTTACCCGACACGGTCAGCAGTACCTCGGCGCTGGTCAGACGTGCCGAATAATTGCTGCTGGTGGCCGGCGACCAGCCGCGACCATAAAGGAAACGTCCCGCCTCGATGATGGCCTGCGAGAGCTGTTCACGCGTGGATGTCATGCCCGATTCTCCTGCTGGGGGATGGCAATGATAACGGCTGCGGCCAGTGCTGCCAGACTGGCGATGGCAAAGGTCCATAACGGGCCGAGGCTGGCCCAGCTGTAGCCGGAATAGAGCGCCCCCAGGGCACCGCCAATACCGGCGAGGGTCGCATACAGCGCCTGCCCTTGCCCCTGCTGCCTATGGCCGAAACTACGCTGGACGAAATGAATGGCCGCTGCGTGGAAACTGCCGAAGGTGGCCGCATGCATCAACTGTGCGATAAGCAGCACCGCCAGATGATCGGCCAAGACGCCCAGCAGCAACCAGCGAATCGCGGCCAATCCGAAACTGACCATCAATACCTGGCGCAGCGAGAACCGCGCCAACAAGGCGGCCATCACCAGAAACAACAGGATTTCGGCCACCACCCCCAGCGCCCAGAGCATCCCGATGATGCTGCGACCGTAACCAAGCGCCTCGAGGTGTATCGAGAAAAACGTGTAGTACGGGCCATGGCTGACCTGCATCAGGCCTACGCAGACAAAAAAGGCCAATACCCCCGGCCGGCACAGCTGGCGAAGAAAGCCGCCCTGCCCGTCCAGCTCCGGTCGTTGCTCCGGCACGGCATCTGGCACCCAGACACTGCTGATGACGATACCCGCCATGACCACCATTACCGCCACCGGATATACGTCCAGTCCAAGACGGTCAAACAGCGCACCGAGCCCTACGACCGCCACAATGAACCCCATGCTGCCCCACAGGCGGATCTGGCTGTAGCGTGACGCCTGATCGCGCAGGTGCGCGAGGGTGATCACCTCGAACTGCGGAAGCACCGCGTGCCAGAAGAAGGCGTGCAATGCCATCACCAGTGCCAGCCAGGCGTAGCTCTTGCTGTGGAAGATCAAACCGAAGGAGAGCAAGGTACAGATCGCGCCGATACGCACGATCACCAGGCGCCGCCCGGTAGCATCGCCGAGCCAGCCCCAGAGATTGGGCGCTACGCAGCGCATCAGCATGGGAATGGCGACCAGCTCGCCGATACGCGCCGCGGAGAAGCCGAGGTGGTCGAAGTACAGGCCGAGGAAGGGTGCAGCGGAGCCTAGCAGCGCGAAGTAGAAGAAATAGAAGCTGGACAGGCGCCAGTAGGGCAAGGCGGTCATAGGCCGGGGGCACCGAGCTGCAAGCAAGACGACATCCGATGCCCCGTTCGTGTGGGTGCCTATGGCTCAGAGCTGCCCGAGCACCGGCGTACCCACCAGCACGTCAGCATTCTGTCCGCGATGACGCAGCAAGTGATCCAGCAGCACGATAGCCATCATCGCTTCGGCGATCGGCGTGGCACGGATACCGACGCAGGGGTCGTGGCGGCCTTTGGTGATGACGTCGACCGGATTGCCATCGACATCGATCGAGCGACCGGGCGTGGTGATGCTGGAAGTCGGCTTGAGCGCCAGATGCGCAACGATCGGCTGACCGGAAGAAATCCCGCCAAGCACCCCGCCCGCATTGTTCGAGACGAACCCCGCCGGCGTCATTTCGTCCCGGTGCTCGGTGCCGCGCTGTGCGACGCAGGCGAAACCGGCGCCGATCTCCACGCCCTTGACCGCGTTGATACTCATCAAGGCATGCGCCAGGTCGGCATCCAGACGGTCGAAAATCGGCTCGCCAAGGCCTGGCGGTACACCGTCGGCGACCACGGTAATCTTCGCTCCCACCGAGTCCTGATCCCGGCGCAACTGGTCCATGTACGCTTCAAGCTCCGGCACCCTGTCCGGATCGGGGCAAAAAAAGGCGTTCTGCTCGACGCTGTCCCAGGTTTTGAATGGAATTTCGATAGGCCCCAGCTGGCTCATGTAGCCACGGACCTGGATGCCCAGCGTCGCTAGGTATTTCTTGGCGATGGCGCCGGCGGCAACGCGCATGGCGGTTTCACGGGCGGAGCTGCGCCCACCGCCGCGGTAATCGCGCAAACCGTACTTATGGTGGTAGCTGTAATCGGCGTGAGCAGGTCGGAACAGATCCTTGATCGCCGAATAGTCTTTGGATTTCTGGTCCGTATTGCGTATCAGCAAACCGATCGGACAGCCGGTGGTGCGCCCCTCGAACACGCCGGACAGTATCTCGACCTCGTCCGGCTCCTGGCGCTGGGTGGTATGCCGACTGGTACCCGGTTTGCGCCGGTCGAGGTCTCGCTGCAGGTCCGCGGTGGTCAGTTCCAGCCCAGGCGGGCAACCGTCGACGATGGCGACCAGCGCCGGACCATGGCTTTCACCAGCGGTGGTGACGGTGAACAGTTTGCCGTATGTGTTGCCGGACATGCAGGGCGCGCTCCGCGATCGACCTAAACAGGGGCCGGAAGTATACCCGAGCGGCTGCAGGTTTCACTGCCTTCGGTGACGGCGCATACTGGCTCGGCGAACCAATGGTCCCGCCTCGTATCCAATTCGCTTCGTCAATGATCGATCTCCGCCATGCGCTTCCTTCTGCTGGTAGCCCTGCTCGCCATGCTCACTCCCCACGTACAGGCTAGAACGCTGTTAAACCAGGCGATGACGGTGGAAGTCCCCGAGGGCCGTCTGTATGGCAGTCTGTTGCTGCCGAAGGCTGAGCAAGCCGTACCGGTCGCCCTGTTGATTCCCGGCTCTGGTCCCACCGACCGCGACGGCAACAACCCGTTGGGCCGTAATGACAGTCTCAAGCGGTTGGCGCAGGCGCTTGCCAAGCTCGGGGTCGCCAGCCTGCGGTACGACAAGCGCGGGATCGGTCAAAGCCGCGCCGCAGCGCCAGATGAACGCCAGCTGAGCGTGGACGGCTATGTCACCGACGCCATCGCCTGGGCGCACCTGTTGCAAGCGGACCCGCGCTTTTCCCGGGTGGTATTGGTCGGCCACAGCGAGGGCGCACTGATTGCCAGCCTGGCCGCGCCGAGCGTGGCGCCAGCCGCCTTGATCAGCATCGCCGGCAGCGGGCGTCCCATCGACCTGTTGCTGCGCGAGCAACTCCAGGGCCGTCTGCCGCCGCCCTTGCTGGCGACCGCGTATTACCTGATCGATGAGCTCAAGGCAGGCAGAACGCATGACGAGGTACCGGAACCATTACAGGTGTTGTTTCGCCCGAGCGTACAACCCTATCTGATTTCACTGTTCGATCAGGACCCGGCGAGCGCCTTCGCCAAGACCCGCTCACCGGCCTTGATCATCCAGGGCACACACGACATCCAGGTCGAGCGCGAGGATGCGCAGGCGCTGCAGCGCGCCAGAGCGGATGCGGAGCTGGCCTTGATTCCGGGAATGAATCACGTACTGCGCATCGTGGCGATGAACCGCGACGCGCAGACCGCCTCCTACAACCAGCCCGAGCTGCCGATCGCCCATGCGCTGACGGAGCGGATCAGCCAGTTTCTGCACCGATACGGCATATTGCCACCCTCCAGCTAGCCGCTCGTCGGCCGATACGCTCCTTGCCTACCACCGCCCAACCGGCAGGCCTTGGACGCCAGCATGACCGACAGCCCCGTATCACCTAACGAAAACGAGCCTCAAACGCCCGCCCCTGTGCAGGCGGACCCTTGGGCGACCCTCGCTCCGGATCGATTTCGCTTGCTGCGTCTAGCCCCGCTGGCAACCGATAGAGATACCGGCCCGCGACCGTTACGCTTTGTCGAGCTGGCTCAGGTCGAACGACACACGCCCCAGCGGAGCCTGCTACGACTGTTCATCCGGCTCCCGGGTCAGGTAGTGAGCAAGAAACACAACACATTGGAGATCTGGGCTGACCACCGTGCCAAAGAGCTGCGTTTCGGCCCGGACAGCGGTTTGCATATCGAGCCCGTCAACCGGGGTCTTGGGCGCTTTCTACTGGCGCAAGGCGCGCTCTGGGCACAGAAGCGCTGGGCACACTATCTGGTCGAAGGGGGCGCACTGCCAGCCAAGGACATAACCGGCGAAGAAATGCGCTTGCGGCGCGATCACTGCCTGCTGAGCCAAGGCTTCGATGTGCTGTATCCGGAGCCGCAGCAACTCAAGGCAACCTATAGCGCCGCCCGGGTCAGCGCGTTGCGCGCCGACTGGAATATCGAAAAAGTACAGATCATCGAACTCAAGGACGCCGCCGCGATGCTCGAGCAGGCAGATCGCAATCTGCTCGAACAGGAAAACAGCATCCGTGACATCCAGGAGCGCTTGAGCCGGCTGCGACGTGAAGATGGCATGCTCAGGTTCACCATCGCCTGCCTGATCGCCTTCGCCCTGTTCCAGGCGGGCCTGCTCATCTGGATCGCGACGCGTTGACGGGTCCAGCCCCGCTCCGGCATTAACTCAGGATCGGTTCAGCCGCTCACGGAACAGTGGCTGATGCTCACGGCATTGGTTAGCGGCGAGCAGGAACACCCCGTGCCCACCCTCGCTGAACTCCAGCCAGGTGAAGTCGACTTCGGGATACAGTGCCTCCACGTGTACCTGACTATTACCGACCTCGACGATCAGTACGCCGGTTTCGCTGAGATGATCGGCCGCCTCGGCCAGCATACGCCGCACCAGGTCCAGGCCGTCCTCGCCACACGCCAGCCCCAGGGCCGGCTCATGGTGGTATTCGTCCGGCATGTCAGCGAAATCCTCGGCATCCACGTAGGGCGGGTTGGATACGATCAGGTCGAAGCGTTGCTTCGGCAGCCCATCGAAGCCATCGCTTTGCACCGTATAGACCCGCTCTTCCAGGCCGTGCAGCTCAATGTTGCGATTAGCCACTTCGAGCGCTTCGAAGGACAGATCCGCCAGCACCACCTCCGCCTCGAGGAATTCATAGGCGCAGGCGATCCCGATACACCCGGACCCCGTGCACAGATCGAGAATTCGGCCAGGAGGCTGTGCCAGCCAGGGCTCGAAACGACGCTCGATCAACTGACCGATCGGCGAACGCGGTATCAACACGCGCTCATCGACGATGAACGGCAGTCCGCAAAACCAGGATTGCCCCAGCAGATAGGCAGTGGGGACACGCTGCTCGATGCGTCGACGCAACAGCTGTTGCAAGTGCTCGCATTCATCGTCTTCGAGCCGGCAGTCCAGATAGGCGTCGGCCATTTCCCAGGGCAAGTGCAACGCGCCGAGCACCAGTTGCCGCGCCTCGTCCCAGGCGTTGTCGGTGCCGTGTCCGAAGAACAGCTGCTCGGCTTGGAAGCGGCTGACGGCCCAGCGAATGTAGTCACGCAAGGTGCGCAGGCGGGAAGGCGAAGCGGTCACGGCAGCATCTCCTGTTAAAAGCGCGGCAGTTTAGCCGATGGAGTTCCGACTTTCTCAGCGAAAACGCCTGGCGGTAATGGCTTATTGCCCCATGAGCGCAATTCAGATCGCGAATTCATTACCTTGGGCAGTTCACATATCAGTCATCTGGCGCCACAATCATGCCCCCGTCAAAACAAGGAGTCCGTCATGTCCAAGCCACAGACCATGCTTCAGCTCAGTGGCCGCAGTTATGCACCGGCGACTTTGGCTAACGCGACCCTTGTGGTCATTGACGTTCAGGAAGAGTATCGGACAGGCACCCTTGCACTCCCGAACCTGAACTCGGCGCTCGAGGAAATCAGCAAGGTATTGGCCGCCGCCCGTGCAGCTGGCGCGCCCGTTGTCCACGTGCACCACCTCGGGATCCCAGGAGGGTTGTTCGACCCGCAAGGCCTACGCGGGCAAATCATGCCCGAAGCGGCACCGCTCGCCGGCGAAACCGTGATCGGCAAGACGCTGCCCAATGCATTCGCCGGTACCGAGCTGCACGAGCTGTTGCAGCAGCATGGCCGCCTTGATCTGATCGTTTGTGGTTTCATGACGCATTCCAGCGTGAGTACTACGGTCCGTGCGGCAAAGGACTATGGATATCGCTGCACCCTGGTGGACAAGGCTTGTGCTACCCGCGACCTGCCGATGGGGAATGGTGCAATCGAGGCAGCACAGGTGCATCGCATGGAAATGACCATTTTGGCGGACAATTTCGCCGTCTGCGTGGAAGATGCCGCAGCGCTGGCGTAAGCGCTCGTAGCAGTAGAGCGTTACCTGATACTGAATGAACCTGACCGGACGAACCCCGGTCTCAGCCTGTTCTGACGAGGTAACCGCCATGAAACGAACCGATGGATTCGACGCGCGTCGCCTTCGCCCTCGTCAGACACGAAGCTGGGGGTCGCGACTGGCCTCGGCGCTTGGCCTGCTGCTGATCCTCGCCGGTATTCTGTTGACCGGCTCTGGCGCTGCCGCACTCTTCAGCCACCAGGATTTCGTCGTCAGTATGGCGCTCGATCGTGAAGCGGCCATCACCCTGTTGGTGCTGGGCCTGATTCTGCTGGCGCTGGGCATGTTCATCAGAAGTCGCGTCAAGCGCCGCTTACGTGAGCCGGCCGGGTTGAGCATGTCGCCCCGCCTGAAGGGAAGACGCTGAGTGCAGCGTCGCGCCTCTCACTACGCCAAGAAGCGCCAGCGCAAAGCTTTGGGGTAAAATCGCCGTCTAATGCGGAGGCCCCATGCAAGACGATGATTTTTCGCTGTTCAAAGCAGCCGTGCGCGGCGTCAAACCGATCGAGCACGACCGCGCCGAGACGGGCAAACCCCGCAGCAACAAAGCGCAGATAGCGACGCGGCGAGCCAATGCCGTGATCCGCAACGGCGAAACCCGTATCGATGGTTTGTCCGATCAATTCGTCATCGACGTCGCCGCCGAAGATGAGCTGTACTGGGTACGCGACGGCGTCCAGGACAGCCAGATGCGCAAGTTGAAAGCCGGCCAGATATCCTTCGAAGGCAGCCTGGATCTCCATGGGCTGAGTGTCGAGAAGGCTCGCGAATTGCTCTGGGACTTTATCGCCGAAGCCTGCAAGTTCGAGATTCGCTGCGTACGCGTCACCCATGGTAAGGCAGCACGAATCGATGGCAAGCGGCCGCTGATCAAAAGCCATGTCAACACCTGGTTACGCCAGCACCCCCAGGTGCTCGGCTTCACGTCGTGCCTCCCGAAGCACGGCGGCACCGGCGCTGCTTATGTAATGCTCAAACGAACCATGCTCGAAGGCCGCGACGAGTGAACACATCAGGAGCGACCCGTTCCGCTGATTGTTGTCCCGTGCCGCTTGCAGCCCAGCGGCCGAGCCCCTAACCTTCGCATTCGCGCTATTTCGCAAGCCTGACAGGTAGTCACATGTCCCTGGAAACTCATTACACCGCGATCCTTGGCCAGCTGGGCGAGGACGTCAACCGCGAGGGGCTGCTCGATACGCCCAAGCGCGCGGCCAAAGCCATGCAGTACCTGTGCAAGGGCTATCAGCAGACGCTCGAGGAAGTCACCAACGGCGCGCTATTCAGCTCCGACAACAGCGAAATGGTGCTGGTGAAAAACATCGAGCTGTATTCGCTGTGCGAGCATCACATGCTTCCTTTCATTGGCAAGGCGCACGTCGCCTACCTGCCCAATGGCAAGGTACTGGGGCTATCGAAGGTCGCGCGCATCGTCGAGATGTACGCCCGTCGGCTGCAGATCCAGGAGAACCTCACGCGTGAAATCGCCGAGGCGATTCAGACGGTCACAGGTGCCTGGGGGGTCGCAGTTGTCATCGAAGCCCAGCACATGTGCATGATGATGCGCGGTGTGGAAAAGCAGAACTCCTCCATGGTCACCTCGGTCATGCTGGGGCAGTTCCGCGAAAACGCCGCCACCCGCAGCGAGTTTCTCGGACTGGTCAAGTGATCGAACGGCCGGGGAAGCAGCCCGACGGGTGCTCCCGGCCTCGCTTTGGCCCGCGCGTCACGTCACGCCTGCCTTAGTCGAACATCCCCACATGCCTTGGATGGCTGGCGACACGCAGCAGCCAGGCGCCGATCGCGGGGTAGTCGTTCAATCGAAAGCCACCCTCTTCCGCCACGTGCGTGTAGGCATATAGCGCCACATCTGCAATCGAATACTGATCGCCGACCAGGTAGGGCGTGCGCAACAGTTGCTGCTCCATGACATCCAGCGCGTGATAGCCGTCCAGTTGCTTGGCCGCGTACTCATCCAGGCGATCATCTGGCAAGCCAAGGTAAACCTTGATGAATCGCGCCACGGCTATGAATGGCTCATGGCTGTATTGCTCGAAGAACTGCCACTGCAGTACCTGAGTGCGTAGACGCGGTTCCGATGGCAGGAACGGCGAACCCTCTGCGAGAAAATTGAGGATCGCGTTCGACTCCCACAGACAGGTACCGTCCTCCAACTCGAGAACCGGAATCTTGCCGTTGGGATTCTTTTTGAGAAACGCCTCCTCGCGGCTCTCGCCACGAAGGATATCCACCGGTATCCACTCGTAATCCCGCCCGAGCAGATGCAGCATCAGCTTTATTTTGTAGCAGTTGCCAGAACGGTAATCACCGTAGACCTTGTACGCCATCTCCTCCCCCCTGGGCGCGCTAGCGCCAGTCGCCGTCTACGCCGCTTCGACTACAATGGCGTCACGAACCACGTTAGCCAACCGACGCACACCTTCGTCCAGGCGATCCGGTGCAACATGACTGAAATTGAGCCTTAGATAGCCAGGGTTTCGCTCCGGATCGACAAAAAACGGCTCGCCCGGCATAAAGGCGACGTTTTGCGCCAACGCTGGCTGAAGCAAGGTTCGCGTATCCACTGGCTGTTTCAACCGCAACCAGAAGAACAGCCCTCCCTGCGGAATCTGCCAATCAGCCAGCTCCCCAAAGTGCTCCTGCAAGGCCACCTGCATCGCATCCCGGCGCACACGATAGAACCGGCGCAGCTCGCTCAGGTGTGCGCGGTATTGCTCGCTACCCAACCACTGCAGCGCCTGCCACTGACCGATGCGGTTGGTATGCAGGTCGGCCGACTGCTTGAGCCGCAGCAGATAAGGGTACAAATCAGGCGTCGCGATCAGATAACCGACCCGCAGCCCCGGCAACAACGTCTTGGATACAGTACCGGTGTAGATCCAGCTGGCCTTGCTCATTCGGCTGACGATAGGCTTGGCGCTGCTTTCATCGAAGACCAGATCGCGATAAGGCTCGTCTTCGATCAAGGTCACATCGAACTCATCGAGCAGCGCCGCCACTGCATCGCGCTTCGCCTCGCTATAACGTGTGCCAGACGGGTTCTGGAAAGTAGGAATCAGGTACGCGAAGGCCGGCTTGTGCTGCTCCAGCTGCAGACGCAAGGCCGTAAGCGACGGTCCATCCGCTTCCTGGGGCACGGCGAGGCACTCGGCACCGAACAGCTGAAACGCCTGCAGCGCAGCCAGGTAGGTAGGCGCCTCGAGTAGCACCTCGGTCCCGCGATCGATAAACAACTTGGAAGCCAGATCGAGGGTTTGCTGGGACCCGCTGACGATCAGCACCTGGCTGGCCGAGCAATCGACTCCGAGCGCACGGGCTTCGGCTGCGATGGCTTCGCGCAGCGCCGGCTCCCCCTCGCTCATGCCGTATTGCCCCATGCTGGCGGGCATTTCGGCCCACTCGATCCTTGGCAACATCGACTCGGCTGGCAGCCCGCCTGCGAAGGACATCACCTCGGGCTTCTGCGCAGCGGCGAGGATTTCACGGATCAGTGAGCTTTTGAGGCGGTCGACGCGTTCGGAGAAGGCCATTGGGACACCGGGTGCAATGTAGAGAAAAATGGGTCAAACTTGTTGACCGAAATTACGCCCTCACCCGTGAATACGTCAATATGCATGACCTAAAAAAAAGCACAGTGCAGCGGCAGATCATGGAAAACTTTTTCCACGGCTATCAAGCGTTCACAGCCAAGCCGGACGAAATGCTGGCCCGCCGGGGCCTGTCACGCGTGCACCACCGTATCTTGTTCTTTATCGCCAGCTATCCCGACTTGAGCGTCAAGGAACTGCTCAACCATCTCGGCGTCAGCAAGCAAGCCCTGAATACGCCCCTGCGGCAGCTTATCGAGATGCACCTGGTGGAAAGCCGGACAGCCGAAGACGACAAGCGCAAGCGCATGCTGCGCTTCACGCCCGAAGGCGCCAAGCTGGAGCAGGCACTGCGGCGCGAGCAGGTTCGCCTGCTCGAACGGGCATTCAAGCAGGCCGGCGAGGATGCGGTGGCCGGCTGGCTGGCGGTCAACCATACACTTGCTGAAAGCACGACCCGGGCAACAGCCGAGCAAAACAAACCAGCAGACGATTGAGCGACCGCTCTGCGCCATGCACTGGCGAGCCCCGGGCGACCGGGACGGCAGTTCGAAGCAGCAGCCAATCCAACAGCCGCAACCATGCCGTAGGACGCACAGCCGAAGCGATCATCAGCGCATCGCAAGCCGAAACGGTACGGATAACGAGCAAGAACAGGAGTTGTCATCGAGGAGGGATGCGCGGCGGCAGCCTGGCTGCTTCCCGCGCAGCGTTCGTCGACTGGCGAACAGAGCGTTCGAACCCTACTCAGGACGGGACAGACAATAAAAAAGGGCGACCGAAGTCGCCCTTTTTTCTGGATTGCAGAACTTAGTTCTGGTTTTCCATTTGCGCGCGGATCAGATCACCGATGGTGGTCGGACCAGCAGATGGTTCTACGTCCTGCTTGGTACGCAGTTCCTTCATCGCGTCCTTCTCGTCCTCAACGTCTTTCGACTTGATGGACAGGTTGATGACGCGGCTCTTACGGTCGATGCTGATGATCTTGGCTTCGACTTCTTCACCTTCCTTCAGGACGTTGCGCGCGTCTTCAACGCGGTCACGGCTGATTTCGGAGGCTTTCAGCGTAGCTTCGATGTCGTTGCCCAGATCGATGATGGCGCCCTTGGCGTCAACTTCTTTCACGGTGCCACGAACGATGCTGCCCTTGTCATTGACGGCCGCGTAGTTGGAGAACGGATCGTCTTCCAGCTGCTTGATACCCAGGGAGATGCGCTCGCGCTCCGGATCGACCGACAGGATGACGGTGTCAAGCTCGTCGCCCTTCTTGAAACGACGCACGGCTTCTTCGCCCGGCTCGTTCCAGGAGATGTCGGACAGGTGAACCAGGCCGTCGATGCCGCCGTCCAGACCAATGAAGATACCGAAATCGGTGATCGACTTGATGGTGCCGGAGATGCGGTCGCCCTTGTTGAACTGGCCAGAGAAGTCTTCCCATGGGTTGGACTTGCACTGCTTGATGCCCAGGGAGATACGACGACGCTCTTCGTCGATGTCCAGAACCATGACTTCCACTTCGTCGCCGACCTGTACGACCTTCGACGGGTGAATGTTCTTGTTGGTCCAGTCCATTTCGGAAACGTGTACCAGACCCTCGACGCCTTCTTCCAGCTCGGCGAAGCAGCCGTAGTCGGTGAGGTTGGTGACACGGGCCATGACGCGGGTGTTTTCCGGGTAACGGGCCTTGATGGCAACCCATGGGTCTTCACCCAGCTGCTTCAGACCCAGGGAAACGCGGTTACGCTCGCGGTCGAACTTCAGAACCTTGACATCGATCTCGTCGCCAACATTGACGATTTCCGACGGATGCTTGATGCGCTTCCAAGCCATGTCGGTGATGTGCAGCAGGCCGTCCACGCCGCCCAGGTCGACGAATGCGCCGTAGTCGGTGAGGTTCTTGACGATACCCTTGACCTGCTGGCCTTCCTGCAGCGATTCCAGCAGCGCTTCGCGCTCGGCGCTGTTCTCAGCTTCCAGGACGCTACGACGGGAAACGACAACGTTGTTGCGCTTCTGGTCGAGCTTGATGACCTTGAACTCGAGTTCCTTGCCTTCCAGGTGAGTGGTATCACGCACTGGACGGACATCAACCAGGGAACCAGGCAGGAACGCACGGATGCCGTTAACGTCGACTGTGAAGCCGCCCTTAACCTTACCGTTGATAACGCCCTTGACCACTTCCTCAGCTGCGAAAGCCGCTTCCAGAACAATCCAGCACTCTGCACGCTTGGCTTTTTCGCGGGACAGCTTGGTTTCACCGAAGCCATCTTCAACCGCGTCCAGCGCAACGTGAACTTCGTCACCCACGCTGATGGTCAGCTCGCCCTGCTCGTTGTAGAACTGCTCGACCGGGATGACGCCCTCGGACTTCAGACCGGCATGAACAGTGACCCAGTCACCGTCGATGTCGACCACGATGCCGGTGATGATCGCACCCGGCTGCATGTCGAGGGTTTTCAGGCTTTCTTCAAAAAGTTCTGCAAAGCTTTCGCTCATGTTTATTCCTGCTGTTTTCGGGCGAGGATCCGCCCAATCTCCACATCCCAGATAGAAGTGGGTTCATTCATATAAAAAAAGGCCTGTGGGACTAGATCTGGTCTCCCACATGCCTCCTTGTTAACAGCTCTCGATATCGAGGAACCGTCAGCCCGCCTCTCGGCGGTCGCTCTTCAGGTGAAATCGCGCTTGGCGACTTCACTCAGAATCTGTCCTAGCACCTGCTCGATCGACAGATCGGTGGAATCGAGCTGAACCGCATCGTCTGCCGGCTTCAACGGAGCCACTTCACGCTGGGTATCACGCTCATCGCGCGCCCGTATCTCATCGAGAAGACTCGCGAGATTAACATCATCGCCCTTCCCCTTCAACTGCAGGTAACGTCGGCGCGCCCTTTCTTCGGCGCTGGCAGTCAGGAATATCTTCAGGGGCGCATCGGGAAACACTACCGTTCCCATGTCACGGCCATCGGCCACGAGACCAGGCGATTCGCGAAAGGCTTTTTGCCGTTGCAGCAGTGCGTCCCGCACGGCCGACAGCGCGGCCACCTGGGAAGCGCCAGCGCCGACCTGCTCGTTGCGAATCGCACTGGTGACATCTTCCCCTTCGAGCACGATGCGCATGCCTTGCCCATCTTCCGCGGCGCCGAACTGCACATCGAGATGCGCGGCCAACAACTTCAGCGCCTCCTCATTGGTCAGATCGACGCCATGGTTGCGAGCTGCAAAGGCCAGCAGCCGGTACAGCGCACCGGAATCGAGAAAATTCCATCCCAATTTCGCCGCCAGCAGCGCCGCAACCGTACCCTTGCCGGAGCCACTCGGACCGTCAATGGTGATGACGGGGACATCGCTGATCATGAGTTATCCTCCACACCCACTCGCATTCCGGCGCGCTCGGCCAGCGCAAGGAAGTTCGGGAACGAGGTCGCCACGTTGGCGCAATCATGGATGCGGATCGGGGCGCTGGCACGAAGCGCAGCAACGCTGAAAGACATCGCGATCCGATGGTCGCCATGTGCCCACACCTCACCACCCCCGATGGCCTTGCCGCCCTCGATGATAATCCCATCCGGTGTCGGCGTGGCATTCACGCCCAGTGTCTGGAGACCATCGGCCATTACCTGGATCCGATCGGACTCCTTGACCCGCAGCTCCTCGGCACCTCGCAAGGTCGTACGCCCTTCGGCACAAGCGGCGGCCACGAACAGCACAGGAAATTCGTCGATCGCCAACGGCACCAGGTCTTCCGGGATATCGATCCCCCGGAGCGACGCTGCACGTACACGAATATCGGCGACCGGCTCGCCACCGACCTCACGCTGATTGCTCAACTCGATGTTGGCACCCATCAATTTCAGGATATCGATGACACCGGTGCGCGTCGGATTTACGCCGACATGTTCAAGCGTGATGTCCGAACCCGGCGCGATGCTGGCGGCCACCATGAAGAACGCCGAAGAGGAAATGTCGGCAGGCACTTCGATCTGCGTGGAACGCAGCCTGTGGCCCGATTCGACAGTCGCCGTGTTGCCCTCGACCTGCACCGGATAACCGAAACCCTGCAGCATCCGCTCGGTATGGTCGCGCGTCGGAGCCGGCTCGGTGACCGATGTCTTCTCGGCCGCGTACAAACCTGCCAACAACAGGCAAGACTTGACCTGGGCGCTGGCCATCGGCATTTCGTAATGCATGCCCGACAGCTTCTGACCGCCACGAATGGTCAACGGTGGGCGGCCTTCGGCTGCCGTCTCGATCACGGCGCCCATCACGCGCAGGGGTTTGGCGACACGGTTCATGGGCCGCTTGGACAGCGACGGATCGCCGGTCAGCGTGGTATCGAATGGCTGCGCGGCCAACAGGCCTGCCAACAACCGCATCGAGGTACCCGAGTTGCCGAGATAGATGGGACCTGGCGGGGGCTTGAGGCCATGCAGGCCGACGCCGTGGACAGTGACGCGCCCCTGATTCGGTCCTTCGATGACCACGCCCATGTCGCGGAAAGCCTGGATGGTTGCCAGGGCATCCTCGCCTTCGAGAAACCCCTCCACTTCGGTAGTGCCTTCGGCGAGCGAGCCGAGCATGATCGAACGGTGGGAAATGGACTTGTCGCCGGGTACACGAAGCTGGCCGCTGAGGCTGCCGCCCGGGTTGGCGAGGAAGATAAGGTCTTTGGAATGCATAACGTCCACATAGGCTCTGCGAGCCAGTATTTTGCTGAAATGTTCGCGGGCAGCCTTGGCGCGCGTGAACACGCCCAACAGGGTATGCCCGTCTCCTTCATCGACCGCGGCGCGAAGCGCGTCGAGGTCGGCACGAAAATCGTCCAGGGTCTGCAGCACCGCCTCGCGATTGGCGAGAAAGATGTCATGCCACATCACCGGATCGCTGCCCGCTATGCGGGTGAAATCGCGAAATCCGCCCGCCGCATAACGGAAAATCTCGAGATTCTCGTTGCGTTTGGCCAGCGAGTCCACCAAACCGAACGCCAGCAGGTGCGGCAGATGACTGGTAGCGGCGAGGACCGAATCATGATGCTGAACATCCATGTGCTCGACATCGGCCCCCAGTGCGCGCCACAACCGATCCACCAGCGACAACGCCGCGGGGTCGGTGTCTTCCAGCGGCGTCAGGATGACCTTGTGCCGGCGAAAAAGCGTGCTTTGGGCAGCCGTCACGCCGCTCTGTTCCGAGCCGGCTATCGGATGACCAGGCACGAAACGCGGCGGCATCGCACCGAACAGTTCGCGGCTGCGGCGCACCACATTGCCCTTCGCACTGCCGACATCCGTCAACACGGCTTCGCCAAGGTCAAGTACGGCTAGCTCAGCCAGTAATCGCTCCATCGCCAGAATCGGCACGGCGAGTTGGATCACGCCGGCGTCCCGGCACGCCTCCTCGAGCGTGTCAGCGCAGCGATCCACGACACCAAGCTCGACGGCCAGCTCGCGAGAACGCGGATCCAGGTCGAATCCGACCACCTCGCCGCACGCGCCGACCTCCCGCAAGCCCTTGGCGAAAGACCCGCCAATCAGGCCCAGACCGATGACCGCCAGTCGTTGCACCAGCGGCCCGTCAGGAAGCGGCATCACGTTTCGGCTCAATGTCCGAGCGCCTTGCGCAGGGCATCCAGAAAGCGGGCATTCTCCGCTTGCGTGCCGATCGAAACCCGTAGAAAGGTCGGCATGCCATAGCCGGCCACCGGACGGACGATCACACCGTCGCGTAGCAACGCCTGGTTGACCGGTGCTGCATCACGTCCCATATCCACCGCAATGAAGTTGCCTTTCGACGGAATCCACTCCAGTCCCAACTGCCTGAAGCCCGCTTCGAGCTGAAGCATACCGGCCGCGTTGCAGGCCCGGCTCTCGCACAGGAAACGGTGATCGTCGAGCGCAGCACAGGCCGCCGCGAGCGCAAGGCTGTTGACGTTGAACGGCTGACGCACGCGGTTGAGCACATCGGCGATCTGCGCCGAACTGACCGCATAGCCGACACGCAACGCCGCCAACCCATACGCCTTGGAGAACGTCCGGGACACCAGCAGATTGGGATGCGCCGCCAGAAACGCCATGCCATCGGGCAGTTCGCTACCCTCGGCATATTCGATGTAAGCCTCGTCGAGCACGACCAGAACCTTTTCCGGGACGCTACTCAGAAAGCTGTTGAGCGCATCGGCGCCAAACCAGGTGCCGGTGGGATTATTCGGATTGGCGAGAAACACGACGCGGGTATTCTCGTCGATCGCCGCCAGCATCGCGTTGAGATCGTGCCCCCAGCGCAGGGCCGGGACCGCCTTGGCTTGAGCGCCCACCGCCTGAGTCGCAATGGGATATACCGCGAAGGCATGTTCGCTGAATACCGCGTTCAGGCCGGGCGCGAGGTAGGCGCGCGCGACCAGCTCGAGGATGTCGTTGGAACCGTTGCCGAGCGTTACCTGGTCGATAGCCACGTCATATCGCTCGGCCAGCTTCTGCTTGAGCACGAAACCGTTGCCATCGGGGTAGCGCGTCAGCTCGTCGAGTTGCGCCCTGATGGCCTCGACAGCTTTAGGGCTCGGACCCAGGGGATTTTCATTGCTCGCCAGTTTGACGATCGTTGCGGGATCGAGATCCAGCTCACGTGCCAGTTCATCCACCGGTTTGCCCGGCACGTAAGGCGACAGCTTTTGCACACCTGGCTGAGCCAGGGCGAGGAAATCACAGGACATGTTCAGCTCCGCTGGAGCCGAAAGCCTGAGCCTGAACCTGAAACCTGAAGCACTCGGCGTTGCTCATGGCTTGCAGTTTCCAGCTTCCGGCTTCCAGCTGCTTCTTAAAGTACCGCTTTCGGATAGGACCCCAGCACCTTCAGCGCGACCGCTTCGCGGCCGATCTTCTCCAGCACGTCCTTGATCAACGGATCCTGATGATGACCGATGCAGTCGATGAAGAACACGTAGGTCCATTTACCGCTGCGCGAGGGGCGGGTCTCGATCCGCGTGAGGTCGATGCCATTGGAATGGAACGGCATCAGCAACTCGTGCAGGGCGCCTGGCTTGTTGCGCATGGAAACGATGATCGAGGTCTTGTCGTCGCCGGTGGGCGGTACCTCCTGGTTGCCGATGATCAGGAAGCGCGTGGAGTTGTCCGGGCGGTCCTCGATCTTCTCGGCAATCTTGCTCAGGCCGTAAAGCTGAGCGGCCATGTCGCCGGCGATGGCTGCCGAATTCCACTCGCTCTTGACGCGCTTGGCCGCATCGGCGTTGCTGGAAACCGCGACGCGCTCGACGCTCGGGTAGTGGGCATCCAGCCATTTGCGGCACTGCGCCAGCGACTGCGCATGGGAATAGATGCGCGTGATGCGATCAGTCTTGGTCGTCTCCCCCACCAGCAGGTGATGGTGAATGCGCAGTTCCACTTCACCGCAGATGACGATGTCATGCTCGAGAAAGCTGTCGAGCGTGTGATTGACCGCGCCCTCGGTGGAGTTCTCCACCGGCACCACGCCGAAGTTGACCGCACCGGCCACCACCTCACGAAAGACCTCATCGATCGCGGCCATCGGCTTGCTGATCACGGAATGGCCGAAGTGCTTGAGAGCTGCCGCTTGAGAGAAAGTCCCCTCAGGCCCGAGATAGGCCACACGCAGCGGTTGCTCCAGAGCCAGGCAGGACGACATGATTTCGCGGAACAGACGGGCCATCTCTTCATTGTCCAGCGGCCCTTTGTTCAGCTCCATGATGTGCTTGAGCACCCAGGCTTCGCGTTCGGGGCGGTAGAAAACCGCCTCTTCGCCCTCGGCCAGCGAAGCCGTCTTGACCCGCGCCACATCCTGGGCACAACGCGCGCGCTCACTGATCAGCTCGAGGATTTTCTCGTCGAGGCTATCGATGCGTACACGCAGCGCCTTGAGCCTGTCGGCATCACTCATCAGCCGTGCTCCTTCTCGAACTCGCGCATATAGGCAACCAGGGCCTCGACTGCATCCAGCCCCACCGCGTTATAGATGGAGGCACGCATGCCACCGACCGACCGATGGCCTTTCAAGTTGAGCAGGCCGCGCGCGTCAGCTCCAGCCAGGAACGCCTTGTCCAGCTGCTCGTCGGCGAGGCGGAACGGCACGTTCATCCACGAGCGCGCATTGCTGGCGATCGGGTTGGAGTAGAAGTCGCTGGAATCGATCACACCGTAGAGCAGGTCTTTCTTGGCGCGGTTGATACGCTCCATCGCCTCGACGCCGCCCTGCTCCTTCAGCCACTCGAAGACCAGTCCGGAGAGGTACCAGGAGAAGGTGGCAGGGGTGTTGTACATGGAGCCGTTGTCAGCTGCGATCTTATAGTTGAGCATCGTCGGGCAGCTTGAGCGGGCGCGCCCCAGCAGGTCTTCACGAACGATCACGACGACAAGCCCAGAGGGGCCGATGTTCTTCTGCGCACCCGCGTAGATCAGGCCGAACCGCGACACGTCCAACGGGCGCGAAAGGATGTCCGACGACATGTCGACGACCAGCGGCGTGTCGCCGAGCTCGGGAATCCAGTCGAACTGCAGCCCGCCGATGGTTTCGTTGCTGGCGTAGTGCACATAGGCCGCATCAGCGCGCAGGTTCCACTCGTTCTGCCCTGGGATGGCGAAGTAATCGTAGGGTTTGGCGCTGGCGGCCACGTTGATATGCCCGAAGCGCTTGGCTTCTTCGATGCTCTTGCGCGACCAGATACCGGTGTCGATGTAATCGGCCACACCGTCTTCGGGCAGCAGATTCAACGGAATTTCGGCGAATTGCTGGCTAGCGCCGCCCTGGAGGAACAGCACCTTGTAGTTCGACGGAATGCTCAGCAGGTCACGCAGGTCCTGCTCGGCCTTCTCGGCGATCGCCGTGTACTCGTCGCTGCGGTGACTCATTTCCATCACCGACAGACCACGGCCTTGCCAGTCGAGGAGTTCGGCCTGGGCGCGCTGCAGCACGGCCTCAGGGAGCGCGGCGGGACCTGCGCAGAAGTTAAAGGCGCGTTTGCTCATCTTCGTACTCTCAAAAACGGTCGATACCTTGCTCGCTCCGCCCGTCGCCGAGGCGCTCAGGTCCAGCGCTTGCAATCCTTACCACAGCGGCTTCCGATCGAACCGACGTGCGAGACCAGGTCTCGCACGTCACCGGATCAATCGTCGTCGGTGGGCACCACGTCCGGCGGCACATCGCCGCCTCCGCCGAGCAGCTCATCTTCACTGGGCTCTGTGCTGACCACAGGCATTTCCTTGTCCAGCGCCTCGTCATCGAGGACGGCCTCGATATCGTCCAGCACGTCCTCCTCGGAGGGCTCCTGGACTCGTTCCAGGCCAACCAGATGCTCGTTCTTGCCCAGTTTTATCAGCGTCACGCCTTGGGTGTTACGGCCCAGCGAGGACACTTCGTCAACGCGGGTACGAACCAGCGTGCCCTGATCGGAAATCAGCATGATCTCCTCGCCCTGCTGCACCTGAACGGCGCCGACCAGTGGGCCGTTTCGCTCGTTGGTCACCATGGCGATCACGCCCTGGCCGCCACGCCCGCGACGCGGGAACTCGTCGATCACGGTGCGCTTGCCGTAGCCATTGAGGCTGGCGGTGAGAATCTGCGCATCGGGCTCGGGAATCAGCATGGAGATCAGGCGTTGGCCTTCCGGCAGGCGCATGCCGCGAACGCCACGGGCGGTACGGCCCATGGTGCGAACATGCTTCTCCTTGAAGCGGATCACCTTGCCGCCATCGGAGAACAGCATGACCTCACGCGCACCGTCGGTGACTGCCGCAGCGATCAGGGTGTCGCCCTCTTCCAGACCGAGCGCAATCAGACCGACACTGCGCGGACGGCTGAACTGGGAAAGCGGGGTTTTCTTCACGGTGCCCTTGGCGGTCGCCATGAAGATGTAGGTACCGGTCGGCTCGTCTACCGACTCGTCGGACTCGTCGCCCTCGAGCGGCTCTTCCGCCTCTTCGGCCTCACTGATGATTTCGGCATCTTCGACATCGTCATCGCCGTTGAGCTGCTGCTGACGCGCGGCCTCGATATCGACCTGCAGCATCGCGGTGATGTGCTCACCTTCGGACAACGGCAGCAGGTTGACCAGCGGCCGCCCGCGCGAGGTACGCGATGCCTCGGGAATCTCGTAGGTCTTGAGCCAGTACACCTTGCCTTTGCTGGAGAACAACAGCAGCGTGGTGTGGCTGTTGGCGACCAGAAGGTGCTCGACGTAATCCTCTTCCTTGACGCCGGTAGCCGCCTTGCCACGGCCACCGCGACGCTGCGCCTGATAGGCGGCCAGCGGTTGGGACTTGGCATAGCCACCATGGGAAATAGTGACGACGCGCTCTTCTTCGGTGATCAGGTCGGCCAGCGTCAGATCCAGACGCGCCTCGAGGATCTCGGTACGGCGCGCATCGCCGAAGTCGCGCTTGACGCCTTCGAGCTCCTCACGGATGACCTCCATCAGGCGCACCGGATCGGTGAGGATACGGATCAGCTCACCGATCTGGGTCAGGATCTCCTGGTACTCGCTGAGCAGCTTCTCGTGTTCGAGGCCGGTCAGGCGATGCAGACGCAGGTCAAGAATGGCCTGAGCCTGTTCCGGCGACAGGTAGTACTTGCCGTCGCGCAGGCCATACTGCGGATCCAGGCCTTCAGGACGGCAGGAATCGGCACCGGCGCGCTCGACCATCGACTCGACGGCGCTGGACTCCCAGGCTTCGGCAATCAGCGCTTCTTTGGCTTCGGCCGGGGTTGGCGACGCCTTGATCAGCGCGATAACCGGATCGATGTTCGACAGTGCAACCGCCTGCCCTTCGAGGATATGCCCACGCTCGCGCGCCTTGCGCAGCTCGTAGACGGTCCGACGGGTCACGACTTCACGACGATGGCGAACGAAGGCTTCCAGCAGCTCTTTCAGGTTGAGCGTACGTGGCTGGCCATCGATGAGCGCGACCACGTTTATGCCAAACACGCTTTGCAGCTGGGTCTGGGCATACAGATTATTGAGGATGACCTCCGGCACTTCACCGCGGCGCAGCTCGATGACCACGCGCATGCCGTCCTTGTCCGACTCATCGCGCAGCTCGGTGATGCCTTCCAGCTTCTTCTCTTTTACCAGTTCGGCGATCTTCTCGATCAGCCGCGCCTTGTTCAGCTGATACGGCAGTTCGGTAATGACGATCTGCTGACGACCACCGACCTTGTCGATGTCTTCGATGACCGAGCGCGCCCGCATATAGATGCGGCCGCGACCAGTGCGGTAGGCCTCGACGATACCCGCACGGCCATTGATGATGCCCGCCGTGGGGAAGTCGGGGCCCGGAATGAACTGCATGAGCTCATCGATGCTGATATCCGGATTTTCGATCAGCGCCAGGCAGCCATCGATCACTTCGCCCAGGTTGTGCGGCGGGATATTGGTCGCCATGCCCACGGCGATACCGCTGGAACCGTTGACCAGCAGGTTCGGAATCTTGGTCGGCATGACTGCCGGAATCTGCTCGGTACCATCGTAGTTGGGCACCCAATCGACGGTTTCCTTGTCCAGATCGGCCAGCAGCTCGTGCGCCAGCTTGGCCATCCGCACTTCGGTGTATCGCATGGCCGCGGCGTTGTCGCCGTCCACCGAGCCGAAGTTGCCCTGGCCGTCGACCAGCATGTAGCGCAATGAGAATGGCTGCGCCATTCGTACGATGGTGTCGTAAACCGCCGAATCACCGTGAGGGTGGTATTTACCGATCACGTCACCGACCACACGGGCGGATTTCTTGTACGGCTTGTTCCAGTCGTTACCCAGCTCGCTCATGGCATAGAGCACACGGCGATGCACAGGCTTCAATCCGTCGCGCGCATCCGGCAGCGCTCGCCCGACGATTACGCTCATGGCGTAGTCGAGGTAGGACTGCTTGAGTTCGTCTTCGATATTGACCGGGAGGATTTCTTTGGCCAGTTCGCCCATGGAAGCCTGGTTCCTTATAGTCAGCAGGGTCCTGCGATTAAGCGCGGAATAGTATCACAAGGAGGCAAGCCGCTGGAGGCTGCAGGCTTAACGAACAACGCGCCGCGAGCCCGAGCCGCTCGGTGGCTCGCAGAAAGGGCACAAGGCTTGACCGCGACTCAATGCCGCCTGGCCTCCAGCGCCCTCCACGCGCCCATTTCGTCAATGAAGGCGCTTGCGGCTCATCAAGGCGGCGAGTTTGGCGGTGTTCGGCCGTTCCACCACACCTTTCTCGGTCACGATGGCATCGATGAGATCCGCTGGGGTCACATCGAACACCGGATTGAACGCATCGACCTGCGCCGCAAACCGCTGACCGTTGACTTCCAGCAACTCGCTACCGGCCCGTTCTTCGATGGGGATGTCCTCGCCGGTTTCCAGCTCCATGTCGATGGTCGAGCTCGGCGCTACGACCATGAATCGTACGCCGTGGTGCATGGCCAGGACGGCCAGCTGGTAGGTGCCGATCTTGTTGGCGACGTCGCCATTGGCGGTAATCCGGTCGGCCCCCACGATGACCCAGGTAATGCCACGGCTCTTCATCAGATGCGCCGCGGCCGAGTCGGCATTGAGCGTGACCGGCACGCCCTCGCCTGCCAGCTCCCACGCCGTCAAGCGTGAGCCCTGCAACCAGGGACGGGTCTCATCGGCGTAAACGCACTCGACGAGCCCTTCCAGGTGCGCCGCGCGGATCACGCCCAGAGCGGTGCCGAAGCCGCCGGTCGCCAAAGCGCCGGTATTGCAATGCGTGAGCAGGTTCTGCGGGCTGCCCTGATGCTTGCGAATCAGGTCGACACCGAACTGCGCCATGGTCAGGTTCGCTTCCCGATCACTGGCATGAATGGAAGCGGCCTGGGCTTCGGCCGCTGCCAGCGGATCTTCGCCCGGTTTCAACCGCTCGAGCCGTTCGCGCATCTGGTTCAGTGCCCAGAACAGGTTGACGGCAGTCGGGCGTGAGTCGGCGAGCACCGCGAAGTCGGCTTCCAGTGCCGCACGCCAATCGCCGCCTTCGGCAAGCCGAGCCCGGAGCCCCATGACCAGCCCGTACGCGGCACTGATGCCGATCGCCGGAGCGCCACGCACGACCATGTCGCGAATGGCCGTAGCCACCGACGCCGCGGAATCATAGGTATGCCATATCGTCTCCAGCGGCAGTTTGCGCTGGTCGAGCAAGCGCAACAGCCCGTCCTGCCACTCGATAGCCTTCACTTTTTCCGCGGCCAACAAGCGTTCGCGCATGACATTCCTCTCTTCACTGGCGCCCCTGCATCAGGAGCGGGACCGGTACGAACCGGGACATGAAAAAGCCCGGCCGTCTCCGTACCGGGCTACAACATTCGACTGGGTCATGCGCAGTGCTCGACATTCACGCATCCATACCCGGGCGCGAATCCTAATCGACTGATTTTTCCAGCACAAGCAAAGGCCTCCCCGACTCGGACCAGAGGGCCATGGCTACTCACGATTCGGCTGCGGCGTGAGACGCAGATAGGGTTTGACCGCACAATAGCCTTTCGGGAAGCGTTGTCTGAGCGCCTCCTCGTCCGGCAACGACGGTACGATGCCCTCACATCGCCATCCTGCCAGTTGGCAGGTGTCGCCACCTGATAGTTGTCGGTCAGCTGCAGGGAATCGATCACCCGCAGGATTTCATTGATTGCGTCCAGTGCTGGCCGGGTAGGTAATGATCAGCCGTACCTGCTTGTTCGGATCAACAGCGCCCCAGCGGAGACCTGTCCGAAACCGGGGCGAGGTCAGCGAGACGGATGCTCATGGCTTCGGCCCTCCAGCCAGGTGCTCGACCAGCCCCTATCAGCAGCGCGTCAGGCGATCTGCATGGCGGTCGAGCCAACTATGCGCCGATCGGCCTCACGCAGGGTGCGCCAGGTGTTATAGGCCATCAGCAGCATGCCCAATACGAAGGTACCGCCGCCAATCAGCCGCACCACATAGCCGGGATGACTGGCTTCCAGCGCTTCGACGAAGGAGTAGGTCAAGGTGCCGTCCTCGTTGATCGCACGCCACATCAGGCCCTGGGTGATGCCGTTGACCCACATCGAGGCGATGTAGAGCACGGTGCCGATGGTGGCGAGCCAGAAGTGCGCATTGATCAGCCCGACGCTGTACATCTGCTCACGTCCCCAGAGCCTGGGAATCATGTGGTAGAGCGTGCCGATGGAGATCATCGCGACCCAGCCGAGGGCGCCGGCGTGCACGTGGCCGATGGTCCAGTCGGTGTAGTGGGACAGCGCGTTGACGGTCTTGATGGCCATCATCGGGCCTTCGAAGGTCGACATGCCGTAGAACGCCAGGGATACCACCAGGAAGCGCAGGATCGGGTCGGTGCGCAGCTTATGCCAGGCGCCGGACAGGGTCATCATGCCGTTGATCATGCCGCCCCAGCTCGGCGCCAGCAGCACCACGGACATCACCATACCGAGGCTCTGCGCCCAGTCCGGCAGTGCGGTGTAGTGCAGGTGGTGCGGACCGGCCCAGATGTACAGGCTGATGATGGCCCAGAAATGCACGATGGACAGGCGATAGGAGTAGACCGGCCGTTCGGCCTGCTTCGGGACGAAGTAATACATCATGCCGAGAAACCCCACCGAAAGAATGAAGCCCACCACGCTGTGCCCGTACCACCACTGGATCATGGCATCCGTGGCGCCGGAATAAGCCGAATAGGATTTGAGCAAGGTCACCGGAACAGCGATGTGGTTGATCACATGGACCATCGCCGTCACGAGGATAAAGGCGCCGTAAAACCAGTTGGCCACATAGATGTGCTGCGTCCGCCGCCGTGCGATGGTACCGATGAACAGATAGGCATAGGCCACCCAGACCAGGGTCACCCAAAGGGCGATCGGCCATTCCATTTCGGCGTATTCCTTCGAAGAGGTAATGCCCAGCGGATAGCTGATCAGCATCGCCACGATCGCCGCTTGCCAGCCCCAGAATACGAAGTTGGCCAGCCCGTCGGAGATCAGCCGCACCTTGCAGGTCCGTTGCACGACATAGAAGGAGGTGGCGAACAGCGCCCCGCCGCCGAACGCGAAAATCACCAGATTGGTATGAACCGGCCGCAGGCGCCCGAACGTGGTCCAGGGCAATCCCAGATTCAACGCTGGCCAGACCAGCTGGGCGGCGATGACCGCGCCCATGCCCATGCCGAGCACGCCCCAGAACAGGGTCATCAAGGTGAAGCGACGGACGACAGCGTAGTTGTAGTCGGGTGTATCGAGCACTGCAGCATCAGCCATGACATTTCCTGAAAACTGTGGGTAAGGCTCGCCACCAACGGTGCGCGGGCGCCGCTAAAGCGAGCACTAAACAGTCTGTCGCATGACTTTAAATAGTTCTAACGAATACTGATGGTCATTGAATTCATTATTTTTAATATAAAAGCTACTGGGCGTATCAAAACACCTATCTTTATCTGGCTCTCCCGTCTCGGCTTTATCCTCGCCAAACTCTTCCAGCCATGGCCGCTGATACCGCCGCCACGCTTTTCATCGCCGCAACTTGACCGCCATTTCAGGAACCCAAATACTGTATCCATATACAGTATTTGGAAGTATCTACCTTCATGGCCGCCGTGGTCGCTCTCAATCAACTGCTCGATGCGCGCCGGCTGTGGCGCGGCCAGTCCAGCCTCGTCTCGACCCGTAACCAGCCGACCGGGCATGCGGCCCTGGATGCTGCCCTGCCTGGCGGCGGCTGGCCGGAATCGGCACTGAGCGAGCTGCTGATCGCCACGACCGGTATCGGCGAACTGCGCCTGCTCTGGCCAACCCTGGCGCGGCTGACTGCAGCCGGTGAACGCGTGGCGCTGGTGGCGCCCCCGCATGTGCCCTACCCCCATGCCTGGCTCGCAGCCGGCGTGGACTTGCAGCAGTTGTCGATCATCCATGCGGAAGGCCGCGAGGCCTTGTGGGCTGCCGAACAATGCCTGCGCTCGGGCAGCTGCGGCGCGGTGCTGTGTTGGCCGCAAGAGGCCGATGACCGTGCCTTGCGGCGCCTGCAGGTCGCTGCCGAGACTGGCCAGACCCTGGCCTTTGCCTATCGCCCCCTGCGTGAAGCAGTCAATCCCTCACCCGCGGCGCTGCGCCTGGCTGTCGAGACTCAGCCAGCCCAATTGCGGATACTCAAATGCCGGGGCGGCCTGGCTCCGGCACGGCCGATTCCTGACGCGGCGTGGCATTGAGATGGTCATGCTCTGGGTTTGCGTTCTACTGCCGCAACTGGCCATGGATGGTGTATTGCGCAACCGCACCGATGCCGACGCACCGCTGGCCCTGTTGAGCGGGACGCCGCAACGCCGAATCCTGCAGGCAGTCAATCCGGCGGCGCGAGCGCTGGGGCTCAAACCGGGGCAGTCGCTGATCGCCGCCCAGGCCGTGACCCGCGGCTTCACCACGGCTGAATATGATCTGGCGTTGATCGAGCGCTGGCAGCAATTTCTTGCCGCCTGGGCTTACGGCTTCAGTTCGCAGGTCAGCCTGCATTACCCGCGCTGCCTGCTGCTGGAAGTCCATGCCAGCCTGGCCCTGTTCGGCCCCTGGCCGCGTCTGGAGGCGCGGCTGCGCGAAGAGTTGCGCACACTGGGCTTTGCCCATCGCATCACCCTGGCGCCGAACCCGGCCGCCGCGCGGGTACTGGCCAACGTGCATGACGGCTTGGCCGTGACGGATGGCGATTCGCTGTACCGCGTCCTTGAAGCATTACCGGTAGAACGCCTCGGGCTGCCACGAGAAGTGGCCTCCGCGTTTACCCGAATGGGCCTGCGAACGCTCAAACAGGTACTCGCCCTGCCCCGTGATGGCCTGGCTCGGCGCTTTAGCGCAGACACCCTGAGGCATCTCGATACCCTGCTCGGGCAGCGCCCCTTGGCGCTTGATTTCTATCGCCCTCCAGACCACTTCGAGGCGCGCATCGAGCTGAACTTCGAGGTTGAGTCGCATCAGGCTCTACTCTTCCCGCTACGCCGTCTGACCGCCGATCTGGCTGCCTATCTGGCTGGTCGCGACAGTGGAGTTCAACGCTTCGTCCTGCACCTGGAGCATCGCCACCTGGACGACAGCCTGGTGACGGTCGGTCTGCTCAGTGCCGAGCGTGATCCGGCCAGGCTGTTCGAACTGACCCGCGGGCGTCTGGATCACCTGCAACTGCCCGCGCCCGTGCTGGCGGTGCGTCTGATCGCGCGTGAACTGCCCACCTTCGTCCCCGAGCACCGCGAACTGTTCGACGAACGCCCGCAGCAGTCGCTGGCCTGGGAGCAGCTGCGTGAGCGCCTCCGGGCCCGGCTGGGCGACGACGCCGTGCAGGGCCTCGCCGCGCGTGCCGACCATCGTCCCGAGTGCGCCTGGCAATCGCAGCCGCTCGTTGGCCATGACTTGCCACCGGACATCGCCCCCCGCCCCGGCTGGCTACTGGCCGAACCGAAGCCCCTGCACGAAGCCTCTCTACGGATCCTCGCCGGACCTGAGCGCATCGAGTCCGGCTGGTGGGATGGCGGCGATGTGCGCCGCGACTATTACCTGGTAGAGACCCGCACCGGCCAGCGGGGCTGGGCCTTCCGCTCGCCCGAGGGAGGGCCGTTGCTGCTGCACGGCTGGTTCGCATGATGGCCGGTTACGCCGAACTGCATTGCCTGTCCAACTTCAGCTTCCAGCGCGGCGCCTCCAGTGCCCGCGAACTTTTCGAGCGCGCCGCACGCCTGGGCTATCAGGCATTGGCCATCACCGACGAATGCACCCTGGCCGGTATCGTACGGGCCTGGCAGGCGGCGAAGGACATCGGCATGCCCTTGATCATCGGCAGCGAGGTGCAAATCGAGGACGGGCCAAAGCTGGTCCTGCTGGTGGAGAACCTGACCGGTTATCAAACCCTCTGCCGGTTGATCACCCGCGCCCGCCGGCGCGCCGAGAAAGGTCGCTATCGCTTTCTGGCCGATGACCTGAGCGAGCCGCTGGAGGGGTTGTTGGCCATCTGGATCGCCCGCCAGCCCGAGGCCGATCTCGAAGGCCACTGGCTGCGTGAACGCTTTGCGGATCGCCTCTGGCTGGGCATCGAACTGCACCGAGGGCCCGATGACGCCCTGCGCCTGCGCCAATGGCAGGCACTGGCCAGCCGTCTGAGCCTGCCTGCAGTGGCCTGCGGCGATGTGCACATGCACGCCCGTGGCCGCCGCGCCTTGCAGGACTGCATGACCGCGATCCGCCATCACCTGCCGGTGGCGCAGGCCGGCCACTGTTTATTCCCTAATGGCGAACGGCATCTGCGCCGGTATGACGAACTGCTTCAGCTGTATCCAGCCGAGCTGCTTGCCGAAACGTTACGCATCGCCGAGCGCTGCCAGTTCGACCTCGACCAACTGGAGTACCGATACCCCCACGAGCTGGTGCCTGCCGGCCATAACGCCACCTCCTGGCTGCGCAAACTGGTTGAAGAGGGCGTGCGCTGGCGCTGGCCGGACGGCGTGGCGACGAAGACGCGCGCCCAGATCGAGCATGAGCTGCAGCTGATCGCCGAGCTGAAGTACGAGAGCTACTTCCTCACCGTGCACGATCTGGTGCGCTTCGCCCGTGAGCAGCACATCCTTTGCCAGGGGCGCGGCTCGGCGGCCAATTCCACCGTGTGCTTCGCGCTGGGCATCACTGAGCTCGACCCGTCACGGAGCAAATTGCTGTTCGAGCGTTTCCTCTCCCGCGAGCGCAAGGAACCGCCGGACATTGACGTCGACTTCGAGCACGAGCGCCGCGAAGAAGTCATCCAATATGTATTCCGCCGCTATGGCCGCGAACGGGCCGCACTCACGGCCGTTGTCAGCACCTACCACGCCACCGGCGCCTTGCGTGACGTCGCCAAGGCGCTCAGCCTGCCGCCCGACCAGATTAATGCCTTGGCCGACTGCTGCGGGCGTTGGAGCGACCGGATTCCGGATGACGAACGCTTGCGCGAGGCAGGCTTCGATCCGAGCAGCCCGGTGCTGCATCGGGTGTTGGTGCTGACTGGCGAGTTGATCGGGTTTCCCCGCCACCTGTCACAGCATCCCGGAGGGTTCGTCATTTCCGAGCACGCACTGGCGACCCTGGTGCCGGTGGAAAATGCCAGCATGGCCGAGCGCACGGTGATTCAGTGGGACAAGGACGATCTCGATCTGGTCGGGCTGCTCAAGGTCGATGTGCTCGCGCTCGGCATGCTCAGCGCACTGCGCCGTTGTTTCAACCTGATCGAGCACTACCGCGGCACGCGCTGGACCATCGCCACCCTGCCCCAGGAAGACCCGGCGACCTACGCCATGATCAGCCGCGCCGATACCGTTGGCGTGTTCCAGATCGAATCGCGGGCGCAGATGGCCATGCTGCCGAGGTTGCGCCCAAAGACCTTTTACGACCTGGTGATCCAAGTTGCCATCGTCCGTCCCGGGCCGATTCAGGGTGACATGGTCCACCCCTACCTGCGCCGGCGTAACAATGAGGAAGAAGTGAAGTACCCGTCCGATGAACTGAGACCGGTCTTCGAGCGCACCCTTGGTGTGCCCCTGTTTCAGGAGCAGGTGATGGAGCTGGCGATCGTCGCCGCCGACTACACGCCCGGCGAAGCCGACGAGCTGCGTCGCTCCATGGCCGCCTGGAAGCGGCATGGCGGCCTGGAACATCACCGCCAGCGCCTGACCGAGCGCATGCTCGCCAAGGGTTACCAGGCGGACTTCATTGCCCGCATCTTCGAGCAGATCAAAGGGTTCGGCAGCTACGGCTTTCCCGAATCACACGCGGCCAGCTTCGCATTGCTCACCTATGCCAGCTGCTGGCTTAAATGCCATGAGCCGGCCGCCTATGCCTGTGCCTTGATCAACAGCTGGCCAATGGGTTTCTACAACCCCGACCAGATCTTGCAGGACGCTCGCCGCCACGGCCTGGAGATTCGTCCCGTGGATGTTCAGCACAGTGACTGGGATTGCAGCCTCGAACCAGACGCCAACCCGCAACCGGCCATCCGCCTGGGCCTACGCCTGGTGCGCGGCTTTCGCGAAGAGGATGCACGGCGCATCGAAGCCGCACGCCAGAAGCAACCCTTCGTGAGCATCGATGACCTGTGTCTTCGCGCCAGGCTGGATGCCGGCGCTCGCGAGCGCCTGGCCGACGCCGGCGCCCTGCAACGCCTGGCCGGACACCGCTACCAGGCGCGCTGGGCCGTCGCCGGGGTCGAGCCGCAGTTGCCGCTGTTCGCCAACCACAGCGCCGCGCCGGAAGCGCCTGTACCGCTGCCGCAGCCCAGCGTCGGGGAGGATCTGCTGACCGACTACGCGACCCTGGGTACCACGCTCGGCCCTCACCCGCTGAGCCTGCTGCGCGAGCCACTCAGGAGCCGGCGCTGCCGCAGTTCGCGGGAGCTGGCCGATATCGAACACGGCCGTCTGGTCAGCGTCGCCGGCCTGGTGATCGGACGCCAGCGACCACAGACGGCCAGCGGCGTGATCTTCGTTACCCTGGAAGATGAATTCGGCATGATCAATGTCGTGGTCTGGCGTGATCTGGCTGAACGTCAGCGGCGAGTGCTGCTTCAGTCGCAGCTGTTGCGCGTCGACGGCCATCTGGAATCGGCAAGCGGTGTGCGCCATGTCATCGCCGGACGCTTGAGTGATCTGTCGGGGCTACTGACCGGGCTGGACGTTCGCAGCCGGGACTTTCAGTAACCAGCGATAACGACGCCATTCGCCCCGTTTGATGCAGGCTGATGCCGACCGACCCTTGCTCCAACCCACGCCCACTCGGCTACAGTACCTGCCAGCTCTGTGATCGAACGAGCGATCAGCCGAGCGCCGCGCCCATCGCCTCAACACAGGAACCTTCAATGACCATGCCTAGCGCCCAGGCCGGCGCATCACTGTCTGACCAACCAAGCGCCAGCCCACTGGTGATGGGCATCCTCTTCTCCTGTGCCCTCGCCCACCTGATCAACGACCTGATCCAGGCCGTTCTGCCGGCCATCTACCCGATGATCAAAGCCGAATACGGCCTGACCTTTACCCAGGTAGGCCTGATCACCCTGACCTTTCAGGCAACCGCCTCACTGCTGCAACCCTGGATCGGCCTCTACACCGACCGCCACCCGAAGCCCTTCCTGTTGCCCGCCGGTGCGGTCTGTACCTCGATCGGCATCCTGATGCTCGGTGTCGCCAGCAGTTTCCCGGCGATTCTCATGGCGGCGGCCCTGATCGGCATCGGCTCCTCGACCTTTCACCCTGAAACGTCGCGTGTGGCCCGCCTGGCTTCAGGCGGTCGCTTTGGCTTGGCCCAGTCCACGTTTCAGGTTGGCGGAAACGCCGGCACGGCAATCGGCCCGCTGCTGGCCGCCGCCATCATCATCCCCTTCGGCCAGCTCAACATCCTGTGGTTCGGCCTGTTCGGGCTGTTTGCCATCGGCGTGCAATACCGGCTGAGCCGCTGGTATCGCGGGCATCTGAACACCTACAAGAAAAAGGCCGGTCCCCATCCGAGCCTCGGGCTTGGCCGTCGTCAGGTCATCACGGCGCTGGTCGTTCTGGCCCTGCTGGTATTGTCCAAATACATCTACATGGCCAGCATCACCAACTACTTCACGTTCTACCTGATCGAGAAGTTCGGGCTCTCCGTCGCCAGCTCCCAGTTGCACCTGTTCCTGTTTCTCGGGGCTGTCGCGGCGGGCACTTTCTTCGGTGGGCCCATCGGCGACCGGATCGGGCGCAAGGCCGTGATCTGGTTCTCGATCCTCGGTGCGGCCCCTTTCACCTTGGCCATGCCCTATCTGAATCTGTTCTGGACCAGCCTGTTCAGCGTCATCATCGGCTTCATTCTGGCCTCTGCCTTCTCGGCCATCGTGGTTTACGCACAGGAACTGGTGCCCGGCAATGTCGGCATGATCGCTGGGGTGTTCTTTGGCCTGATGTTCGGGTTCAGTGGGATTGCCGCGGCGGCACTTGGCTCCGTGGCAGACCTGCGCGGCATCGAATACGTCTACCGGCTGTGTTCGTTCATGCCCTTGCTGGGTGTGCTGACGATATTGCTGCCTGCAACCGGCGCTAAACGCAGCTAACTACGCGTCGTTCATAACCAGGATGGCAGGCGTTCAGCTCCGCTGGCCACCGAGTCGCCAGCGGTGCAACCGCTCGGACCAGCCGATGGCGCGCGCCGGCCGGCGCTGCTGTCGCCAGGCCGTGGCGACCACTCGGCTGGCTTCCCCCAGGGTCGCCCCGAGCTGTACGGTGTTGGCGAGCTTGTTCAGACCGAGCTTGTGCTTCATCGCCAGGACGAAGCCGGCAAGCGTCTCGCTGGCCTGATCGCCGACGATGGTCACCCCGAGAATGCGATCCTTGCCACGCTCGGTGAGTACTTTGACGAAGCCATCTTCAGCCCCCTCGGCAACCGCCCCGGCGATGGCTCCGAGGCTCAGGCGCGTCACGTCGAACTCTACACCCAGCGCCTGTGCCTTGGCCTCGGTAAGCCCGACCGAAGCCACCTCTGGCGAGGTGAACACGGCATGGGGTATCGCCCGCTCACTGACCACGAAGCGCTTGAAACCACCGAACAGCGAATTGAACGCGGCATACCAGGCCTGGTGCTCGGCCACGTGCGGCGCGCCATAGGGCCCGGCCACGCTGCCCACGGCATAGATGTTGGGGAACCGAGTCGCCAGGTATTCATCGACTTCGAGGCTGCCATCGTCTGCACAACACAGCCCCAGCGTTTCCGTGCCCAGGCCCTCGATATCGGCACTCTGTCCAAGCGCCAGCAAGACGCGATCGAACGGCAGTCTCTCCTCGCCTTCGTCATCGACGGCGCAGACCATCTGACGCTCGCCATCGACCTCTTCGACCCGCAGCGCCGAAACGCCAAGCCGTACCCGAACCCCATCGGCAGCCAACGCAGCGGTGACCGCCCGGGCTGCATCTTCATCCTCTTCCTCGAGCAGTCCCTCACGCTTGCAGACCAGCGTGACCTGGCAGCCCAGGCGTTGGAACGCCTGGGCGAACTCGCAGGCGCCAGCCTCACCGCCGAGTATCAGCAGCCGCTCGGGGCGCTCTTGCAGGTTCCAGAGGTTATCGCAGGTCAGCGGATCGGCCGCCTCCAGACCCGGAATAGGCGGAATCCACGGCCGGCTACCGGTGGCGATGACGACCGCCCGGGTGGCCAGGGTGCGACCGTTCACCTCCACCTCCCAAGGCGATTTCAGCCGGCCCTCGCCCATAATCACCTCAACACCCAGCTCGGCGTAGTGCTCGGGCGAGGCATCCTCCACCGCTTTGTCGACCAGCCGCTTTACCTGCGTCATGACGCCGGCAAAATCCACCTCGTCCGCCGACTGACTGCCCGCGGTGCGCGGATCATGACGCAGCGCATGCACGAGCCCCGCAGAACTGCTAAGGGCCCTGGCCGGTACACTGCCCTCGTGCACGGCCACCCCGCCAAGACGCTGGCGCTCGATCAGGCTCACCCGCGCCTTCAACGAAGCCGCGATCCGCGCGGTCGCCATGCCGCCGGTGCCGCCCCCGATCACCACCAGGTTGCGCTCGAAGCGCTTGGGCTTGTGCCAGCCGCGGTAAGCCTTGCGGGCCTTGTAGAGGGTCAGCATTCGCGTCGCCACAATCGGAAACACCGCCAGCAACACCAGCGTGCCGATCATGCTCGGCGAAAGGATGCCGGACAGCGATTGCAGGCGGACCAGCTGCTGCCCGGCATTCACATAGATGGCATGCCCCGGCAGCATGCCCAGCTGGGTAGTCCACCAGAACGTCCAGATACTCACCCGCGTCAGGCCCAGCGCCGGATTCAGCAGCACGAACGGCACCAGCGGAATCAACCTCAGCGACACGAGATAAAAGGTGCCGTCGCGCGCCAGGCCTTTGTTGATACCGGTTATCTGCTTGCCGAAGCGCTTCTGCACCCAATCGCGCAGCATGAAGCGGCTGATCAGCATGGCCATCACGGCGCCGACGTTCGAGGCAATCGACACCAGCAGCGTGCCTTCCAACAGGCCGAACAGCGCGCCGGCCAACAAGGTCAGCACCACGGTACCGGGGAAAGACAACGCGGTGAGCGCGGCGTAGCCCAGGAAGAACACCCCGCGCGCCCACCAGGGATGGGCTTGCACCTGTGCATGCAAAGCGCCGCTTCGCGCCTTGATCGACTCGAGCGTCAGATACTCGCCAAGATCGAAAATAAAGAAGCAGGCAACCGCTGCGATGAGCAGGGCCAAAATGATGAGTCGGCTGGCCTTCATTCGTGCGCAAACCTCTTCGGCGCACGCACAGACAGTGGCAGGACGGGACGAACAATTGGGTTGACGCGGTAGGAATGCATTGAGGAAGCGCTCTCGTGCGGCTCAACCCTTGGAGCCTGGAAGCGCGCGGTCGTTCCGGAGCCGCTCATTCGTGAGCCGCTCAGCATGCGACACAGTGTCAGTCAGCAGCCTGCCTCGGCGGGGCACGGTGGGCAGAGGTGTGACCCGGCCCGCCCGACCGGGTCCCCGTTACGGAGCGGCGCGCCACAGCAAATCCCTCAGCGACCGACAGGGTCGTCGTTATCACTGCACGTGCATGCGCGGCACCGTCGATGCCCTGCCGAAGGCTTCAATGCCGATGCAGAAACCGAGCGATCCGCTGGAAATAGCCGGCCACGTCGGCGATGGTTCCCATGCGCAGGAAGTCGTGCGTCATGCCGCGACAGACCACCGCCTCGACCTCCACGCCCTGAGCCTGCAAGGCTTCGCCATAGGCCAGGCCTTCATCCACCAACGGATCGAAATCGGCGATCAGCAATAACGCCGGCGCGCTGCCCCGCAACCGTTGCTCGGCATACAGCGGCGAACAGCGCCAATCACGTCGCTGCGAAGCGTGCGGCGCGTATTGCTGGTAAAACCAGTCCAGCGTGGCGCTCTCCAGCAGGTAGCCATCGGCGAATAACTCACGCGATTCGCTTCCGCCCTGGGCATCCACCGCCGGATAGAACAGCAGCTGAGCACAGGGCGTTGGACCGCCTTCCGCCGCCAGTTGCGCAGCCAGGACCGTGGCCAGCGTGGCGCCAGCACTGTCGCCAGCCACCGCTACCCGGCTCGGGTCGAGGCCGAGCGCTTCGCCATGCGCCTGCAACCATTCCCAAGCCGCACGTGCATCGTCCGGTGCCGCGGGAAAGGGATGCTCCGGCGCCAGCCGGTAGCCAACCGCAAGTACGGCGCAGCCGCAGGCATCGGCCAAGGTGCGGCACAAACCATCATGAGAGTCCAGGCTACCGACCACGTAGCCGCCGCCGTGGAAATACAGCATCAGCGGCGCCGAACCTTGCACCGTCGGGCGATACAGCCGGGCTGGCAGCGTTCGTCCCGGCAGCGCGAGCGTCAACGGCTCCACCGACAACCGAGGGGCACCGGCCTTCAGGGCTTCGGATGCGGCCTCGAAGTCTTCACGCGCGCGACTCACCGGCAACTCGTGCAGCGCCGGGCGCCCGCTCTGGCGGCCTTCGTCGACCATATCGAGAAAAGCGGACAGTTCCTGATGCAGCATTGCAACCTCACTCAAGGGATCGCCGGCCCGGCATGTCGCCGGACCAGCCCTGGATAGTTGATTGATGAATGGTTCATGCGGGCAGGCACGCCTGTTCCTGGCGTTCACCGTGCGTCGCGCAGCAATGCTCGATCACCGCCTGCAGCTCTTCCTGCAGCCCGGCCATCAGCCGCTCGATGGTCGAACGGCGATAGAGGCGCCGGCTGAACACACAGCGCAGGCTCAATCGCCCCTCATAGACCTGGCCAACGATCTCCAGCCAGGCATTCAGCGGCGCGCTGGCGGCGTAGGCATCGCCGGCGCTTTCCTGCACCGGCGCGAACAGCGCCTGGTCGTCGAAGCCCTGATCGAACTGCCCCAGATAGTTGAAGATGACCTGCGGCTGCGCCCGCTCCGCCAGGCGTCGACGTGTCGACTCGTCACCCAGATAACGCAGCACGCCGTAGCCGATGCCCCTCTGCGGCAAGGCGCGCAGCTGATCACGGACCGCCGGAATCGCCTCGGCGTAACCGCCCTCGCCCGGTGTCAGGCGCAGCGGGAACAGGCTGGTGAACCAACCCAGGGTGCGGCTGTGATCCAGATCATCGAACAGGTCCTCACGACCATGACCTTCCATGCCGACCAGCACCGAGGCGCTGTCGCTCCAGCGGCACAGCGTGCGGCCCAGGGCGGTCAGCAGCAGATCGTTGATCTGCGTCCGATAGGCCTCCGGTGCGACCTTCAGCAGTCGCTCGGTCTGCTCCGGCGCAAGGCTCCACTGCACCTGCTCGCGGTACGCCACCCGGGCGTGACCACGCGGGTTGTCACGCGGCAGATCGACCAATCCAGCCGGCTCGGTCTGTGCCAGCCAGTAAGGCAGTTCCGCCGCCAGGCGGGGATGCCCGGCATAGCCGCGCAAGCCATCGGCCCACGCCTGGTAGCTGCAGCTTGGTGCAGGAAAGCTCGCTGCCTGCCCTTCGCACAGGCGCCGGTAGGTCTGTTGCAGCTCCTCCAGCAGGATGCGCCAGGACACCCCGTCAACGCCCAGGTGATGCGCGACCAGCAGCAGGCGCCGGCTGCCGTCGGCCCGTTCGCTATAGACCGCCCGCAACAGGCGCCCATCGGCGAGGGACAGGCTGCGCTGGGCCTGATTGGCGATGGCCACCATCGCCGCGGAGTCGGCCGCCGGCCGAACCCACAGCAGCGGATCCTCATCCAGCCGGAGCGCGTCCATGTTCTGCTGACGCTGGCGCCACTGACCGTCCGCGCCCCGCTGGAACGCCAGACGCAAGCTGCCGTGCTCACTCAGGACCGCGCGCAGCGCCGCTTCGAGCCGCGCGCAGTCCAGCGGCTGCCGGCACGCCAGCAGCACCGACTGGTTGAAGTGGTCAGGCTCTTGCAGGCCCTGTTCGAACAGCCATTGCTGGATCGGCAGCAGGCCGAAGCTGTCGCCATCCTGTACCGCCGATGCAGCGAATTGTTCGGCCGCGAGGGCGGGCTGTGCGTCGCGGCGTTCCAGCAGCGCGGCGATGGTCTGGTACTGGAGGAGATCACGCAGGCGAATGTCCAGCGCCGGATCGCCGCCCTGGCGCACCTGGGACACCACCTGCAGGCTGAGGATCGAGTCACCGCCCAGGTCGAAGAAGTTATCGTGGATACCGACCCGCTCGACCTGCAGCACCTGCGCCCAGATCGCCGCCAGCATCCGTTCGGCGTCGTTGCGCGGCGCAACATAGCCGGTGCCTTCCCAGCTCGGTTCGGGTAGCGCCTTGCGGTCGACTTTGCCGGCCGGAGACAACGGCAGGCACTGCAACGCCAGGATCTGCGCCGGCACCATGTAATCCGGCAGCTGCGTGCGCAGATAGCTGCGCAAGGTGTCGCCATCGACGTCACCAACCACGTAGCCGATCAGCTGCTTGCCGCTCGCTCCATCACGGGCGACCACCACGGCCTCCCGCACCTGCGGATGGGCTTGCAGGCGGGCTTCGATCTCGCCCAGCTCGATACGGAAGCCGCGGATCTTCACCTGATGATCGATACGCCCGACATACTCGACGACCCCGTCGGAGCGACCGCGCACGAGGTCACCGGTGCGGTACATGCGGCCACCCGGCTCGCCGAATGGATCGGCGACGAAACGCTCGGCAGTCAGCGCCGCACGCTGGTGGTAGCCACGCGCCAGGCCACCGCCGCCGATATACAGCTCGCCAGCCACACCCAGGGGCACCGGGCGCAGTTCTTCGTCGAGGATGTACAGCCGTCGCGAGCCGACCGCCGTGCCGATCGGGGCGTAGGTCGCCTCGCAGCGGGTCGTAGCGTCGGCCTTCCAGAGCAAGGGCGTGACCACGGTTTCGGTCGGCCCATAGCCGTTGATCAGGTGCTCGGCACGCAGGTTGTGACGGGCCAGTTCGAAGGCGGCTTCGGCCACCGCATCGCCGCCGAAGCAGTAGATCCGCATGCTCGGCGCATGCCCGCCTCGCGCCGCCTGATCGGCCAACTGCTGAAGGTAGACCGGCGGAAACGCGGCGACGGTCACCGCATGCTCGCGCAACTGCTCCAGGGTTTGATCAGGCGCCCACAGCGCATCGCCGCGGATCAGCAGGCTACCGCCGTGGCTGAGCGCGGTCAGCCAGCGTTCATGGGCACCGTCGAAGGCGAACGACATGAAGATCAGCTCGCGGTCGCTCGGCCCCATCCCATAGCGCTCGCCAATGGCACGGCAATGCATGGCGATCTCGCCATGGGCCACCGCCACGCCCTTGGGCTGGCCGGTGGAGCCGGAGGTGTAGATGAGGTAGGCCAGGTTGCCCGGCTGCAACGACACCTGTGGCAGTTCGGCGCGCTCGCCAGACAACTCGAGCCCGTCCAGTTCCAGGCAAGCGACGCCCTCGGGCAGGGGCAAACGGTCGCGCAGACGGCTGTCGGTAAGCAACAGGGCGATACCGGCATCCTGCATCTGGAAGGCCAGGCGCTCGCGTGGGTAGTCGGCATCCAGCGGCACATAGGCGCCACCGGCCTTGAGCACTGCCAGCAGCGCCAAGGGCAGCTCGACGCCGCGTGGCAGGGCCACACCGACACGCACCTCGGGGCCGACGCCAAGCGCCATCAGGCGCCGCGCCAGGCGGTTGGAGCCTTCCTCCAGTGCCTTGCGATCGAGGCGCACGCCTTCGCTGATGAGCACGCACGCGTCCGGTCGCTCGCGGTTATGCCGGGCAATCGCAAGGTGCACCGGCTCGAAGCTCTCGACGGCCGGCGCCTGGCCGTGCAAGCGCGCCTGGGCGTCCAGCTCGGCCACACTCAAGCAAGCCAGATCGGCGATGCACCGGTCGCCGCCCTCCAGCATCGAGGCGAGGATCTGTTCCAGATTGGCGCGAATACGCAACGCCGCCTCGTCCGTGAAGTGGCTGCGCAGGTACTGGTACTCGATTTCCAGGCCATCACCGAGCCGTATCGCCAGGTCCATCGGCACGCTGGTGACATCCTTGGATACCAGCTCGCCGAAGCGCGGGCCTGTGCCGCCGCCTTGCTTGAGCGCCTCGTCGACCGGATAGTTCTCGAACACGATGATGCTGTCGAACAGCGCCTGGCCACTGTGCCCGGCCCAGCGCTGAATGTCGTACAGCGGTGTGTACTCGTACTCGCGGACTTCGACGTTGTATGCCTGCAGCTCGCGCAGCCAGTCGCCGAGTTCGGCCTGCGCCGCCGGCGCCTGGACCACCGGCAGGGTGTTGATGAACAGCCCCAGCAACCCCTCGGCACCGGGCAGATTCGTCGGCCGGCCGGCGACCGTGGCGCCGAAAGCCACTCGGCGCTTGCCGGTGTAGCGCTGTAGCAGCAGTAGCCAGGCCGCCTGCAACAGCGTGTTGAGTGTCACTCGCTCGCGGCGGGCGAAAGCCCGCAGGCGTTCGGTGGCGGCCGTGTCGTAATGGCTGTAGGTGACGCCGTGGCCGCTGCCCTCGGCCGGACGGGGCAAGCAGTCTGCGAGCAAGGTTGGCTCATCCAGCCCAGCCAGTTGCTCACGCCAGAAGGCCTCGGCGGCGACCCCATCTTGGCGCTGTAGCCAGGCGATGTAATCGGCGTAGCGGGCAATCGGTGACGGCAAGGACTCGCCGGCATAGACCTGCAGAACCTCCTTGATCAGCTGCGCTCCGCTCCAACCGTCCGTCAGCAGGTGATGCATGGTCCAGATCAGTTGCCAGCGGCCATCGCCCAACGCCAGCAGGCTCATGCGCTGCAAGGGTGGCTGGGCGAGATCGAAGCCTTCGGCACGGTCGCGTTCGGCAAAGGCGACGACGTCCGTTTCGCCCTCGATCACCCGTATTTCGGCCGGCACCTGGCGGTGTACCACTTGCAGCGGCTGGCGCAGACCGCCCTGCCAGAGCAAGCCGCTGCGCAGGGTTTCGTGGCGTGCTACCACCTGAGCCCAGGCGGCTTGCAGGCGCGACGGGTCGAGATGCTCCACCACCACGCTGATCTGGTTCACGTAGAGCCCCGAACCCGGGTTGTCGAGGGCATGGAACAGCATGCCTTGCTGCATCGGCGACAGCGGATAGAGGTCCTCGATCTGTACTGCTGGCAACTCGAGCCCATCGAGTTGCGCCTGGTCGATGCCGGCCAGCGGGAAGTCCGACGGCGTCACCCCGCCCGCCTCGCCGTCGAGGCAATGCGCGATCAATGCGCGCAGCTCGTCGAGATAGCGGCGGGCCAATTGCTCGATCGTCGCGACCTCGAACATCTCTCGGCTGAAGGTGAAGCGCAGGCCCAGGCGGGCATCGAATACCTGCCCGTCGACACTCAGCCAGTTGCCCAGCGGCGCCTCGCCATCGCGGTTCGGCCCGGCGCTTTCGCTGGCCGGACGCAGCAGCGCGTCGTCGCCGAAACTGGCATCGAACTGGCCGAGGTAGTTGAAGGTCACCCGCGGCTCGTGCAGATCGTCCAGCCCTTCGCCGAGGTGACGCAGCAAACCGTAGCCGAGACCACGACGCGGCACCGCGCGCAGCTGCTCCTTGACCGACTTGATCGCCGCAGCCGGCTCGCCAGCGGCATGCAAACGCACCGGATAGAGGCTGGTGAACCAACCCACCGTGCGGCTCAGGTCGATGTCCTCGGACAGGGTTTCGCGGCCGTGTCCTTCCAGCAACAGCGAGGCGCTGTCGGCTCCGGTCCAGGCGCACAAGGCACGGGCCAGAGCCGTCAGCAGCAGGTCGTTGACCTGGGTGCGGTAGGCCGCGGGGGCTTGTTGCAGTAATGCGCGGGTATTGGCTTCGTCCAGCTCCAGACGCAGCGTATGCGCCTCCCGCTCGACCAGGCGGGCGTCAGTGCGGGCATCGGGCAGCGTCGCAACGGTGCCATCCAGTTGAGCACGCCAGTAAGCCCGTTCCGCCGCCAGTTCCTCGCTGCCGGCCCGTTCACCCAGGTGCTGCGCCCAGCGCTTGAACGAACTGCTGCGCGGCGCCAGGGGTTGGTTCCGGTAGAGCGCCTGCAGATCTTCCAGCAGGATGCGCCAGGACACGCCATCAACCACCAGATGATGGATCGCCAGCAACAGCCGTTGGCTGCCGTCGGCCATGCCCACCAGCACGACGCGCAGCAACGGGCCACGCGCCAGGTCGAGGCTGGTCTGAGCGGCGTGACAGTGGCTTTGCAGCTCGCTGGCGTCCGCCGCCTCACGCAGCCAGAGCAGGTCGGCATCGGGCTGCTCGGCGTGCACGGCGTGACGACCATCGGCGGCGAAACGCAGGCGCAGGGCATCGTGATGAGCGACCAGTGCTGTCAAGGCTTCGGCCAACCGTCGAGGATCGAGCGTTTCGCGGGGCTCCAGCAGCAGCGCCTGGTTCCAATGAGCGCGGCGCGGCATCGGCGTGGCGAGGAATGCCCTCTGAATCGGCAGGAGCGGCGTTTCACCCTGCTCCGACCCCTGCACGTCTTGCACCGCGGCGTCCCGCACAACCGCCGCCAGCGCGCGCAGGGTCTGATGCTGGAACATGTCCTTGGGGCTGAGTTGCAATCCTGCCTGGCGGGCGCGACTGACCACCTGGATGGAGACGATGGAGTCACCGCCCAGCTCGAAGAAGTTGTCTTCGCGGCCGACCCGCTGCACGCCCAGCACGCTCTGCCAGATCTCCGCCAACAAGGCTTCGCGCGCCGTCGCCGGGGCCTGGTAATCGGCCTGCGGCTGGGTGAGATCGGGTTCCGGCAGCGCCTTGCGGTCCAGCTTGCCGTTGGGTGACAGCGGCATGGCCTCCAGCACCAGAATGCGCGTCGGCACCATGTAGTCCGGCAACTGCTCGGCCAGGGCCTGGCGCAGCAGGTCGCCGTCGCAGCTGGCCACGGCGTAGCCCACCAGTTGCTTGCCCTGCGGCGTGTCTCGCGCCACCACCACCGCTTCTTCCACCTGCGGATGGGCCTGCAAGCGGGCCTCGATCTCGCCCAGTTCGATGCGCAGCCCGCGGATCTTCACCTGATGGTCGATACGGCCGACGTATTCGATGGCGCCATCCTCGCGCCAGCGCGCCAGGTCGCCGGTGCGATAGAGCCGCCCGCCTTCGCCGAACGGATCAGCGACGAAGCGCTCGGCGGTCAGCCCCGGCCGGGCGTGATAGCCCCGCGCCAAGCCCACGCCGCCGATGTACAGCTCACCGGCTACACCTTGCGGCACTGGCTCCAGCCAGGCGTCGAGGATGTACAGCCGCAGGTTGTCGATGGGCCGGCCAATCGGAACGATGTGCCGCGGGTTTTCCTCGTCGCAAGCCCAGTAGCTGACGTCGATGGCCGCCTCGGTCGGGCCGTAGAGGTTGTGCAGCTTGGCCGGATGACGCTGGCGGAACTGCTGTTGCAGCTCGTAGGGCAACGCCTCGCCGCTGCACATCACCTGCTTGAGCGATGGGCACAGCTCCAGCTCGCCGGAGGCGACGAAGGCTTGCAGCATCGACGGTACGAAGTGGAGCACGCTGACCTCGCCCGCGTTGATCACTTCACGCAGCGCCAAGGGATCGCGATGCGCCCCGGGTTCGGCCACCACCAGCGCCGCACCGGTCAGCAACGGCCAGAAGAACTCCCACACCGAGACGTCGAAGCTGAACGGGGTCTTTTGCAGGACCCGATCAGCCGATGTCAGGCCGTACTCCTTCTGCATCCAGTGCAGACGGTTGATCAGCGCCGCGCGGCTGTTGCCGGCGCCTTTCGGCTTGCCGGTGGAACCGGAGGTGTAGATCAGATAGGCCAGGTTCTGCGGCGTGCCGAGGGTCGGCAGGTCGCTGTCGTCCAGCGCCTCTACGTCCGACCAGTCGCGATCCAGGCAGAACGTTCGGGCATTCGAGGCCGGCAGCGTGTCGCGCAGATGTGCCTGGGTCAGCAGCAGCGTCACGCCGCTGTCGGCGAGCATGTGTTCCAGACGTTCGCGCGGGTAATCCGGGTCCATCGGCACGTAGGCGCCGCCGGCCTTGACGATGGCCAGGAGCGCCACCACCAGTTCGACGGAGCGCTCGGCGGCCACGCCGACCAGCACATCCGGCCCCACGCCTTGCCCGCGCAGCCAGCGTGCCAGACGGTTGGCGCGGCTGTGCAGCGCGCGGTAGCTCAGGCGCTGTGCGCCGAATTGCAAGGCCAGGGCATCCAGGCTACGCGAGGCCTGTTGTTCCAGCAGCGTTTGCAATTGAACGGCATCGGGGAACGCTGCCTCGGTGGCATTCCAGCCCTGCAGCAGCTGCGTGCGCTCAGCTTCTGCCAGCATCGGTAGCTGCCCCACCGACTGCTGCGGATCGGCCACCAACGCGTGCATCAGGTTGAGAAAGTGTCCACAGAGACGCTCGATGGTCGTGGCATCGAACAGGTCGGTGGCGTACACGAGCTGACCGCGCACCTGCCCGTCACGGCCCTCCTCGGTCTGCAACATCAGGTCGAACTTGGCGATGCCGGCGTCCAGCGTCAGGCTCTCCAGCGTCAGCCGATCGCCTCCGACACCGGGCAACTCGCGCAGCGCGTCGCGAGCGCTCGGCAGATGGTTGCAGGCCACCTGAAACAAGGGGTTGTGGCTCAGGCTGCGCTCCGGTTGTAGCGCGTCCACCAGCCGCTCGAAGGGCAGCTCCTGATGCGCCTGGGCATCCAGCACGGCCTGGCGCACCTCGCCGAGCAACTGGGCGAACGAGGCGCGCTCGTCGATTTCGCTGCACAGGACCTGGGTATTGACGAAGAAGCCCACCAGCCGCTCGCACTCGGCGCGGCCGCGGTTGGCCACCGGCACGCCGACGCGCAGCTCGCGCTGGCCGCTGTAACGCATCAGCAGCACGTCAAAGGCCGCTAGCAGCACCATGAACAGGCTCGCCCCCTGGCTGCGTGCCAGGCTGCGCAAGCCGTTCACCAGCGGCGCCGGTAGCTCGAAGTTCTGCGCGGCGCCCCGGTAGCTTTGCACGGGTGGACGTGGGCGATCGCTGGGCAGGGTCAACAGCAACGCCGGATCGCCGATGCGCCGGGTCCAGTAGTCGAGCTGGCGTTGCTCCTCGCCCGCGGCCATCCACAAACGCTGCCAGCGGGCATGGTCGGCGTACTGGATCGGCAGCGGAGCGAGATCGGCCTCGCGGCCCTCGGCAAATGCGCTGTAAAGGCTGGCGAACTCGTCGATCAGCACGCCCATGGACCAACCGTCGGAGATGATGTGGTGCAGGGTCAGCAGCAGGAGGTGATGGTCGGTGTCCAGACGCAGCAGGTCGAGCCGTAGCAACGGGCCTTCGGCAAGATCGAACGGCTGCCGAGCGGACTGTGCCAGGCGCTCACCGGCGCTGGCCTCACGCTGCGCAAGTGGCAGCGCCGACAGGTCCTGCTCGACCAGCGCCAACGGCAGCGTGGGCAGGATCACCTGGACCGGCTCACCGCCCTCGTCGCGAAACAGCGTGCGCAGGCTCTCATGCCGCGCCACCAGCGCCTCGAACGCACGGCGCAGGGCCGCTCTGTCCAGTGCGCCGCGCAGGCGCACCGCCGCCGGGATGTTGTAGGCGGCGCTGTCCGGCTCCATCTGCCAGAGGAACCACAGACGGCTCTGCGCCGGCGACAACGGCGCGCGATCACAGGGTTGGCGGCCGATGGGCAAGCGCTCCAGGCTCACCCCCTTTTCCCGCAACTGACGCAGGAAGGTCAGCTGTCGCTCTTCCGGGAGCGCACTCAGGCGCTCGGCAATTGTGCGCAGTTGTGCGGTTTGCGCGTCCAGCATCGTCATCAGAAGTTCTCCAGCTCGCCCAGCAACTCATCCATCAGGTCCAGTTCGGCGTTCTCCGGCGGCGCACTGTCCTGTTGCGCCTGCAGATGGGCGGCCAGCGCCTGGATGGAATTCAATTCGAACAGGCGGTGCAACGGCAGCGTGACGCCCAGGCGGTTGCGCAGCGTCATGCCGACCTGGGTCAGCAGCAACGAATGCCCACCGAGCGCGAAGAAGTCGTCGGTGATCCCGACCCGCTCGACCTGCAGCACCTGTGCCCAGATCGCCGCCAGCTCACGCTCCAGATCGTTGCGTGGGGCGACGTAGCCCGCTGCCGTGGAGCCGAACTCCGGCTCCGGCAGCGCCTTGCGGTCCAGCTTGCCGTTGGGCGACAGCGGCATGGCCTCCAGCACCAGAATGCGCGTCGGCACCATGTAGTCCGGCAACTGCTCGGCCAGTGCCTGGCGCAGCAGGTCGCCGTCGCAGCTGGCCACGGCATAGCCCACCAGTTGCTTGCCCTGCGGCGTGTCAGACGCCACTACTACCGCTTCTTCGACGTGCGGATGGGCCTGCAAGCAGGCCTCGATCTCGCCCAGTTCGATGCGCAGTCCGCGGATCTTCACCTGATGGTCGATGCGCCCGACGTACTCGATAGCGCCGTCCTCGCGCCAGCGCGCCAGGTCGCCGCTGCGATAGAGCCGCCCGCCTTCGCCGAATGGATCCGCGACGAAACGCTCGGCGGTCAGCCCCGGCCGGGCGTGATAACCCCGCGCCAGGCCCACGCCGCCGATGTACAGCTCACCGGCTACACCTTGCGGCACTGGCTCCAGCCAGGCGTCGAGGATGTACAGCTTGAGGTTGTCGATGGGCCGGCCAATCGGAACGATGTGCCGCGGGTTTTCCTCGTCGCAAGCCCAGTAGCTGACGTCGATGGCCGCCTCGGTCGGGCCGTAGAGGTTGTGCAGCTTGGCCGGATGACGCTGGCGGAACTGCTGTTGCAGTTCGTAGGGCAGCGCCTCGCCGCTGCACATCACCTGCTTGAGCGACGGGCACTGATCCAGCTCGCCGGAGGCGACGAAGGCCTGCAGCATCGACGGTACGAAGTGCAGCACGCTGACCTCGCCCGCATTGATCACCTGGCGCAGGGCCAGGGGATCGCGATGCGCACCGGGTTCCGCCACCACCAGCGCCGCACCGGTCAGCAACGGCCAGAAGAATTCCCAGACCGAGACGTCGAAGCTGAACGGAGTCTTTTGCAGGACTCGATCAGCCGAAGTCAGGCCGTACTCCTTCTGCATCCAGTGCAGGCGGTTGATCAGCGCCGCGTGGCTGTTGCCGGCGCCTTTCGGCTTGCCGGTCGAACCCGAGGTGTAGATCAGGTAGGCCAGGTTTTGCGGCGTGCCGAGGGGTGGCAGGTCGCTGTCATCCAGCGTTTCCACCTGCGGCCAGTCGCGGTCGAGGCAGAACAGTCGAGCACTCGACTCAGGCAACGCCTCGCACAGATGCGCCTGGGTCAGCAGCAGCGTCACGCCGCTGTCGGCCAGCATGTGTTCCAGGCGCTCTCGCGGGTAATCCGGGTCCATCGGCACGTAAGCGCCGCCGGCCTTGACGATGGCCAAGAGCGCCACCACCAGTTCGACGGAGCGCTCGGCGGCTACGCCGACCAGGACATCCGGCCCCACGCCCTGTCCGCGCAGCCAGCGGGCCAGACGGTTGGCGCGGCTGTGCAGCGCGCGGTAGCTCAGGCGCTGTGCGCCGAATTGCAAGGCCAGGGCATCCGGCTGGCGCGCGGCCTGTTGTTCCAGCAGCGTTTGCAATTGGACGGCATCAGGGAACGCTGCCTCGGTGGCATTCCAACCGTGCAGCAACTGCTCGCACTCGGGCGCTGCCAGCATCGGTAGCTCGGCCAAACAGCGGCCCGCGTCGTCGACCAGAGCCAGCAGCAAGCGCTCGAAGTGCTCGCGCACGCGCTCCACCTGGCTCGCCGCCAGGCGGTCTGCCCGGTAGGCGTAGCGCACATCCAGACACTCGCCGGCGCTGGCCACCAGGGCCAGGGCGAAGTGGGTGCTTTCCAGCGGTTTCTGGTTCAGCACGGTCAGATCATCGCCACCGCCCGCCAGGACGGCGTCCATCGGGAAGTTCTCGAACACCAGGATGCTGTCGAACAACGCCTGCCCCGGCTTGCCGGCCCAACGCTGTATGTCGTGCAGCGGGCTGTGTTCGAACTCGCGTGCATCCAGGTTCAGCGCTTGCAGGTCGCGCAGCCAGTCGCCAACACCCTGCTCCGGCTCGACCGGATGGACGATGGGCAAGGTGTTGATGAACAGCCCGAGCAGGCTTTCCGCCGTCGGCAATCCGGCCGGGCGGCCAGCGACGGTGGCACCGAAACAGGGTCGCGTCTGCCCGGTGTAGCGCTGCAAAAGCAGCAGCCAGGCACCTTGCAGCAACGTATTGAGCGTCACGCGCTGGGCCTGGGCGAACTGTTGCAAGCGACGGGTCGCGTCGGCATCCAGGCGGCTGCTGACCTCACGCGCGGGCTCTTCGGCTCCCTGACTCAGCGCGCCGGCCAGCAGGGTCGGCTCCTCGAAGCCGGCCAGCCGCTCGCGCCAGAAGCGCTCGCCGGCGGCAGCATCCTGGGCCTGCAGCCAGGCGATGTAGTCGCGGTACTGGCCGGCCTGCGCCGGCAGCGATTCGCCCCGGTAGAGCGCCAGCACCTCGCCGATCTGCCGCGCGCTGCTCCAGCCGTCGGCGATCAGGTGGTGGCAGGTCCAGATCAGGTGGTAGCGGCGCTCGCCCAATCGCACCAGGGCCACACGCTGTAGCGGCGGCGCGGCCAGGTCGAAGCCCTCGGCGCGCTCGGCTTCGGCCAGGGCATCTGCTGCCGCCGGATCGAAGCCGCGCTCGCGCCAGTCATGTTCGCGTACCGACAGCTCGGCCTGGCGCAGCACGAACTGCAAGGGTGCGCCGCCCTCGGTCATCAGGAAACCGGTGCGCAGCGCGGCGTGACGGGCAACCACGCGTTGCCAGGCAGCGATGAAGCGCGACGCATCGAGCCCGTCCAGATCCACGCGCAGCTGGTTGACGTAAAGCCCCGTGCCCGGCACATCGAGGGCATGGAACAGCAGCCCTTGCTGCATCGGCGACAGCGGATAGAGATCATCCAGATTGGCTACGGGCAGCGCGAGGCCGTCCAGCGCGGCCTGGTCCAGCCCGGCCAACGGCACGTCGCTTGGCGAAAGACGCGGCGCCGCCTCCCGCACGTGAGTCAACAGCCCGAGGAGTGATTGCTCCAGGCCCTGGACCAGCGCGTCGATGGCCTCGCCAGTGAACATGGCGCGGCTGTAGGTCAGCTCCAGCTCCAGACGACCCCCGATTACGCGGCCGTTGATCACCAGCCAGTTGCCCAGGGGCGCATTGTCCGGCTGGCTGCGACCGGCGGACTCGCTGGCCGGACGTAGTGTCGCCTCGGCGCCGAACTGCTGGTCGAACTGGCCGAGGTAGTTGAAGGTGACACGGGGCTGGCCCGCGGCTTTCAGCACCTGCGCATGGCCACTCAGGTAGCGCAGCACGCCATAGCCGATACCGCCGCGCGGTACCGCACGCAGCGCTTCTTTCACCGCACGCAGCACCGCACCGGGCTCGCCGCTCGGGCGCAAGCGCAAGGGGTAGAGACAGGTGAACCAACCGACCGCAGCCGACAAATCCAGTGGCTCGCTGTCGTCGAAGGCATCGCGGCCATGGCCTTCCACTTCCAGCAGCGCCTCGTCGGCGCCGGTCCAGTCGCACAGCGCGCGACCCACAGCGGTCAACAGCAGGTCGTTGATGCGCAGGCGCTGAGCGGCCAGGACCGGACCGAGCAGCTCGGCGGTGGTGGAAGCGTCCAGGCTCAGGCGACGCTGCTGCGCTTCGCGCCAGGTGGCCGGTGCATCGGGCACGGCTTGCGGGATGCGCGGAGCGTCGGCCAGTTGCGCCTGCCAATATGGCAATTCGGCGGCCAGTGCCGGGCTCGTCGCCAGCGCCTGCTGACGGGCGGCCCAGGCGGCATGGCTGTCGCCTTCGACTGGCAATGCAATGGGCTGGCCGGCACGGGCGGCGCGATAAGCGCGGTGCAGGTCATCCAGCAGGATCCGCCAGGACACCCCATCCACGGCCAGGTGGTGAATCACCAGCAGCAGGCGTTCGCCGCCCTGCTCCAGCCTGACGTGCATGGCGCGCAGCAGCGGACCCTGGCGCAGATCGAGGCTACGCTGGGCCTCGTCGCACAAGCGTTCGAGCGTCTGCTGGTCGGCAGCACGACGGCGCCAGAGCAAGGTCAAGTCGAGCGCGCCGAGCTCGGCGATGCGCAGGCGCGGGCTGTCGCCGTCCTGCCGCAAACGCAGTGCCGGATGACGCTCCAGCAATGCGTGAAGGGCGCGGTCGAGGGCATCGAGATCGAGCGGCTCAAGGGGCTCCAGCAGCACCGCCTGGTTCCAGTGATTGCGCAGCGCGGTCGGCACCCGCTCGAAGAAGCGTGCCTGCACCGGCGCCAGCGGCGCTTCGCTGCTGAAGGGTGCGACGGCCGGCGTCGCAACGGCCGTCGGCACGGCACGGGCCTCCAGCCATTGCGCCAGCTGACGCACGGTCTGCCGCTCGAACAGCTGTTTGGGACTGAGCTTGAAGCCCAGTTTGCGGATACGCGCGATGATCTGCAGGCTGAGGATCGAGTCGCCACCCAGCTCGAAGAAGTTGTCCTCGGCGCCCACCCGCTCGACCTTGAGCACGGCCTGCCAGATCGCTGCCAGTTGCCCTTCCAGCTCGCTCAGCGGTTGCTCGTCATGAGGGGTAGCAACAGCACCCGGGCGCGGCAGCGCCTGGCGGTCGACCTTGCCATTGGCGGTCAGCGGCAGCGCCGGCAGCAGCATCAGGTGCGCCGGCAGCAGGTATTCGGGTACCTCGGCGGCCAAGGCCTGGCGCAGCGTTTCGGCATCGCCGTCGGCCACACACCAGGCCAGCAGGCGCATCGGGCCGTCGCCCTCACGTTCGGCCAACACCTGTGCATCACGCACGCCCGGCAAACGCTTGAGGACCTGGGCCAGCTCCGCAGGCTCGACCCGGTATCCGCGGATCTTCACTTGCTCGTCGAGACGACCGAGAAATTCGATTTCGCCGTCGGCGCGCAGCCGGACGCGGTCACCGCTGCGGTAGTGGCGTTCGCCGTCCAGCTCGACGAAGCGCTCGGCCGTCAGCGCCGGCTGACCGAGATAACCCTCGGCCAGCCCGGCACCGGCAATCAGCAATTCGCCCGGCACGCCCAGCGGCACGCTGGCGAGCTGCGCATCGACAACCCGCACTTGGACATTGGGCAGCGGCCGGCCGATCGCCAGGCTGCCGTCCGGCAGTGCATCACCGGCACGCCATTCGCGGGTCAGCACGCCGACCGTGGTTTCGCTCGGGCCGTAGTGGTTGACCAGCCGCAGCGCCGGTGACAGCTCACGCAGACGGGCCAACAGGGGCGCGCTGGTGGCCTCGCCACCGACGATCAGCAAGCGACGCGGCAATACGCTGGCCGGTTGCGGCGCGGCGGCCAGCAGGCCGGCAAGATGGCTCGGGACAATTTTCAGTACGTCCACCGCGCGCCCTTGCATGAAGGCGGCGAAACGCTCGGCATCGGCCACTTCGTCGGCACTCGCCAGGCACAGCCGCCCGCCGCTGCACAGGGCACCGAACAGGCTGGTATGGCCGAGATCGGCCGCGACCGACGACACCAGCGCCCAGCCCTCGCCGGGCTGGCCGTCCAGGCGCGTCAGCACTCCCTGCACGTAATTGGCCAGGGCTGCATGGCTGACTACCACGCCCTTGGGCTGGCCGGTGGAGCCGGAAGTGAAGATCACGTAGGCCGGGCTGGCCGGGGCGATGGTCACGGCCGGCGCATCGGCCGGGGCATCGGCCAGGAAGTCCTGCGGCCCCTCGGCATCCACCCGCCGCGCGGCATTTCCGAAGATCGCAGCGACCTCGGCATCGCCCACCAGCACCCGCCGCGCCCCGCTCTCGGCAAGCAATCCTTGCAGCCGCGCGGCCGGCAGCGCCGGATCCAGCGGTACGTAGGCGGCGCCGCTCTTGAGGATGCCCAACAGCATCAGCACCCAACGCGCGCCACGGACCTGGCAGAGCGCGACCCGTTCGCCAGGCCCCAGTCCCTCGGCCCGCAGCGCTTGGGCCAGGCGGTTGGCAGCGGCGTCCAGCTCGGCATAACGGTAGCGACCATCCCAGGCCTCGACCGCTACCGCATCCGGGTGCGTAGCGCGGTGGCGAGCAAAGAGTTGCAGGACGTCGGCCGCGGGCCACGGATGACGTTCGCCGGCCAGCTGCGAACGGGCCCCCGCCGGCGCCGGGGCCAGGCGTGCCAGCGGTTCGAACGGCCGGGCACAGAGTTGCTCGAGTTGCCAGGCGAAGACTGTCGCGATGCGCGCCACAGTGCTGGCATCGAACAGATCGCGGGCAAATACGAAACTGCCGCGCAGACGGCCGTCATCACTGGCTTCGGCCATGTCCAGGGCAAGATCGAAGCGCGCGCCGTACTGCTCCTCGCTGAACAGTTCCAGGCGTAGCGCACCGGCGGCCGGCAAGGTGCTGACGTCGAAACCGAAGTTGAACTTGACCTGCGCCAGCGGGTTCCAGGCCAGGCTGCGCTCGGGTTGCAGCGCCTCGACCAGTTGCTCGAACGGCAGATCCTGATGCGCCTGGGCACCGAGGGCCAGGGGTTTGAGGCTGGCCAGCAGATCGGCGAAAGATCCCTGCGGGTCGATCCGGCAGGGATAAACCTGCGTGTTGACGAAGAAACCGATCAGCCCTTCGGTTTCCAGTTGCTGACGGTTGGCGACCGGCACGGCAACGCGCAGGTCGTCCTGGCCGCTCCAACTGCGCAGCAGCACGCCGTAGGCGCTCAGCAACAGCATGAACAGCGTGACGTCCTGGCTCCGTGCCAGGGTTCTGAGGCGTTCGCTGAGCTCGGCATCCAGCTCGAAGCCGAGGCTGCCACCGCGGTAGCTCTGCTGGGCCGGACGCGGGCGGTCGGTAGCAAGGGCCAGCACCGGGTTGTCGCGGCCGAGTTGCTTCACCCACCAGGTCAACTGCCGCTCGCCTTCGCCACCGGCGAGCAGGGCTCGCTGCCACTGCGCGTAGTCGGCGTATTGCACCGGCAGCGCGGGCAATGGTGCGTCGACACCGTCGAGGGCGGCACGGTAGAGCGCCGCGAATTCATCCATGAGTACACGGATCGACCAGCCGTCGGAGACGATGTGATGCAGGGTCAACAGCAGCACATGGTCGTCGTCGGCCAGGCGCAGCAAGGTCAGGCGCAGCAGTGGGCCGTCGCGCAGATCGAACGGGCGTGCGGCCTCCTCCTCGGCCAGGCGGCGCGCCTGGGCCTCGGCGTCTTGTCGAGTCGACAGGTCCAGGCGTGCCAGGGGCAGTTCCAAATGGGGATGGATGATCTGGCACGGCTCGCCGTCGCGCTCGTCGAAGGTAGTGCGCAGGGTTTCGTGGCGCTCCACCAGCGCAGCGAAGGCCTGGCGCAATGCAGCTTCATCCAGCGGGCCACGCAGGCGCAGTGCGCCCGGCACGTTGTAGGCGGCACTCTGCGGCTCCATTTGCCAGAAGAACCACAGGCGGCTCTGCGCCGGCGACAGCGGCAAGGCGCCGTTGCGCGGCAGCGCACGCAGCGGCGGCCGACCAGCGCGGCCATCGAGGGCCGCGACACGGGCGGCGAAGGCATCCAGCCGTGACGCCTCGAAGATCACCTGCAGCGGGCAATCCAGGTCGAGGTCGCGACGAATCCGCGACACCAGTCGGGTCGCCAACAGCGAATGGCCACCGAGCTCGAAGAAATCGTCTTCGCGGCTGACCCGTGGCACCTCCAACAAACCGGCCCACAAGTCAGCGAGCTGATGCTCCAGCCCATCGCGTGGAGCGACATAGTGGTCGGCTGCAACCTCCGCGACCTCGGGCAGCGCCTTGCGGTCGATCTTGCCGTTGGCGTTCAGCGGCAGGCGCTCCAGGCCGAGGATCTGCGCCGGCACCATGTACTCCGGCAACTGCTCACGCAGCGCCGCCTTCAGCGTATCGATCGGCTGCACCGGCGCCACGTAGGCCACCAGCCGGCGGCCGCCCGCGCCGTCGCGGCAGACCACCGCCGCCTCGCGCACGCCGTCCAGCGCGCGCAGGCGCGCTTCGATCTCGCCCGGCTCGATACGAAAGCCACGGATCTTCACCTGCTGGTCGACCCGGCCGAGGTAGTCCATCACCCCGTCTTCACGCCAACGCACCCGGTCGCCGGTGCGGTAGAGACGGCCACCGGCCGCGCCGAACGGATCGGCGACGAAGCGCTCGGCAGTCATCCCGGGCCGCCGGTGATAACCGCGCGCCAGCAACTCGCCGCCGATGTACAGCTCGCCGGCCACGCCGCGCGGCAGCGGTTGCATGTGTTCGTCGAGCACGTACAGCGCACGGGCGCCGACCGCCTCGCCGATGGGTGCATAGGCTGCGCCGCAGCGAGCGCTGGTATCGGCTTTCCACAACAGTGGCGTGACCACCGTCTCGGTCGGCCCGTAGCCATTGATCAGATGCTCGGCCTTGAGACTGCGTCGTGCCAGCTCGAAGGCCGCTTCAGGCACGGCATCCCCGCCGAAGCAGTAGATGCGCATGCCCGGCGCATGGCCGAGGCGCGCCGCCTGCTCGGCCAGTTGCTGCAGGTAGGCCGGTGGCAGAGCGGTGACCGTGACCTGATGGCGCTTGAGGCGTTCGAGGGTTTCTTCCGGCGTCCACAGCGCCTCGCCGCGCACCAGCAGGCTGGCGCCATGAGACAACGCGGTGAGCCAGCGCTCGTGAGCACCGTCGAAGGCGAACGACATGAAGATCAGCTCGCGATCGGCTGGGCTCATGGCATAGCGCTGGCCGATGGCACGGCAATGCGCGGCGATCTCGCCATGGGCCACCGCCACGCCCTTGGGCTGGCCGGTGGAGCCGGAGGTGTAGATCAGGTAGGCCAGGTTGGCCGGATGCACCCGCGAGGGTGGGCAAGCGCTTGGCCAGGCGGACCAATCGAGACAGTCGAGGTCCAGGCGTTGCACATTTTCGGTTGTGGGCAGGCGCTCGGCCAGGGTGCTGAGACTGATCAGCCAGCCGATGCCGGCGTCCTGCATCAGCCAGCTCAGGCGCTCGTGCGGGTAGTCCAGGTCCAGCGGCACATAGGCGCCGCCGGCCTTCATCACGGCCAGCAGTGCCAACGGGATATCCACTCCACGCGACAGGGCCACACCGACGCGCGCTTCCGGACCGACGCCTGCCGCCACAAGCGCCTGGGCCAGGCGGTTGGCCCGTGCATCCAGCTCGGCGAAGCTCAGCTCGCGGTCGTCATCCAGCACCGCCACGGCTTGAGGACGCTCGGCAGCCTGGGCGGCAATACACGCGGCCAGGGGTTCGAAGGCGACCTTCTGGGCCGGCGCATCGGCACGCCACAGCGTGGCATCGAGCCAGGCGCTGGCCTCCAACGACGCGTCGGCGGGCTGGGTTGGCAAGGCGCGCAGCAGCGCAAGGAACTGCTCGACCATGCGCGCCACACCCTCACTGGCATAGCGTTCGGCGGCGTAGCAGACGCTCAGCTCGATGCCATCGCGGCTCTCGCGAACGCGCAGGACCAGGTCGAAAGGGGTTTCCAGGTCGATCTGCCGCAGGCTTTCCACGGCCAGGCCCGGCAGGCTGGGATCGGTGCGCACCTGGTAGTCATAGGCCACCTGGCACAACGGATGCCGGCCATGGCTACGCTCGGGCTGCAAGGCTTCGACCAGTTGCTCGAACGGCAGGCCCTGGTGCGCCTGGGCCTCGAGCAAGCCGTCCCGTACCTGGCGCAGCAGCCCGGCCAGGCTCGGGTTGGCCGACAGGTCACTGCGCATCACCAGCAGGTTGACGAAGAAGCCCACCAGCCGCTCGCTGGCAAGCCCGTCGCGGCCGGCCTGGGTGAGCCCGACGCGCAGGTCGTGCTGGCCGGTGAAGCGCTGCAGCAGCAGGTTGAAGGCGGCCAGCAGGAGCATGGCCAGGGTGACGCCATGACGCTGGGCAAGGCCGCGCAGCTCGGCAGCGAGGCGGTCATCGAGGCGCTGTTGGACGAAACCGGCGCTGCGCCCCGCCTTGTGAGTACTGGCCAAGGCGTAAGGCAGCTCCAGCGGTGAATGCTCGTCGCCCAGATGCGCACGCCACCAATCCAGCAGACGTGCGCCCTCCCCGGCGTCCAGGGCCTGCTGTTGAGCGGCGGCGATGTCGAGGTACTGGACCTCGAGTGCCGGCAGCGTGGCGAAGCGGTCTTGCAGGCGCGCCGCATAGCAGGCGGCGAACTCCTCCAGCAGCAGATTCAGCGAGGCCCCGTCCGCGACGATGTGGTGCACGCATAGCAGCAGCGTCTGTCGACCTTCACCCAGGCGTTGCAAACGCAGGCGCAGTAGCGGGCCGCTGGCCAGATCGAAGGGCTCGGCGGCGAAACCGGCCGCATCGGCCTCGGCGGTATCCGGCTGGGCGCTCAGGTCGATATCGCTGAAGGGCACCGCGCCAGGCTCGGCGAGTCGCAGCTGGACCTCACCGTCGGCGCTTTCGATGAAGCGGCTGCGCAGGGTTTCGTGGCGCACGAGCAGATCGGCGAATGCCTGTCGCAACGCGGGGCGATCCAGCTCGCCACACAGGGTCAGGCTGCCGGCGATGTGATAGAGCGGGCTGTGCGGCTCCAGCTTCCAGAGAAACCACAGACGGCGCTGGGCCGGTGACAGGGGCAACAGATCCGCCCGCGCCAGGCGGGGCACGTTGCGCGGTGCTCCAGCGGATGCCGTGTGGTTGGCCAGGGCCGCGACGAACGTGCCCAGTTCGGGCGCTTCGAACAACAGCCGCATGTCCACCGCATGTCCCTGGCGTTCCCGTAGGCGAGCCAGCAGTTGGGTGGCGCGGATCGAGTCGCCGCCGAGGGCGAAGAAGTGGTCGTCGCGAGCGACCTGCGGCACCTGCAGCACCTCGCACCAGAGCGCGGCCATGGCCTGCTCGGCCTCATTCAGCGGTGCCACGGTGGCAGTCGCCGGATCAGCGACCGAAGACTCCCCGGCGCGCTGTACGGCATAGGCATCGAGGGTACCGTCGGCCAATTTGTGTCGGCAGGCGGAGCGCTGCAACTTGCCGCTGGAGGTCTTCGGCAATGCGCCCGGCTCCAGCAACGCCACCACCAGCGGCGCTTCCTGGAAGGTTTCCGCCAGGGCGGCGCTGATCGCCTTGATCAGCGTGGCGGCTGGCACCAGCTTGCGCACGCTGCGACCGACCTCGGCGGCGATGCCGATGCCTTCACGACCATTGTGCTCAACGGCGAAGGCCGACACGCGACCCTTGCGCACCACGTCCACCTCCTCTTCCACGCAGCGCTCAATATCCTGCGGGTAAAGGTTCTGGCCGCGGACGATGATCATGTCCTTGAGCCGGCCGGTCACGTACAGCTCATCGTTGTACAGGAAGCCCAGATCGCCGGTGCGCAGCCAGGTGCGGCCGTCGCGTTCGATGAACACCTGTGCGCTGGCCTCGGGGTTGCGCCAGTAGCCCAGCGCCACACTCGGACCGCTGCTCCAGATTTCACCGACGCCACCCGGCGCCACCGTCTCACCGCTGACCGGGTCGACCAGCTGCACGTCGTGGCCCGGTTGCGGACGCCCGCAACTGACCAGGGTGGTGCCCTGGCCGGGACGGCCTTGATTGGCGGCCAGCGCCGTCGGATCCACGGCCATCAGACGGATGCCCTTGCCGCGCAGGCCGCCGGCGACGAACAGCGTCGCTTCGGCGAGGCCGTAGGACGCGTAGAGCGCGTTCGGATCGAACCCCACCGGGGCCAAGGTGCTGGCGAAACGCTCCAGGGTATCGGGGCGGATCGGTTCGGAACCGGAGAACGCCAGCCGCCAGCTGCTCAGGTCGAGGCCGTCCATCGCCGACTCACGGATGCGCTCGCAGCACAGCCGGAAGGCGAAGTCCGGGCCGCCGCTCACCGTGCCGCCATAGCGCGAAATCGCTTCCAGCCAGCGCCGCGGACGCTCGAGGAAGTAGCGCGGTGACATCAGTACACAGGGAATACCGCTGTAGATCGGCTGCAGCAGGCCGCCGATCAGGCCCATGTCATGAAACAGCGGCAGCCAGCTGACCATCACGTCGTCGGCCCGCATGTCCAGCCCATGGCGGATCAACCGCTCGTTGGCCAGCAGGTTGCCATGGCTGACCTGTACGCCCTTGGGCGTCGAGGTCGAGCCGGAGGTGTATTGCAGGAAGGCGATGTGCGTATCGCTCAGTTCCGGCATCCCCCATTCCGGCGCGAGGCCGGTGGGCGTCTGGTCGACCGCGAGCAGCTGCGGCGAGGCACCGGCAGTGCGCTGGCAAGCCGGACGCAGGCCATCGAGAAGGCTGGAGTCGGTGAGGACCAGGCTGGGCTCGGCGTCGTCGAGGATCGCCCGCAAACGCGCCAGGTGCTGGGGGCGCACCGATTCCGGCGGATAGGCCGGCACCGCGATGATGCCGGCATAGAGGCAGGCGAAGAAGGCCGTCACGTATTCCGTGCTGCTGTGCAACAGCAACACGGCGCGGTCGCCGGGCCGGCCATGTTGCAGCAACCAGACGGCCATCTCCCGGGCGCGCTCGTCCAGTGCGCGATACGTCAGCGGTTCGTCGACCCCTTCGGCAATGAAGCGCAGGGCGATATCGTGTGGCGTTTCGGCGGCGCGCTGGCACAGCACCTCGACCAGGTTGGCGGCAGCGTCGTAACGATCGTTCATGGCATCACCTTGAAACGCGGCGGGTGTCTGGCACCCACCGAGAAATTGGAAAATCGCGGCCCTCAGGCCTTGGGATGGTCAAGTCCGTGGCCTTGCGCCATGGCAACGATGACCTTGCGCGGCCCACTGAACGGCGCACGGGCGTGGGCGGTGAGCATGTTGTCGAGCATCAGCACGTCGCCGCTGTACCAGGGAAAGCTCACCGTGGCCTCGGCCAGCACGCCGCGGATGTCGTCGAGCAGGGATTCCTCGATGGGGCTGCCGTCGCCGTAGTAGACGTTGCGCGGCAGATCTTCCTCATCGACGATCTCCAGCAGACTCTCGCGCACCTCCTCCGGCAGGTTGGAGACATGGAACAGGTGCGCCTGGTTGAACCACACCCACTCACCGGTGCGCGGATGGCGCGCAACCGCCTGGCAGCGTTGGCGGGTACGCAGCTCGCCGTCGTCCTTCCACTCGCACTCGATGCGGTGGGCGCGGCAATAGGCCTCGACCACGGCGCGGTCGTCGCTGTTGAACACCTGTTCCCAGGCCACATCCAGGCCATTGCCGAAGTTGCGCACGTACATCAGCCCGCGCTCGGCGAAGCGCTGGCGGATCGCCTCGCCGACCTGGCGGTAGATCACCCGACTGTCGGCGATAGGCGTCTCGCCACCGCTCTGCGCGGCTTGCACGCAGTAGAACCAGATACGCATCGGCCATTCGCGGGTGTAGGCCTGCTCGTTGTGCAGAGGAATATGCTGGTGCGGTGGGTACTCGGTGGAGGTGTAGACGCCAGCGGTAACGTTGCTGCGCGGCGTCGAGCCGAACTCGTAGTTGAGCAATGGATCGCCAAAGCCGGCGGCGAAAGCGCGGAAGCGTTCCGCCTCGCCAACGCGAAAACCGCGCAGCAGTACACCGCCGCAGCGTTCGAGATGTTCATCGGTCAGCCCACGCAATGCAGCCTGGGCGTCCAGCAGGTCGACCTCGCCCTCGGCCTGGACCAACAGCGGCAGCCCATCAGGTGCTTCGGCCAGGGGTTGGATGGAAAACAGTGCCATCGAGCTCTCCATTCAGGCCCAGAGGGCCTGGAGATCGCGCCCGCGCTGACGCAGCTTGCCGAGCATCAGTTCGAGCAGGCGCGCCTCGCAGGCATTGATGAAGAAGTGATCGCCCTCGAGCATCTCCAACGAGAAGCCTTCGGCGGTTTCGTCCTGCCAGGCAGCCAGCGCGTCCACCGAGACCCGATCGGCCTTGCCACCGAATACATGGGTCGGACAGGCCAGCAGTGCACGGCGGTAATAGCGGTAACGGCCACACAGCAGGAAGTCGGCGCGCAGCACCGGGAGGGTCAGACGCAGCATTTCCTCGTCAGCGAATACCGCCTCGGGCGTGCCGCCAAGGCTGCGCAGGCGCTGCAGCAGCTGGGCATCGCTCTGCTCCACCGCCAGCTCGATATGGTTTTCGCGGCGCGACGGCGCCGGTGCAGCCGAGACGAACAACGCCTGCGGTGCCGGCAGGCCGCGCTGGCGGAATGCGTGCGCCAATTCGAAGACCAGCAGGCCGCCGAGGCTATGGCCGAACAGCGCATAAGGCAGGTCCAGCCGCTCTTCCAGCTCGCCGGCGAGTTGGTCGGCCAGGCCGAGCAGGTCGGTCTGCAGCGGCTCGTTGAAGCGCCGGCCACGGCCAGGCAGCTCCAGTGGAACCACCTCGACCCACTCCGGCAGGGACCGGCGCCAACGTGCATAGACCATCGCACTGGCGCCGGAATACGGCAGGCAGAACAGACGCAGGCGAGCGACCATCGTCACTGCCCCGCCGCTTGTTCGTCCATTGCCTGGCGCAGGCTCAGCGGCCGCATGTCGGTCCACTCACGATCGACGTAGGCCAGGCACTCCGCCTTGCTGCCGCGTTGGCCGGTCTCCCGCCAGCCGGCCGGAACCGCTTTGTAGTCCGGCCAGAGGGAGTACTGCTCTTCGTGGTTGACCAGGACTTTGAACAGCGCGTCTTCGCGATCGAATGCCATCTCTACTCTCCTTCGCCCCGCGGGGCGGTTGATCGGGCGGCACGGTGACCGAGCACCTGTTGGCCGCTTTCCGATGAAGACGAAGGAGTGAGCTGAATAGTTAGACTTCGCGTATGCGATTTATTCTCATTTCAACGGAACATGTGGTTGATACGAGAGTCCGACGAGCGCCTCCATTGAGCAGAAAGCTGCAAACGTCGCACCGAACGAATTGATAAGTATTATCATTTGGACTAGATTGACTCGCCTTCGAGCCAGTACAGGTGGGCCAGGCTGAGCGGGTAGCACGCTCGGCTGCCCCAGGACAGTCCAAGCCATATGGACGTCCGCCTTCGCGTCGTACAGGAAAACTCACATGCCTAAAACAATTTCAGCAGAGCAGCACCCGGCCCTGAATGACATGTTCGTCACGAACAGGCAGACCTTCATCAATGCCGCCGCGCGCATTCTCGGGTGTCGCAGCCATGCCGAAGACGTGGTGCACGATGCGTATCTGAAGCTGCGTGGGACTGCTGCGATTCCCGGCCCAACCTCGCAGATCAGTTATCTGCTGCGCGTGGTGCGCAACCTGGCCATTGACCGCTATCGCCGACAGGCGCTGGAAAAGCGCTATTCGGGCAGCGAGGAAGAAGGACTCTACGTCTGTGCCTCAGGGGCCTCTCCGGAGGGCCTCCACGAAAGCAGGCAGACGCTGGAAGCACTCTCCGAAGCCCTCGCGCAGCTGCCGGAACGCACCCGCTACGCCTTCGAGATGTACCGCTTGCAAGGGAAAACGCAGAGTGCGATCGCGGCTGAACTGGGGGTCTCGCCAACGCTGGTCAACTTCATGGTGCGCGACACGCTGATCCATTGCCGGCAAGCCCTTCAGAAGCTCGAGCGAAAGGACCGCTAAGGCCAACCGCAAAGGCGACGGTCGAAGCCGAGCGGATGCGGGCTCGCGGTCGCACGCCGCTTGACGGAACGGCATCGACCACTCTTCGCGGTCAAGACCGCTCCCACGGGCATCGTGCAATTCAGATCGTCTTATCCACTTTCTTGGCGGTGTCTTATCGGGAAACTCCGATAGCAGCTGCAAAATTGATAACCATTACCATTTGAATTAGGCTTTACGGCTTCCCGAAAATTTCCGGCGGATGGACCCCATGTTCGAACTGGACAGCGTCAGCTTCAGCATTCCCGAGCGCACGCTCTTGCATCCCCTGAGCCTGAGCATTCCGTCCGGGCGCATGGTCGGCCTGATCGGTCACAACGGCTCCGGCAAGTCCACGCTCATCAAGCTGCTGGCCCGCCAGCAATTGCCCAGCGCCGGGCTTATTCGCCTCGACGGCAAAGCCTTGTCGGACTGGAGCCAACGCGACTTCGCCCAGCAGGTCGCATACCTGCCGCAGCAGCTGCCACAGACCGATGGGCTGACCGTTCGGGAACTGGTAGGTTTCGGCCGCTATCCCTGGCATGGCGCACTGGGACGCTTCACCAGCGAGGACCGCGCCCAGGTGCAACGCGCGCTCGAACTGACCGACACCAGCGCCTTCGCCGACCGGCTGGTGGATCAGTTGTCCGGTGGCGAACGCCAGCGCGTCTGGCTGGCCATGTTGCTGGCGCAGAACACACGCTACCTCCTGCTGGATGAGCCCACCTCGGCGCTGGATATCGCCCACCAGGTGGAAGTCCTGTCGCGTGTCCAGGACCTCAGCCGCGAGCTCGGTCTCGGCGTACTGGTGGTGCTGCACGATATCAACATGGCGGCGCGCTACTGTGATGATCTGCTGGCGTTACACAGCGGCCGGCTGCTGGCTCAAGGCAATCCAGCCGAGCTCATGCACGGTGAAACCCTGGAGCGCATCTACGGCATTTCCATGGGTGTGCTGGCCAATCCAGCGGACGGGTCGCCGATCTGCTACGTGCACTGAGCGGGGCATGTCACCACAGCGCCCTGCCCTGCAGATCGAGCCGGCGTGACTACAGATCGCTCACATAGGCTGGCGGCTGGTCCAGCAGCGGACAGTTGTCGCAGTGCTCGAAATGCTCCAGCCGGTAACGAATGCAGCAGACCCGACGCTGACGCCAGAGACCGTCCGGACGCAGCGCCGGGCTGACCTCCACGTAACGCACAGGCCGGAACAGCGGATTGCGGCGTCCATCGGGGCGGCGCTCGCTGGTCAGCAGTTCATGGCCATGGGTGAGCGCCACGCCCGGCAACGCCTTGGCCATCTCGCCGAGGAACCACTCCAGATAATTGCCCGCGCTGCTCCACAGCACCTTGGGCGACAGCCGTACCTCCGATGCCAGCCCCTGGATGAAGGGCTGCAGATTGGCGTCGATCAGCTCGCCGAAACGCTGGAACGGATCACCCGGCGGCGCACTGAACGGCCCACCGTCATCGGGCAGCTTGAAGGCCTGCGGCAACCCCTGCTCGTCCAGCACCACCTCGACGCTGTCGAAAGCCAGCGGCAGACGCCAATTGAGCACCAGGGCGGCGGCCACCACTGGCGGAATCAGCCGCACCAGGTAGTACTTGGACCATTGGGAAGCCAGCGCACGACGGTCCTGCCCGGTATGCAACGGGTCGAAACGCTGGAAGATCGCCTCGAGCCGAGCCGGTTGCAGCAACTGGGACGCCGGTATCGACGGACGCGCATCGTCCCGAGTCGTCAGGACATCCCGGTAGCTGGCGAACTCGCCGACATACAGCGGCGCGAGGGCGGTGATCATCGCCGCTCCCGGTCATCGCACGGCGTGCAACTCAGCACAACCGGCATCGCTCGAAGAAGCGCTCGCGGCTTTGCACCATCAGCGCGGCACGCTTGTGCGGAAAGTCGAACTCCTTTTCCAGCCAGAAACCCAGGCGCTGCATATGCCCGATCATCCGGGCGTTGTCGGCGCGCGGCTCAGCCACGATGCGCTGGGTACGTGGCTCGTCCAGCAACAGGTAGTGAACCAGCGCCGGCAGCCAGCTTTCCACCTTGTGCGGACCGCGGTGCGCATCCTCTCCTACCAGCATGTGGATACCCCGGTCGTAGTCATCGGCGGAGTAGAACGGCGCGATGCGGTCCTCCTTGGCCCAGTAGGCCTCGAAGTAGCCGAACGGCTCACCATCGAAGCAGCCAATGAGGGCCAGCGTATGGGGGTCGGCCGCAAGCTTTTCCAGGTACTGCCGATGCTGCTCGAGACTGCCCTCCTCCTGCCAGAATGCCGCGACCCGTGGCTGATTCTGCCAGCGATTGAAGCGCTGCAGATCGGTATCGACTTCCAGGGCACGAAACGAGATCCAGCTGCCCAGCCGCACATCGAAACGACGGTACAGCTCGCCGCTCGGCTTTGGCGGGCGCAACGGATGGCGCTTGCCCTCGGTGACGCGCAGGCGCTGCGGATAGCCTTCGCTGGCCGGACCAGGACGCCAGGGTGTCGGCAATTGCCAGAACGTCGCCCGCTCCACCTGCCAGGCGCCGCTCGAGTCCCGGTTGAGCAGGCCGCTGTGCACCAGCTCCGCCGGGCACTCGTCCAGGCTCAGCGCCAGCCGCTGGCACAACGGGTCACTGGCAAACGCCTGGTAGGCCAACAGCCAGACCGCCTGGCGCATGTCGACGGCCGACAGTCGCCAGGAATCGCCCTGACGCTCGGCTCGGCCCAGCATTTGATCGTCGACCAGCAGGCTCAGCGCGTGATCGCCGCCATCGACGAGCAACTGCCGGCCATCAGGCAAAGGGATGGTGCAACCGGTCATGTTTATTACCTCGAAAAACCCAAGACGAACGAGCACCCGAAAAAATTAGTCGCTCGGTGAAAATCAACCGAACGACTCGAATCGCCAACGCGGTCAGCGATACTCAGGCACTTTCCGCGGTGCGGGCATGCGGCACCGTTGCGACCGCCGGCAGGTTGTCCAACAGCGAAGCGGCGATCTCCTCGGCACGCATCGGCAGTACCGACAGCAAGGTATCGCTGAGGCCGTGGCTGTCCTGGCTGAACCCTTGCAGATAGATGCCGGCACGCAAGCGGTCGTCGGCTTGAACCCGGTAATCGCGCCCGACGCTGAAGTCACCCAGATACTCCTGCAACGGCGCCAGCAGCTCGCGGTGCGAGGTGCGTTCGTAGCCGGTGGCCAGAATGACCGCATCGTAGCGACGGCTCTCCACCATGCCGGTGGCGCTGTCGCACAGGGTCAGCTCGACACCGTTCGCATCGGCGCGGGCCGCCTCTACCGACCGACGACAGAGGAAGCTGTGACGGGCGTCATTGGCGACCTTCTGGCGATAGAAAATGCCATAGATGCGCTCGATCAGGTCGAGATCGACCACCGAATAGTTGGTGTTGTGATACTCCTGAATCAGCTTCTCGCGCTCGCTTTCCGGCTCGTTGAACACCAGGTCGGTGTAGTTCGGCGCGAAAATCTCGTTGACGAAAGGACTGTCATCAGCCGGCTTCAGGACGGCGGCACGCAGGATCATGTCCACCTGCACGGACGGGAAGCTGTCGTTCAGATCGATGAAGGCTTCGGCCGCACTCTGACCGCCGCCCACCACTGCGATGCGCATCGGCTCGTGCCGGGTGCAGCGTTGCTGGGCCATGCACTCCAGATAACGCGAATGGTGGAAAACTCGGGAGTCGCTACGCAACGGCGCAAAGGCCTCGGGAATACGCGGCGTGCCGCCGGTACTGAGCACGATGGAACGCGCCAGACGAAAATGCTCACGCCCCTGGGCATCGGTCGAGATTACCTTGAGCCGATCGATGCCCTGGGCACTGGATACGGGCTCGACACGCTTCACCGTCTCGCCATAGGCGCACTGGTCAGCGAACTGGCGTCCCACCCAGCGCAGGTAGTCGTTGTACTCGAGACGGCAGGGATAAAAGGTGCCCAGGTTGATGAAATCGATCAGCCTGCCCTGCTCGTGCAGGTAGTTGACGAAGCTGTAGGGGCTGGTGGGATTGCGCAGCGTCACCAGATCCTTGAGAAAGGAAATCTGCAGTTCGCTCTGCGCCACCAGGGTATTGCCATGCCAGCGATAATCCTGCTGCTTGTCGAGAAACAGCATGTGGCAATCGCGCTTCTGGCGCTGGGTCTGCTCCTGCAAGGCGATGGCCAGCGCCAGATTGGAGGGGCCGAAGCCGATGCCCAGCACGTCATACGTTGGAGCGATCAATTGAGTCATGGGTGCCTGTGTCCTCTAGCCGTTTACCACGGACCGACGCATACGCGCCGACCACCGGAAGCACGCCTCCGCCGTCATGCCGACGGGGTGAAAGCGGCTTTGAAGAGAAGACGAGGCAGCGACCGAGAAATTTAGAATCATTCTCATTCACAGCACGTTGGCCCGAACGAATGCCGACGATCAGCGGGTCCAACTGAGCAGGCGGACGCGACAATGCTTCATTGCATTTACGATGTGCTTCTCCACCATGTCCCGGGACAAGCAAAGGCGTTCAGCGATTTCCGCGTGAGAGCAGCCTTCCACCTTGCGCAACAGAAACGCCTCGCGACACGCCGCCGGCAATTCGTCCAGCGCCCGGCGCAGCAGCATCAACTGCTGGGCCTGAATGGCATGCTCTTCGGGATCGTGCTCGTCCAGACACTGCTCGTGATCGAGGCTGTCGAGCGGTTCGCTACGTCGCACCCGGGCGCGGCGATGCAGGTCGATGCTGAGGTTGGTGGCGGTCTTGAAGAGAAAGGCGCGAGGCTGCTCGATATCGCTCTCCGCCCTGCGATCGAGCAGGCGCACAAAGGCATCGTGCGCCAAATCGGTGGCAGCCTGACGATCGCCAAGCCGCCGACTGAGGTAGTGGATGATTTCCTGATAATGGTGGATCACAGCGGCTTCCCTTCGGCGTTCCCGCCTGAAACCGCACCATGCAGGTATCCGGGCGAGACACAACGTGCGGATGCATGCTGGCAGTCCATGTCACCCCATACTTATAATCACTCGCATTTTTTTGAAATGAAAGCGTGCTAACGCTTCCGGATTCCTCGAATGACTGGCAAACCGCCCCCCTCTGACCATGATCGCCTGAGCGCCGAAGCCGCACTCTGGTGCACGCGTATGCACGACCAGGACTGCTCGGTGGAAGACCGCCGGGACTTCGTCCGTTGGCTCGCAGAAGACCCGCGCCACCGCGCCGAGTACGATGCGATGCTGAGCATCTGGCAGTTGGCCGAGAATCTGAAGCAACCCAACCCGTCAGCCGCTGCGTCCTCGACCGTAGCGCACATCCACCCGCCCATCCGCCCGCGCGGCCGGCACCGCCTGGGGCGCGTCGCCGCGGCTGCCGCGGTGCTGGTAGTTGCCGTCGGCACGCTGTGGTCGGCCGGTTGGTCGGTGGGTATGCTGCCGTCACGGATAGGCTATTACGCCGCTGAAAACGCGCCGCGCAAGGTCGAACTGGCCGATCATTCGCAAGTCCAGCTCAACAGCCATACCCGGCTGATTTTCGCCAGTTATCGCGACCGTCGAAGTGCCTGGTTGAACGGCGGTGGCGAAGCCTTCTTCGAGGTCCGCCACGACCGATCACAGCCTTTCACCGTGCACACCGACAACGGCCAGGTGCGCGTGACCGGCACCCGCTTCAACGTCTGGACCAACCCGCAGCAGTTGCTCGTCACGCTGCTGGACGGCTCGGTGACCGTCAGCCCGCCCGAAGGCGTGAGCGGCAACAGCGCCCAACTGATGCCTGGCATGCAGGCCCGCTACAGTCAGGTCAGCAGGCGAATCGAGGTGGAGCAGGTGACGCCGGCAGGCGCCATCGCCTGGATTCAGGGCAAGCTGGTGCTGGACGACCTGCCATTGAGCAGCGCCCTTCCGCTGATCAATCGCTACCTGGAGAAACCGGTTCGCCTCGGCGATGACGAAGCGGGCGCGATGCGCATCGGCGGCGTTTACCAGACCAACGACCTGCGGGCGTTGATCGATTCGCTGCCGGTCGTTCTGCCGATTGAGCTCACGCAGCGCGGCGACAGCACCGTCCTGATGAGTCGCAAAAAGGCGCTCTGAGCGCCTTCGCTCATCAGCACAAGGCTGACGCAAGAAGCTGATTTTTTTATTCAGTTTTTTGCCGCCTCATCCGTCTTAACAGGAACGATTCGGATTTACCGCCGCTGGCCGGTAGCGATTCGCCCGCGACTTCCTGTTAGGACCCCACGATGCAGACATCCACGAACAGCACGCTCCGCGAACTTTTCCGGCTCCTTCGGCCATTCGGCCCGCAACTGTTCGGCGCCACGCTGCTCGGTATGCTCGGTGGCGCCAGCATCACTGCCCTGCTGGCCACGATCAACTACAGTCTGCATTCGGACGATGGCCTGCAAAGCGGCCTGCTGCTGGGCTTCGCCGGCCTGTGCCTGATGGCGCTGCTGGGCTCGGTCGTGTCCGATATCGGCACCAACTATGTCGGGCAACACGTCATCGCCCGGCTGCGCAAGGATCTCGGCAGCAAGATCATCTCCGCGCCAATCGATCAGATCGAGCGCTACCGCAGCCACCGTCTGATTCCGGTGCTGACCCACGACATCGACACCATCAGCGACTTCGCCTTCGCCTTCGCACCATTGGCCGTGTCCTTCACCGTCAGCATCGGCTGCCTGGGCTACCTGGCCTCGCTGTCGCTGCCGATGTTTCTTGCGACCGCACTGGCCATCGTGATCGGCAGCGCTGTGCAGTACGTCGCGCGCAGCAAGGGTATTCGCGGCTTCTTCGAAGCCCGCGACGAAGAAGATGAACTGCAGAAGCACTACCGCGCCATGGCCGAAGGTGCGAAAGAACTGCGCATCAGCCGCCCACGCCGTTTCCAGCACTACAGCGAGCGCTTGCAGGGCACTGCTGACCGCATCTGCGACATCCAGGTCAGCTCGATCAACCTGTTCGTGATCGCCAAAGGCTTCGGCTCGACGCTGTTCTTTATCGTCATCGGTGTCGCGCTGGCGTACCAGACGATCTGGCCGAGCACCGACAAGGCCACCCTGAGCGGTTTCATCCTCGTGCTGCTGTACATGAAAGGCCCGCTGGAACACCTGATCGGGCAACTGCCCATCGTCAGCCGCGCGCAGGTCGCCTTCCGCCGCATCGCCGAGCTATCGGTGCGCTTCTCGTCCCCGGAACCCAACCTGCTGCTGCGTGACGATGGTCGCCCCGCGCTGCCCATGAACGGGATCGAGCTGCGCGGCCTGCACTACCACTACCCCACCGAAGACGGCAGCCAAGGCTTTGGTGTCGGCCCGCTGGACCTGACCGTGCGCCCGGGGGAAATCCTCTTCATTGCCGGCGAGAACGGCTGCGGGAAAACCACGCTGATCAAGCTACTGCTCGGCCTCTATGTGCCCCAGGGCGGCGAGCTGAGGATCAACGGCCAGCCGGTGACGGACCGCAACCGCGACGACTATCGCCAGCTGTTCACCACGATTTTTGCGGACTATTTCCTCTTCGAAGACCTGCTCAAGGAAAGCGAGGACATTCCCGTCGAAGCCAGTCGCTACCTGGAGCGTCTGGAGATCGCCCACAAGGTCACGCTGGACGGGCATAACTACTCCACCATCGACCTCTCCACCGGCCAGCGCAAGCGTCTGGCCCTGGTCCAGGCCTGGCTGGAAAAACGCCCAGTGCTGGTGTTCGACGAATGGGCGGCCGACCAGGACCCGGAATTCCGGCGCATCTTCTACACCGAGTTGCTGCCGGAACTGCGCGCCCAGGGCCGCACGCTGATCGTGATTTCTCACGACGATCGGTATTTCGATGTGGCCGACCGCCTGCTGAGAATGAGCGCGGGGCGCATCACGGAAATTCGCGAAAACCCGCGCCACACGCAGCCGCACGACGCTGCGGTGCATTGAGACAACTATTTTTTCCGGTTTTTGATTGCTGCTGCGTCATATAAATCTAAATCGTTCTTAACAACACTTCTATCCAAGGAGCTACACAGTGAAACGGTCTCTCAGCGCTTCGCATCGCAAAAAGCCACTGGCCGCGATTGTCCGTGCCGCCGCGATTGGGCTGACATTGAGCGCCACCGGCGCCTTCGCCGCGCCGGTCAGTATCGATGTTCCCGCTCAACCCTTGGCGTCTGCGCTGACAAACCTGGGTGCACAGACCGACCTGCAGATTCTCTTCAATCAGGCTCAGGTACAGAATCTGCGCACCTCCGGCGTCCGCGGCGAGATGGAGCCGACCGAGGCACTGGAAACCTTGCTCCGTGATACAGGCATTCGCTACCGGATCGACGGTAACCGGGTGTCTCTGATGGCTGACGAAACCAGCGATACCGCCCCTCTGGTCATGCCCGAAACGGTAGTCGAAGGCGTCATCGAAGGTCACGACAGCTTCGTGCCGAAGATGTCGAACAGCGGCAGCAAGACCGACACGCCGATCCTCGAGATCCCCCAGTCGGTCTCGGTAATCACCCGCGCCCAGCTCGAGACTCAGGGCGCACAGACCGTCACCGAAGCGCTGCGCTACGTACCCGGGGTCAAGGTGGAAACCTATGGCCTGGATCCTAAAGGCTACGACTGGCTGTTCATCCGTGGCTTCAACGGTCAGAGCACCAGCGACTACCTCAACGGCCTGCGCCAGCAGAACAACGACTATGCGCTGTTCCGCAGTGAGCCCTATGCCCTGGAACGTATCGATGTGGTTCGCGGCCCGGCCTCGACACTGTTTGGCCAGGGCGATGCTGGCGGCGTGATCAACCGGGTAAGCAAGAGGCCGACGGCAAAACAACTCAATGAGGTGCAGCTCACGGCCGGCAGTCATGACCGCCGCCAAGGTCAGTTCGACGTCGGTGGTGCCCTCGACGAGCAGAACCAATTCCTTTACCGGGTCGTCGGCTTATATCGCGATGCAAACACTCAGGTCGAATACGACGATGGCCACGAGCTGGAAGACGACCGCCAGTACATCGCGCCGTCCTTTACTTGGGCGCCTGACGAAGACACCAGCCTGACCCTGCTCACCGATTTCCTCCGTGATCGCAACGGCGGCAGCCTGTTCGTCTACACCAAGCCCAACGGCCACACCACCGACACCCTGCTGGGCGACCACAGCTTCAACCACTTCGACCAGGACCAGTACAGCCTCGGCTATGAGTTCCGTCACCGCTTCAACGATGCCTTGGAGTTCCGCCAAAACCTGCGCTACGGTCAGGTTGATCTGACCTTCAACAACCTGCTACCCGCACTCGTTGATACCGCCAGCGGCACCGTGATTCGCGCGGCAGACCGGCGCCAGCAGCACCTGGACACCTTCGCCGTGGACAACCAGCTGCAGGTCGATTTCGCCACCGGTACGATCCGCCATACTCTGCTGACCGGCATCGATTACAGCTGGCAGGACGCCGATATCAAGTTCTATCGCAACCTGCCGCTGGGCTTCGGTGGGCAGACTCCGCCGCTGAGCGTAAACAACCCAATTTATGGGCAGCCGATTCCGACGCCAGAGCCGGGCAATCCCCTGACCCAGACTCGAGCAGACTACGACCAAACCATCGAGCAGCTCGGCGCCTACGTACAGGATCAGATTCACCTCGACAACAACTGGTTGCTGACCCTTGGCGGCCGTCACGACCGTGTGCGCAACGACTTCGACAACAACGTCGGCGCATCGACAAACCAGAAGGACGACGCCTTTACTGGTCGCGTCGGCTTGACCTACCTGACCGACTTCGGCCTGGCCCCCTATATCAGCTACGCCGAATCCTTCGCCCCCAACAGCGGGGTGGATCGATTGAGCCGTACCTTCGATCCGAGCGAGGCCAACCAGTGGGAAGCCGGGGTGAAATACCAGCCGCATGATGATCTGCTGCTAACCCTGGCGGCCTTCGACCTGATCAAGACCAACGTGCTGACCGCAGAGCGTGACAGCAGCGGTGCCACAACCGGCTTCAACGTCGCCGAAGGCAAGCAGCGCTCACGAGGCATCGAGGCGGAAGCCCGCGCCAAGTTGGGCGAGCATTGGGATGTGCTGGCTTCCTATACCTACACCAAAGCCGAGATTACTCGCAGTAACGATGGCAATCAGGGGAACCGCCCGGCCAACGTGCCGGAGCATATGGCCTCGGCCTGGGTTAACTACAGCTTCACCGACGGCACGCTGCACGGCCTGACCCTTGGCGGCGGTGCCCGCTATGTCGGCTCGATGTACGGCAACAGCGCCAACACCTTCGGCGCCGACAGCTACACCCTGTTCGATGCCTCGGCCAGCTACGCGTTAACCCCACAGGTCACCCTGGGGCTGTACGCACAGAACCTGCTGAACGAGGACTACACCGCCACCTGCGATTCGGCGACCAGCTGCTATCCGGGTCTGGAGCGCAACCTCATGGCTAGCGTGAAGTACGCCTGGTAACCCCTCCGCGTACTACCGATTGCCCACCATCCCGGGCCCCTCAGCGAGGGGCCCGACGCATTTCCGGAGCCGTCATGCTGCTTTCGAAACACTGGAGTCCCGCATGTCACTGAGTCGCCGCCAACTGCTCGGCCAGCTCGGCATGGGAGGGTTGGCGCTGGCGGCCGGGCTGCCGCTGCGCATCAGGGCCGAACCCCTGCGGCGCGTCGTCGCGATCAACTGGGCCGCGGCGGAAACCCTGCTCACCCTCGGTGTCGCCCCGCTGGCCATCTCCGATGTCGGCTACTACAACCGGCGAATGCCGACCTGGTCGGTGAAGCCGCCGGTGCTGGATATCGGCCCCTACTGGGAGCCGAACCTGGAGCTGCTCCAGCAACTGAAGCCAGAACTGATCCTCTGCGATCCGCTGCCCCCTACGGTCGACCGTGCGCTACGCAGCATTGCACCCACCGAGGTGGTAGACATCTACCCCACCGAGCAAGGTGTCTGGCACAGCGCCAGCATATTCACATTGCGGCTCGCCGAACGCCTGGACCTGGAGCCGCGTGCCGTGGCCTATCTGCAGATGGCCAATGAGCGTCTCGAGGCGTTGGCCAAGCAATTGGCAAGCCGCCCGCAGCCGCCTTTGTGTATCGCGGTGCTCAACCAGGATGGCCGCCACGCGACGGTCTATGGCCGGCACAGCATGGCCCAGGATGTGCTCGATCGGCTCGGGCTGGTCAATGCCTGGCAGGGTCCGAGCAATGCCATGGGTTTCAGCCTGACCGGGGTTGAGCGGCTCGCCGAAACGCCCAATACCCACCTGCTCTACATCGAGATCCCGACCACCTCGGCGCGTCTGCAGAGCCTGCGCCAGCCCAACGCGTTATGGGACAACCTGCCGTCCGTGCGTAACGGCCAGAGCCAGCCTCTCGGCAAGTTCTACCCCTACGGTGGCGTTGCCTCCGCTCTGAGCCTGGCCGAACGCATCGCCGACTACCTCTTGAAGAGCGATCCGCATGTCTGATTCCCTCACCGCCTTGCCCGCCGGACGTGGCGAGTCCTACCGCAACCCGCTGCCCTGGGTCCTGGCGCTCGGGTTGGTCGCCCTGTCCCTGGCGGTCCACGGCCTGCAAGGGCTGCTTCCCCGGGAGGTCTGGTGGCAAGCACTGTGGAACCCGGATCTCGACGATTCGCGTCAGGTCATGCTGCACTACAGCTTCGCGCCTCGGCTGCTGGTCAGCCTGTTGGCCGGCGCCGCCCTGGGGCTGGCCGGCACGCTGTTCCAGCAGGTGCTGCGCAACCCGCTCGCCGAGCCGGTGACGCTCGGGGTTGCGGGCGGCGCCAATCTGGCGCTGTCGGTGTTCACCATCGGCGCGCCTGGGCTGCTGGCCCGCTTCGGTGTCGAATGGGCCACGCTGCTGGGGGCCGGGCTGGCAACGCTGGCTTTGTTCTCCATTGCCTGGGGACGGACGCTTTCGCCATTGCGCTTCATCCTTGCCGGCATGGTGATCAGCCTCTACTGCAACGCCATCAACGCGTTGCTCGTGCTGTTCAATCACGACTACCTGATCGACTTGCTGCTCTGGCAGGCCGGCTCACTGAACCAGAGCGGCTGGGACGGCGTCACCTATCTGCTGCCTCGCCTGCTTGGCGCGGCACTGCTCGCCGGGCTCTTGCTGCGCCCGCTGGCGGCGCTCGGCCTTGAAGACGAGAGCGCTTCCAGCCTTGGCGTCTCGCTGCGCACCACGCGCAGCCTGGCATTGCTCAGCGCGGTGGCGCTGAGCGCCTTCGTCACCAGTTGCGTCGGCATCATCGGGTTCGTCGGGCTCGCCGCGCCGGCCATCGCGCGTCTGACCGGTGCCCGCACCCTGCGCCAGCGGCTGATCTGGGCGCCGCTACTGGGTGCCGTGCTGCTCTGCCTGGTCGATCAGAGCGCCCGGGAAATCTCGCGTTTCGTTGGAGAAGTTCCAGCCGGCATCCTCACCTCCGTTTTCAGCGTGCCCCTGCTGCTCTGGCTGCTGAGCCGCCAGCGTGCCGGCGGTATTCGTCCGGCACGCGCCAGCAGCGGCGGCCGTGCGGTGTCCTCCAGGCGGGCGATCGTGGGTGTCGCTTTGTTGTTGCTCCTGCTACTGCCGGTCGCGCTATTCCTGGCGCCGGTGGCGGACGGCTGGCAATGGAGTTCGCTCGACCAGTTGCAGCCGGTACTGCAATGGCGGCTGCCTCGCGTCGTGGCGGCGATTGCAGCCGGTGCCATGCTGGCGGCCGCCGGCCTCTTGGTTCAGCGCCTGACCGGTAATCCCATGGCCAGCCCGGAAGTGCTCGGAGCCAGTTCCGGCGCCGCGCTGGCGGTGCTGATCCTGTTTCTCGTGGCGAGCCGGCCGGAACCGCTGATGCTGCCGGCCGCGAGTGTTGGCGCCCTGCTTACGCTCGGCTTGCTGCTGTGGCTCGGCTGGCGCAGCGCCTTCAGCGCCGAGCGCATGCTGCTCACCGGGGTCTGCCTGACCACCCTGCTCGGCTCGCTGAGCACGCTGATGATGGCCAGCGGCGATCCGCGCATGACCATGCTGATGAGCTGGATGACCGGTTCGACCTACCATGTCGATGAGACACGGGCATGGGTGGCGCTAGGTGTTGCCGGCCTGCTGCTTCCGTCAAGTCTGCTGCTGGCGCGGCCGCTCGAGTTGCTGACGTTAGGGACGGGACCGGCCTCGGCCCTGGGGCTGCGCCTGCGTCTGAGCCAACTGACGATCCTGATGCTTGCGGCGTTGTTGACTGCCGCCGGGACGCTAATCGTCGGCCCGCTCAGCTTCGTCGGGTTGATCGCGCCTCACATCGTCCGTCAGCTCGGCATCCGCCACGCCGTGCCACAGCTATCGCTTGCCGCGTTGATCGGGGGATCGATCATGCTGATAGCCGACTGGCTGGGACGCAGCATCGCCTACCCCTGGCCCGTCTCCGCGGGGCTGCTGGCCGCATTCATCGGCTGTCCATATTTCCTCTGGCTGATGCGTCGCGAACGGGGTTGAACCCGAGCGGCGGCAAGTCGAGAGCACGCCAGCTCCGCCCGAGAAGGATGATCCGAACCGCCCGAAGACACGCCTGAGCGTGTCCGATGCCGGTTCGATCTCCATCGACCTTTCGGCGTCTCGCTCGAACCTCTGCGTCCGGCTGGGCTCAGTTCAAGGACAACGGAAACCGCAGCGGCCCTGCTGTTTTCAACTTGAACGCACGCCAATATGCCGATCGGGAGGCAACGTTTTGCCAAAACACTCGCGATGGAATGAGCCTCGTGCAGACGACGGATCGTCCTGTTGCCATGAAAGACAAAGCACGCTCAGGGTATTCGATATCGACTTCTACAATGGATCACATGCGGCACTCGTCTCGCAGATCATCGACGCGAGCGACAGTGAGTTCAGCTATATCGTTACGCCAAACGTCAACCATGTGGTCAAGCTCCAGGACGACCCGGCGCTGCGCAGTGCTTATGCCAACGCCAGCCACCGGATCTGCGATAGCCAGGTCTTGCAGGGCCTGATGAAGCTCATGCGCATCCCCGTGCGCGAGGTCATTCCTGGCAGCAGTCTGACCGAAGAGCTCATGAGCATTGCCGAGGCCAGGAGATGGTCGGTCACCGTCATCGGCAATGAAGCCGCGGAAATAAGGACGATGCGCCGGCGATACCCGCATGTGACCTTCTTCCATCACAACCCACCCATGGGGTTCTGGGATCGTCCGGAACTCATTCAAGCGTGCCTGGATTTCGTGACCACTCACCCTGCGCACCTCGTCGTGCTTGCGGTCGGGTGCCCGCGCCAGGAACTGCTCGGCCAGCTGATTCATGCAAACGGAGGCGCAAAGGGCGTCGGACTTTGCGTGGGTGCGTCGATCAATTTCCTGTCCGGCAGGGTCAAGCGTGCCCCGAAATGGATGCAGCGCATGTCGCTCGAATGGTTGCATCGCATGTGCACGGAACCCAGACGGCTGGCGAAACGCTACGTGACGGACGCGATTCGCATCGTCCCGATCATCGTCCGTCAGCTGCGCTAGCGATCAATCGTTCGCGCTCGGACGCCAGCCGCGGGCACGTTCAAGCGAATCCGAGGACGGGCCAGACCAATCCTCGACCAGGCGGCCGAGTGCCGCCTGCGGCCCCCGGAACAGCGCCTGGCCTGCGTTGGCAGTGTCTCGACGAGCGGCGCTGGGCATCTGGCCCATGGCGTTGCCGGCAACCGGCAATAGCACTCGCTGGCACCTTCTGCGATAGTTGTACGACCAGTCGCGTTGCGGCTGGCACACCCTTGCCCACAAGGCATTTGGTGCTCGTGACGCGATAGGCGCTTTGCTGCCAGTACCCTTGCGCAATCTGCCGCGTCCCGTTTGCGCGCTACCCGCGCGTCCCGATGGCCAACCCGCCATCGCCGAGCCCGCCGCTGCCCCGTCAGCGCCCGGCCGTTCGCCGATAACAACCAAAAGACCGATCCGAACAAGGACGCCCCATGAAACTGACCCGTTGCTTCACCGCGCTGGCCGTCGCCGCCACACTGTCCGCGAGCTTCTCCGCCGCGGCCCGCGAATACTCCGTCTCCACCGTGCTCTCCGACGCCTTCCCCTGGGGTCAGGCCGCGCAGAAATGGGCCGATCTGGTCGAGGAACGCTCCAAGGGCGAAATCACGCTGCGTGTCTACCCCAATGCCCAACTGGTCGCCGGCGACCAGACCAAAGAATTCTCGGCCATGCGCTCAGGGCTGATCGACATGGCAGTCGGCTCGACCATCAACTGGTCGCCGCAGGTGCCGGAGCTGAATCTGTTCTCGCTGCCGTTCCTGATGGCCGACAGCGCCGACCTCGACGCCATTACCCAGGGTGAGGCGGGCAAGCAGGCATTCGAAGCGATTGAGAAGCGTGGCATCGTCCCGCTGGCATGGGGGGAGAATGGTTTCCGCGAGCTGTCCAACTCCGTCAAGCCGATACGGACCCCTGAGGACCTGTCAGGCCTGAAGATCCGGGTGGTCGGCTCGCCGTTGTTCCAGGACACCTTCACCGCCCTGGGCGCCAATCCCACCCAGATGAGCTGGGCCGATGCCAAGCCGGCGTTGACCACCGGTGCCGTCGATGGCCAGGAAAACCCCTTGTCGGTGTTCGACGTCGCTCGAGTCGATCAGGTCGGCCAGAAGCACCTGACGCTCTGGCATTACATGGCCGACCCGCTGATCTTCGCGGTGAACCAACGCGTGTGGAAGCAGTTGCCGGAAGCTGACCGCGAACTGCTCCGCCAGGCGGCGATCGATGCGGGCAAATGGGAGATCGAACTCTCGCGTAGCGCCGAAGCCAAGCGGCTGGAAGACATCCGCGCCCGCGGCGTAGAGGTGGTCGAATTGACCGAACAAGAGCACGAGGCCTTCGTGCAAGCGACCCACAGCGTTCAGCAAAGCTGGACGCCGAAGATTGGCGCCGAACTGGTCGAAGCTGCCCGCAGCGCCATCAACGCCCAGTAAAACCGTTCTGCCCGGCGGCGCCGCGCCGCCGGTTTTGAGGAAACCATGAACAATCGACAGGACGCGCGCCTCGAGCGCGTGCTGGCCACGCTGGCGCTGGTGATCATCGGCCTGATCAGCCTGGCCAACGTAGTGGTCCGCTATTTCACTGACGCCTCCTTTGCCTTTACCGAAGAGTTTTCCGTCTTCTTGCTGGTCCTCCTGACCTTTGCCGGGGCAAGCGTGGCCATCCGCAGCAATCGCCACATTCGCATCGGCCTGATGGAGCGGCTGTTCCCACGGCTACGCGCGCCGCTGATCGTCACGCAGTGGATCGCCAGCATGCTGGTGCTCGGCCTGGTGATCTGGTTCGGCGGGCAGTTCGCTTTGGAGGAGTACCAATGGGATTCGGAGTCGCCCGGCCTGGGCCTGCCGAACTGGTGGTACGTGATCTGGCTGCCGCTGTTGGGGTTGGCGATGGCGGTACGGCTGACCCAGATGACACTCGATCGCCTGCGAGGGAGCCTGCCTGATGAGTCCTGATGCATGGATGCTCGCCAGCTTTTTGCTCATGCTGCTGATCGGCGTTCCGGTCGCTTTTTCGCTGGCCTTGTCCGGCGCCATCGGCATCTTGGTCGGGCTGACGCCGGACATGCTGGCGACGCTCGGCACCAATACCTACAACGGGGTCGCCAAGTACCCGCTGATCGCCATTCCCCTCTTCATCCTGACCGGCCTGGTATTCGAGAAATCCGGCGTGGCGCTGCGCCTGGTGCGTTTCGCTCAGGCAGTGATCGGGCCGCGCCATGGCGGGTTGGCGATGGTCGCGATACTGGTTTGCCTGATCATGGGCGGGATGAGCGGATCAGGCCCTGCGGACGCCGCCGCGGTGGCCATGGTGATGCTGCCGAGCATGATCCGAGCCGGCTATCCAAAGCCCTTCTCGGCGACGCTGATCGCAGCGTCGGCCTCCACCGCTATTTTGATCCCGCCTTCGATCGCGTTGATTCTTTACTCGATCGTCGTGCCTGGCGTGGACCTGCGCGCACTGTTCGCTGCCGGACTGTTTCCCGGCATCATCGCCGGGCTGGTCTTGCTGCTGCCGGCCTGGCTGCTGTCTCGCCGTTACGGCTGGGAAGACCCGGAACACACCGAGCGCCCTCCGCTGGGTGAAAGTTTCCGCCAAGCGCTGCCAGCGTTGTTCGCGCCTGTACTCATCCTTGGCGGCCTTCGCAGCGGCCTGTTCACGCCGACCGAAGCGGCCGTCGCCGGCGTGACCTATGGTGTGCTGGTCGGTCTGTTCATCACCCGTGAGCTGGACTGGCGCAATCTGTGGCGCCTCTGCGGCGAGGCGGCCGTGATCTCCGGGGTCGTCATGCTGATCATCGCGTTGGCAGGCATTTTCGCCTGGGCCGGCACGATGCTCGGTACCTTCCGCCATCTCGCCGAATGGTTGATCTCGCTGTCGGACAATGGCGCAGTACTGCTGCTCCTGGTGATGGTCGCCGTCCTGCTGGCCGGCATGTTGCTGGATGCGATTTCGATCTACCTCATCCTCATGCCGATCCTGATCCCGGTCATGCAGCACTTTGGCTGGAATCCGGTGTGGTTCGGCATCCTGCTGGCGATGAACATCGCCATCGGGCAATTCACCCCGCCGGTGGCGATCAACCTGATGGTTACCGCCGAAGTGGCGCGGATACGCCTGGAGCAGACGGTCGGCTGGGCACTGCTTTTCGTGCTGGTCATGAGCAGTGCGCTGGTATTGGTTGCCCTGTTCCCGGAAATCGCGCTGTGGCTCCCACGGGTCCTGGGGTATGCGGTCTAACGGCTGATTCATGCCTGGTCGCGCGGCCAGGCACACGGGACGGCGAACCCGACGTCGCACAGATGCGGGTTAGCGTCCTGAATCGATTGGCGCGTCAGCGCAGCGTCGGCCTAACGCGGCAAAAAAACGCCCGGCATGCCGGGCGTATTCATCTTACGCATCATCTGAGAGCGTGCGGTCGTAACCGCTTGGTCACGGCCCAACGGCGCCGGAACGAACCCGCTCCGGCGCCGGACCACGGTGATCAACTGCCCAGTGCGACCATTTCGACAGGCCCAACGCTATTCGTTGCGGCTGTCCGAGCGGCAGCGGCTAGGCGCTCTGTACGCTGCTGCATGACGATATCCAGCGCACGGCTCGGCAGAAGGTCGACATCATCGAAGGTGATCAGCTGGCCTGGCTCAACCGCGCGTTTGAGCGCCGTCTTGCGCAGCAGGCCGATCGGCACATGGTCCGGATTCTGATCGAGCCTGAGCGCCTCACCGCGGAACTGGAACCCGCCGATACCACGCTCGATAAGCTCACCGGGACGCATGGCGCGCTTGGCCACAGCACCCACACCCAATGTCGGCGCGGTCGAATTGTTCAGCAACACGCCGCCGCCGTTGAGCACGCGCCTGACGGTCTTGCCGACTTCCAGGGAGCACAGATGAAACGGGCGAACCAGCGTGTAGTAAGGGCCCGCGCCAAGCTTGAAGTACTCGATGGCCGCCTGCTGGCTCTCGTCATGGCGGCAAACGAGAAACACCCCGCCTGCCGGGTAGCCGGACGGGATGACGTAATCGACGAAGGGTTTCCCGAGGCGCTCAGCCATCATGCCCAGCAGGTTGCCGGTTTCGGTCAGGTTGGTCGAGGCCAGGCCTTCGAGGCCTTGTCGGGTGATAGTGGCACCGAGACCATTGCCGACGATCACCTGTTCGATCTGCACCTTGGTGCCGTCGGTGAAGGACGTGGTCTGGTCGATGCTGATGCCCTGACGCTTGGACCAGTAGGTCATGTCTTCGAGCGTCGGGTTGTGGTTCAGGTAGCCTTTCATGTTGCCGTAGACCAGCGGCTTGAAGCCCATCATCAAGGCCTCTTCATGCAGCGCCGCCAGCGAGCCCGGCTGGTCTCCCTCCGCCTCGGTGATGAATCCCTTGCCGGCAAGATAGGAGCCGGTGGTGACTTGCAACTCGGCATTGACGGTAACGACCGGCAGACCGGCTTCGAAGGCTCGCTCGATGACTTCCGTGCCGTGGAATACATCACCGCTGCATTCGACGATCAAGTCGGCGTTGTCGATCATCTGGTCAATGGAGTTGGTCAGGCGATCGGCCAAGGGGAAGTCACTGAAGGAGTTCAGCGGGCGGCGGGTCAGTACGCGGGTGATTTCCAGGTCCTGATAGTGCTGCTTGATCAGCCGGATGAAACAGTGGGCGATCATTCCTGTGCCGGATACACCGATCTTCTTGATATGCGAGGTAGACATAAGCGAATCCATTCAATAGGCAACGAAAGCTCAGACCGCAGCGGCAGGAAAAGATTTTGTAGCAATTTAAAAAAATCTGGCGTAACGCCATCGCCTGCCCCGCTGCGCTCATGGAGCGACGGACAGTATCCAAGCTAAGCGTTCAGGGCGGGATTCAGCCAATTGATTAGTGGCTGAGAAAATGCAGGAAAAAGCTGTTTTATTGTCGCCAGATGAAAGTCATGAAAGAGGCGGCATTGCACCGCCTCCTATCGTTTACGGAAGCCGTCAGCTTCAGCCTTTCAGCGCCGCGACCGCAGCGTCGTAGTTCGGCTCTGCACCGATTTCCGACACCAGCTCGCTATGCAGCACCTGATCCTGCTCGTCCAGCACGATCACCGCACGGGCCGCCACACCGGCCAGGGGCCCCGAGGCGATGAGCACGCCGTAGTCTTCGAGGAAATCACGTCCACGCATGGTCGACAGGTTGACCACGTTCTCCAGTCCTTCCGCGCCGCAGAAGCGCTTTTGCGCAAAGGGCAGATCGGCAGAGATGCACAGCACGACGGTGTTAGCCAGGTCGTTGGCCTGGGCGTTGAACTTGCGCACCGAGGTGGCGCAGGTCGGGGTATCGATGCTCGGGAAAACGTTCAGCACCTTGCGTTTGCCAGCGAAGCCGCTCAGCGTGACATCAGCCAGGTCACCACCAACCAGACTGAACGGCTTGGCCTTCTGCCCCGCCTGTGGGAACGCACCGGCAACCTGGATGGGGTTACCTTTGAGGGTTACTTCAGTCATATCAACTCCTGAGGTCGTGGGCCGCAGCGTCAGCTGCCGCCCGGATTGATTACGCCGCCTGGTTGCGAGCGAAATACTCCTTGGTCAGCTTGACCACTACCGGGCTCAGCAACAACAGCGATACCAGGTTGGGAATCGCCATCAGGCCATTGAGCGTATCGGCCAGCAGCCAGGCGAAATCCAGTTGGGCGATCGCGCCGAAGGGCACAGCCAGCACCCAGATTACCCGGAACGGCCAGATGGCTTTGGTTCCGACCATGAACTCCCAGCATTTCTCACCGAAATAGCTCCAGCCAAGGATGGTGGTGAAGGCGAAGACCACCAGCGCGATCGTCAGCAGCGCGCCGCCAACGCCCGGCATGGCCGACTCGAAAGCGGCAGCCGATAGCGCCGCACCACTTTCGCCGCCTGTCCAGACGCCGGAACAGATGATGGCCAGGCCGGTGATCGAGCAGATGATGATCGTGTCGATGAACGTGCCCATCATGCCGATCAGGCCGGAGCGAACCGAGCTGTTGGTGGTACCGGCAGCCTGAGCGATACCAGCAGTACCCAGCCCGGCTTCGTTGGAGAAGATACCGCGCGCCACACCAAAGCGAATGGCTGCCATCACCGCCGCACCAGCGAAACCACCGGTGGCTGCAATCGGGGTAAAGGCGTGGGTGAAGATCAGTTCGAACGCATGCGGAATCTCAGCGGCATTGACCACCAGCACAACGATGCCTGCGATGACATAGGCGACGCACATGAACGGCACCAATGCCGCGGCAACCGCGCCGATGCGCTTGATACCACCCAGGATGACCAGGCCGACGAACAGCATGGTGACCAGGCCAGTGACCCAAAGCGGCACGGAGAACGTAGCCTCGAGCGCAAGCGCCATGCTGTTGACCTGCACCATGTTGCCGATACCGAACCCGGCCAGGCCGCCAAAGATGGCGAAAGCGCCGCCCAGCCATACCCAGCGCTGGCCGAGCCCGTTCTTGATGGCGTACATCGGCCCACCGACGTGCTCGCCACGGTCATCTTTTTCGCGGTAATGCACCGCCAGCACCACTTCGCAATATTTGGTCGCCATGCCCACCAGTGCGGTACACCACATCCAGAACAACGCGCCAGGGCCACCAAGGAAGATCGCCGTGGCCACGCCCGCGATGTTGCCGGTACCGACCGTTGCGGCCAGGCAGGTCATCAGCGCCTGGAACGGACTGATCTCGCCCGTTTCCTCGTCGCCTTTCGTGCGGCCGCGCCAGATCAGCGCGAAGCCGGTGCCGATACGCGCCAGTGGCATGAACTTGAGCATTGTCATCAGGAAGAGACCAGTGCCCAGAATCAGCACCAGCATGGGAGGGCCCCAGACGAGACCGTTAACGCTATTGACCAGGTTTTGCAGGAATTCCATTCAAGGCACCCTTATTAATTATGTTAGACATCCTTGCCCGAGCGGCCCGCACCGAGCGGCGTGAAGCACGACGTACGAACGCCCTCCCCCAACCGTTACGAAGCGACTCGGCAGTGACCCCGACCTCATGTGCTGGGTACTACCGGTAACCTGCAAAACTCATGCTAGAGCCTTGCGTCAGCCGCCATGCAAGATGCGACCGAGCGATCCTACCACCACTGCAAGCGCTTGGCGCGGCACCGTTTACAGCGGCATTCGCCACATCCGGCACCCCGCGGACGGCGAACTTGCCCCAGCGTTGGGTTACCGGTTACGTAAACTCAGTCAGCGTAGTCCAGCGGCGCGCTACCGCCAGCCATTCAGTGCGATTTTTTAATGTGCGGGAACGCGACGCCGCTCAGAAATTTCGGCGGTAGAAGATGTCCAGCGAACTGGCGAGTCCGCTGGCGGCCTCGAGGAAAATGCGCTTGGTCAGTTGATAACGCAGGGCGATGGTATTGGCCGACTCGAACACGCCAACGCCATAGCGCAACGTCAATCGATCGGTCAGGCGACCGCTGGCCACCACGCTCGTATCCGCACCGCTCCCTTCGGTGTCGAGCTGGAAGTCCTGTATGCCCAATCGTTGAGCGACATTCCCAGTGAATGATGAGCTACCGGCGAGCCCGAGCCCCAGTGCCGCTTGCGCCAGCAGGTTGTTATCGCCGGTTTCGGCACCCAGCGGGCGACCAAGCACCAGATAGGACAAGGCCTGTTCCTGGCTCATCGCCGGCTCGGCGAATACATCCACCCGGGGCTGCTCGGCGCTGCCGGTGATACGAAGCCCGGCAATCACGTTGTCCGACTCGATCCGTCGTATGGCTTCGATGTTCAGGAACGGTTGTGACAGCACACCCGTGAACAACAACTGGGCACGGCGAATCGTCAGGCGCTGGCCGTAGGCTCGATAGCGACCGTTGTTGAGATTGAGCTCGCCACGGGTGTCCAGGTCATCACCGATGTGCAAATGGCCGACCAGGTCAGCCGTGAGACCGAAGCCGCTGAAGCGCAGGCGGTCCTTGCCCACCTCCACATCGATGTCCATGCGAATGGCCAACGGCGTCTGCGCTTGCTCGGCCTCCTCGCCAACGATCTGCGCATCTTCGGACACCCGCACGGTCGAGGGCGGCAACTCACGCACGGTAATCTTCCCGCGCGGTACGCGCACCTTACCGCTTACCGCCAGTTGCTCGTCGGCCAGCTCGACGCGCAAGTCCGGCTCGACCTCCAGCTCGGCGTAAGGCTCGACGATCACCGGCAGCCGGGTGCCGCTCACCCGCAGGTCTAGATCCAGCGCATCGCGCCAGTCGAGCGTGCCGGCAATGCGCCCTTGCCCCTGCTCGCCGCTGCGCCAGTTGCCATCGACGCGTACACGCTCACCTTCGATCAGCGCTCGCAGTTGCAGTTGCTCGAAGCTGACCGGCAACTGACTGCCCGCAATCTCGGCATCGCTCAGTTGCAACTCACCGTTGACTTGCGGCTGGTTCAGGGTGCCGGACAGCTCGCCGGTCCCGTTGAGTTGACCACTCAGGCGGTCGACCTGGGGAATGAAGGGCCTGGCCACCGACAGGTCGAGACGGCTTAAACGGAAGCTGCCGGCGATCGCCTTCGCCTCGGACCGCGGATCAACCTGCAGACGCAGGTCCAGCTCGCCCAGCTCACCGCCCTCGAAACGTACACGGCTGTCGACTCGCTGCGGCGTCAGTTCGCTGTCCAGCGCCAGGGTTTGGTAAGGAAACGCCAGCCACTGCTCGCCGTCGCGGATACGCAGCGTACCCGGCCCGGCATCGACTCGAATGTGTCCGCTGGGGCCGCTACTCGGCAAATCGACGGACAAATCGGCATTGACCTCGCCCTGCCAGACCAGCGTGTCGGGCAGATAGGCGGAGAGCGACTGCAACGGAAAATCGCGCAGCTTGTAGCGCAGCTGGGGATCGGGCAGCAGCCGCTGGGATTCGGCACAGAGCGTGGCAGGCCCCGAGGCCCAGCAGTGCGCGCCAAAGGTGACACGTCCACTGGCCAGCCGCTCCAATGTCGCGGGCTGTTGCAGCGACCAATGCTGCTCTTTGGCGTCCAATTCGGCGCGCACCAGCCGACCTCGCCAATCGTCGCCACGCAATGCGCCATCGAGGGCCATGGACAGTTCCAGCAGCGGGCCACGCAGATCCAGCTCGGCCTGATGCGCCTGCCGCGTGCCCGCTGCCCTGACCTGCAACTGGCCCAGATCGGTGTCGCCCGCTTGCAGCCCGTCAGCGGTCAAGCGCAGCCGGGCACGCTCATCCGCGCCCAAGTCAGCCGTCAACTGCAGCTGGTTCACGCCGTTGTCCTGGAAGGCGATCTTGCTGCCCTCGAGCACCAGCTCGCCCTGTGGTGCCTGCGGCGTACCGCTCACGGCAAGGTGCCCGGCCAGTTGCCCGCGTAGATCAGGCCAGAGCTGTCCGAGCCGAGTCAGGTCCAGGTCGAGATTCGCCTGTACCGAGTCGGCCCAGCGTCCTTGGCCCTGAATCCGGTTGTCGCCCAGACGCAGATCGAGACGCGGAATGTCCCACGCGGCATCCTGCCCGCTTGCTTCCACTTGCAGGCTCAGGGGTTGTTGGCGCAGCCGGCCATCGAGATCCAGCTGCGCCTGCGCCTCCAGCTGCTCCCCGCGCATGACGCCGCGGCTTTCTAGGGTGCCGCCAAGCTGACCGGGCAGCTCGGCAACCCAATAGGAGGGATCGAGCTCGCTCAGCGTAAGCCGGGTGCTCCAGTCGATGCCATCGCTGAACCCCAGGCTGAGGTTGCCGCTGGCCCTGCCCTGGCCGGCACGCAACTCCAACTGGGGTAGATGGACCTTTTCGAGGTTGCCGCTGACCGGGCTTTGCAGGCTGAAGTCGCCGGAGGGCCCCGTCAGGGCCGCATCGAAATTACCCAGATAGTTGCCGTTGTCGTACTGGATCTCGGCATCCAGACGGCGCAATGCCACGGGCGGCTCGTCCACGTCCGGGTACAGCCGACGCCAGGGGAAATCGCGCCACGCCAATTGCGCATCGGCCGTCAGCCCATCCTGCCAGCTGGCCTGCCCGCTGATGTCGATGCGCTGGTCGGCGCCAGCATCCAGTTGTAGCGCGTCGATCTGCGCACGCGCCGCGTCGACCAGCGCGTTCAAGGCGAGACCGACCGCGCCGCCCTCCCCCTGCAGGCGGCCGTCGCCGACCACCCGGTAGCCCTGGTCGAGGTCGCCTTCGGCGGTCAGTTCCAGCGTCTCGAGCCGCAGGGCATCGGGCAGCGCTGGGGATGCCTTGAAGCGCTCGACCACCACCCCCAGTTTCGCCGGCAATGAGGGCTCCAACGGGCGTATCCGACCACCGAGCTTGGCGTCCAGATAGCCCTGGCTTTCGACGTTCAGCATCAGGTGCTCTTGCAGCTCGCCATCGATGGCGATCCTCAGCGCCCAGGGTTGCCCATCGGGCGAGCGCAGCGCCGCCGTGCCGGCCAGCCTCAACGGCCATTCCCCATTGGGTTGAAGCTGGCCGCTGAGGTCCAGGATCAGGTCTTCGCGGCGCAGTTCCAGCGCATTGATGTCGAGGCCCTGCCGCTGCCAGTTCGCGCGCAGTTGCAAGCCCTGGAGTTGTTCGACGCCATTCAATCGGAGGTTGCCGATCTGCACGCGTTCGACACGCAGCTCCAGTGGCAACTTGAGTTCGGGCAGGCTGAACGGCTCGTTCGGGCTATCGTCCTCGGCCGCCGGTGGAAATTGCAGCTCGATATCGCCCGCTACCAGCTCATCGACGCAAAGTGCCAGGCGCAGCAGGCACAGCGGTGACCAGTCCATATGCGGCGACTGCACCTCGACGCGGCTACCGTCCTGCTCCCACACCAGCCGCTGCGCCTGCCACCGGCCGGCGAGACGCCCGCGAAAATCCTCGACCTGCACGCCGGGTACCTTGCCAAGCACCCAGCGGCTGCCGGCGGTGGTGCCCAGTACCGCACCCGCCGCGAGGGCGATCAGCAACACCAGCAGCATCAGGCCCAGTAATGCCCAGCCGAAGACCTTCAGGGTTCGCCTCAAAGCTCTGGCCCCATGGAGAAATGCAGCCGCACGCCGCCCTCGTCATCCAGCGGATGCGCCAGGTCGATGCGGATCGGGCCAACCGGTGACACCCAGCGAACGCCCAGCCCGACACTGCTCTTCAACGATGGCAGCTCCAGCGAGTTGAACGCATTGCCCTGGTCGATGAAGGAGGCGACGCGCCACTTGTCCGTCAGCGCGTATTGATACTCGGCGCTGACCGCCAATTGATAGCGACCGCCCACCTTGTCGCCGTCCGAATTGGTCGGCGAAAGGCTTTGGTAGTCGTAGCCACGCACGCTCTGATCGCCCCCGGCGAAATAGCGCAACGACGGCGGCACATTGGTGTATTCGTTGGTCCAGTTGCCGCCAACCTGCACCCGCCCGAGGAAGCGGTGGCGCCCGGCGAGCGTGATCAGGCCCTTGATCGTGGTGTTCGCGTGAATCAGATCGGCATCGGACAGCAGTCCTTCCTTCGCGGCGGCCAGTTCGAACTCGAGGCGATAACCACGGCTGGGATCGATTCGGTTGTCGCTGCGCAGATAGCTGTAGCTGACTCCGGGCATCAGCAAGGTGCTGATGCCGGCGTCATCACCCAGCTCGTACTGTTCATGGCGCCATTTCAGCGCCCAGACGCGCTTCCAGCCACTGGGCAGCTTGCGGTGCCACTCGGGGCCGACCGTCAGCAGCTTGCTCTGACTGTCGCTGTCGGCCAGCTGCTCGAACTGATAGCCGGCGGCATAGCGCAGTTTGTCGGTCAGCGGCGGGTCCAGCGGCACGTCGTACCAGAGCCCGATATTCTGGCGCGGCGCCGACAGCTCGGATTCCAGCCCGTAGCTGTGGCCCTTGGCGTTGACCCAGTGGCGCAGGAAGTCAAAACGCATGCGCGGCCCCACGTCGGTGGAGAATCCCAGGCCGAGTCCCAGGGTTCGCGGCTCGCGCGTGGTCAGCTGTACCGCCACGGGGATGCGCTGCTGCTGGGCATTGGCCGGATTGGCGTCGACCCGAACCCCTTCGAAATAGCCACTCGACTGCATCGCCTGGGTCAGGTCCGCTACCAGCTCCGAGTCGTAGGGCGTGCCGGCGTCGAACGGCACCATGCGGGCCAGCAGATCGGGATCGAAGGGCGAATCGCCTTCGAAACGTACATCCCCGAGGACGTAGCGCGGGCCACTGACGAACACCAGCTCGACGTCCGCGGTATTCACCGCAGGGTCGATGGCCAGCCGTTGGCGTTGGAAGCGACCGTCGAAGAAACCGTAGCGCGAGGCCTGGTTGAGAATCTGCTGCTTCGCCTCTTCGTAGCGGCCGTGGTTGAGCACGTCGCCGCTGTTGAGCACCTTGCGCGGCACCCTGAAGCGGCTCAGTTCGGCAGCAGGCCCTTCCACGCGCAGCGTGACGTTGCGCAGGCGAACCGGTTCGCCAGGCTGAATGCGCACGGTCATTCGCGGGTTCTCGCCACCGGAGACATCGATGTCGAACTGACCGTGGTAATAGCCCAGCGCCTGTAACGCTTTCTCTGCCTGTTGCTGGGCAATGCGGCTGTAACGCAGCAGCTCCTGCTCGTCACGATCGCCCAGGCTGCCGATATAGTTCTCGACGTTCTCGCGCAGGGCGCGCTTGGACGGTTCGATAATCACATCGAGTTCCGCCGAGCGGACCGCCATGGAGGCGAGCAGGCTGGTGCCGAGCACGAGGAGTCGACAAAAAAACGATAAGCGCATAGCGGGCGATGCTAGCACGACGCGCACCGGCGCTCGGGCTGGCTGCGCCGTGTGCGTCTTGTTGGGAGCGGCATCAGGCAGAACATTGGGAGGGACTTCGTCGGGCATCCACCGGTTGGACTGCGCGGCCTGTGCAAAATTCGGCTTCAGCCGCCGCGGGCTTCGACTCGGCGCGGCGCAGGGTGAAAGAACACATGCTCGACCACCGGGCCGATCGCCACCTGCCCGATGTCCTCATAGCCCTGACGCTCGTAGAAGTGCAGATAACGAGCGTTACCCGTGTCGATCACCAGGCCTTGCGATGCCGTGTCGCCCGCGCACCAGTTATGCAGCGCCTCGAGCAGCTGCTCGCCGTAATGCTGCCCTTGGAACTGCGGGTGGACGCCCATCAGCGGCAGCACATGGAACGCCCCCGGTGGCAGGCAACCCAGCACGGCCGCATGGTAGTCGAGATAGCGCCGCGTACAGCGGAACCCGGCGGTCAACAACATGCGCATCCGCCAGGCCCAGCTCTCGGTGACATCCAGCCGACGCTGCGGCGGGGCGATCAAGGCCACGGCGATGAGCCGGTCATCGACCAACAAGCCCAGTGCAGGCTGGTCCTGAAGCAGGTGCTGATTGACCAGCTCGCGTATCGTCGCCCGCACGCGCTGGTCGTAACCGGGTCGATCGGCTTCGAACAGATAGGCGAAGGTGGGCTCGTGTCGATAAGCGTTGTACAGCAGTGAGCGGGCTTCCCTGGCGTAACCACTGTCCAGCAGGCGTACTTCAGCAGGCATCGGCATGACGGTTCTCTTCTGGTTCTTCTGGTGTAAGCGCTGATTTCACGTTAGCACCAGCCCTGCACTCGCGCCGCCTCAGTGCGGAACAGCGCCAGCTTTCCCGTTAGGATTCGCGCCGGATCGCGCGAAACGATTAATATCCCGGTTTTTCCCAGAGGCGGCAGCCATGAAAATTGTTTCCTTCAATATCAATGGACTACGCGCCAGGCCTCATCAACTGGCGGCGCTGATCGAAAAGCATCAACCCGACGTCATCGGTTTGCAGGAAACCAAGGTCGCGGATGAGCAGTTCCCGCAGGCCGAAATCGAAGCGCTGGGCTATCACGTGCACTTCCATGGCCAGAAGGGCCATTACGGCGTTGCCCTGCTGTCCCGGCAGGCGCCGCTGGAAATCCACAAGGGCTTTCCCGGCGACGGCGAGGAATCGCAGAAGCGCTTCATCTGGGGCCGATTCGCCGACGGCAATGGCGAGCCGGTGACCGTGATGAACGGCTATTTCCCGCAAGGCGAAAGCCGCGCGCATCCCACCAAGTTCCCCGCCAAAACCAAGTTCTATGCCGACCTCCAGGCGCTGCTCGAAGAACGCTTCACACCCGACCAGTCGGTTGCGGTCATGGGCGACTTCAACATTTCCCCCGAAGACTGCGACATCGGCATTGGCGACGTGAACGCCAAACGCTGGCTACGGACCGGCAAGTGCAGCTTTCTGCCGGAGGAACGCGAGTGGCTGGCACGCTTGAAGAACTGGGGCTTGCAGGACAGCTTCCGAACGCTCAATCCCGAGGTGGTCGATCGCTTCAGCTGGTTCGACTACCGCAGCCGCGGCTTCGAGGATGATCCGCGTCGAGGGCTGCGCATCGATCTGATCCTGACCACCGCCGGCCTGCATCAGCGGGTCACCGATTGCGGCGTCGATTACGACATCCGCAGCATGGACAAGCCCTCGGACCACTGCCCGGTCTGGATCGCCCTCAGCTAAGCGCACGCTGGCGGCGCACTGTCACGGGACGGTAACCAAAGCGTCTTAATCTCTCCGCTTCTTAAAAAGGGAGAGTCGCTACATGGCATGTACCGCGTCCGTACGCACCCTGGGAAAACGGGCGCTGCGCCTGGCATTGCTCGGCCTGATCGTCAGCGGCGCGATCGTCGACGGCGTCATGGCCGCGACCGCTGCCAAGGACGACAGCGAAGCCGTGCTGCGCATACAGGGATCGAATACCGTAGGGGCAAAACTGGCACCGATGCTGATTGCCGGGATGTTCGAAGCACAGGGCATGGGTTCGGTACGCATCACCCCGGCCGGACGTGACAACGAACAGCGCATCAGTGCCATCGACAGCAGCGGTCGATCGATCCACGCACTGGTCGCCGCCCACGGAACAGGCACCGGCTTTGCCGGACTGAAAGACGGTTCCGCCGACCTGGCCGCCGCCTCCCGCCCCATCAAGGACAGCGAACGGCAAAGCCTTGCCGCGCTCGGCGACTTGCGCAGCGCTCAGGCTGAACAGGTCATCGCGATCGACGGTCTGGCCATCATCGTTCACCCGAGCAACCGAATCGCCTCGCTCAGCGTCGAGCAGGTCGCGCGCCTGTTCGCGGGCGAAATAACCAACTGGCGGGAACTGGGCGGCGAGAATCTCGCGGTGGAGTTGCACGCCCGCGATGACCAGTCCGGTACCTACGACACCTTCAAGGAACTGGTGCTGGGCAGGGAGCACAAGACGCTGGCCGATGATGCCGCGCGCTACGAGTCCAATGACCAGCTCTCGAAACAAGTCAGCAGCCGCCCCGGTGCGATCGGTTTCGTCGGCCTCGCGTCGGTCGGCACATCAAAAGCCCTGGCGATAGCCGATGGCGACTCGCAGCCGATGCCGCCCTCTACCGCCCTGGTCGCGACCGAAGACTATCCCCTGTCCCGGCGGCTGTTCTTCTATGCCGACCCAGGCCATCAATCGGACTGGACCCGTGCCTACCTCGACTTCGTACACAGCACTGCCGGGCAAAGCATCGTGGCGCAGTCCGGTTACGTTGCGCAAACCATCAACGCCATCCAGCTTCCACCTCAGCCCGCCATGCCGCCGCTCTACCAGGCCCTGTCCAGGGAGGCTCAGCGGCTCACGGTCAACTTCCGTTTCGATGAAGGCAGCGCTCAGTTGGACAACAAAGCCCAGCGCGACATCGGGCGCCTGATCGACTATTTGCGACGCACCGACAAAACCATGGATGCCGCGGTACTGGTGGGTTTTGGCGACGCAAAAGGCGACTCGACGCGCACCGAACTGCTGTCGAAGCTACGCGCCATGGCGGTGCGGCGCGAGCTGTCGCGTGGCGGAGTACTCGTCAAGGACATCCGCGGCTTGGGCGATCAACTACCGGTGGCGTCCAACAGCGAAACCGGGCGCATCAAGAACCGGCGAGTCGAGGTCTGGGTGTATTGAAACGCCGCGCGATCGGCAAAATCGTATCAGTCGACTGCCTGCCTCGTACTGTTCCCCGACTCCGGGTCGCGACTAAGCTCTGGGAAATATTCAGCGCGGGAACGACCTATGTATCTGGTATGTGGCGAAGCCCTGTTCGACGTGTTCATGACGCCCGCCGGCAGCGCTCGCAACCGTCTGACGCTCGAGGCGATCGCCGGTGGCTCACCCTTCAATGTGGCGGTCGGACTGGCCAGGCTGGGGACGCCGTGCGCACTGTTCACCGGTATTTCCAGCGATCCCATGGGGCAGCAATTGCGCCAGGTGCTCAAGGAGGAAGGGGTCGAGGGGCGCTATCTCGTGCCCTTCGATGCACCGACGACCCTGGCCATGGTGGCGCTGAACGCCGATGGCGTTCCAAGCTACAGCTTCCGCGGCGAAGGCTGCGCCGATCGGCTGCCGAACGACAAGCATCTTGGCAGCCTTGGCGACGAGGTTCGCGGCATCCATGTGGGCTCCTATTCGCTGGTCACCACGCCGATCGCCGACACGCTGCTGGAGCTGGTTCGCCGCGAAAGCGGACGCCGGCTGATTTCGCTGGACCCGAATATCCGCCTTAACGTGGAGCCCGATGTGCAGCGCTGGCGTGAGCGGATCGAGGCCTTCGCCGAGCGCGCTCACCTGATCAAGGTCAGCGATGAAGATCTCGCCCTGCTCTACCCCGGCGAGGCCCCCGAGCGCATTGCCCAGCGCTGGCTGAGCGGTGGCAGCGAGCTGGTGTTGCTGACACGCGGCGCGGCCGGCGCTCAGCTGTTCAGCCGGCAGCACGGTGAACTCCACGAAACGGCGCACCGCATTACCCTGTGCGATACCGTGGGTGCTGGCGATTCCTTTCAGGCCGCCCTGCTCAGCCATTTGCACGCCCATCAACTGGACTCGCCAGCCGCGCTGACCACCCTCACGCAGGAGCAGGCGCGGGCGCTGCTGGCCTTCGCAGTCAAGGCAGCGGCCATTACCTGCTCCCGGCGAGGTCCGGACCTGCCGCACCGATACGAATTTGCCTGAGCGGTTGGCCGCAACGGCGTGAACGGCTATAACCCAAGGGAACAAAAAACAAGGACGCCGGAACCGAGCATGAAAGCGCTGAGGATCAACGATCCATCCTATGAACTGATGGACGACCATCATGGCAACTCGCTGATCTACCGGGAGCACGGCTTCCCTTGCCCGCTGGTGCGCTGGCACAACCACAAGGAGTACGAGCTGCACCTGATCGTCGCCAGCTCCGGCAAGGTCTTCGTCGGCGACTATGTGGGCAACTTCGGCCCGGACAGCCTGTTCCTGACCGGCCCCCACCTGCCACACAACTGGATCAGCCAGGTCGAGGACGGCGAGGTAGTGACCAAGCGCGACATGCTGGTCAACTTCACCGACGAACTCTTCGAGGCGGGCCACAACGTCTTTTCGGAACTGCGCAGCTTCGCGCCCATGCTCGAACGCTCACGTTATGGCATCGAGTTTCGTTGCCCGCAGACCATCGCCCAGGCGAGACAGCTGATGCAGCAAATCGCCGACAGCCGCGGCGCCACCCGCCTCGGCTATTTCCTGATCATGCTCGAGCTTCTGGCCCGATGTGATGACTACCAGCTGCTCTCGGGTGCGACCGCGGCGCAACTGAGCGACGAGCACCACGCCGATCGCACCAACATGGCGGTCAACTACATCTTCGACCACTACATGCGTGAATTGCCGCTCGAAGAGGTCGCTGGCCACCTCGGCATGAAGCCCACCTATTTCTCGCGCTTCTTCAAACGCGCAACGGGGCGGTGCTACGTCGAGTTCGTCAACAGCCTGCGCATCAGCAAGTCCTGCGAGCTGCTGCTGGACCAAGACAAGCCGGTCACCGACATCTGCTTCGAATCGGGTTTCAACAACCTGTCCAACTTCAACCGCCGCTTCCAGCAGCTCAAGGGCATGACACCGTCCTGCTACCGCCGCCTGGTGCAGCAGCGACTGACCGAGCAGAACCTCGCCAGCTGATACGCTTCCGGCCGCCGCCCGCTATTCCCCTTATCCCCCTCGAGCCGTGCATCCGGAGTCGCCAGCACGCGTAGAAACCCCATGCTTGAGCGTCCCGCCCTGTCAGAACCGGCATTAAGCCGGACACCGTGCGCATCCAGATGCAGTGCAAAAAAGTATCGAACGAAGTGTAGTCAGGGCTTTGTCGCCTTGCTGCCGCCAGCGTTGTAATGCCTGCGAGACGTCCGTAGCCGTACGACGCGGGCAACAACAAAAACAATAAGCGACTTCCGCTGCTCTGCCGCGGAAGAGGAGTCCAGGAATGAAGATTTCACACCTGCTGCTCGGCACCGCCTGCATGGCCTCGTTCGGCCTGGCCCAGGCTGCCGAAACCCTGACCGTCGCAACGGTCAATAACGCGGACATGATCCGTATGCAGCGCCTGTCCAAGACCTTCGAAGAGCAGCACCCGGATATCAAACTCAACTGGGTGGTGCTGGAAGAGAACGTGCTGCGCCAACGCCTGACCACTGATATCGCCACCCAGGGCGGCCAGTTCGACGTGCTCACCATCGGCATGTACGAAGCCTCGCTCTGGGGCGCGAAGGGCTGGCTTGCGCCGATGACCGACCTGCCCGACAGCTACGACCTCGATGATGTCTTCGCCTCTGTGCGCGAAGGGCTGTCGGTGGACGGCACCCTGTATGCCCTGCCGTTCTACGCGGAAAGCTCGATGACCTACTACCGCACCGACCTGTTCGAGCAGGCCGGCCTGGAAATGCCCGAGCACCCCACCTGGACGCAGATGGCGCAGTTCGCCGAGAAGCTGCACAAGCCGGGCGAAGACCAGTACGGCATCTGCTTGCGCGGCAAGGCCGGCTGGGGCGAGAACATGGCGCTGGTCACCACCATCGCCAATGCCTTCGGGGCGCGCTGGTTCGATGAGCAATGGCAGCCGGAATTCACCGGGCCGGAATGGACCCAAGCGGCCAAGTTTTATGTCGACACCCTTGGCAAGTACGGCCCGCCGGGCGCATCGAGCAACGGTTTCAACGAGAACCTGGCGTTGTTCAACAGCGGCAAGTGCGCGATGTGGGTCGATGCGACGGTGGCAGGCTCCTTCGTCACCGACGAATCCCAGAGCAAGGTCGCCGACAAGGTCGGTTTTACCTTCGCCCCGCATGAAACGACCGACAAGGGTTCGGCGTGGCTCTACTCCTGGGCGCTGGCAATCCCCACCAGCTCGCAGCAAAAGGACGCCGCCAAGACCTTCGCCGCCTGGGCAACCTCTAAAGACTACGCCGAGCTCGTCGCCAAGACCGACGGCGTCGCCAACGTGCCGCCGGGCACCCGCGAATCGACCTACAGCGACGAGTACATGGCCGCCGCGCCGTTCGCCAAGATCACCCTCGAATCGCTGAAGCAGGCTGACCCCGCCTCGCCGTCGGCCAAGCCGGTGCCCTACGTCGGGATTCAGCTGGTCACCATCCCCGAGTTCCAGGCCATCGGCACCCAGGTCGGCAAGATGTTCTCCGCCGCGCTGACCGGGCAGATGCCGGTCGAGCAGATGCTCACCGCGGTGCAGCAATCGACGTCGCGTGAGATGAAGCGCGCCGGCTATCCCAAATAGGCATCCCACCTAGGCACGTCCACCGGACAGGGCTCACCTGAGCCCTCACTGGTCCCTTTCAGCCGGAGCACGCCCATGGCTACCCTCTCGACAGCCTCTTCCAAGGCCTCCGTTACCGACACGGCAAGCGAGCCCACTACGCGCCAGCCGCGACGCTTCGGACCCAGCTGGTTCCTCGTCAGCCCGTCCGTTGCGCTCCTGCTGCTGTGGATGCTGGTACCGCTGGCGATGACCGTCTACTTCTCGACGATTCGCTACAACCTGCTCTATCCGGGCGAGAACGACTTCGTCGGCTTGGAAAACTTCGAGTACTTCCTGACCGACGCCGGCTTCATGCCCGGCATGATCAACACCCTGATCCTGGTCGGCAGCGTGCTGCTGATCAGCGTGGTGCTGGGCGTGCTGATCTCGGCGTTGCTCGAAGCTGCGGACTTCGCCGGCCGCGGCATCGTCCGGGTGATGCTGATTTCGCCGTTCTTCATCATGCCGACCGTCAGCGCCCTGGTCTGGAAGAACCTGATCTATCACCCGGTCTCGGGCATTCTCGCGGCGGTCTGGAAGTTCTTCGGCGCGCAGCCGGTGGACTGGCTGGCGCAGCATCCGCTGGCCTCGATCGTGATCATCGTCTCCTGGCAATGGCTGCCCTTCGCGATCCTGATCCTGATGACCGCCATGCAGTCGCTCGATCAGGAGCAGAAGGAAGCAGCCCGCCTCGATGGCGCCGGCCCGATCGCGATTTTCTGGCATCTGACGCTGCCGCACCTGGCGCGCCCCATCGCCGTGGTGGTGATGATCGAAACGATCTTCCTGCTATCGGTCTTCGCCGAGATCTTTACCACCACCAGCGGTGGCCCCGGCTACGCCTCGACCAACCTTGCCTACCTGATCTACAACCAGGCGCTGCTGCAGTTCGACGTCGGCATGGCTTCGGCCGGCGGGTTGATCGCGGTGGTGATCGCCAATATCGCGGCGATCATCCTGGTGCGCATGCTCGGCAAGAATCTCACCGAAAAATACTGAGGACAGACCGATGCTGACGCTCAAACAAAGTCGCCGCCTCAACACCCTGGTGGTCGGGCTGCTCGCCTGGGCCGTGGCGCTGCTGCTGTTCTTCCCGATCTTCTGGATGATCCTGACCAGCTTCAAGACCGAGATCGACGCCTTCGCCACGCCGCCGCAGTTCATCTTCACGCCGACGCTGGAGAACTACCTGCACATCCAGGACCGCAGCGGCTACTTCAAGTACGCCTGGAACTCGGTGACCATCTCCTTCGGCGCCACCGCGCTGGGCATGCTGATCGCCATTCCCGCCGCCTATTCCATGGCCTTCTACGAGACCAAGCGGACCAAGGGCACCCTGCTGTGGATGCTCTCGACCAAGATGCTGCCGCCGGTGGGCGTGCTGGTGCCGATCTACCTCCTGGCCAAGCAGTTCGGCCTGCTCGACAGCCGTGCGGTGCTGATCATCATCTACACCTTGATCAACCTGCCGATCCTGGTCTGGATGATCTACACCTACTTCAAGGACATCCCCCGCGACATCCTCGAAGCCGCGCGCATGGACGGCGCTACGCTGATGCAGGAAATGCTTCGCGTACTGTTGCCGATCAGCAAGGGCGGCCTCGCCTCCACCATGCTGCTGTCACTGATCCTGTGCTGGAACGAGGCCTTCTGGTCGCTGAACCTGACCTCGTCCAACGCCGCGCCGCTGACCGCGCTGATCGCCTCCTACTCCAGCCCCGAAGGGCTGTTCTGGGCCAAGCTCTCGGCTGTTTCCACCCTCGCCTGCGCGCCCATCCTGATCTTCGGCTGGATCAGCCAGAAGCAGCTGGTCCGTGGCCTGTCGTTCGGCGCCGTGAAGTAACCGCCGCCGTATCAACAAGACCGACAAGAACAACAGAGGATTCGAACATGGCAGACCTGAAGATCCACAACCTGAAGAAAGGCTTCGATGGCAACGAGATCATCAAGGGCATCGACCTGGACATCCGCGACCGTGAATTCGTCGTTTTCGTCGGCCCGTCCGGCTGCGGCAAGTCCACCCTGCTGCGGTTGATCGCCGGGCTCGAAGAAGTCAGCAGCGGCACCATCGAGCTCGATGGCCGGGACATCACCGACCTCAGCCCGGCCAAGCGTGACCTGGCCATGGTGTTCCAGACCTACGCCCTGTATCCGCACATGACGGTGCGCAAGAACATGTCCTTCGCCCTCGACCTGGCCGGTGCCGACAAGCAGGAAGTCGCCCGCAAGATCGAAGCCGCCGCCCGTACACTTGAGCTGGAGCCGCTGCTCGAACGCAAACCGCGCCAGCTCTCCGGCGGTCAGCGCCAGCGTGTCGCCATCGGCCGCGCCATCGTACGTAACCCCAAAGTCTTCCTCTTCGACGAACCGTTGTCGAACCTCGACGCGGCACTGCGCGTGCAGATGCGCCTGGAGCTGTCGCGCCTGCACCAGGAGCTGCAGGCCACGATGATCTACGTCACCCACGATCAGGTCGAAGCCATGACCCTGGCGGACAAGGTCGTAGTGCTCAATGGCGGGCGCATCGAACAGGTCGGCTCGCCCATGGAGCTCTACCACCACCCCTCCAACCTGTTCGTCGCCGGCTTTCTCGGCACGCCGAAAATGGGGTTCCTCAAGGGTCGTATCAGCCGGACCGACGCTGCAGGCGTTGAAGTCGAGCTGGAAGCCGGCTGCCGCCTGTACCTGCCACGGGGCGGCGCGCTGGCGGTGGGCGACCCGGTTACGTTGGGCATTCGTCCGGAGCATCTGAACCGTGGCAGCGAAGGCAATTGCCAGCTGACCGTCAAGGCCGATGTCAGCGAGCGACTGGGCAGCGACACCTATTGCCACGTCATCACCCGCACCGGCGAGCCGCTGACGATGCGCATCCGTGGCGATTTCACGCCGCGATATGGCGAGCCATTGACCCTGGACCTGGAGGCCGCGCACTGCCACCTGTTCGATCGCAACGGACTGGCCGTCGGCCAACCGCTGCAACAGGTCGCCTGACCGCCAGACCGATCCAGCAACAACCCGCTCGCCGACGTATCGCTGCCATCACGGCAGCGATTACGCCGCCGGCTTTTACCCTTTTCACGCCCAGCGAGGCCTGACATGAAGTTGAATGAACAGAACCTGCCGCAGCTGCCGGCGCACATCGCTCGCCCGTCCTATTCGCCCGGGTCGGTCACGGCCGGTATCGCACACATCGGGGTCGGCGGGTTTCATCGCGCCCATCAAGCGGCCTACACCGATGCGCTGATGAACACCGGTGAAGGACTCGATTGGGGTATTTGGGGCATCGGCACCCGCGCCGACGAGGTCTCCATGCGCGATGCGCTGGCCTCGCAGGATTACCTCTACACCCTGGTCGAACTCGACGACCGCCCAGACACCGAGGTCCGCGTGATCGGCAGCATCCGCGACATGCTGCTTGTGACTCAGGACGGTTCCGAAGCAGTAGTCGCCAGGCTCGCCGACCCGGCCATCCGCATCGTCTCGCTGACCATCACCGAGGGCGGTTACTGCATGGACGACAGCACCGGCGAGTTCAACGCCGCGCTGCCACAGATCCAGCATGATCTGGCCAATCCACGGGCGCCGATCAGCGTCTTCGGCCTGATCTGCGCGGCGCTCGCCCGGCGCCGGGGCGAAGGCACGGGGCCCTTCACGGTAATGTCCTGCGATAACCTGCCCCACAACGGTGACGTCACCCGCAAGGCAACCCTGGCCTTCGCCAAACGGGTGGATGCCGAGCTGGGCGGTTGGATCGAGCAGAACGTCAGTTTCCCCAACGCCATGGTCGACCGGATCACGCCGATGACCAGCGCCGCACACCGCAAGGACCTCAAACAGCAGCACGGCATAGACGATGCCTGGCCCGTCGTCTGCGAGCCCTTCGTGCAATGGGTGCTGGAGGACAGGTTCGTCGCCGGTCGGCCAGCCTGGGACAAGGTCGGCGTGCAGTTCACCGACGATGTCGCGCCCTACGAGGAAATGAAGATCAAGCTGCTCAACGGCAGCCACCTCGCGCTGACTTACCTCGGGTTCCTGCGCGGCTATCGCTTCGTGCACGAGACCATGGCCGACCCGCTGTTCGTCGAGTACATCCGCCGCTACATGGACGAGGACGTCACGCCGCAACTGGCGCCGGTCCCGGGTATCGACCTGACCGCGTACAAGCAGACGCTGATCGAGCGTTTCTCCAACTGTGCCATCGCCGATCAGCTGGAGCGGGTCTGTTCGGACGGCTCATCGAAGTTCCCCAAGTTCACCGTGCCCACCATCAATCGACTGATTGCCGATAACGCCGAGCTGGACCGCGCGGCACTGGTCGTCGCGGCCTGGGCGCTGTACCTCAAAGGCGTCGACGAGAACGGAACCTCGTACAGCATCCCCGACCCGCGCGCCGCGTTCTGTCAGTCGCTGGTAGAGGACGATGAAGGACTCGCCGAGCGGCTGCTGGGGCGCGAGGAAATCTTCGGGACGCAGATTGGCCGGTCCCCGGCATTTCGTGACGCGTTCGAGCGCAACCTGCTGCGACTGCGGACGCTCGGCGTCAGCGGCACGCTCGATCTGTTGCTGACACGCTGAGGACGGCCCCATGTACCTCGGCATCGATTGCGGCACCCAGGGCACCAAAGCATTGCTGCTCGACGCCGCCAGCGGGCGCGTGCTGGGCCAGGGCTCGGCGGCGCACACGCTCATCAGCGGCGCCAATGGCCGCCGCGAGCAAGACGTTACGCAATGGACGACCGCGTTCGCCACCGCGACGAGAGCGGCCCTGACCGAGGCCGGAGTGGACGGTCGCGAGGTGCTGGGCATCGGTGTGTCCGGGCAGCAACACGGGCTGGTCACGCTCGACCGCGACGGCCAGGTACTGCGCCCGGCCAAGCTCTGGTGCGACACGGAATCGGCTACGGAAAACGCCGCACTGCTTGACTGGCTGGGCGGGGAACAGGGTTCGCTCGAGCGCCTCGGCGTCGTCATCGCGCCGGGCTACACCGTCTCGAAACTCTTGTGGATGAAGGCGCAGCACCCCGCACGCTTCGAGCGGATCGCGCACATCCTGCTGCCCCACGATTACCTGAATCATTGGCTCACCGGGCGCGCCTGCGCCGAGTACGGCGATGCCTCCGGCACTGGCTATTTCAACGTACAAACGCGTGAGTGGGACCTCGGCATCCTGCGCCACATCGACCCGAGCGGTCGGCTGGAGGCCGCATTGCCCGAGCTGATCGAGCCGGACAAAGCGGTCGGCCGGCTGCGCCCGGAGATCGCCGAGCAATTGGGGCTGAACCCTGACGCCATCGTATCCAGCGGCGGCGGCGACAACATGATGGGCGCTATCGGCACCGGCAACATCCGCCCCGGCGCCATCACCATGAGCCTCGGCACCTCCGGCACGCTGTACGCCTATTCCGACGCGCCGCGCATCAGCCCGCAGCCAGCAGTCGCCACCTTCTGCTCGTCCAGTGGCGGCTGGCTGCCGCTGATTTGCACCATGAACCTGACCAACGCCAACGCCGCGATCCGCGACCTGCTGCAGCTCGATCTCGAATCATTCAACGCACTCGTCGCGCAGGCCCCGATTGGCTGCGAGGGCATCAGCATGCTGCCTTTCCTCAACGGCGAGCGCGTTCCCGCCCTGCCCCAGGCCAGCGCCAGCCTGCACGGCCTGACCACCGAAAACCTCACCCGCGCGAACCTTTGCCGGGCCGTCGTCGAGGGCGTGACCTTCGGCCTGCGCTATGGCCTGGACCTGCTGCGCGAAAGCGGCATCCGCAGCGAGCGCATCCAGCTGATCGGCGGCGGCGCGAAGAATCCACTGTGGCGCCAGATCGTCGCCGACGTGATGGAAACCCCGGTGGTCTGCACCACCCACAGCGAAGCCGCGGCGCTGGGCGGCGCAATACAGGCGGCGTGGTGCCATGCGCGACAGAGCAACCCCATCGCAAGTCTCGCGGCGCTGTGCGCGCGCTGCGTGCGGGTCGATGAAGGCACAGCGGTCGAGCCGCAGGCGCAATCGGTCCGGGCTTATGAACAGGCCTATCGGCGCTATCGGCGACTGGTCATCGACACCCATGGTCAACAAACGCCGCCGGATCTGCGCACAGTAGTGCCCTAGAAAACGCCGAGCGATCTTGGCGGAGATCCCAGCGCTTCGTCGGTTCGTACTCCCACGCGAATGACCCGGCGGCTGCCGATACCTGGACAAAAAAAAGCAAAGCCACTCGCGTGGCTTTGCTTTCAACTGTTGCCCGATAGTGAACGGCTTAGCGGCTACGCAGCGCCTCACGCGGCACGTACTTGCCCAGCTCGTGACGCGCGATGGCGACCCGATGCACCTCGTCCGGGCCATCGGCCAGGCGCAGCGTGCGCTGCATCGCCCACCAATGCGCCAGCGGGAAGTCCTCGGAAACACCGGCGCCACCGTGGATCTGAATGGCGCGGTCGATGACCTTCAGCGCGACGTTAGGCGCGACCACCTTGATCTGCGCGATCTCGCTGGCGGCGATCTTGTTGCCGACGGTATCCATCATGTATGCCGCGTTCAGCGTCAACAGGCGCGCCATGTTGATCTCGATACGGCACTCGGCGATGTAATCGAAGTTGGCACCCAGGCGCGCCAGCGGCTTGCCGAAGGCAGTACGGCTGACGGCGCGTTCGCACATCAGTTTCAGCGCACGTTCGGCCACGCCGATTGAACGCATGCAATGGTGAATGCGGCCTGGGCCGAGGCGGCCCTGAGCGATCTCGAAGCCGCGGCCCTCGCCGAGGATGACGTTGTCATACGGCACGCGTACGTTTTCCAGCAGCACTTCGGCGTGGCCATGCGGCGCGTCGTCGTAGCCGAACACCGGCAGCGGCCGCAGCACTTTCACGCCGGGGGTGTCCATCGGCACCAGGATCATCGAATGCTGGGCGTGGCGCGGCGCATCCGGGTTGGTCAGCCCCATGAAGATCATGATCTTGCAGCGCGGATCGCAGGCACCCGAGGTCCACCACTTGCGACCGTTGATGACCCACTCGTCACCTTCACGTACCGCGCGAGCTTCCATGTTGGTGGCATCCGACGAGGCCACGCCCGGCTCGGTCATGCCAAAGGCCGAGCGGATTTCGCCACGCAGCAGGGGTTCCAGCCACTCGCGCTTCTGCGCTTCGCTGCCGTAGCGCACCAGCACTTCCATGTTGCCGGTATCCGGTGCCGAGCAGTTGAAGGCTTCCGGGCCGAGGCCCGAGCTGCCCATAATTTCCGCCAGGGGCGCATATTCGGTGTTGGTCAGGCCCGCGCCCAGTTCTGATTCCGGCAGGAACAGATTCCACAGGCCCTCTGCCTTGGCCTTGGCCTTGAGCTCCTCGACGATGGCAGTCGGCTGCCAGCGGTCACCCTCGGCGACCTGCTGATAGAAGACCTTTTCGGCGGGATAGACGTGAGCATCCATGAACGCTTGCACGCGCTCTCTCAGCTCTTGAACCTTCGGGGAGTAGGCGAAATCCATGGGTGATAACCTTCTGGCAGGTAATGTTTTGTAATTTTGAATGCTAGAGGAGGCTTATGGATTTATCTAAGCTATTTTCCTCGTGTATAAACATTCATCACCGATATATGATCGGCGAATTCCGATACACGCCAGAGAGCACAACAATGAACCTGAACAAGGTCGATCTGAATCTATTCATTGTCTTCGACGCGATCTACACCGAGGCGAACCTGACCCGCGCGGGACAGATCGTCGGCATCACCCAGCCGGCCGTTTCCAACGCCTTGGCACGCCTGCGCGAGACCTTCAATGACCCGCTGTTCGTCCGCACCGCGCAGGGCATGGTGCCGACGCCGATGGCACAGAACATCATCGGGCCGGTACGTAATGCGCTGCAGCTGTTACGTGTCTCGGTTCAGGAAAGCCGCACCTTCAACCCGCTGCAAGCGAACAAGACCTTCCGCATCAGCATGACCGACCTCACCGAGGCCGTGGTGCTGCCGCCGCTGTTCCAGCGCCTGCGTCGGCTGGCGCCCAACGTCAAGATCGAGAGCATGCTCGCCAAACGCCGCGAGACCACCAAGGAACTCGCCGCCGGCCGCCTGGATTTCGCCATGGATGCCCCGCTCAATACCGATCCGCAGGTGCGCCACGTCAAACTGCTGGAAGACCGCTACGTCTGCGCCATGCGCCGCGGCCACCCGCTGGCCAAAGACAAGCTCAGCGTCGACGAGTACCTGTCGCTGTCGCATATCCATATCTCCAGCCGTCGCAGCGGGCTGGGCATGGTCGATCTGGCGCTTGGCAAGATGGGCCAGCAGCGCAAGATCGCGCTGCGTTCGCAGCACTACATGATGGCCACCCAGGTAATTCAGCAGACCGACATGGCGGTTACCGTGCCGGAGCGTTTCGCCCGTCGCCACGATTTGCACCAGATTCCCCTGCCGGTGGACATCCCGCCGCTGGAAACCCACATCTATTGGCACGAAAGCACCGACCAGGATCCGGCCAACCGCTGGATGCGTGAGCAGATGATCGAAATCGCCCAACAGGTGACGGCGCAACAGGCGGACTGATCGCTGGGTGAATGGCGGCACGTGCAACACGCGCCGCGCCGGTTCAGGCGCTGTCGCGCATCACCACTTCGAACCCCACATCGATGCGCCGTTGCGGCGGTGCCTCGCCACGCATCAGGCTGAGCAGCATCTTCCCGGCCAGCATGCCGATTTCGCCACGGATCGTGCGTACCGTGGTCAGCGCCGGATTCATCCAGGCTGCCGCCGGCAGATCGTTGAAGCCGGCTATGGCCAGGCGCTGCGGGACGGCCAGTTGCAACTGACGCGCACGAAACAGCGCACCCAGCGCCAGGTCGTCGTTGTTGAAAAAGACTGCATCGATCTGCGGATGCTGTGCCAGCAAGCGGTCGAGCAACTCAGCGCCAAGCCCAATGGATGAAACCTGCGGGGTCAGCAGCTCCAGCGCAGCGTCGTAGCGGGACGCCTCGCGCATGACGCTTCGGTAGCCCTCGGCACGCTGCAAGGTGCGCGGGTCGAGCTGAGCGGCGGCAAAGGCAATGTGCCGATAGCCGCGTTCGAGCAGTTTGCGTGTCATCGCCGCGCCGGCATCGTATTGGGAAAAGCCGACGCAATACTCTTCCTCGGTGTCACTCAATTCCATCAGCGTCACGATCGGGCTGGAATAGCTGCCCAATAGCTCGCGCGCGGCATCGCTGCGCTCGAAGCCAGTCACCAGCAGGCCTGCCGGCTGATGCGCCAGATAGGCACGCAACAGCCGCTCGTCCTCGTCTGGATGGTAATGACTGACGCCGATCATGAGTTCATAACCGGCTGGCATGAGGACCCGCTGAATCGCCTCGACGGTGTCGACGAACACGGCGTTCGACAGCGACGGGATGATGACCGCGACCAGATTCGATCGCGCGCTCGCCAGGTTGCGTGCGGCGGTGTGCGGCACGTAGCCCAGCGCTTTGACCGCTGCCATCACGCGCTCACGCAGCGCATCGGAAACCCGTTCGGGCTGCGACAAGGCACGCGAAGCGGACATCAGCGAACAACCGGCACTACGAGCGACGTCGGATAACGTGGCCCGCTCCAGTGAACGGCGACGACGAGAACTCATAGCAGGTTCCAGCGGTAAGGGGCGGAGATTCTACAACGGGACGGCGCCCCCGAAGGGGCGCGCCAGGTTACTTGGGAGCCTTCTCGATCTCGGCCTGCACTTCGTTGAACAGCGGCTCGCCGACCGTGTCGACCACGGTCTGGATTGCCGGTTTGGCCTGCTCACGCATGCGCTGGATCTGCTCCGGGCTGACCTTGTTGACCTGCATGCCGTGCTCCTTGATCTTCGCCAGGGCTTCGCGGGCTTCGGCACGGGTGTCTTCACGTTCGGAATCGCGAGCCTTCTTCGCCGCGTCCATGATGATGTCCTGCTCGGTCTTCGACAGGCCGTCCCACCAGCGCTTGGAAGCGGTGACGATCCAGGGGCTGTAGACGTGGTTGGTGACGCTGAGGTACTTCTGCACCTCGTAGAACTTGGACGACAGGATGGTGTTGTAGGGGTTTTCCTGACCGTCCACAGCCTTGGTCTCCAGCGCGGTGAACAGCTCGGAGAACGGCAGCGGCACCGCGTTGGCGCCCATCTGCTTGAAGGTATCGATGAACACGGGGTTGGGCATGACGCGCAGCTTGATGCCGTTGAAGTCTTCCATCGTCTCGACCGGACGCACGTTGTTGGTCAGGTTGCGGAAGCCGTTTTCCCAGTAGACCAGGCCGACGAGACCCTTGCTCTCCAGGGCATCCATGACCTTCTGTCCCACCGGACCGTCGAGCACGTAGTCGGCCTGCTTCTCGCTTTCGAACAGGAACGGCGTATCCCAGACGGCCATCTCCTTGGCGACACCCACCAGGGTCGCCGTCGAGCCGACCATCATCTCCTGGGCGCCGCCCATCAGCGCGTTCTGCATCTGGTCATCGGATCCCAGGCTGGCGGAGCCGAACGTGCGGACCTTGAGCTTGCCATCGGAGGCCTTGGCGATTTCCTCGGCAAGAACCTTGGCTGCACGGCCCTGGTTGCTGTCTTCATTGAGGCCGTAACCGAAGCGAATCATGCGCGGACGAATGTCATCTGCCGCCTGTGCGGTTACCGCGGTGATGGCGCTGGTCAGGGTGGTGGCGGCGAGGGCCGCGATGAAGAAACGTTTCATGCTGACGTACCTTTTGTTGTTGTGGAGGGTTGGGTGAAGCGATTGTTGTTCCGGCCGATCACCGCAGCCACTGCAGCGGCACGGTGATGATCGACGGCACTGCGATCAGCAGCAGTACGATGACCAGATAGATGGCGAAGAACGGCGTGACACCACGCACCAGTGTTTCCATGCGCAACCGCCCTATCCCACCGACGACGTTGAGCACCGTGCCGACCGGCGGGGTGATCAGGCCGATCGAGCCGATCAGCACGAACATCACGCCGAAGTACACCGGGTTGATGCCCGCCTTGACCGCGATGGGCGCCAGTACCGGCCCCAGGATCAGGATGGTCGGGGTCAGGTCGAGGACCATGCCGATGGCGATCATCAGCACCATGATGGCGAACATCAGCAACTTCGGGTCTTCAGCCAGCGGCCCGAGCATGGCAGCGATCTCGTCCGGTAGCTGGGCCAGTGTGATCATGTAGGCCGATACGATGGCGGCGGCACAGAGGAACATCACCGAAGCCGTGGTGCGGCTAGCGCGGGTCAGCACCTCGAGAACACCGCTCCAGCTCAGCTCACGGTACAGCAGCGTCGACACCAGCAGCGCATAGACCGCTGCTACCACGGCCGCTTCGGTGGGCGTGAACAGGCCGAAGCGCAAACCGCCGACGATGATCACCGGCAGCATCAGCGCCGCGGCGCCATCGACCAGGGCCTTGCGGCGTTCGGCTCCGCTGGCCTTCGCCTGAGGCGGTTCTTCGATCCTGCGGGCGATCAGCGTCCAGGCCACGACAAGCCCGGCGCCCATGATCAGGCCCGGCACCATCCCGGCGAGGAACAGCTGGCTGATCGAGGTGTTGGTGACCACGCCGTAGATCACGAACGGCATCGACGGCGGAATGATCGGTGCGATGATGCCACCGGCCGCCACCAGCCCCGAGGACGGGCTCAGCGGATAGCCGCGTTCGCGCATCATCGGCAGCAGCAGGGTCGCCAGTGCGGCGGTGTCGGCCAGCGCCGAGCCGGACATGCTTGCCAGCAGCACGGATGCGGCGATCGCCACGTAGCCGAGACCACCGCGCTTGTGGCCGAAGTAGGCCTGCGCCATGTTGATGATGCGCCGGGAAATGCCACCGGCATTCATCAGTTCGCCAGCGAGAATGAAGAACGGCACGGCCAGCAGCGGGAAGCTATCGGCCCCGGCCTGCAGGTTCTGGGCGAGCAGCTGCACGTCCCAGAAATCCAGATACCACATCAGCACCGCGCCGGTGAGGATCAGCGCGAAGGCGATCGGCATGCCGAAGGCCATGAAGCCAAACAATGACGAGAGAAAGACGACGACAGTCATGTACGGACCTCGGGTGGGCGTCTGCCCTTGTTGTTATCGGAAGATCAATCGGCCGTTACGTTGGCTTCGGCGATATGTTCGGGCGGCTGTCGACGCCAGACGTTAACGAGCTGGATCAAGGCCAGCACCGTCAACGCGACCATGCTGGCAGCCACCGGAAGCATGGCCACCGCCAATGGGTAACCCACTACTGGACTGGTGATGCTCCAGCCGAACTGCATCTGATGCCAGCCGCCCACTGCTGCGAGGCCGCTGGCGACGGCGACCATGATCCAGCTGATGGAATCCACCACGCGGCGGAACAACAGGGGGAAACGGTCGCGAATCATGCTGAAGGCCATCAGCTCGCCACGGCGCATGCTGGAGGCGACCCCGACGAACACCAGCCAGACGAAGGCCAGCCGCGACAGCTCTTCGGCGCCGGTCCAGCCGGTGCCGAAGGCGTAGCGCAGGACCACGCTGCTGAACACCACGACGACCATGAACGCCAGCAATGCCGCCATCAGCCAGTCGGTGATGCGATCGAAACCTTGCGCGACGCGTCCGTTGTAGATCGGCGAACCAGTCAGCTCAGCACCGTGCGGCGGCGTGTTAGCGCTATCAGGCGGAGCGGCAGAAAAACCTTCACGCTCGCCGATCTCCAACCCCGGCTCGCGCTGCATCCAATCGACGACTTCCTCGAGCACCTGCTCGCGCGACTGGCTGGCGTCGACGACCAGCACGCCCGGTTCGCCTTCGGGTGATTCGAGCGTGGCGAACTGGCTGTCGACCAGCGAGATCGGCATGAAATGCCCGGCCCGACCGCCGACACGCTGCACGGCGGTGTCGTAATCGATGGCCAGATGGGCGAAACGTAGGCCGGGAACGGCATGACGCAGCAGGTCGCGGTAGCGGCACTTGAGGGCCGAACAGGCGAGCACGAAACCAACGTCGTCATCGATGGCGCGCTGCATCTCGACGATCAGCTTCTGCAACCACTCGACGCGATCGGCATCCGACAGCGGCGTGCCGGCACGCATGCGCGCGACGTTTTCTTCGGGGTGAAAATGATCGGCTTCGATATGCCGGAAACCCAGCGCATCGGCAACGGCGTGACTGGTATCGGTCTTACCCGAACCACTGACCCCCATCACCACTAGAGCTCGGTGGGCAGTGGGGAAAGGGCTATTGGAGTGGCGATCCACTATGGCTCTCCAGCAGCTTCGACGTGCTGCGTTATGATTGTTGGGCCGAATGGTAGCGCTAACATCTCTACCCATAAAACCAATCGAAAGACCGTTCGTCGGAAACAATCCACGATGAACGGTCCGGTTTTCGGTGATGCCGCTTCGGTTTGACCGGCACGCTGGCTACAATCGCCGCCCCTGACGAGGAGCTTTCACAATGGCAAAAGCCATGGCCCGCCATATCCTGGTGAAGACCGAAGCCGAAGCGGCCCAGCTGAAAAAGCGCATTGCCAACGGCGAGGCCTTCGACGTGCTTGCGCGCAAATATTCGACCTGCCCGTCTGGCAAGAAAGGTGGCGACCTCGGCGAGGTCCGCCCCGGGCAGATGGTCCGCAGCATCGATCAGGTGATTTTCAAGAAGCCGTTGCGTGACATCCACGGCCCGATCAAGAGCGCATTCGGCTATCACCTGGTGCAGGTGTTCTACCGCGACTGACCGATCACCGCGCCGAATCGCTGCAGCTGCATCTCCTGCAATCGGCTCAGTGTTCGGCGAAACGGGAACGCCAGGTAACCGTGCGTGTACAGCGCGTCCAGCGCCACCTCGGCTTCGAGGTACAGGGGCACGCCACGGTCGTAGCACTCATCGACGAGCGCGATGAAGCGCCTGACCGCATCGTCGCGCGGCGCCAGCTTCGGCAGATCACGATCCCCCGCCTCTACCCGCGCCGCCCCATCCTCGGTGCCGCGCGCAATGCGCCCTTCGCGCTGCTCGCCCCCCAGCCTCGGTACTTCACTGATGAGAATCGCTGAGAAGCGGTCGCACAGCTCGATGAAGTCCAGCGCCGCAAAGGGTTGCTCGCAAAGATCGGCGAAGCGACACCACAGGACCGAATCGCTGCAGCGCACCGTCTCCAGGGCGCGCCGGCCGACACCCACCGGAGCGGTGCTGACGCGCTGGCCATCGGTCAGTGCCTCGAAGACCGCCTGCAGCGCACCGCCGCGGCCTGGCGCCGCTACCCAGTAGCGCTGCAGCGCCGCCCCCGGGCGCAACCGATGGTCCTCGCCGCCGTCCACGTCGAGCACGTCCATGTGCTGTTCGATCGCGGCGATGGCCGGCACAAATCGCTCACGGTTGAAGCCGTCGGCGTATAGCTGTTGCGGCGGTTGATTGGAGGTGGCGACAACGATCACGCCATGCTCGAACATCACCCGGAACAGGCGCCCGAGGATGATGGCGTCGCCGATATCGCCGACGAACAGTTCATCGAAGCAGAGCACTCGGACGTGCTCGCTGAGTTCGCGGGCTAGCGCTTGCAGCGGGTCGGCCGTTCCATTGAGCTGAAACAGGCGCATGTGTACCCAGCGCATGAAGTGATGAAAATGCTGCCGCCGCGAGGGGATCCGCAAGCTGCGGTGGAAGATGTCCATCAACCAGGTCTTGCCACGCCCAACCGGCCCCCACAGGTAGATGCCACGCGGCGCGATGGCCGCCTCGCCGTGCAGCGCCTCATAACAGCCTTGCAGCTGTTCGACGGCGTGCCGCTGGGCTGCGTCGCTGACGAAGCCATGACGCTCGACGGCTTGCCGATACAAGGAAAGCGGTGTGGCGTGTTCCATGAAAAGCCCGACCCGTAGTGATATCCGGCGATGGTAGCGCAGCCAGCCCGCAACCAGTGCCGGCGCGTCGTCAGGCGCGGGGTGGTTCGCGCATCAATCGTTCGGCCTGCTGGCGCACCTGTTCGAGCAGCTCCAGTTGCGCCGCAGGTGACGCCTCCTGTGCCCGGACCAAGGCATACAGCGGTACGGGGATGTGCGGTTCCAGGGGCCGCGCTTGTACCAATTGCCCGTTACCCAGCTGTGCCGTAAGCGGATCGACCAAGGCCAGGCCCTGCCCGGCCTCCACCAGACTGAGCGCCAATTGATAGGTCTGCACCCAGGTGTCTATGCGCGGTGGCGAAGCGAGGGCCTCGAGGTGCCCGCGTAACAAACCTCCGAGCGCATCGCGGGTGTCCAGACCAATCAGTGGCGCATCGGCCAGCTCTTCCAGTCGAAAGGGTTGCGCAAGCGCCTCCTCCGGCCACCAGCCAGCCGGCGCGATCACCATCATTCGTCCGTGTGCGAGGGTCTGGCTGCTGAGCCCCGGATGCTCCACCGCCTGCAGCGTCAGGCCGACATCCGCCTCGCGCAGCAGCAACGCCTCGATGATTTCAGCGGTGTGCTGAGTCGCCAGGTGACAGCGCGTCCGGGCGAAGCGCTTTCGCCAGCCGCGCAGTGCTTCGGGCACCAAGGCTTGGGCCAGTGCCGGCGTGCAGATCAAACGCAGCGCACGCTCTTCACCACGCCCCAGGTTGTCGGCTAGCCGTCGCAGGCTCTGCAGGTCCGCGGCGATCCGCTCGGTTTCCTGCTGCAGGATCCGCGCTTCGGCAGTCGGTTGCAGCTTGCCGCGTACGCGGCTGAACAGCGCGAAACCTAGCTGTAGTTCCGCGTGCTTGAGAATCTTGCTGGCGGCCGGCTGCGAGATGTGCAGCAGCTGCGCCGCCGCCGTCAGGCTGCCGGTCTGCAAGATGGCCTGAAACAATTCGATGTGACGGAGACGCATGGATTCGCTCCAGAGCTGACCTGGCCGGAGCATAACCTCGGGTTATAGGTGGCCACCATCCTTTCATTAGCAGCGTCGTCCATCGCGCCCTTAGGCTTCGGTCATCGAAATCCTGGAGCGACACGATGCGAATTGCGGTGATCGGTGGCGGCGTCATCGGGTTGAGCACAGCCTATGCCTTGCTACGGCGAGGCCATCAGGTGGACCTGATCGAGAAGCGGGACCAGGTTGCCCTGGAGACCAGCTTCGCCAATGGGGGCCAGCTCAGCTACCGCTACGTCTCGCCGCTTGCCGATGCAGGTGTTCCGCTGCAAGCGCTTGGCTGGCTGCTGCGCGGAGATGATGCTCCTCTGCGTTTCCGTCCGAGGCTGAGCAAGCAGCAGTGGCGCTGGTGCCTGCGTTTTCTGCTCGCCTGCCGACGCTCCACCAATCGACGCAACGCCGAGCGTCTGTTGCGCCTCTCTCTGCACAGTCAGCAAGTCCTACGCACGTGGCGCGAGGAGGACGGGCTGAGCGATTTTGCCTGGCGTGCCAATGGCAAGCTGGTGATCTATCGCGATCGGTCCAGTTTCGAGAAGGCCATCAGCGGCTTCGACGCGAGTACCGGACAGCTCGTACTCGACGCCCAGCGATGCGGCGAAATCGAACCCGCCTTGCGCCCGCTCGCGGATGAACTGCAGGGTGGGCTCTATTCACCAGGCGACGAGGCCGCCGATTGCCAGTTGTTTTGTCAGCGGCTGCTCGAGCGGCTGGAAGAGTCGCCCGGCTTCCGGTTGCACTGTGGCCGTGCGGTCAGTGCGCTGCACACCCAGGGTGCGCGCATCCGCTCGCTGAGCCTCGATAACGAGTCGCTGGCAGTGGATCACGTGGTCGTGGCGGCCGGCGCCGCCAGTGTGGCATTGCTCAAGCCGCTGGGCATCGAGCTGCCGATCTACCCTCTCAAGGGTTATAGCCTGACGCTACCGCTGCGCCGCCCGCTCGACGCGCCGGAGACCAACGTGACCGACTACGACAACAAGGTGGTCTACGCGCGGCTTGGCGATCAATTGCGCGTAGCGGCGATGGTGGACATTGGCGGCTGGGACGCCACGCTCGACCGAGGCAGGATCGCCATGCTGCAACGTCTCGCCGGCATGACATTCCCCGGCGCTGGCGACTATCGCAACGCGACGCAATGGGCAGGCCTGCGGCCAGCAACGCCGGAGGGTACACCGCTGCTCGGTGCATCGCCGTTCGACAACCTCTGGCTCAACGTCGGCCATGGCAGTCTCGGCTTCACCCTGGCCTGCGGCAGCGCCGACGTGCTCTGCGACCTCATCGACCATCAGCGCCCCGCCGTTACGCTCGACGGCCTCACCCTTGCGGCGTGATCACCACCACCGAGAGAGGAACCTCACATGACAATTCAACGCCTCGACACCACGGAGCGCATGTCGGCCGCCGTTACCTTTGCCGGTCTGACTTTTCTTGCCGGGCAAGTACCGGATGACCGAGGTGAAGATGTTTCCGGCCAGACCCGCCAGGTCCTAGCCAAGATTGACCGTTTGCTGGCCTCGACCGGTTCCGATCGCTCGCGAATACTCAGCGCGCAAATCTGGCTGAAAGACATAGAGGCCGACTTCGCGGCGATGAACGCCGTCTGGTGCGAATGGTTACCAGCAGGATGCGCACCCGCCCGGGCAACGGTCGAAGCGCGCCTCGCCTCGCCAAACGTGCTCGTGGAGGTCATGGTAATCGCCGCCACTGCCTGATCAGCCACGCCGAACCGGGCAACCGACATGGAACGGTTACCCTGTGTGGAATCGCAAACCCCGTACGAACAACAACAAAAGAGGGAATCATGATGAAGCAGAAAATCCGTATGGCCTTCCTGCAGTGCGCCCTGGTGGGCTCTTTGAGCGCCGCCACCGCGGTCGCCCAGGAGCGTTTCGTCACTATTGGCACTGGCGGTCAGACCGGCGTCTACTACACGGCCGGCCAGTCGGTATGCCGTTTTCTCAATCGCGCCGAGGTGCAGCCGGCGATCAAATGCAATGCACCGTCCACAGCCGGTAGCGTGACCAACATCGTGTCGCTGGAAAGTGGTGAATACGAGTTCGGCTTCATTCAGTCCGATCACCAGCACAAGGCCCTGAACGGCCTCGCTCCGTTCGACAAGAAGGGCCCGATCGAGGAACTCCGTGCGGTGTTTTCTTTGCAGACCGAAATTCTCACGGTCGTCGCGCGAAGCGACAGCGGCATCGAGTCGTTCGATGACCTCAAGGGCAAGCGGGTCAATATCGGTGTGCCCGGTTCGGGTAGCCGCGACACCTTCGACGAGGTCATGAAGGCCAAGGGTTGGAGCAACGCCGACTTCGCGCTGGCCGGGGAGCTCAAGCCCGCCGAGATGGCTTCCGCGTTGGGCGATAACAACCTCGACGTCATCACCTATGTGGTCGGTCATCCCAGCGGGGCGATTCAGGAAGCCCTCACCAATGTCGATGCGAAGCTCATCCCGGTGACCGGGCCGGAAATCGACGCGTTCTTGCAACAAGCCGACTACTACACCGCGGCGCAAATCCCGGCGGGGCTGTACCCCGGCGTCGATAACGCGGTGCCCTCGATTGGCGGCAAGGCGGTGCTGGCCACGACGTCCAAGACCGATCCCGAGATCGTCTATCAGTTGGTCAAGGCCGTGTTTGACAACCTCGACCGCTTCAAGCGCCTGCATCCGGCATTTGCCGATCTGGAAGCCAAGGACATGATTCGCGTCGGCCTGACCGCGCCGTTGCATGAAGGCGCCGAGCGCTTTTACCGGGAGAAAGGCTGGCTCTAAGGGAGTCGCTTCACGGGGCCGGCTGCGCCGAAGGTGGCAGGCATGCCGGCGTCGCGTGCCGGCCCGCAGCGCCAAACGGGCCGGCGCATCTAACGCGCACTCGCCGACCGCCTGTCGGTCGCCATCGTCCTGTCACCAAGCTGTCGCAAGCGCGGCCTAGCGTCTCAGTTCCGTCGATTATCCTATGGAGCTGCGTCGTGACTGACGATAACAACATCCTGTTCGGCAATGGCGATGAACTGCCGAGCAACCGTTCAGGCAATCCTCATATTCAAGACGTCATCAATCTCGGGCGGCGCAAGGTTCTGGCCGGCGGTGCGGCGCTGGGTGCGCTCGCCTTCCTCGGCAGCTTGCCTGCTCTGGCGGACGCGGCCAAGCCGTCAGCGCTATTCAAACGCCGCAGCAATTTGCCATTCGACGCCGTGCGCATAACCAGAGCGGACAGGGTTACGGTTCCATCCGGCTATACGGCAAAGGCATTCATCCCATGGGGCACGCCGATCTGCGGCAGCTACCCAGGCTATCTGGAAGATGGCGGCAACAGCGCGCAAGACCAGGCGCAGCAGACCGGCATGCACCACGATGGCATGCATTTCTTCCCGATGGATGCGAAGTTCAGAGGACGCAAGAGCGACCACGGGCTGCTCGCGGTGAATCACGAATACATCGATCCGCCGCTGCTTCACCGCAACGGCCCAACCGAGGTCAACGGCAAGCGTGTCAACGCCGATGAAGTCCGCAAGGAAATCAACGCTCATGGCGTATCGATCGTGGAAATTCGCCGCAGCGTCCGGGGCGAATGGGCCATGCTGCCTTCGGCCCGGAATCGGCGCATCACTGGCGCCACGCCTATGCGAATCGAGGGGCCGGCCCGGGGTCATGATCTGATGAAAACGCGGTATAGCCCGAGCGGTACCTCGACCCGGGGAACGCTGAACAATTGCTCGAACGGCTATACGCCTTGGGGTACTTATCTGACATGCGAGGAAAACTGGGCGGGCTATTTCGCGAGCCGCGATGCGGAGCTGCCTCGACAGCTGAAGCGCTACGGTATACGCGCCACCAGCCGTTACGGCTGGGAAACGATTCCGGGCGACGAGTTCCAGCGTTTCGATGCCACGGTGTCGTCCGAAGATGCTCGTGCCGACTACCGCAACGAGCCCAATACCTTTGGCTGGATCGTTGAGATCGATCCGTTCGATCCCGACTCCACTCCGATCAAACACACCGCCCTCGGACGCTTTGCCCATGAAGGACTGGTGTTTGCCCCTACCCGTCCGGGGGCGCCAGTCGTCTGCTATTCCGGCGACGATTCGCAGAACGAGTACATCTACAAATACGTCAGCCGTGACAAGTACCGCCCCCAGCACAGCGATAGCCGTCTCCTTGACGACGGCACTTTGTATGTAGCGCGCTTCAACCCGGACGGCAGTGGCGACTGGTTACCGCTGGATATCGACGATGCAGGCTTCCAGCAGGCGTGCGCTGCGGCAGGTGTCGCCTTCAGCGATCAGGGCGACGTCCTGATCAATACCCGCCTCGCTGCGGACATTGTCGGTGCGACCCGCATGGACCGGCCCGAATGGGGCGCGGTGCATCCCGGCACCGGTGATGTGTATTTCACGCTGACAAACAACACTGCGCGGCAAGATGCCGACGCTGCCAATCCTCGAGCCCCTAACCCCTATGGCCACATCATCCGGTGGCGAGAGGCGTCATCGAACCACAGCGGCACACAGTTTCACTGGGATCTCTATCTTCTCGCCGGCCCTCAGACCGATAGCCGCGACCCAGCGGGCAAGCCGTTGAGTGAAGAGAACATTCTGGCCAGTCCAGACGGACTCTGGTTCGACAGCGACGGGCGGCTCTGGATACAGACCGACATGAGCGGCAGCCAGCTGGAACGAGGTCCGTTCGGCAACAATCAAATGCTGGTCTCGGATCCGCGGACAGGTGAAACCAAGCGTTTCCTGGTAGGCCCGGTAGGCGCCGAAGTGACAGGCATTACCGCAACACCGGATTTTCGGACCCTGTTCGTCAACATCCAGCATCCGGGAGAAGGCTCCAGCTCGACCGAATACACCAGCACATGGCCGGACGGAGCAAACCGCAGGCCTCGCTCGGCCACGGTGATCATCAGCCGGGATGATGGCGGACGCGTCCTCTAACCAGCAAGCAGGTGCGTCCAAGCCGGACGCACCTAGTTGGGTGCCCGACCTTCTGCAGACGTAAACAGCCCCCACGCAGACATAAACAGTGCCGCAATCAGCGGTCCGATCACGAAGCCATTCAGGCCGAACAGGGCAAGCCCACCCAGCGTCGAAATCAGTACCAGGTAATCCGGCATCTTGGTGTCCTTTCCAACGAGAATCGGACGCAGGATGTTATCGACAAGGCCGATCACCAAAACCCCATACAGCGTGAGCACCACGCCCTGAACGATCATCCCCTTCATCAGGAAGTAGATGGCCACTGGCGTCCAGATCAGCCCCGCACCGACAGCGGGAAGCAAGGACAAAAACGCCATGAGCACGCCCCACAACAATGCACCCGGAATTGCCAGGATGGCGAAGATGACGCCACCGAGGAACCCTTGAGTGGCGGCCACCACGATGTTGCCCTTGACGGTAGCTCGGACCACCCGGGTGAACTTGCTGAACAGCCGGCGTTTCTGATTGTCGTTCAACGGCAGAGCTCGTCGGATTCGCGCAACCAGTTCGCGTCCATCCCGAATCAGAAAGAACAGCAGATACAGCATCACGAAAAAGCTGACCAGGAACTGGAAGGTCCCCTGTCCGAAACTGAAGGCCTTGGTAGCCAGGAACTGACTTCCCTCCAGGGCGCCACTGGCCAACCGCTCGCGCATCTGATCGACATCGCCGAACCCAAACCGCTGCAGTTGCGACTGCAACGATGCGGGCAGCAAGTCTTTCGCACTTCCGACAAGGCTGCCGACGTCGAGCTCACCGCTTTCGATCTGTTTATAAAGCGCCGTTCCCTCCTGAACCAGCAGCCCGGTGATCAAGATGACCGGCAACACCGCAACGATCAAACAGACCAGTAGAGTGATCAACGCGGTGAGGTTTCGGCGATTGCCAAGCGACTGGTAGAGACGGCGCTGTAGCGGCGCGAAGATGATCGCAAGAATGACAGCCCAGAATACCGCCCCGTAGAAAGGAAACAGTATCCAGCCGAAAGCGATCGTCACGACGAGCAGCAGACTGAGAAACACTTTCTGCTCTAGAGTCGATTTCACAATCATCATCCTATCGCTGCGGTTGTATCTATTAGTCAGCGATCGTAGTGAGGAGTGCTAAATCGATTGGGTATCGGAACGATGAAGGCGCCGCCGTTGCGGCGACGCCACCGAGGTTCGAGCAGTAATTGCTAGCCTGTCACAGGGTCATCGCAGCGAACCAGCCGAACGCCAGCAACGGGAGGTTGTAGTGCACGAAGGTCGGCACAACGGTGTCCCAAATGTGATTATGCTGGCCGTCCGCATTCAATCCGGCAGTTGGACCGAGCGTGGAATCCGAGGCCGGTGAGCCGGCGTCTCCCAGTGCGCCTGCCGTCCCGACCAAGCTGACGATGGCCAACGGGCTGAACCCTAGCTGCAGCCCGAGCGGCACGAAGATCGCGGCAATGATAGGGACAGTGGAAAAGGATGATCCGATACCAATGGTGACCAGCAGCCCCACCAGCAGCATCATCAGGGCGCCGATGGCTTTGCTGTTACCGACCCACTCGGCAGACGCATCGACCAGCGTTTTCACATCGCCGGTTTCACGCATGACCTCTGCGAAGCCGGCAGCGGCGATCATGATGAAACCGATCATGGCCATCATTTTCATGCCTTCAGTAAACAGGTCGTCGGCCTCTTTCCAACGCACCACCCCCGAGATCGAGAAAATCACGAATCCCACCAGAGCGCCGATGATCATCGAGTCCAGCCAGAGCTGCACGACAAACGCAGCTGCAACGGCCAACGCGGCAACCAGCAGAGTAAGCGGGCTGTAGCGAACACTCACCGCTTGCGATTGGTCAACCTTGGTCAGGTCGTAAGTGCGCGGCTTGCGGTAGCTGAACAGCGCGATCACGAGACCGACGACCATGCCAAGCGCCGGAATCAACATCGCTTGGCTCACGTTGATGCCCGAGACATCGACGCCACTTTTGGCAACGTTTGCGAGCAGGATTTCTTTCAGGAAGATGCCACCGAAGCCCACAGGCAGAAACATGTAGGGCGTAACCAATCCAAATGCCAACACGCAGGCAATCAAACGCCGGTCTATCTGCAGCTTGCTCAATACATAGAGCAACGGTGGAACCAGTAGTGGAATAAATGCGATATGGATTGGCAGGATGTTCTGTGACGACACTGCGACGGCCAGCAGCAGACCAATCATTAACCACTTCACCACACCGGCCTGGTGCGATTCACGCTTACCCACCATCGCCAGCGCCCGGTCGGCCAAGGCATGGGCCAGGCCACTTTTCCCAATAGCAACGGCAAACGCCCCCAGCAACGCATATGAGAGCGCTACCGTCGCGCCTCCACCTAACCCCTTGTTGAATGCAGCCAAGCTACCTTCTAGTCCTAACCCACCCAGGACTCCACCAGCCAAGGCTCCGGCAATCAACGCGACGACAACATGAACTCTGCACAGACTTAGAATCAGCATGATGCTGACGGCTGCCACTACTGCATTCATTTCAACTCCCCAAAGTGGCATATGCCAATCAAAAGCCGGGTACTTTGCCCCATGCCCGAAAGGCTGTCAAAAGACGGAACGCCATAAAACGCTTCGCGCGGCTTGCGTTACGAAAAGTCGCTCAAGCGCCACAGGTTGCGCGCAAACCAGTAAACTCGGCGGAGCTTTAGAATTATCGGGATCGGTCAAATGGAAATATTCAAGGAGTTTACGTTCGAGTCAGCGCACCGCTTGCCGCACGTACCCGAAGGGCACAAGTGTGGGCGCCTTCATGGTCATTCGTTTCGAATAGCCATTTATCTACAAGGAGAAGTGGATCCTCATACAGGGTGGATTCGGGATTTCGGTGACATAAAGCAAGTCTTCACGCCGATCTATGAGAGGCTCGATCATAACTATCTAAATGATCTGCCCGGTTTGGAAAACCCCACCAGCGAGAACTTGGCCAAATGGATCTGGCATGAACTCAAGCCGCTACTACCGGAGCTATCGAGAATTCGACTTCACGAAACCTGCACGAGTGGTTGCGAGTACCGCGGCGATTGACGCTCGCCTGTGCAACGAGCTTTGCGCCGTGCGTTACAGCTAGCAA